>BPJO01000005.1 GCA_026004655.1 Phycisphaerae bacterium
CCGAAGGTGAATGACCGGGTGGTGTCGGACGCTCGCGAGAGGAAGATCTGGGTCAACCGGTCGGATTTTGACGACCAGAACCCCGGAGATTTTTCCACCCCGGCCAAGTACACCGATCAGAACGTGGTGTTAACGGTTTCGGCGGCCAGCGCCGCACTGGCTGCTAGTATCCGGGACGCTATTCAACGCCGATGGGACCCCCGCTGGACTCAGATGGCCAAAGCGATGAAAGAACTACGCCCCTGGATCCGAAACCATCCGTCAATCCCTCAACAACAACGAGCGGTCATTTTTCGCACCCTCGCAGGGGATGAAGCGATGGATATTCTGAGCAACCAGGGGATCGAAGCCCTGCGCGATTGGTTGATCCAGAAACACCCAGAGTTGAACAACAATGCCTGAACCGACCCTCGGACAAGTAATTCTCACGATCACGGCAGCCGGATGTTTCCTGGTCAGTGTGCTGATTTCCATGTTTAAAGCGTCGCTGCGTGGATACGTCTTGTCCTTCGCGGTTGCCGGCACAGTCTTCAGTTCCGTCGCACTGGTCTGGCATGCGGTGCAACGCAGAAGCTGGTTGCCACTGGACGACAATTTCGACGCGATTCTGTGGATCGCGATTCTGACCGCAATCGTATCTTTATACCTCCAACGTCAGAAAATGATCGGTCGGATTGATTGGGTACTTTCACCGATCGTCGCATTGCTTTTATTGTCAGCAGCGTTTTTCGGGACGGTGATGCCTCATAGTTATACCCACACGTTGTGGGCGACGCTGCACCGGGTGTCGGTCTTTACCGGTCCAATTTTTCTTGCGTTGGCAGCGGCTTGCGGGGTGATGTATCTGATCCTTTCTGCCCGTTTACGCAACAAACATTCACCCGTGGATTCCCGTTTCGGGAGCCTGGAGCGGCTTGAACACCTGAACTACACCG
Organism: Phycisphaerae bacterium; assembly: GCA_026004655.1. Taxonomy (GTDB): domain Bacteria; phylum Planctomycetota; class Phycisphaerae; order Tepidisphaerales; family Tepidisphaeraceae; genus BPJO01. Next base: position 936 of record BPJO01000005.1, read on the forward strand.
CGGTGAGCATCGGTTTTGCGCTCCTGACGGTCGGTCTGATCACCGGCGTGGTGCGGGTCGTCGAATCATCCACCCGGTTCGGTGAACACTGGTTTTTGAATCCTAAAATCGTTCTGTCGGTCGCGGCGTATGTGCTGTATGCCCTGGTGCTTCATAGCCCGATCAATCCCAGTTTTCGTGGACGTCGCACCGCAATCCTGAGCATCGCAGGATTCGTTCTGTTGCTTGGAACGCTGGGTCTGGTGCAAGTTATTCGGTGAAAGGAACATGTCCGTGAAAAAATTAACGACATCGAGCCCGCTCGAGTCTTCGGGATGAAACCACATGCAACGACTGCTTCTTCTGGGTCTGAATCATACCACAGCCCCTCTGGAAGTGAGGGAACGTTTGGCCTTTGCGCCCTCACAGGTGCGTCAGGCATCCGCGGAGCTTCTACGCATCATCCCGGGGTGCGAAATCGTCATCCTCAGCACCTGCAACCGGGTAGAACTGTACCTGTCGGCCGATCAGCTCATCCCACGACAAACGGTCCTCGCTTTTCTCGGCACGTTTCATGGTCTTGCCGAAAATGAGTTCGCCTCTCATTTGTACGAAATGCGTGGTAAAGCGGTCGTCGAACACCTCTTTGCCGTGGCTTCGAGCCTTGATTCCATGGTGCTCGGTGAGACTCAGATCCTCGGACAAGTGCGCCAAGCCTACGAATCGGCCCGGGAAGCAGGAACCACCGGACCCATGCTCAACCCGCTTTTCCAACGGGCGGTCAGCGTCGGCAAAGAAGTGTTGTCACAAACCCATCTGTCGGAAGGACGCGTGAGCGTAGCAAGCGTGGCGGTGGATTACGCCGGTCACATCTTTGATACATTTTCGGACAAAACGGTTTTGTGTGTCGGAACGGGCAAAATGTCGCAACTGGTCCTCAGACAGTTTGCAGCACTCAAACCTCGACAACTCCTGGTCGCTTCACGCAACCCAGATCGCGCCCGGGACATTGCCCAACAGTTCGGGGGGGTCGGCGTTAGTTCGTCAGACTTGGACTCTCTACTGATTCAGGCTGACATCGTGGTGTCATCCACCGGTCACCCACGCACCCTGATTACCCGTTCTCGCTTCGAAGCCCTTTTAAAACCCCGTCGTTATCGACCGATTTTCATGATCGATATCGCAGTCCCACGCGACATCGAGCCTTCGGTCGGTGAACTCGAAGGAGTCTATCTTTACAACCTCGACGATCTGCAGGAAGTCGTCACCCGGACCAGAGAATCCAGGACGGATTCGGTCGAAGAGGCACGCAAGATCATTCACCAGCAGGTCGAAGCCTTCATGGCGTGGAATCGCCAGCGTCAGATCGGTCCGATGATCGAGGCCATTTATCAACGATATACCCGTATGGCCAAAACAGAGCTGCAGCGCACGGCTTCTCGGATGCAGCTGGATGATCAGCAACGCAAACTTCTGGAAGAGCTTGTTCACCGGATCGTCCAAAAGATTCTTCATGACCCGGTCACTCAGTTGCGTTCCAACGAACTTCACGACAACATCCAGACCTACGTGCATGCCATCGAAAAACTGTTCAAACTCGACGGACCGGTTGATCACGACACCTGACTCTATTTCGCCGACCCCCTCTACGTGTGGATTCAAGTCGATCGGTCTGCCGATTGCTGTGGGGATGGTAGTGTTTCTGGGGGTGGTGGGGGGGGGGGACGGGTCTATTTTTTGAACAAGTCCTGGTCGGAACGCTGGTTGACGGTGCGGTCCTGACGGCATATCTGGTCTCAGCTTGCGGGTGGGGATGGTGGGTGGTGGGTCGTTCGCCTGCCCGTGGGGTGACTGCCACGAGTATCGGATTAGGGTGGATGGGTTTGCTGACCCTTTTTTTAGGTCTGGCGGGAAGCTATACCGTTTACACCGCTTGGGGGATGGTCGCGTTCGGTTTTGTTCTGGGCTTGACGGGTTGGTTGCGCGAATATCGTGAGGGAAGTGTCCGATCCGACGCAGCAACGTCTGTGGCGGGTCGGATCGGGTGGGTGGTCGTGTTCGTTGTCGTTTTATCAGCGGCATGGGTTTGTGTATCGATCATGCCCGGTTTTTTTATGGAGACCGATGGACCCTCATCCGTACGACGTGCTGAGTTACCATCTGCAGGTACCCCGGGAATGGTACGAGGCCGGTCGGATCATTCCATTGACGCACAATGCGTTCAGCTATTTTCCGATGGGAATGGAGATGCATTATCTGGCTGCCATGACGCTCCGTGGTGGACCTTGGGCGGGAATGTACCTGTGTCAGATGATGACTTTGGCGCATGGTTTCCTAACGGTTTTGGCGGTAGGACATCTCGCCCGTGCTCTGGGGGCAACTCCGATCCGAGCCTGGTCCGGGAGTTTGTTGGTTGCTGGTGTGCCTTGGGTGTTTCAATTATCGGTGGTCGCGTACGTCGAGACCGGAGTAATGCTTTATACCACGCTTGCGGTGGGGTGGTTGTTGCTGGGGATTCGTACCGGAAACATACGGGCGTGGTGGATCGTAGGGATCTGTTGTGGTTTTGCCTGTGGAATCAAATACACCGCGATTCCAATGACCGCTTTGCTGGTTGTAATGATCGTGCTGGTGCAAGAGTCGGTCGGACGTCGGTTCGCCCGCGTGATGATTGTTCTGGTCGCGTGCGTGATCGTCGCAAGTCCCTGGTTGATCCGTAACACCGTATGGACGGGCAATCCGGTCTTCCCGCTGGCGACGAACCTGTTTGGATCGGCGCATTTTATGCAAGATCAAGTCATCCGGTATCAAGCAGCCCACGCCCCCCCCGCGGAAGAATCGGACCTGTCTTCGCGGATCCACAACGGATGGTCACGGACCCTCATCGATCCACAGTTCGGTTATGTGATCTGGATTGCGGGAATGGGTGCGGTGTTGTTTCTGATGATTCGGAAAACGCCTACGGACGGGATCGTGCTGGGGACCATGATATTGGGGATGCTGGTGGTCTGGATCGGTGCGACCCATATCGTTCCACGGTTTATCACACCAGTGGTTCCTTTGCTGGGGTTAGCGGTGGCGTTGGTTCCTTGGCCGGGGTTTGCGGCCGTCGGTCTGGCGGGTTTAAACCTGATGATAGGGGGGTATTTGGTGGGGGGTTGGCTGGTTCCCGTGTTGGATCTCGCCAGGCAGGGTCTGTTTCGGGTTTCAACCCCGGAATTGCTGATGAATGAACAGCTCGAATCGGTTTGTCGATCGGGAAAGACGATCGCTTTGATCGGTGACGCGCAAGCGTTTTTATATCCAGTGGATTCGGGTCGGTTGATTTACCGAACCGTGTTTGATGTGCGGATCCCCCATGGGGTATCACTCGTGGACGGTTGGTTGGGAGAATCGGTTGACTCGTTGAGAAAAAGAGGGATATGGGTGGTGATCCACCCTTTAGAGTTGCAACGATTGAGTCGTACGTATCGAGGATTGCCGTCGCCGGCGCTGCCTTTTGATAAACCGGATCAAGGTCTGATCATTCTGAGTCCTGAATGAAAAAGACGTAAAAATGACCCGTCCCCGGGGTTCCGGGGACGGGATGGGTTCTTAACAGGAAAAGAGGTTTCAATCGTACCTTGCCAGTCTCGGGAACTGCCCTGCTACTGGAGCAGACGCAGGGCGGCCTGAGGGGACGCGTTCGCCTGAGCGAGCACGGACTGGGCTGCCTGAGAGAGGATCTGGGCACGAGTGAGATTGGCGGTTTCTTCGGCGAAGTCGGTGTCGCGGATCGCCGATTCGGACGCCGAGACGTTTTCCAAGGCCACACCGAGGTTGTTGATGGTGGACCCGATGGTGAACTTCTGGAACGCACCGAGTCGTCCACGCAACTGAGCCACCTGTTTGATCGCGGTGTCGACGATCTTCTGGGCGTTGTTGATGTTGTCGCTGTTCAGGGAGTTTTCGCCACCGGACTTCAACGAGTCGAGGTAACCGATGGATTTTTTCCCGAGCGAACCGGTGGTCACAGCAGCGATACCCAAAGAGGCCTTGTCGGCTTCTCGAACTTTGGAACCCAGAGAGAAGTTGGCCCCGCCGCCGGTGATGCTGAAGCTGGTCTGACCGGGAAGATTGAATCCGTTGGCGATACGGAACTCGATATCCACGGTTCCGCTTCGGAAGCTGACATCCAGTCCGTTGGCCGTCCCGCTGGAACCATTGACCAGAACGGAGGCATCTTGTCCTTCGTCCTTTTGGACGTCGGTTGTAAAGGTTCCGGAAATGGCCTTGATGGAGACGAATTGTGAGGAGCCGTATTCGGTGGAGTTGAACGATACGCTGCCTCCTGCGGAGGTAGCCGAGACCCCGGTCACATCCTTCAGGGCATTGACGGCTGCGATAATGTTGGCGGTGGTCGTTCCGGAAGCAAAACTGAGTTGTTCGGTTCCGAGATTACCCGCCACTTCGATGGTGACAGCACCGGTCGTGGTCCCACCGGTATAGTTAACATTAGCGGTTTGACCACTGGTCACGACCTGGACAGTGACCGTGAGGCTTTCGGAGGTTCCGAGCTTGGCGGCATTGATCCGTAGATCGTTAATGGCAGTGCTGGCTACACCACTGGTGGTATAGTCCAGAGACCCGTTGAGGAGTTTTTTGCCCTGGAACGAGGTTGTTCCGGCGATACGGTTGATGGTACTGAGAATGGAATCGACCTGAAGCTGGTTGGCGTCGATTTCTTCCTGAGAAAGCCCGCCGGTGTTGGCGGCTTCGCTGACGAGGGACTGAAGCTCGTTCAAGAGGTTGCTGATTTCAGACAATCCCCCTTCGGCGGTCCCGATGATGTTGCTGGCACGCTCGGCGTTGTCGATCGCCTGAGAAATGCCTGTTTTTTCTGCCCGGAGGTTCTCCGAAGCGATCAGACCAGCAGGGTTATCCGCACCCTTGTTGATCCGCAAACCGGTGCTGAGCCTCTCCAGGCTCTGATTGAGGACGTTATTGTTTTTCGTAAGGACCCGCTGAGCGATCAGCGAGCTCACGTTGGTGTTAATTCTGCTCATTAGTCTTTCCTTAGACGTTTCGTGGCGTCTTCGCCTGAGCTTCCGGGATCTGCGGTCCCGAAACTGATTAATGAGAGGCGTTGATACCGACTACGTTCCCTTGTTCACTTGACCACCGGGACCAAGGGCTTATTCCCGGCAGCACTCCATCAGACTTATCGATTCGGTCGCTGGCCTCCTTTCCTGTTGTCTGAACCCGACGGGACAATCCCGTCTCGTCCACGTGCTGCAACCTGACCGACCTCTCACGTGACGGCGATAGAATCGACTTGTGTTGACGGGGTACTTTAGATGTCCTGAATCATCGGATCGGATCATGGGTTATCGGTCCGACGTGTTTTTAAGGTTCTTCATCCGGTCCTTATCATTCCGATCATCTCACAAAAGCCCTCTTATCAGACCCGCGCAATTTCTGCGCCCCAACGTCCGTTGTTATCATCTTTCCATTCAATGACTTATGTGTTACGAGTTGGGAATGCATCGAACGATCCAACAAATCCAACACGGGTTAGAGCAGAAACTTTATCCGGGGATGCAAATATTCGTCTGGCATCGGGGTCGTACGGTTCTCGATGAGGCTTACGGATATGCTCGTCCCGGGATCAAATTGACCCCTGATTCGCGAATGCTCTGGATGAGTGCGGGAAAACCCGTCACCGCGGTCGCGGTCATGCAGCTAGTGCAACGCGGTTTGCTCGACCTGGAAACTCGCGTCAGTCGGCTGATTCCGGAATTTGCGCAGAACGGGAAACAATCCATCACGATTTTTCATCTCCTGACCCATACGGGGGGGTTTCGCGGACCACTGAACAGTTTTACCCCCGGGACGTGGGATCAGATCGTTCAACGGTGTTGTTCGCTTCGTCAGGAACCGGGTTGGGTTCCGGGGCAAAAAGCCGGTTATCACGTGGCGTCGAGCTGGTTTATTTTGGGAGAGATCGTCCGACGGGTGGACAGTAGGTCGATCGACCGATACGTCCGCGAATCGGTTTTTGCCCCCGTCGGGGCGACGGATTGCTGGATCGGAATGCCCGAATCCGTCGTCAGAGAGGATGACGCCTTGGTCGAACCCGATTTCCCGGGTAACCAAGTGATCGATGCCTGGACTACCCCCCGTCCCCCGGCCAACGCCCGCGGACCGATCCGTCAATTGGGGCTCTGGTATGTCTCGTTATTGCAACAGGATGATCGACTATTAAATGCCGATTGGGTGTCAGAGATGATTCGTCGACAACGCACGGGGATGTTTGACGAAACCTTCAAGCAGGTGGTGGACTGGGGATTGGGTTTTAAACTGGATTCCAAACGATACGGACGACCCGAATCGTACGGATACGGGCCCTACGCGTCCGAAACGACTTTCGGGCACTCGGGGAATCAGTGCTCGTGTGCGTTTGCGGATCCTGAAAACGAGCTGGTGGTGGCTTGGTGTTGCAACGGTATGCCCGGGGAGGACCGACATCAGGTCCGGCAAGAGGCGATCCACCGGGCGATTTATGAAGACTTGGGTCTGACCGGTGCGTCGGATCATTCGAACGGGTAAACTGAATCCATGCCGACTAGCACGGTTGAAGACTACGTCAAGACACTTTATGTCGAACAACAACGGACCCCGGATCGACTGGTGGCCTTGGGCAAACTGGCCTCGGCTATGAAAGTGGTCCCCCGGAACCGTCACGACCATGGTCCGCACCCCTTTCCGAAGCCGGACTGGTCCGATACGAACCCCGGGTCGGAGTCTGTTCTGACCGAAGCCGGAGGAAAAACTAGCGCTGCACGTGCTCAGACGTCCACCGGTTGGTCGAACTGTTTCTCGTAGAGGTCCTGAAGTTCGACTGGTCCGAAGTCCACGAAGAGGCAGAGGAACTAGAACACGCGATGAGCGACAAACTGATCGAACGGATGGATGACTATCTAGGGCATCCGAAGGTGGACCCCCACGGCGACCCGATCCCCACCGCTTGTGGGACCATCGAGAACCAGTCCGCGATCGCGTTGTCTGAATGCCAGACAGGTCAGCAAGTGACCGTTGTGAGGATCGATAATCAGGATTCGGCTTTTCTGAAATACGCCGACGATAACGGGTTTAGGCCCGGTTCGGTTCTAACCGTGGTTTCGTCCGACCCGATCGCACTGGCGGTGACGGTTCAGACATCGCACGGACGGGAAATGGCTTTGGGGCACACGATCGCGGAGAAAATTCGGGTTCGAACTGATTATAAAATACTGTAAAAATTATAATCGTCTTTCCGCTGATTCCTTTTCTACCCGTCGTATCTTTTCGCAAGTGGAAATTCTCGCTTTTTTTCAACAGACTTTTCAACCTTACGACTTGGTGGTTATTGCCCTTCTGATCGTTCTCGAGGGATCGCTTTCGGTTGATAACGCACTGGTATTGGGTTTGCTCGCCAAACGGTTGCCACCGCATTTAAGACAAAAGGCGCTGACCTATGGATTGGTTGGCGCATTTTTGTTTCGGTTTGCTGCGATCGCGACGGCGGCTTGGTTGTTGGAATACCCGGTCGTCAAACTCATCGGCGGGGGGTATCTGCTATATGTCGCTATCAAACACCTGTTTTTCGAAGACGATAACGACGAAAAAGAATCCATTCGTCTGGGATCCGACGGACACCCCATCATTATCGACGAGCAGAACCCGGTTCCTGGGGTTCAGACCACGAAGTATGCCAAGTTCTGGCCGACGGTTTTTGTCATTGAGATGACCGATATCGCGTTCGCCATCGATTCGATCGTCGCAGCCATTGCGTTTATCCCCCCTCATCACGGGCAGGGACCGAACCCCAAACTCTGGGTGGTGATCATCGGTGGATTTTTTGGGGTAGTGCTGATGCGCTTTGCCGCCATGATCTTCATCCGGATGCTCGAGCGTTTTCCGCGGTTCGAAATCGCTGCTTATCTGCTGGTGTGTGTGATCGGGTTGAAATTGTGTATTGATTACGTCGGGAATCGAGTTTTTTCGACCGGTCCGGGTCATCATCCGGTGGATTTTCACGACACGCACGGACCTTGGTTCTGGGGATTCTGGATCCTGATGCTGGGGTGTTTTGCTTTTGGTTTTCTCCGACGCAAGCCCGTCGTCAGTTCATCAGAAGATCGGGAACGAGAATAGACCGGTGGTGGTCGGTTCGATCTCGTTTTCCCTAACAAAATAGGTGTCATTGGAATGAAAACGGGTACGGAGATGAATCCGTACCCGTGGAAACTCTTATCGGCAAGAGAAGGGGTAATTATTGGTACCCGGGGAGATAGTCTTTTTCGGCATCGAACATTTCGCAGGTCATTTCACGGATTTCTCCGGGTGTCAAGACAGCTGCGGTTAAAGGATCGAGCATGAGGGCATGGATGGCCGCTTCTTTGCTCTTTTCGATACAGGCAGTAGCGGCAAGATCGAAATACGCCTGCTGACTGGCACAGATGTGGGCCATCTGAGGGGGGAGTTTTCCGTATCGTGTGGGGTTGATCCCGTTTCGGTCGATCATGCACGCCACTTCGACGGCTGAGTCGCCATGAAGATTGGTGATTAATTTGCCGGATTCGCCGTCGTTTTGTTTTCCCGGACGGACGTCGCAATTCATGACATTTCCGTGAATACGTACCGGTGAATCTTTTTCGCGGGCTTCGATGATCCATGAGGCATATTCCCAAGACCGTTTCAGATCGATTTTTGCTTCGCCGGACACGAGCTTGGCACGATGTTCATCGGCAGCTGTTCGCCAGTTCGGCCAGTTGGTGGCGTAGAACCGGCTTCCCCCGTCGTATCCCCGTCGCAAGAGGGCCTGTCCACGTTTACTTTTGCGGGTAATAAGGCAAGTATTCTGAAAGGTGCCCGCTCGATTCGGTGATGAAGGCTCCGAAGTGCAGGCACATGTCCTTTCGGATCAGATCGCGGGTCTGATAGGGTTGTGCGTTGTTTCTGGCCCCACTTGATGTCCTGTGCGTCGAAAACGGCTTTGCCTTGCTCTGCCTCGCGGTAGGCCAGTTCAATTTCTTTGCGGAACTTTTCATAAAGCACTTTAGTGTACAGATTTTCACCTTTATGCTTGAGGGTGGTAAACCACGCAAGGTGGTTCACCCCGGCACATTCCCATTCCATTTCCTCGTAAGGTACTTCCGCATACCGAGCCAATTCATGACTGGTACCCTGGACGCTGTGACAAAGCCCTACCAGCTGGATCTCCGGGACCGCCCGACCGGCTGCCAGGACGAGAGCATGCTCATCGGATTGGTATAGTTCAGCATGATCGCATCCGGACAAAGCTCACGCATGTCTCGTAGGATGTCCAGAAACACCGGAACCGTTCGCAATCCCTTGAACAATCCGCCCGGTCCGAGGGTGTCCCCGATGCACTGGTCGATCCCGTATTTCAGTGGAATGTCGTTGTCGATGGCGACACACGCGGTTCCGCTGACTTCCACGCAACAGACGGCATAATCAGGTTCCCTTGAGCAGTTCCCGTCGATCGGGACTGGAACGGACCGTCCAACCGTCCTCGCGTCCGGTCCTCTTTGATCAATTTGGAAATGACCTGATGCATCATACCAAGACGATTGTGATCGACGTCACAAAGCCGAAACTCCCCACGGGTCGGCACCGGGGATCAACAGAACATCTCGACACAAGGTAGGGCATAAAATCCCGACCCTGCACCCAAAAATGTGATGTTGATCGGACGGATGATCTTGCCTCGAAGCCCCTCCTGACTGTCCGCTGCCTTGGTGTGAGCGGCATGACCTGCCGACGTTTCGGTTTTTACCTCTGCCATGAAGCCCTTCCTGTAATAGACCACTTGTGATGCAAAATAATACAAAAAATGCCCTTTAAAATAGCATATTTCGGATATTTTATAGCACAAATGTGACTATCTTGTGTTGGGCCGCCGATGATCGGTCAGGTAGTCGCAGGGGTTGTCGAAGTGTAAACAGACTGTCGTAGGTGCTCTGCCAGGGTCCGCACCTGAGTGAGAATCTGTTGAGCGATATGGGTATCGGGCCTGTCGTGTGTCGGACCGACATCGGGGTTCAGAAGCAACACTTTGAGTCGGGGGAGTCGGTGTCTAAGAGACTTGTGCACCAACCGGCTTCTGGCGGTCGATTCCGGACCCACCCCGACCAGAACAGTGGTGTGGATCGATTCTGATTCGGTTCTTTGAACGATGTCGGTTACCAGTGAACTGTTCAGGACGTGCACCGGTACCGGAAGTTTCTGCCGAAGGGCGTGTTTGACGACCACGGCTGCTGCACGATCTGACTGGGTTGAGGGAATGATCAGGATCGGATTTAGCTGAAAAACAGGATCGACTTCACAGAGGGCATTTTGATCCGATTCCGTTACGATCTGCTCGACCAGGTCGAGAATCAATTGATACCGTTCGTCCGTGATCTTTCCGGTTTGGTGATCCAGGGCTGCCATTTCCAGAACCGGAAACACCAGATCGTCTGCAACCCGAAGGGCGCCTTTGTCCTTGACAGTAGTGGAGTACACCTGTTCTGCAGAGACGACATCCCCTGTGACGAGTCGATGGTAGAGTTGTCGCTGGGGTGATAGCATCGGTTCGTCCGATAAAAGGACGTAAAATACCCCAAGCGGTTCCAGATACTTGCCAAAGACCACAAGACAGACTGTGATCGGAACCGCCAACAAAAGTCCGACCGGTCCCCAGATCCAGGTCCAGAACAAAATCGCTAGTAACACCCCCACTCCCGAGATCCCCGTGCTGTGCCCGTACAGGTAAGGTTCGATCGCGAAATTGACCAGCACTTCCAAGAACGCGAATAATCCGATTACCGCCCAGACCGAGGACCACGATTCCATGACCGCAAACGCTAGTAGAATCGGAAGACCGGCCCCTAACCAAGCTCCCAGGACGGGTACAAAACGCAACAATCCTGCGATCAACCCCAGTAAGAGTGCGTTCGGAAGCCCGATGATCATTAGACCAACCCCGACCGCGGTACCGAAAAACGCGTTGACCAATGACAACATCAACAGATAACGTCCCACCCGTTGGCTTGCGTCTTCTAACGCCTGAGAAGTGACCGTCAATTGATTGGTCCCCGCCAGAACGACCACTCGGTCACGAAGCTCTTGTCTGTAAATCAGAAGCAAAAACACCAACACCACGATTATGACCGAAACCAGCACCGGTTCGATCAAAGGCTGGATCAGGTTTTGAGTCGATTCGAGTAATCCGACCTCTTGGGTATTGACCACTCGGATCGGAGGAATCGACAACGCCGGTGACGAAGGTTGCGTGGTTGAAGCGGTTTCAACATCTTTTTCGATATCCGCCAGCGTACGGAGGGTTCTGGCGATGATCCCGTCCCCGGTTCCTTTCAACGTGATCAGTTTCCGAGAAATGGAGTGACGATAGGCCGGTAGTTGTGCGGCAAAATCAACCGCCTGTGATATCGCCATCAGCCCGATACCACCGATCACTGTTGCGCCTAACAGGCACGCGATCGAAACCGATAATAAATGAGAATCAACTCGTTTCTGGACCCATCGAACCACCGGTGAAAGCAAAAACGCCACAAGGATCGACAACGCCAACGGGAGCACAAACGCTTTGGCCAACGCAAGAAACGAAATCACCGCGGCTGCGATGACGATCCAGGCAGCTCGACGAGTAATCGGATCAACCCAAGGCATGAGGGGGGGCCTTTTTTATCTCATCATCCGAATGTAAGGTTCGGATGGAATCCGTGTCGTTTCGTCTTTGATTCAACAGACGCGTGAACTGGGATTGAATGATCGGAAGCCCCATGTGCAGCAAGGATTGCATCAACGGACCCGTGAAAGACCCGGACCGTCTGGACGAAGCAGCAGAGACAAATCTATCCGAGCGACCTCGGGTCGGACGCTTGGCCAAGAGTTTGACGATCGCGGTCAAAGCAAAAGCCCCCGTTACGGTTCCTATCATGACGGACCAGGGGTGTCGTCTTACCAAGGCCGAGGGACCAACTTCCCGGGCAGTTTGAATCAGACGGGCCTTGGCACGTTGAAGTTCATCACCGGGAGGTGTCAGCGTACGCGTGTTCATGATGGTTCTCTTGCTCAGGACGTTTTGATGAACCCGAATCCGGACTCGTTGGCGATACAACGGATTCTTTCTCAGGACGCCGGGTTTGTGTTGAAGTATCCGGAGACCGGTTCGAGGCAGAAGCCTTTGGCGGTTTTTTTCCCATAACTCCAGAGAATCAGTGCGGTTATGCACAAAAATCCCCCGTAAGCAAACGCAGCCCCAGTCGGACCGACTAAATGATGAAGCAGCAAATAAACCCCCCAGCCGATCCATCCGATCCCGACCACTGTCAAAACACCAGCGATCACAATCATCAAAGCGCGGGTCAATAAACGAATCACCCCCCGGTGGGCTGCTCTTCCCTCAGCTTCAGCCAATTCCACTACGGAAATAAGCAAGTTTGCCAAACCCTGCATGACGATCCATCCCTTCCCGACATGCCCGTTTCACCAAAGCATCAACAGGCGTTCCACAAATTTCCCCGACCAGTGTGTCGGATTGGCCACGATGGGATCTCCCCATAGTCAGTCCGGTTTTTGAACTCGAGGTAAGAAATCATGGGGGTCAAGGAAAAAATCCCATCCCCCCACGATTCTTACCCTTTTCCCCGACAGGAATGGAGATTTCATCCAACGAAACCCCAGAACTTGTCGGAACCATTTCCTCAACCATTACCGGCTACGCATCATCAGACCGATCACGACACCCACGCCCGCAGCGACGGCTAAAGCTGCCAACGGATGTTCGCGAATGGTCGATTCCAGGGAATCGATCGCTTCCGAACCCCTTTCCCGGGCAGTGTCGTAAGCGTGATGCAATTGTTCCCGGGCATAATCATAACCTTCATGAAGCTTATCCCGCGCGGTTTCATACCCTTCATTGAGTGTTTCCTTCGCGGCGTGGATCCCTTTCCGGGCGGTTTCTTTCGCTGTTTCTGCAGCCTGACGAAGGTCTTCACGATTCATACCAGATGTTGAGTTAGTCATACGATCTCCTTTTCTAATCACATCCTTCGCCGGTCGATCAAAAGAAGGGTTAAAAAGCAAATGAAAGGATTCTCATTTCCGTTCCACGTTCTTTGCGGGTTCGGATAGCACTGGTTTATTATGAAAAATCATTACAATTCGTATCATGGATCGAGTTCAGGAATTATGCTTTGAAGGTCAGAATCATCTTCTGGCGACGGATTACTGGTCGGCTGAACAGGTTTTGACCGAAGCCGAACAGATTGCATTGGAGAATCAAGATTGGGATTCGCTGTCCCGTCTTTACATGCCGTTACAGGAAGCACGTCGTCAACGTCGACAACGAAGCGGAGAAGGGATTATCAAACTCGATCTCGTCGCGCATTCGGAACTTGATCCGATTGATCCGGATCGATGTATCGAACAATATCCCCATGGACAATTACTGATCGCGGGTTTTGGGACGATCGAACCTGCCGTACGTGCTCGTCGTCGCGTTCAGCAACAAAAGCGGTATGTCGATGTCTTTCTCGCAGCGAGCTATTGGGTGAACGGACAGGTCGCCGTCGTCATCGTTCCGACCGAGCACGTGAGCCTCCCCGAAGCCGGAGAATATTCTTTGGACGAACTGCTTCGGCGTTTACCCGCTCACAGTCTGTTTTTTCCCGCTCAAGGACCTTCCCGTCGGACAATGCCGGGGCAATGCTCAGACGTTTGCCCGTACGATGGCATGGTTTGAAAAATTGCATCAACCCTTTTTGGCCTTGGCCGACGGAATCTCCTCTGCGATGTTACGGATCGAAGGGTATCGAAAAGTCATTCAGGTCGATTATGCCTGTGAATTAGCCCATCAGCGTCTGAGCGATACCGCCCGTCAATTGACCCGTCAACGGTCGGATCAACCGTCCGTCGGACCGGTTTCGGCTTGACACACCTCGATCGTCGTCGTAATTGTGCTACATGGATCACTCAAAGATCGTTTACGACGCGATCACGTTTGACGACGTGCTTCTGATTCCGCAGTACAGTGATTTTGTGCCCACCGATGCCGACGTCAGAACGCGGTTGACCCGTGGAATCGAGATCAATATTCCCCTGATTTCGGCGCCAATGGATACCGTGACCGAATCCGCACTAGCCATTGCGCTGGCGCAGGAGGGAGGGATCGGGATCATCCATAAGAATCTGTCCGTCGAAGCCCAGGCCCGTGAGGTCGAGAAGGTCAAACGGTCGGAAAACGGGGTGATCGTGGATCCGATCGTTCTGTCGCCTCAGCACACGATTGCTGATGCCCGACGGGTGATGCGAGAATATAACGTCTCGGGCATTCCGATCTGTGAGATCGATGCTTCGCAGATCGGCGTGCGTGCTCGTTCGATGGGTAACGGTAAGTTGCCCAGACTGGTCGGAATTCTCACCCGAAGAGACCTGAAATACCAGGAAGACGATTCACGCCGGATCGGCGAGGTAATGACCAAAAACAATCTGGTGACGGCCCCTGAAGGGACGTCGTTGGAAGAGGCCGAGCGGATTCTTTACAAAAGCAAGGTCGAAAAGCTTCTGATTACCGATCCCAACGGTGGATTGGCGGGTTTAATCACCATGCGTGACCTGGACAAGCTGCATCAGTTTCCCATGGCCTGCAAGGACAGCCGTGGACGGTTGCGGGTAGGAGCTGCCACAGGAGTAAAAGATTTTGCCCGGGTCGAAGCCCTGATCCAGGCGGAAGTTGATGTGGTGATTGTGGACACCGCCCATGGTCATAGTCGAAATGTGATCGAGACGGTCCGGGAAATTAAACGAAACTGGGATATTCAAGTGATCGCCGGGAATGTCGCCACCGCAGAAGGGGCTAAAGACCTGATCGAAGCCGGGGTCGACGGTGTGAAGGTAGGCATTGGTCCTGGTGCGATCTGCACGACGCGGATCGTCAGCGGGGTGGGAGTTCCGCAGATCTCAGCCATTCTGAATGCGTTATCCGTTGCTGACCCTGCAGGAGTTCCGATCATTGCCGACGGGGGCATCCGTCATTCGGGCGATATCACCAAAGCCATCGCTGCCGGTGCCAGCTGCTGCATGATGGGATCCTTGTTTGCGGGGTTGGACGAGTCGCCGGGTGAAATGATCATCCATCAGGGACGTCGTTATAAGAGCTATCGTGGGATGGGTTCGCTAGGTGCGATGGTTCAGGGAAGTAAGGACCGATATGGTCAGTCCGGGGTATCCTCGGCTAGCAAACTGGTCCCCGAAGGCGTGGAAGGACGGGTCCCGTATCGTGGACCTTTGAGTGATTTTGTATACCAGTTGGTCGGCGGATTGCGTGCCGGGATGGGTTACTGCGGAACCAAAAACATCGAACAATTACGAAATAACGCCCGGTTCTGTCGGGTCAGCAGTGCCAGCGTCGCCGAAAGCCATCCCCACGACATTACGATCACCAAAGAAGCCCCGAATTATTCGATCGAATATTCCGAAGGAAAATCACGATGAACAGTCGACTTCGATGGGCATGGGTTTGTCTGACCGGGATGGTCATGCTCGGGTGCGAGTCCACCGCAGGAACCGAGGGGGGATCGGTCCGAGACCGTCAGGATTCAGCATTGAAAGACCCGTTTTCTTACGGTCCTTCCCATCACGACCCCAAAAAGGCCCCCCAGCCTGGTAGTTCCGAACATCCGGCAGACGGAACCATTCGATCGGAATGGGACCGGTTTTGGAACCCTTGACTCGGACGGAAAAAGTTTCTGCAATAGTGCGAGGACTTGATTCGACGGATTGAAAGGAAAGTGGCATGAAATCATGGTTCAAAGCGGTATCAGTGGTGACGACCGTTTTTCTATCAGTAGGGTGTGTGGAAACATCGACATCCTCGGTTGGTTTGGTCAACACCGAACCGCTGGTGGTTGATCAAGCCATGCAACAACGGAACTGGCAACCGACCTACGCTTACTACGCCAACGGTGATACCCCGAGCTGGTCAGTAGGGTTCGGGTACAGTCCCCGATCCGATCTTCAGCCTTACCAGTACTATTTTGCGGATACCGGAACCTACTTGCTCAATCTCGTGACCATGCCTTACACGTTCTATCAGCAACGGGGAGGACTGGTTTCTACGGGCGTACAGCTTCCCCCGACGTACACCGCGGTTCCTCCGTTACCACCTCCATCAACGGAAACGACACCAAACTAAGCCGATCTCAATGCCTACCACCATAGTGCCCATATCCAAAGGTGCACAAGATGGTATGGTAAAGCGACCCCGTTCCGTCCATCAGGTTCGTTCATGTCCGGACCGGTTATCGTCCGATAACTAAGGACATATGGACGATTCAATTTACCGTTTGCGCAATCATGATCTGTTGTTGTTGATCCTACTAGCCGTGTTGGGATTCGGAGTGATCATGGTGCAATCGGCATCCTCGAACCTGCGTAGCCCCTCGCTTTCCGCCCAAGGTTTGGGAAAAGAAGAGGCTTTAGCGTTTCGGATGACGGATCTGGCACAGAAACAGGTGATTTTTGCCGGAATCGGTGTTGGTTTATTTCTGTTGATTCGTCGGACGGATTATGCAAGGTTGTGGCCGTCTCAGCGGTCATGGTGGTGTCACCCCCCGATCGGGTGTTTGTTGATCGCGGGATTGATGTGCGTGATGGTCCTGATCCCGGGTCTGGGGATTGAAAAAAACGGGGCAAGACGCTGGTTGCCTCTGGGGGTGATGCAGGTTCAGCCTTCGGAACTGGCTAAGTGGGGGGTGGTCATTTTTCTGGCTTGGTGGTTGACTGCACGTCCGGTCGATCTGGGAAAGTTTCGCAATTTTGTTCTAACGCTGGTCCCGATCGGGCTGATGTGTCTGTTGGTGGTGATTCAGGATTTCGGGACCGCTGCGTTGATCGGGGTAGTGGCGTTTGCGATGTTGCTGGTGGGTCGGGTCAAGCTCTGGCATTTGGCTGTGGTGATTCCGCCTGCGTTGATGTTGGCGTTTTGGTTTGTACATCACAAAGAATACCGTTGGCGTCGAATGACCGCATTTCTCGACCCGTATGCCGCTCCCCAACAGGAGGGTTATCACATGATTCAGTCTTTGTTGAGCTTTGCGACCGGAGGGTTAAGCGGGACGGGTATCGGTGCAGGAATCCAAAAAACTCGGATACCTTCCCGAAGATACCACCGACTTCATTTTTGCGACGATTTGCGAAGAGCTAGGATTTTTTCGGGGCAGCATTGGTCATTACGTTTTTATTTGGGAATCCTGGTTTTGGCTTGGCAGGCGGTCAAACGTCACCCGCAGGGTTTTTGGCAGGATGCTGGCTTTTGGGGTGGGAATGATGATTTGCACCCAGGCAGCGATTAATATCGCGGTCGCAACAGTGAGCGTTCCGACCAAGGGTTTGTCTTTACCTTTGATCAGTTCGGGGGGATCGGGATTGATCATTACTTGTGCAGCCTTGGGGTTGTTGGGGAGTGTTTTGAGACAAGACAACAAATCTCCGGATAAAATCTCAAAGACCAGACCCGTTCACAAAGTGAAAGTTGTGGATGAACGGATGTGGTCTGAGTGGACACGGGCGGCTTGAATCAACTAGGCGCGGTTTCAGTCCTGCATTTCTGAACCCCGGACGATCCCGAAATAAAGGGAATATCCCAGAAGCCCGGGAATAAAAATATAGAACAAAGGCATCACATACATCCCCAAAACGATGAACAGGATCGTGAAAACGAGCCAAAGCCACCATGTTTTGCGGTAGAATCGCAGCAAATGTTCCATAACCAGGGACAATATAGTGAACAAAGGGATCGTCAGCCAAAAGAGGATGAATGGGTGACTTGGCTGGTCTGGTCGGTTGCGCAGGTGGGTTGGTTGGGATTGATGGCCGGTCGGGTAAAAACTCTCCGCCAAGTGGCCTGAGACCGGAGAAACCTGGTCAGCCATTGGGATGGTGGCGGTTCAGTTGTTTCTGGCCTGTGTTATGGGTCAAGCATTGCTCAAACAGTGGTGTGATTGGGTTTATGCGTCAACCGTTGCTGTTCCGATGTTGGCCTTGGCGATGGTTCAAAGCGGATCCACCCTCAGTCAGTCGGTTCCAGGGATGGTAAATCTGATGTTGTGGCTGGGGGTGTTGACTTGGATCGGGTCGATCAGGTCTTTGGCGGTTCACAGTTTATTGAAGTCAATTATGTTGATTCTGACCGTCGGAGGACCTGTTTTTCTCTACTTGGTATGGGAGTTTGGTCGACGCGCGATCGCCGGGGACGGTGTGATAGCGTATGTATCTCCGACTCTTGGGGTCGTCACGGTTTTGCATCAGGGCTGGGAAGCCGTGGGTATGATCGGGGTACCCGTGGGGTTTCTGATCATTGTGACGGGGATTCACTCCTTGCTTTGCCGACGGATCACGCACCAGAAATCAATTTCCTAGGGGTTTCAGGAGCGGGAGGTGAGTCAATCCGGTTCTAAAGTTCCTCAGGTTTTCCCACTTTCTTCCACCGGTCTTGACCAGACTAAGTTCCTTGTTTGCGGATCGGAAGAAAAAAAGAGTGACAAGTTATCCACAGTCGGATCAGTGGTGAAGTGGCGAAAATGTGGATAAATGGTTCATAAAGACCCAAGAAGTCCGCTATCGTCACAAACAGAGTCCGAACTTTAAAAAAAATTGTAGGTCCGGAAATTCTTTTCTTGCCATACTGGGGAGAGAAGTGGTAAAAAGTGGTTGTTGAGAGCGATTAATGGGTTTTGTTCCCAATGCCACCATGGTTTCCACTCATCGGCGAGCACGAGTTAACGATCGACGACAAAGGTCGTCTGCTCGTACCTGCAGAAGTTCGCAAACGTCTAGAGACGTATGGCGAAACGGATGTGTTGGTTTTGGTGAATATGGGCGGTCGTGGTTTTCTGTACCCGGAAAAATACCATTTCTCGCGAATCGGCCATGTGAAGGTTGGGATTGTTCCGACTCCGCGTGAGCAGTTGTTTATGCGGGCAGTCTTCGGGCAGGCGGTTCGGTTGCCATGGGATAAGCAAGGACGCATCCTGTTGTCACCTAAAACTGTTACAAGTCTGAAGTTAGATCGGGAGATCACGATCGTCTGTGCCGGGGATCATCTTGAACTGTGGAATCGTCCGGACTGGGCGAACGAGCAGGTGACGCTGCAACAGCAGATGTCGGAGTTGATCAGCTCAATGTCGGACCAGCTTGCGTTAACCCAAGAGTAAGCGGTCGGATCGAAATTGCAGCCAGGGATGGATGCATGTCAATCAGGCTCTAGGAAGGTAGAGCGACTCGTAAACAATAGAAATACCCGCACAAAGTGTTCTAGCGGATCGGGTCCGTCGGAACGTTGGTCATGACATTCTACCAACATGGGTGTGGGAAAACCGTGCAGACCTTCCAACAATGGATTGTTGCAAGGCGACGGTATGACAAAGCAGTGTGCTGGTGAGGTACTCGCAGGGATCGCGGGCAGCGTTGCAGCGCTACGGTCATGGAGGACCGACCTCGCCTTTTAATCAGGTCCGAAGGGCAGGGTATATCCCTGATGTCCCTCGATCTATGAAAATAAATATTATCAACAGGAATTAAAAAATTAATTTCCTGTCGATATGCTAACACCTACCAAACTATATTCAATTGGATCTCATTCGGCAAGTTAAATCAAATTAATTCAACGGATGGTGCATCTACAAATCCCATCGAGCGACCTTAAAGGGTGGAGTATGGGGTTGAAAGTTTGTTCGGATTAAATCTTAATCGTACCATCATGCAAGTTCCCCCGACCGGACACGACCCCGTCTTACTCAACGAGATCCTGGAATGGTGTTCACCTCATGACGGTCAGTTGGTAGTCGATGCAACGGTAGGAAGGGGCGGGCACTCCTTGGCTTTGGCCAAGGCCATTGCCCCCCACGGGACCTTGATCGGAATGGATTATGACCCGAGAAACCTGGCATATGCCCGGGATCGGTTGGCTAAATCCGATTTAACCACTCAAGTCAGGCTTTTTCACGCCAATTTCTCAGAACTCATCGAAGTACTCCGTCAAGCAAACCATCCCCGGGTAGATCTGATCCTGGCGGATCTGGGCGTGAGCACGAATCAGCTGTTTGAGCAGGAATATGGTTTGTCTTTTTCAAATCCAGTCCCCCTGGACATGCGTCTGGACCCCCGAAATCCGTTAACAGCCCGGACGATTGTGAACACCTGGTCCGAGCAAAAACTTGCTACGGTACTGTACGAGTTGGCCGATGAAAGATTTTCCCGAAGGATCGCGAAAAAGATTGTGGAAGCACGCAAGCGTTCGCCGATTAATACAACAGATGAGCTAGCCGATCTGGTCCGGAGTGTTGTACCCGTCCCGAGAGGCAGCGACCGATCAATCCCGATCGACCCTGCCACCCGAACTTTTTTAGCCCTTCGGATGGTGGTCAACGGTGAGATGGAAAATCTGGAAAAACTTCTGAGAGTTGCTCCGGATCATCTCAAGCCGGGTGGAAAGATCGCGATCATCAGTTTTCACTCGACCGAAGACCGGTTGGTGAAGCATGTGTTTCGGTCGGCGGAGCAGACCGGGCAACTGAAGGTCCTGACCTCCAAGCCTATCGTCCCCTCCGAGACCGAAATCCAAGCTAATCCCCGATCCCGGTCGGCAAAACTACGTGTGGCTGAGCGTTTGTGATACCGAATCGAGGCGGATGTCCTGCGAAAACAACACAGGGTTGATCCGACCGAACATTCTGAGTCGAAGGACCTGACATGACCCGTGAAACCAAAATCGGCCTGCTCGTAGGCCTGGCGTTTATCATCGTTGTCGGAATCTTGCTTTCAGAGCATCTGACGACGACCACTGAACGACCGTCCGCCCCTCTGGCCGATGCTGGCATCGGTGTGCGTGAAGCCGTGGCAGTTCCCGGGATCAATACCAGCGACACCTCGACAACACCTTACCGGGCTCCGGAACCGGTCCATCCCGTCCCCACCGCCCGTGAACTTGCCCAGACGGGATCAGCCACTACGCCTCAGGTTGCCGTCGGACCCGGATCGGATCCGAAAACCCCGATCCTGATCACTAACACCCCTACTGCCCCGAGCGTCATTCCCGTTACCCAACAAGACCGTCCTGATAATGCCCCACCGACCATGGAATCTCCGGTGGTGACACGGGTTCCGACGGATATTTTTGCCAACCAGCACCCGGTTCAAGTCGTCGCCCAACAGCACGGTGAAAGCGTTGTTCCTGTGGTTCCAACGGTTCAAAATCAGGCGCAAAATAATGCCGCTCCGGCTAAACTGACCCTTCCCAGCAGAGTTCGTGAGTATATCGCCCAGCCAGGGGACACCCTTTCGCGGATCGCTGCTCTGTTGCCGGGGGGAAACACCAAAACCAACCGGGATGCCGTCATTGCGTTGAACCCCGAGCTACAGAAAGACCCCAACAAAGTTATCGCCGGTCGCAAATATCAGCTTCCGGTCGAAGTCGGTCCGAAACAGACGATCCCGATACCGGAACCGCTTGTTCGAACCCCCAGCCGGGCAGTACCTAGCACCTCGTCCGATTCGACCCAGACCATGTCTTACCGAACATACGTGGTCAAAAAAGGCGATAGCCTCAGTAAAATCGCTGTGGAGCAACTGGGTTCCCGATCTCACGTCGCCCTCATTCGCGAACTGAACCGGGACGTGCTCAAGGGCAGCGATGTGATCCGGATCGATATGAAACTTAAACTGCCCGCCAAAACGGTCGCTTCAACGGATTAAAACAGATACGACACAGTCCGTTGTCGTACCAACCAGTTCGACCGAAGGCTTGTTTGTTAGACGTGGACGGGATGTGAATGCTCAAGCTCCTAATTTGCATTTTTTGTGCCTGTTTGATCACGGGAACGCTGGTTCATCTGAAACACCAGCGGATGGAAATCCATTACCAGATCAATCAGGCGCACGAACGTCTTCAGAACCTCCAGATCGAACTTTGGAATCAGCAGTTACAGGTCGCGATTTACACCGCCCCGAACGCGATCGAAAACACGGTCGGTTCTCATCACTTGGATCTGGTTCCTGCCCAGCCTGTCCCGTCATCGACCCCATTCCGATCCGACGCGTATAACACGGATGCCGAGTAACTCGGTGGGGTAGTACAGAGAAAGGAGTGGAATCGCCGATGAAGGTATCTGACGCTGTTTATGTCCAACCCACACCGACACTGCCCGTTTCTGAACCGGAATGACACCCGCTGTGCGGGACATTTTCAGGTCGGGCATCTGGAACAGGCTTTTCGGTACTGTTTTGACCATTATAAAGCCTGTCCGACCTACCTGGAGTTGTTGGTCGAACGTCGTCTTCGTCGAATGACAGAGAGTGTGGTTCATGCCTCGTCGCTGGTCCAAATCACGGTTTCATCGTCGACCAGATCGTCGAGCGACTCTCGTGCCGCCTGAATTGTTATCTTTTCTGGGGTATTTGTCGTCTGAACGGGGACTGGCTCGAAATACCATCGAAGCCTATCGTCGGGACCTGACGGATCTGATCGGATGGTTGAACCCGCCGAACGGGCCTTGCCGGGCGAGCAAACTGGAGGAGGCAACTGCCCAGCACTTCCGGGATTACTTGCAAAACCAAACCCGTCGGAATCAGTCCACCAAAACAGTAGCCCGACGTCTAGCAGCCATCCGGGTTTTCCTGAAATACCTGGAAGTGATGGGTCAGGACAAACAACACATACTGCAACAGTTGGAACGTCCCAAACCCGAACGAGATCTGCCCAACATCCTGAACACCGAACAGGTAGCCCGTTTAATCCAAGCCCCGGACCCTTCCGATACCAAGTTTTATCATCGGGACGTAGCCATCCTCGAACTGTTGTACGCTGCGGGTCTTCGGGCAAGCGAACTGTGCCAGTTGAGTGTTCGGGATGTGAACTTGGAAGTCGCAGCCGTTCGGGTTCTTGGAAAGGGATCCAAAGAACGTATCGTCCCGATCGGTCAGGCGTGTGTCCGAGCGATCCGGGAATATCTACGAACCGGTCGTCCGAGATTGCTGCAAACCCCATCGCAAAACGGAAAAAAAGATCCCGAACGACTCTTTTTATCCCGTTCCGGGCATCCGCTGGATCGTGTGAGCCTATGGTTGTTGATTTTGCGATACGCCAAAAAGATTCAGTTGCTGAATGAAGTGAGTCCTCACGTTCTACGTCATTGTTTTGCAAGTCATCTGTTGAGCGGGGGGGCTGATTTACGGATCGTTCAGGAACTGCTCGGACATGCGGATGTTTCAACGACCCAGATTTACACCCACGTGGACACCGGTCGATTAAAAAAAGTGCACCGACAGTTTCATCCCCGGGCGTGAATCATCCAACCCCTACGACTCCGATCGGAGATACCGGAAAGCATTCCAAGACAAGGCCCACAACCGGGGATTGTGGGCCTGAAGGACGAGTCATCAAAGGGTCTCTGGTTTTTAAGACAGATCGGCTGTGGGGGTGTGGTCAGCCGGTTTTAGGACACCTTCTTCGATGAGTCTTCGGATTTTGAAAAGGGCTTTGTTCTGGATTTGTCGGACCCGTTCTTTGGTCACGCCGATGATCCGTCCGACCTCTTCGAGTGTCAGCGGGGTTTCCTGGTCCTGATCCCAATTGAATCGTTGTCGAATAACAGTTTGCTCGACATGGCTCAGGTGAGCAAGGTTCCGATCGACGATCTGTTTAAGTTCGTCCACAAGGTCTTCCTCGACGGAATCCCGTTTGCGGTCGGTCCAATCGCTCTTTTCGAGGTCAGGCTCGAACTCGACGGGGAAACGCTGACGGTGTTTGGAGTATTTCTGAGCCGTTCGGCTGAAGGCTTTGAGAATGGCTCGGCAGGCGTATGTCGAAAACTTGAATCCCCGCTCGACATTGAACTTATCGACCGCCCGAAGCAGGGCCATGTTTCCTTCGGAGACGATCTCAGCAAAATCGACGTCGCCCAGACGGGTCCGTTTGGCCATGGCCAGGACCAATGCGAGATTGGTGCGGGTCAAATATTCACGATAGTGTTCGCTTTTACCATGCCAATCAATTAACTGCTCGGCTAACTCTCGGGTCAGACCCTCTGACTTGGCCTTTTTTTGTAAACGGGTCAGTTTGTACTTGGCATAGTTGTAACGAAGGAACATCACCCGTTCCTGCTCAGCCGACATGAACTGAGGGGTAACGGTCGGATCAGAAAAAGAGGCTTCATCCCGAGTCGGTTGATACCAGGAGATCATGGGAAGTGCTTCCGGGGTATCAGAAAACAGTTCTTGTTCGATGTTCTTTCGTTTGAAAGAGGGAGAATCCATGTACGCATAATCGCCGGCAAGAATCCGTTCAGCTTGCTTTCGAAGCTCGTCGGGCAAAGACGTCTTGCGAGAAGCGCGTTGTTTCCGGGTCGTTTTGAGGGTTGTCGTGCTCATCCTGTGCTCCCTTCTTTTGGAGTGTGAGCATCGTTGTGATGTCTCATCACCCGTTAATTATACGTCGATGTTAGCATCCATTTATACGTGTCCACATTAGAAACAGATGGATTGTTTCAACTCAACACAGATCCATAACTTGCAGATCAACCACTGGGTTAGAAAATCGAGCGGATCACTCGATGGACACTTATTCAAAAGTTTGACAGGTCCATCACATTTTCCCGATTCGACCTGCACACGGTCAATTCATCCGATTTCTATCTCTTTGATCATCATTGTCTATTCGATGACTGAAAATAACGTGTGATTCTTCTAAAAATATATTCATATGCGCTGAGCAAATAGTTTTTTCTTATGGAAACCATAGGGAAACCGTAGATTCGATTCAGTGTTTCTCTTGTCTTTGTTGAAGATGCTGAAAACGCTGAAAAAGGAACCAAACGGGCAAAAGAACGGACAAGACTTGTTAATTCATGGCGAAAATCCAAAAAAATGGAGGCTAGGCGCTAGGATACCGGAGTTTGGGGCTTGAGTCGGAATTTTCTTGCAAAATCTAACCAAAAAGTAATATTAACTATTACGGGACGTGCGGGATTAAACTCCGGAAGGGATTCCTGTGGGTTTAAGCCTCGCTGAATTGCGAAAGGAGAGGCTTGAAAAATGGCTTTACAATCCAGAGGAGCGACCCGTCCGGTCTTACCGGCGTCTGCTTCGTATTCTGCCCTTGACCAACATGTCGAAATGCTGGTGTTCGAGTCGTCTGTCATGGGTTCGGTGATGGATGCTGCTGCCAGTATAGCCAACCGTCGTTCAACGGTATTGATTCTGGGAGAAACAGGGACTGGCAAAGAGATGCTGGCCCGATACATTCATTTCCATTCTGAACGAGCTTCCAAACCTTTTGTCACGGTCGATTGCTCAGCATTGACCGAATCGCTTTTTGAGTCGCAGTTGTTTGGGCATGTCAAAGGAGCCTTTACCGGTGCGATTCGGGACAGTCTTGGTTTTATTCGGGCAGCTGATACCGGGACCTTGTTTATTGATGAAGTTGGTGAACTTCCGCCCGCGATGCAATCCAAACTGCTTCGGGTAATTCAAGAACGGGCAGTGATTCCGGTCGGCGATACTCGAAGTTATCCGGTGGACGTACGCGTTATCTGTGCCACCAATCGGGATATTGCCGGGATGGTCCAAGCCGGGACGTTCCGTGAGGATCTATATTTTCGTATCAATGTCATCACGCTTCACTTGCCACCGCTCCGCAAACGCCCAACAGACGTTATTCCCCTTGCGAAGCATTTCTTAGACCAACAAGCCAGGATTTACGGGGAACCCCCCAAACACCTCAGCCCCGAAGCCCGGGAAGCACTTCTCCGATATGCCTGGCCCGGAAACGTCCGTGAACTAGCCAACGTCATCGAACACGCTCATGTCCTTTCAGGTCCCGAATGCATCGAGCTTGAGCATTTGCCCGAACGGTTGTGGATCAACCCACCATCCCCCTTGTTCTCTGATTTGCATCTTGTGGAAATCGAACGCCGAGTGATCACCGAGGCCCTTCGGAGAACCAAAGGTAACAAGGCTGCGGCTGCACGATTGGTCGGTTTGAACGTCCAAAAGTTTAAACGACACATGGCAAAGCTCAAAATCGAACTAAAAAACGTATAAGCGCTTTTAAATTAATAGTTTATATCATTTTGCGTCAGTATTTTTACCGCGTCAACAAGTGGTGTTTGGGTCAGAGGCGTTCGGACGGGCGGGGTATTTCGCCAGAGCAATCAGCATCCCAACGACGGCCAATCCGGTATGTAGCGCGACGCTTTTTCCCGGTCCGGACGGATAAGCATACAAGACATCTTGTCCTAAATTGGTCAGACGGGCATAAGCAATCGGGGCGTGAGTCCAGTCTCCCATTTCCGGAAACAGGCTAGCGACTGCAAAAAGTGGTTGATAGCCCAGCAGATGATCGATGCACCATTGTCCCCAAAGGGTATGAAAGTAAGGCGACATCCAGACCGGCCAGGTCATCCAGCCTAAAAATAAGGTCAACAATAATCCACCGCCCGGTCCGTAACCGATCAGTCGGCCGATCCCTTGGGTCATGCTCATCATCCCGCAGCAGATCACCCAAGTCATCAGAACAAACCCCAGGATATCCCGGAGGGTGTATCCGACCGAGCCCAGCCCCAGGATCATCGGGCTACAACATCCCACACTGACGGAAAAGGAGAAAACCGTCCCAATGCCTAAGTTTTTCGCAAGTTCGTTCAATCCGATTCCCAAAAGTCCGGACACGAACAGGATGGAAAAAATCGACCCCAGAGAAACATCCAGCAGGCAGTAGATCACCAGCCCCAAGGTCATCGCAAGGGTGATTGCGAGACAAAGACTTAGTAAGACCCGGGGTGAGAAGGTCAGTCTGTGCAAGAGATAATCCGAGATCGGATTCATCCGTTTGGGTCTCCATCGACCGGGGATCAGGGTCTTCTTCGGATCGAACTGTCGAGCATGATTTTCTTCTCAAAGATTCGACCTTCCCGCCAGTATCGGACGACGACCGTATCTCCGGGCTTGTATTTTTCGAGGGCAAGGTACATATCGTCGCTACTGGTGACAGGACGACCGTCGATCGAGAGGATGATATCCCCGACGCGGATTTGTCCGTTGCTGAGTCGAGTGGTACCCCGGAGTCCTGCAACCTCTGCGGCGCTTCCGGGCAGGGTCTGGACGATCACAACCCCTTGTACATTCAGACGTTGAGCGAACCGACGGGAAAGTTCATCGCTCATAGTGACCCCGAGGGCAGCCCGTTCGACCATTCCGAACTTGATCAACTGGGGGACCACCCGGTTGATCGTATCGACGGGGACGGCAAAACCCGATGCCCGCGCTGGTTCCTGAAGGAGAAAAAATGGCGGTGTTCATACCGATCAGTCGGCCGGCGCTATCTAAGAGCGGTCCTCCGGAGTTTCCCGGGTTAATAGCAGCATCGGTCTGGATTACGTTTTCGATCGGTTGACCGGTGACGGCTCGGATGGTCCGTCCCAAAGCCGATACAATCCCGGTCGTCAGGGTATGGTCTAGTCCGAAAGGATTTCCTATGGCGTAAACGTTTTGACCGACCTGCAAGTCATGACTGGTGCCCACCGGAATGGGTGTGATTGATCCCCTCGGGCGAATCCGAAGAACAGCAATATCGTGCTCGGGCGCTATGCCTACGAGGTCGGCCGGGTAGGCTTGTTCGTCACTGAAGGCGACGATGGCTGAGCTAGCCCCCTGAATGACGTGGTAATTGGTCACGATATGACCATTGTCGTCCCAGACGAATCCCGAACCGGTTCCCGCGTCCACTTCTCCGACGCCTCGACCGAAAAAGTCGATCTGTTGCTGACGGGTGGTGATGAAAACGACGGACGGGCTGATCCGACGGAACAATTCGATGGTTGATTGTTCGGACGGATTTAGATCTCCTCTAACGCTAGGCACGCGCGGTTCGGCTTCGATCGGTTGGTAGGCGACAAAAAGGACATATGCCAGAAGGCCTCCCAAGAATCCTGAGAGTAAGATGGTTCGCCAGCTCGGTATCGGCTGAGGAGTCATACCAGTTTCCTTTCCAGTCGCGGTATTGTAACTACGGTTATAGGATCGAAAACATAACGTTTTTGTTCGGGTTCGGAGAAATTGCGGTTCTTTGTTCAGATATTACCATCGGTCACGAGCGAGGAACGGATATGGTTGATAAAAAATACCTGGCATTTGATTTCGGCGCTGAAAGCGGACGCGCGATCCTGGGCCTATTGAGCGACGGGAAGCTCAACCTGGAGGAAAAACACCGGTTTGCCAACCCGATGGGACAGATGCGCAACCGTCTTCAATGGGACCTGTTGGGGCAATGGGAACAGATCAAACAGGGTTTGAGGAAAACCAAGGGTGTTTCATTGGACGGGATCGGGGTGGATACCTGGGGAGTGGATTTTGGTCTCCTGGATGAATCGGGAGAAGTGATCGGAAATCCGACGATGTACCGGGATAGTTGCACACAGGGGATGATCGAAGATGTCAATTCGGTTGTCGGAACAGGAACGGTGTATCAGACGACCGGCATTCAGACCATGTTTTTCAACACGTTGTATCAGTTGCGGGCCTTGGTGAAAAACCGCAGCCCGCGTCTGACGACTGCTTCGAGGCTGCTATTCATGCCGGACCTGTTTAACTATCTGCTGACCGGAGTGGCCAAAGGAGAGTTTTCGATCGTTAGCACGTCCCAGATGTATGACCCGGTCCGCAAGACATGGGCCGAGGATCTTTTAAGGAAACTGGACATCCCGACTCATATACTGCCTGTGATCATTCCGACGGGAACGGTGTTGGGGCCTTTGTTGCAGGAAGTGGCTCGAGAGTGCGAGATCCCTTCAGCCCCCGTGATCGCCACAGCCGGTCATGATACAGCCAGTGCCGTGGTCTCTGTTCCTGCATCGACCCCGAACTGGTGTTATATTTCGTCCGGAACATGGTCGTTAATGGGGGTGGAACTGGACCGGCCGATCATCAATGACAAATCGTTGAAGTATAACTACACGAACGAAGGGGGGATTCGGGGGGGACGATCCGATTCTTGAAAAATATCATGGGAATGTGGTTGATCCAGGAATGTCGAAGACACTTCATTAAAGAAGGTCACGAATACAGCTATGCCGAGCTGACTCGACTGGCATCAGAGGCTGAGCCTTTTGCGGTGTTGGTGGATCCGGATTTTCCCCCCTTTCGCGACGCCCCGGCGACATGCCCCCGCAAAATCGACCAGTTCTGTGAACGCACCGGCCAAACCAAGCCAGAATCGGTAGGGGGCTTACGTTCGGTGCTGTGTAGATTCGTTGGCGCTGAAATACAGGCAAACTCTGCAGGGTCTGCAGGACATCCTGGACCGATCCATCGACACGATCCACATTGTCGGTGGGGGGGACGCAGAATGAGCTGCTCAATCAACTCACAGCAGACGTCTGCCAACGTGTTGTTGTGACCGGTCCTGTCGAAGCGACAGCCGTGGGCAATATCCTGGTCCAGGCGATCGCCACCGGTGCTGTTGCGGATATCGTACAAGCCCGGCAGGGTGGTACGGGATAGTTTCCCCGTCAAACATTACAACCCCCTCTCGTTCTAACACAGAAATAGAATCCGTCTACGAACGCTTCCTTTCATATCAACAATAGTCGATGCGTATTGACAGCCATGTTCATATCTCAGCTGTTCTGCCCGGACATGGGTCCATGTCGGCCCGACTGAGTGGATCCATCCCGTTCAAGTTTCTCCGATGGAGGTTTGATATCGGTTCGATCGACGAATCGAGTGATCAAAGGTTGGAAGCGCTGTTGGTAGGACAGTTAAACGCGTGCGACCGACTGGATGCTGCGGTCGTTCTGGCCTTTGACGCGGTGTACGACCGTCACGGTCGTCGGGACGAGCAAAATACGCATCTGTTCGTCGAGAATGACTATGTCATGACTCTAGCCCGGAAGCATCCGAAAGTGCTTTTTGGGGCATCGATTCATCCGTATCGAAAAGACGCGATCGAGGAGCTCGAGCGATGTGTGAAAGGCGGAGCGGTCCTGGTCAAATGGTTGCCGATTACCCAAGGCATCGATCCGTCATCCCCCTTTGTGTTACCCCGTTTTATGAGGCTTTGGCTCATTTCCGCATTCCTCTGCTATCTCACACCGGTGGGGAAAAGATGCTTCCCAATCTGAAACGGTCATGCCGATCCGACATTGCTGTTACCGGCAGTTCGACGGGGGGGTAACGGTCATCGCTGCCCATTGCGGGACGCGGTCCGGGTTTTCAGAATCCGATTACTTGGATACGTTCGTAAGAATGGCGCTTGAGCACGAGCGTTTTTATGGGGACAGTTCGGCTCTGAATCTTCCGACCCGTTGGCACGCGTATGAACCGATCCTGAATGATCCACGGGTGCGACAGAAAATCATTCACGGGAGTGATTGGCCGGTCCTGCCTATCCCCCCTCTCGGTCGGTTGGGAGGGGATAAAACGTTCGAATTGCTCGATGAATCGAATTGGTTAAAACGAGATATTCTCATCAAAGAAGCGTTAGGACTGGATGAGACGGATTTGTGTCGTGGGGCGACGATCTTGCGTATTGACCAACGGGATTCATTTATGCTCGAATCGTCCGTCAGGTCCTAATTCCTGAACAAACTCCTTGTCGAGCCAATTTTTCTGATTCGAATCCTGTTTGAGAAAGGCGTCGAGAAACGCGACCGAAGACTTGACTATCAGGTCTGCATATTTGCGTCCCATGATTCCTCGACCGGTGAACATCATGTGGTCACCATCCTGAAAAACGACCAGATACTGGTTCGATGCTCGGATCTGTTGGTAAGGCAACGTTCGGTCTTCGGGCTTTAAATCGGGTTGAACCGGGGAGGTATCTTTTGTTCCGGTCATGTGAAAGATCGGGATCCGGATTTTTTCAAACTCCCGGGGGTTTTTGTCGGAAGGGGGAGACGGACTCATCACGATGGCGCAGGTGATTCGAGGATCCGCAGTATTGAGAGTCTTGTTACCGATCGTTCGAGTTTGTCCGGCAACGGCGAGGGTCGTATAGGCGCCGAATGAATGCCCGGTCATCGAGATTCGGGACAGGTTCATCTTCTTGTGAAGGATGTGAGAACCGGATGAATCTAGCTCTTGAAGATGATCGAGAACAAAATGAATGTCTTGAATCCGGTTAAGCAGTTGTTGAGCATTCGCAGCCGATATCAGCCGGGAAATCCCATCGGGTCGACCTTGCCAGACCGACACATCGCTACCAGGATGTTGGACGGCAATAACAATATAACCGTTTTGTGCCCAACGACTTAGAATCGATTGTGCGATTTCGCGTGATCCTCCTAGTCCGTGAGAATACAAAACGACCGGTAAGGGATTTTTCTCTGAAAGTTCTTGTGGACAGTATATTTTGACCGGAACCGTGCGGTCACGCGTAGGGTCTTTCCAGTCTTCTAGCAACGTTTGAACCGGTCCTGCCCACACGGGCGATAGACCGCTTCCGATCCACCCCAACCACAGGATCCTGAACAGAGAACGAAAGCTTATGGACATTGATTGAGTGCTCCAAAAATGAAACGCGGTCACGAGCAGGATATTGTCAGGACCGACGATTAGTTGTTGTAAGGCGCGATCCCGTCAGGAGTTACCAGAAAAATACGGTCCGTGACCTGATGGGGCATCGTACGATAGTCTTGCTGAACTTGTGACCGGAGTCGTCCGATCGTCTCGGTGTCACTTTTAAAGCACAACAAAATATCACGGTTGGGGATCGCTGCGGCAAACGGACTGCCCAACGGTTCACGCAATGCTGCGTGTAAAGAGGGAAGGAGCAACCGAGTGGCATCAAAACCGTCGAGTGTTTGAAACAGGATCAGGTTCACTGCCCCGTTTTCGTCCTGAGCGGTATGGGCCTGAAGTGTCTGGCTACGGGATACCAGATTTTGTAAACAAACCTCGTGCAACTGTTCCATGGAGATCGACCATTTCTGCAAAACTTCATTCGGCAGATACGCGATCGTCCGGTCCCCGTCGAGCACGTAGGTAACGGATAATCCCTCGAT
This sequence comes from Phycisphaerae bacterium, assembly GCA_026004655.1. GTDB lineage: Bacteria > Planctomycetota > Phycisphaerae > Tepidisphaerales > Tepidisphaeraceae > BPJO01. The sequence goes on from BPJO01000005.1 coordinate 33,017, forward strand.
CAATGATTGAGTGATGATGTTGGATTTTCGCAGCTCGGCCAGTTCCGATGCGACAACCATCGGCATCAGACGGTCCTTGATTTCTTCAAAGGTTGCAAACCGATCGGGCGTGCCTTCGCTGTCTCGAAGCAATTCCACAGCCCATCGTTCGACATGATGTCTCAACTGGTCAGGCGCCAACTGATACATCCGATAGAGATTTTCCAAAGACGCGGTTCTCCCATTCAGACGCAAAGAAAACGATTGTTCTGCTCGGGCGATTTTGACCAACGGAAATCTCGCCCGGACGATCTGGATCACCTGTTGGGAGAATTGCTCGCGGGTTACATCCGACATCGAACCGATTCTAGCAACCCGTACGGACTTGCGAAACACAAATTGATCGAAGGGGGGGCATTCCCTAGTTTTAGGGTGGGGAAATGGGATTTTTCAACGCGTGTCATCCGATGGTAAAGATTGTTCGGACACTGAGTATGATAGGGGTGTGAATAATCGATCATCTGTCTATGCTGCTGCCGAAGCGATCTGTCGGGAACATGCCAAGAGTTTCTATTTTGCTTCGCATTTTCTGACAGAGCACAAGAAGCGTCATGCCTGCGCGGTTTACGCGTTTTGCCGGCTTTTGGATGACACGGTGGATCAATCCGACTCGGGTGAGCAACAAAAGCAGCGTCTGGAAATGTTCGAAGACCTGTTGGACCGTTGTTACGACGGAAAACTCGATCACGATTCGACACCGAACGGTTTTGCGTTACAGGCGTTTTCGATGACGGTGAGGGAATGCCGAATTCCCCGAAGACTTTTCCATGAACTCGTCGAAGGGTGTCGGATGGATCTGACCATTCGACGTTATCCGGACTGGAAATCCCTTGAACGTTATTGTTATCACGTCGCCGGGGTGGTGGGGTTGATCATGTGTTACGTGTTCGACCTGTCGGAGTCGTTGGCGCATCAGCAAGCCGTTGGGATGGGCAACGCGATGCAATTAACCAATATTCTGAGGGACGTGGGGGAAGATGCCGATCGGGGCAGGATTTATCTTCCCCAGGACGAGATGAAACAATTCGGGGTACAAGAATCAGACATTCTGAGCAAAAATCCGACACCGGCTTTCAAGGCGTTGATACGATTTCAAATCGACCGGGCCAGACAGTTGTATCGACAAGCCAGTCGGGGTTTGTGCGAACTGCCCGGCGACGGATCGAGACAGACGGCGTGTGTCATGGCAAGCGTTTATAGCGGAATCCTACACGCCATTGAAAAGCAGGATTACGACGTGTTCTCACAACGCGCTCATTTAGGATTAATCGATAAGCTTAAACGACTCGGACCCGCGATGAGACTGTCACGACTGGAATATGCTGATGGGTTGCCCGATGTTTTTTGAATGAATCGAAGGTTCGGACGGATGATATCCGCATGATTCGGATATACTCGTGTGGGTAAAAGAAAGGAACAATCAATGCCCAAAAGTTATGCTGCAGCTCCGTCGATGAAGATCGACCCGACAAAAAAATACGTGGCAACGATCGAAACCAATCGAGGAAAAATTGTGTTAGACCTGTTCGCGGACCGGGCACCGGTGACCGTGAATAATTTCGTTTTTTTGGCCCGCGAAGGATTTTATAACGGGTTGAAGTTCCATCGTGTGATTGCTGACTTTATGATCCAAGGGGGTTGTCCGTGGGGAACCGGAACGGGTGGTCCGGGGTATAAATGGGCTGACGAGAAATCGGCTTTGGACATCAAACACCGTAAAGGCAGCCTAAGCATGGCCAATGCGGGTCCGAACACCAACGGCAGTCAGTTTTTCATCACTCACGTTGAAACCGATTGGTTGAACGGTAAACACGCCGTCTTCGGGCAGGTCCGTGAAGGTCAGGACGTGGTCGATACCACCCAGCAGGGGGACCTCATCCGATCGATCACAATTACCGAATCCTGATGGCTTGGTGTCTGAATCGGTGATCCGTTTGGAATCAAATCTGTTTAGGCCATGGGCAGACGGGAAGGGTGGTCGATCTGCTCGGTGATGGTGTTGGACTGGTTGAGGATCAGTACGCGGGCTTTATGGGAGTCGATCTCCGATTCGTTGACCCAGTCAAAAGCCATGATAATGACACGATTACCGACCCGAGTAAGTCTCGCGGCTGCACCGTTGATACCGATGACGCCGCTCCCTGCTTCTCCGGGAATGATGTAGGTTTCGAACCGGTTTCCGTTTTCACAATCGGCAATCAAAACGGCTTCGTTCGGTCGCAATCCTGCTGCAGCAAGCAAACGGGTGTCGATCGTGACACTGCCATGATAATTGACATCCGTGAAGGTCACACGGGCCTGATGAAGTTTGGCGCGGAGCAGCTTGCGAAACATGGGGAATGGATTCTAACACAAACCACGGGTTTGGCTATGAATCGTCAGTTCTGTCCCCGGCAATTGGTTCAAAACCGTTGTTCGGAAGTCCACCTGTCCGGGTTCATGGACTTGCCAAAACGGGCTGGGTGCTTTTCAATATCCGACCCGGTTTTCCTGCTGTGGGGTAGGAAACGGTTTCGGCAAGTGGAGACCCCATGTCGCTTCAAGTTTGGATTGACGGACAATATTTCAACAAGGAAGACGCCAAAATCAGCGTCTTCGACCACGGACTTTTATACGGTGACGGGGTCTTTGAAGGGATTCGTGTCTATTCGGGAAAGATTTTTGAGTGCAAGGCTCACCTTCAACGTCTTTACGATTCTGCCAAAGCCATCCGTCTGACGATCCCCTATACGCCTGACGAGCTCGAAAAGGCGATACAGGAAACCATCCGCATCAACCGGTTCGAAGATTGCTATATTCGGTTGGTGGTGACGCGGGGAACGGGCACGCTCGGGTTGGATCCCAATCGGTGTCCTCGGGCCAGTGTCATCATCATTGCGGATTCAATCCGGCTATATCCGCAGGAAATGTATGAGAAAGGGATGTCTGTCATCACGTCGTCGGTGATGCGCAATCACCCCAACGCGCTGAGCCCCCGGATCAAAAGCTTGAACTATCTGAACAATATCCTGGCCAAGATCGAAGCGATCGATGCGGGGGTCCCCGAAGCCATCATGCTCAACCCCGAGGGTTATGTCGCCGAGTGTACCAGCGACAACATTTTCATCATCCGTCGGGGGGTGGTTTACACCCCACCGGTCTCCGACGGGGCTCTGGAAGGCGTGACCCGGTCGGTCATTATGAACCTTTGTCAGTCCAGCTTCATTCCGATCCAGGAAAAGCGGATCGAGCGTCATGATCTTTATATCGCCGATGAATGTTTTCTGACCGGTACAGCCGCCGAGGTCATTCCGGTTACCCGGATCGACGGACGCCAGGTCGGTTCGGGAAAACCCGGTCCGATTACCCAAAAATTGCTCGAAGCCTTCCATAAGTTCGTTCGACTGATCGAAAACTGATGTATCGAAAGCCGATGTGTTGACCGGCATGTCATCGGTCTGTCAGGCCAAGGACGTAAAGGAGTGCAAATGCCCGGCGAGACGGAACTGCACCGAACGCTCAAGACCGAGGCTTGCCGATGGTTATATCGACAAGGGTATCGGTGCGTGGCTGCGGAGGTGTCGGTCAGACCAGTGGGGATCATCGATGCGGTGGGAACAGGCGTTTTTGGACCTTCGACGAATCACCAAGGTGTGCGACGTTCGTTACATCAAACCTGTTTTGTCGAGTGCAAGGTTTCCCGATCCGACTTTCAGAGGGACTTGACACGTCCGTCTCAAAGACAACTGTGTCTTCTGGAACGACAAACCAATCGTCGGTCAGGTCGCAGGCTTCGACAGACGTTGGGACTGGGTAAGTTTGACGCCTGTTTGCTTCAACCGATGGCGAATCTGCATTATGTGCTTGCGCCGTCGGGATTAATCCAGAAGAAGGACTTGCCACCGAGATGGGGATTGCTCAGTTGGTGTCCGAGCGGGATCCGTGTGGTGGTACGGGCGGTCTGGCAAGAGAGCGAAAACGGGGGTTATGTCGAATCCGCAATCGCCCGAACACTGACCAATGACATTTTCCGCGCAGGGGAACGTGCGTTGTCGAGCCTGAACCGGGAGCTGATGAAACAACAACAGGACTTGGCGGAGAAGATTCGAGCCCTGTCACCGGTGTTGTCCGATCCTTTACCACGTGGTGTTGGGGATGCCGCTGGTATTACGCCGCTTCCGTCCGGTATCGGGTGGGAGGATGATACCGATGAATGGCTTGGTCCAATTGACCCGACCGAGCCCGAATAAAGACAGCCCGTTGGGGTAGAAACTGTCGGATCAGTCGTTGGGTCTGTTCGGTGGGAATCGTTTCACAAGCGATGACAACTTCTTCACCACTGGTTCGGATCGGTAAAACGCGGTGTTGGTGGACGACTTGTCGAGGCAACAAATTGACCACTTGCGCATCGATGCCCACCTCTTGGAGGTCGACTTCCGTGGTTTCGGATTCGATCTGTCGAATCCAAGCTTTCCAGACATGTTCCGGACGGACGAGTCCGAGGGATAGAGCAACATCCCCAAATCGTTGGCGGGTCGATTTCTGCTCCTGTAAAATGTCTTCCACGTCGTGAGTCGAAAGCGGAACGATTTCCTGAAGCCATTGTCCGATTCGTCGATGCATCTTCCCTACCTCTTTTCAAAATCGTGATTTACGTCAAAATGAAAGATACGATTCGGAACCGTTCGCGACAGGAAAAGATTCGGGCGAACTGGAAATAAAAAGGCTCGGATGTGAATCTGTACAGGTTATGATGGGTGAGGAACGAGTGTGCGAATCGTCAATTATAACATCCTGGATGGTGGGGTCGGACGGGCAGACCCGCTAGGCGAAGTCATTCAAGCCCAAAAGGCCGATGTGGTGGTGTTGGTTGAAGCCGATGAAGACGAGGTGATAGACCGTCTGGCCAAACGATTCAAGATGGACCGGATTGTCGCTCCGGGGCATGGACATCGTTTGGCGATCCTGTCGCGATGGGCAATTCGAGAGACGATCAATCATTCTTTGATTCACCCCGATGCCCCGCGAAGTTGCTGTGAAGCGGTGATCTGTTTACAGAACGGAACCGAATTACCCGTGATCGGGCTTCATTTGCACCCCGGTGCCCGAGAATCGGACGAAAAGACACGTCAACAAGAGATGGCTTGCGTAATGAGGATCACCCACGATTATCGGAGCCAGAATCGACCTCATCTGCTAGTGGGAGACCTGAACAGCAACTCGCCGGTCCAACAGATCGACCCGTCCCGATGCCAATCCTCGACGCGACAAGCTTGGCAGGACAACGGTGGAGATCTACCCCGAAGGGTCGTTCAAAACCTGCTCGAACATGGATATATCGATACACTTGAATGTGTTCGACCTGACCAAGCCCGAACCTTGGCTACCTTTACCACCCATAAACCGGGTCAACGGGTAGATTTCATCTTCAGTTACGCCATTGATCCATCGAAGATCGTCGATGCGTGGGTCGAGCAGGATCGACTCGCGACATATGCTTCGGATCATTATCCCGTCGGGGCAGAGATTCATGTCTGATCGGTTCACTGGATCCCCACGATCGCTGTGGTCCGCTTTGATGTGTGCGGGCCGGGGAATAAACCAACTCCTCAGACAGGAAAGAAATCCCCGAATTTTATTCATTTTCGGGGCAATCACCGTTGTCCTGGGCATAGTCCTGGGTCTGAAACTTATCGAGTGGACAATCGTTATTCTGTGTATCGGGCTTGTGGGGGTAACCGAAACCCTCAACTCAGCCATCGAACGAACCGTCGATCATACCTCAACCGAACCACATCCTTTGGCGCGTCAAGCCAAGGACATCGCAGCCGGGGCATCGTTATTGGCGGTCCTGACGGCAGGGACCGTCGGGTTGATTCTGTTTCTTCCCAAGCTCCTCGCCCTTTAAACCCCAAACGGTTATCCTTTGAATCATCATGAATCGAACGGCTTCATTATCCCGAAAAACCAAAGAAACCGATATCCAACTGACCCTCAACCTCGACGGTCAAGGAACAAGCCAGATCCACACCGGCGTCGGCTTTTTCGATCATATGCTCGACCTACTGAGCCGACACGCTTTAATCGATTTGGAGGTTCAAGCCCAAGGCGACTTACAAGTCGATCAGCATCACACCGTCGAAGACGTCGGGATCTGTCTCGGTCAAGCCTTGGAAAAGGCGCTGGGGGACAAAAAAGGGATTTACCGTTACGGTTGGGCAATGGTTCCGATGGACGAATCGCTGGCACAAGTGGCGCTGGATTTATCCGGAAGACCGGCGCTGGTATTCCAGGTCAACTTCAGCTCCCCCTTGATCGGGGATTTTGCGTCTGAACTGGTCCGGGAGTTTTTCCAGGCCTTGTCGAACAACGCTCGAATGAATCTGCACATCCACGTTCCCTACGGTCGTAATTCGCACCACATTGGTGAGGCGATTTTCAAATCATTCGCCAAGGCGTTGCGACAAGCGGTCAGCATCGACGAGCGAGCAAAAAACCAGATTCCTAGCACCAAAGGGTCTTTAATTGAGTGATCATACATGTTTGAAATACAAATGGTTATGAAAATTTTTCGATTTCATAGCCGGTTTCCCTCCGTGCCCGAACCTCGCCCGCAAGCTATGATCAGCCTGTTATGATGATCAGTTTATTAGCCAACGACCCTCGACAGTATTTCGCGATCCTTATTGTCGTTATCATCAGCATTATTCTGCACGAGCTGGCGCACGGCTGGGTGGCTGTCAAATTGGGGGATCCTACTCCGATCGAAAGCGGACACCTCAATACCCTCAACCCGTTGGTTCATATGGGAGTATTTTCGTTGATCCTGTTGGCAGTGGTGGGGATCGCCTTTGGCGCTATGCCGATTAATCCCTCGCGTCTTCGTGGTCGGTATGCCGAATCCCTGGTGGCTGTGGCAGGACCTGCAATGAACTTGTTGTTGGCTATTGTGGGGACCGTCGGATTGGGGCTTTGGATACGTATGGGGGGAGTCGATCCGCAAAGCCCGGTTCAGGACAATGCCAGACTATTGCTTCAGACGTTTGGGATATTCAATTTTGCCCTGATGTTGTTCAACCTACTTCCCGTTCCTCCGTTGGACGGGTCACGGATTTTGGCGAACCTATTCCCCGCCTACCGGAATCTTCTGAACTCTCAGATGGCCCAAGGGTTTATGATCGCGATATTTTTTGCCCTGTTCCTGGGAGGCGCACAATTCATCTTTAGTGCCTCGTACGCGATGTGGAGCGGGATGATCGGTTGGGTTGCCGATATCGGACATTAAACATGATTATTCCAATTCGGCTAGGACCGCTTGGGTGACTTGTTGCGTGGAAGCTGTTCCGCCGAGGTCGCGGGTGTGATTTTTTGGATCAGAGACGACTTTTCGACAGGCCTGATCGATCGCCCGTGCGGCTTGGGGCTGGTTCAGAAAATCCAGCATCATCGCGACGGAAAGGAACGTGGCGATGGGATTCGCGTATCCTTTGCCGGCGATGTCCGGAGCACTACCGTGGACGGGTTCGAACATGCTGGCTGCCTGACGAGTGGGGTTGAGATTGCCCGAAGCCGCCATTCCCATTCCTCCCTGAATGGCAGCCCCTAGGTCGGTCAGAATATCTCCGAACATGTTCGTTGTGACCATGACATCGTACCGTTGAGGTTGGGTCACCATATACATGGTGCACGCATCAACATGGTCGTAGGAGGTCTCAATACCGGGGTATTCGTTGGCCAGTTCTTCAAATACGCGCATCCACAGATTGTGGGCGTAACGAAGCACATTCGTTTTGGCAACAAGAGTCACTTTTTTCCGACCAAATTGTTTGGCATATTCAAACGCATACCGGATCGTACGTTCCACCCCGTGACGGGTGGTGACCTCGATCTGATTGGCGACCTCGTGGGCAGTGCCTTTGTATAGAAATCCCCCGTTTTGACAGTACAACCCTTCGGTATTTTCGCGAACGATCACCATGTCAAACGGGTCTTTCCGGGCCAACGGGGTCGGAACCCCCGGCAACAGACGAGTCGGACGAAGGTTGATGTACTGATCCAGTTCGAAACGCATTTTCAGGAGAATGTCCGTTTCGATCAGTCCTTGAGGAATCAGCTTGTTGCCGCGAGGATCTGCCCCGACAGCTCCGAAGAGAATCGCGTCATGGGCTGCCAGCTCCTTCAATGCCGAATCCGGGAGGGTGATTTTGGTCTGCAGGTAATACTCCGCACCGAAAGGGTAATCGGTCCGGTCGTATTTGAAACCAAACTTCCGGGCAGCCGCGTCTAGGACTTTGATTCCCTCGGCAACCACCTCTTTACCCACAAAATCGCCTGGCATGACCGCAATTTTCATAAACGTTCCTTTATCTGTTCTTGGATCGAGTCCAGCAGCATAGGCAGAGGATCGTTTCCGTTCAACCATCGAACCTGTGACCAACGCCTGAACCATTTCATCTGACGACGGGCGAGTTGACGGGTGGCGATCTTGATTTGTTCGACCGCATCGTCCAGACTCGCCTTGCCCGTTAGAACGTCGATCAATTCCTGATAACCGGTGGCTTCAGAAGCGGTCTTGGAGAGTTGTCCGAACCGTTGCAGCAAATCACGCGTCTCATCCAACCAACCGGATTCGATCATCTGTTTGACTCGCAGATTGATTCGTCGATTCAACTCATCCTTTTCCCACATCAACCCGTACCAATCAGCCTGGTGTCGCATTTGTCCCCGGGACCAGTCGGATTGAAATGATGAAATAGGACGACCGGTCAGTTCAAATACTTCCAGCGCACGCACCAGGCGTTTTCGATCATTTCGATGAATGCGACTAGCGGATTCGGGGTCGATCCGGGTCAGTCGATCGTATAATTGTTCGAGCGGTTGTTCATTGAGTCTGGTTCGGATCTCAACATCCGCGCCTGGACCTTCAAAAAGCCCTTCGAACAGTGCTTTGTAGTATAAAGGTGTTCCACCGGTGACGATCAGCCGGACCCCCCGTTGGGCCGCGTCCGCTATCACGGCATCGGCACGGGTGACAAACTCTGAAACCGCAAAAGATTCATTCGGATCCACCAGGTCAATCAAATGATGTCGAACTCGTCTTCGCTCCGACACGGTCGGTTTGGCTGTCCCGATGTCCATCCCGCGATAAACCTGCATCGAATCGACACTGAGAATTTCCGCGCCCCATTTTTCCGCCAGAGACATCGCCAAAGCGCTTTTTCCCGAAGCAGTCGGTCCAAGAATCACGATCATTCGGGGATTTTCTGCCAACTCGACAACTCCTGCCAATCCTGCAGTCGATTATAAGAAAAGTGCTTCGGAATACCGCACAAAGTCCTTGAAAAACAAAGACTTATATCAACGGTACGTCCGGACCTTTTTGGCACGCGGTTTGTATAAGTTTTTTTCGCCTGCCTGAAGTAGGCGGCATAAAGTTGATTGTGAGACTTGTCGTAGAAAGGAGGCTTGCTATGGCATTACCGACTCGTGTTCAACGTGCGATCCAAGACCCCCTGGACATCCTGCCTCGGGATCTCGGGGCATTGATGGACAGAATGTTTAATCGAGACTTCTTCCGTGATGGTGGATTCACCCCTTACGGTGTCGATGTTCGAGAAGATGCCGATCACATCTACGTCGAAGCCGATCTACCCGGCTTTACAAAGGATCAGATCGACATCACGCTCGAAAACTCGACCCTGACCATTTCCGCCGAACGGAAAGAAGAGGAAGAGCAAAAGGGTGATTGGCTCTTGCGCGAACGTCGATATACTCGGTATCAACGCAGCTTCAATCTGCCCCCCACGGTGGATGAAAAATCCGTTGATGCCAAGTTGTCCGACGGTGTGCTGAAGATCACGCTGAATAAACGTGAAGAAAGCAAACCGCGCAAGATTACCGTGACTTGATCTGACAGGATCGTTTCTCTCTGCCCGAGCGATTCGGGCCAAGGGGTTTGGGATGAGGATGCTGGTTCGACTCGAGCATCCTCATCCCGTTTTTTTACGAGCGTCGGTCGATGAACTTTCTCTGTTTCTCGAGGGATTGTCGTCTGAACTGCTCGAGATCCTGCTCTACCTGCTGGCCCATAGCATAATCCACGACCGAAGCGTCGTAGACGATAAAACGAGCGACATATGGTTTGATGACCGATTCGACTACTTCCTGATGCTGAGGCGACCGGTCATAGTCTCGCAGGGCCTGTTCATTTTCAAAGGTAAACACCAGCATCAGATCGTAGGTCGAATCGACCACTTGTCGGTCAGAGGCAAGTTTTTGACCGACGCGAATGTCAATCACGCCAGGCACCTCACGAAGGGTCTGGATCGACCGGATCACTGCATGACGGTCCGCTTCGGGCTTTAACCAGACGACCACCACGTGCTGAATCTGTCCCGGGCGAACCTGCAACAGCGTTTGAGATGCGCATCCGGTTGAAAAACAGACGATCCCGATCAATAGGGCGAAAAAGGTCTTGGTCATGATTGCTCCAGTAGTAGTTGGGCGTTTCGTTGGAACAGAGGGAGTTTAACCCGTTTCATCGCGGTATGACGGGTCAATTGTCGATAGTCGTCCGGTGTCCATTCCAGGACTTTCTCCAATTCGACAGTGGCAGGGACGCGCGGACGAACGTCGGGGTCCTGACTCGAAGGGGCCTTGCGATTGAACGGGCAAACTTCCTGACAGATATCACAGCCAAAAATCCATCCGTCGAGTTTGTCATGAAAAGACGGATCGATCGGATCTCTATGCTCGATCGTCAGGTATGAAATGCATCGTGTCGCGTCCATCTGATAGGGAGCAAACAGCGCACCGGTCGGGCAAGCTTCCAGGCATCGTGTGCAACTGCCGCAATGATCCGGTTCGGGGGTATCAAAAGGCAATTCAAGGTCGGTCAGAATCTCGGCCAGGAAAATCCAGGATCCGATCCGTGGGGAAATAACGCACGTATTCTTACCCTGCCACCCGATCCCCGCCCGAACGGCCAGTTCACGCTCCATCACCGGCGCGGTATCGACACAAACTTTGGTCAATGCCCCGGGAAATGTTTCCCGGATCCAGTCCGCCAATCGGTGCAAACGATTTTTGACATAGATGTGATAATCAGTCCCGCGAGCGTAGCGTGCGATTTTGCCTGGTCGCAACGAAGATGAAGTCGAATCGGTTGTTGAAGCATCCTTGTCCTGATGATGGTAGTTCAAAGCTAGACAAATCACGCTCCGAGCAGGGGGAAAATAGACCCGTGGATCGAGCTTTTCCTCGATACGCCGGGCCAGGTAATCCATCTGTCCGTGATAACCTCCGGAGATCCATCGCAGGTAGTAATCGCGGTAAGCCGAGGGATCCGCAGGGGCGATCCCGCACAGATCAAATCCCAGCTCACCGGCTTTTTTTTTAATCCGCACAGCAGATGTCAGTTCGGTCGTCACAGGTTGAATCATACCGTCAAATCTCGCAATGATCCCGGATCGGATTTGACGATTCGAGCGTTGTGACCGATTATCCGATGTATGACTCGAGAAAAACTGATTGAACGGATCAAAAACCTAGCAGTGCTGCAAGGAGAGTTTACCCTCCGAAGCGGGAAAAAATCGCGATATTACATCGATAAATATCGATTCGAGACCCAGCCGGACGTATTATCCGCGTTGGGAAAGCTGTTTGCCCAAAAAGTCACTCCTGAGGTCGACCGTATTGCCGGTCCAGAACTAGGGGCTGTCTGCTTGGCAGCTGCCACGGCTATCGAGGCCAATAAACCCTTTGTCATGGTCCGAAAAGCAGCCAAGGAGTACGGCACAACCAAAAAAATCGAAGGTGAACTCAAAGCGGGTGAAAAAGTCCTCTTGGTAGAGGACATTCTGACCACCGGGGGCGCGGTCCTCGAAGCTGCCAAGTCCCTGACCGAAGCCGGGGCGATCATTGTCGGTATTGTTGGGGTGATTGATCGTCTCGAAGGTGCCCGTCACAACATCGAGTCCGCCGGATTCAAGATGGACGCACTATTCACCGTCGCCGACTTGGGGATCGAAGGTCCGCATTAATCAATCCACACGGTCGCGACGGCTTGGGAAAAAAACGCCCGCCAGAATGAGTTCTGACGGGCGTGACTGTTTTTAGAAACTGTTCGATCAAAAATCAGAAGGTGAGTTTGAGCAATTCACCCATACGGATGTACACCACGTCGGTGAGGATCTGGTTGCGGGTATCCAGATTATTCTGGACGACGGATCCGAGGGTTGAGGTGTTGGTTCCGGTTCCGATGATGTTATTGATAATCGCGGAGGCAATGGCGTTGCCGGGCGTTCCACCGGACGAGAACCCTCGGAAGACGTATTCTCGACGGACCCAGTTCTCAAAGCTGTTGACGAGTGTGGAATCGCCGTAGCTGCCCGGATCCGTTTTGGCGCCGGGGAAGACATTCCCGTCATTGGTCAGAGCCGGTGCTTTGTAAATGCCGCCGTAGGGGAACAATCCTTTACCGGAGTTGAGAATCGCCAAAGCTTGTTCGTTGAGTTTGTTGACCAGGGACGTCCCGTTGGCGACAAACGCACCGTTGACCATCGCTTGCTGGATGTAGACGGTGACCTGGACCGTGTTGGCGATGATTTCTTCGTCCTGTGAATTGGGGGGCGTTCCGTCGCCACTTTGCGATCCGGGAAGATCCTGGTGGATGGCTTCGTGGGCCAAAACGGCGGAGAGTGCACGGAAGTCTTCGCCCGCAAAGGTCGGACGGATCTTGAGCGACAACCGTCCGCCCGCACTGAGCTTGGTTTCACTGATCGGTGCAGAAGCACTGATCGTGCTATCAAAGGCGATGGACGTATACCGGTTGTTCGTGGTGTTGTTTTTGCCCAAATAGGATCCGATCGCCGGTTCGGCAGCAGTCCCGACTAGCGAAACAATAGCCGCACGGAGGTTGGCACTGGGTACATACGTGGCGTTGGTGCTGTCATCGAACAACGCCATCGCGCTGTTCTTTTGAGCGGCGGTAATAATGCCTTGGCTGACCTTTGCCGACAGGAAGGCATCGAGGTTGGTTCGGACCGAGGCGGCGCTCGGTTCGGTGTTGGCGACGGTCGGGTTGGGAGCGGCGCTATAAGTGTCTTTGGTGAAATACGATAGATCAGTCGGCACCCAGTTCCGGTTGGCCATCGTATAACGGGGTTTGTTCTGTCCGCGTTCAAACGTGATGGTTTTGGCAGCGGAAGTACCATCATAGACGACGGAATTACCTTTGGTGTCGGTCAAAGCACCTGCGTAGATGAACAACCGGCTGCCTTTACGGATCAGTCGGTCGGTGATGATCGTGAGCACGCGTCCGTCCACGGGGTCTCGGGTGATGGTCATTCCGACGGTGACTTTGCGTTGTTGACCGGGGTTTAGAAGATCATTGGCGTATCCGAACGACCGGATCAGACTGGCATCCTGGAGTCGGACGGTCTTGGTAAAGGCGATGGTGATACGGTTGCTGTTGAGGGCGTTACCGCTTCCATCGACCCGTTTGGCGATTTTGATACCAAGCAGGGGTAATTGGATAGCCGCCAAGAGTTGGCGGTTTTCCAGGGTTTCAACGGTGGCCGCTGAAGCCATGGCTACAGAACGGGATTTACTATCGGACGAACCGAGCAATCGGCTAAACATAAGGTGTATTCCTTTCTTGAATCAACGCGATGTTAGATGAAATATGATCGACAAACAACGACGGGTCAAAAATGGGTGTTGAAACTAAAGTTCAGTTTGTTTGATACTTTCGCGATTCATTGGTTATGGTCGATATCATTCGACGCCATGTGAAACTGGGTAAAATACATTGAAGTGGTCACCTCAGAGTAAACATCCGGTCGTACATGTCTAATTATCGAACGAAGACCTCCTGACTCTTGTTACAAATATTTTCAGATTTGTCTTATTCACCGGGCATTAAACCCGTTACGTGGTGATTAAGAGTGAGATGACGCGAACGCTTCCCTTACAAATTAAATGCCCGGGATTTGCAAAAAGCTGACACACCGTTATAGTCTGTCCAATACTCCCGCGTGGCGGGGGGTTTGAGACAGGTGAGGTGGATAGCACATGGACGAAATTGAAACCAAGGTCATCGAAATCGTGAGCGAACAGATGGGCGTAGACAAGGGTGAAATCACCCGAGATACCCATTTTATCAACGACCTGAATGCCGATTCCCTCGACACGGTCGAACTTGTCATGGAGTTCGAGGATGAGTTCGAATTGTCGATCCCCGAGGATGAGGCTGCGAAGATCCAGACCGTCGGCCAGGCGATCGATTATATCCGCGAACACGGGAACAAATAAGTTTTACCGCGGCCAGTGAGGGCGGTCTTGACACCCTAAAGCCTCGGCTTATTGGCCTGAAGCTCATTAAGACAACCGTTTTAGAACTTGATCTAGCCATGAAGCATCGCCGTGTCGTGATTACCGGCTTAGGACTGGTCACCTCCCTAGGTGAATCGGTGGAGGAGGTCTGGGAAAGCCTGTGTTCGGGTCGTAGCGGGATCAAACCAGTCACCCGTTTCGATTTTTCAGATTTTCCAGTCCGGTTCGGCGGCGAGTGTACGGATTTTGATGTCACTCGTTATGACGTCGATACCAAAGAAGCCCGACGTCTTGACCGTTTTGCCCAGTTCGCTTTGGCTGCTTCGATCAGTGCCATCAAAGATTCGGGGATTGATTTCAAATCAGAAGATCCGTACCGCTGCGGGGTCCTGATCGGATCAGGAATCGGGGGGATCGAGACACTCGAAGAGCAGTGTGGCGTTTTGAACGCCCGGGGCGTGACGCGGGTCAGTCCGTTTACGGTTCCACGTCTAATGGCCAATGCTGCCAGTGGAAACGTTTCGATCCAGTTCGGTCTGAAGGGTCCCAACACTGCTGTGGTGACGGCGTGTGCGACCGGCTCCAATGCCATTGGGGACGCAGCCCGTCTGATCGATAACAACTTAGCCGAGATCATGATCGCCGGCGGGTCTGAAGCCGCCTTGTGTCGAGTCGGAATGGCCAGCTTTATTGCAGCTAGGGCGTTGTCTACTCGGAATGATGCCCCAGAACAAGCCAGTCGGCCTTGGGACAAGGACCGAGACGGGTTCGTTATGGGTGAGGGTGCGGGGATTGTTGTTTTGGAAGAATACGAACACGCCCGTCAGCGCGGAGCCAGGATCTATGCCGAATTAGTCGGTTATGGAATGAGTGCCGATGCCAATCATATCACCGCGCCCTGTGCGGACGGGGAAGGGGCTGCGATGGCGATGCGGTTGGCGCTTCAGGACGCGGGCGTCAATCCCGATCAGGTCAATTACATTAACGCTCACGGTACGAGTACCACCTTAGGCGATGTGGCAGAGACCAAAGCCGTTAAACGGACCTTTGGTGAACATGCTCGTAAACTCAAAATCTCCTCCACCAAAAGTCAATTGGGGCACCTGCTAGGGGCCAGCGGGGGAGTCGAAGCGATCTTTACCGCGCTAGCGGTTCACAAGAATCTGATTCCGCCTACCATTAACCTGGAAAATCCCGATGACGAATGTGATCTGGATTACACCCCCAAAACCCCGCGTGAATTGCCGGTCCACTATGCCATGAGCAATTCTTTCGGGTTCGGCGGTCACAACGCCAGTCTACTGTTTAAAAAATGCTGATTCCTGGGTCATCCAGACCGGTTCACGCGATTCCTCCTCTTGCTGACGGACTAAGAATAGTCAATACTGGTCGTTTGTCGTGCCGATAATACAAGCAAAGGATTGCTAGCATGGCCGTTCTACCCGCCCGTCCCATTTCCCGGGCTCGCCCGTCCGGCGAGATCCAACGGATCCTGCGGTTGCAGGTCCCGGTCATCGTCAAACTGGCCGAGCGTAAGTTTTCCTGTGCGGAGGTTTTACGGATTCAGGTCGGTTCGATTCTGGAGTTTAACAAGTCCTCCGATGAGCCTTTGGAGCTGATGATCAACAACAAATCCATTGCCTTAGGTGAAGCCGTCAAAGTGGGGGAAAACTTCGGTATCAAATTGATCCAGATCGGGGATGTTCGATCGGTAATTCGTTCGATGGGCAAATGAATCCGGTTGGTTTCAGAACCCGGAAACCTTTGTCAGAAGACGATGGGCCAGTTCCAACGCCTGCTCAGATGTATGGATGCGGTTTTCGAGTTGAGCATCATACACCTGGTCGAGAACACGTTTGAAATCCGGTCCCGGGGCATATCCCGCAGCCACCAGATGATCACCAGTCAGAATCGGGGGGGGGGCACAGTCGGCCGGAGAATAGGATCGGAGTTTTTCCAAAGCCTGTTGAACTCGGTCAGGCGCAAAACCTGCTTTTAAAAGAGCTTGCAACACAATCCGGGCAGAATCGGCGTATCGGTCCGCGCAGGCCCGTTTGGTCGTAGCGACCGTCCATTGTCGTGTATGTAACAGCCGATGGACCAGTCCAGCCGTTCCAGTCATCTCGTCGCATTCCTGATTGCTCAGCTTCAGTTTTTGCCTTAATCCGTTGACCAGTCCGGAGATCTCCGTAGACGAAAAATTGCCCAAAAGATCCTGCCTAGCGCCACCGCCTTGCCATCGTGTGTCGATTGCTAGGCACATAAGACCTATGGGAAAACGTACCGGTTCTACGGGCAAAGACAGAGTAAGCGACCGTTCCGTCAAAAGGGATTCGACCGGACAGGCAATTCCCGTCATCGGTTCGAGCAGCCGATGCTCCCAAAGCAGATGAAATGCCTTTGTCCGAGTCGATGGAGGAAGCATTCGTCGCAGCTCCTCGGCTACACGCTCGCCGCTGATCCGTGTTATCAAAGGTGCATCCTGGCAAATAGTTTCAGAAGTCGATGGGTCAATGGTCAGGTCAAACCGGGCTGCGAACCGAACAGCCCGGAGCATACGCAGGTGATCTTCCTCAAACCGTTGTTTGGGATCACCAATGGCACGCAGAATGCGGGCTTCTAAGTCTTTCAATCCACCGACATAATCAATCACGTGGTCGCTGATCGGGTCGTAAAACAAACCGTTGATTGTGAAATCCCGCCTTCGAGCGTCTTCTTCGGCAGACGCAAATCGTACCGTTTCGGGGTGTCGTCCGTCTTTGTAAATCCCGTCGCTGCGAAATGTTGCTACTTCGATCTGGTCTCTTCCGAATCGAACCAGGATAACTCCAAACATCTGTCCGACCGCTCGGGTATTCTTGAACAGCTCACGTACGCGTTGGGGAGGCGCATCGGTAGCGACATCCACGTCATCGGCTTGTAGACCCAGCAATTTGTCCCGGACACACCCCCCAGCGAAGTACGCAACGTGTCCGGCTTCTCGAAGTGTCCGGATGACTTCAAATCCTTTGTCCCAAACCGAACCCGTTGGTCTGTTCATACAATCTGTTTTTACCACCCCGGGTCGGTCTTGGCACTTCATATCCGTGTGACACCTTCGGATCATCCCGGGGTCGGACCAAAACGACATGCCATTTTATCGTATAAGTAATTTATCTATAAAGATTTAAGAAGTAAGTTCGGATAAGCCATCTGTGGAAAAGTTGCGTCAGATGAAAAAAAAATGAAATAATCCGATTCCAACGCGGCCGGTCGTTGTCAGTACATCTGAAAGTCGTCACTATTGGGTGCAATATCGTTGGGAGTTCTTATGGATGTTTTGCGGATGATCCGTGGTGTCATCGGTTTGGCTTGTTTGGGAATCGCCAGTTTTGCCTGCGCTCAGCAGTATCCTGCCACGATTCAAACTCGGGATTACACGTTGAAAGTTGAACTGTTGACCAACCAGGTGAAAAACCCCTGGTCGATTGTCTGGATCGATACGGATCATGCGTTGATTACAGAGAAAAATGGGGGTCTTCGACTTTGGTCCAAAGGACGGTTGCTTCCGAACCCTGTTCAAGGTACACCGGTGGTCAATAGTAGCGGTCAGGGGGGATTGTTGGATGTCGCTGTTGACCCGGATTACAAACAAAACGGGTGGGTCTATCTAAGTTACAGTCATGTGATCGGTGACCAACCAAAAGGTCCGGCGATGACCCGAATCGTCCGTGGCAAAATCAAAAACGGGGCTTGGTCCGACCAACAGGTCCTGTTCCAAGCCAAACCCGAACATTATCGCAACGGAGGGGTGCATTTCGGGTGTCGCATCGTCTTTGATTCTCAGAATCATCTGTATTTTGCCATCGGTGAGCGTGGGAATCAGGATGATGCCCAGCGGCTGGACCGTCCGAATGGAAAAATCCATCGAATCAATCGCGACGGTTCGATCCCTAAAGACAACCCGTTTGTCGGTCAGCCCGGGGTTTATGAAAGCATCTGGTGTTTTGGCAATCGAAATCCTCAAGGACTGGTGATCGATCCGGAAACCGGTGACATCTGGTCCACCGAGCACGGTCCCATGGGAGGTGACGAATTAAATTGGATTCGTCCGGGGGTCAATTATGGCTGGCCCATCATTACGTACGGGAAAAATTACAACGGTACGCCTGTCGGACAAGGGATCACCGAACGGGAGGGTCTGGAACAACCCGTCAAACAGTGGACGCCCTCACCGGCGTTGTGTGGTTTGGACATCGTTCGAGGGGATCCGTTTCCCAAATGGAAGGGCAACTTGTTGGCTGGGGCACTGAAGTTCGGCGAAGTGAAACGGATCGAGATTCGGGATCATCAATATGTCGCGGAAGAAGTGATCCTCAAAGGAATGGGTCGAGTGCGTGACGTGGTCGTGGCGCCGGACGGAAGCATTCATGTTGTGTTGAACGGACCTGACGCGATCCTCAAGCTATCTCGTCAGTAAGTTCTTTCGAAGATCAGATGATACCGTGTTGGTCGAACCTGTTTATTTTGTCACCAGGCATAGGCTTCGGGCGCTTGATGACGGGTCCAGTCGCTGATGCCTTCATCGGTAATCCCTTTGGGTCCGGGCCAGATTCGGTCCAGCGCTTTCAGCTGGTCGTCTGAGAGCTTGATTTCTAAAGCCCGCAGGCTGTCGTTGAGTTGCTCGATCGTGCGTGGTCCGATGATCGGGGCAGTGACAGCCGGGTGATGCAAAGTCCATGCCAACGCAACGTGCGCGGGTTTTTCACCCAATTCCCGGCAAAACGCTTCCCATTTTTCGAGACGGGGTCGTTCTTTGTCGATTTTCTTTTGGGCAAGATCACCCGCCCGTCGGCCTTTCTCCATTTTTTCTAGGGCCCCACCCAAAATGCCCCCGTCCAACGGACTCCAAGGGATCACGCCAAGCCCGTAATTCATGGCTGCTGGCAAAACCTCCAGCTCCACCCAACGACAGGCCAGCGAATATTTTGATTGTTCACTGACCAAACCCATGAAATGGCGTCGTTTGGCGGATTCGCTGGCTTGGGCGATATGCCAGGCAGCAAAATTACTCGAACCGACATAAATGACTTTTCCCTGTCGGACGAGGATTTCAAATGCTTCCCAAATTTCGTCCCAGGGGGTCTGTCGGGAGATGTGGTGCATCTGATAAAGATCGATGTAGTCGGTTCGTAGACGCTTGAGAGAGTTTTCGCACGCCCGTCGGATCTTGACCGCGCTGAGTCCGCGATCCATGGTCCAATCCTTCTCGTCAGTGCGCATGTCTCCGAACACTTTGGTAGCCAGGATCGTTTTTTCTCGACGGTGACCTCCTTGTGCGAACCATCGTCCGATGATCTGCTCGGTCAGGCCTTCACCTTTTTGCCAACCATAAACGTCGGCTGTATCAAAAAAGTTAATTCCTAGTTCATGGGCCTTATCCATCTGTTGGTGCGCTTCGGTTTCGGACGTATGGGGTCCATAGTTCATGGTTCCGAGACAAAGTCGGGATACTTTCAGTCCGGTTCTTCCCAAAGTGGTGTATTGCATACGAAATCTCTCTGATGCTTTTACAAGTCAGAATCGACAGTGTTGTCAGTAAAACTCATGATCCAAGGGATTAAATCGGTTATGAATTTTGATCGAATAGGGTCAGAATCAAGGTAAATTGTCCGGTTTTTGTGCATTCCTGAAGCGTCGGAGTTGTTCTGTCATAAACGGATCATTGGGAAGAATTTTCAGAGCTTTTTCCTCTAGCGCAATGGCTTGGTCGATCTGGCCGAGACGGAAATGGACCTCTGCTAGCGTATCGAGGAAGGCAGGATTGTCGGGTTCGGCTTCGACCGCTCGTTGAGCCAGGATCAAGGCTTGCTGCAACTGTCTTCCGGAGCGAGCCAAAAGCCAGGCCAGATCATTGCTGTGGACCGGTTCATCGGGTTTGGCATCCAAGTTTGACTTCTGTCGGTCGTACACTTTTTGAAAATAGTCATCGACCTTGGCTTGGTCGACCGTTTTTTCAAGAACGGGGAGCACGTCCAGAAAGATCTCCATCTCGTCGGAGGAGGATTCCAGGATCTGCTGAGCGATTTTTTGTCGAGCAGGTTCATCCTGTCGAGAATCGGCATCTTTGAAACGATGCCAGAGAATTCGATGGTGGATTTGAACTTCCTGAGCCTGTTCAGGGACGTTGTTTTGCTGGAGGATCAAACCTTCGTTTCTTGCGAGGGTTTGAAACTGTTCCAGCCATTCCGCGGCTTGGGCATGCAGTTGAGCCTGTGCTGCGAGGTTATAAAACGGGATGATCATCCAAGCGTTCATATCCCCGGACTGCTCTTTTGCGTGATTCATCGCGTAGAGCAACCATTGACGCGCCTGAGGTTGTCGGGTTAACAAAGCGAATCGACCAGCAATCAGTGTAACAGGTCCGCTGGATCGGACCGGATCGATCTTGTGTATTGCCTCACGCCAGCTGGGAGAATCCGAGACCGGTCCCGACAAGGCCACCTGCCACGCCACTTCCGAGGATGTTTCGGTATTCAAGACCCTTAAACAGGCACTGACCGCGTCAGGGACGGTATCGGCTTGGTTGAGCAGATGGTGGAGTCGTTCGATACGTTCTGACGCTCTGGCTAACCCGTAGTTTTGCAGAACCCCGACCACGATTTCGGAGTCACCCGGGAGAGTCCAGGGCAAACGGGCCAAAAGAGAAGACGCTGCTGATGCCACCGCAGGACGCGGAGAACGACCGGCCTGGGTCAGTTTTTCCCTGGCAGCTTCCCCCAGGCGTAAAAGTTCCTCCGAAGCCTGTTGGCGTACCACCGGGTCGGGATGGGCCAATTGATCGATCAGGGAATCAATGGGATCTTCGGAACTGATTCCCCACGCGACTGCCCACACACAGGATAGGATAATTGCTGGCAGTAGCTTTGGCATGGAGTCATCGTAGTTGGCTACCCGGTGTAAGCAAAGAAAAATCCCTTGCCAACGACGAGCGTTTTTCGACTCTTCGGACGGGCAGTTCAGGCGAACTGTTACTTGATGAATCGAATGCAGACCGGATAACGATATCGGATCCCGCTGTTGGCTTTGACAGAGGCAATGATAATGAAGATCAGAGAAGTAATTGCCACCGCGGGAATCAGCAAGATACCGATTACAATGATGATCAGAATTGCAGAAACGATCAACGCGAGGATCACGGTAATCTGAAAATTGAGCGATTCCTTTCCTTGGTCATCGACAAACGGAAAATCATTTTTCTTGATCAACCAGACGACCAGGGGTCCGATGATGAATCCGAAAGGGATGATGAAACCGGCCAGTGCAGCCAGATGACACAACATGCCCCACAGACGGGCGTCTTTGTTTTCTTCAATGTCAGCCGGATTACCGACCGGCGTAGCAAAGGGTGTTGGGTTGGGATTAACTTCGGTCATATTTGACTCCTTCCAGAGAATAAAATGGTCGACATCGACCCGTGAATGATCACTATCCACTTTTTTGGGAAGGGATCAATCCTCATTTTCGGATTTATTCCTCAGGAGTCGGGTTTTCAGCCAGTTCCGTCGCCATTCTGGCATCTGTTCCGGGGTTAAATCTTTCCACAATCCTCGTTGTTTTCTTCGGGCCTCGGCTTCGGCTTGGCCCATTCGGCTGGAGAGGTATCCTGTTTGTCGGCGATCGACATACGCGTACCCATAGTGCACCAACGAAAGATTGATGCACTCATTGTCGTTCAGATAGACATACGCGATAAGACGTCCGTCGGGATCGCGTCTTTGAGTGCCTTCAAAGCGGAGTACCACTTTTTTCCCATCGATCCGCTGGTGGAGGTATTGTTTGGCTTGCGAGGCAAAGTGAGCAGGTGGTTGACCGGCAGGGGATAGTTCCGGAGCATCAATTCCCTTGAGACTGACTTCTTCAAGTCGATGGTCGGGTGTCCGGATACGAACCCGATCGCCGTGCAGTACCTGATCGACGATCACGTATTGTCCTTGGAGTTCGGAAGCATAATCCCGGTGACGGGCGTGGCTGTAAAATCCTGCGACCGTCAATAAAAGCCCGATGACCACCAAACCCAACCGACGCTGACGGTAGCGACGGACAATGACCGAAGGATTCGCCCGGTAGGCAGTCACCACTGAGCTTCCTCAAAGGGATTGGTAGGCGCTTTGACCTTGGGTTTGGGTAGCAAACCGAGCATCGCTTTGGCGAAACCTGTATCGACCGTCCCGACGCGCACGTTCAGTCTCGAACCCTCGATCAAATTGATCGGCGAGGGGAAACGCCCGTCCGCTACAGCCCGATCCAGACCCTCACGGGTAAAGAGTACGGGTGTTAGCAACGATACGACAGATTGATCTTGAGTCCATCCGGTCCCGGGCAGTTGGTCGGCTTTGAAGATCGGCCCCGGTGACCGACAAGCCAACGCGATCACCTCTTTTTTGCCCTTCATTCCCAGAATCGCATCCAAATCCGTGTAAGGCACCACAGGACGGGCACCGTCGTGCACCAAAACGTGTTTGATTTCTGGGGGCAACGCCTTCTGGGCTTCGGCTAACTGAGACCACCAGGTGTCGCCTCCTGTCACCAGCTTGATCCCCATGAACATCAGATGACTGCTTAGTTTTCTTTTGACTTCGTCAGCCTGTTTCGGGTCGATCACCACCAGGGTTTTGAAAACTCCCTCCCGATTGGAAAACATTTCCATGCAACGAAGAACACTCTCCCGTCCGTCCACTTTGATCATGGCGCCGGGCGGGTCATCCACGGTCGGCGGGGCGGTCAGAATCACAACACCAAGATCACTCACCAAAACCTCCTGGCTTTTTTTGAGCATTTTACGGAATCCGCGGAATGTCAAGTAAAATACCCGGTCGGATCGTCTGCGTCATCCCATTCGCATCAGTGACAATATGCTGTCAGTCACCAGGTAGATTCCCATGACAAAAACCGCGACATAGACAAACCGAAAAAAACTTTGATCGGTCAGTTTCCGGATCAGAACAAACCCGCATCCTGCGCCTAGAAACACCAGGGGCGCAAGCATCCCGGCCTGTTTCCAGTTGACCGCGTCGAATTGTCCGACCCCATAATAGAACGGGATCTTGCTCGAGTTGGCCAGAAAGAAAAAAAACGGCTGTCGTTCCGACGAATACCCGACGTTCTAGTCGCAAAGGCAGCAAATAGGCTGCCATGATCGGACCGGCTGCGTGGGCGAGTGTGGTGCTGATACCGATAAACAGTCCGGTCACCCACGAACGCGACGGTTCGGACATCAATCTCTGTTGGATCCCCTTGTACGTCCGCCACCAATGCAAGCTCACTAAAAAGATCGACTCCAGCCCGATCTCCAGACGCATCAACACCCCGACAAGATGGGCGCTTTGCTGATGAATTGTCAGAAGTAAAAGTGATCCGATACCGATCCCGATTCCCGTCGGCCAGAGCAGGGGACGTATGTACGAAAAATCATAAATCCGACGATATTGGGCTACTGCAATCAGGTCCCCCAGAATCAACAGGGGCAAAAGCAGTCCTAGTGCTGCTTCTGCGCCCATCGGTGTGTGTCCCAGTGCGATGGCGGTCATCGGTACCACAATCAGACCCATACCCGCGCCGAGGCCTGATTTGGTCAAACCGATGAGAAAAACCGACAGGCAAATGATCAGCCAAGGAATCATACGTCCGTACCAAAGGCTGATCACCAGTCCAACGGGCTTTGCCATGCCCGGGTCATTTGATCAATTGACAACCTCAACGTGGGTTCTTCACCGGAAAGACAGATCAATTCGGGTTCATTTTGGGTTGTTCCCAGCAGCAGGGTCCGGGCATCGTCTCCGAAAGCCTGTTGAATCATTTCGATTTCCGTCGATCCGGTCAGTTCCACGACATATCCCCCGGGCTTTTCCTCAAAAGGATCTACCTGCTGGAGGGTCGAGGATTGGATCGCGAGTCCGATACCCGAACCGATACACATTTCCGCAGCGGAGACGAGGTATCCCCCGTCAGACACGTCATGGATCGCCCGGAACAAACCCTCATCCCGAAGTCGGGATAAAATGCGGTGCACCCTGGCGAGGGTCGGTAGATCAAAAGCACGGGTAGCCTGAATCACCAACACTCGATCGGAAGGGGCTTTAAAGTCCATGGTCACCACCCGACCCACGTCCTCGATCGTTCCGATGGCGGAGATCAGGAGGGTGTTGGGGATTTTGATCACCCGGCCGGTCTCGGAATCGGTGAACTGATTGTGAAGCGAATCTTTTCCCGAAATGAAAGGCACCCCATAAGCCAAGGCGGCATCACGACAGGCTTCGCACGAGCGAACCAGTGTTCCCATGGCGATTTCGTCGTGGGTGCCCGGCCAGCAAAAGTTGTCGAGGATCGCGAGTCGATCCAGATTCGCACCGACACAGACGGCGTTGCGAAGGGCTTCATCAATGGCTGCGATCGACATGAGATACGGATCCGCAATCCCCGGGGCCAGTCCGCAGGACAGGATCACACCCCGGTCCGAACCGAGCTTGGGTCTGAACACCGAGGCGTCACTCGGTCCGGTCTGTCGGGGTCCGGTCAGGGGTTTGACCACAGATCCGCCTTGAACTTCATGATCGTATTGTCGAATTATCCAATGCTTGGACGCGATATTCGGGTGCTTTAGTTTATTGAGCAATTCTTGACCGGGGTTCTGTGTAGAAGACGGAATACAAGGGGATGAGTCGTCGGTTTTGATAACGGCTTTTCGGGTTGGCATGGGAATACCGTCGTGTAAAAATGTCATGGACATTCGTCCGACTTCCGTTCCCTGGTAGGTCAGGATCAGTTCCCGTTGTTCGGTTCCGAAGGTTCCGATGACGGTGGCTTCGACGTTTTCACTCCGAGCCAGTTTCAACAGCGGGTCGACGTGTTGAGGGGGCACGCTTAGCACCATTCGCTCCTGAGCTTCGCTGATCCAGATTTCGTCGTACTTGAGTCCTTTGTATTTCAAAGGTACTTTTTCGAGCTGAACCCAAGCGCCGACCTCGGCCCCCATTTCTCCGACGGCGCTGGATAATCCACCTGCCCCACAATCCGTCAAGGCATTGTAGAGTCCTAGGTCACGGGCTTGCAGGAGCACGTCCATCATCCGTTTTTGTTCGATCGCGTTTCCGATCTGCACCGCATGGGAGAACTCGTCCTGGTGTTTATCCGTCAATTCGGCTGAGGAAAAAGTCGCACCATGAATCCCGTCCCTTCCGGTGCGTCCGCCGATGACGACGATCGCGTCACCGGGATGGACTTTTTTGGTAATCTTGTCATTCGGGATTAATCCGACACACCCGCAAAAGACTAGCGGATTTCCCACGTAGCGGTCATCGAAATAGACCGCCCCGTTCACAGTCGGGATGCCCATCCGGTTACCATAATCTCGGACCCCAGCCACTACCTGTTGCAAAATCCGTTTCGGATGAATCACACCACGGGGAAGGGGGACGTTTTCCAGGCTTCGGTCCGGATAGGCGACACAGAAAACGTCTGTGTTGGCTACCGGTTTGGCGCCTAGACCTGTTCCTAACACGTCCCGAATACACCCTCCGATCCCGGTGGCGCTTCCCCCGTACGGCTCGATCGCACTCGGTCGGTTGTGGGTTTCGACTTTGAAGCAGACCGCGTCCTGGTCGTCAAACCGGATCACCCCGGCATTGTCTTTGAACACGCTCAGACAAAACCCGTCCTGTCGTTGCCTCATCAGTGATTGGGTACTAGCAAAGATCGTTTCCTTGATCAGATTGGTGTAAGTCCGCAGGGTTTTTCCGGATTCGTCCAACACATGTACAGCGCTTTTAAGGGTTTTGTGGACGCAATGTTCGGACCACGTCTGCGCGAGTGTTTCCAGTTCGATATCGGTTGGTTCCCTTCCTTGCTGACGGAAGTAGTTTTGGATTGCTTGCATCTCGGCTAGGCTCAGGAACAGGTGTCCCTGACGCGACAGTGTCTGCAATTGAAGGTCATCCAAATCTCGAATCGGGACGTGCCGCAATCGGAACTCATGCTCGTGGGCATGAGCAAATTGTCGGGGAAGATAAGGTTCGTAAAAGACCGACTCCACGACCGGATTCGCAAGACATTGTCGAGCAATGGTTTGCAACTGTTGTGGGGTCAGCGACGCGGAAAAAAGGTAGGCCCGCCCGGTCCTCACTTGGGTTACGGGTAACCCCATGTCCCGGATCGCCATTTCGGTCGAAGCCGCCACCGGATCCATGACGCCGGGTTTCAGATGAACTTCGATGCGGCATTTTGACGCATCAGGCGGGACGTCATCCACTACACAGGTCTGTTCAACCACCGGATCGGCCAGGAGTTCGTCTGCGATTCGTTGAACCTCTTCCCGCGATGCAGGGGTGTCGATGAAAAACACCCGAAACACACGGGTTTCTCCGGGATCGATTCCGATTTGCTGGATCTGAGACCGGACCGTTGACGACTGAGGGTCGGCAGTGGAAGAACGGCAGTGCGTCCATACGTCGATTCGATAAACCATAAACGGATTGTAAGCATCCATCGGACGGGGGAAAGTGCCGCGGAATCAATCTGCAAAGGTCGGTCGATTGAGGACCACAGGCCGGACCGTATTCATTGAACATTCTGTTTGGAAGCCCATTCCCTCCAGACTTCGGCAAACTCCGCGTACCCCACGTTGTAATGTTTTTGCAGGGCTTTTTCCGGTTCCATTCCGTCTTTGATGTCGTCAATCAGGTTAATGAACTTTTTTCGACTAGTTTTGATCAGGAGTTCGACCATCGTCTGCATGACCGGATACCACTGTCCGTTGGGCATGACTTGGTCATCGAACAGGGGCATGACATTCACCCGGTTTTGTGCAAGCAGTTTAGCGGTACGGTATTTTTCGGGATAAGGGAAAACGCTTGACGCGATCACTTCCGCGATGCCCTCGTTCAACCACCGGGGGATAAACTCGTTGGTACGGTACCGGGCTAAAAAGGCATGGGTAAACTCGTGGACGAGGACATACCCCCAAAGTCGCTCGGCTTGTTGGATGTCAGTCGATCCGGTCAGTGATCCGTCCGGTTTCCACATGACCAGGTGTCCCTGACCGTCATCGTGTCCTCGGTAATATCCTGCCACCTGACGTGAAACCGGAAACGTATCGACCGTCTGAGCAAAACGGGAAAAGTCGCTGAATCGTACGAACATATAAACAGGCAGCTTCCCGACAAAAATATTGTCTTTGGGAGACATGTCGAACTGTCGGCTGACGACCCGGTAGGATTGTTCCAGATTTTTACGAAGAAAGTCGTGTTCACGCGGGTCCCAGTCCGTAAAGACGATGAAATGATCGGTTTCGAACTCGGTCAGATTCAGCCCAAGTCGTTGTTCGATCTGTTGTTGCTGGTCGCGGATGCGTTTCATGGCAGCTGCGACCTGTTCCGGAGTGGCGGGCGTGTAGTTGACCCGTTCAACTTTTTGTCCTTTTTTCCGTCCGGGTTGAGCAACCGGAGAGGGATCTGCTTCATTTCGAATCAATTCGTCTTTCGGTTTCGTTGTCGGAGCATGATCGACCGATGTCGGGGCTGATCCTGCGAGGATGTTGTCGGCTTGGTTTTTGAGTTCTGGATCGAGCTTCACCGCCTGTTGAAGTGCGAACTTCGCCTGCTCACGGGCGCCCAGTTTCCAACCCCATTCGCCGAGCTGTAACCATTGATCAGCACTGGACTTATCGATCAATCTCTGACGCAATACGAACGCGCTGGTTGGTGTGATTTCGGACCACGGAAGGATCCGGTCTTCCTGACCGATTCTCAACGCAAACTGTTCCTGATCGTACCAGAGCAACTGACCACGGAGTTTGGTGGGACGTGTTCCTGTAGCAGGGAAGAAAACCTCCGCATACAACGGTTTTTCCACCGTCACCGGTTCGGCAAAACACAGGTTGCATAAAACAAAAATGATCCCGAAACCGATATGACGCATGGATTGTTCCCGTTAACTAAGAGTACATTACCCCCCGACGGATGAGACTGTCCAGTCTGATTTTCGTGGGAATGATTCTGTTGCTTGGGAGCAATTTTGCCCTGGCAAACCGATCCGTGCGCCTGATCACCGTCGGTCCCGGAGACGCGGTGTGGGAAAAATTCGGACATAACATGATCGAAATCGCCTCCGACCCTGCCTACGGCGAGGACGTGGTATTCAACTGGGGATTGTTCGACTTCAATCAACCTCACTTCATCGGTCGGTTTATCCAAGGAAAAATGCTGTACACGATGGCAGCTCTTCGGTCCGAGCCAACGCTGGAGGAGTATCGAGCGCAGAATCGTTCGATTCTGGTTCAGGAGCTGGATCTGACTGACCAGGAAATTGACCGACTCATCGCGTTATGTGAATGGAACCGTCTGCCCGAGAATCGGGATTACCGATACGACTATTTCAGGGACAACTGCTCGACCCGCGTGCGGGATGCTCTCGATCGCGCCACGCAAGGTCGGGTCCACCAGTTGCTCGCAGGACAACCAACGCCTCGATCGATGACATATCGAGATCATTCGATTCGTTTGACACAGGAGTCGTTCTGGTTGTCGATCGGGATTGATTTTGCGCTAGGACCCTCCTGTGACAGGGTTTTGGACCAATGGGATGAAGCTTTTTTACCCGAACGGTTAGCCGATTTCGTTAAACCGATGGTTCGCACGTCGTGGTCGGCTTCGGACAGTACGCGTCCACCGGGGTCTGTGAGCGTGCCCGATCGTTCATGGTTGATGCTCCTGATAGGCGTGATCTGGGCGGGGGGAATCTTGGGGTTGGAACGGTGGGGAAATAAAGTTCTTCGACGAGTAGGGATCGGTTTGACCGTTGCGTGGTGGGTATTGGCTACGATCGGGGGGATATTCATGCTTTATGTCTGGGTTTTGACCGATCACACAGCCGGTTACGCGAACCAGAATCTTTTGCATTTTTCACCGCTGTCTCTGGTGATTCTGCTGTCGTGGGGGATGAGTCGTTTCGGATGGTCAGGGCGAACTTCGTCTTTTTTGGTCGGAATGGTGGGAGTAACGGTTTTTCTGTCGGTGTTGGGATTGGGATTGAAAGTAGGGGGTATTCTTTCGCAAGCGAATCTACATTTTATTTTGTTGGCCTTGCCGATGAACGGGGTATCGGGATTGACGGTCTTGCGTTCGATCGGTCTACTGAAAGCATGAACAAGTGGTGGTTGATTGGGTGTTGGGTTTTGGGATGTCTGGTCGCAGGGTGTGGTGGAAAGGCTGCGTCAAAGGAAAAACCGGTATTCATTCCACCGCCGAAACCTCCTATTCCTCCGCCGGCACGGGTGGATCAAGCCATCGATGTGACGTTGCGTAGCCAGGCCATCGGAGAACTGAATCGGGCCTACCATCACCCGGATGATGTTATCCGGGCCAATGCGATCGAAGCGACCCAGCGGGCTATCGGGGTGGCTGGCGCACCTGCCGTTCTTAACGCGCTGCAGGACCCTTCGCCTCTGGTTCGTTTTGCCGCTTCGATGGCTGTGGGCGAACTCCAGCTACGAGAGGCTCAACCCCGATTGCTGACCAATCTCCGAACCCTTGATCAGCTCGAGACCGAGGCTTCCAACAGTTCAGACAGTTTCGAACGTGCCGAAGCCCGGCGTGTGTTATCCGTTTCCGAGCAGATCGGCATCCGATACGCGCTTCATAAGCTCGGAGTCACGCGGTATTCCCATGACCTGGAAAAGTTTGCTATCGATCGCAGCCCGCGGGTCCGCGCCAATACCGTCATGGTCCTTGGTTTGCTGGGTGAAAAAAGTGCCCTCAAAATCCTCGCAACCACGACCAATGATCCTGATCCGTCCGTACAGCTGCAGTCGGTCGAAGCTAGGTACAAACTCGGTGACCAGACCGCCTTGGAAGACTTGGCGGTGGCTTCGGTGAGCAAGTTCCCTGACGATCAAATTATCGCATTGCTGGCACTGGGATCCAGTAAAGATGAACGGAATGCCCGTCTGATTTCGGGAAAACTGACCAGCGATTATATGGAAGTGAGTCTGGCAGCAGCCCGGGCGCTAGGCATGCTCGGAAATGACTTAGGCATGGGTGTGGCCTTGAAGGCCGTTGAGTCCAAAGAACCTCGTCAACGGGCTTTGGCCGCTTTGGCACTTGGGGCCATCGGTCGGACCGATGCCCAAGATGAGTTGGCTCGACTGTTAAGGGATTCAGATGCCTCGGTCCGACTATCAGCCGCCCAGGCGATTCTGCAACTAAAGGCCGGATAAACGGTCACCCTCTCCGGAGGTTTCTACGGTCGGTTCGTCGGAACCTGACGCGACGGATCTGCTCGATTGGGGTGCTCCGAAAGAGCAAGAAATGATTAAAACGATTAAAGGACACACGCCTGTGGATCCGAACGTACGGAAGTTTTACTTCCGTTTCGGTGGGTCGTACAGCTCCATGGTAAGGCACTGGTTTTGAGGTTAAGTACCCGGGATCATGCCCGGCGGAAGCCCTAAACCGGCGGTCAGCTTCATCATTTCTTCCTGCACGCCGGAGGCGGCTTTGCTTTGGGCCGCAGAAATGGCAGCGACGATCAGATCTTCTAGAAGCTCCGTATCAGTTGGATCGATTTTTTGTTTATCGATTCGAACTTTCACGACTTCCAGTCTTCCATTGACCACAGCTGTAACAGCCCCGGCAGCGGCGTCGGCGGTAAACTGCTTCCGTGCCAGTTCTTCCTGCACTACACGCATTTTTTCTTGCATTTCCTTGGCCCGAGCCATCAGTCCTGGCAAGTTTCCGAGATTCTTAAGTACATCAAACATGTCTCCAGTATTGGCCAGTTGACCTCCGCAAGCAAGAGAGGTCATGTGTCAAAATTCGATGCGTCCAATCGGTCACAGACGGAATATTGATTCATTTCTGATCGGCTATACAACTGTGCTATCAACCAACCGCCTCAAGGACGCGTTTTCATGAATAAATCGGATTCTTCTGCTACATCTCAGCCACCACCCTTGATCCATCTTTCTCATCCTGATGCCCATGCCCCGGGTTATGAATACCCCGAAGCCGCAGCGATGCCCCTTCCACGCACGATTCGCGTCCTGGGATTGCTGATCGCCTTTGCACTAGCATGGACTCAGTTCGCACTTGAACACACCTTTCATGAAGTACCGCCAGCCCCGATCAACTGGCCTTGGATGATCCCGTTTGTCATCCTGCTAGGGGGGATCGCCATCATGCCATTTGCCGCCAAACACTGGTGGGAACACCATTACGCCAAAGTGGCTGTCATACTGGGTTTGATCGTCACGGCGTATTATGTTTTCTTTCTCGGTCCGATCGGATACGGAAACATCGGTAAAGCCGCAGCGGAGTACATCAGCTTTATTTTTTTGCTCGGATCGTTATTCATCGTTTCCGGGGGAATTATGATCCGTATCCGCGGCGATGCCACCCCGATAGCCAACACCGTGATTCTGCTTATCGGATCCATTCTGGCCAATATTTTCGGGACAACCGGGGCTTCGATGCTGCTGATCCGACCTTACTTGAGATTGAACAAAAAGCATCTCCGGATGTACCACGTCGTTTTTTTCATTTTCATCGTCTCCAACGTCGGTGGTTCACTTACCCCGATCGGGGATCCGCCTTTGTTTCTAGGATATCTCCAGGGCGTCCCCTTTTTCTGGGTGTTCGAACACTGCTGGCCGATCTGGTTAATGATCAATTCGGTTTTGCTGATCGTGTTTTATGTCATCGATACCTATCACGCCCGACGGGACGACCGTGTTGCGGATCGAACAGTGGACGAATACGGTCCTACGGTCAGTCTGTACGGAACGGTTAATCTGATTTTTATCGGTCTGATCCTGTTCGGCGTGCTGGGACATTCGTTTCTGAATCATTTCACCGAAGAACAGTTCGGTATTCATGGTCCGTGGCGTGAGCTGTTGATGGCGTTGGCTGCATTCGGTTCTTTGGCGTGCACACCTAAACGTATTCACGGGGAAAACGTTTTCAATTATGCCCCGATTAAGGAAGTCGCGTTTTTGTTCATCGGTATTTTCCTGACCATGGTTCCGGCTTTGAATTACTTATACAACCGCGCTCAAACCGGGGACCTGCCTTTACGTACGCCGGGGCAGTTTTATTTTTTGTCTGGAACCCTGTCGAGCGTGCTGGATAACGCTCCGACCTACCTGACATTTTTCCAAACCCGGCTCGGTTCCCTTGACCCTCTGGTCATCGAACGAGAAATCGAGATCGTCAAGGATTCGTCGCACTCGGTCGAATCTCATCTGAATGGTTTGGATTCTGATCGTGTTCAACAAGTCCGGGACGCGATCGACACCATGAAAAAGGTTTATCCCCAGCGTTTTAGGGATGGACAGATCAGCGAACACGAAATCCGTGTCGCCAACCTGTTCGGTGACCCTCGACTGAAAACCTACTTGATCGCGATTTCGATGGGTTCGGTGCTTTTCGGTGCCATGACGTACATCGGAAATGGTCCCAACTTCATGGTCAAAAGCATCTCCGAGCATCAGGGTGCGCCAACACCGAGCTTTTTTGCATACATTTTCTTCTACGCGATTCCGATCCTGCTTCCGGTACTGGTGTTGGTCTGGGCGGTCTTTTTGAGATAACCGCAATAACCTTTAAGCGCATCGTTGAATCTCGGGTTGATAATCCGCAGGTACCCCGGCAATCAATCGTTTAACGATCAGAATAAAGATCCCGGTGCACAATAAGTTCAATGCTAAGGACAGGACCGCCACCGTCAAAATCGGTCCGCCGATCCCATAGCTGAGGCTGACCACCAGCACGCCCGCGCCGACCTCACCCCGGGGCCACATCCCGATCGCCACGGCCAGACGCTCTTTCCAGTGCGCTTCCCGGCGATAACAAAATGCAGGGAACATCTTCCCAATATTGCTCAGGACGGTAATCAAAACAACGTGGATCGCGATGACGTCCCAGCCAGGAAAGGACCGCTTTTCGGCAACCAAAACCGGGTCTGCCCCCTCGTAAGGGAGATAGACAGGTTTATCCGGATTTCCCGCCCCGGGTGTCGCGATCGCAGGACCGGCATGAGCGGTTGTCGGGGGCTCACTTGCCGTTTCTCTCGCGATTTCTTCAGCGGTCGGTTCGCCCGAAGGCATTTTCTGGATAATCTGGCTCGGAGAGGATGGTTGTGCGGCGCCGGTATTGATCGGGGGCATGTTCAGACCGACCAACACCATAAAAATTGCGCTGATAATCACACTGACCACGGCATCGGATTTTCCGTGCGCCATATCTTCCTGGTGTTCATGGGGTTGTCCGTGTGTACTGCGGATCATGCACCCGAGAACAAATGCCGGTAGCAACACTTCGATGTGTACTGGCACGTTCGGGTCGTACCACTTACTCAAACGATAGATAACTTCTGAAACTCCAGTGATGATCAACGCATAACTGAGCGTGGCCACCCAACCGGTAGGAAGACGAAGGGTGTTCAGATACCGCCACGCCGCCCATAGCAGCAGCACAATGACCAGTAGGATCACCATCAACTGCCATTTGAAACCCACCATCATGATTTTTAGTGGGATCATCAGCATGATCGTGTCCAGGTCATCAAAAATCGCCAGAATACGAGCCTTTTTAAAGACCCAGGTCATCGCCAGCCCGGCTGCGGCCAGCATACTGAACAATACCCCCGCGCTGGTCGGAGCACTGAAACGGGCCGCAAGAAGGGTTTCCTTCCATAGATCCGGATAACCCCACAGCCCCGACGGGGCCATGACAAACACGAAATACAGCGTGCAAAAAAACCACGGAAACGTCGCAGCAGTGAACGCAACCCCGTAATCGACCAGGTACTGTCGTGGATTCGATTTGTCGATGTCAAACTCATAACCCACGTGGATCATGATATACGACAATGCCAGCATCGTGGCGAACACGATCAGATCACGAAAAGGTTCTAACGATGAAGCGAAAATCTGCGATATCACCAACCCTGCAACGAGCAATAGAGAATAAATAAGAACTTTTTTCATCGTGCACTTCCCTAAAACCAAAGAATATGTTCGACGCAGTCATCTTTCATGAGTCGATCAGTTATAATTTTTCAGGTTAGTTTGATTGGGCTTATACGAATCATGAAGAGGCAATCATAGTTATTTTCCGATTACCAAAAAGCTCCGCGTGTAACAAAATGTCATCTTCCACGGATTAAGATTGTTTCATGACTGTTTACAGTTACGCAAAACAGACTCCCGATACGGAGTAACCCAACAGGCCGGTCTTTAAAAGGCTGTGAACATAATCTTGATCTTGCGCGCGGATCGGATTCAAATGTCCCGGCGTTGAAGTCCGTGGTTCTGACGAGCTGATGAAGGTCGAATCAGAGAAGTTGATTATCCGGAACCGGTCCTTTATTTCAGACCATGAAAAGCCCCATAGTCGATGTTGATCATGACTTTAAGGCAAAATTGATGTCACGTCGTCTATGCTTGCGTCAACAACCCAGCTGACCGGACGAGTTTTGAGTTACACCGCTCGATTGTGGTTATCGACGGTCAAACTGGCAAAGGCAAAGTTGTTTCCGGCTCCCTTGTGTTTGCGATACTGGTAGAGGAAAGGGTGTTGCAAAAAAACGGGTTTTGACCCATGTTGATTTATCCGAACCGGAGATTTGATAAGATCGGGATAAGATGTCCTACACCGTTCTCGCCAGGCGTTATCGAAGCAACACGTTCGATGAACTCGTCGGACAAGCTCACATCGCGCAAACACTGACCAACGCGATCAAATCCAACCGGATCGCGCATGCGTTTTTGTTTACCGGAACACGGGGTACAGGAAAGACGTCTTCAGCCCGGATCTTGGCCAAATGTTTGAATTGTGAAAGTTCGGACCGTCCTACGACCACGCCTTGCGGAAAGTGCAATTCTTGCCAATCGATCGCCCGTGGGGATGATATTGATGTAATCGAAATCGACGCAGCGTCGAATACCGGCGTGGACAATGTCCGGGAAATCATCGAGAACGCCCAATTCCGACCCGCACGTGCACGGTTTAAGGTTTATATCATCGATGAAGTGCACATGCTTTCCAAAAGCGCTTTTAATGCGTTGCTGAAAACCCTCGAAGAACCGCCGGAACATGTCAAGTTCATTCTAGCGACCACCGAAGTCGAAAAGGTGCTTCCGACGATCCTGTCCCGGTGTCAGCGGTATGATTTTCGAAACATTCCCACACGTGAAATCGCAGCTCATCTCAAGAATGTTTGCCAGAAGGAAAATATCCAGGCCGACGATGACGCGATCCTGCTGGTAGCCAAATCCGGAGCAGGGTCCATGCGGGATGCGCTATCGCTGCTGGATCGGCTGTTGAGTGCTTCGGGGGATCGTCTCACGACCGAAACGATCGAACAATTGCTTGGTTTGCCGAAAGGTCAGCAGATCTTTGATCTGGTCGAACGGATCGGTCAAGGCAAGGTCCAGGACGTATTGACGAGCGTTGATCAGATCCTCACGCGAGGGCTTTCGGCAGAAACGTTGTGCAGTTCTTTGATTGACCATTTCCGCAATCTGTTGGTTCTTAAAGCGTGCGGGAAACAGACCACGCTGGTCGAAATCCCCGGTTTATCGGTCGATCAGGTGTTTCAGCAGGCACAACGATTCGAACCTCTGATTCTGAGTCAGAATATTGTCATTCTGGAGGAGTTACGCCGGCAATTGCGGTCGGCTTTTGCAGGAAGGGCTTTGCTCGATGCAACGATGGTCCGTCTGGCGTTGGCGGGCGAAATGACACGGGTGGATGACCTTTTGGCTGCGTTAGGGCAGATGCCTTCTGAGGGCATAAAAAAAAAGTATAAGCCTGCCGTCATAAGCTCTGATGCCGGTTTGGTATCGGAAGCATCGCCAACTGCGCCGAGTAGCGTCATGGAACCGGTTAAAGTGGTCGGGGCTGAATCTTCTCACACAGAAATTCCGGAGGAAAAGGATGACCTGCCTGCGGTCGGTCGGGTGTGGACCGGTGGGGGGGTGACCAGTGTTTTTCAGGCATTTCGTCAGAACGCTTCTGCCCGACCGGTTGAGGCGCCGATACTCAAATCGGACCCCCCACTTCATAGCGATAATCTTGAACCGGTAGATCCGAATAATTTCACGCAGTTGATGCAACGATTACATGCTGCGGTTTCTGAGCAGGTGCCGACACTGGTCGGGTTTCTGGAAGGGGGGCAGATCAAAGATTTTCAATCAGACACGATCACGCTCGAATACCCCCCTGATTACCAGGCGTCTGCCCGAATGCTGGACCGTAACGGTAAGCGCGAATCGGTTCAAAAGGTGCTCAGTCAACTGCTCGGCAGGTCGGTCGGTTTGAAGATCCTGGTTTCCGAGACGGATCAGAAACCGTCTGAAAACAAATCGTCTGCTCCGGCGCCTGAGGACTCAAAGGTAGCTAGTTTTCGTCGCGAGGAGGTTTTGCGGGAACCGACGACCGAATCGTCCGGTGGATCCCAAGGGTTGACACTGACTCCGGAATTGACGAATGAATTGATGGAAAACCCTCTGATCCGATCCCTGTCTGAAACGTTCGGTGCCCGGATTGTAAAGGTGGAGTGACGTGTCAGATTTGGACCGATTTACAACCCGATTTGATACGGCTTTGGGTCATCGAAAGGGGCTTTTGAAGGGTACGATCACGGATGCCTGTCGTGTTTTTTCCGGACAGGCCGACGGATGGGACGGTATTTTCGTGGACCGTTATGGTCCGGGTGCGGTCCTGATCGAATACAAAGGTCGCAAGCAGGACAACCTAAACATCCGGGATTGCGCCGACCTCGTGCTGGAACGGTTAAAACCGTATGGCGTTCAAGCGGTGTATTACAAACCGTTTGTTCGTGACCGTTCGAGACTATCGGGTCAATTGCCTCCTGAAACCACCGATGCGACTCCTTTGTCGGGTCGTCCACTTCCGGAAGGGATTCTGATTCGAGAGCATGTCTGGAAATTGGAGATCCGGTTGTATGACGGACTGTCAACCGGGTTATTTCTGGACCAGAGAAACAATCGACAATGGGTTTACGAACGGGTGCGTCGACGGGACAAGGTCCAGATCCTGAACACTTTTGCCTACACCTGTGGTTTTTCGGTCGCAGCAGCAGTAGGGGGGGCGCATACAACCAGTGTGGATGTATCGGCCCGGTATTTGGAATGGGCTAAGCGTAATTTCGAACATAACGGTTTGGATCCACTGATGCATCGTTTTGTTCGAATGGACACCTTGGAGTTTCTTGCTTATGCACAGAAGAAGAACCTGAAGTATGACCTGGTGATTTTGGATCCGCCCAGTTTCGCGTCGGGGAACAAAAGGAAAAAAGTCAGACCGTGGAGTGCTGTATCAGATTACCCGAAACTGATCGAACAGACGATGAAAGTGTTGAAGCCCGGCGGTGCGGTGTTGGCTTCGACGAATACGCAGGCACTTTGTCGCGAAAATAAACTGCAACGGATGATTCAGAACGTATCCGGCCGACGGGTTCGATGGGTCGAGTTACCACCGGTACCGGAGGATTTTTCTCGAGAGCAGGACCGTTTCCGGGCAGTAGCGTTTGAGTTATCGCAGGCGGTGTGACAATCCGGTGTCAACCGACTTTAGTCATCCGGGATGTTTTGGAAGCATAGACCCCCTGTTCGCGGAACTTTTCATACCGTCGTTCCAGAAGGTTATCGATTTTGCATCGTTTCAGATCCTTTAGCGTCTTGGAAAGGTATTGTTCGAGATGATGGGCTGCTGTGTGGGGGTCGCGGTGGGCACCACCGAGGGGTTCGGGGACGATCTGATCGATAATCCCCTTTTGTTTCAGGTCTTTGCTGGTGAGTTTCAGGGCTGCAGCTGCGTCGGCAGCGTTATCCGATCCTTTCCATAGGATACCCGAACAACCTTCCGGACTGATGACCGAATACCAGGCGTATTCCATCATCGCGACTCGATCGGCCACGGCGATCCCGATGGCCCCTCCGGACCCACCTTCTCCGGTAATGACCGAGACGATCGGCGTCCGAAGTCGAGACATTTCCATCATGTTCACTGCGATGGCCTCTGCGACACCCCGTTCTTCTGATCCGAGCCCCGGATAGGCCCCGGCGGTATCAACTAGGGTGACGACGGGTAACCCGAACTTTTCGGCCAATTTCATACATCGTAAGGCTTTACGATACCCTTCCGGATGCGCACACCCGAAATTGCAGGCGATTTTTTCTTTGGTATCCCGACCCTTGTGATGTCCGATCAGCATGATCTTATGAACACCGAGCCTGGCTAGACCGCAGACGATCGCTTTATCGTCGGCAAAACGTCTGTCTCCGTGCAATTCCCGAAACTCCCGGCACATCAGTTCAACATAGTCTCTGAACTGGGGTCTTTGCGGATGACGTGCCACCTGGACCGTTTCCCAGGGGGAAAGGTTTTCATAAGTTTTTTTCAACAAGGCGGTGTAGTTGCTGCGAAGCTGGCGAAGCTCGGACGTATAGTCGATCTGCTTCTGAGCTTGCATGGCCTCGAGCTCAAGGATCTGTTGTTCCAATTTGGCAAGGGGTTGTTCGAAGGACAACGTGTGCTTCAGGACCGGTCTGGGGGCTGAAGACGATTTTTCAAGGGTTGTTGTACTCATTCTGATCGTCCGATAGCGTACCGCGAAGTCAGGATCAGGCAAGCCGATCCCTTGGTGATTGACACCAAAGCCTTAATGCACGATCCTGCATCTTACCAGATGTGTTATCGGATTCCCATGCCCCGTCACTTGACGATTATCGGACTCGGCCTGTTGGGTGGGTCGATCGGATTAGGCGTTCGTAAGTTCATAAGTGACTGTAAAATAATGGGTTGTGCTCATCGTCCGGACTCGCTAATTCATGCCCAGCAACTCGGGGCGGTCGATGAGTGGACTCTAGACATTCCCCAGGCCGTCCGAGAGGCGGATCTGGTCATTTTGTGTATGCCGGTGGGGCAAATTCCGATTTGGATCGACAAAATCGGACCTCATCTCAAACCCGGAACGGTCGTGACCGATGTCGGATCGACCAAGGCTTCGATTTGTGAAACCGGAGCAAAAATGTCCGGACCGGGAGTATTTGTGGGAAGCCATCCGATGGCAGGGGGAGAAAAGACCGGTGTTGCCTGTGCCCGCGCGGATCTGTTTCTAGGGACCACTTGTGTAGTGACCCCCACCCCTTCGACCGATCCTTCAGCGGTCGATCGGGTGGAAGCGTTCTGGACGGGATTGGGAATGCGCGTTGTCCGACATGATCCGAAGACCCATGACCGACTTGTCGCATGGATCAGCCATTTACCTCACGCGGTCGCGGCAGCGGTCGTGGGGGTGCAGACCGAGGCATCTTTGGATCTGCGAGGAAAGGGATGGACCGATACCACGCGTATTGCTGCGGGAGATGCCAAACTGTGGCGGGATATTTTCATGGAAAACCGCGAAAATCTGATCGACGCCATCGGTCAGTTGAACGCGGAACTTTCTGAATTGGTCCAATTGCTCCGGTCCGGGAACGCCAACGCGGTTCAGGATTGGCTTTCTCGACGTGCCCAACGACGAACCGGTTTGTAAAATCGCAAAGGGTCTACCCGGACTGCTCGAGTCGGGTTTTGAGCTGATCGACTTCTTCCTGCAGTTTTCGGATTTGAACCAGTAACTCCGGCAACCGTCGAATTGCTGCC
The DNA here is from genome assembly GCA_026004655.1 of Phycisphaerae bacterium. Lineage (GTDB taxonomy): Bacteria > Planctomycetota > Phycisphaerae > Tepidisphaerales > Tepidisphaeraceae > BPJO01. Next base: position 73,072 of record BPJO01000005.1, read on the forward strand.
TGTTCTCGTAATGTTTGTCGATGGGGCAGCGCAGGAAGTCCTGAAACCGCCTGTTTAGGTGAGATATCTTTCACAACGACGGCATGTCCCCCGGCCATCACTCCGTCCGCGATCCGGACATGGTCTCGAACGGCAGAGGCGCCACCGAGCACCACAAAGTTACCAATTTGCGCACTACCCGCGATGCCCACCTGCCCGCAGATGATCGAGTGCATTCCGATCCGAACGTTGTGCCCGATCTGAACGAGGTTGTCGATCTTGGTCCCTTTACCGATCCGGGTTTCATTAAACTTGGCCCGGTCGATACAAGTGCAGGAACCGATCTCGACATCGTCCTCGATTACGACGGTCCCGATCTGAGGTATCTTGGCCTGTTTCTGACCGTCCCAACGGTAACCAAACCCGTCTGTTCCAATCACACTCCCTGCATTGATGATGACCCGATTTCCGATGGTGATTCGTTCACGGATCACGACATTAGGATACAGGATCACGTCATCACCGATCACGACATCATCGCTGATGATCACTCCGGGATGGATCCGGGCGTTTTCTCCGATAACCGTTCGTTTACCAATGACCACGCCGGGACTGATGGCTGCGCCGGATCCGATCCGGGCAGTCGGGTCGATGATCGCTCGGGGTGAAATTCCTGGTTCGGGTTGGGGAATTGAAGGCGCCAAAAGCTCGATCAATCGGATCAAAGCCAGGTCCGGATCCTCCACAATCAGCGTCGGAACATCAGTCCGCGGTGTGAATCGGACTTTTTTACCGACCAGCACAGCCCCGGCTCGGGTTTGCTGGTATTGTTTGACAAACGCATCACGCGCCAGAATCGACAGGTCACTCGGACCGGCGTCCTCCAGGGATTGAATTCCACGAAGTTCCAAATGTCCTCCAACCGGACAAGGAACTCCCAGCAGATCGGCCAGTTGTTTTAACGTCGGCATGATCGAATCGGGGTTTATAGTCCGCAGAACTTTTATTTGCTCTCACCCGCGCCCGCGGCGTAGTTTGCATCCAGCTTGGCAAGCACGTCCTGGGTAATGTCAATCGAATCAGAGCTGTAAAAAACGTTTCGAGCTAAAAGAGCGGGCATGAGCTGTTGAAGAGGTATCCTTTCCAGGTCGGCTTCCTGTAGCTCGCTTTGCTCGCTGATGACCAGGTCATACCCCTTGGTTTTAGCCACTTCCTCGATGGCTGACCGGATTTTTCCACTAATCGACTTGGCTTGTGACCGGAACTTCAGGGTCAATTCCTGGTCCTTTTCTTTCAGCCAGATCTCATTCTCGGTACGCAACTGGACCACCTGCTTGTTCAGTTCCGCCCATTGAGGAGCATCAGGCTTAAGTTGATTTTTCTGGTTTTCCAGTTCTGCCAGTTTGTTCTGTCTTTCCTTCAGTTGGTTTTGCACGGCTTGTTGTTCGGCACGAAACGCCTCGTTACTGTACTTGGTTTCCTTCATTTCCTGGAGAATTTTGCCAGGATTGACCACAGCCACCTTGGTTTGAGCATAAGACAGGCAGCTTGTGAAAAGTACTACAACCCAAGCGATCATCAAACGGCGCATGGAAATTCCTTTCTTTCAATTAAACCAATCCAAATGTAAATGTAACAGACGGACGAGCTACGACCAAATGGTTCTCGGAGTCGAATGTCTACACCGTTCAAACGAATTGATACGCTTAATCCGGAAATGCGACGATGAAGGATCGATCGTGTTTGAGATTAAAGCGGGCTGAAAACGAGATGAACACTCTTTAGGTGCGGTGATTTGTCCCGGCTTGTACGATGGTGGACATGCAACGACTCAACGCCCGATGGCTGGGACTTTTGGCGGTCACACTGATCGCGCTATACCTCTGTTGGTTGATCATTTCGCCTTTTATCAATGTCATTCTCTGGGCAGCGGTTTTGGCGGTGATCGCGTATCCATACCATATTCAGTTATGTCATCGGGGGTTTAAACCCTGGTTGTCTGCGCTGATTTGCACGATCGGGGTGATTCTGGTCGTACTGGTTCCGGTGATTGTCATTCTGACCCTCATGGCAGCGCAGGTGCCTGAGGCTGTCAAACAGGTCAACGCCTTGGGAGAAACAGCCAAACACTGGATCAACCCCGAATCCAAACTGTACCAGTGGGTAGACCCTTACGTCGATTTGGACTGGTTGCAGGACCCGGAAGTCATCAGGGAAAAGACCAAGGCATGGTTGTCACCCTTGACGGCACAGACCGCCTCATGGGCTACAGCAGCGGTGACCGGCGTGGCAGGGACGCTGATCCAGATCTGCTTTGCGCTATTCACGTTGTTCTACTTTCTCCGAGATACCGGAGAGATTCGCAGCTCGATGATCGATCTGCTGCCCCTCGAACGCCAGCAAAGTCTTGAGGTGTTCAAACGATGTCGCGAAATCATTCAGGCCAGCGTTCAGGGGGTGATTCTGATCGCAGCGATACAGGGGGTTTTGGGTGCCCTTGGATTCTGGTTTTTAGGAATCCCCTCCGCAGTGCTTTGGGGGGTGGTGATGTTTCTTTTGTCGCTGGTCCCTGCCTTGGGGGCCTTTTTGGTATGGGTACCGGCTGCCATCTTTTTATTTGCCACCGGACACCCTTACAAAGCCATTCTGCTGATGGTCTGGGGTGGAGTGGTTATTGGGTCGGTCGATAATTTTCTTCGACCAAGGTTGGTCGGTAAAAAAACAGGAATGCACGATCTGGTGATTTTTTTTAGTGTGCTGGGTGGGTTGCAGGTGTTCGGGGTGTTGGGGCTTTTCATCGGTCCGGTCGTGGTAGCTATTTCGTTGTCCATCATTGAGGTATTCAAGCAAGCGAGTCAATCGATAAATGATTCTGATCGGGTTACCCATCCGGATACACCAACGGGTTGATTCGGACCTTCGACCGGTCAACCAAGGGGAGGGGATAAGCGACGATCGGTTGAACCGATGCGTTATATGAGAGGTAATGATTTGGTATCGATTCCGGTAGCCTGGAAAAGTGGTTCGGGCGCAGCTTGTCCGTTGATCGTGCGACACTTGATCCCTTCGCTGTAGGGGCTGATCTCCATCCCTAGTTCGACTCCTTCGGGGAGTGTTGCCCGGACGCGTCTCATGGCGTCCCCGGCGTGCCATTGATCGGTAAATCGGAAATGGTTCATCCACTGGTGTCGCCATTCCGAGAAGTTATGGGTGTCACACGAGACGACCTTGAGAACGAATCCGTTTCGGATTGCCGGAAGTTCGTCTGCCCGAAACCGTCTCGGGGTTGATTCATAATTGATGAACCGGATCGCACGAAACCCATTGACCTCGTCCACCCGAACGGCAGCGGACCGGCCTAGATCGGTTATTTCCAGGGGTTGAATTACCACGAAAACACGACCGTCATGAATAAAAACCGGTGACGGACTGGAAGCGCATGAATCACAGTCCGCAAGAGGTGTGTCTCCGATCCAGATCTCCTGAGGGGCGGTCCAAAAATTGGGTATGAACGTTACCAGCTGTAACAGACCGATGTCCGACCGTTCTGGGTCCGGGTCTCCCCGGCTTGCGCCCCACGACGGACGAGGCCAGTAGAGCACCATACAGGACGATTCGTGCTGTAGTCCGATCGTTCGACCACCGCAGTCCAGATGACGGTGCCTGTTGATGACGTCGCAGGGTCCGAACAGATAACGGGCAAACAGGGAGCCGATGTCTTTAAGGCTTTGGACCGATCGGGATCGTCGAAAAACCAGATGAACTCCAGTATGTTGTTTGCCGTCCAGCCAGGACCGGTCGGAAGTTCCAAGGGCATAATCGGGCGTTTGATAGTTGGTGGTATTGACGACATTGGCAGGGACTTCGCAGAACGGGGTCTCGGGGTGTCGCTCGTGACTCCATGCGTTTCGAGAAAAGGAGGCAACTTCGGCGTTGGCGATCACCTGATGCGGGTATTTCCGATCACGTAGGATTTCAACAAGTCGAGAAGGGGGATGGTGGAAACTGGTTGCCTGAAATGCGACATCCGGTCCACCGTTGTGGAGTGCTTGACCGGGCAAACCCGGAAATTGACTGTTAAACGGGTGGATCAAGGTAAACTCTTCACCTAGCCCAAGATACATCGCGACATGGGCCGAATGATAATGAGCGCACATGTCCGCCATGTAGGCCCGACTGTGTGGTCCGGACAGCGAAGACGTGGGCACATGCCATCTCGAAACCAACTCGAGCCAAAGTCGTTGTTCAATCGACAGCGCCAGATCCCTCAGGAACGGGTCATCCGACAAATTAACAATTTCCGCCAGCATGGTGAGGGTGATCGGACTGTAAGTAGGGCTTGCATACTCTGAAAGGAACCCCCGACGGTGATAAAGCCTTGCAAACTCTTCCAGACAGACACGCGCCCCTTGAAGAGCGTCGGGTTGATCCGTCAACCGGGCTCCGACCCCTGCTGACAAAGCAGCCATTGCAGGGTAGTTGTCATTATAACCACGAGGACGATGGGTGGCTTCTTCGAGGACCAGTCCGCGCAGGCGATCACGAAGCAGTTGATCGACTTCTGACGTGATCCGAGGTGTTTCAGAATCCTTACCAAAACGTCCCAGAAGGACCGTCGCGGCACTGGTCCAAAAATGCCCGTCTCCCAACGACGCGACCAAACGCAGCATGGCGTTGGCACGAGCATGCATGCGTCCGGTATCGTCGCTGAGGAATGACGCGGCGTTCCAGAAATAACCCCTCCAGTCGAAGTTGGGATTGGGCTTGTAGACGCCCGAATCACTGAACAATTCAAAACGCGATTCTCGATGGGCTGTGAGCAGTTTCTGTTTTCGTTGAGTTTGCCCGGAAGGATCGATCACGGGTTCAATCCGCAAATCAAAAATCGGTGGACGGTTATTCATCAGAAGCCCCATATCAAGATGAAATCGGCTGGTAGATCATTTGGACTTTTCATACAGGAGACACGGATGAGAAAAGTTGCTCGAACCGATCAGACCTACTCTCTCGGTCCACACCCAGCGGTCATCAAAGGAACGGCGGCTCCGTTGGTTCCCTGTGCACCGATGAGCTGACGATTTCCGAGTGTGACTTTATTGTTGCACCGGGTTTCGAGCAAGACTTGGAAGGGGGCTTGACGCAAAACGGATTCGACAATGTTGATCGTTGTTGTCGCGTTTTCGTTTTCGAACATCGGCCAGGGGTTTGATGCAACGTTGGCCAGGATGTAACCGTAAACTTCTGTCTTCCCACCATTCAATGTGCGTACTTTAGTTCGAGGCTGCTCGGTCTTGAGTCCGAGTATCCAGAGATTTCCGCCGTTGTTTGTCGCATTGGGTCGAGGGGATTTGTCGGTCTGAAAGTTGACACCATGTTCCATGTTTAATCCCCTGGCCCAGACATTTTGACCGTTGATATCCAGAAAGTGGGTGTATACGTCATCGAGGAACAGATCACCGGCGTTCTCCGTTGCACGGATTTCGTCGGCCAGTAGGTGTCGGAGGATCAGACGACGTTTTGATCGATTCTCGATAGTCCATCGGCTGTACATCGAATCGAATCGTTCGATGAGGACACTATCCGATTTGCCTTCTTCGACGATGAGTTTTGCGCCACTGAAGGAGACATCCACTTCCGAGACGGTTGCTTCCATTCCGATCAGATGTCGGACGTTTCCCCGAATGAACACGTCTCCGTGCATGGGATAGCTGCGTCCCGCTGGGAAAAAGATGGTTGTTGCGCCCGAATCGATGGCCGCTTGGAGTGCCGTTGCCCAGTTCTCTTTTCGGTGCCTGCCTTTTCGTTCCACCCAGAGCTCGCCGGGGGAGAACCGGGTGATCGGGACCCATTTATCGACCGATTCGGTCTCAAAATCGGGGGTTTCCTCGATCGGCAATCGGAGGGTGGTTTGAGGTGAGGCAGGGGTCAGCGCGAAAACGGGTGTGGAGGTCCACTCTTCGATTCGGTTTTCTGAGATGGAAACGTCCGGTGTAACCAGTGAACGCGTGTACCCGGTGGTTCGGATATCTCGGAGCAGGGTCGCGACTCCATCCGTGAGTTTGATAGCCGGTTCGTTCGTTGAATCCGTTTGAACCAGTTCCGCTTCTAACAACGTGAATCCTTGTCCCCGTGCGACCACCGCGGGAACGGAGTTTCGGCTTTGTAAACCACGAATGATACTTTTGTTGCGAGAATCGAGTCCTACTTTTGTCTGATCCGACAAACGGATGTCTTCAAAGGTTGCCAGCTGATTACAGTCGGAAATGATCCCGTATTCGAATCCCTCGACGCTCAGTCCTTTGACCAGAAGGGGGCCGTTGTCTGCGAACATGTTCAAACCCGCAAAGCCCTTTTTCTCGGGATCGGATGATCGGATGGTGACATTCCAGATTTGCCCGGTATTGGAGGCGAAAAACTCCAACCCGACCGCACCGGGGTTTCCGGTACCGACATCGATCGTCACATCTCTGACCGCGTTCCGGAACGCCTGGGCGATTCGCCAAGAGGTGATAATCATGGGTTTTGCCTGGGCGGGGTTATCAAACCCCGGGGCGTTATCCTTGAGCTTGATAATCACCCCGTCTCGGCTTTGACCTTGGATGATCCGTCGAGACGGAACCCCACCAGGACGATGGGGGGCACGGATGGTCTGGCTGATCAGGTAGGTTCCGTTCGGAAAATAGATCATTCCGGTACGGTTGTACGCCTCTTGAATCGCGGCGGTATCATCGGTCACACCATCACCGACGGCCCCGAAATCCTTCACATTGGTGACGTTCGAACCGTTGGGGAGTAAAAACGGTTTCTCACTCGGATCAGCAACTGCGACGGATCCGGAGGGAAGAACGAGGAATACGAATCCGATCATGGGGATCCAATTCAAACATGGAAGGATTTTTCGGAAACAATCCATAACGTTAAGTCTTTCTTTGAGACGGGTTTTGTCAATTTGCGCCATAACACTCCTCCTAGGGGATACATCGGATCGAAAACTATCAATAACCGGCGCTCGAACCATTCGGAATGCAGGTCTGACCGGCATCCAAAGTCATTGAGACGGCAGTAGGTTCGTGAGTGAGCTGCGGATCCTGAATGGAATCAAGTAACATTTGGGTGGCTAGGCGACCAACCTGTCTATCCGGGACGATTGCTGTGGTAATCTGCCAGTCTAGAAGCGTGATCGGACTGTGATCGAATGACGCCAAAGAAAAATCTCGCGGACATTGCATCCCCAGACTTTGTGCTGCACACAAAACCGCCAAAGCATCCGTTTTACCGTAGCAGATGATCGCCGAGGGGCGTTCAGGACCACTCAACAGATGATGCGCGATCTGAAGCCTAGAATCTGTTGCCGACAAAAGTTCAACAACGCGCGGTTTGAGGTCGGCAGCAGTCATCGCCTGAATGTAGCCTTGCTGACGATCGATCGCGGAGTAATGCTTGTCGTTGAACGTCAGAAAGTTCACCAAGTCAACGTAAACGATTCGTTTATGTCCCATCCCGATCAAATGACGTGTCAAGGCCCGGGCCCCTTGAAGATCATCAGGATATACACAATTGGTGGATTGACGGGAGTTAATCCAGATCGAAGGGATATGGTACCGGTCGATCAGGTCACGCATCGTGGGAGGAATATGGTGCGTGTAATTGATTAACAATCCGTCACACATGCACGTCTGAAGGATCGTCGGGACAAAGTTCTCGTCTTGCAGTTTTTGATCCGGAGTGACAGCCATCGCGAGATGGAGCCCAGCGTCCGAGAGGACAAGACTGATTCCGTCCAGGAGCTTACGCGATGTATTACTGAGCTTTTCCTCGGTGCTGAGGATCAATCCGATACAGTTGAACCGACCCGTTACCGTCGCACGGGCGGCGAGATTCGGACGATAACCCAGCTCTCGAGCAATATTGAAAATACGTTCCGCGGTTTCTCGACTAGCCCCTCCTTTGCCCCGAAGAACCGATGAAACAGTCATTTGGCTGATGCCTGCTCGTTGAGCGATATCCATCAGACTAACTCGTCGGGCAACCGACCGACGACGACGTCGGCGAGGTTCAGATTGATTTGTTTGATCCAGACTCACGATCGGAAAGCCTTAAAACGTTAGCGATAAACTCTAGATCATACCTTCCACTATGTCAAAGTGTAATTGAAAAACCTCAAATTGTTCACAAAACGGTGCAGTTTTCACAACTTCTTTCATACACATCCGAGGGAAAAATCATAATAGTCGGTGATCTCGATCGGAGGACCAAAACCCTCAAGACGGTTTTTACGCCCGTGCACGAGACTGGATATTGTCCAGCACGTTCATAAAGTTGATGTAGCTGTCGTAAGGGCTTTCGTAAGGACTGAAGTACCGATGGACCTGTCCGTCGGCCCAGTACTTGGTGCACATATAGTAGAAGTGGTCGGACGTCCCGAGTTTTCGCCAGTCGGTCAGTAATTGCTCGTCTTGGCGTTCCTTAAGCAGGTTTTCGAGTTTATACAGTTCGTGCAAGGCGTTGGACTGCATCGCGTTGCCCATCCAGGCAGACAGATCGCGTTCGGTGTCAGCCCAACTTGTGACGTGCGGAACGTCCAGTTCTCCTGAGCTAGCATAGGTGTCGATGAGCTGGCTGGGGGTCATGAAATGAGTGTCGGGCAGGTGAAGTAATTGATCGGGCAGGTGCTTGAAAAACTCAAAAATGCCGGTATCGGCCCATTGGTGTTCCCCCAACGTCTCGTAGTCCATGAACAGGTTGCAGACGCTTCCGTGACCATTGATCTGACCCACCCACCTTGCAAACTTGTCAGCCGTCAGAGGGTGTTGTTCCCAGGATTTATCCGAAAAACGGAACGCGATGTCGTCACTGAGCCGATAATTTCGTAACAGAAGCTTGATCCGGGCACCACCCGTGGGGGAATACAGGAAATTGGGGCTTCGCGTACCCAGAACCGTGTCGGTTCCCTCGGCCAGGCATCCTTCATACCCGAAATGAGCCACCATCTGAGCTAATTCGTTGTTGTAGATCAGTTCGGTGTTACGAAAAATACGAGCATCCGAACCAAATAACTGTTGGATCTTCTGTCGGTGCAACTCCACCTGCTGACGAAACTCGTCCCGACTGTATAAAAAGCAAAGCGAGTGATAGTACGTCTCGTTTAAAAACTCCACACATCCGGTGGCGGCCAGTTTTCGGAAGCTGCTGAGAACTTCCGGGGCATGTTCCTCGAGTTGTTCTAGAAGCACCCCTGAAATGCTGTAAGCAACGCGAAACGCTCCATTGAACTGTTTGATCAATTCCCCGATCAGTTGATTGGCAGGTAGATAGCACCTTGACACGATCCCGCGAAGAATTTCTGCGTTCTTGAAGTCGTCAAAATAATGACGGTCGGTATCAAACACCGAGTAACGGCGTAACCGGTAAGGCTGATGAAGCTGAAAATAGAGGCAAACGGATGGCATACTCTCTGCGCGGCCAGTAACCTCTCGTTCAGATCATAAGCCACTTGATACAAAATCCAACTCCCTGTCGCGGAAATGTCGATTTATCCAAACCGTCCGGTCAGATACTGTTCGGTCATGGGGTTGGAGGGGTTGGTAAAGATTTGATTGGTCTGGTCGAACTCCACCAGCTGTCCGAGATACATAAAAGCAGTGTAGTCAGCGATTCTGGCGGCTTGTTGCATGTTGTGAGTCACGATGATGATCGTGACGGTCTTTTTTAGTTCGACGACGAGGTCTTCGATCTTGGCGGTCGAGATCGGATCAAGAGCTGCAGTGGGTTCGTCGAATAGCAGAATCTCCGGATCGGTTGCCAGCGCCCGGGCGATGCACAACCGTTGTTGCTGACCTCCCGAAAGGGCAAACCCGGATTTGTCCAGATTGTCCTTGACTTCATCCCATAACGCAGCCCCCCGAAGAGCCTTTTCCACCCGTTCGTCGATGTAGCGCTTGTTGGTCTCGCCTCGGACCCGAAGCCCAAAGGCAACATTCTCATAAATGCTTTTGGGAAAAGGATTTGGCTTTTGAAAGACCATGCTCACACGCATCCGGATCTCGATCGGATCGAGTTCCGGACCGATCAGATTGATGTTCTCCGGGAGCAGGATGATTCGTCCTTCATAACGGTTTTTGGAGTATAGATCGTGCATCCGGTTGAAGGACCGTAACAGTGTGCTTTTTCCACAACCCGAAGGACCGATCAGGGCAGTCACCTGGTTGTCAGCGATCGGCATGTTGATCCCGTGCAAGGCTTGGAAACCGTTGGCATAAAAGAAGTTAAAGGACTCGACTTGGGCTTTCAGGGGGTCGGAAATCCGGGGTACAGGTGTCGGGGGGTGGGCGAGCTGCGGAGCCGACCCGGAGGAAACCGTGGAAGAATCGGTGATCATGCCCATTTTCTTAAGTCCATTTACCAACTGATTTTACGTCGTAATCGATATCGAAGATAAATCGCCGTCCCGTTCAAACCCAGGGTCAGCGCCAGAAGGACCACCCCGGCCGCAGCGGCGTTATAATGAAACTCTTTCTGAGGACGGGACACCCATTGAAACAACTGAATCGGAAGCACCGTAAAACCGCTTTTCAACCATTCGGTCGGCTGGAAATGCCACTGCTTTTCAGGTATCGGTGCAGACGGGTTCGCTTTGAGGGCTTCCTGATAGACTGCCCATTCCGCTTCAGGGACCTTGTACTCCACCGGAGGCGGGGGCAAAAACGCAATAAACGTCAATGCGCCGATCGTCACCAGCGGGGCAGTCTCCCCGATCGCCCGGCTTAACGCGATGATCGAACCGGTCAGAATACCGGGCAATGAATAAGGCAAAATATGGTATCGAACGGTTTGCCACTTTGTTGCCCCTAAACCGATGGACGCTTCCCTAATGGTGCTGGGGATCGATCGGATCGCTTCACGGGTTGAGATAATCACAATCGGGAGCACCAAAAGCCCCAACGTCAGACCGGCGGTCTGAATCGACCGACCCGTTCCGATGATGTAGACAAACAACCCCAACGCCAGCAATCCCCAGATAATCGATGGCACCCCGGCCAGGTTGGCGATATTGACCTCGATCAACGCAGTCAGTTTGTTCTTGGGGGCATACTCCTCCAGGTAGATACCTGCGGCTACTCCCAATGGGACGGATATGACCATCGTTACCAGCATGATCAGCAGAGTTCCGACCCAAGCGGATAAAATCCCAGCCTGCTCGGGATCACGAGATGGAAACGAATTGAAAAAATTCTTGGTCACCAGTGGGACAATGTTAGAAGCCACAACGGCTCCCCCGGACAAGGCTCGTTTGGGGTCCACCGAGACGTCTTGACCAGGGTTGAGCTTCGACGGATCAATTCCCGAGACGTCCACCAGGATCGGTCGGGCTTTGAGGGTGTAAACAGCTGTTTGTACGGTTTTCCCTTGCGAATCAATGACGGACATTTGCTGACGGGTCAGCGTCCCGACCAGATCGTAATTCTCAACGGGGCCTTCGATAGGACCGACCGACGACGGGTCGAACCCGGATTCGGGCGCCCGAGCCATCCGACCTTTAACACCCACTTCTTTGCCAACAAGGGGTTGGAGTGTTGCGTCGTCCACATCCGTCAGGACGAGTGGGCGCAGCTGGAGCTTCCATTCGGATCCTTCCTGGATCAGTTTTCCGATGATTTCTCGTCGTCCGAAGCCGGATTGGTCGGCTTTTGCTTGATAGGTGGAGGTCAATGCTGACCATCCGTCGATCACAAGATTCACAAAAAGGACACCCAAAGTCAGCAACGAAAGCACGACCAGGAATCCTCCGATCGAGCTAAAAATCCGGTCAAACCGTTTGCGTCGGGCGATTTGTGACCTCAGTTGTACGATTTTGTCGTTGGAGACATCAGACATCAGTAGGCCTCGCGATAACGTTTACGGATTAGATACCCTGCGATGTTGAAAAACAGGGTGATGAGCATCAGCATGAGTCCGGCTGCGAAAATCGCACGGTAGGCGGTCGAATCGTGCGGCAAATCGCCTAAGGTGGCTTGGACGATCGCAGCACTAATGGTAGCCGCTTCCTGAGTCGGATTCAGGGTAAAGTTTGGTCTTTGACCTGCCGCCAAGGCAACGATCATGGTCTCACCAACGGCTCGCGCGATAGCCAAAATATAAGCAGACGTGATGCCCGAGAGTGAGGCGGGTACCAACACCCGTAACGCGGTCTGTACACGGGTGGCTCCCATGGCGTAGCTGCCTTCTCGCATCTGAATAGGAACTGCGCGCATGGCGTCTTCTGACAAGGATGCAACGTACGGAATAATCATGATCCCCATCACCAGACCGGCAGAAAGCATATTGAATCCGCCCATGGTGATCCCAAACATTCCTAGCACCCATTGCATGACCGGGGAGACGATCAACAAAGCAAAATACCCGTAGACCACCGTCGGAACGGCTGCCAGTAACTCCAGCGACGGTTTTAACACCTCACGAACGTTCGGATAGCAGTATTCGCTTAACCAGATCGCGATGATGGTTCCAACGGGGATCGCGACAAACAGCGCAACGAGGGTTGTCGTCAGGGTTCCACTAATCAACGACCAAATTCCGTATCGGGGATCGTCAAACACAGGGGCCCAGAGCGTGTCAACAAAAAAATCCCGTAACGTAACCAGGTGTGAGATGTCTACCAGGTGTTTATTCATTTCGACCGTCGTTCCGACTTCTCCCAGGATTTTGAGGATCTTTCCGCTGGCAGTAGCGGTCAAGACCGCAGACCCTGCAGGAGAAGAAAACTCGACCACCGGTGCCCCTTTATCCACATAGGTCCCCACCGGGGCTATGATTTTGGATATCGTTAGGGTCTGAGCCCCTTCAACCGTTGGTGTGTAAATGGTTTTGGTTTCAGGGACGGTAAAAAAGGGGATCGTTTCGCTGAGCAAAACGACCACGATCCCGATCGTGATGACGACGGAGGAAATGCCGGCAACAAAGAGAATCCCCTCGATGATCCCTTCTTTGATCCGCTGCCAAGTATTCCCGGTACGGCGCAAATCAAAACCAACAGTCGTTTCAGTAGTAGAAGAAGCAGGGGACAAATCGGTCATGCAATACTTTCTTATAAACCGGTTCGCCTAGAAACAACAGGGGAAGACCCCGTTGAATCCTGATGAAGATACGGGGCGCCTTGTTCAGACGCCCCGCACCTATTATCCCGAGAAACGGGTCGATATAGAGATACTTTAGTGGACCCGTTCGAGTGTGAAAAGCTTCTCGATGGTCATTCCGACAGATTCTTTTCCACCAAACACGGTTCCGGTTTCGCCTTTGGAGACCCGTTCGGCAGCCATCTTATAGCCTTCTTCGGGGAGCGGGACGTACCCGACTTCTTTGGCCAATTCTCCACCATGTTTGAGATAAAACTCGACAAACTCCCGGACTTGTGGCTTGGTTTCGAGCGATTTCTTGTTCACATAGATGAAGATAGGACGAGACAGCGGGTTATATTCCCCGGATTTGGCTGATTCGACGGTCGGGTAGACGGCTTTACCCTGGGCGTTGACGATTTTAACGGCTTTGAGCTTATCCTTGTTTTCTTCATAATAAGCCAGTCCGAAGTAACCAATCGCATTCTTGTCCTGAGAAACGCCTTGGACGGTGACGTTATCGTCTTCGGTGGGGGTGTAGTCTTTTCGGCTGGCTTTGCTTTTACCGTTAACCGCTTCGGTGAAGTAGTCGAACGTGCCCGAATCCGGTCCTGCACCGAAAAGTTTCAGGGGGGCGTCGGGGAATGACGGATTGACCTGGTTCCAACGGGTGATTTTGCCTTCGGATTCCGGGGACCAGATGGTTCTGAGTTCGGGAATCGTCAGTTGTTCGCACCAGGTGTTTTCTTTGTTGACTACGACGGTCAGTGCGTCAAAAGCAATGGGCAGTTCGATGTATTCGATCCCATTCTTTTTGGCTTCATCCATCTCTTTCTGGAGGATGGGACGAGAGGCGTTGGAGATATCGGTTTCGCCGCGGACGAACTTTTTGAACCCGCCTCCGGTACCTGAGATCCCGACAGTGACTTGGACTTGGCCTTTCTTTTCTTTACCGAACTCCTCGGCGACGGCTTCGGTAACCGGGTAAACGGTCGAGCTACCATCGATGACGACTTTTTGTTGTGCCCAGGCCGATCCGGCCAGTGTTGTGGCAGCCACGACAGCCAGTGCGAGAGACTTGAACGATGCGAACATATGGAACTCCTTCTAAGGGGTTGGTAAAACTCCGTTGGACCTTTCTTGATCCGTAATCGGATCGGTGGGGAACAGTAGGACTGGATTGTTAAGGCCCCATTAGGGGAAAGTAAGTTAATGGGTAAATGTCAAGAGGATTTTTTAGTCCGATTTTATCATTCGTTTTTTGGTCTTCGAATGGGTTGGCGAGGTTATCTGTTTCTCGACGACAGGGAATTGCTCGCCCAATGTGATTGGCAAGGGGTTCGAGGCGCCGGTCCTGGGGGGCAAAAACGTAATAAAACCAGCTCGGCGGTTCGATTAATGCACCGTCCGACCGGTTTGTCCGTTCGTGCAGAAACATCACGCAGTCAATTCCGAAACCGATATGTCGCTTTGGAACGGTTGCGGTTCAAAATGGCTTGGGAATTGAGGGAACAGGCTGAACCGGTTCCGTTGGAGACGTTAAACCCCAAATGTCCGATTGATCAGGCTCGTTTTTTGGACGTTTTCGTTGAACAACGGGGAGTTGTGTCTCGGGTGGCTCGGATGATGTCCACTTCGACCGGACAAGTATCCCGGTTTATCATATCCGACTCTGGGCTGCTCGTCGTCGTCAATCGGTTTCGCGAACAAAAGGGATTGCGCCCGATCCGACCTCATTAAACACCCGACCCTGTTTTTCTAGATCTTGTCGCGATCATTCCAAACGATCCGGTCGGTAGGGAAATAAAACACCCGGGACGTCCAATGCCCCGGGTGCTGAGATAACTAACTTGCCTGACGGGAATTACTCACTTTTTCCGTCTTTACAACTCGATGCACCAGCAGACTGCTTATCCTCGTTGGACTTTTTGCAGGCATCGCAATCTTTTTTCATGCACTTGGAGCAATCTTTGCATGCTTCACATTCCTTGCAAGTCTTGCCATCAGTGCAACAAGCACAGCAGGCCGGTTTAGCCTCTTTGGTCTCTTCAGCTTGAACGCTCGACACCGGAATTGCCCAGAAGCTCAAAGCGGCCACGACAAACAGTGAATAAATATAACGCATAGTATTTCCTAGACTTATATAAAACCGATTCTTTAAATATATATCTTTTGTACACAAAACCTGACTAAATGGTCCATGAGTGATCCTTAAAACAGGATCAACTTTGTCCGAACAGGGCAGCTAGGGAGTTCTGCCGAGCTCGATCTGCGTCACATATAACGAGGTGGGGGTGAGTCCGGCTGGACGCGCCGACTTGAGGGTTGAGTTTCAGAACAGATTTGAACCGTCTTGCTGGTCCGATCCGGTAACAGTTCTACGCCCCCGAAATGAATGTAAGTCATTGGAAGGCAACATTTTGCCATACAACCGACCGGCAAGGAATGGTGAGAGTCTGTGGCATTTTGTTGAGAATGATTCTGGATGATGGTGATAGATCCGGACGTATGAACGGTTTGATGAATGGTGACCGAGCAACAAGAGGATTGCCAACTCGCTCGGACTGGAGCTTTTAACCCGATCGAGTAACAAACCGTCCTGGTGTTGTCGTGGATCGGGAGAATCGTTACCGCGAATTGATAGGGCGTTATGAAAATGGATAACGCGAGCAAAATCCTCAGCACGTGATAAGTCTATACATGAAATGTCGTTTTGCCCAGTCTGGTGCAAAAATCCATGCTTTTTGTTCGCAGAGGGTTGAAAAGCCGCTATCGGGAGGATAAGCTACCATTTTATAACAGCAGCGTGAAGATTTCGATGGATAAATCAAATAAACAAAGCCAGTCAAAAGATCAATTCCAGACGTTCAGCAAGCCCAAAATCAAGGTCGCGCGGGTTACCGCGAAAGGCAAGCTGTATGTAGATTACAAGGATACCGAATCCTTGAAGAAGCTGATGAGCGGAAATGGAAAGATGCTCAGTCGTAAGCGGTCAGGGGCCACGGCTGCGGAACAAAGAATGATCAGCCGGGCCATCAAACGTGCTCGATACATGGCCCTGTTACCGTTCACCGCTACGGCCATGTAAACCTCGGCCATCGGATCGGCCTTAGAACTATAAGTACCATAGATGTCTTGGTCGGATTATTTCCGACCCGGATGGTTTTTCTATTCATCGGATTGCAATCGGTCACGATCGCGACTCGACTTTTCGCGATTCTGACCCGCGACGCCCGACCTGCGGAGGCTCGGGCGTTTTTTACTCGCCCGACGTTTTACTCCGGTTAGTTTATTCCTGTTCGGGTTGTTTGTCGGGTTGGGTCGTCGGCGCATCCGTCAATTGATAGTCCTTGAGCAACCATCGGTCTTCCACCCGGACCCATTGCCCGACGAACAACCGTTGGGTCGTCGTAAACTCCAGTAGTGCCTGTACTTCTACTTCGTTTCGGCTATGCACCTGTCCCCCGAAGTATTTGTTGACTTCCCGGATCACTCCCAATGAACTGATCTGCTCTGCCGTGTCCGTCAGACGGTTTAAGTCGATCGCGTCGGTGGTCATTCCTTGGGCTGCATTCAGATTTCCGCTTCCGACGAGCATGATGAACTTCCCGGTGGCGTCGATGGCAGGCAAAGCGGTTTTCATCTTCTGGTAATGCAAGTAAGCACCGAGAAAGGCTCCTCCACCCAGGACCACGGTGATTATGATCAGGGGTAGTAACAACTTCAAAAGTGTCAGGCCGGGACGGTTCAAGGAAACCATTTGGGACATATTCGAACAATAACCCAAAAAGACTCCAATTGTCATGGACTACCATGAGATCCGATATGATTGTGAAATGATTTTCATCCGGACGGAGAAATTTTTGTGACGAAAAGGCAGAAAAATGGAGATGTTCCAACGAATGATTATCATTTGATCAGAAAGAAGTTATATCGAATAAAGGCGGAGCGTCATGAACGAGAATCGATTCCCCCGGAGAATCATGGGTCGGGCTGTGTTTGAAACAATCGAACGGAGGTACTTGTTGGCGTTCAGCCCGGCAGGTGTTCCGGTTCAAGTGGATCCCCCTGACGTCAATGTGACCGCAGTTCCGGCACTGGCGGGTCTTGCGGACGGACGCCACGTGGTGGCGTATCTGGTGAGCGATGATGTCTACGTTCGATTGTATGACGGAGCAGGTCAGCCAATTGCCCCGGCGCAAAAAGTCAATACAGGCGGACCGGCCAACAGTCCGGACGTGGCTATTACCTCCGACGGATCATTTGTGGTTACCTGGCAACAAGCCGATGCCGATCAGGCCGGGATCTATGCACGACGGTTTGCAGGCACCGGTGTGCCTGTTGCTGCCCCGTTTCTTGTCAATACCACGGTGACCGGGGATCAGACCCAGCCTCGGGTCGGGATCGATGGATCAGGCAATTTCACAGTTGTTTATCAATCAGACGACGGTTCGGGTCCACGCATTTTGGCCCAACGGTTCACCAACACCGGTGTGCAAGACGGATCTGAGTTTCTGGTCTCGGCAAACGAGGATTCAACCACTCCCGATCTTGCTATGAATAGTTCCGGGCAAGCGGTGGTGGTTTGGACCAATGCCACCAATACGCTGGCCCAACGGATCGCTCCAAGCGGGAGCCTTTCCGGTGCAATCATCACGGTTGATAATCAAATCAACACCCAGCCATCGGTCGGAATCGCGACCAATGGTAATTTTGTCATCGCTTGGTCGGTCGACGCGGGTGGGGGAGAGAAAAATATCGTTTACACCCGTTATAACAACGCGGGCACTGCGATCGGTTCGACTGCCCAGTTGGCTACCAGCAATCCTGCAGGGGACGAGCAATTTCCCCAAGTCGATGTGGCCGGCTCCGGAAAGTTTATAATCTCCTGGGCCGAAGCCAGCACCACCCCCGGGACGTTTAATCAGATCGGATTCCGGGCGTTTACCGCGTCAGCGGTCGATCTGGGAACCGATACCCTGATCAATGATGTGGGATTCGGTCCCGAAACACGCCACGGATCAATTTTTCAAGATAACACACCGGTCCGGGTGGCTTATTTGTCTTCGGCCAATGCGCTGATCCAGACGTACCAAAACCAGTTGGTCCTTGATTTGGGCAACATTGACAACGTGTTGCAGATTTTTGGAACCGGTGGAAACCTTCTGGTACGCGAAAATGGTGTGGATACGACCTATGATGCCGACCTATTCACGGGCATCGTCATTAACGGAGGGTCCGGAAACGACTACATCCGCGCCAGACAAACCTCTCTTCCCGTCACTGTTTATGGGAATGCAGGAAATGACACGATCATCACAGCAGAGGGAAACGATTATGTCGAAGGGGGATTGGGAAACGACGCCATCAACCTCGGAGACGGCGACGATTACGCGATCGGCAACGATGAAACCGACACCCTGTACGGTGGGAATGGTAACGACACCCTGACCGGCGGTCCCGGACGCAACTTGATGTATGGTGAAGCGGATGACGATTTGTTGGGGGGTGGCAATCGGCCCGACACCATGTATGGTGGTCCGGGCAACGATCGTTTGCTCGGTAGGGCAGGTGGCGACGCGCTTTTGGGAGAGGATGATAGCGACATCCTCGACGGAGGAACCGGGAATGACGGACTGTTGGGCGGAGATGGGAACGATTCCCTGATCGGAGGACGGGGCAATGATACCCTCCGTGGTGGGCGCGGCGACGATACCCTTCGCGGAGAAACGGACATCGACCGGTTGTACGGCGACGCCGGCGCGGACATTCTGGATGGTGGTCTACAAGGTGACTACGGGTACGCTGATGCGTTTGACATACTCATCAGTATCGAAGTCAGACGTCGAGTGCCTTGATCACGACTTAACCCGTCTATATTTAAGATGTTTTAATGCCTGATTCGAAACCCGGCTCGTACAATCCCTCGATATGGATGCTTCTGGAGTTGCCAAATCTCGGAAACGAGGGTTGCGGATTTTCTTGTTGTCCGTGATTCTGATTTTGGTGGGCCTTGTCGCAATAGGGTTGTATGCAAGTGGTCCTTTTATCCATCGAATCATCCAGGCCAAGCTCCAGGAAATGGTCTCGGACCATCTTAACGCCAAACTGGAAATGGGACGGATCAAATACGACTATCCGTTCGGAGTAACTGTACACGATGTGGCGTTGGTAACCCCTTATCAAGAAAAGCCACTGGTCCTGGCATCTTTCAAAGAGCTGCGGCTGCAACTGACGCGTTTGCCGTTCAAACAAGGACCGCTTCAGATCGAGAGGATCGACATCGATTCTCCGACCATCCATCTGATCCGAACCACCGAAGGATTTGTCGGTCAGCAAGACCTCATTCGGTCCGAAAAAGAGCGTGAATCACTTGAGGCGCCGGCTTTGTCCGAAATGTTTCAATTGAAGCATCTTCAGATCACCGGAGGGACGGTGATGTATGAAGACCATCGTTTGCCGGACCAGACACCCTCGGCTTGGCGGGATTTGAATGTTGTACTAGACACCTCTCCGCAGGAAGCATCATATGATTTTAATTTCACCGGAAACTCCGGGCAGCTTGCCTCTATAGCGGGCGAAGGTCAGATCGATTTGGATACATGGGTTACGGACCTGAAGACATTTTCGGTACAGACCCGGATCGCCCCTGATGAAACCGAAAGCCCCTTGCCGCCTGAGATTACCCAATGGCTGAATAAATATCAGATCCGGGGCAATGCCCAACTGCAGCTGTCGGGAAGACTTTTGCTGAATCAGTGGCAGGATTCTCAACTGAACCTGGCATTGAAGATCGAGAACGCCACGGGGATTTACCCTGATTTTCCCGATCCCCTTCAGGATTTGGACATCAACATTTCTGGAACATACGTCAACAGCAGTGTAAACCTGCAATTGGATTTTTTCGGTGCCCGAAGCGGAAGCATGGGCATTAGCGTGTCACGATGCAATGTGCTGGTTAATCGGAAAACCATGCAGTGGACGGCATCGCCGTTGCGCGTGGCTGTAGCTTATGTGCCGACGCAGATCACCCGATCGGTACTCGACCAACCGGCCACGCTGTTTGTGGTGGCTAAAGCCACTCAACTCGATTCACCGACCGAGGTTTCGGTCGATCTGACGGGTTCTTCTCTAACCCTTCCCAACCTGAACGATGAACTCAAACTCGAATGCGTGGTCGATTATCATGGGGATTCGGTGGTGATTCGTCCGAGTGTCTTAAACGGATTAGGCGGAAGGACCACATTCGATGGTTGGTACCATGTGCCTACCCGGTTGACGGAATTGAAAAGCAACGTCGAAAGTCTGTCACTATCGTCACTGCGTTCGTTGCTGATCCCGACCGAGGATCGTCAACTGGAAGGACGGCTTAATGCACAGTTCTCCGCCCGGATGACTGGAACCGATCCGAGAACGCTGATCGCCTACGGCAAGGCGAGGGTGTCAGATGGGGTGTTTGCCCGAGTCCCGGTCCTTTCCAATTTGGCATCATTTCTTCGAATCGGAGAGGGTTTTTTCGTCGCTCGATCCGCTTTTACCCGGTTCCGTGTTGAGGATCAGACGGTTTACCTGGAGAGAGTTTCGACTAGCACCAATGCGGTCCGTGTTCGCGGAGACGGTAGAATCGGTTTTGACCGGTCCCTGGATTTGCGTCTGTTCGTCGTCGGTAGCGGGGATTGGGCGCAAGGCGTACGTCAGACCGGCATCCCGTTGATTTCGGACCTTGGTGGACTCCTAGCGGGGGGAGCCCAACGGGTGGTCAGTGGGGTGGCTAGTCAGTTTACGACTGTACGCGTGCGAGGAACGCTCGACGATCCGAAAATCATCCCGGATCCTGCTCCGGTGATCACCGA
The DNA here is from genome assembly GCA_026004655.1 of Phycisphaerae bacterium. GTDB lineage: Bacteria > Planctomycetota > Phycisphaerae > Tepidisphaerales > Tepidisphaeraceae > BPJO01. Next base: position 94,016 of record BPJO01000005.1, read on the forward strand.
CCCGATCCGAAAACTCTTTGAAAGCGAAGAATAAAAATCAAACTCCCTCGTCCAAGGGATTAAAAAGATGCCTTGACGCTCAATTGAACGTACACTGAACGACTATGAAATGCCCCGTCGTTGCCATCGTCGGTCGTCCCAATGTCGGTAAGTCCAGCTTGCTTAACGCGCTAGCAGGAAAGACTATTTCGATCGTTCAAGACATGCCCGGTGTGACCCGGGACCGAATTAGTCATTATTTGCCGATCCGAGATCGGTATGTCGAAATCGTGGATACCGGGGGATACGGGTTTGATGACCAGCAAGGTCTGACCGAGCACATCAAACACCAGATCGAAATTGCCATGGCCAGGTCGGACGTGGTGCTATTCGTCTGTGACACGACCGCGGGAATCGCTGCCGGGGACCAAGCTATCGCGCAACTTCTGAGAAGACAAGGAATTAAAACGATTCTTGTGGCTAACAAGGCTGACGGTCCCAAGTCCGACCCGTCCGTGACAGAGTTCAGTCGTCTCGGATTCGGAAATCCGATCGGGATATCCGCCTTGAATCACCGAAACCTCGATCAGTTGTTGGACACATTGGCCGAGTCTGTAGATCTGACCGAAGCGCCCGGGGAACTCCCACAAGCTCACATGCATATCGCGATCGTGGGCAAGCGCAATGCCGGGAAAAGTACGCTTGTTAACGCGATCGCGCGGTTGTATGAAGACGACCCTGAGCGGGTGATCGTCTCCGAAGTTCCCGGAACCACTCGTGACAGTGTGGACGTGCGGTTCGAGAAAGACGGCAAGACGTTGGTGGTGATCGATACCGCAGGGGTCCGTAAAAAGCGCCACATGGTCACCAATGACATCGAGTTTTACAGCTTTCACCGTGCCCAACGGTCGATCCGACGCGCGGACGTGGTCCTTTTCCTCATCGATGCCTCAGAACCGATCAGCGAACCGGACAAAAAACTGGCCTCTTACATTGCCGAGCAATACAAACCCGTCATTCTCGTGATCAATAAGTGGGATTTGGCTCGAGAAACTCTGAAAAAACGGGATGGGGACAAGTACCGTGATTCAGACGCCATGAACGAGTATGGTCGGTATCTCGATGCCGAGTTGCGATTCGTTGATTATGCACCGATCGCGTTTATCACGGCCAAGGAAGGCAAAAATGTTCAACAGGTCCTGGACCTGGCTCAACATTTGTACAACCAAGCCAATGAGAGAGTCAGTACCGGTCGTCTCAATGCCGCGCTGGAGACGGTATTGAAGGAAAAAGCACCCAGCGCCAAGGTCCGGGCAATTCCCAAGGTCTACTACGCCACACAAGTGGATGTGGCGCCCCCGACGCTGGTGTTGTTTGTCAACAACCCGGATTACATTGACGACAACTATAAACGGTTTGTGACCAACCGGTTCCGAGAGTTGCTGCCTTACGCAGAGGTCCCTATCAAGCTACAGATTCGCGCTCGTTCTCGAGAAGAATCCTCGAAGAAAACGTCGGGCCAACAAAACAACCCGTCACGTGCTCCGACGGTCGGCTCATCCACGAAAAAAAACAAACGACAAAACTCTTCGTCAAAAACCGCGCGTTCAGAACAAAAAAAGAGGGTGTAAAGATTTTCTTTGTGCAGACGCTTGACAGAAAAAAATCCCCCGGCATAATTCCGCCTCACTCATCGGAAACGTCATCAAAACGATGACCACCCGATGCCGCAGCTGAGATATAAAATCTTGGCTGGTAACAAGTTATGACTTGCTAGATTTCGAGCAAGTTCATAAAAGAAGTAAAAAAACTTGTTGCAATCGGTTGACAAAATGAAAAGTCGTGTTACGATGAGCGACCCGGTTGATCGAGGCTAAAGCTGAGAAATGCCGGTGACAAGCAGTGAAATGTTTGGTCTGATCTTTGACAAGTGAATAGTTGGAAAGCCGCGAGAGTGTGGACCGGTATTCGTGTCAAGCGGATGTCCGGTGAAGATCCAAGTTCTTGTCTGATAGATACTTATCGACAAGAAACTCCAATCTTCAGCATTCTCGTGTCATCACCTATAAGTGAATCCTCATTTATTGAGTAATGCCAGATGCTGAAGCCTTGCAATCCGACGTAATGACGTAAGTTGCTATGTCGGCTGACCTTCCATCTAGTCAGTGGGAGGCAGTAACAGTCCGATCGATTTGTCTTAGTCGGTCGGATATGGACAAACTCGTTTCGAGGATAAACTGATCCGCAAAACCGTAAGTCGCTGCGTAACGCGGTGCTGGAGGCGTATGATCAGCCAAGAAATTCAATTGAAGAGTTTGATCCTGGCTCAGATTGAACGCTTGCGGCATGGCTAAAGCATGCAAGTCAGGGAGAACCTTCGGGGGACACCGGCGAAAGGGCGAGTAATGCGATCGTACGTACCCCAATGCGGGGGATAGCGTCGGGAAACCGGCGGTAATACCCCATGTGCTCTACGGAGGAAGTTGGGAGCGGCGATCGTCCTATCAGGTTGTTGGTGGGGTAATGGCCTACCAAGCCGAAGACGGGTAGCGGGTGTGAGAGCATGACCCGCCGCATCGGGACTGAGACACTGCCCGGACTCCTACGGGAGGCTGCAGCAACGAATCTTCCGCAATGCGCGAAAGCGTGACGGAGCGACGCCGCGTGTGGGATGAAGGCCCTCGGCGTCGTAAACCACTGTCAGGGCCGCAAGAACCAGACGATCTAGCGCCCAGAGGAAGGGCCGGCTAACTCTGTGCCAGCAGCCGCGGTAAGACGAGTGGCCCAAGCGTTAATCGGAATCACTGGGCTTAAAGCGTGCGTAGGCGGCCTTCGGCAAGTCCCTGTGAAATCCCCCGGCTCAACCGGGGAATTGCGGGGCGAACTGCGTGGTCTTGAGGCAGGTAGGGGCGCCGGAACTGTCGGTGGAGCGGTGAAATGCATAGATATCGACAGGAACGCCGAAGGGGAAGCAGGCGCCCTGGGCCTGTCCTGACGCTGAGGCACGAAAGCGTGGGGAGCAAACAGGATTAGATACCCTGGTAGTCCACGCCCTAAACGATGCACACTAGATCGGGTGGTTCTGACGCTCTTCCGGTCGAAGCGAAAAGCGTTAAGTGTGCCGCCTGGGGAGTACGGTCGCAAGGCTAAAACTCAAAGGAATTGACGGGGGCTCACACAAGCGGTGGAGCATGTGGCTTAATTCGAGGCAACGCGAAGAACCTTACCTGGGTTTGACATGCACGGATTAACCCTGTGAAAGCAGGGCCACGCCCTCGAGGGTGGAACGTGCACAGGTGCTGCATGGCTGTCGTCAGCTCGTGCTCGTGAGAGTGTCGGGTTAAGTCCCTTAACGAGCGAAACCCCTGTCGCTAGTTGCCAGCGGGTCATGCCGGGACTCTAGCGAGACTGCCGGTGTCAAACCGGAGGAAGGTGGGGATGACGTCAAGTCCTCATGGCCTTTATGCCCGGGGCTGCACACGTGCTACAATGGCGCGTACAAAGGGATGCGAACCCGCGAGGGGAGCAAATCCCAAAAAGCGCGCCCCAGTTCAGATTGCAGGCTGCAACCCGCCTGCATGAAGCCGGAATCGCTAGTAATCGCGGATCAGCTATGCCGCGGTGAATGTGTTCCTGAGCCTTGTACACACCGCCCGTCAAGTCACGGAAGCGGGGCGCATCCGAAGTCGCCACCGACGCAGGTAGGCGCCTAAGGCGAGCTCGGTGACTGGGACTAAGTCGTAACAAGGTAGCCGTAGGGGAACCTGCGGCTGGATCACCTCCTTTCTAAGGGATTTCCTTAGAACAACTTACGGTGCGAACCGTTCGTTGAATCTGTCAACACAATCTCGTACGGGATGCTGAATCCCGGAAATGGTGCGGGTAACCGCATCAGATGGCTTCCAACTGTTCACTTGTCCAAGATCAAAATCAATCCCAAACCGTCCGGTATCCAACGGGCGGTTTTTTTTGTCAGCTTGCTTTTACCACAACCCAGGCTATTTCTTACTGTCGGGTTTTTGCTGCCAATCCAGTTCCACGCTTGCGGGGATCCCATGAACCTGACGCGGAAACACGTAATCCTTTCGAAGCGGATGCCCCACCCAGTCATCCGCTAATAAAATCCGTCTTAGATCGGGATGACCTTCGAAATGGATTCCGAACAGGTCGTATGCTTCCCGTTCGTGCCAGTTGGCCGTTGCCCAAAGGTCGCAAACGCTCGGAAGTTTGGGGTCGCTCCTAGGAAGGATAATTTTCACGGCAAACCGATGCCGATGTACGGTGCTCCATAAATCCACCACCACCGCCAATTGATCTTCGCCCACATAATCGGCTCCCCCTAGGCAAGCCAGCCAGTCAAACGCCAGCTCCGGATTGGTTTTCAGGAAAGTTGCCAGTTCCCGCCAGGCCTCCGGGGCGATATGTACGCGTGGATGCTTGTCGTCGAGAATAAGATCATGGATCCGTTGTCCGAACTGGTTCTTAAGTTTTTTCCCGATTTCCTGGGGGGTCAGCATGTCTCTGACGATAGTGGCAAGAAAATCTTCCTGCAACACCCGCTACCCGGGCGAGACTGATAAGGAACGAGACTACCGCAAAGCGTCATGTGAGAATGAAGTCAAGGGTTGGACCCGGTGGGGGCTAGCGGAATGAGATTCAGTCGTCGGTTCTCAAACGGACGAGTTATCCATGCTCGGGCTGGTGATAACTCTTTACCCTTTCAGATTTTGTGAAGGCTCGGATCAGAAAAGGGGACCCAATCAGGATTGGCGATCCGTAACGAATCGGGCGAGTATTTGAAGACGTCGGGCCTGTGATCCGAATGGGGTCAACGATCGAATAGCCTGCTCGATTTGATGCTCAGCTTCCTTGCGTGCACCATCCAGGCCCAGAAGAGCGGGGTAAGTATTTTTCCCGCGAGAAGCGTCCCTTTTGGGTGGCCTTTCCGAGTTGTTGAAGGGAGGAGGTTTGGTCCAGAATGTCGTCCATGATCTGAAAGGCCAGGCCAAGGTGTTGTCCGAACGAGGTTACCGCTTGAAGCTGAGTGTCGGATGCACCCGCACATAAGGCGCCCATTCGACAACTGGCGGTCAGGAGTGCGCCGGTTTTCAACCGGTGGACCTGTTTGAGTTGTTCGAATGTCAGGGGTCGGTGCTCGTTTTCGATGTCCAGGACCTGTCCGCCTATCATTCCACAGGGGCCCGTCGCCCGGGCCAGTTCGCGGATCAGGGAAGGGACCAGATGGGGTCGGACGTACCCAGCGATCCATTCAAACGCCAGGCTCATCATGGCGTCGCCTGCCAGAATGGCGAGGGCTTCGCCGAAGATCTTGTGGTTGGTGGGTTTTCCGCGTCGGAAATCGTCGTTGTCCATAGCTGGGAGGTCGTCATGGACCAGCGAAAAGGTGTGAATGAGTTCGGTAGCAGTACCAACGGTCAATGCGTCTTTCGGGTCAGCCTGAGGATTGTTGATCAGGTGAAACGTCTCAAGGATCAACACGGGTCGGAGTCGTTTTCCCCCGGCATCGAGGCTGTAACGGATCGCCTCGATCAGACGGGGTGGGGCGTCTTGTGTATCAGAAAACAACTGATCGAAATGATGCTTCAGCGATTCGTGATGTTGTTGAATAATCTCAATGGCCGTCATTCGGTTGATTCCTCTGTTGGGAAGGGAACCGTCGAGTCTGAAGGTTGGTTGGAAGAAACGTTTTGAGATTGGGTCAGGGATTGAATTTGGGTTTCTGCCTTGTTGAGCAACTGACGACAATACTGAAGCAGGTAAGTTCCTCGTTCGTATCGGGTGAGGGATTCTTCCAGAGGCACGTCGCCTCTTTCCATTTCGGCTAGGATGGTTTCTAGTTCGGTGATGGCTTCTTCAAAGGTTTTGGGTTGGTTTTGTTTGGTTTTGGCCATAATCGTAGTCAGATGATACCACGTCGAGATGATTTTTGCGGCGTCGAACAAGAATCCCGCCGGGGTAATGTTGACAATGGGGCGACAGTGGATCCGAAGCCTGTCGGATCAGCCGATGACAGACACGAACCGAGACATCATCCGGGGGGGCCTGATGGGCAATCAGCCAACGTCGCGCGGCATGCTCGGCGATTAAATCGGGCAAGTCCGCTAGCTGACCACACGCAAACCGGTCGGGTAAAAAAGGAGTAACGGCGTCCAGTGCTTGCAGGTGGTCCTGGGCCTGTTGAGCCAATTCCAGAAGAAGGGGGGATAATTCGGGAAACCGATTCAGTATCTTGCGGACCTGATTTCGTCGATAACGTTCGGATCGGTTGCTGGAATCTTCACGCCAAGATTGCCCGATTCGGGTCAGATAATCCCGGATTTGAAGGGCGTTGATCTGAAGCAGGGGGCGTTCAAGGATCAGTGATCCGATCGTGGTCATCGGCCGCATCCCTCGACAGGCATAAGGGCTTCCTCCCCTCATCAGTCGAAGAAAAACGGTTTCGGCCTGATCGTCGGCATGGTGGGCTAGACAGACAGACTCGAGGTCATATTCGTTCACGACTTTTTGAAAGGCGCTCAAACGGATCATTCGGTATCGGGCACTGGGATTGGCGGGAAGATCGGACAAAGTGGGTTCGATCTGTGAACGCCGGATGACAACGATCGGACGGTCGATGTGTCGGGCCAGATTGATGCAAAACGTCTGATCGGCCTCGGACTCTTCTCCGCGGAGTTCGTGGTTGACATGCACAAGGATCAATGTGTCGAGCTTTGCCTGGTGTCCCAACCAAGCCAGACAGGTGCTGTCGGCGCCTCCGGAAAGCCCCACCGCCACTCGACGATGATGAAATCGAACGGATTTCAGGAACAGAGGGTCCGTCACACGCAAGATCATACAGGATCCGGAGGAAAATTGGATGAAGGCCCGTTTTGTCGGATGACGATCCACGATCCATTCTGGGGTAGCCGGAGTTTCTGGAGAATGGCATGAAGATTGGCCGATATCACTGGTGACGGTAGCCCAAGGACGTGGGTGGTATGCGTGGTGGAGACCGACCGTCGGGATCGGGTGTGTCCGTTGATGTTGCACCCAAGGCGGATCGCCTTGCCTTTTAGAACGGAGTTCGCCAATGCAGTTACGTCCCACCGACTTGCTTTCATCTGTGATTGAAATCGGTTTTTTTCTTTCGGCTGCGGTGGTTGTAGCCGTCGGAATCATCCGTTTTCGTTAGTGGGTGTCCGGAAATCTTACAATACACAACGAACCATTAAAATTGTGTAAAGTTCTTGCTCGATTGAGTCTTTTGGGGTTAGGGTGGTATCATCGGACGAAACGATGACTATTGCCCCGACCAAGAAGATTCCCAGCATTTCAGTGGCGGTTTCGGCAAATCGCTCAAAGCTTCAGTGCCCGATCCTCCAAGCCCGGAACGTCAGCGTGTTCTACGGGTCGTTTGAAGCGATTAAACAGGTCTCCCTGGATGTCAATGCGAATGACGTGGTAGCCTTTATCGGCCCATCCGGGTGCGGCAAAAGCACTTTCTTACGGGCGATCAACCGGATCAACGACATGATCGTCGGTTGTCGAGTGACCGGTCAGATCCACCTCGGGGGTCACGATATTTACGGCCGAAACGTCGATCTGGTAAAGCTTCGTCGACAGGTGGGGATGGTCTTCCAAAAGCCAAATCCTTTTCCACGCTCGATTTATGACAACATCACCTATGGTCCCAAGCTTCAAGGCATCACGCGTCGCAGTGAGCTGGATGCGATCGTGGAAGACTGTTTACGCAAGGCAGCATTATGGGACGAGGTCAAGGACAGACTTCATTCGAGTGCTCAAGGTCTTTCCGGTGGTCAGCAGCAACGAATGTGCATTGCTCGCACGCTCGCGACCCGTCCGCAGATCATGTTGATGGACGAACCCTGCTCGGCTTTGGACCCGATCGCGACCGGAAAAATCGAAGACCTCATCGTCGAACTCAAACAGTACGTCACGGTCGTGATCGTCACACATAACATGCATCAAGCAGCCCGGGTGAGTGATAGGACCGCCTTTTTTTATCTCGGTCAATTAATCGAATACGACAAAACGAGCACGATTTTCACCAATCCTGCCCACAAACGAACAGAGGAGTATGTGACCGGTCGGTTTGGATAATTCACTTTACACTTCAGGGGTGGATTATTCCGATACTATTGCGTATTCTAACCAAACGGTCTTCACCACGCAGCGGAAAGTCACCATGTCGCATCATTTTGCAGATCTTCTGGATACCCTCAAAGCCCGTATCGCTCGGATGACCGCTTTGGTACAGGATATTGTCGAAAAGAGTGTGGATTCTGTCGTTAATCTCGATGACGAACTAGCTCGAACGGTCATGAGCGCCGACGACCGTATCGATGAAGAAGAGGTCAATATCGAAAAGCAAGCCATCGATTTATTGGCTTTGTATCAACCCGCCGCCAGCGACCTGCGCGCCATCACCATGATCATCAAGGTCAATGGGGACTTTGAACGAATCGCCGATTGCGCGGTCAATGTCGCTCAGCGGGTGCCCCTTCTAGCCAAAATGGGGGACTACATTGTCTCCTCCGACCTCCGTCTGATGGCGAACACGGTCGTAACCAATCTTCGAGACTGTATCAACGCCTATAACCTTTCCGACCTGGATCTGGCCAAACAGGTGCTCCGGTCAGACGACGTGCTGGATGCCCTTTATCACCAAATCGTTCAAGAGACCCTCGGCGTCTTGGAAAGTCAACAGCATCGGGCCAATCGTGATCTGAGCACGATCATGATCGCCAAGAACCTCGAACGGATCGGGGATCATTGCACTAATATTGCCGAAGACATCATTTATGTGCAGTCCGGTAGGATCATCAGGCATCGTCATGCCGTGTAATTAAGTTCGTTCCTGTCAATCGATTCTGAAACGTTTCTTGCCGAACTTGATTCGTATTCGACCGTTTGGTGCGTGTTGCGCGAGAGAGTCACCACGCCCAATTCGCAGAACCGGTATCGTTGTGTTGAAAACGCATATTGATCGGGGGCTGAGGTGGGGTAGTTGCCGAGTTGAAAACCGGTGGAAAATCTTCACCTCGTTTCCAGGTGACGTGCCCGTCGTAAAACAGCTGGTTTTGACCGAGAAGCGGTTTGGTCGATTGTGAGGACAACGGTCCTACACGGGACGCCCGTCGGACATGGGGCGATTGCCATGCTCCGTTTTGAATATAGATCAGGTCGGCAGCCATCAACATTCGAGACGTACCCTGAGACAGGCGTACGGGGTGTTGGGAAGGATTTCGAAAATAACTGTTCCCGGGAGGATTCAAGGCCCCGGCGACATAAATATACCCCGTGTTCCAGTAAGCACCTTTGTTGTTCGGACCGACCCGCCAAGACCAAGCCGCCGGCAGGCTCATCCACGAAGGGATGTTCCAGGATTGGTAAACGTCTGCCGGGCAAGTCAGCGTCCGAGAACTACGTAGCTGTTTGACCAAAAACGTGTCCCACACATGCTCGCTGATGTAGTTCGGTGCGAAATTATTCTGCAAGGTTTTGAACGCGGGTATGACGTAACCATTGTTCTGAAGTGCATAAAGTTGCACGGCTACGCCGAGCTGGTGAAGATTACTTGCACACTTAACCCGGTGTGAGCTGTCGCGGATCCTCATGAATGCAGGAAGAAGTATTGAAATGAGAATTGCAACAACCCCGATGACAACCAGTAGCTCGACCAACGTGAATGCGGACCGTGAATTGAACTGATCGAGTTTGAGTTTCATGCCCAATGCCTTAGCGATAATGTAATTTATGCTGTTTTAATTTAATTCAAAAGTCGATTTTTGAGCAAAGTTATCTGGAATCATAACATGAGTAGAGTTTAATACTCTCATGTCTGTCAATCAACCGACTTCTGCTCCAAGTACGATCATCTATCATCATGGTTTCCGCGCCATGGAAATGAATGAACAGGCCGTGGCCGGGCATCGGATCAGGTATGCCGAGGTCGCTATCAGTATTTTCGATTTCGGGGGATCCAAGCTTTTGTTCGGGGATCGAGTGGAACTGATTCAGCCAAGACAGATGCACCTACATTGGGGCGCCGTGCCACATCAGCCTCTAGAACACATTAATCCGAGTCGTTTCTGGGTGGTGACATTTCCCATGGGGTGGTTTCTGAGTTGGGATATACCCAAAGAGTTCTCGCATCACATTTTGCGTGGAGGATTCGTCAGAGAACCCGATCCAACGTTTGGGGAATGGGATTGTTCGATTTTTGCCCGATGGACCGAAGATCTATCCGGTTCGGTGGACTGGAGACGACGCGCTGCCATCTTGGAGATCCGTGCCCGCGTCGAACGATTGGCTCATTCGGTTAATCTGCAGTCCACGGGAAATAACCCGTCCACAGCGACCTCGGGGGCGTCATCCGGGGAACGACTGGACAAGATGCTGAGATTCATCTCGCAGAGGTATGTTGATCCGATCAGCGTGTCCGATATCGCCGAGGCAGCGGGTATTCATCCCAACTCCGCGATGCGTTTGTTTCGTCAAACCTGGGGGATGAGTCTCTGGTCGTTCGTAACGGAGTATCGGGTTTGGCAAGCGCAGTTGCTGTTGGCTACCACCGAATTGAAAGTATCTGAAATTGCGCGTCGAAGCGGTTTCGGGTCCGAGGCTCAGTTTTATACCGCGATGAAAGGTTTGACCGGTAAAAGTCCGGCTGCGTACCGTCGTCAACTCCACGGGTAACCCTTTCTCGATTTCAAAACGACCAAAAACCTTTTTAGGATGTCGCGTTGGCGCCCTTGTTTTAAATTTTTGAGCCAAAATTTATCCTTTCTTTATTTCCACATCTCTATTCGAGCCAAGAACTTCATCCGTTTTACGGACTGTGAAGGACAAGATGGGAAAACCGGTAGAATTGAACTCGTGAACGGACATGGTTTGTGCTATACTAAATAACCCTCGTAGCCGAGATGGTTTGCATCAGCCCGTTGACGATTACGGGCAGGATCATAAAGGCTTGCGCTAGTTGTTGGCCTGCAGATCGGGGCGGCCTAGATTGTCCGTCCTGTCTGTCTCTCATTTTTTGTGTTTTTTTGTGGGAAAGTGCCCAGACACATGAACAATAATCCATATCGACGTGGTTATCCCAAGCCCCAGGGACTGTATCTTCCCGAGTTCGATCACGATGCCTGTGGCGTCGGGTTTGTTGCCCATCTGAAGGGGAAAGCCTCTCACCGGCTTGTGGAGTCGGCGATAGAGTGTCTGGAACACATGGAACACCGTGGAGCCGTCGGTTGTGACCCCAATTCCGGTGACGGGGCGGGAATTCTCACAGCTACTCCCGACAAGTTCTTCCGAAAACAGGCAGACAAGCTGGGGTTCAAACTTCCCCGACCGGGGGAATACGCCGTGGGAATGGTTTTTTTGCCAAAAGACCTGGTCGCCCGTCGGATCTGCGAAGAAAAAATCGAGGAACTGGTGCACGAGTTCGGAATGCGGATACTGGCCTGGCGAGATGTCCCGACCGATCCTTCGAGTCTTGGTCCCACAACCCTGGCATCCGAACCCCGCGTCCGTCAGGTCTTTGTCGGAATGGGAGAAGACTTTTACAACCGGGAAGACTTCAATCGTCGTCTGTATCTGGTCCGTCAGCGGGCTGAAAACGAGATCGAGTTTGATCCCAGCGTCCCCGAAGCTGCTAGGGAAGAGTTTTACATCAACCTCCTTTCCACCAACCGGATGGTGTACAAGGGGATGCTCACCCCGGACCAGGTGAGGAAGTATTATCCCGACCTGTCAGATCCGGATTTCGAATCGCATTTTGCGATCGTCCATAGCCGGTTTTCCACCAACACGTTTCCGTCCTGGCGTCTGGCTCACCCTTACCGATATCTAGCGCATAACGGGGAAATCAACACGCTGCGGGGTAACCGCAACTGGATGCGAGCCCGTACCGGTTCGCTGCACTCGGATATTTTTGGGGATGAACTGAACCACTTGTTCCCGATTCTGACGGAAACCGGTTCCGACAGCGCCACTCTGGACAATGCGCTTCAGTTTTTGACAGTCAACGGGCGTTCGATCGAGCATTCGATCCTGATGCTCATCCCCGAGGCTTGGCAGAACAATCCGTTGATGGACTCAGATCTTAAGGCATTTTATGAGTACCACGCCTGCCTGATGGAACCCTGGGACGGACCGGCCAACATCGCGTTCACCAACGGAGAAAAGATCGGTGCGGTTCTGGACCGAAACGGACTTCGTCCGTCACGGTATTTTGTCACGAAAGACGATTTGGTGATCATGGCTTCTGAAGCCGGAACCCTCCAGGTCGAACCCCGCAACATCGCCCGAAAATGGCGTCTTCAACCGGGGAAAATATTCCTGATCGACTTCAAAAAGCAGCGGATTGTCGATGATTCGGAAGTCAAATCGAATCTGGTCGATGCCCGACCTTGGAAACGATGGCTGGACGAAAACCTGATCGAGTTGGAAAGCCTTCCCCAACCCGATTCGGTTCCCGAAACCGATTATGACACGCTCCTGGTCCGTCAGCACGCCTTCGGATACACCAACGAAGACCTTCGGTTGTTAATGCTTCCCATGCTCACAACCGGTCAAGAGGCCGTCGGGTCGATGGGTACGGATACGCCTTTGGCTTGTCTGTCGGACAAACCGCAGCTGTTGTTCAATTATTTTAAACAACTCTTCGCCCAAGTGACCAATCCTCCGCTGGACGCGATCCGTGAAGAGCTGGTTACGAGCCTGATTACGTATCTGGGACGTGAAGGAAACCTGCTAACCGAGGAACCGACCCATGCCCGTCTGATCAAGCTTAAGACCCCGATCATTACCAACGCCGAACTGGCTAAGCTCCGGGCGTTGAATAACGAATCGCACAAATCCATCACGATCAGTACCCTGTTCGACGCCAACGACCCGGACGCGGGTCTGAAAAAGGCACTGGACCGGATCTGCCGGGAATCCGTGGAAGCGATCAACAACGGCGCAACCCTGCTGATCCTCTCGGACCGGGGCGTCGATAAGGACCATGCCCCGATCCCCTCTCTGTTGGCGACGTCGGCGGTCCATCATCATCTGATCCGACAAGGGTTGCGGGCCCAAGCCGGTCTGGTGATCGAAACCGGCGAAGCCCGGGAAGTTCATCACTTCTGCCTGCTTCTGGGGTATGGTGCAGGGGCGATCAACCCTTATCTCGCGTTGGAAACCATTGGCGATCTCCACCGCGATGGGTTCCTTCCCCCGGATCTGAAGCTGGAATACGCACAAAAGAACTTCATCAAAGCCATCAACAAGGGAATTCTTAAAGTCGCTTCAAAGATGGGCATCAGCACGGTACAAAGCTATCGAGGCGCCCAGATTTTCGAAGCAGTCGGTCTGTCCAAAGAGTTGATCGATGCCTACTTCACCGGGACCCCCGTCGCGAATCCAGGGCATCACACTGGATATCGTCCAGACCGAAGCCCTGATGCGGCACCGCAAAGGTTTTCCACCGATCAAAGTCGACAGCGACGTTCTAGACGTCGGTGGGTTCTATCAATACCGTCGTCATGGCGAATACCACGCCTGGAACCCGGATACGGTCGCCAAACTGCAACACGCTGTCCGGATTGACAGTTTCAAAACTTATCTGGAATACGCCAAACTGATCAATGACGAATCTCGTAACCGGTGCACGCTGCGCGGTTTGTTGACATTCAAGAAAGGGATCAACCCCCCGATCCCGATCGAAGAAGTCGAACCGGCCAAGGAGATCGTCAAACGATTCGTTACCGGAGCCATGAGCTTCGGTTCGATCAGCAAAGAAACACACGAGACCCTCGCCATCGCGATGAACACGATCGGGGGCAAGAGTAATACCGGTGAAGGCGGCGAAGACCCCGAACGGTTCCACGATAACCGTCGATCCGCCATCAAACAGGTGGCTTCGGGTCGGTTCGGTGTGACGACGGAGTATCTGGTGAACTCTGATCAGATCCAGATCAAAATGGCACAAGGCGCCAAACCGGGTGAGGGTGGCGCTTTGTCCGGCAATAAGGTGGATGAATATGTGGGCAAACTGCGTCACAGCACCCCGGGTGTCGGATTGATCTCTCCACCACCGCACCACGACATTTATTCCATCGAGGATCTGGCGCAACTGATCCATGACCTGAAGAACGTCAAGCCGAGTTCGGAAGTGAGTGTCAAGCTGGTCAGCGAAGTGGGGGGTTGGGACCGTCGCTGCAGGGGTCGCCAAAGCCAAAGCCGATCATATCCTGATTTCGGGTGACGGTGGGGGTACCGGCAATGCCCCCCAATCGTCGATCAAACACTGTGGTCTTCCGTGGGAGCTGGGGATTTCAGAGACCAATCAGGTGTTGTTGATCAACGGGCTTCGTGGACGTGTCCGTCTGCAGACCGATGGTCAGATCAAAACCGGACGGGATGTGGTGATCGCTGCTATGCTCGGCGCCGAAGAGATCGGTTTTTCGACCGGTCCGTTGATCGCCGCCGGTTGCGTCATGATGCGGGTGTGTCACCTGAACACCTGTCCGGTCGGAATCGCCACTCAAGACCCGGAACTCCGCAAGAAGTTCATGGGCAAACCTGAACACGTGATCAATTTCATGTTCTTTGTCGCAGAAGAAGCCCGTCAGTATATGGCGGAGTTGGGTATTCGAACGTTTGATGAACTGGTCGGTCGGGCGGACCTGCTCGAGTTTGCAGACGTTTCGGATCATTGGAAGGCCAAAACACTGGACCTGTCCCCGATCCTTTACACCCCGCCGGTACTTCCGGGGGATTCGCGGTTCTGCACGCAGAAGCAGGACCACGGTTTGGACAAGGCGTTGGACAACAAATTGATCGAACTGGCAGCCCCTGCCATCGAAAAAGGGACCAAAGTCCGACACGAGCTTCCGATCAGCAACGTCAATCGAACGGTCGGAACGATGCTTTCGGGTCGGGTGGCTATGAAATACGGGTTTGCCGGTCTACCGGATGAAACCATTCATTTCAAGTTCACCGGAAGCGCCGGTCAGTCACTGGGGGCTTTCCTGGCCAAAGGGATCACCCTCGAAGTCGAAGGCGAAGCCAATGACTATGTCGGTAAAGGAATCTCCGGCGGACGCATCATCGTTTATCCCCCCAAAGAAGCGACCTTCAAACCCGAAGAAAACATCATCGCCGGGAATACCATCGCCTACGGTGCGATCAGCGGAGAGATTTATCTCCGGGGTGTGGTCGGAGAACGGTTCTGCGTCCGAAACTCGGGTGTTCATGCGGTTGTCGAGGGAGTCGGCGACCATGGCTGCGAGTACATGACCGGCGGACGCGTCGTAATTATCGGACCTACCGGCCGAAACTTTGCCGCTGGCATGTCCGGCGGAATCGCGTACGTTTATGACGACATCGGTATGTTCCCCAAACTCTGCAACATGGAAATGGTCGAGCTCGAAAGCCCCAACACTTTCAATGACCAAGACATTGAAACCATTCGTACGCTGTTGACCAACCATTACCAGTTCACCGGTAGCACCCGTGCCAAGTCGATTCTGGACGACTTCGAAAAAGAACTTCGGTGGTTTGTTAAAGTCATGCCGACCGATTACCGCCGGGTTTTGGAGAACCAAAAATCGATCGAAGAAAAGGCGCGTCAACTTTCCATGAAGCAGGTTTGATGACAGGCTGAATGAACCGTCTCGGAGGAAAACCGGATTCTCTCAAAAAAAACGCAAAAATTAGTTGAATAATTCATTAATCTAACTAAGGTATCCCGTAGTATTTTATATGGGGTATTTGTGGTTACATCAGTCCGAAGCGAACCGGTCGAGATAATCGCTGTCACACCTTCTAAAGGGATTCGACTACCGAATCGATTATTACGATGGAGTCGGTATATCCTCGGTTGCCTCTTTGTTTTGCTTGTGATTGGAGAACTGTTTGCTCGATTTTACCTCGGGTTGGGCGATCCCCCTTTGTCGATCGAGGATGAAAAGGTTGAATACCGATTTAAACCGGGCATCTACCACCGATTCGGGAATACCATCACGATTAACCTATTTTCCATGCGGAGTGGACCAATCACGCCTGAAAAGGTCGATCCGCGAGAGCTAAGGGTGTTGATGGTCGGTGACAGCGTGATCAACGGTGGATCTCTGACCGACGATCGTGAACTGGCGACAGCTATTCTACAGGATCAGTTGTCTTCGACTCTTCAAAGACCGGTGTATGTGGCCAATATCTCGGCCGGTTCGTGGGGTCCACCCAATCAGGCAGCCTATCTGAGAAAGTTCGGTTGGTTTGACGCTGATCTGCTGGTTCTGGTGCTTTCCAGTCACGACGCTATCGACACCCCGTCTTTTGAACCGACGGTTGGCGTTCACCCGAGTTATCCGGATCACAAACCTTTATTCGCCTTAACGGAATTGATTCAGCGTTATTCTCCACTTTCCGGATTCTTCAATCCTGTACCCATCCAATCCTTTGAGTTGCAATATTCATCTCCTTCGGACGAAGTCCTGGAAGTTCGAAAGGAAAAATGCCAACAGGCATTGAGAGAAATGCTCGAGCAAGCTCAAAAGCAAGGGATTCCGTGTCTTATTCTGATTCATTCAACCCGAGACGAACTCGACGGACAGATCCGTCCTGAACGATCAGCCATTCTCGAAGTTGCCAGCGAAAAGGCGGTTCCCGTCCTTGAAGACGGCCCTGCGATGAAGGATTCGCTACTTTCTGGAAAAGATCCCTTACGTGATAATGATGAGATTCACCCCAATGCGATCGGTCAACAGATTCTGGCCTCTATTCTGTACGATCCGATTCTGAATCAGTTACGTTCCAGAATAGAATAAACCTTTTTCCGACTCGTCCTCAAGACCGATGTGTTGACTCATGACATGGGTGTGTGATGGGTCGGATGCTGGATTCCCCCGTTCACTGTGCTGCACTGCAAGAACTCCCCAACCTGGGTGCCGGGAAAATACTCGATAATTAAGCATTCTGTTAGGCAGTAGGTCTGATAAAATAATCAAGGTGGAATAGTCCATTTTTGCTGCTTGCAATGTCGATTGATCTGGTAAACTGTTGCATTTACTCCGCCGGGCCGCGGGGCGCGGTGGTCGGAGCCTGACCCTGTTGTTTTGTCCCATGGCTGAACGTAATTCTGATTCGTCAATCTCTTTTCAGGCAAGGCTTGTTCCCCAGGGTAGTCACGCTGGCGCATCACCGATCCTGATTACCCGCCCTGCAACCCTGATCGGGTCTCGTAAGCAAGTCGTTCGGGTGCACTTGGACAGCAGCACGGTTTCCAATGTGCATTGTGCGATCATCTTGAATGATTGGGGGGCCTATATTCATGACCTTGCCAGTCGGACTCATACTTGGGTGAATGGTCAGAAAGTTGATGATATTGATCTGAATGACAGGGATCAGATCCAGATCGGCCGGTTTCAATTTTTGTACGAGGTGGTGAACCCATCGGTCGTTACTGCTGAGCCTGCTCCGATCATCGAGCTGGAGGTACCCACGCTCTCCGATCCGCTGCGGATGACCAAACGTGTCATCCAGATTGGTAGACGACGGGGCAGTGACCTGGAGTTTGAGGACGAAAAGGTCTCCAATATTCACTCGATTATTTTCCAGCGAAATGGGAAGTATTACGTTCGAGATATCGGTTCTCGTACCGGTACCTGGCTGAACGGTAAACCCATTCATCAGGAGCTGCTGGAAGATGGAACTCAAATCCGTATCGGCTCGTCGGTCATAACGGTCCATCTTGTGACTGATTCTCGAGCGGATGGTTTGATTCCCCTCCCAATTCCGGTTCCTCCGCCTTCGGTCGTCGCACCGTCGATCGAATCTGCTTCTACCCCCGTTGTGGAAGATAAGTCTGGCTCCGGGGTGACTTCCCCTGACGTTCCGGATCTTTCACCTGTTCCCCTTGAAACCGAACCGCAAACAGCCACTGACGGAGAGGTGGAATCGTCTCTCGTGATTCGACCCGCGGATGAATCGCTGGAAGTTTCTGAAAAAACTCCACTCGAATCCCCGTCTGGATACGACGTCAATCTCGACGAGCCGGTAGAACGCCGACCAAACGGGCATGATGCTGATCAATCCGATTCCACCGATGAAACGGTGCAAAGCAGGTCGTCTGCAACAACCACCGATGAATCGGGTCCGTCCGAACCACCGGATTCAGCCGATTTCGATCAGGAGCTGGTGTCGGACATTCAGGACCGTTTCGAATCCCCTGATCAACCCGTACAGGCATCGGAAATAGCCATCCATCCTGTCGATCTGCCTCCGTCTCTCGCACCGGAACCTCTTATCGTACCATCGGCCGATATTTCCGGGCATGACCGACCAATTGCTTCAAACGACCTACCAACAGCGCCTGTGTTCGGATCCGAACCGTCGGCTACGGAATCCGAACGCTCCATCAAAACCGATTCTACCGACGATGAAGCCGGTCCTCTGGAGCTTCACCTTGCCCAAGACGCCTCTGATGAGTCGGAAGGAAAAGAAATCGAACTGGCGCCAATCGGCGACTCTATTGTTCAGCATCAACCTGATTCGGCACCTGTATCGACTGACAAAACCGAAGACGATGTTTCCAGCAAGCTGCAACTTCCCGATCAACCCATCGTTTCCGACACACTTCCTGACCTGGAAGAGATTTCAGAAGCGAACACCCCCGAACCCGGTTCATCGGATACCGATCCAGCCGGGATCGTGCCCTCAGCCCGTCCTGCCGAGATCAGCGAGGCGATGCTCGAAGAGCCTTCGTCAGATCAACAGGTTTCATCAGTCGTATCTGACGAAACCTTCTGCGACAAACAAGCCTCTTCGTCCGTCCCTTCTTCGATGTCGCCTACCCCATTGACGGAAGATAATCCTTTGGACGGTCTGGAGTTACTTGAAGAATCATCCTCGGACGATTCTTCGTCTTTTACCAAGCCGGATCATTCTTCGGAACAGGTCGGGGTCGAACCACTGTCGCCCGAGCCAGTTCCGGATCTTCAGAGGATCGATTTTTCGGATCTGGACCTCGAATCCGACGATTCAGAGTTTGAAGACCCCTCCGCCGAGACTGCCTTTGCCGTCAGCGAGATCGACCCGTTTGATCTGGAAGAAAACGAAACGGCAGAACCTCTGATGAACCTGGCCGATTCGGTGTCAGGTCAGACCCACGATCATGATCACGTCGAGGTGATGGAAGAGACATCCCCCACCCCAGACTCGGCGTTCGAAGGTTTTGATCATCCGTCGTTGGTCGAGGAAAATGCCGAATCCAACCCCTCTGTAACTGTCGCATCAGCCGACACCCCCGAAATCGAACCACCGTCCGAGGGAGAACTCAAGGACCTGATTCCCGAACACGGACCGTTGATCGGCGGGGTTTTCACGCCCGAATCCCAAGGGTTCATGGTGGGAGGTTCGGTTTTGCCCGAGCCGATTCCGGTAAAGCAGAACGAAACGAAACCGATTCCCGAATCGACCAAACCGGCTCGACCGCATCGGGTCGGTTTTGGCGGGGCATCTTCCACATCGTCGTCTTCTCCGTTTGCAACGGTGCAGAACCCCGCCAGCGAAGATGTACTGATCGGTCGTCGGGCCGCCGAATCGGTCGATGTCTTTGCCAATCCGTCCCCAACGCCCGAAGACCTGCTCTTAGATGACTATGCCAACACCAACGGGTCGGAACCACCAAGCCTCGGACGGGCAGAGGCATCAGAAACATTCAACAAAACTGAACCCGAAACCGAAGAACTGAAGAAGACGGCAGAGCTTTTCCGTCCCCGTGGTGTGATCTCAGCCATTCCGGCAAACCAGCCGATTGTGCCCCCGACCCTAAACCATCCGGACCAGGACCCCGGGACTCAGTCCCGACAACGCAAACGTCGTCTTCGAACGATCCTGTTATGTACGTTGGGAATGTTGCCTTTGATCGGAGGAATCGTTTTGGGGGTCTATCAGTACGTTCCGGTCGAGTCGAAACTAGTGGCCGCCATTACGTATGAAGGTCTTTCCAACGCCAGCGAGCATCGTCGGCGAGAGTTCAAAACCACGCATACCTACCTGTTGACTGAGGAATCGACCCGAATACAGGCACTGAACGAACTTGGTCCGTCGTGGGATCACAAAAAAGGATTTTTGACCAGCACCGAGACGATCAAGTCAGCTCTGTTACCCACGCCTACCGAGCGCTGGCCAGCCTCGAATCCCGACCAGATGCACCTGATTCTGATGTCACGGGATAAGGAAAATGATCTGGTTCGTCTCAAAGCGTTGGCAACGGCGTTGATCAAGGCCGACGAACTTCAAACCCGAAGAGCTCAAAAGTTGAGGGACGAAGCCTCATCTGCTCAAAAAGAATTAGCCACTTTACGCGAAGAATTGGCCCGGATTGATAACAAGTTGCGAATCAATCAGTCCCTGGGTGAAAACCGCCCCGACGATACCCTGCTTGCCCAGATCGAAGCCAAACGACATGCCGTCGACCAAGAGGTGACGGCTGCGATCAAAGCCCGTCAGGAAATCGAAGCCGCGATCGAACGAGTTCGTACACAGGATGTTTCTGAACTGGCTCCGTTACCGATTGCAGAAGTCGAAGCTGCGGACGAGACACTAAGAAACCTCAACGCTCAAATGGATCGTGTGCGTGAAGAGGCCGAAGCATTCAACCGTGAGCTGATCTTGCGAACAGAGCAGGCTCGACGTGCCCTCGATGCCGCGATCAGCAAGCTTGAAGCCGATCTTACCGCAGCCAAACAACAGGAAATTAACGGTAAGTTCGCTGATTACGTCGATGGGGCCAACCGTCTGGCGACGGACGTAAAGAATCTTACCGAAGATCTACTACGTCGTCAGGAGCAGCAGTACACCCGTCTGCAGGAACTTAAACAAAAGTTGTCAGAGCGGTTTGAGCAGCGTACCCGACAAATGCTCGAAAGCGATACTCAGCTTCAGCAGATGAAGGCCGAATTGTCGATGCTCCAGCGACAACAAAACGCTGCCTTGGCGGAAGGCGCACGCGAGGAAGCGGATCGCGTTTCGGCGCTGATGAAACTGTTACAGATCAAAATCGAGGAAAAAGAGTATCAGCATAAAAACGACCCCGTTCAGCAGGAAGTCATTTCTTCTCTGGAATCGATTATTCAGCAAACCGCCCGATCCATTGCCGAAGATCGCAAGAACATCAACGAAAGACTGACAGCTTCTCGAGAAGAGTTTTTGCGCAAGGCGCCGCGAGTGGATGAATTGCCCGAAGACCAAAAGGAGGTTGCGGCTTCGATCGAGAAACAGTTTGCCGCAGTGACCGAAGCGCGTAAGGCCTATTCGATGGCGGCCGACGAAGTAGAAGCCCAACAGGCCAATTTTGAAGCCAAGAACCGCGAAAAGCTCGCACGACTCCAGGCCGACATCCACAGCCGGAAAATCGAACTGACTGAACTGGCTCGCGAAAAACAAGCGGTCTTGGCAGAACAAAATCGCAGGAAACTGCTCGAGCAAAAGCAGCTCGAACTCGCGTCAGCCCGTCAGAACCAGGAGAACAAGGAAATGCTCCTAGCTTCCATAATCGCTGAGAAGCAGAAGATGGAAGAGCACCGACGCAAACTGTTGGACACCGAACAGGAAACGGCAGAACTGATCGCGCAGAAAAGTGAAAAGGAACAGCGAATCCGTCATCTGAGTGTCTGGTTACGCAGCAAGGAAGCCGAATTGGCTGGGATCATTATTCCTTCAAGTCGGGTGGACATTCAGTCTTTCGACCAGCAGGATCGTCGACCGGTATATGCAGGGGTCGCAGCAGGAACGGTTTTTCTGCTCATGCTGATTCCAATTATTCATAACCTCCGACTATTATCGCGGGAGACACACACTTCCGATTCTGTTCGTGAAGTGAATACATCACCGACCTTCGGTTTGGACCCCGCAATGAGACTTGAAACCGATACGGATCAGGAAACCGATTCAACGACACCCGAGCCGGTGACGACTCGATAAACAAGTCTGCGTATGAGGTCAAACCAAAAATAGGAGCAGGACTTTCTTGTATAACTTTCGACCATTATTCGAGTACGATTGCGTCAGCTTCGATTTCAATCATCGCTTGAGAGTCGATAAGCCGGGAGACTTCTAGAATCGAAGTCGCCGGTCGGATATTTCCGAAAACGCGTCCGTGTACCTCGGCCACTTCTTCCCATCGGGTAATGTCGGTGACGTACATTCGTGTTCGTATGACGTGCTCAGGTTTTCCGCCGAGACTTTGGATGGCGGCTAGGATGATGTCCAGGGATCGCTGGGTCTGATCACGAATCGAAGGTGAATAAGAACCATCGGCATTGACTCCGACCGTCCCGGTCACACAGATGAAAGAACCCGACCGTACTGCCCGGGAATATCCCATTTTAGGTTCCCATTTGGATCCAGAAGAGGCCGTGGGTCGTCCGCATCGGGTATCGGTAGTGATAGAAATCGGATTTGACATAGATAACCACAATAACCGTCGCCTCGATTGAATAACATAGCCGGGGCAATCAGTACGATAAGTTATTGCTGGCGCATATTTTAAAGTTAAATGGGGCAATTTGAGCGGATCAAAGCAAGTCACCGGGGTGATGGAAAATTCAAACCGTCGGTAAGAACGGACATCCCAAGGCGTCTTTCTTGTCGGGACGCTATCCAGCCGTTAACATCATGAAAATTGTTTGTCAAAATGAGCACGCAGTCGGGGAGTACGAGTCTATGAAATTAGTCGTCACGATTCCCGCGTTGAACGAAGAAAAGACCATTGGAGATGTGGTTCGGGCCGTTCCGCGGGATATCGAAGGGATCAGCGAAGTCGAAATCATCGTCTGCAACGACGGATCGACCGACCGAACTGCAGAGCTCGCGCAAGAAGCGGGCGCGATTGTGATCGATATTCATGGACGTCCCGGGCTTGGCAGGGTCTTCAGGACCGGATTCGAACGAGCGATGAGACGAGGGGCGGATATTATTGTGAACATCGACGGAGATGGTCAATTCAACCCTGCGGACATCCGCCAACTCATTCAGCCGATTCTCAATGACGAAGCTGATTTTGTCACCTGTTCCCGGTTTAAAGACCCGGCATTACATCCGACCATGCCCGCAGTGAAGTTTTGGGGAAACAAGGTCGTCACCAGTATCATCAACTGGGTTTGCGGTGGAACCCATTTTTCCGACGTGTCCTGTGGTTTTCGTGCGTTCAACCGTGAAGCCATGTACCGAATGACTCTTTTCGGAAGGTACACCTATACGCAGGAATGTTTCATCGACCTGTTCAGCAAAGGGCTGCGTATTGCTGAAGTGCCTTTAAAAGTTCGTGGAGTACGAGAACACGGAAAGTCGCGAGTCGCCAGTTCGATCCTCAAGTATGCGACC
This sequence comes from Phycisphaerae bacterium, assembly GCA_026004655.1. Taxonomy (GTDB): domain Bacteria; phylum Planctomycetota; class Phycisphaerae; order Tepidisphaerales; family Tepidisphaeraceae; genus BPJO01. The sequence continues at coordinate 117,386 of BPJO01000005.1, forward strand.
AACTCCCTCCCGATCATCATCCGTGCCATGCGAGACATTCAACCGCTGAAATTTTTCGGGGGCATCGCGGGGCTCTTCCTCATACTGAGTTTGGTTACCGGTGCGTTTATTACCGGCTGGTACTTTTACAATGGCTTTAAGACCAGTCCCTTCTCGAGTGTGATCTATATCAGCGGGGCCTGTCTGATCCTGTCCTGTATTTTTGGGGTGCTGGCGTTGTTGGCGGACATGCTGGGAAGACACCGCAAAATCAGTGAAGAAATGTTGTATCTGGCTCGACGTCGGATCTATTCCAGCAAACGAACGATCAAGGTGTCGTTGCCGGATCAGAATCACCAAGCCGGCCTGCCAACTCTTTCCGATGCTTGGGCCCCGATTATTCGTTCGATCCACGGTCCGGAGCACGCCCATGATACGGAAGTACATGTGACATCTTCCGACCGTTCGAGCAAGACTGCTGTTTGAAGTCGTTTGGGGTCTTGAGAACGGGTCTGATCTATATTGTTGGTTGTGGGACTGATGCGACACATCTTTGGAGTAAAATTGCAATACTTTCCTGATCATCCAATCACCTGATGCAGTTAGGATCATTAACCGTTAGTGGTTAGCTAGGCGTCTGCGAATGCAAGAATGATTCGTGGAAGATGGGCTATCGTGTCAGTTTTTGTTTCAGGTCAGAGGATCTCTTTGATGAAAAGCAAATATATTTTGGCGGGGTGTGTTTTGGCCGTTGTGACGAGTGTATGGGGTCAGGAAGCACCCGAACCCGGTCAGATTCCGCCGCTTCCGCCAAGGTTGCCCGAAGGAGTTCCTCCGGCATTTCCCGGAGCCTGGGGTGGAGGAATGTTTACAACAGGTGGGCGGGGCGGAAAAGTACTCTTTGTCACCAATCTGAATGATTCGGGAGAAGGATCGTTTCGCGCCGCTGCAGAGGCGGAAGGGAAACGAATTGTTATTTTCCGCGTTGCCGGGATCATTCATTTGCAATCCAACATCAATATCAACCATCCGGACATCACGATCGCGGGACAGTCTGCACCGGGCGACGGGATTTGTATTGCCGGGGCCTCAATTAATATCAACACCGAAAACGTGATCCTCAGACATATCCGTGTGCGTCGGGGCAAACCCGAAGGCGGACAGGGATCGGACAATATCGGAGGCAACCCGATTCGTAATATCATCATCGACCACTGCTCGGCTAGTTGGGGAATGGATGAGAATCTTTCGCTGTACCGTTACATGCGTCCGAATCCGGACGGGTCGCAGACCAAGCTTCCTGTCCATAACCTGACGATCCAGAACTGTATCAGTTCCGAAGCCTTGAACGCAGGAAATCACGCGTTTGGTGGGACTTGGGGCGGCGAAAACTCGACATTCCATCATAACTTGTTTGCCTGCAACACCGCTCGGAATCCCTCGATCGGGATGAGCGGAGAGTTTGATTTCCGGAACAACGTGATCTTCAACTGGGGACACCGCACGATGGACGGAGGAGACGAGACCTCGATGGTCAATGTGATTAATAATTACTACAAGTCTGGTCCGGCTTCACGACCCGAAATGCGGAACACAATTGTCCGTATCGAAGAACGTTCGATGTATTCCCCCGGTCGTCGGTGGGAAAAGCAAACTTGGTATCCCAAACAGGCCAATCGACCGGGAAAGTGGTATGTGGCTGGGAATTATATTCACGGTTTTCCAGAGGAAACCCAAAACAACTGGTTGGCGATGCGTGGACCGGAACAGCTTGCCAGGGTGAACACGCCTTTCGAAGCGTGGCCCGTGCCCCAACAGACCGCACAGCAAGCTTACGAAACAGTCCTGGCCAAGGCCGGTGCCACACTCCCCAAACGTGATGCTGTTGATGCCCGGGTCATCGAAATGGTTCGAACCGGAAATGTCACGACCGGAAACGGGATTATCAATGACCCCGCGGAAGTCGGCGGATACCCCGAATACAAGTTTGAGCCCAAAGAAGTTCCGGTCGATTCGGACAACGACGGAATGCCTGATGACTATGAAACCAAACACGGATTGAATCCCCAGGATCCTTCCGATGGCCCGATGGACACGGATAAGGACGGATACACAAATGTCGAAGAGTATCTCAACGGAACTAGTGCCAGCGAGTACGTGGACTACAGCAATCTGGATAACAACGTTTGTCCGATCAGCTGAGAAATCTCCTTATCTCATCATCCTGCATCTGCTTTCGGTGCTTTCGTTCATCGAGAAAGCAGATGTTTTTTGTTCTTGAAAGCTCGAAAAAAATTAGCTTTTTTAGATTTCAGTCGCGCAACACCTCCGACCATGAAATTTAAAAAAACAGGCCGATTTTTGGGGGATTTTTTGCACGCTGCTGCGCTTCTTCAATGACAAACGCGCACCAGAGTCAGGTCATAGTGAAGGGTAGAAACGCCGGTCAGTTCGACTCGTCCGAAGGGATGGCTACGAACTTTTGGAGCATTGATGTGAGTTGATCGAGAGTGTAAGGCGTCGAAGTATTCAAAGGAAGATATACCCCCTGATTGTGGGAGGAATCAATAATGAGCAACTGGTCTCCGATGGTCAGATACCCCATTTCTTGAGGCTGGTGTCCGGTGACGATGAGTTTTGCGTTAACTTTTTCGGCGAAACTTGCGATCCCGGTTTCGGAGTATTTGCGTCCCCAGATCAGTTGATAAACCGGTCCAACACGTTTTTTGTAATCCTGACTGGTCAGGGGGCTTCGACCGAAGACAGAATAATCATAATTCGGGATCTGATCGTCTGTAGGCAGGCTATGGCTGAACCACAGCCCGTTCGGACACCGAACTGCCAGAGGGAGAGAAAGAAGAAACTCGGTAATTGCCAGTTGGACGCTCATATGAGCGGAGGGAAAGTCTTTCTTGATTCCTTTGTTGAATGCTTCGCAGACACTAAGACCGGCCTTCATGATGCCTTCTCCATGAATCTGGGCCAGGTCGTGGTTGGCAAAGAGGAAATGAACTTGATCAGGAAAATTGCATTTTAGTTCCGCAGCCTGGAGTAGCATTTTCCAGCTGTCCTCAGCACCGTCAGGTCCGATATGATCTCCGTGAATCAATTCATGAAGGATCAGATGTCTTTGGGGATTTTGATCGAGTTTAGCAAAGGAAATCAGTTTTCTGAAGTTGGTCCGATGGTCATGGATGTCCCCGGTCATCCAGACTTCATGATCGGATGGTAGTTCCACGATTTGGCCGGTCCGATAACGGTCCAGCAGGTTTTCTTCTTTGGCTGATTCGAACGATTCGATGACCTGGTCTGAATTAATGGACATGAAACAGTTGTACCTAATTGAGTCGAAGAGGCAATAAACCGATGAGATGATTGAAGAACCGTCCAGGGGTGTAGAGACAGATTATGGACGGTCAACAATTGGAATGAACTGAAAACCATGGTTGTTCAGAACACGCCCAACGCATACGCGCCACGTTGCCGCTTTTGCAGCACGCCTTTGGTGCACACTTTTGTGGATCTGGGAACCAGTCCGCCTTGTCAAAGGCATGTCACGCCGCAGCGGTTCAATCATGCTGAGGCGTTTTATCCATTGCATGTGTATGTCTGTCATCGATGTTTTCTGGTGCAATTACCACAATATGTTGAACGGGAGGAATTGTTCGACGATCAGTACGCGTATTTCAGCAGTTATTCCGAATCCTGGTTAAAACACGCTCAGGAATACACCCGAAAAATGATCCAGAGGTTTGGTCTTGATGACAAGAAGCGTGTGGTTGAGGTCGCTAGTAATGACGGGTATCTGCTTCAGTATTTTGTTCAGAAAGGGATCCCTTGTTTGGGTATCGAACCCACAGCCAACACGGCGCGAGAGGCAGAGAAAAAGGGAGTCCGATCGTTAGTGAAGTTTTTCGGAAAGGAAACGGCACGGGAAGTCCGTCAAACGTTCGGTCCTGCAGATCTACTTTTGGGTAATAATGTGCTGGCACATGTCCCGGACATCAATGATTTCGTGGAAGGTTTCAAGATCCTGTTGGCAGACCGGGGGGTTATCACGGTCGAGTTTCCGGTCCTGCACAAACTGATTGAAAACAACTATTTTGACACGATCTATCACGAGCATTTCAGCTATCTGTCCTTCACCACCGTGGAAACCATTTTTGCGCACCACGGATTGGTGTTGTTTGACGTGGAACGTTTAAACACACACGGCGGATCAGTTCGCATCTACGCCAGACACGTGTCGGACACTTCCAAACCCGTCAACGAAAACGTTATCGCGATGCGTCAGTACGAAAAACAGGCCGGTCATTTCGACCTCAACTATTACTCGGCGTTCGGCGAGAAAGTCCGTGAGACTAAACGACGAATTCTCGAGTTTCTGATCCGTGTCAAACGCGAAGGAAAAAAGATTGCAGGTTACGGAGCCCCCGGAAAAGGCAACACACTGCTGAACTACTGCGGGATCCGAACGGATTTCATTGATTTTACGGTCGATCGAAATCCTCACAAACAGAATAACTATCTTCCGGGGAGCCGGATCCCGATTTTGCCCCCCGAAGCACTGAAAGAGCATCGACCGGACTATCTGTTCATTCTGGTATGGAACCTGAAAGATGAAGTGATGAACCAGACCAAGTTCATTCGAGAGTGGGGAGGAAAGTTTGTCGTCCCGCTTCCGGAACTTCAGGTCTTGAACTGATCATGTGTCTGAAAGCACCAAGCTCGACAGGAAAAAGAGGTGACCGATGAAGGTTGTGATATTCTGCGGCGGACAGGGCCTGAGACTTAGGGATTATTCCGAAAACACACCAAAGCCAATGGTCCCGGTGGGTTATCGACCGATCATCTGGCATCTCATGAAGTATTATGCGCATTACGGACACAAGGAGTTCATTCTCTGTCTCGGATACCGAGCCGACGTCATCAAGGACTACTTTCTCAGGTACAACGAATGCACGACCAACGATTTCGTGCTGACAAAGGGTGGACGAGACCTGCAACTTCTCAGCAGCGATATCAGTGATTGGAAGATTACCTTTGTTGACACCGGTATGGATGCCAACGTCGGTCAGCGACTTTGCGCGGTGAGAAAGCACCTTGATAACGATCCTGTATTCCTCGCCAATTACGCAGACTGTCTCACGGACGCGCCCTTGCCTGAAATGATCGAGCAGTTCGAGAAGACGGACGCTGTTGCATCGTTTCTTTCAGTCATTCCACCGTATACATTTCACTCGGTTCGACAGAATGAAGCCGGTGAAGTTGTTGATCTAGTGGATGTTGTCCATATGGATCTTTGGATCAACGGGGGTTATCAAATCTATCGACGGGAAATTTTCGATTACTTTCAACCTGGAGATGACATGATCCCGACGGTATATCGTCGACTGGCCGCTGCGAAAAAATTGATTACCTACCGTCATCATGGTTTCTGGGCATGCATGGATACATTCAAGGAAAAAATGGTACTCGATGATCTCGAAGCCAAAGGTCAAGCCCCGTGGAAGGTTTGGCGCAGGTCCGCGTCGACAATCGCAAACGTCAAAAGAACCGCCTGATCATGACACCACTGAAAGGTTTCCAATCCGTCCGCAAGATGTTATGTCTTGGGGCCCATTCGGATGACATCGAAATCGGATGCGGCGCTACCATTTTATATCTGCAGAAGCTGAATCCTGATCTGAAGATCCGATGGGTTTGCTTCAGCGGAATGGATACCGAACGAGAGGTCGAAGCTGAGGCTTCCGCGCGTGCCTTCGCACCGTCAGCAACATTCGAATGTATGAGTTTTCCGGATCGCTTTTTTCCGTCTCATCATGTTCAGATCAAACAGTCGATGGAAGTGCTCAAAGATTTTTCGCCAGACCTGATTTTTACTCATTCCCGCGAAGATCGACATCAGGATCACCGAGTGATCAATGAGATCACCTGGAACGCATTTCGCTCCCATCAGATCCTGGAATACGAAATTCCCAAGTGGGACGGAGATCTCCAACAGACGAATCTTTATGTACGGATCGATTCCGAATTGTTAAGTCAGAAAATTCGGCTACTGATGACGCATTTCGGATCCCAGAGAAGTAAACACTGGTTTGACGAGGAAACTTTCCGATCGTTGGCCAGAATTCGCGGGTTGGAATGCAATGCTCGATACGCTGAAGCGTTTATCGTTCGGAAACTGGTTCTGGAATGAGACGGGGGTGATGAATGAACGAGTTATTGGAAAAAGTGTTTCGAGGGAAAAAAGTTCTGGTTACGGGACACACCGGATTTAAAGGACCCTGGTTGCTGGCGATACTCCATCTTTTGAGAGCAGAGGTGACCGGTTATGGTCTGGCTCCTGAGACAAAGCCGTCACTTTACTATCTGATCGGTGGAGATCGATTGTGTCGATCCGTTATCGGAGATCTGACCGATCGGGAAAAGTTGAAACAGGTGGTGGATGAATTTGAACCCGATTTCATCATCCACATGGGCGCGCAATCCCTTGTTCGTCGGTCGTATCGTGAACCGTTGGAAACATTTCAAAGCAATATCACCGGGACGATTCATCTTTTGGATGTGTTGAGGTTTTATGAAAAACCTTGTCAGGTCGTAATCGTCACCACGGACAAGGTATATGCTGAGTCGGGAACGGGAATGCCGTATCAAGAAACCGATCGGATCGGTGGTCATGACCCGTACAGCACGTCCAAAGCCTGCTGCGAGCTGGTGACCGAGTGTTATCGTTTGAGTTATTTCCACCCGGAAAAGATCGATCAGCACGGAAAGTCGATCGCCACGGCCCGGGCAGGAAATGTAATCGGGGGGGGAGACTGGTGCGAAGACAGGTTGATGCCGGATGTTGTTCGCGCCATGTCCCACGGTGAAGCAGTTCGCATCAGAAATCCTCGTTCGGTTCGTCCGTGGCAGCATGTGCTTGAACCGTTGACGGGATATTTGATGCTGGGCGCACACCAGTCGAGGGATCCGGCTGGGTCGGCTGAGGGATTTAACTTCGGACCGGATCTTCAGGACACACTGGAAGTCGAACAGGTCGTTCAGTTGGCGCTGAAAGCCTGGGGTTCGGGGCGTTATTTTTGTGAAGTGGATTCGCACGCGCCACATGAGGCGGCATTGCTACGATTGGATAGCTCTAAAGCCAAATCCCGACTCGGATGGAAACCCCGATGGAACGCGCATACAGCTGTCCTTCGAACAGTTCAATGGTACAGGCATGTTCTCGAAGACCCCCGCGACGCGCTGGATTACACCTTCCATCAGATTCAAGAGTATTTCAACACCAGATCCTGATATGCATCTGACCCGAACCAGCATCGAAGGGGTATATGTGGTGGACATTGAACCGACCACTGATGAACGGGGATTTTTTGCCCGGTGTTGGGATTATGACCGTATAGTGGAGCAGGGTCTTGATCCTCGGATCAGTTTGATTGCAGTGACGCACAATCCGCAAGCGGGTACGCTCCGGGGAATGCATTATCAGCTTCCGCCTTTCGCGGAGACAAAGTGGGTTCGAGTGACACGCGGTGCGATCTTTGACGTTGCTTTGGATCTTCGAAAGGATTCACCCACGTATTTACGATGGCACGGCGAAGTGTTGTCGGCAGAGAATCATAAGCAACTTTATATCCCCACAGGCTGTGCCCACGGCTATCTGACACTCGAGCCTGATTCCGAACTGATATATCTGTTGTCTTCGCCTTATTCAGCGGAACATGCGCGGGGAGTTCGATATAACGATCCTCGGTTCGGTATTCGTTGGCCCGTCGAGGTTCGATGCATTTCGGCTAGAGATGCTGGTTATCCTGATTACACGGACTAAACGATGATCGAGCCGTCTGTGACAAGTTCTGCTGACACCATGATGTCATTAGCGCGTCAGATGTATCCCATTTGTCGTTCGATTACTGGCAACGGTCTTCGTCAGAGTCTGCGGATGATATCGGAGCGTATTCCGCTGGAATTGTCTGAAATACCGACCGGAACACAGGTATTTGACTGGACTGTCCCGGAAGAATGGAATCTGAACTACGCAACGTTGACGGATCCGAATGGAAAAGTGATTGCTGACACTCGGGTGCACAATCTTCACGTGCTGAATTATTCCGAACCGAAGCACGCGAGAATGAGCTTGGAAGAACTGCGTCCGCACCTGTTTTCGTTACCCGATCATCCCGATTGGATTCCGTATCGGACAAGTTATTACGCGAGGAACTGGGGATTTTGTTTGCCTTATCGAGTCGTTGAAACCCTTCATCCGGGGGAATACGAGGTTCGGATCGACACTCGATTATCATCAGGCGCCTTGACCTATGGAGAGTGCTGTCTCAAAGGTCAGATGGATGATGAGGTATTGTTCAGCGCCCATGTGTGTCATCCGTCATTGGCGAACGACAACCTGAGTGGGATTGTGTTGGCTGTGGCGCTGGCACAATGGTTGATGAGTCAGAAGCGTCGATACACCTACCGGTTTATCTTCGCGCCGGGGACGATCGGTTCTCTCTGCTGGCTGGCCAACAACAGACAAACGATATCCAGGATCACTCATGGATTGGTTCTTTCGTGTCTGGGGGATTCTGGTTCGATCACGTACAAACGGTCTCGTCAGGGATCGGCTGAGATTGACCGGATTGTAGAGCATGTTTTGAGGGAACGGGGCCAATCACATCAGATCCGTGATTTTAGTCCGTACGGGTATGACGAACGACAATATTGTTCACCCGGGTTTAATTTGCCCGTCGGAGTGCTGATGAGAACTCCCAACGGCGAATACCCGGAATATCACACGTCAGCAGACAATCTGGATCTTCTCAAACGACAATCGCTCGAACATTCTTTATCGGTGCTCAAGACGATTGTTCATGTAATTGAAACCAATCGTCGATATGTCAACCTCTATCCTTACGGAGAGCCTCAGCTCGGTAGACGTGGTCTTTATTCGTCCGTTGGGGGATCGCATCAACAACCTGGTTACGAAATGGCCTTGTTGTGGGTGCTAAACTACTCAGACGGTCGTCATGATCTTCTGGATATTTCTCAGCGTTCGGGGTTGTCAATGGAAACTCTGGTAAGCGCAGCCGGTCGGTTAGAAGAAGCATCGCTTCTTCAGCCGCAGTGACCTACAATATCGGTATGCCTCAGTTTCAAGTCGTTTCTGCGTTTGAACCGCAGGGGGATCAACCCCAAGCCATTGACAAGCTCGTGGCCGGGATCCAGTCAGGGAAAAAATACCAGACCCTGATGGGCGTAACCGGTTCAGGTAAAACATTTACAATGGCTCATACCATTGCCCGGGTTCGTAAACCAACACTCATCATCAGCCACAATAAAACTCTAGCAGCACAATTGTATGAAGAGATGAAGGAACTGTTTCCACACAACGCGGTGGGATACTTTGTGAGCTACTATGATTACTATCAACCCGAAGCCTATATCCCCCAGCGGGACATTTATATCGAGAAAGACGCGAGTCGAAATCAGGATCTAGACCGACTTCGACTCGCTGCGACCAGTCATCTAGTCAGTCGAGAGGATGTAATCATTGTTGCTTCGGTGTCCTGTATTTTCGGTTTGGGATCACCCGAACAGTATCGGAACTCTGTTGTTTCGATTCGAAAAGGTGTCCCAATCGAACGAGACGATCTGATCAAAAAACTGCTTGACCTGCAATACCAGCGGAACGATTTTGATTTCAAACGGGGTACGATTCGCGTCCGGGGTGATGTACTTGAAATACACCCGTCCTACGAAGAGTTTGCTTACCGGATCGAGTTTTTCGGGGAAGAAATCACGAGTATCGATGCCATTAACCCGCTGACTGGCGAAATTCTCGCCTCTCATGAGGGTATTTTTATCTATCCTGCGGTTCACTATGTCATGCCCGAGGACCGGATCGCCTCGGCTGTGACTTCGATCCGAGAAGAACTCGACAAGCAGGTGATGCACCTTCGATCTCAGGGAAAACTGCTCGAGGCCCAACGACTTTTAGCCCGTACCAAGTACGACCTTGAAATGATTCAGGAAACCGGATTTTGTAGCGGAATCGAAAACTATTCCAGACATCTTGACGGAAGAAGGCCCGGGGAAAAACCGTACACACTTATCGACTATTTTCCCAAGGATTATCTGCTGATCATTGATGAATCCCATGTAACCCTTCCTCAGATCCATGCCATGTATGTCGGTGATCGGATGCGTAAAGAGGTGCTCGTCGACCATGGTTTCCGGTTGCCCAGCGCGTTGGACAATCGTCCGCTTCGTTACGAAGAGTTCGAATCCATGTGGAACTACGTTCTGTTCGTCTCCGCTACGCCCGGGAAAACGGAGCTGGAATTATGCGGCGGGGAGGTGGTCGAGCAGATCATCCGCCCCACCGGTCTGGTCGATCCGGTCATCGAAGTTCACAGCGCTCAGGGACAGGTGCCTCATCTGCTCGAACAGGCGCGTGCTGTCGTCGAACGAGGCGAACGTGTTCTGGTAACGACACTGACCAAACGCTTAGCCGAGGATTTGTCTGCCTACATGCAGGAAGCCGGCCTGAAGTGTCGATATCTACATTCAGAGATTCAGACCATCGAAAGGGTCGAGATTCTGAATGACCTGCGAAAAGGCGAGTTTGATGTATTGATCGGTATCAATCTCTTGAGAGAGGGACTTGATCTGCCCGAAGTTTCTCTGGTTTGTATTCTCGATGCCGATAAAACCGGATTTCTACGTTCCGAAACATCATTGATTCAGACGATCGGACGGGCTGCTAGAAACGTCAATGCGAAGGTCATTCTCTACGCGGATGTGATCACCCCCGCTATGAAGCAAGCGATCGATGAAACCGAACGCCGCCGGACACTTCAAATCAAGTATAATCAGGAACACGGAATTACTCCGGCTACCATCAAAAAAGCCATCCGTCAGAGCATCGAAAGTGAAATCAAAGCCCGAAAAACGGTTGCAGAAGCGGTGGGGGGAGAACAACAGCTCGATCACACAGAGCTCATCGCGTTGCTTGAAGACGAAATGCTCAAGGCCGCACAAAATCTCGAGTTCGAACGCGCGGCTCAACTGCGTGATCGTATCCAAGAACTCAAAGGTGCACCGACCATCTCCAGCAATAATCGTTTTCAGGAGGATGAAAAGCCCAGAATATGGCAACCCAAAAGTAAAGGTGCCAAATCCCGAAAAAGATCACGTAACATTTAAAAATTGAAGAAACAGTCAACAAGTAACCTATTATCGCGGATCAATCCATCGCTTCGATCCCGAGGTCTTTGACTTTCTTGTTGAGAGTATTGCGGTTAATTCCCAGAAAATCGGCAGCCTTGGTCTTGACATTTCCGCATCGACCTAGGGCACGATCGATCAAGGCATATTCGATCTGATCAATGACCAACTGATAGATTTCCCCTTCTCGCATCTCATATTCCTGAATCGCCTGATCAGCCAACCGGCGCGTTAAACTTTCAATGCTTTCACTCGTCGGGTTGGTTCGACGTTGCTGAGCGAACATTCTAACGCTCAGCGGCAATAGGTCTTCCGTAAACTCCTCGTGATTGCTCAGGACTACCGCCCGTTCGATTGCATTTTCAAGCTCCCGTACGTTCCCGGGCCAAGGATAACGCATTAGGACATTCAACATTTCCCGACTGATCTTTTTCAGATTTCTTCCATTGATGGCATTGTATTTGTCCAGGAAATAATCGATCAGCCTTGGAATGTCCTCCCGACGATTCCGCAACGGAGGCAGGTAAATGCTGACCACGTTCAAGCGATAAAATAAATCTTCTCTGAAGTTTCCCTTGGCCACTTCCTCTTGTAGATCCACATTCGTCGCTGCGATGACACGCACATCCACCTTGACCACTGCCGTGTCTCCGACCCGCTCGAACTCCCTTTCCTGGAGCACGCGCAGCAGTTTGACTTGCAGCTGCGGTTCCATGGTTCCGATCTCGTCCAGGAAAATTGTTCCACCGTCTGCCGCTTCAAAACGCCCGACTTTGTCTTTGATCGCGCCGGTAAACGAACCTTTGACGTGTCCGAAAAGTTCCGACTCCAGCAAGGTCCCTGTCAGGGCACCACAGTTGACCCGAATAAACGGTTTATCCTTCCGGGGCGAATTGTAGTGTATCGCTTTGGCGATCATCTCCTTGCCCGTCCCGGTTTCCCCCAGAAGAAGAACGGTCGCACGACTGTTGGCCACCTGACCGACTACACTAAACACATCGTGCATCGCCGGGGAATCGCCAATGATATTCTCAAATCGGAATCGGTCACGGACCTGGGCCCTGAGCTGGGCGTTTTCTTCCAGCAGTTCCTCCTTTTGTCTCATGACCATTCGATTGATCTGAATCGCTTGAGCCAAAAAAGCTCCGATAATTTCCAAAAAACGCTGATCCTGCTCCAACTGCTCCTGGTTTACAAAAGGCTTGTCCACGGACAGCGCCCCAGCCACCCTGCCTTCGATTCGGATCGGAATGCAAAAAAAGCTGACCTGTCCGCTCGGTTGACCCAGATCCAGTCGGTGAGTTTTGTTCAAAAAATCCGGATCGTTGCGGACATCCGCGATTACCCTTGCCCGGCCCGTCGCCACGACCGTCCCCGTGATACCTTCTCCCAACGCGTACCGGTTCCGTTCAATATCCTCAGGGGACAAACCTACCGCTGCCTCGGTTCGCAACCGACCCGTCGATTCATCCAACAACACCAACGTCCCACGGTGCATTTGTAGCTTTTCGCTTATCAACTGCATGATCTTGGAAAAAACTTCTTTCAAATCCAATGAGGAGGATAAGATTTGCGCAATTGAGTTCAGGGCATCCAAATTCGCAGCACTCTGAAGGGCATCTGCTTGCAAAACGGGCGTCGATGAATTGCTCATGTCCAAATTGTAGGCAAATTGTCGTGGGTGAGCAACGATCTTTGCTGAAATGACAGGCACGATCAAGTTTGCGTATATTATGTTAAGACAAAACTTTGCAAAAAAGGAATGCGGGTCTCTCATCACGCACAAAGGCAGAAGTATCGGATGCTTAAAAAGGGTGGATTGATCCTAAGCATGATCGCATTGAATCTTGTAACAAATCAGTTGCGATAGCTTGACGCGAACTCCGCTACTGGTAAACTGGACGCTTCAATTGATCGCGGGGTGGAGCAGCCTGGTAGCTCGTCGGGCTCATAACCCGAAGGTCGTGGGTTCAAATCCCTCCCCCGCCACTTGATTATCACACGACCGTCCTTCCGGGCGGTCGTGTTGCTTTTCGAGGCAAAGCAGCGGCCAGAGGTGTCGGCAAGGGCCATCTCGCCGCGCTTGGTCGAGGGCCAGAGCATGACGCGGTCCACGTAGCTTCCCAGCACGCGCCGGGTCTGGTCGTCCCGCCGGCCGTCCAGGGCGTCGGCCAGGCCCGCCAGCTTCGCCGCGGCTAGCTCCTGCTCCAGATGCTCCTTGCGAAGCCGAAGCTGCGTCAGCCGGTCGTTGAACAGGGCCAGGTTCGCCGGGTCGATGCTCGCCGTCAGCGCCTCGACCGTCTCGCCGACTTGCCAAGCTCGCCTTCGATCCGCTCGACCTCGCCCGTGGAACCGTCCTCGCCCATCAGCGTAGCCACGATCCGGTCCAGGGCGTAGCTCGTGCCACCAACGTTGCCGAGCACCAGCCGATCCAGCTTGCCGAGCACCCACCCCTCAAGCTCCTCGACTCGAACGTGCGCCGGCGTCGGGCCGGGCGTGCCCGCGATCTCGATACCGGCTTCCTCGCGATTTCGAGCAGGCACTCCATCCCTTCCGGCGTCGCCATCTCATGGATGAAGTAGAACGCCTCGCGCAAGCCCGCCGGCAGCTTGTCCGGCTCCATCAGCAGCGAGGCGAGCGCGTCGTAGTCGATGCCCGCGGCGTCGGCGACCTCCGGCAGGACCAAGCCCAGCGACTCCTGCGCCTTCGCGTGGTCCGCGAGAAGCGAAAGCAGGTTTTCCGGATCGATCCCCCGGAGGATTTCCGCTGCGAGAAGAAGCGGCCAACCGAAAGCTTGCCATGGGTGGTCACCATCTTTGGACGCCCCTGCGTCCGTGCCTTATAAGAACCGAACGTCCTACCCGATCGAACCCGGTTGCGGCAAGGTCAAACTACACCATTCCGATTTCGCCAGGCTGTTGCCAAGCGTCTTCTAAGGTGCTCTAGGATAGCGATTGACACCCGGCAAGAACAACTGTTAAATGGTAACCCGCTTTCACGGCGGGTTAGAACATGGCCCCAGCAGAAAGGGAACCGCCATGGCCAAGTCGCCGCCGGATACGGTGATGACGATCGCCGAGTTGTCGAAGTACCTGAAGATTTCCAGGTCCACGCTCTACAAGCTGGCGGCGGAAGGCAGGGGGCCTGCTCAGAGAGTCGGTCGGTGCAGGCGGTTCAGTGGGGCGACGGCGGGTCGATGATGGTGGCACGTCAACAAGATGCCCCGCAACGCCGGCGAACGGGAGGACCCGCAGATGAACGTATTTGATCTTCGGAACGGACTGATCGGGGACTACGCGAATTTTGTACGCAGCTTCATAGCAATCCGTGACCAACGCATTGCCGACTACGTGGGTCGCGAGCTAGAAAAAGGTGCTCTCTGGCCCGACCCCCTCGTTCAACTGAACCCGTCCTTCGAGCCGGGCGAGACCATCGACGAGCTTGTCGGCCAAGGCGTCCTTCACGATGAATGCCGCCGGATCTTCCGTCTGAAATCCGGTCCTACCGACACGGGCGGGCCCCTTCGGCTTCACCGACACCAGGCCGATGCCGTGCGCGTCGCTGCTTCGGGACGGAACTATGTACTGACGACGGGCACGGGATCTGGCAAGAGCCTTGCCTATATCGTCCCGATCGTTGACCACGTGGTGAGGAACGGCACAGGCCGCGGCATCCAGGCAATCGTCGTCTACCCGATGAATGCCCTGGCGAACAGCCAGATCAACGAATTGGAGAAGTTCGTCCACTTCGGCTACTCGGATGATCAGCGACCGGTGACCTTCCGACGGTATACGGGTCAGGAGTCCACGGAAGAGCAAGACAAGATCGTTGCCAATCCGCCGGATATTCTGCTGACCAACTACGTCATGTTGGAGCTTCTGCTCACTCGGCCCCGCGAGAAGCCCCTGGTCCGGGCCGCGTCAGGTTTGAAATTCCTCGTTCTTGACGAGCTTCACACGTACCGCGGACGGCAAGGTGCGGACGTGGCGATGCTGGTTCGCCGCGCCCGGAACGCCTTCTCCGCAGACAGGCTCCAGTGCGTTGGCACCTCGGCGACCTTGGCGAGTGGTGGAACGTGGGTAGACCAGCAAAAAGAAGTTGCGCGTGTCGCATCCCTGTTGTTCGGCGCGAAGGTTGAGCCGGAGGCAGTGATCGGTGAGACGTTGAAACGCATGACACCCGAAGAGAACAGTCAAGATGCTGCATTTCTCTCTCGGCTCGCCGCCCGCGTGTCCAAACCGACCGCGGTGCCTGAAAGCTTCGAGGATTTTCTGAAGGACCCGCTGGCTTCGTGGATCGAAAGCACATTCGGCATCCGCCGTGAACCTGAGACCGGACGACTTATCCGCCAGACGCCTCGCAGCATCGCGGGCACCAACGGCGCCGCCCCGGAGTTGGCCCGCTTGACCGGCCAGCCGGAAGACCGGTGCGTCGAGGCCATTCAGCAAATGCTGCTTGCGGGTTACGAGCATCGAGATCCTGACACAGGATTTCCTGTGTTTGCCTTTCGGGTTCACCAGTTCATCAGCAGCGGCGACACAGCGTATGCGTCCATTGAGCCGGAACAGCACCGACACGTGACGCTTCGTGGACAGCAGTACGTGCCAGGGGATCGAAGCAAGGTGCTGCTCCCCTTGGTGTTCTGCCGTGAGTGCGGACAGGAGTACTACTGCGTCCGCCGTGAGCCGGACGAGACCCCCGGCCGGCAGAGGCTTCTATCGCGAGATCTCCGTGATACACGGCCTGAGGAAGACAGCGAGCCGGGCTTCCTGTATGTCAGCACCGAGCATCCTTGGCCGGACGACCCCAAAGAGATGCTCGCTCGCCTACCCGAGGACTGGCTCGACGCGGACGGCCGGATCCCAAGTCGCCGCCGCAAGGAACTGCCGCAGGCTGTCAATATCACGACCGATGGTCGGCTTGATGAAACGGGCCTGCGAGCCTGGTATCTGCCGGCCCCGTTCCGTTTCTGCCTTCGCTGTGGCGTGTCCTATGGCTTCCGCCAGAGGTCGGACTTCCAGAAGCTCAGTTCCCTCGGCTCCGGTGGACGAAGCACTGCAACGACCATCCTCAGCCTCGCCGCGATTATTCATCTCCGGGAAATGCCGCTCGCGAGTGAGGCAAGGAAGTTGCTCAGCTTCACCGACAACCGGCAGGACGCATCGCTGCAAGCCGGCCACTTCAACGATTTCGTCGAGGTGGGGCGACTACGTGCGGCGCTCTATCTGGCCGCGGTCCGTGCGGGAGCTGCCGGGTTGCGGCACGATGAACTGGCGATGAAGGTATTCGACGCGCTCGGTCTGCGCTTCGAGGACTACGCCAGCGATCCGGCCGCCCGATTCCAGGCTCGCGACGAAACCAACCGCGTCCTTCGCCATGTCCTGGGCTACCGCCTGTATCGTGACCTGCTCCGGGGCTGGCGAATCACCGCGCCCAACCTTGAGCAAGTCGGTCTGCTCGTCATTGACTATCCCTACCTCCGACAGGTGTGCGAGGCGGCGAAAGTCTGGCAGTCCGCCCATCCGTCATTGGCGAACGCGAGCGTTGAGCAGCGCATGGAAGTGTGCCGCGTCCTGCTCGACCTCATGCGCCGGAGCCTGGCGGTCAAGGTCGAGTACCTCGACCAGCAGTTCCAAGAGCGACTTCTGCTACAGAGCAGCCAGCGCCTTATCCCGCCTTGGGGCTTTGACGAAAACGATCAGGTTCGCGACTTGGAGCACGCGGCCGTCCTCTACCCGCGCGCCTACCACCGTGGGCAGGACTATGGTGGTGACCTCTTCCTCTCATCGCGAAGCGGTTTCGGCCAGTACCTGCGTCGCCCGAGTACGCTCCAAGCTGGGCCGCTGACTCTGGATGACACCACCGACATCATCAATGGACTGCTCCGGGCTTTGCAGGAAGGAGGGCTGGTTACGGTGGTCCGCGAGGCACAAGGCGAGGGTGCAGTGCCCGGCTATCAGCTACTCGCCGACAGCATGGTCTGGAAAGCCGGCGACGGAACGCAAGGCTACTACGATCCGATCCGCCAGCCCACGATGTCCTCAGAGGGCAAGCGTCCGAATCCGTTCTTCCAACAGTACTACCGAGAGGTCGCGAGCCTCACCCACGGGATCGAGGCCCGCGAACACACGGCGCAGGTTTCCTATGAGAACCGCCAAGCGAGAGAAGATGCCTTCCGCGCGGGGCGACTGCCGGTTCTCTACTGCTCGCCGACGATGGAACTTGGCATCGACATCGCCCAGTTGAACGCCGTGAACATGCGCAACGTCCCGCCGACGCCAGCAAACTATGCCCAGCGCAGCGGCCGTGCGGGGCGCAGCGGCCAGCCCGCGCTGGTGTTCACCTACTGCGCCTCCGGCAGCCCGCACGACCAGTACTTTTACAAGCAGCCGGAGAAGATGGTCGCCGGTGTTGTCTCGCCGCCACAACTCGACCTGGCAAACGAAGACCTCATCACATCGCACGTTCAAGCCATCTGGCTGTCGGAAACCGGCCTCTCGCTGGGCACTTCGCTTCGCGACGTGCTCGACCTTAGTGGCGACCCACCGTCGTTGGCTCTTCAGCCGCACGTTGAAGCGGCAGTCAACGACGCGAACGCACGAAGTCGCGCCCACCGTCGAGCTGAGCAAGTCCTCCAGACGGTGAGGGAAGACCCCGAAGCAGCAGCCCGCTTCGACAGTACTTGGCTTGACATGGTGCTTTCACACGTGCGCACGGAGTTCAACCGGGCTTGCGAGCGATGGCGTGGTCTGTACCGCTCGGCTTACGTGCAGGCACAGAAGCAGAACCAGATCATCTTGGACGCCTCGCGCAGCCCGCAGGACAAGCAAGAGGCCCAACGGCTGCGGCGTGAAGCCGAGGCCCAGCTTCGTCTGCTGATGGACGCAGAGAACATTGTCCAATCGGACTTCTACAGTTACCGCTACTTTGCCAGCGAAGGATTCCTTCCCGGCTACAACTTCCCCCGGCTGCCGCTATTCGCCTTCATCCCCGGCCGGCGACTCCGTGCGGATCGTGACGAGTTCGTCTCGCGCCCGCGTTTCCTGGCCATTTCCGAGTTCGGGCCACGAGCCATCGTCTACCACGAGAGCTCCCGGTACATCATCAATCAGGTCATCCTACCGGTGCAGGAAGAAGGCGAGGACCTTCATACCCGAGTCGCGTTCATCTGTCCGGATTGCGGCTACATGCACCTCGGGTCCGATGGAAACGGTCCCGACACGTGCGAGCGTTGCCGGACGCGACTGGGCGCGCCTCTTCGGCAGCTTTTCCGACTCCAGAACGTGGTGACCAAGCGGCGCGACCGTATCAACTGCGACGAAGAGGAACGGCTCCGGCAAGGCTACGAGCTTCGCACTGCCGTCCGGTTCGCCGAGCGGGAAGGGGCGGCCTCGTTCAAGACCGCCTGCCTGGAGGTGGACGGTAAGCCTGTGGCGACACTGTTCTACGGCCATGCCGCTACGCTTTGGCGGATCAATATGGGCTGGAGACGGCGACGCAACCAGGACCAGACGGGCTTCGTTCTGGACATCGAGCGCGGCTACTGGGCGCGCAGCGATGACGAAGCCGCTGACGCCGACGATCCGATGAGTCCGCGGCAACTTCGAGTGATTCCGTTCGTTGAGGATTTACGGAACTGTCTGATTTTCGAGCCTGCAAACGACCTTGGCGCGGGCGCGATGGCGTCGCTCCAGGCCGCGTTGAAGAACGCTATCCAGGTTCGCTTTGAGCTCGAGGACGGTGAACTTGCGGGCGAACCGATGCCGAAGCCGGAGGATCGGCGGTCGTTGCTCTTCTACGAGTCGGCTGAAGGCGGCGCGGGCGTCTTGCGCAGGCTTGTCGAAGACGAGTCAGCGGTGAGGCAGGTTGCCGAAGTGGCATTGCGACTCTGCCACTTCGACCCAGCCACCGGTGATGACCTGCGGCGCAGCGCGACAGCGAAGGAAGACTGCGAAGCGGCCTGTTACGACTGCTTGATGAGCTTCACGAACCAGCCAGACCATGGGATGCTTGACCGCAAGTCGATCCGCGACCTGTTGCAGCAGCTTGCCGCCTGCACCGTGCGGGCGTCAGCCGGCCCACTCACCAGGGCCGCTCACCTGGAGCAGTTGATGAGGCTCGCGGGGTCGGAACTTGAGCGAAAGTGGCTGCGGTTTATTGATGAGCGGAACTGCCGGCTGCCCACCCACGCGCAGATGCGAATCGACGAGTGCAATACCCGACCTGACTTCCTTTATCGGGACGACTACTGCGCCGTTTACGTGGACGGGCCGCATCATCAATTCCTCGAGCGTGCCCAACGCGATCGCCAGCAGGAGTCGGCCCTTGCCGAGCAGGGCTGGACGGTCGTCCGCTTTGATCATGAGGGGGATTGGCAGGCGGTTCTGGATCGTCACCCCAACATCTTCAGGGGGCAGGCATGACACACGCTATCGGATCACTGGTGCGTACACGAGGGCGGGAATGGGTGGTCTTGCCGGAATCAAGCGACGAGCTGCTGCTGTTGCGTCCGCTGGGCGGCACGGACGATGAGATCGCCGGCATCTCTACTGCCCTGGAGACAGTCGAGCGGGCCAGCTTTGACCTTCCCGATCCGAGGCAGGTCGGCGATTACCGCTCTTCCCGTTTTCTCCGCGATGCCTTGCGGCTTGGCTTCCGGTCCAGCGCCGGACCGTTCCGGTCTTTCGGCCGGATTGCCGTGGAGCCGCGCCCGTACCAGCTTGTCCCGCTACTGATGGCGCTCCAGCTTGACCCGGTGCGGATTCTGGTCGCCGACGACGTTGGGGTCGGCAAGACCGTCGAGGCGGCACTGATCGCGCGTGAGCTTCTGGACCGCGGCGAGTGCCAAGCCCTCTGTGTTCTCTGCCCGCCGCACTTGGCCGAGCAGTGGCAGCGCGAACTTGTCGAGAAGTTTCACATCGACGCGCGGCTTGTCCTGCCCAGCACGGTGCATCGACTGGAGCGGGACTGCCGCGCGAACCAGTCGATCTTTGACGTACACCCGTTTACGGTCGTTTCCATCGACTACATCAAGTCCGACCGTCGTCGCGACGAGTTCGTTCGCACCTGCCCGAACCTTGTCATTCTGGATGAGGCTCATTCCTGCGCCTGCGAAGAGAACCCCCGCGGCGGGCGACACCAGCGGTACGCTCTGGTCAAAGAGCTTGCGGCGAAAGAGAACCGCCACATGATCCTTGTTTCGGCCACGCCGCACAGCGGGAAAGAGGGCGCTTTCCGTTCGCTCCTATGCTTCCTGAACAAGGACTTCGCGAACCTGCCGGACGAACTCGGCGGGCCAGAGAACGAGCCACAGCGCCGGCGGCTGGCGGCGCACTTCGTCCAGCGACGCCGGGCCGATATCCGGCACTTCCTCGACAAGGAAACGATCTTCCCCGACCGCGAAGACCGCGAGGAACACTACAAGCTCACGCCCGAGTACAAGAGCCTCTTTGACCGCGTGCTGAACTACGCCCGCGAGATCGTGGCGGACAAGACCGGCGGGCAGCACCGGATGCGCGTTCGCTGGTGGTCCGCCCTGGCCTTGCTCCGTTCGCTTGCATCCAGCCCGGCCGCGGCTGTGGCAACGCTTCGCTCACGCTCGGCGTCCGCCGAAACTGAGACCTGGCAGGAAGCCGACGAAGTTGGCCGGCGGATGGTCCTTGACCAGGAAGACCACGAAGCAGCCGAAGCCGCCGACGTTGCTCCCGGCAGCGACCCCGGCGAGGAAGCCGCGGCCAGCGACGGCTCCCGCCGGCTTCTGGAACTTGCCCGGCAAGCGGAGAAGCTTGCCGGCGACAAGGATGCCAAGCTGACCAAGGCTGTGTCCCTGCTGAAGGACATCATCCGGGACGGCTACAACCCCATCGTCTTCTGCCGCTTCATCCCGACCGCCGAGTACCTCGCCGAGGAACTTCGCCAGCGGCTCGGCAAAAACGTCACCGTCATCGCCGTAACCGGCCTGCTCCCGCCCGAAGAACGCGAGCTTCGCGTCCGCCAACTCGCCGAATCGTCGCCCCGCGTTCTTGTCTGCACCGACTGCCTCAGCGAAGGCATCAACCTCCAGCAGTACTTCAACGCCGTTGTTCACTACGACCTGTCCTGGAACCCCACCCGCCACGAGCAGCGCGACGGCCGCGTTGACCGCTACGGGCAGGCCAGTACCACCGTCCGCTCCCTGATCTACTACGGCGTCGATAACCAGATCGACGGCCTGGTTCTCGACGTGCTGCTTCGCAAGCACAAGGCCATCCGCAGCTCGCTCGGTATCTCCGTCCCCGTGCCGGCGGACACCAACGCCGTGGTTGAGGCCATCTTCGAAGGCCTTCTCCTGCGCGAACGCGGCGGCGCACGCGCCGACGACTTGCTCCCCGGCTTCGAGCAATACATCCAGGAAGAGCGCGCCCGGCTGCACACCGACTGGGAGAACGTCAGCCAGAAAGAGAAACGCTCGCGGACCATGTTTGCACAGGAAGGCATTCAGGCGCGCGTCGGCGACGTCGCTCGCGAGCTTGAGGCCGTCCGATCCGCCATCGGCTCGGCCGGCGAGGTCGAGGCGTTCACGCGGGACGCGCTCCGTGCCTACGGCGCTTTCGCCACGGATCGGCCGGGCTATGTCGAATTCGATCTTCGCGAAGCACCGCGTGCCTTGCGAGAGTCCTGCGGCTTCGTGGATGGATTCAAGGCCAAGTTCGAGCTTCCCGTCGATCCGGGAGTGCTCTACCTCAGCCGCACGCACCCCATCGTCGAAGGACTGGCCCAGTACGTGCTGAATGCCGCCCTGGACGGCGAAGGCAACGTTGCCCGACGCTGCGGGGCCATTCGCACCGACGCCGTGGACCGTTGGACGACGTTGCTGCTGCTTCGCTATCGCTACCACATCCTCACGCACCACGGCGAGCAATCGACGGAACTGTTGGCCGAAGACTCCCAGCTTGTCGCGTTCGCCGGTGCGCCCGACAGGGCCGAATGGCTCGACGCGGCGCAAGCCGAGAAGCTCCAGACCGCCGAGCCAAAGCAGAACATCACACCGTCACAGGCGGCGGACTTCGTACGAATGGTCATCGACGGCTTCGAGCATCTCCGTCCCAGGATCGAACAGTTCGCCCGCCAACGGGGTGAGGAGTTACTCGATGCCCATCGCCGCGTCCGCGAGGCAGCACGTATCCGCGGCGTGCGCTATGAGATTCGCCCCGAATTGCCCGCCGACGTCCTGGGCATCTACGTCTATCTGCCGGCGAGGGGTTAACGATGCAGATCAGCCGACGAAATGCCTTCACCACGATCCGCACCGACGGCGGACTTCTGCCGGCCGACCTGCTTCTCCGCATCGCCGAGGGCGACCGCTCCATCGGCGGCCTGACGCCCGAGAGTTACCACCTGACCAAATCGGAGCGACTCAACGAAGCCGCCACGCGCGCCTGGAACCGGCTCCAAGGGGCATGGGAAGGCTTCCGGGCCGGCATGGACAAGCTGCCCGAGTCCGAGACCGGCACAACCCTCACCCGCGAGCGTTGGCTGCTCATCCTCTTCCAGGAACTCGGCTACGGCCGGCTCCAGACAGCCAAGAGCATTGAAATCCACGGCAAGACCTATCCCGTCAGCCACATCTGGCAGTCCGTGCCCATCCATCTTGTCTCGTTCCGGCAGGAAATCGACCGCCGCACGCCTGGCGCCCGCGGCGCTGCGCGAGTCAGTCCGCACAGCCTGGTTCAGGAGCTTCTGATCCGCGGCGACGACTATCTCTGGGGCTTCGTTTCCAACGGCCTTCGGCTTCGGCTGCTCCGCGACAACGCCTCGCTCACCCGCGCCGCCTGCGTCGAATTCGACCTTCAGTCGATGATGGAAGGCCAGGTCTACAGCGACTTCTTCCTTCTGTTCCTGCTGTGCCATCAGTCGCGCGTCGAAGCCCCCGAAGGCAAGACCGTCGAACACTGCTGGCTGGAGCGCTGGTACAACACCTCTCTCAAGGAAGGCACCCGCGTCCTCGACCACCTCCGCGACGGCGTGGAAAAGGCCATCGAAGCCCTGGGAGGCGGTTTCCTCGGTCACCCGGCCAACACCGCCCTCCGCGAGAAGCTCCGCGCCGGCACGCTCACCACGCAGGACTACTACCGACAGGTCTTGCGCGTCGTCTACCGGCTGCTCTTCCTCTTTGTGGCCGAAGACCGCGACCTGCTGCTTCGGCCGGCCGGCGAAGATGCCCGGCTCGCCGCGGCTCGCGACCTCTACACGCGGCACTACTCGTCCCAGCGTCTGCGTCGGCTCGCCGAGAAACGCCGATCCGCCCGACACGCCGACCTCTACCGCGCCTTGCGCCTGGTCTTCGCCAAGCTCCACTCCGGCTGCCCGGAGCTTGCCTTGCCGGCACTCGGTTCGTACCTGTTCGCCCCCACGTCCACCCCGGACCTCAACGACACCGACATCGCAAACGCCGACCTGCTCGCGGCCGTCTGGAATCTCACTTTCACGGCCGACGGCAACGTCCGCCGCTCCGTCGACTACCGCAACCTCGGCCCCGAAGAACTCGGCAGCGTCTATGAATCGCTCCTGGAGATGCACCCGGACGTAAACCTCGACGCCGGCCGCTTCACCCTCAACGTCGCCGCCGGCTCCGAACGCAAGACCACCGGCTCCTACTACACCCCGACCGGCCTGGTCAACTGCCTGCTCGATTCGGCCCTGGAGCCGGTCCTCGACGAAGCCTGCAAGAAGCCCAACCCCGAACAAGCACTGCTCGACCTGAAGGTCTGCGACCCGGCCTGCGGCAGCGGCCACTTCCTCATCGCCGCCGCCCACCGCATCGCGAAACGTCTCGCGGCCATCCGCGCCGGCGAGGACGAACCCGCCCCGGAATCCATCCAGCACGCCCTGCGCGACGTGGTCGGCCGGTGCATCTACGGCGTGGACATCAACCCCATGGCCGTCGAACTGTGCAAGATCAACCTCTGGCTCGAAGCCCTCGAACCCGGCCGGCCTCTGACGTTCCTCGATCACCACATCCGCTGCGGCAACAGCCTGCTCGGCACCACCCCCGCCCTGATGAAGCGCGGCATCCCCGACGACGCCTTCAAGCCTCATCGAGGGCGACGACAAGAAGGTCTGCTCCGAACTCAAGAAGCGGCAACAAAGACGAACGCCGCGGCCAAGGGTTGATACCCTTCGGCCAGCCCCAGTGGCTCAAACTCGGCAACCTCGTCCAGTCCTTCGCCAACCTGACCGACGAAGACGACTCGACGCCCGAGGCCCTTGCCGCCAAAGAGCAGCACTTTACCGAACTGGTCCGCTCGACGCCTTACCAGAACGCCTGGCTCCTCGCCGACGCCTGGTGCGCCGCCTTCGTCTGCGAGAAACGCCGCCAACTCGCCCATCGAGATCACCCAGGCCGTCTTCCGCCGCTGGGAAGACAATCCGCACCACATCGCACCGGCCGAGAAGGACGAACTGCTCGCCTTGCGCGACCAGTACAACTTCTTCCACTGGCACCTGGCCTTTCCCGAGGTCTTCAAGCCCAAGCCCACCGACCAGATCGGCGACGATGAACTGGCCGGCTGGTCAGGCGGCTTCGATTGCGTCCTGGGCAATCCGCCGTGGGAGCGGATCAAGCTCCAGGAGAAGGAGTTCTTCGCCGCGCGGAACCCCGACATCGCCAATGCCCCCAACGCGGCCGCGCGCAGACGGCTGATCGAGAAGCTCAAAGAGACCGACCCGCCCTTGTACCGCGCATTCCAGGATGCGCTCCGGCGGGCCGACGGCGAAAGCACGCTGGTTCGCGACACCAGCCGCTATCCCCTCTGCGGCCGGGGCGACGTGAACACCTACTCCATCTTCGCCGAACTGAAGCGCAGTCTGCTCAATCCCTCCGGCCGTGTCGGTTGCATCGTCCCCTCCGGCATCGCCACCGACGACACCACCAAGTTCTTCTTCCAGGACCTCATCGCCACCGGCTCGCTGGTGAGCCTCTATGACTTCGAGAACCGCAACGGCATCTTCTCCGCCGTCCACCGCTCTTATAAGTTCTGCCTGCTGACGATGCGTTCGCCGTTCCATTCGCCATTGGCCACTCGCCACTCGCCGCCTGCCGACTTCGTCTTCTTCGCCCACGACGTGGACGACCTGGCCGAGCAGGATCGTCACTTTTCACTGACCGCCGAGGACATCGCGCTGTTGAATCCCAACACCCGCACCTGCCCGATCTTCCGTTCCAAGGCGGACGCCGAACTGACCAAGGCCATCTACCGCCGCGTCCCCGTGCTTATCAAAGAAGCCCGCGACGGCCAGCCCGAAGAGAATCCATGGGGCGTGAAGTTCCTGCGCATGTTCGACATGTCCAACGACTCGCACCTGTTCCGCACGCGAGAGCAACTGGAGGCCGCCGGCGGCCGACTTGAGGGCAACATCTTTCACGTCCCCGAACCCGGCCGGCTCGACGGCCCCGACCCCATCGCCCCCGGCACCTGGCTGCCGCTGTACGAGGCGAAATTCATTCATCACTTTCAACACCGCCATGCCTCGCTGGAGGTTCTGATTGACGTCGGCGCTGCTAGCGGTATCGCCGCCCCAAGCGTTGCACAGAATACCTTGAAGAACCCCCTTTATGTTGTCCATCCTCGATATTGGGTCGCACAATCGGAAGTTAAAAGGGAAGCTGCGCATTGCAATTGGAATGGCAAATGGTGGTTGGTCTGGAGAGACATGGCTCGCGCGACAGATATAAGAACTGTGATCAGCGCAATAATCCCAGAGTCTGGTGTTGGAGGCACTGCGCAGATCGCTTTGACAGATGCTGATATCGACGCAATCACTCTTGTCTCTGTTCTTAACTCATTCGTATTAGACTTTGCTGCGCGGCAGAAAATTGGTGGCACCCACGTCAATCTTGTTCCGCTCAAGCAGTTCCCATGTGTATCACGAGATCTAGACTCGCCCATGATGTGGTTCTTTCCTCTGTATGTTCTCGAGCTGACCTTCACCGCCTGGGACCTGGAGCCTTTCGCCCGCGACTGCGGCTACGACGGCCCGCCGTTCACCTGGGACGACAAGCGGCGGTTCCTCATCCGCGCCGAACTGGATGCAGCCTTCTTTCACCTGTATCTACCCTCCACACCTGACGGCGACTGGAAACCCGCCTGCAAGGCCGACGGGGCCGTCGTGGATGAGACGCCCGAGCAGTTGGCCGAACTCAGGAAATACTTCCTGACGCCGCGCGACGCCGTGGCCTACATCATGGAGACCTTCCCCATCGTCAAGCGCAAGGACGTCGAGAAGTACGGCTGCTACCGCACGAAGGACACCATCCTTGAAATCTACGACGAGATGCAGCGTGTGATGAGGGCGAATAGCGAGTGGCGAACGGCGAATGGCAAAGCCGAGAACGAGCCCGGTCCCCATGTATATCAGACCCGCCTGAACCCGCCGCCCGGCCCGCCCGCCGACGTTGCCGGCAACTTCATCCCGATGGCCAAGTGGGACCCCGCCCACTGGCCCGCACACATTCACCGTCCCCGCGAAGAAGCGACGATCTCTCGCCCCGCAGCAGCCGCCCCGGCGGTCATCGTGCCCGGTGACGAGATCGACCAGGACCGGCTGCTGGAAGCGTTCCGAGAGGTCCGCCAGGGCATGTCGCCCGACTACGTGGTGGCCGATCCGCAAGCCAATCGGCGTTTCCAGGAAGCCGCGCGCTTGCTGGGCTTGCGGGCCGATCCGAGCCGACTCAACCAAGCCCTGCTCAACGCCCGCAAGGCCGGCCGACTCAAGGATGAGCCCAGCGCGAGCCAGTATCGCCTGGCCAGGGAGTATGAACCTTACCTGTTCGCCAGCGAGTGGTCGGTGCGGCATCTCCAGCGGCAACTGCTCAAGGAGATCAACCGCATGCCCGCCTTGGACGAACTGCTCTGCAATCCGAGTTGGGCGGAGCGGTTCGATGAGATCGTGGCGCGGATCAAGCCGGGGTTTGCGGCGATCGACTACCGCTGGGCGGCGCTGGCCATGCGCAAGAAAGGACGAAACAAGCCCTTAGAGAAGGCCGTCGAGATGCCCCTGCAACGGCAGTTGACGCTGGGCGAGTTGTTCGGGTCGGACCTGCCGGCCGATCCGGGGCTGTACCTGATCCGCTGTGGTGAGCGTCCGCTCTACCTGAACTGGGCGGAGAACCTGGCGGACCAGGTCCAGCGGCACCGGGAAGTGGCCGGCGAGGAGATGGTGCCGCCATGGCTGCTGGACGGCGTCGGCCGGGCCAATCAACTCCGCTACACCGCCCTTCGGGGCCTGCGGCAACGTGAGCTCCAGGAGATGCGAATCACGCAGGTGGCGCGGCTACAGCCGTGGCTGAATTTGCTGGAGGTGGGCGACGCGGCGTAGCCGTTCGGAAGTTGCCTGTCTTAAGCGCTGTGCCCCGGATGATGTCGTTCCCTGTGGCTGCCGGAAGCGTCACTATCGCCAAGGCTTACGCCGCCGGGCGGAACTTCTGTCAGAAGGCTTCCCTCATTGCGTGAAGCAATCGCCAAGCGTGCCCCCGCCACTTGATTATCACACGACCGTCCTTCCGGGCGGTCGTGTTGCTTTTGAGGCCTCTGCGCAGTGTGATGGCTTACGGTAACAAAACGGTATACAGATAATTATTGGGCAATTGCGTCATCCACGTGAGTTCTGCTGAGCCGTTACGATTCGGTCCGCAGGAGTGGTGGTCTCTGATTCGTCGGGGTCATGACCAGAATGTCTCGCGTGGCAGTTCCTCAGTGACGTTCTGTCAGAAAGCCTCTTTAACCCTCGGTTAGATTCAAACCGATTGGTAGAGGACCGCTGGCACATTCGACCTTGAAAACCTCTTTGCCGAAGTCTCGAGTGAGAAAACCGAGAAGATATGTCTGGATCCACGTTGGCAGCGTCAGGGAATCCTAATTTTGCTTCTACAGGTGCATCGACGGTTAATTGTAGTGTGAAGAGAGTACAGCATATTGCTCTTTCAAGGTTACAGGTTTACGAAGACAGTGCATATCGCGGCTGGGGTCGGTTAGCTTTCCGTAGGGCCGCAGGCCTACCGGCCCGGATGGTACGCTCCAGATCGGATGGATTGGCCAACGAGTGGTGCAAGCACAAGACCCGTTTGTTACCCACGAGCTGTGAGCAACAGCAGAGTTTGCCGGCGACAATGCGTGCACTTTTTGATCATTATTCAGTGCGTTCTTTGAATCGTCGCTGCAGAGCGATGCTCTTGGCGATGTAGAACAGCACTGGATAGAGCAGCAGTTCCGCGAGGAAACTGGTGGCCAATCCACCGATCATCGGTGCAGCCAGGCGACGCATCGTGTCTGCGCCTGCGCCACTGGCCCACATCAGGGGGAACAGTCCGATGAAAGTAGTCATGACTGTCATGGTCTTGGGTCGAATACGCCGGACCGCGCCGTCGTGTATGGCGTGCCACAGATCAGTGAGGTTTTTCATTCGGCCCTCCGCCTCAAACCGCTTGTAACTGTTGTCGAGGTAGAGCAACATCACCAGACCGGTCTCGGCATCGAGACCTGCCAGTGCAATGATGCCGACCCACACCGCCAGGGACAGGTTATAATCCAGGGCAAATAATAGCCACGCCGCACCCACCAGGCTGAAAGGAACAGCCAAGAGAACAATCATGACTCGCAGCCAACTGCGCGTGGCAACATAGAGTAGCAGAAGGATCACGACTGCCGCCAAAGGCACGGCGATCATCAACCGCTGGTGCGCTTCCTGCATGTATTCATACTGACCCGACCAGACGATGGAATAGCCGGCGGGTAGATCCACCTGCCGTGCCACGACCTTCTGGGCGTTGGTAACGTAGGTGCCCACGTCAATACCCGCGATGTCGACAAAGACCCAACTGGTCAGACGGGCGTTTTCACTCTTAATCATCGGTGGGCCTTTGTGCACTCGAATATCGACCAACTGCCCGAGAGGCATCTGTGCGCCGGACGGCGCGGCTACGAGGATCTGACGTATTGAATCAATGTTGTCACGTAACTCATGAGGGTAACGAACATTGACTGGATATCGTTCCAGCCCTTCGACCGTCCAAGTGACGTTCATCCCACCGAGAGCGGACATGATCACGTCCTGCACATCGCCGACCGTCAGGCCGTAGCGTGCGATCTCGTCGCGATTGATGTCAAAGTCGAAATAGTTACCGCCTACGGACTTCTCGGGGAAGACACCGGTCGTATAGGGACTGGTCAATTCGGAGGTCTTCACGACATTGGCAATCTGGTTGCAAAGATCGGCCAGTGTCCGCAGGTCAGGTCCCATAACTTTGATGCCAACGGGCGTCTTAATTCCTGTGGAGAGCATGTCGATGCGGGTCTTAATCGGCATGGTCCAGGAGTTGGTCAGGCCGGGAATTTGCACGACATCGTTGAGGCCCGGCACATGGATCATCTTACCACCATTCGGGTTCGGTAATTCGTAGCCGTAGACCAATTCATCCAGCGTGATGGTGCGTGTGTCATCAAAGAACAACCTCGGCAGCCAGGCAGCCCAATCGGGCCAATCGGAATAGAAACGCTCGACCGGGCGTGTTCGCCACTTGCTCTTGTCGCGATGTAGAATGATCGTCGTCTCAAGCATGCTAGGCGGGGCCGGGTCGGTTGCCGTCTCGGCTCGACCGATCTTGCCGAAGACGGTATCCACTTCGGGGAACTTCGCGATCAGCTTATCAGTCTGCTGCAACAGCTCCTTGGCTTTGGTCATGCTGATACCCGGGTCGGTCGTCGGCATGTAGAGCAGATCTCCTTCCTCCAGCGGGGGCATGAACTCATTGCCTAATCGACTCAACGGATACCAGGTGCTGGCGATCACCCCCACAGCAAGGATGATCACAAGCCAGCGGTATTGCATGCAGAAGACAAAGAACGGGTTGTAAGCTTTTTGTAGAAGTACGCTGATAGGATTGGAGTGCTCGTCATAGATCTTCTGGGGCAGAATGATCAACGCCATGCCCGCAATCCAGCCACCCACCATCCACCAGCGATAGTCGGCAAGGTGGGGCAGCGGTAGGGCGGCGAGGATGATGGTCGGAATCAGAATAAATCCCAGATAGGTCAGCCATTTGGTGCGACGCCGCCACCCGGCAGGTACCATTCGCTCGCTGATGAAGTACACCATCAACACGGGGATAATGGTGATGGCCAGGATCGCCGCTGCGGACATCGCAAGCGTCTTGGTGATCGCCAGCGGTTTGAACAATCGCCCGGACTGTTCGCCGAGTACCAAGATCGGCAGGAAACTGATCGTGATAATCATCAGCGAAAAGAACAGAGTCGGTCCGACCTCGGCGGCAGCGTCGGCGATCAGATGGACCCGCTCGCTCACGTCCGGGGCGCGGGCGTGCTGATGCTTGAACCGTTCGAAGTGTTTGTGCGCATTCTCGACCATGACAATCGACGAATCGACCATGACGCCGATGGAAATGGCAATGCCTCCAAGTGACATGATATTGGCGTTGATGCCCAGGGCGTACATGATAGTCAGCGTTGCTAGCACGCCGGTGGGTAGTACGAACGCCGCGACCAACGCGCTGCGCGCATGCAACAGGAAAAAGATGATGACAAGCGAGACAACGATTATCTCTTCCAGTAGTGTACGGTAGACGGTCGAGACCGCGCGTTCGATCAGATCGCTGCGATCGTAGGCAACGAGGACAGCCACGCCGGGCGGAAGTCCCCGCTCTAGATCGTCTAGCTTTTCACGCACACGCTCGATGGTAGACTGTGCGTTCTCGCCGAGCCGCATTACGATGGTGCCACCGACCACTTCTCCCTGTCCGTTCCACTCAGCCAGGCCGCGACGGATATCGGGCCCGATACGCACTTCGGCCACGTCGGCGAGATAGATCGGAACACCCCGGTCGTTCACGCCAATCGCGATTTTACGCAATTCTTCCATCGCACGTTCACTACGTAGTTCTTCGATGGATCGTCCGGTCTTGCGTGCTTCGGCGATTTCGGAATCACTAAGTCCACCGAGGTAACCCAAGCCGCGCACCATGTATTCGGTTTCGCTTTGCTCGATTAGCCGACCACCCACGTCCAGATTGCTCCTGCGGAGCGACAACTTCACATGCTGGAGTGAAATCTTATAGGCCAGCAGTTTTCGGGGATCGACGACGACCTGGTATTGCTTGATGAACCCGCCAATCGGTGCGACTTCGCTGACACCTTTAACCGCCGTCAGCTCGTAGCGCAAATACCAGTCCTGTAATCCTCGAAGGTCGAACAGATCCTGTTGCGGCTGGACGAGCGGCTTGCCGGTCAAAGGGCAAGCATCAAAGCCCTGTTTGATAACCAGCGGCTCAACGCGTTCGATCGCTTCAGGGGGGATCATCTCCCGCGTGTCATAACGTTGGTTCGTCTCGCGGTCGATGTAGACTACCTCTGAAGGCGGGAAGATACGATGATGGATCAGCCGATGCCGTATCTCGGGGTCATCGGGTGCGTCCTCGGTAGAGGCATACCACTGATCACTCGCGGGGTCATGCCACAAGCCGTTGGGATGATCAGGGCAATATGGACCGGTTGTCAGAACATATTGGTATATCCAGCCAACGCCGGTGGCGTCCGGTCCGAGTTGCGGCGCAACGCCTTCGGGTAGGCGTGAGGCAATGGTGTTGAGTTGTTCGAGTACGCGCGAGCGCGCCCAGTATAGGTCCGTACCGTCTGCAAAAATGACATATACAAACGACGTACCGAACATGCTGTAGCCGCGCACGACTTCGGCGTCAGGAACAGCCAGCATCGCGGTGGTCAGTGGATAGGTGACTTGGTCCTCGACGATCTGCGGTGCCTGGCCCGGATACTCAGTGCGGATAATCACCTGCACGTCGGAAAGATCGGGTATCGCATCAATGGTCAAGTGACGGGCTGACCAAATGCCTCCCACAATCAGGAACACCGTCAGCAGAAGCACCATTGCGCGGTTGTGTACGCACCAGCGGATCAGTTGAGCAATCATGAATCAATGGACTCCGTGCGATTGACCTAGGTTCTTGGCCGCCTCGTCGAGTTTCTTCAAGTACTCGGTAGGGTTGTCCTGGAAAGCACTGATGCAGCTATCACAACAGAACTTCAGTGTGCGCCCCTCATATTCGAGCGTCGCCGGCGCGCCCATCGAGCCGAGCTTGGCGCCGCTGATCAGGCAAAAGTCTATGGGGTATTTGTCCTGCGGATTCTTACCGGGTACGTGACCGGTCTGATCGGCCTCATTTGGTTTGCTGTCTGTTGACCGTGGGTCGGTGGTTGTTGATTTGCCTGATTTTTCAGGCTGTCCACCGGTAACTGGCAACGCCTTGCGCTGGTCGAAACATTCGCGCATCACGGAACCGAAGTAGGGGTTGCGAACATCCTCCGCAGTTTGCAGCCAGATCGTTCCACCTTGGCCACTACGGTACATCGGGCAATGAAGGACCTGGACTTCGCGACCAAAGCTTGGCGGAACACCGGTTGCCATCAACAGTGTTTCCAGGGCTGTACTGACCTTGGCGAACTGGAGTCGCGCTTCGGTCAGATCCCTGATCTCGGTGAGCTTGAGGGCACCGGATCGGGCGGTGGCGATCGCGTCCTGGTGCTTGTACCACAGATGTGGGTCGGAAGGTACGTCCAGCTCAATCAATTCATTGAAAGCGGTGGCGAGTTTGCGGGCGTGATCAGCGATGCCTTCGATTGTGTCACCCGCCAGAGTGTCGCCGATGACCAGATAGTGTTCGATCGCGGTATTCAGCTTGTCAGTCACCGCTCCTGGAAGTTCGCTGACTGAAGCAGTCCCTGATAGCTTTGCGGTGACCTTCTGTTCGGATGCCAGTTCACCTCGGATCATCTTGGCCAATGCCTCTCGCATCTTGGCTTCGGAGTCGATCAGGAACTGCCCCGACGTGACGACCATTTCACCGGGCTTGAGTCCGGAGATGATCTCGACCATGCCGTCACCGCTCTCGATACCAATCCTCACGTCGCGCGGTTCGAACTTGCCCTCTCCACGACTGACGAACGCGACCTGTCGTTCGCCGGTGTCGATCACGGCCGACCGGGGTGCGAGGGTTTTCTCCGCGGCCAGTGTGCTCTGCAAAGTGACGTTGGCGAACATGCCCGGCTTGAGCAGATTCTGCGGATTTTCAAACTCGAGTCGGACCTGTACCTCGCGGGTCTTGGTTTCCAGGTACGGGTAGATGTAGATCACCTCGCCTTCGAACGTCTGGCCCGGGATATAAGGCAGCGACATCGTCGCCTTCATACCCTCTTCGACATACGGCAACTGGTATTCGTAGAGTGTAACTAGAACCCAGACCTTCGACAGATCGGCGATGCGGTAAACCTGCATGCCCGGATCGACCTTCATGCCCTCGTTGGCATGTTTGGCGATGACGAACCCGGTGTGCGGACTCCGGATCGTCATTGTTTTGCTGGGTTTTCCGTTTTGCTCTAACGCCTTGATCTGTTCTTCGGTGATATCAAAGTATTCCAGACGAGTCCTTGCCGCCTCATGCAGGGTGACAGCGTCCTTGGCGGTATCGGGTGAAAGGTCCGAACCTATGCGACCTTTATTCTTCAGTGATAAAAGATATTCTTCCTGCGCCGTAAAGAGCTGTGGTGAGTATAATTCGAACAGGGGCTGGCCTGTCTTGACGTGCGCGCCCACAAAGTCGACGTATAGCTTTTCGATCCATCCCGGGGTCTTGATGTTCACATCCCGCACGGCACGCTCGTTATAGTCGATGGTCCCGACCGTGCGGATGGTGCGAGTCAACGGACCAGTCACCACCGGCTGAACACGCACCCCCATGTTCTGTACGATCACCGGGTCGATGGTAATCTCACCGGTAAACTTATCCGGGTCAATCGGCGTCAGCTTCATGTGGCAGATCGGGCAGTCACCGGGCTTGGGTAAGATCACCCAAGGATGCATGCCGCAGGTGTAATACTGAACCTGACCCGATCGGTCGGTTGTAGCTACCGGCTCATCATGGCCAAAGCCGATCCAGCGTCCGACCGTTGTCATCCCGGAACGGAGCGGGCCGGCGAAACCCACGCCGATCAGAATTGCGACGATAACGATGACGGTATTAAGCACAAGCCTCTTCCAGCGAATGGCTTTGGGTACGGTTGTATCACTCATGGGGCGTATCCTCTGCTCGTGGTTGGGCTGATTCAGTAGTCGGATTGCTCATCGGACGATCTTCACTATTGGGTAAACCGCTGCGGTTGACACTCCGTCCCACAGCCCGTTCAAGGTCGGCTACCGCCTGTTCCATGTCCGCCAATGCGCGGTGATACATCAACTCGAAGTTGAGCAGTTCTCGCCAGTTGTCCACTAGCGTGAGAAAGTCGACGCTGCCGACCTGGTAGCCGCTCGATGAGGCGTCCACAGTCTGCCTGGCCTTGGGGATGATCACATCCTTGAACAACTCGACAAGCTTTTGCTGCGCTTCGACCCTGAGATAAGCGTCCTGAACTTGGAAGGCGACACGATTCTGTTCGGCGGTTAGCTGGGCTACGCCTTCCAGCATGCCCTGCAGGGCTTCGCGCTCGGCGGCTTCGTATTTCTTGGTCCAAATCGGAAGATTCACTCCAAACCCAAACCACCACTGATCCTTACCGTTGGCGGACATGGCTATTCCTTGATCTTCGACGGCGTTATAGGTGGCGCTGACGGTGAGATCTGGCCATCGATTCAAACGGGCCAATTTCTGGTGCTGACGAAATTGCTCAATCCGTTCATGTGCCTTAGCGATCGATGGGTTGTGTCGAGCGGCGTCGGCCAGAAGTTCTTCGAGATCTGCGTCGATGGTATCTGCTTGAGCCGACTTCGGTTCGGGCAGTGCCGAGTTAACCGGTCGATCCAACAACTGGTTCAGCATACTGCGTGCTGTGGCTTGGCGCTGTTCCAGAACGATCAGTTCTTTATCGAGATTGCTCAATTCGACCGATGCCCGAAGAACATCCGTTTGACTGCGTTTGCCGGCCTTATATTCGCTTTCGGCAATCTGTTTCAGGTCGATCAACAATGAACGACTTTTTCGCATCGTATGTAATGCGTGTGTAGTGAAGTAAAAACTCCAGTACGCCCGTCGGGTATCCGACACAACGGTAAGCCGCGTCTGCTGAAGATCAGCTAGTGCCATGGCCGCATCCTGCTCAGCGATCCGGCCGCGCGTGTCCAGCTTGCCAGGGAAGGGCAGTTTCTGACTTACCCCGGTCATCAGCCCGACCTGTCCGGCTGCCGTCTCGGCCATCTCGCCGAAGGGCGCGATCTGGAACATCGGATCGTCCAGTGAGGTGACCTGAGGCACACGAGCCCCCAGACGCTCCACAAGACGCTGGGCCGCATGAATGGCAGGGTTACGCTCCAGGGCAAGACGCACGTACCCGTCAACGCCATCGAGGATATCCGTCGTATCGGCGGGCTTGGATTCATCCTCAGTAGCTGACAGACGACTTCGAAGTGTACTGCGACTGTGGGTCGCGCCGCCATCGGCCAGCTGCCACTGTTCCGGATCGTGATCCCGCCATGCACGATAGAGGTCGTCGTCCGAGGGTGATGCGCACCCGACAACGAGCAAACCCATGAACAACACCAGAGTTCCCGTAACCGTTCGCATCAGGTGTGTCATATCACTCCTATCAGGCATAGCGATCCAGACCCTAAACAGGTTTTTTCGAAAAAAGCCGCTCCCTTGCCGATGGTGCTCAAACTTCCCATCCAATCAAGAATCTCACACTAACGAGAATCTCGAGCACTCGTTACGATCAACAGCATCTATGCCATGACCGTATACTTACCCGCTTCCGTCTTTCAGGGATTGCTCACACAATCGTATTGCAGTCTGGGAAGATCATCTCACGGATGCACCTGGCCGTCAGAACTTATCACCTGATCCTGGGGTTGAAGACCCAGACGGGTTCGCATTTGAACACATCATCTCGTTATACAGGAGTGTGTGTCCCACCGGCCGTAGCACTTCATCAAACACATCCAGTGGTCTGACAAATGACATCAATCCAGCGACTAAAACGATTTCGGAATCCCTTTCATGTTAATAGCTCCAACGAAAGCCATCGTCCTAAATCGACCGAGAGGGCGTCCGTCATGTAAGCATGTTGCTGTTTCTACCTCTTAGAACGAGAAAGTACGGCTAGTGGGTTCCATGAGCGAAAAAAATCTCAAATGATTTAACAACACGTATTTAGAACCACGAAGATACTTGGATAAGCGAATATCGCTGATAAATGCTGTAAGCATCCTATTTTCTACCAACAGCCATTACAGGGACCGTTTAAACTGTCACAAAATAAAAGTGAACCTTGGAGGGCATGTCAAACGTTTAAATAAATCGAATCGCAGATTTCTGAGCGTAACGATAGGCTTTATTTTTCCGAAAGGAGCGTTTCATATGCCCATTATATTGACACGAATGTTGAGCCAGGGAATATCGATCGTTACCACTTCATTACTGGGTCTCGGATCGGCGCTAGCTCAAGACGCCCACCACGATCACATGACGGCGACGCAAGTGAC
This sequence comes from Phycisphaerae bacterium, assembly GCA_026004655.1. Classification (GTDB taxonomy): domain Bacteria; phylum Planctomycetota; class Phycisphaerae; order Tepidisphaerales; family Tepidisphaeraceae; genus BPJO01. Next base: position 154,124 of record BPJO01000005.1, read on the forward strand.
CGAATCCCGGTTCATGGGCGATGCCTATCTGTTGAGTGTCGATCCTGTCTCAGGCGACCCCCTCAGCGACAAGCCCATCGTCTCTATGCACGAGGGTCGGGAATTACGGTTTGCCAACCAGAAGTCTCTTGATGTCTTCAAGTTGGACCCCGGCAAGTATCTGACTAAGGTCGATCAGCAAATGATTGCGTATCAGTTGCCGTTCTATCCCCTGGATATCTGCATGGTCTCCGGTGACAAGCTTGGCGGCGATATGGGCAAACCAGTAGAACTGATTTATAAGAATCGTCTGGTACGGTTTTGCTGCACCGGTTGTGTCACGGACTTCAACAAAGACCCCAACAAGTTCATCAGCAAGCTCAACGAAGCGGTGATCGCCAAACAGGAGCCAAGCTATCCGCTGACCAGTTGTGTGGTTTCCGGCCAAAAACTCGGGGACGAAATGGGCAAGCCCGTGGATCTCGTGATCGGAAATCGTCTGGTACGGTTGTGCTGCACGGGTTGTATCAATGACTTTAACAAGAACCCGACCAAGTTTCTGAAAATGATCGACGACGCGGCGCAGAAGAAGGCTGCGGATACAAAGCAGGGGCCGTCCGACGGTGCAGCCAAGAGCCCCGATCACGGCGGACACCAACACTGAGCCCATGCGACCCCGGAGTGGTCGTCATGGCCAACAGCAACCGATTCCTTGTGGCCGTTATGGGCGTGTGGGCCCTCGCGATTTGGTTCGCGTCCGTTTCGGTTGCAGCCGACCCGGCCTCGGCTGTCGTTATTTCGCCCACCACACATGTAACAGCCAATGAATACTGCCCGGTGATGCCGAAGACCCAGGCAGAAGCCGATCTGTGGCTGGACTACCGGGGACAGCGCATCTACTTCTGTCACGAGGTATGCAAAACGCGATTTCTGCGTGCGCCGGAGAAATACCTGGCCAATCTGCCGGCGGCGATGCAGCAGGCGATTCGTGAGCATCGGCAGGCGGTCGCAACAACGGAGCCGCCGACGGACATGGCCGAGCCCATCATGATCACATGACGGACCACCGCCCCGCGCCTGATCCAGCTGGATCGGGAATTGCGGGGCGCGAGGTCGATGCGGGCAATCACCAAGGCACGTCCACACTGAGCCAGTGGGGCAATTCCTGGGAAGATTCCATCCCGTGGCTGTTCACCTGCCCATCGGCGTGTTGCTCGCGGCCGCATTGGCGGAGGCGATCTTCGTCTTTACGCATGCCAGTGGCTGTCTGGCGCGGGCACAAGCAATATGGGCGCGCCGCCAACGACTCAGTCCCACGAGGCGACGGCGACATGTGTCTGTCCGATGCATCCAGAAGTGGTGAGCGATGCTCCCGGCAAGTGCCCCAAGTGTGGCATGAATCTCGTGAAAAAACCAAGCACCGGCGGACTTGTCCCTCATAAGGGGGACCACAATGATTAGACGCGTCGTTCCCATCGTGGTTGTGCTTATGCTGGGCCTTCTTTCGACCGGTTGCACGTCAGTGCCCCCCAAGGGGGATGTCGAGCACGTTGACAGAACGTCCAACAGCGTATTGGCCAGCGCGTTCACTGGAATCAAGGGGTCCGAGGACAAGGCGGTCGGGGCTGTAATGTCGCTACACTTAAGACTTTCCACCAGGCTATACCAACCACAGCACCAACATGTTTGCCAGAGTGATGGCAAAGGTCGACATGATCAGCCACCGAATATGGTAGACGGTGTACCAGAAGCCGCCTGTCGCGTTGGAATTGCCCACACGGTTTGCTATTCGATGACAATTCTGGTGAAAATTCCAAAAGCAGCGATAAACGGAATTGTACTCTAAGCCGAATCCGATTTAGCACTTGCCGGTGCGACGGAGATCCCGACGATTGGTTTCCGATCAAAATATTGAAGATCCCGACACAATGATTTTGGTATTAAGAACACAGGTGTCATCATGAACTGATTCTTGCACGAGGACCGCAAACCATTCGGTGGTTGGTCGCTGATTCGGAGATCAAGGATCACGGTTTCCGGGCGAACCGATTCGCCACAGGGAACGTAAAACACCTGACCGACCGCAAAATCGTCCTTGGTCTGACTTCAAGGTTTTCGCGTCCAGATGAATGCGGGTTGGGCAATACGGGTTGGCAGTAGGCCTTATAAGAAACACAGAGAAACGGATGCTCTTGAGAATATCGATGCCAGTTCGCGTTAAAGAAGCTGAAGCATGCATATCAAGGTCGCTGACTGTAATGAAAGCGACATCGATATTGGACGCCAACGGCACAAGCTGCTGCGGTATAAGGGCAGTTGTATGACAACCCGATTAACGGTTAGGTCATCTTCGCCGGATGGATTGTTGTTTCGGTCGAGCGGTTATCGTCGTCGCCGAAGCACCCAACCGGTTGTTGCCATCGCAAAAGGGACGATCAGCGTCGGTTCAGGGATCAACGGTAAAATATAAGATACGCTGCTACCCGCCATCTCTCCCGAAGGAAGGTTGTACGGGATACTGGACATTGCCGAAATCGGGTCCCATGTCCCCACCCCATTGAACTCTTCGCTGATAAGGATTGTTCCGGAAACCGGCTGATTCAGTGGATTCGAGAGGGTTAATTTGTAATGGTCCTCATTGAGTTCGAGCATCAGAAGCAGATTCCGGTCAGTTTGTACAGTGAGTTGTGGAAGAATATTCAAGGAAGAAGCTGTAAAGAAGGCGGCCTGAGCTGTTGAGGTCAGGGAATCGTAAATAGCTTGAACGGAGGAATCGTTTCGAAGGATTGAGATTTGCGGATTGCTCCACAGGGCTTGCGTCTGTGAGGTGTTGATCCCGGGCGCGATCATGTAGGCATAACTGGCGCCGGAGGGTTTGCTCCCATGATCGATCCAGGTAGTGAATACATCTTTTTGTACGGGAGTGTTGTCGTACTGCGAATTGATGGATTGCCAGGTTCCGGTCTGCGTGGTCGCACTAACCCCGACCGAGGAAGGCGACTGGAGAAAGATATAACCCACCCCGTCATGATGAACCCATTTGGCTCCGGTGAGGGCATTTGTTCCTGTTATAGTTCGTTGTCCGAGTTGATCGGAAACGGTGACCGTTCCGTCAAGGAGTTCCTGGTTGAGCGTGGTAAAGATCGGATCATTGGTCGTAGGGGCACTGAGGTTGGCACCTAAGGCGATGATTCGGTCTCCGACGAAGAACCAGCTTTTACGTCCGCTGATTCCGGCGCGGTTGTAGTCCATCGCGCTCATCCCGTTGTTTCCATCGGAGACTCCTCCGACAAAGCTGGTCGTGCCGTACTCGTTATCGCCGCTGTTACGAGTCGGGAGATTGCTCCGTTGCTCGACCGTGGTCCCGGGTAATCGTCGCCAGTTCCACACGGGCATGATTTCGTAATATTCCATTCCCGTTCGGTAGAGAAACATGGCGCCTTCGGCTAGGTAGAAGCTTTGAAGACCTTCGCCATTAATGACCTCTGAACCGAGTGTACGGGTGGACCGCATACGGAGGGATGCAAAAAACTCAGGTCGATGATGTACCGAGTAGTCTGATTTCCAAAAGTGTTTATGACCCACGAGTGTATCGGCGGGATTGGGCGAACCGGCTTGGATACGGTTGCGAAACACCTGAAGCTCTGCGTCTCGTGAAGTCCCCGCAGCCAGAAGGTAATCCACGGCATTGAGCATTTCCATGGAACGTTCGTGATATCCTTTTCGAGTGAAGTTTCGTCCGGTTACGTTGTAATCGAGGACATTGCCTCGCATCATCCATTGTTGTCCTTCGAGGAAATAATTCGCCAGACCGTTGCGGGCGGCGGGGGAAAATGCGAACGCGGTTGCTCGTGACTGTGACGCGAGTCTTGCGGTTTCGGTGGAGAAAAACAATCCGTATCCCCCATTATAAAGCTGGGCTCCGTGTTGGTGAAAGCTGTAATCGGCCTTGATCCCTTCGTTGGTTCCGGTGGCGATGTTGATGGCACCGGCGGCAGCACTGAATGCGTTATTGGTCAGGGTGTTATCCTGCGCGATCACCCCGCGCATCGCGGTGACATCTGCTCTCCAGACGAGATTCTGCGCCGTTTGGGAGATCGAACCGTTTTGGAGGTAGTTAAGCCCGGACGTGCGTTGTGCGGCGCTGAGATGATCATTCATCAATACCATGGTGCGTCCGAGTCGGCGTGGACCACCGATGTCATTCCACCACCAGTTTGAACTCGTCGGGGTTCCGGTGAACCACCTGTCATACGCCGAGAGGATGCCTTGTCGGAGGGAGGTATTCTGATAAAGCGCTATGGGCAGGATCGTTATAGGCTTGGCTCATGGCCAGGAGACGCTCGAGGTGCTGTCGTGGGGACCAATCGGCGCCTCCGAGATCACTATAGTTGATATCAGACCAGCTCCCGTTGGCTTGGAGTGTACTTAGAAGCTGATCCGCCGGGGTCAATGACACCTCGATCGGGCTACGGACGTCCCGATAATCGGCGGACATACGATTTCGGACGACTGTGATATCAGAAGCCTTAGCGTTAAATGTTACGAAGATAAAAGCACCTAGAGTAACGAGTAAATGAGTACGACGCATACAGATTTCCACAAAAGATTGTCGGCAGGGTTCGTGTCAGGCGATCCCGCGTTCAACGTTCTCGGGGCACCAAACCAATTTGACGAATTAGGACTGTGTCTGTGGGGATACTCGCCGAAGTATTCTCTCCATTCCTCGCTCGATAGTAAGTAAATTATATGTCATCGGTTTGTAAAATACAACAAATTTTTGTTCATTCCCCTGTCACAACTGCTAGTCGTACCCGAAAAAAGAGGAGCCATGGATCGAACGTCCATTGTGAGAATATTTTGGGGGCAGATGGTGTTGAACTCAGATGCTGGTTTCGGGGGTCGATATTCGTGTTTTGTTCACCGCCTACGAGGTAGATACTGTTTTTTACCGCTTTTTTTTGGCACCGAACATAAGGGCTTTGTCGGCGGCTTCGATCAGTTCCTCAGCTGACTGAGCGTCGTAAGGGTAAACGGCCATACCACCCGAAATCGTCAATACCCCTTTACCGGAGGCGCCGAGCATCTTGAAATCCTGTAAGTCTTTGTTACTCAAAAGTTTACGGAATCGATCGGCGATGATCAGGGGGGTATCGGGAAGACGAGAGACCGGTTGCTGGGCGTCATAAGCCTGACGGGGACCCTCCTTTTCCCAGAAGACCACAGCAAACTCATCCCCGCTGATACGGGCCACAAGGTCATGATCCCGGCTGCAACGTTTCATCAATGAGGCTGTTTGTTTCAGGATTTCATCCCCCACCCCGTGACCGTAGGTGTCGTTGTATTTTTTGAAGTTGTCGATATCGAACAAAAACAGCGTCACGGGGAACCGTTTGGCTTTGGCTTTTTCGAGAATCCGGTGGAGGAAATGTTTGAAGTAACGGGCGTTATACACCCCGGTCAGGTCGTCGGTGATCGCTAGTTTCTGAAGTCTGGCCTGACGATCGTCAATCTGGGCGACTTTGGAAAGTATCTGGGCGATCCGTCCGAGGGCTTTTTCGGCTAGAAGAGAATTGACAGGTTGATCCACCGTAAGCACGAGCCGGGCGATTTCGACGCCGTCCCCATCTCGAACGGGTTGAGACACGATGGTTTGTGACTCGGTGTCAGTCGGCATCGGTTCACCGGCGGATTGAAGCACGACTTTCAAAGCAGGTGCAACCCGTTCGGCGATGGCATGAACGACCTGTTTCATCGCCTGTTGAGGATGCTCGAGCATGGCCGAGAGGACCAGATCGGTCATGGGAAGTTCAAGCAGGGGTTTGAGAATTTCGTCCTCCTGAACCGTTTCCTTGTCAATGACTTCATCCCGAATAGGTAATTCGGGGATCAAAACCCGCTGGAGTTCGACAGAATCAGGGGGTGTAATGATGTAATGGTCTGCCCCATGACGGGTCAGTGTCCTGGAAAGGGGTTCGCGGACGGGTTCGGAATAGACAATAAGACGGGCTTCGTTGGCTGCTTCGCGAAGAGCCCGGGTCGCGGCTTCGGGACGATGAACGATGGGGTCGAGATTGACCAGCACGCCTGAATACACCCCCGCGTTCAGCTCGGCCAAAGCGTCAAAAACGGACTGAACACTGGTAACACTCGCCGAGGGCAGCGCATTGGCTACCGACGACTGCATCTTACGGTCACGGTCGCCGATGATCAAAATGTTTTCATTCCCAAGTCGGACCATAATCTTCCAGCGTATTTTCCCATCGACTCGTAATGACCTATTGAGTCTGACAAACATATGTCAGTGTTGCGGATCTTCCTCACCGAGTAAAGCCTTTAATTCGTCTGCACTCAGGACGGGTTCATTCGGTGGAGAATGAGAAGGTTTGGAAACGGTGATGGGTTTTTCAGGTTCATGGGGATGTTCCAAACCATGTGTCAGACTCGGTGCGCGACGATAAACTGTCGCAGGGGTTGCCGGTACTGGGGTGCGTGCCGGTTCTGCAAAGCTGTACAACCCGTCCTCTCCGACCAGTCCCTCAGCCCCAAGACTCATTGCCTCTGCCAAAGCTGCCTGACGTCCGTCGGTATGGGTTAACCAGATCGTGATATGCGGGAATCGACGACGAATCGCACTGATGATCTGCAATTCATCTCGATACAACGACTGAAGGGACAACACGACCGCCCGGTACACCAGAGGACGACGGCATAATTCGAGCATCGCTGAGTAAGGATTGTTGCAACGATCCACTTCGTAACCGAGTTGTTGCAACAGGATTTCAGACCGGTCCCGTAGGGTTTCCCCACAGATTACCATCGCATGACCGGCTGGTTTAGGCACGTTTAGGCTCGCTGTCAACATGGTTCGACCCACTGCAACAAACACGCACAGCTTCGATAAGGATCATAGCCCAGTCCGGATATGATGCAACGACAGGTTCAACTTATTGGGTCCCCGAGTCAGAGCGGGGTCCGGAATATTCGTTACAGATGGCATGTTCTGCACAAACCTTCTACGTCGGTATCCTCAACCACAGATCTCACCCCAGTAGTGCAGGATCGAATTATGACCGAATTCGACGGAAAAAGCGGGCGACCGGGTTCGAACCGGCGACGTCCAGCTTGGGAAGCTGGCATTCTACCACTGAATTACGCCCGCGACACGGATTAATATAGTCCAAGTCCCCTGATCCTGACAAGCAGGGTGAGACGTATCCCGTTTCAGGACACAATCCAAGTTTCCGAAAACTCAAAAAATAGCGGGATATCGTTCCTTTTGGAAAGATGTCCCGGTTATTTTCGGTCGATCCAATAAGAGAAGAGGGGGAAATAGTTAAAATCAAAAACCGGGGTCAAAGTATTGTCGCTTGAATACGTCTTGACGACTGATAAACCCTGCGTGTCCGTCGGCAAAAGCGACATTTCCCCGAGCATCTGGTGAGTTGCACTTGTTTTTGATTCGTGTCTCTCGGCAACAGCGGTGTAGTCTTTATTCGTCAGGTCCGCTTCGATTGAGGGACCGTTGGGTTGAACTCACCGTTGTTGATGGATTGTTCGGACTCATCGATATAGATGATGACTTCGCTGGGTCTTCTGACTTGATTAATTTTTCGATAAGGGGCGTTCAGCAATAATTTCGTCCCGGCGTATGCTTTGTTTCAGAAAAGCACGTTCATGGAATAACTATAACGATAAATCCCGCGTACTCCGTTTAGATCTACCGCAAAAGCAATCCGTTTACCCAAATTATCCGAAGGGCATCGATAGAGCGCATCCACTTATTGATCTCATTGGCTTGCTGAGGGGTAGAATGGGCTAGAGTCTTATGACCGAGATACTTGGTCAATGCCGAATGAGTAATATTCTGATTCCAGACATTGGGAGCAGGAACTCCGGTGATCGGATCGGCTGCACTTCGCCAAGCGATCCGCCCGGAATACGATTCGGGATTTAAGTCAGGACGTTCTCCCCGTTCTGCTCCCTGTCCAGCCCGGCCTGAGTAATACCCGCGATTGTCATGCAATACATGATGGTGGTGTGCGCGATCTGTTTTAGATTGCCCAGGCAGGATATCTGTCGGGCTTTTTCCTAACCCGGTCCAAAACAGGCAGAAAAATGGAAATAAGTAAAGCAATAATTCCTATGACACCAAAAGCTCCACAAGTCTGAACCCTTTTTTCCGGGTCCACCCAGTACCCAGTTTGGGATATGTCATCAGAGAGCGTCGAAGCATAAAAACCTCCAGAAGTGAAAACCGATATGATTCGCCGTGAACCATAAGCGAAAGCGCCTTTTCAAAACCCACTACTGCACAAATCCTAACCTGATCAAAAACCGTATTGTTGGCGAAATCGGCTGAAATAATTTTGATTTTGCGTACGGACAAAATCCTGATCGTAATACACAGATTCTGTTCATGGTGTGTCGACGGATGTCCGCAAAATCAACACGATATTACGCAATTTCGATCTGGAAAATGACCGCATGAGAGATACGCTTAACCAAGTGGAGGGATTGGCAGTGTATGGGTCAAAGCGGGCATAAAGAAATCATCAAGGAATAAAGGATTACGACAATCACGGAGTGCCCGTCGGAGCGGATGTATCCCTATATTACTACAATCAAGTATAGGCGGTTTCACCAGCGAATTATTAAACCGAAATCATTGAGGGGGAGTTTGGAGGTGAATCGGGGATGTTTTGATCTTATCAACGGCGTATCCCGACTTCTTCATAGCAGTTGGAATGTTTGGAATCTGAGTAGTTCAAGATTTTTTGAAAAGGTAGAGGCGAGGAATCATCAGGATAAGCACCCGTTGGCCCATTGTTATTGTTCAGGAGCATGGATCAGTTGTTACGTGTGTTGTTCGAACGGTTGAGCTTCAACACCAATCCCTGCATTTCCAGGGGCATAGGGACCCGCTGATGACGCCTAGGGTTGTCTTTTCCTTAACTGACATCGGTTCAGCCGATATCAGTTAAAGGAGTCAGCACGCAGGTCGTCATAGAATCGTTAATAATATAGGAATAGGGAGGTGGACTTCGTGGCAAAGAGAGCTGAACGAGGCCTCCGCATCTTCAAACGCACCCGTCGTGTGGCCTTGATTATCGAGTCACAGATCGCTCCACGTCGACGGATGTTGGAGGGTGTGACGCGTTACATGCAGGAGCATGGGACATTTATCTCAAGCCCTACACAACGGACTATTCCTTTGCGGATTGGGCGCGGAATTGGGAAGGAGACGGGATCATGGCCGCTATTTGGGAGCCAGAGAAACAGAAACTCCTTCGCGCGGATATTCCTGTGGTCGATCTTGTAGGTGGAATTCCCTCAGCCCCTCTGGTGCATACCATGACAAGTCAGTAGGTCGTCTGGGAGCCGAGCACCTGTTGGAGCGTGGGTATCAACAGTTTGCCTTTGTTGGTTATCCGACACATGGTCGGTCGCATGACGTGACAGATTTTGTGGGTCACTAGTTGCTTGAGGCCTGTTCTCGAGCGGACATTTCAGTTCCTGAACAGGTGGCGGTTATCGGTGCGGATAACGATGAATTGATTTGTGCCGTGGCGAATCCCCTATTATCCAGTGTTATCATTGACGATTTTCAAAGAGGTTATCAGGCTGCCCGTGTGTTAGACCAAATGATGACCGGTCACGCCGGGCCTGTCGAGCCCGTCTGGATTGAACCTGCGGGGGTCGTGAGTCGGGCATTGACGGATATTCTGGCGATTAAGGATCAGATGGTCGCATCGGCTTTGAGATTCATCCGGGATCACGCCTGTGAAGGAATCAATGTCATGGACGTGGTGAATCATGTTCCACTTTCACGGAGCATGCTCGAAAGGTGTTTTCGTTCCTGCATTAATCGTTCAATCAAAGATGAAATTCTTCGAATCCGATTGAACCGAGCCATTGAAATGCTGTCCCTGACGGATATCGAACCAAAGAAAATAGCCGCACAAGTCGGTTTCCGGACGCAATCGTACATGGAGTCGGTTTTTCGTGTGCGACTGGGTCGTACACCGGGATCTTATCGTTCAAGGAAATGCTGATAATTTTGTCGGAACTGAACACGCGGGTTTCAAAAGCGTCTTTTGATCCTTTCAAAGATTTCCAAACCCATTCAACCCGAAGTTGATCCTGATACAATCAGCTTATGTCCAAATCCAAGGGTCAACAAAACTCGCCTCGAATCGTCAATCGTAGGGCGATGCATGATTATTTTATTGAAGGAAAGCTCGAATGCGGGATTGTGCTGGTGGGTTCTGAGGTCAAAGCCCTACGTCAAGGCGATGCCCAACTGCAAGATGCCTACGCGCACATCAAATCGGGGGAATTATATTTGTCCGGGGCGCACATAGACCCCTACACCAAAGCCTCAATCGTTTACAATCACGAACCCCGGCGGGAACGAAAACTTTTAGCCCATCGTCGCGAGATCCATAAATTAGAACAGGAACTGTCTATCCGAGGGACTACACTGATACCGTTGGCGATTTATTTCAAGAACGGGCGTGCCAAGGTCGAACTCGGACTGGCTCGCGGTAAACAAAAACATGACAAACGCGAAACCATTAAACGCAAGGAAATGGACCGTGAAATGCGTCGTGCCATGACCACACGAGGCCGATAAAACCATCAAAACAGATCAAAGAGAAAGGAAAATGACATGCCATTGATCGACATGCCACTGGAAAAGCTCCGGGAATATCAAGGGCGTAACCCGAAACCCGCGGATTTTGACACCTATTGGGAAAACGCTCTGTCTGAAATGAAATCCGTGGATGCCCGAATCGAACTAAATCCTGCAGAGTTTGTCACATCTGCCGGGAAGTGTTTTGACCTTTATTTCACCGGTGTCGGAGGTGCACGGATCCATGCCAAGTTGGTCAAACCCCATTCCCCGGGTCGGAAATGTCCGGCGATTATTCAATTTCACGGATATACGGGAAATGCTGGGGAGTGGAGCCCACTGCTTAAGGAAGCTGCCCGGGGCTATATCGTCGCTGCTATGGATTGTCGCGGGCAAGGCGGTCAATCCGAAGACAAGGGAGGTGTCAAGGGCAACACTCATCATGGACATATCATCCGAGGTTTGAACGATTCCCCGGAAAAACTTCTTTTCCGAAATATTTTCCTAGATGCAGCTCAACTGGCAGGGATCATAATGAACATGCCGGAGGTGGACCCCCAGCGGGTTGGTGCACAGGGTGGTAGCCAAGGTGGTGGACTGACTTTAGCCTGTGCCGCGTTGGAACCTCGCATCAAACGTGCTGCAGCAACATATCCATTCCTGTGTGATTACCGTCGTGTCTGGGAAATGGATCTGGCCAAGGACGCGTATGCCGAATTGAAGACGTTTTTCCGACTCTTTGATCCTATGCATCAAAGAGAGGAAGAAATCTTTACTCGTTTGGGATATATCGATGTTCAGCACCTGGCTCCGCGGATCAAAGCCGAGGTACTCATGGGGGTGGGTTTGATGGATACGGTCTGCCCACCGAGTACCCAGTTTGCTGCGTTCAACAAGATCTCCTCCAGAAAACATCTGGCTATTTTCCCGGATTTCGGTCACGAAGGATTGCCCGGATTCGGAGACATGGTTTATCAGTTTATGGAACATCTGTAATTATCCGCTTCTCCGCGGTCCCAAGAATTGTGCAAATCGTGCACTCGGCGCAGACCTGGGGATAAGGTGTATGGTATGAAACCAAAACCCTGCTCCACCGGGTCCGATCATCATGAAGCATTTGCGCTGTGGAATTATTAATCGTCATTGGAATCATCGCGTTGCTGATTTCGATTTTGTTGCCTGCCTTGGGTCAGGCACGTTCTGCCGTCCAAAAAGCGGCGTGTAAGTCGCTTCTGAGACAGTACGCCCTAGCCAATGAAATGTATGTCAACGATCACAAGGGATGGTGCATGGACGTCAACAAATTATTTGACTATGACGGTGGATTGGTGAGATATCTGGGACAAAAAATGCAGGCGAGCGAGCGTCTGGCTCGGTGTCTGCGGATGGACCGACCGAGGATGCTGGTCGTCTGGGAGTGATGGGCGATTCAACCAATGATCTTTACAAAATCAGGGAGGCTTCGGGTAACTATTATGTGGTCAAAGTAAGCATCAGGGCGAATGAAAACTCAACATCGGCGAGTCTTCTCGTGACCAATGCAGGATCTGCTGCCCGATGGATCAAACGAACGGCTGTTCTTAAAGGGGGAAAATCCGGGATTGACCATGACGTTCGCAGATGACCAGTTTAATCGCGGAGAGGCCCAGGCCAATGCGAGTTGGTCAGGGTATGTCGTTCCGACAGTTGGTCCCGGATGGTTGCCACCCAATCAGCGTGCAAACAACCGGATGCGTAGCCTAGCATTTCGTCACCGGGGTGTCATGAACGCGGCTTTTTTAGAAGAAATGTGGGAGAAATTCGTGTTAAACAGAAACTTAAGCCCTGAGGTCTTGATCTAGCGGAGGGGGAAAATTGGGGAACACTAGACGCCGCTGAACGAGCAAAAAGAGGAATCAGTGTTCCTACCATTACAACATTTGGGGCTTATGCCTCTCACAAGATCTTCTACCCCTTCGGACTGGCCGTCACGGGGTTGATTCAAGGTGTGTATGGAACGATGGAAGGTTGGCAGACCGACGAGTGATTTCATCGCTCAGACCACAGTTTTTTCCTTTCGATGGATATTTGCAGGAACTCTTCTAAAAGCGGATCCGATTCAAGTGCCTGGAACCGATGAATGGTCACTGATCGCATCGGATGGTTATTCTTGTCGAGTTCCGCTTGCGATTCCCAAGCAACCAGCTCCTGAATCGGGGTATGCTGTGGTATACGTGTTTGACGCGAATACGAATTTCCCGACTTGGGTTGACACGGTAAAATTTCAAAAAGTTTGACTCCTCCGATTGTGGTCGGAATCGCTCATCGGGGTGAAGGCTTGGATCTGATGAGACGGTACTGGGATTACACTCCCCAAACCCCCTCAGAACATCTGATTCAACGCAGTAACAGCACGGAAGGAAATCCCACCTCCGAAGGAACGGGTGGTGAAGAAGCTTTTTACTCTTCATTCAGGACACACTTCAATCTCGACTCCTGAACATTTGAAAATCGATCCCCCAGAGAGGCATTATTCGGTCATTCACTAGCAGTGACGATTCGTCTTGTACGTGCTGGCTCGACATCCAGAATCTTTTCAAACTTATATGGCTTCAAGTCCATCGATCCGGTGGAATAACGCGTCCATATTGAACGAGTTTAAAAAGGGTTCTTCCGAAGCTTTGTCTGGTAAGCGTCTGCTGATTACCGTCGGCGAGTATGAGCAAAAAACACTTCCCGGTACAGCTCCTCGTCGGGTTGATTTTTTTCGTAGGCAAAAATGGTGGACAACGCCCGACAACTTGCTGAAAGACTCAAAAGCACAACGCCCTGCGATGTAACTTTCATTGAGTATCGAAACGAAGATCACGGCTCGGTTCAGACTTTTACCATTGCTCGCGGGGTACGATTTTTCCTAACACCTTGATCCGATAGGTGTTCGGAAAGAATAGTTTCGAAGTCTGGTGGTTGTTGGTAAAATCCGGTCATGGATGCTCTGGAGCTGGCGTCACTGATTGATCACACAATCCTGAAACCAGAGACATCGGTCCAGGAAGTGGACCGGGTTGTGGATGAAGCGGTCGAATATCGGTTTTGCTCGGTTTGTGTAGCCCCGGTGTTTGTCCGGAGAGTGTCAGAGAAGTTAAAGGGGACGGGAGTCAAAACGTGCAGCGTGGTCGGGTTTCCCCACGGGACACACAAATCAACTATCAAAGCTATTGAAGCAACCTCGGTCGTCAAGGACGGTGCGGACGAGATCGATGTGGTCGCATTTTTACCCCATTTAATTCGTCTGGATCTGGATGCTGCACGAGATGAACTTCTGGAGATCGTTCGGGCTGCCCGCGCGGTCCGCAGTGATGTGGTGATTAAAGTGATTGTTGAGTCCGCAGCCTTGATCTGGTCGAACCCGGACCGGGAAGAGCAAACGATCGAACTGGCATGTCAGGCGGTTCGTGAAAGCGGATGTGATTTCATCAAAACCTCCACCGGATATCATCCGGCAGGGGGGGCAGGGGTGTTGGCGGTGTCGTGGATGAAAAAGCATGCGCAGGGAGCGATTCGGATCAAAGCTTCAGGAGGTATCCGAGACCTGCAGACAGCCCGGGAGATGATCGCTGCCGGCGCGGATCGACTCGGACTCAGCGCGTCGGTTTCGATTATCAAGGAACTGACCGGTATAAAACCGGATCGGTCCACAAACGGGTATTGATCCGATCCCGAAGGACCAGAGCATTATTTTCCCGTATTCATCAACCGTTCGGATGTCCAAGCCTCCGATAAGATCGGCATGTATCCCGCTTCAGCGATGACCTTCTGTCCGGGCATGGCCAACAACCATTGACGAAGTGCAACGAGTCGAGAACCGGGGTCGAGATTGGTCCGTGTGACCAAATAAATCGGGGTGGTCAAAGGGTATTCACCCGAAGCCACCCTCGAAGGTTCGGGCAAGACGCCTTCGATGGCCAGCACCTTGGTTCGTCCGTCACGCGACATGTTGGTGGAGTAACAAAAGTTGGCAAAACCGAGAGTGGCCGGGTCTTCGTTCGTCGCATCCATAACAAGTTGTGTTCCGATCAACGCGGGACTCAAAGGTAATTCGGGAACCGGTTTGCCCTCAAGGAGCAACTGTTGCATCAGCTCTTCGGTACCGAGTCCTTTGGCACGATAGGCAACGGTGACCGGGACCGAGGCGATTTCGCTGGTTATCGGGAGTTCCGAAAGTTTCAGATCGTTCCATGTTTTGGCTTGACCGGAAAAATAGCGTTTTAACGCATCGATGGTCAGATTGTTGACGGGGTTGACGATGTTGGCAGTGAAGACCAAGGCTTCGGTGGCTAGGAGGTCTTGTCGAAGGGTTACTTTGGCTGCAGCAGCCGAGGCGCGTTCCTCGGGCGTGGGTTGTCGGGAAACGAATACCATATCGACTTCACCTGCGATCAGTCGTCGGATGGCAGAATCGGTTCCTGAAGGTTCACGCATCAGCACGTCATTGGTCATGGCATCGGGATTGGTTCCTTCAGGAAGTCGAGGGGTGAAATCAACAACCCCATAACCGGCAAAACGATCGTAGGGGATGTTGTTCAGCTTCATGGCGATCAGACGTAACAATGGTGCAGTGCTGACGGATGTATCGATACGTTGCACATCATCCAGCCGCAAGATAGGGGTGCGGACGTCTTGGTTCAACGATTCGGGGGTTGATCGAGGGACAACAGAAGCTCCTGAGACAGGTTGAGTGGTTGAGGGGCGTAATGCCAGAGTCGGTTTGGTGATGATTTGCTTGACATTGGCGGTCCAGTTCACTGACGGATCCTGAGCCGTCGAAGGGGGAGGGGCGTTTGTTGGTGGTGCAACATCCATGACCGAGGAGTCGGTCCGCGGTTTGGATTGGCAACCGATCAGAACAATCAAGCCTATAACAACGGAAATTAGACGGATCATGGACCGCTCCGTAAAAAGACCAAAACCAACTCTCCCAACACTGTACCCGGAACGTTCACGGAATGAAGAGCCGGTGCGTGAGGATATATTCCCGGACGGTTTCGGGTACGAGACCTTCAATGGATTGTCCGTCACGGATTTTTTGACGGATTTGCGTCGCACTGATGTCGGTCGGAGGTACGGGAACGACCTGATTCTGCAAAGATCGGACCAACGGATCGACTTGGGACCAGTCGATGGGATATCCCGGTCTTTGCATGATCCAGAAACGGGTGAGTTTCAACAGGTCGGATATCCGGTACCATCGATGAAGATTCAAAAGTTGATCAGCACCGATCAGCCAGTCGATCTTGTGATCGGGTGTTCCTCCTAGACCGACAACCGTGTCGTAGGTGTAGCTGGGACCGGATCTGTGAAGTTCGATCAAATCCAGATCATAGTGCACGCTGGATCCTTTCATGGATTGGCACGCGAGCATCAGCATAGCCACTCGATGTTCTACCAGCGCTAGGTCATAGGCCCGGGATTTGAGAACCGGTCGGTGCGATGGAACAAAAACGATTTTTTCAAACCCCCCGGATTTGGCTGCCGACAATGAGCAGACCAGATGCCCACGGTGGATAGGATTAAAACTACCCCCGAAAAAAAGCGTTTTCATCGGAAACATCCTAACAGGTATCCATCGGAGAAATCGGGCATCTTACCTGTATCCCTGTGTTGGGTCTGATAATATTCCTCTTTATTTACCCCCGGCGGTGCGCGTTTGCTTAGAAAAAAAATGCGATTGTTGCATTTTGAGGTCAAAAATCGGGTTCTGACCCACCATTTTTCCATGGTGAGGTGTTGCGCGATTGAAAGAACTGAACGTAAATGTCATCTTGACTTGATCAGGGTTAGATCAGTATAGTCTGAATCATGCAGGAAATCCGTGTTCAGCTTCTTCCGGTTCCGGTGGTCGTACGATCGGCCGACGGGACGGCGTTTGTGACCTACGAACGTTGACCTCGGCCTGCCCCACCGGTGGATCATCCGGCTCACCCCGTCCGGATAGTCCTGAATCCCGACTCTGGAATCACAATTTTCATTGTCGAAACCCATCCGTAAAGCTAGATTAATTGGATCTTGTCGATGAGAGAATCAATGTCATTCGTATTCCCTGAACCCTCGGTTTATCCGACAAGCTGACGTCATCGACTTCGGTAGTTGACTGGAAACTTCTTGATCGGATCGACTAAAGTCCATCCTCTTTAGAGAATAACCCCCGAATCGGGTCTGAAACTTTTGTGAAACGAGAAACGACCATGACGATGATGAATGAAACAATCCCCGCGGTTAAAAAACAGTCCACGACGGACAAACCCAAATACAAAGGGAAAACCGGTGCCCGAATTTTGCATGAAATGTTGATCGGGCCCCATAAGGTTGAAGTGATGTTCGGATATCCCGGGGGAGCAATTCTTCCGGTTTTCGATGAATTGTATCGAACCCCTGCCAAGTTCATTTTGAATCGACACGAACAGGCTTCGGGGCATTGTGCCGATGGATACGCCCGTGCGACCGGAAAACCGGGTGTGGCGTTGGTGACGTCAGGTCCGGCGGCGACCAACATGGTCACTCCTCTTGCCACCGCCATGATGGACTCGATTCCCATTATTTGTATTTCCGGACAGGTGGCCACCAAAGTCATCGGAAACGACGCATTCCAGGAAGCCGACGTGACCGGGATCACCCGACCGTGCACCAAATGGAATTACCTGGTCAAAGATATTCGTGAACTTCCACGAGTGATCAACGAGGCTTTTATCGTGGCGACCTCCGGTCGTCCCGGACCGGTCCTGATCGATCTACCTAAAGATATTTCTGCGGGGGTCTGTCCCGAAGAAGTTGATGATACGCCCCGGCCTCACATCGCCAAACGGTTGAACGCGAGTCTGACAGGGGGGTCCAACAAACAGATCCACGAAGCTGCGGAACTCATCAACCGTAGCCAAAAACCGGTGTTGTATGTCGGTGGTGGGGCCATCATTTCTGGCGCTTGGAAGGAAGTCCGAGAGCTTTCCGAAAAGGGAAATATTCCCTGCACCACCACCCTTCTGGGAATGGGGGCGTTCGATGAACTCAATCCCCGAACTTTGCACATGCTAGGTATGCACGGATCGGCTTATGCCAATTATGCCGTTCAGGAATGCGACTGTCTGATCGCAATCGGCGCTCGTTTTGACGACCGTGTGACCGGAAACCTCGCCACCTTTGCCCCTCACGCCAAGATCATTCACATTGATATCGACCCTTCCTCTATCAGCAAAACCGTCGACGTCGATGTTCCCGTGGTCGGTGACGCCAAGCTCAGTTTGCAGGCACTGTTACCACTGATCGAAACTCGCGAACGGAAAGGATGGTTCGAGCAGATCCGTGTCTGGAAAGAAAAGTATCCGTTCAAATACTTTGACGACAGCGCGCACGCCAAACCCCAGTACGTCATCGAAGAAATCAATCGTCAAACCAAATCCGAAGCCATCATCACCACTGGTGTCGGACAACATCAGATGTGGGCAGCTCAATTTTATCGGTGGAGATACCCCCGACAGTTCCTCACCTCAGGCGGTCTGGGAACCATGGGGTTTGGTCTTCCCGCGGCCGTAGGAGCCGCGCTAGGAATGCCCGGAAAGACGGTCATCGATATCGACGGAGACGGTTCATATCTGATGACGTGTTATGAACTTGCCACCATCGCGGAATACAACATCCCGGTCAAAGTTGTCATTCTCAACAATGATTTCCAGGGAATGATCAAACAATGGCAGGACCTGTTCTATGAACAACGGTACAGTCAGTCCAAAATGAAGAACCCCAATTTTGCCGCCATGGCAGAAGCCTTTGGTGTCAAAGGGATCCGTTGTGACGACAAAAAAATGGTCCCGAAAGTGGTGGACCAGATGCTCAGCCATGACGGTCCGGTCGTGGTGGACTTTTTCGTCGAACCGAACGAGCACGTCTACCCAATGGTGCCCGCGGGCAAGGGGTTGCACGAGTTGACTCTGGGTGTGGTGGCCAACGCGGGAGGTGTGGCGGCCGGTCGGGAGTGTTTCGGGCTTGACGCGGGAAGCTTGGCCTGAACCTTCCTCCAAAACCCGATTAAAACCCATAATCCATAAACACTCAGCCCGGCCGACCAGACCGGGCTGAGTGCTTTAAACGTAATTGATCACGAACGGATTACTCGGACGCTGATGCTGTGGCAGGTTGGGGAATCAGCACGGTGTCGATCACGTGAATGATCCCGTTACTGGCTCGGACATCCGCCTTGGCGACGTTGGAATTGTTGATCATGACTCTATCACCTTCAACTTTGATGCTCAGTTCGGCACCGTTGACGGTTTTGGCAGAGGTCATCCCAGCCACATCCTTGCTCTTGACCTTTCCGGGAACAACGTGATAGGTCAGAATCGCCCGGAGTTGCTCTTTGTTTTCCGGTTTGAGAAGGTTTTCGAGCGTTCCGGCAGGCAACTTACTGAAAGCTTCGTCGGTGGGGGCAAAGACGGTGAACGGTCCTTCCCCTTTCAGAACATCAACCAGGTCAGCCGCCTTCAGGGCTGCTGCCAAGGTATTGAAGCTCCCAGCGGCTACTGCGGTATCAACAATATCCGATTTGGATTTTGCGTATCCCTCTTTTTTCTCCGAAGAGGCTTGAGAGGAATTACAGGTCTCGGCCAGAACGGGTGAAGTCATCAAAGATGACCCGGAGAACCCGATCGCCGCCACGACGGCGGCAACGAACGACTTTTGCAAACGCATGACGTGCTCCTCGCGGCTTGGGCCGCGGTTAAAACCACTCGCAAGGTCAGATACCCTCGCATCTGTCACCTCACGAATGACACACAGTAGGCGCGGTTTTTTAAGCACGTCGGTTACAAAAAAAGCAAATGATTTGAAACGAAAACAAGTGGAAATCGTTTTTGAAAAGGCAAAGAATGAATTTGAACTTTTGCTCAGTTTTGCTCTATGTCTGGCATAGGTTGTGGTTGGGAAAGTCCGTCAAATCGATGGATTAGTGGTTGAGCTGGTTTCAACCGGTGAATTAATCCGATAGAAACCGTTCAAAACCGCCCCGGCACCCACAGCCAGACTCGGGGCAGTGACATCTCCGATCAGATCGGCTTCGGGTCCGACCAAAACAGCGCCTTTGGAATCGACATGAGCTTTGACCTTGCCCCGGACGATCAGCCCACTGCAACGAATCCGGTCAGCAACAACATGTCCGCGTTTTTCAACAACGACCATGCCACAGGTATCAATCACCCGACGGGCTTCGTAGGCTTTGATGAGAACATCTTCCACGCGTAAGGACTTGTAACAGTATTTGCAGGTAATCTGCATCGCCCTGCGAGAGACTTCCTGCGCCTTGTCACAATAGAGGCAGACGATCGTGCGTCGGTCTTCAGAAGATGGGACAGGCGAATGAGCCATGTCAGGGTGTTACCGGAGTTTATGAACTTCCAGACGTCAGTTTCTCAAATGTGTACGTGACTTTATCGCGCTAAGGCGACGACAATTACTTGGGCTGACTGACGCCCGGGTTCGGACCAGGAACGGGTCTGTTGGTAGTGACCGGTCCAGCAGGAGAAGGACGCTTGGTCGCGTCATGTCCGACTTGAACATGTCCGACCAGACTGGCGCCTTCATCAACGACGAGTTTACTCGCTTGAAGGTCACCCTCATAACGAGCGGAGTTTTTCAGCTCGATTTTGTCCGTAGCGATAAGATTTCCCTTGACTTCACCCTCAACGATGACAGTTCCGGATTCGACATCCGCAGACATACGAGCTTCACGGGCGATATGCAGTTTACCCGGGGTGTTAATCCTGCCTTCAAACTTTCCTTGGAGTTTTAGCCCCTTTTCAAATGTGAGCTCGCCTTTAAATGACGCATCCGGACCGATGATCGTAGGAAACTCGTTTTGATTATCCGCCATGGGGTGTTACCTCCGTGTTGAAACAGGTCTATCTTAAACGAATCCCTACACTTTAACGGCTTAGTCACGGGAGTCCAAGTCCTGATGAGCAGGTACGGTCGTGTCTGAAGATCGGATTGACGACGGTTGAGTGGAAGAACGATATTCTTGGGACCGTCGGATCAGGTCGATGAGCTGACGCGGGGCTGGATTGTCAGGTTCGAGTCTGAGCCAATGTGCAGCAGCCGCCAGTGCCAGATCCGGGTCGTTGACTCGTTTGGCTAGATCCAACCAGGCACGCGTTTGAAAAACATTGAGCAAATTGGTGGTGTTCGCGAGAGATCGTTTGGCCATTTCCGCAGCTTCGGTAAGACGGTCCTGACGGATTAGGACGGTCGCGAGATTTTGATACGCGTCGGCACGAGGTCGAATCTGGATGATTTTTCGTAACAGTTGCTCTGCAGTGTTCCAGTCGTTTTGATCCATAGCCAACCAGGCAAGGCACGATCTTGCCATGATACTTTGAGGGATGCGCCGTAGTGAATCGGAATAGAGTTGATCCAGATGCCTCCAACGGTTGATTTGCAAGAGGCTTAGGGATCCCCAAGTGACCAGAACTGCAATAATCAACCACCTCATCCGCGAAAACCGTCGAACTCCGACAGCCAGGACCAACCCGATTCCGAGCATCGACATGTAAACATAATGGTCCGTGACGGTGCTGTACTGTTGCATATCAAATGAGACCAGCCCACTGACCGGCAGGATCGGTATGACGAACCAACCTGCTGCCAACCAAAGAAGACGATGACGTAGAAACAACAATACTATCGTGATACCGACGGGTAGGATCCAAGTCCAAACGAGCTGCCCGGACTCTCGCACCCATTCGGGGGTTCGTCCGTAATCGACCAATAAAGGATAAGGCCAGATGATTTTCCGGATGTAAAAGGAATAACTATCCAAAGCGATCAGTAACCGGATTCCCAAAGGTTGCGGCGACGTGTTAAAGGCATGTTGGACATTCAGGATGATCAACATCCCGATCAAAGAAGCCGGAAAAAATGGCCATAAATCATTTAAACGTTTTTGCCAAGAGACCCGACGAACGGACAGATCGGTTATGAGTAGGATTCCCGGAAGCACCACGGCAGTCGGCTTGGCTGCCGTTGCAAGAACTCCCAGCACTACACCCCATCGGAATGACCGTCGTTTCTGTTCGGTCAGGTACCGGAGATACAACCCCAGACTGCCCATCATCAACATCCCGCATAGCAGGTCTTTGGTACCTGTTGTCCATGCGACGGATTCGACCTGAAGAGGGTGCAGACCGACCGTTAACGCCCCGATCATGGCCGATCCGCGGTGACGCAAAATCCTCCAAATGACCCACCAGGCACAAAAAACGACCCCCCCCGTGCACCAGCCAGGAGACAAACTTAAATCCCCATGCCGGAACAGTATGTCCATCGGTTGTGGTTGTACCAATTACATACCACAATCCGAAGGTCAATGGCGCGTAAATGCTGTATTGAGGAATCTTGAATTGTTCCCAAAATCCCCCCCAACTCGGTCGAAGCAAAAGGGGGTTGTCTCGGAGCATGGCTCGGTCATCAATCACCGAAAATGGCGTCGTTAGAACCAGTCCGTAAACCAAAAGTACGATTCCTGCAGCGATCCAGGGATCGGTACGCGAATATCCCGGGCGTTGTTCTGACAAATCAGTCATTATGAGAAGGTCGGGTTGATAGCTTCTTTCGGACAATGCTGGCATTAATATCTTTCAGTAATGATCGGGCACCGGGATGGTCCGGTTCCAGATCAAGCCACTTCAGAACCGCCAGTCTGGCGAGCTCATCGTCATTGACTTTGGCAGCCAAAGCAAGAATCTGCTTAACACGATTGACACCGATATTGTTCGGCATCGAAAGGGCTTTTCGTGCAGCAATGGCGGCTTGTTCGAATCGTCCCTGTCGGTAAAGAGCGTCGGCAAGCGTGTCATACACCAGTTCGCTTGGACGAAGCTGGAGTGCACGATAACAGAGCAATTCCGCTTCCCGAAAACGCCCGTTGACCAGTTCCATTGCAGGAATCGATTCCCACACCAGTCGCGATCGAGGGTATTTCGCTATCGTATCCCAAGCCAACTTCCGCATGTCCTGCCAAACCGTCAGACGAGAAACCGTCATCCATGAACCGATTCCCAAAATCACAATTCCCATCACAATCAGAAACCGATGACGCTCAAGCAACATGCTCACAAGCAAACCTACCCCTAGTAGCGACGTGTAAACATAGTGATCGGTGACAGTGGTATAAAACTGCATGTCAAAACTCACCAACCCACTAACCGGTAGTATCGGAGCGATGAATAGAACACACGCGATCCAGATTCTACGATTACCCGTCAGAAACAATCCCCCGAAAACAAGGGTCGGGATGATCCATTTCCAGTAGACTTCTCCAGTTTTAACCACCTGATCGGGCGTTCGGGTGTAGTCCACCGCCAGACCGATCGGACAGACCAGTTTCTGGAGATAAAAGGCGTAAGAATCTCCTGCGATGAACGGTCGAGACCACAAAGGCGCTGGTTTGACCCCTTCTGCGGTCTGCACCTGAAGCGTGATGATTGCACTGAACAGACCGATCGCCAACCAAGGCCACCACCGACGAAAACGGTCCTTTGGGGAAGACTGTCGCAACACCACGTCGATAAAAACCAGGATCAACGGTAAAACGGTGGCACTCGGTTTAGATAACACCGCCAACCCACATCCCAAAATCGACATCTGCCAGAACCTACGCTTGCCTGTTCGAATCCAGTGCAAGGTCAGACCGATGCTGATAAAGCTCAACAACCCGCACAACACGTCCTTCAAACCGGTGGTCCAAGCCACCGATTCGACCTGAAGCGGGTGGATTCCCACCACCAATGCCCCGACGATGCTGGCAAGACGGTTTGAACAAAACTGTCGAATCACCCCCCATGCCGCGACCGCTGTCATGGCGTGCAGAAACCAGGACGCAAGCTTGAATGGAACGGGCGACATGCTCGTACCCGGACCGGCGATTGTCCCCAAAACATAAAGCAACCCATACGTCACCGGCGAATACAAATGATACTGGGGCGTCGTCAACTGATATTTGAAACCGGCCCACGTCGGCGGATCCAACATCGGATTGTTGACCAGCATCAGGTAATCGTCCACCATTGAAAAAGGAGTCTTTAAAACCCCGACAAAAACTACCAGAGTGACCAGACCCACGACCAGCGGGTCGATCCAGGAAGGGATTTGATTCGACATTCGTAACATGCAAATGCGTCCGGGCTTATCCGAGCAGACGAGCAACGATCGAACGGGCTTGGGAGGGGTCGGACGTTCCATGCACCAAGACACGACCATCGGCAAAAATGCTCAGTTCGATGTCTGGAGTTGCTTTTGCCCAGACACGATAATCAGATTCATCCAGTTCTGTCACAACCGGTTCGAGACGCCTTACAACCTGCATGAAAAAGTCTGACGCGGTGACAGAAGGTGCAGGTAGTCGGATCTGGACGGTATTACGACCGCATAACGTGACCGCATTGGCAGCTGAATGATTCAGGAAATCTAGTTTGTGGTTGACGCATGCGGGGCAATCCGATCGTCGTCCGTTGGTCAGATCGATGGTTCGAAAACGTCGGTTCCATCCGTCCAGACTGATCAGCTCACTTCGGAACTTCGAAAAATCTTCCTGTACGATCAGACGGATGACCTCGGTGGCTTGAAGAGACGCGACCAGGGTACTGACGCTGTTCAAAACCCCGACAGTATCACAGGTGGGTAGCTCACCGGGAGCGGGGGGGGTTGGAAAAATACACCGCAAACATGGGGTGTGGTTTGGAATAACGGTCATGACCCGTCCTTCGACACCCGTGGCTGCGCCGTAAACCCAGGGGGTACCTGATTCGATGGACAGGTCGTTCAGCAGATAACGTGTTTCGACGTTGTCGGTTCCATCCACCATCACGGTAGGCGAAACGGAACTGAGGATATGACGAATATTGTCGGCAGTGACGTCGATGACTTGTGGGGTAATACGGACTTGTGGGTTGGCTTTGCGGAGTCGTCGTGCTGCTGCGATGGATTTGGGAAGGTGTTGTTCGGCGTCGGATTCGTCAAAGAGGCTTTGACGGTGAAGATTGGTTTTTTCGACAATATCACGGTCGATCAGCACGATCGTTCCGACGCCGGCTCGGACCAAAAGGTCGGCCACGGTGCAACCCAGCGCCCCGACGCCCACCAGAAGGACGGTAGCCATACCGAGCCGGTCCTGACCGGAACGTTGGATCTGAGGAAGCAGAATCTGACGGGCATATCGATCCGTAACCATTTCTCGACTATCATACGCAGAGCAAGAAAAGGAAAAACTCTATGGCGACGGATACTCAAACGGTTTTGGAAGCGGCCCAGAAACTGGCCGACCTATTGGCAGAGCATCCTGCGGTTGAAAAATACAAACAAGCCCAAAAAGCCCTGCAGGACGACCCGGATGCGTCTCAGCTTTTAAAGCAATTCAACAGCGTACTGACGCAAATCGCGCACAACGAGCGGGCCGGGCTTCCTCCAACCGAAGAACAGCGCAGGCAGTTCGAATCCCTGCAAACCCAGATCGCTTCACACCTGAAGTTCAAAGCCTATTCGATGGCCGAATATGACCTGACCGATCTGTTACGCAAGATCAGTCAGACCTGGCAAAAACCTCTGGCTCGTCAAGGAGCAGGCAGTTCGGGAGATCCGACATCCGCTGCTTCCCGACTGGTCATTTAGTCATTCGGTCCGCGGAGGGTGATATGGCGCTATGGTTACTGAAAACAGAGCCTGAAGAGTTCAGCTTTGAGGATCTGGTCAAAGCCAAACGGGCTGTCTGGGACGGTGTCGCCAATCCTACGGCTCTTAAACACATCCGAACGATGAAAAAGGCAGACCAAGCCATCATCTACCACACGGGGAACGAAAAGTCAGCGGTCGGGATAGCACGGATCGTCACAGATCCGTATCCCGATCCCCGGTCCGGAGACCCTAAAATTGTGGTCTTCGATCTGGTTCCGGTCCGGCGATTCACCAAACCAGTTAAATTGGCGCAAATCAAGTCAGATCCTGATTTTGCGGACTGGGAACTGGTTCGCATTCCTCGATTATCGGTTATGCCCGTACCTCCAGCTTTGTGGGAAAAGATCCAAATCCTTTCGGAGGAATGATTATGTCGGAACCGACAAGCGATCTGGAAAAAAACCTCAACCCGGTGTCACCAGGTGCAACGCATTCGGATGATCCGGTCGTGTATTACGAAGGTTCGCCGCGTCTTCGAGGGGAGTTGGGAACCCTCTTCTTATGGACATTGATCGGATTGGTGTTCATCTCCGGACCGTTTTTGCTAGCTTGGTCTGGGGTATCGGTAGTTTGGTACGTGTACGTGATCGGGATCGCGGTGGGATTGATCTGCTGGGTAATTCCGTCGCTTCTGATCAGGCGGAACTATTACCGGATCACCAATTACCGGATCGATTGGGAACACGGGCTGATTTTTAAGAAAATGGATACGTTGGAATTGTGGCACGTCAATGACGTACGACTCACGCAGGGACCTTTGGACCGGTTATTGAATGTCGGAACGATCGTGGTCATTTCCGGAGATCCGACTACCCCCGAACTACCTTTGTTGTCAATCAGTTCTCCCCGAAAGCTCCTCGAAATGCTCAAGGACCGGATCATCACGGTGAAACGTCAGCGGGGAGTGATCAAGCTGGATGTGTAGGGATGATTGACCCGAAAGTGATCATTCCCCACAATTCCGATCGATTAAATCAACTATTTCAAGCAAATGAAACCCGCCAAATGATGTAGCTAAAATACACCAGCAACAGGAAAAACCCTTCCAAACGTGTGATCATCCGCAACCCCCCCGGCCGAGATCGGGAACGTCGACACGCACAAGGACGCCATCAGTACCAAATCATCCCGTCCGACCGGGGGGATCAAAATCGGATGGATAGTGGCTACCGTCCCACCGATAAACAGGATATTGAAAATATTACTCCCCACGATGTTCCCGATCGCAATGTCCGGTTGATTGCGTCGGGCGGCAACCAGGCAGATCGTGAGTTCAGGCAACGTGGTTCCAAAACGGATGAGTGTCAGTCTGATGATGTTCTCTGGAACTCCAAGCCGCTGAGCGATTCCGACAGCCCCATTGACCGTGAACTGCGCCCCGGCACCGAAACCAGTCAATCCCCCCACCATCATTAAAATGTCAAGGAGAATCGTACCCTTTAATTTGGACGAATCCTCCCATTTCTTCTAGACAGGGGAGGTGATCAGAACGCGATATGCCGAAATCCGATTTATTGATTGGTCGAGGCGCATTTCATTCTTCATCTACGATTGTTTCACGCACCACTTCTTCGATGGTCGTGATCCCGTCATAGATCGCCAGAAGACCCGATTCGCGTAGAGTCCGCATACCCCGTTTCTTGGCTTCCGAGCGCAGCACCTGTGTGCTGGCGTGATGAATGATCATGTCTCGCATTTCGTCATCCAGTGTCATGATCTCGAACAGACCCATTCGCCCTTTGTACCCGGTGTTATTGCAGGTTTCACAACCTTTTCCGTAAAAGAACCGTTGTCCCGCGACATCTTCCGGACGAAGTCCCAGTTCCATGATCTGTTCTTCGGCGGGGGTGTATTCTGTACGACAGTTGTTGCAGATTTTTCGTACCAGTCGCTGGGCGATCACCCCTTCGAGGGTGGCGGTGACAAGGAACGGTTCGAGTCCCAGGTCGAGCAAACGAGCGATGGACGAGGGGGCGTCATTGGTGTGGAGGGTCGAGAAGACCAGGTGACCGGTCAAAGAAGCCTGTACCGCGATCTCGGCCGTTTCCTTGTCGCGAATTTCACCGACCAGGATCACGTCCGGGTCTTGTCGTAACATGGCACGAAGGATCCGGGCGAAGGTCAGATCGATTTCCGGTTTGATCTGGCACTGGATGATTCCGTCGATGTCATATTCGACCGGATCTTCTGCGGTGATGATTTTAGTGCTCGGGTCATTCAGTTCACGTAAGGCCGAGTAAAGCGTGGTCGTTTTACCCGAGCCGGTCGGGCCCGTCACTATCACGATTCCGTTGGGTTTGGTAATCAATTGTTTGACCTGACGGAGTTCGTCGTCTCGTAACCCGACCTTATCCAAATCCAGGGAGACGTTTGACCGATCCAGGACGCGCATCACGACCGATTCACCAAACATGGTCGGAAGAACGCTCACACGAAGGTCGATCGGTTGGTTGTTGACGTTCAGTTCGATACGACCGTCCTGGGGTAGACGTCGCTCGGCGATATCCAGATTGGCCATGACCTTGATACGCGAGCTGATGGCCGGGGCGATATGGGCAGGGGGGGGCATCATTTCGTACAGGATGCCGTCGATACGGTAACGCATCTTGAACTCGTCTTCGAACGGTTCGAAGTGAATGTCCGAGGCCTTGTCCTTGATGGCTTGGAGGAGAACCAGGTTAATCAGTTTTCGGACGGGGTTGGAATCGGCAGCATCTTTGAGGGTGTCGAGGTCGATGGATTCGCCTCGATTTTTGAGGTCTGCCAGGGTTTCATCCCCGGCTAGTTCTCCGAGCACTTCACCAAGAGATTCGGCGGCGGTGTTGTAGTGCTTTCCGACAAGTTTTTCGATTTGTTCTGCATCCCCGATTTTGACCGTGACGCGATATCCCATCAACGACTGCAGGTCATCGATCGCGCGGAAGTTATCCTGGGACGCTATGACGACAGTCAGTTTCTTGGAGACGGGATCAAACGCGATGGGCAATACTTTGTTTGTCGTAGCGATCTGAGCAGGAACCGCGTCGATGGCTTCTTTGGGGATGTTGATGCCTGTCAGATCGATGAGTTCGTAGCCCTTTTGGGCTGCCAAAGCGATATTAACGTCGATTTCCTTGACGTATCCGAGGTCGATCAGGAGTCGTCCGAGGGGTGTGCCTGCGCCTTTACTTTTTTGGTATGTCAGTGCTTCGACGACCTGCTCGCGGGTGACTTTTCCCATTTTGGTCAGAATGCGACCGAGAGGTCTTCCCTTGAGCTGGTCGATCGGGGGCATGCTGGTGGGGGTCGAGGGCAGGGGGTTGGGTTTACTGGCGATCTGGCTCATATCGACTCTCGTGAATGGGTGTAACGGACGTATTCGGAACAGCTTGATTCAACGTTTTACGGTTTTGTCTCACCTCTGATCAATCACACGAACATTTTTATCGTTTTTGGTTCAAAGCCTGCATACGGGCCCGGTTGGCTGCTGCCGTTGCCGGATCCACACCGCCCGGTTGAGACGGTTGTCCCGGACGCGCGGGTTGTCCCGACGGGGGGTTTTGCGTGGCTTCCTGGGCCTCTGCAAGCAAGGCGTCGTCTTTCAGTTGCACATCGGCACCGGCTTTTTGCAATCTTTCGACCATGTAAGCAGGATTTTTGCTTTTGTCGATGGCTTCTTCTGCCGAGATACGACCGGCTAGAAAATGGGCAAAGAGGTTGTCATCCAGCAACTGCATCCCATATTTCTTACCGGTTTGAATATCCGAATCGATTCGGAACACTTTATTTTCGCGGATCAAGTTTTGGATCGAGGGAGTTACATACATGAACTCGTACGCGGCAACCCGGCCTTCCTGATCGATCCGTGGGCAGAGGGTTTGTGACAATACCGCGATCAGATTGTTGGCCAGCTGCACACGGATCTGTTCCTGCATGTCAGCGGGGAAGGCGTCAATGATACGGTTGATGGTTGAAGCTGCCCCGTTGGTATGCAAGGTACCGAACACCAGGTGACCCGTCTCGGCGGCGGTGATCGCAGCCCCGATGGTCTGCAAATCACGCATTTCACCGACCAGCATGACGTCCGGGTCTTGTCGCAAGGCCCGACGGATGGCCTCGGCGAAGCTCGGTACGTCTACGCCGACCTCACGTTGAACCACGATCGACTTCTTGTGCTTGTGATAAAACTCGATCGGATCTTCCATCGTGATGATGTGACGATCGAAGTTTTCGTTGATCCAGTTGATCATGGCTGCCAGGGTAGTTGACTTGCCCGAACCGGTCGGTCCGGTCACCAGGAAGATTCCCCGGGGGCGACGACAGATCTGCTCGGCCATGGCCGGCAAACCGATCTGCTGAAATGTCAAGAGTTTGTTGGGGATCTGACGCAACACCAGTGACGTGTATCCCCGTTGTTTGAAAATCGCGACACGAAAACGGGCGGCTTCACCGTAACCGATGGCAAAGTCGCCGGAACCGGTTTCTTCAAACTCCTGTTGAATCCGCTCTGGGGTGATGGCTTTCATCATCGCGGTGGTGTCTTCCGGTTCCAGAACCTTGGTTTGCAATTCGCGAAGCGCCCCGTGCAGACGAACGGTCGGGGGTTTGCCCACGGCTAGATGAAGGTCGGAAGCCCCACGACGGACAACGGTTTCAAGTAGACGATCAATTTGGATGGTACTCATAACAGATCAACGACAGGTTTTCTCAAGCAACATTCCGTTTTCGGGTTCGGATACAGTTCGGTTTTCGTCTGAACCGAACCCGTTCGGACTTGATTTTTGGTCTTAAAGAACAATTCCTTCCACTTGTGCCACCTTGACAACTTCTTCGGCGGTAGTCAGCCCGTTCAGGACCTTGATTTTGCCGTCCATCAACAGGGTTTTCATTCCGCTGGCAATAGCTGCTTGGCGGATCTTGTTGGTCGGTGCACGCTCGAACGCCAAGGTTCGGATTTCGTGATTCATTTGCATTAATTCGAACACCCCCATTCGTCCTCGGAAGCCGGTACCGGTGCAATGGTCACATCCCCGAGGTTTGTAGAGCACTTTGTCCTTCAAATCCTGCTCCGTGATCCCCGCACGACGAAGCCAGGTCGGATCGGGGTTGCGGTCTACCTGTTTGCATTTGGGGCAAAGTACCCGGATCAACCGCTGGGCCATGACGGCCTGGATGGCTGAGGCGACCAGGAAGGGTTTTACTCCCATGTCGATCAATCGGGTGATCGCGCCCGGGGCGTCATTGGTGTGCAAGGTGGAGAAAACCAGGTGACCCGTCAGCGCTGCCTGGATCGCGATTTCGGCGACTTCCAAGTCACGAATTTCACCCACCAGAATGATGTTCGGAGCCTGACGAAGCATGGCCCGGAGCACGCTTTTGAACGTAAACCCGATCTGTTCCCGGATCTGACATTGGTTGATCCCGGGGAAATTGTACTCCACCGGGTCCTCGGCTGTGATGATCTTGCGGTCCGGACGATTTAAAACGTTCAATGCGCCGTAAAGCGTGGTGGTCTTACCACTACCGGTCGGACCCGTAACCAGAAAGATTCCATTGGGCCTGCGGATGATTTTCTGAAACGTTTTGTAGTCCTCTTCCTCAAACCCCATCTTTTCCAGACCGATACGGACGGAATCCGGTCGCAGGATACGAAGCACCATAGACTCCCCGTGCACCGCGGGTAATGAACTGACGCGGAAGTCGATCAGTTGATTATCTACTTTGAGCTTGATACGGCCGTCCTGGGGAAGTCGTTTTTCAGCGATATCAATCCCGGCCATGATCTTCAGACGCGAAATCAATGGGCCTTTCATCCGGACGGGAATTTTGTCTCGTACAACGCACTCTCCGTCGATGCGATATCGTAGTTGAACACGATCTTTCATCGGTTCGATATGAATGTCCGATGCCCGATTCCGGACGGCTTCGGCGATCAGCGACTGAACGAGTTTGATGATCGGGGCTTGCGTCGCATCGGCCTGGGCGTCATCGCCTAAACCCTCGATGTCAATCGACTTATCGATCGAACGGTCTAGAGACTTGTCCAAAGACTTATCCAGCGTCTTGTCCAGAGAATCCTTCAATCGGTCAATCGTGCGGTCCATCGTTTTGTCGATGGTGTTGGCGGCAGAAGTGTTAAACAGTTCATCCAGAATCTGTTTGATCCGATTTTTTGGCGCAAGAACCGGACGAATATCCTTGCCCAGTCTAAAACGCAGGATCTCCTGCATCTCAAAATCCAGCGGATCGTGGATCGCGACTCGGACCTTTCCCCCCTCTAGTCCCAAGGGAATGATGACATATTTCCGCATCAGATCGTCCGGGATCAGATTCACCGCATTGGGGGGGATTGCTCCCTTGTCCAAATCCACATACTCCATGTTGTATTGCGCTGCTAATGCTTTGTAGACATTGCTTTCGGAACAGATCTTCAGATCGATCATCGCCTCCCCAAGGCGCACATTCTGTTTTTTTGCATACGCCAACGCCTTTTCGATCTCTTTGGGCTGGCAAACCCCCAAGTCCACGAGAATCTCACCCAATTTTTTCTGATTCTTGGCCATAAATGCTGGTCCGGATGGAAATTACAAAGCTTCCGCACTTTAACTAACGATGCAACCCCAGGCACGACAAAGACGAACCTGAACATCGCCGATGATCAGTTTACCTTCGCCCAACCCCCTTTCAAAGCATTTTACGTCGTCAAAGCTATGGGAGTTCTAAAAAACTATTTTCATGATCAAAAGGGAAAAACTCTACAGGTTTTGTGCAACGAACCTTATTGAATCTTTGCGAAACATAACAGCTCTCCAAATAGGGTCTTAACTTCCATTCCTAGGCTAATGGCTGACGAAAACTCAGGTTGAAGAGATACTGGAAACGGCATGATGACGAATAAACCATCCCTGATCAGTCGGCTTACATCTCGACGAGAAGCGTTGAAGTTCCTGGGGTTATCCGTAGGGGCTGTTGTCGCCGGCGGTGCCGCGACTCGGGCCCAAACCGTGGGGAATTCCGAATCGAAACCGGTTTCACGAAAACGGGTCCTCCGGATCGCGCATTTGACAGATATTCACGTCCAACCCGAGCGTGACGCTGCTAATGGTCTTATCGCAGTTTTGAAACACGTGCACGATCAACCGGACAAGGTCGATCTGATCCTGAACACGGGCGATTCGATCATGGACAGCATGTCTCAGACGGATGCCCGGACCCAATTGCAGTGGGATCTTTGGCATAAGATATGTAACGAGCATTGCACCATTCCGATGCGATCGGCCTTGGGGAATCATGACATCTGGGGATGGACCAAATCCAAAAGCCAAACAACTGGAGAAGAGCCCAAGTGGGGAAAAGAGCGAGGTTTAGAAGCTTTGGGGCTTAAAAGAGCGTACTACAGTTTTGACCAGAACGGGTGGCATTTTGTCGTACTCGATAGCGTGATGCCTTATCGCGATAAATACAAAGCACACCTCGGGAAAAGACAGTTGGAATGGTTGGAAAAGGATCTAGCCAAGGTGGACCCCAAGACCCCGGTTTTAGTCATGAGCCATATCCCGATCCTATCGGTAACTCCGTTACTGGCTCCGGATGTCAGTGCCACCGGCGATTTTGAGTTCGGTGGGGGAGCCATCCATCTGGACGGTCAAGCCATCAAAAACATTTTCAAGAAGTATCCGAATGTCAAAGTGGCCATCAGCGGACATCAGCATCTGGTGGATCGTGTCGATTACATGGGCGTCAGTTATCTGTGTAACGGTGCGGTTTCGGGGGGCTGGTGGAAAGGGAAAAACCTCGAAGAGTGTGATGCAGGATACGGATTGATTGATCTGTACGAGGATGGATCTTTTGAGAATCAGTACATCACCTATGGGTGGGAGTATAAACCCAACGCCTAAAGTTTCGGACGTTGTTTGTGTTGAAGAGTGTTTTTCGACGGGATGTTTTTTCAAAAGGAGAGATGCGATGAAAGTAGTATGGATTGTTCTTCCCGCTGTGGTGACGGGTTTTATGGGGCATCAAACGCATGCCGCGGTTAAGATTTCTGAAGTCCTTTTTAATGAAGTGTCGAGTGACGTTGGAGGGGAATGGATCGAGATTTATAACACAGGTTCAACGACCATTGATCTGTCATCTTACAAAATCGGTGACGAAGAGACGTCGGGGGGGACTAGTACAACCGAGAGCATGTGGCAATTTCCCGCCGGAGCCAGTATCGCGCCGGGCGAAGTGCAAATCATCGCCAACAACGCCGATCGGTTCAACACCGTCTACGGTTTTCTGCCGACGTATGAAACCAACGGAACCAACACGTCGGTCCCAAACTTAACGATTTATTCGACATGGGACTCGGATGGAACGACGTTGAATATGGCCAACGGGAATGATCAGGGCGCTGATTCTTGGACCGGATGACACGGTAATAGATGCGGTGAGCTGGGGCAACACGTTTGCCTTTGATCCTGCACTTTCAGGAGATGGCGAAGCTGACGGTCAGTCCTGGGAGAGGATCAATGCAATGATCGACACGGACTCTGCTGCTGACTGGCAACTGGTTTCAGCCCCACCCGACGGAGCCTCGTGGACGTCTTCCTCCAATCCGGGAACCGTCGTCATTCCAGAACCTGCCGGTCTATCGTTGTTGGCACTTTTGGCCGGTGCGATCGGCCGTCGGCGTCGATAGTGATCACATGGGATTTCGCTTCTTCGCTACTGGTCGGGCGAAAGTCCGGTCAGAAGCTTCATGATCGTAAAAGGATGGAATCTATGAAATACAAAGCGTTTACCCTGGTCGAATTACTCGTCGTCATAGGCATTATTGCTATTTTGATTGGTATTCTTCTGCCGGCCCTCAACAAAGCGCGGGCCAGTGCTCAGACCGCATGGTGTCTGTCGAATCTTCGCGTGCTGGGACAGGCGACTAACATGTACGTCAATGCTCACAAAGGACGCTTGCCCTATCCGACCACGACTTTGGATGGTCCGTCGGGGAATGGGACTTATCTCTGGTTCAACGTGCTGGATCCTTACTTGGCAGGCAAGGCGGACGAGAACCGAACCGGTGTGGCCAAGTATCGGGCTTATACCCGCTTCAAACAATGTGTGGTTTATGACAGGTTAGAGGGTAATCGTACCGGAACCGCACAGGATACGCTTCGCGAGTTTGCGCGGACGTATAAATGGAACTCTAACCTTCGTCACAACAACCCCTACTCCCAGGCAAAGATCACGGAAGTCAGGGAAGCATCGAACTTTGTCATGGCTGGGGATGGTTTGGCTATGGATCTGACAGGACCTTACGTCAGTCAATGGGACAACGGTCAGTTTTCGATGGAAGTGAATGACATTCAAAATAGCGCTCCCCCCGCGTTACGTCATGGTAAAGCCGCCAATCTGTTGTTCGTTGACGGACATGCTGCAACGATCCGTTTGAAGAGTTATCGACGAAAGATTTACAGACCGCCTTATACAGAAATTGATTCTTGGGAAACCGAGTACCTGGATGCGTCGGGGAATCAGGTGAACCCTGCACAGTTGTGGGCATCAGATCCTTCAAAAAAATCTTGGACGATGGAGCAATTGGGACTTCGGCGAAATCCCAACATGCCTCTTCAATGGTCGATCTTGGGAAAGCTGTATCGTTGATATCACGAACTTGATGGACGCCTATCCGATCAGATTTGCCGGTTACGAGACAGCCGGCAAATCCTTTTTTTCATCAAGCAACGTCATTATGGGTATTTTCCGGCATACTTGGTCTGTTTTGCGACAGACCTAACAATCTTTTGCATTGCTCCGATTGGATTGATGTCCGATCTTTCGGGGCATTAGCTATGTTGGGGGCTTTAGCAAGTGGATCTGCCACTGATAGAGGCGGTCAGTACTTTTTTAGAAGGAGTTTGTCTGTTACGCTAGGAAATGCGAAGCACGGATCAATGGACGAATATCCTTGGATTTTAACGATTACGGGTGAAGATCGTCCGGGCATTCTGGACGACGTCTGCGGCGTGATCCAACGTAACAGCGGACATATTGTCGATCTTCGATCCGTCGATGTGTCCGGATATTTTGCCATGCTGATTGTCGTGCGGATACCGACCATGGCAGAGCAGGCGATGAATCACCAACTGACCGAACTGGCCAGTTACAGCGGGTTAAAAATCAGTATCAAACCGATTGACCCTCAGACCGAACCGGTTCGTGGACATTTTTACCGGTTAGTAGCCTGTGGTAAGGAACACATGGGTGTTCTGAAGAAGCTGTCACACCTGCTTCGGGTTTTAAGCATCAATATTGAACATATCGAAACTCATGTTGAACCGGAAGGCAGCACCACCATGACCTTAATTTTGAACGTGCCTCGAGAATGTCCGGTCACCAAGCTCAAAGAGTTTGTTGCTCAGTTGTTGAGCAACTCGCATATGAGCTGGGATCTGACGACTGTTTGACCCGGTTTGGAAAATCAGGACCGGCGAGCAGGCCCCAGACCTAATGCATAACTGCTTATAAAATAAACACTTGTGCCAATGCAGATGGTCAAAACGATCTGTCCCGCCCAGTCCCAACGGGTTTGACCGGTCGGATAAATGGAAAAAAATCTCACCGCTAAACAAGCGCCAAGCATGAGAGTCGTGGCGATGAGCATTTTGAGAATCTTTTTACCCGTGGGCGCAAAACCGATCCCACCCACCCGTCGGTCGAGTATCCACAGCATGATCGAGGCTTGCAGGCAAAAGCTGACAAGAGTTCCGACAGCCATCCCGGATTCTCCCATGACCCAGACCAACGGTAACTCGACGGATAGATTGACCAGAATGTTTAAAATGCTTGCATATAATGGTGTTTTGGCATCCTGAAGGGCGTAATAAGCACGGTTTATGACGTGGAGAAGGGCATAGGACCAGATGCCTGCTGCGTAAAACCGTGTACTAATCACGATCAGACTAGCATCCTGTTCGGTGACCTGTCCGTGCTGAAAAAGCAATCGTACCGCAGGGTCGGCAATGAGGATCAGTCCCACACTCGCCGGTAAACCTTCCCACAAGGTTGTTTCCACACCTTTTCGGGTCAGTTCCTTAAAACGCTGACGATTCGTATCAACCGCCCCGGCCGATAGGCTCGGAAACAAAGCAGTAGCCAGCGCGATGGCAAAAACCCCCAACGGAAACTGGTACATCAACTGAGCCAGTTCCAGCCGACGGGTAGCGCCAAGCTCCATGGGATAACGATACGTCTCTCCGAATAGTTCAAAGTGGGTGACCACCCCAGTTGCCCGATCTCCTCCCTGCATCAATCCGTAACTGATGGCTTTATCCAGAAGAACACTGGTCTGCAAAACCGCAGCTCCCAGCGCCACCGGCAAGGATAAGCGCAGCATTTTCTGAGTGTCGGGGGTCCAGGTCTTTAAAGAAATCGAAAACCGAAACCCGACCTCTTTTAATACCGGCCAAAGAATCAGTACTTGCAAAAACCCCTGCCAAAAGCACACCCCATGCCAGGTAAAACGCCAACGACGTTTGCTGCTGGATGACCACGGGTGAAATCTCATCTCGTCCCCGAAGTCCCAAAAACCATGCACCCAGAATGACTACCCCGATGTGGACGAGATTCAGCAGCACCGGGGCGAACGCCGGGACCGAAAACCGTTTGTGAACTTGCAATATCCCCGACAAAAACGCGCCCCCACACACCAGCATCACATAAGGTAGCATGATGACCGTAAACCAAAGCATCAGTCGACGGTCGGATTCGACGGTATACAACAGGCTCAAGCCTAGCACCACCTCGCCGACGAGCGTGATCAGAATCAGGAGGATCAAAAGCAGCTTCACGGACCGGGCTGCGAATCGTCCGGGATCGTCTCCCGTCTCGGTCCTTCCGCGCTCAACGGCCTTGGGCATACAACGGTATAAATGCTTGTGACAAAGCCCCCTCTCCCAACAGTTTTCGGAACAAATTGGGAATGGTAAACGCCACAGTAAACGCCGAAGCCACCATCCCGGTTCCTAGGTAATGCCCGGCCACCATCTCCCGGACCAATCCGAGCAACCGGCTCAAAAGCGTGAAAACGCCGATGATTTTCGCATGGCGAAGGAATGAACGCGAAGATGAAAACCGATTCTGTGTGGGACATCCGTGTCCGTGTGATCACAACACCTTATACCGTCGAGGTTCTGATTCAAATATCACAAACCGTTACCGTTGACGCAAAGCCAGAATAAGTTCGATTTCTCCGGACGGACGCGCCAGGGCCGAGGCGATTTGTGAAACCGTCTTTCCCTCGTCTGCCAATGTGTACACCTGGGCATGAATCGGATCGATTTCAGCCTGCTCGATTGATCGAACAGGGGATGGGTCTTCTGATCCGTCGATTTTCGGTGAAAACGCACTGAACGATTCGAGACTCTGATTAAGCTGGCGTAACCGGGCGATTTTCTCGTCCGCTTCGGTCAGAAGCATTTCGAGCTTCGTGGCCCGAGTGTCAAGCTGGCTGACATCTGTCGGGTCATTTCAGAAAGCTCCACGAGTAAGTTTTCCATCTGCCTTTCCACGGTCCGTTGCTGGGCCAATGACCTGCCAAAAGCCGGTTTGTCCATCGGATCGTTTCTGCGACGAAGGAACGGGCGTATCACGATGTAGATCATCATGAACACTCCGACCCCGAGAATCAGCCACGGAGCGTTCTGATCGGATAAAATCTCAGACTGTGCCAGCCACAGGATCATGTCTGTCTCCTTGTTGCTGTCAGTACCCGGGGGTTACCCGCATAATCACGTAAAACGCGTTCGTCGCCGTACGCATCATACTGCCTAATCATCGTCAGGGCTGCTTCCTGTTGATCGTACCCGATTTCCAGGAGAATTCTTCCACCCGGACGAAGACGATTGCCCGACTGGTGCAAGATCCGACGATGAAGGTCCAGCCCGTCTGCGCCCCCCGTCGAGGGCTTGGCGGGGTTCATAATCCCGGACGTTTCGAGGCAGTTGTGAGATTTTTCCCGTCGGAATGTAAGGAGGATTTGAAACGACCAGGTCAAACGGGGTTTTATCGATGTATGGTTCGAGTGCTCCCAACAAATCGCCTTGCAGCAGGGTGATACGGTCCTGAAGGTGGTGACGTCGGATATTCTGATTCGCGATCAAAAGCGCTTCGGGAGAAATATCCGTGGCGACGATCTGACTGGTCGGGGCGTGGTGCGCCACCGCGACGGCGATCGCACCCGAACCCGTGCACAAATCCAGGATTCGAGGCGACTCAAAACCGGGCGTATGTCGGATGATGGACAACACCTGCTCCACGAGCGTTTCGGTATCCGGACGCGGAATCAGCACGGCCGGTCCGACTTCGAACTCCAGATTGAAAAACCAGGCACGACCCGTCAGATAAGCGATCGGTTCGTGTTCTGCTGCCCGTTTGACCAGGTCACGCAATTCGCTGAGTTGTGATTCGGACAGGGGTTGAAGGTAGTTGGTATACAACTTGATCCGGGAAAGACCCATCACATGAGCCAGAATAAGCTCTGCAGACAACCGCGGGGAATCGACCTGCTTCCGCTCAAAATATCCGCGGGTCCAATGGAGTACACGTTCGACCGTCCATGGTCCTTCTGACTGAGGCATGTTATCCAAAGTATATTTATTCAGCAGCTTTTTCGACAGTCCGACTGATTGCTGAAGTCGCGCGCAAGATTGTCGGACCTGCAGAAACCTGTTTGTTTTCTTTCCATTAAATCATGGGTTGTTCCATTAAGGAGTACTCCCAAAAACCCGATGAACCCGGCGGAACCAATTCCAACATTATGGAGACGTTTTCATGTCGGAGAGTCAAACAGAACTGAGCATCCCAGAACTGATCGAATCCGGGGGGCTGCATATCTTTTTCCAACCGATCGTTTCGGTCAGACGAAAAGCCGTTATGGGGGTCGAAGCGTTGATGCGTGGTCAACATTCTCAGACCGGTCAATTGCTCACTCCGAAGGATCTGATTCAGTCGGCTTTGGCTCAACAAGTTTACCCCCAGTTGGACCGCACTACTCGGAACCAGGCGCTGGCCAACTTCTTCCAAAGAGGATTCCACACACAGATTCTCCTGTTTCTCAATCTCGATCTGGATCTTGTTTGCACTGACCGACAAGTGCAAGAACTCATTGACCGTGTAAGGATGATGGGGATTCCGCCTTCCTCGATCGTTTTGGAGATGGTAGAAAGCCAGTTCGATGAAACCGAGCGTTTAAAACCGTGTGGTCAGTCGGTTTCGTGAACACGGGATGCTGGTGGCGGTTGACGATGTGGGTGCCGGGCACAGCAACCTTGAAAGGATCTCCCTCATTCGTCCGGACATTCTGAAGATTGACAGGTCGCTGTGTGGAAAACTTGGGACGGATCGTTGTACGGAAGAGGTTTTTGCGGCATTGGCTGTTCTGGCACGAAAAATCGGAGCTTTGGTGGTGGCTGAGGGGATCGAAACCCATCGTCAAGCGGTCATCGCTCTGGAACGAGGTGCGGATCTGCTTCAGGGTTATCTGATTCACAAACCCGAACCGGCTTTGAGCTTGCAGCTTGAACAGGCCCGATCATCTGCCTGTAGTCTGGCAGGATATTTTCGGGAACACATGGTCCAGTCGATCAACCATAACAAGATCGAACGTCGGATGCATAGTATTTTGCTGGATTCGATGCTCAGCGAAATTGCCATCACCGAACAGCCCGCTTTTCAGCAACACTGCAACGTACAATCCGCTCTTACCCGGACATCGAATGTGCCTACATTCTGGATCATCGGGGCACACAGGTGACAGAAACGGTTTTCAACGCCCACGAAATGCCTCCTGTCGGGTACTTGTTCCAACCAGCAGAAAAACAGACCGACCACTCTCTGAAACAGTATTATTACGCTTTGCTTGATAATGAAACTAACCGGTATGTGACCGAACCCTATATCTCATTAGCCAGCGGGCATTTATGTCGAACCCTTTCGGCCACGTTTCGGGACAGATCCAACGAACGACTTTATATCCTCTGTATTGATGTCAAAGCGACATGACAAAAATCACCGGGTCGACGGGTAGATCGCCCCGAGTACGACCTTCCGGACGGCACCGGTCACTGCAGGGAGATTGGCACACACCCGATCCAACGTCGCGCATCCCAGGATCGCAAAGGCAATCGATTCACGTGCCTGGCTCGGACTCCCACTAAATCTGTAGGAATTGCACCTTTTAAGTATTGCATGATCGCTGTATTGCGTATTCCTCCCCCGGCTACGATCAGTTCCGGATTAGATGAGGGTCCAATGGCTTGTAGGATACTTTCGGCGACCCATTTCGCCGCGGTGGCCAGTTGGTCTTCCAATCGCAAGTGATCATGAACGCACCGTTTCCAGATCCGGATCATCTCCGGTCCGTCGGTGGATTTGGGTCCTGAACGAGCAAAATATTCGTCTGACATCAGTCGATGCACAATCTGGGAATCGGGCGTTCCGGATAACGCAAGCCTTCCTCCCATATCCAAACCTCCGTGGTCCCGCATCAGCCAGTCTGAAATGCAGTTGGCCGGTCCGGTGTCAAACCCTCGTACCTCGTCCAAACCGCCTGCTCGGGGCAGGATCGTGATATTGGCTATCCCACCGAGATTGAGAATCACTCGGTCGCGGTCTTGCGAACGAAACAATACCCAGTCGGCAAACGGGACCAACGGTGCCCCTTTGACCTCCCGCTGCTAGGTCTGCTCGTCGAAGTCTGAAATGACGTCTATTCCGATATTTTGAGCAATTCGGGACGGGTCTAACCATTGGATCGACCAAGGCGGGGAGTGATACAGCGTCTGACCGTGACAGGCCACTGCCGACACGATTTCGGATTTAACTCCCGTTTTTTCAAGGAGTTGCAATATGGTTTCGGTGTAAACGTCTGAAACCCTGGCTGCAAGCATTCCCAACTCGGACAAAGAAACTTTGTTTTGTTCTCTGACGCGAAGGATCGTTTGACGCAGCGGTTGGGGGATAGGCTTTTGATACCCAAGCTTCCGGTCGGACATGGATGTCGGGCCCTTTTCCTTGGATCCGCACTAAGGCTGCGTCCACGCCGTCAGCGCTGGTTCCTGACATGACGCCCACCATCCAACGTTCCTGTTTCATATCCCGATTTTATTCATTGACCGTTCGTACCCAACTCGACGAGTTGAAACTTGGACTCTACCGGAACCGACGTATAATAATGTGAAAGGATGATGTTGTATGGCTGATCAGGAAAAAAACCTCGATAACCCTCAAGGCGCAGTGGCTACCAAATCCAAACCGGTCCGTAAACCCCCGCAACCTCTTCCTCCCTGGAAGGTGCTTTTACACAATGACGACAAAAACGACATGCAATATGTGGTGACCTCCATCGTCGAATTAACCCCCCTGAACGAACAGGATGCGATCAATCGGATGAAAGAGGCACATGAAACCGGTGTAGCGCTGATCCTTGTGACTCATAAGGAACGGGCTGAGCTTTACCAGGAACAGTTCCAGTCCAAAGGACTGACCGTCACGATCGAACCGGCAGAGTGACATCAGGTTTGAAGACGCATTTTAATGTGACCCACGGCCTGGCTGTGGGTTTTTTCTTATGACCCGCGAGTTTGATCTGATCGACTGGATTCGTGCCCAGCAATCGGCCCGT
Source organism: Phycisphaerae bacterium (assembly GCA_026004655.1). Classification (GTDB taxonomy): domain Bacteria; phylum Planctomycetota; class Phycisphaerae; order Tepidisphaerales; family Tepidisphaeraceae; genus BPJO01. Next base: position 196,129 of record BPJO01000005.1, read on the forward strand.
CGGCCGGTGCTTGTTCCTGCGTCGGACGATCTGGCCATTTTGGAAACCCTCGGGGATGAAAGATGCTTTTGGGGGTGGATCAGGTCCTGGACGGGGTTCATTTTGATTCATCGAAACACAGCCCGTTTCAGATCGGGCAGAAAGTCATGAATCGTAACCTTTCGGACTGCGCTGCCATGGCGTGTCTGCCTGTGGCAGCCTTGGTCTGTTGGGCGCTACCCCGGGGGACTGATTCCGATTACGTGAAACAGCTTTATACCGGTATGAAACAAGCGGCTGAGGTGTTTGGGTGTCAGATCGTCGGTGGAGGACACCGGGGTCTGGGATCAGAAACTGGCGGTGAACGTAGCAATTTTGGGTTCGAAGCGGAGGGGTGACCCCCATACGTCGTAGTGGCGCCCGGCGGGAGATTCCATTTACGTCACCGGTCCGCTTGGTGGGAGCATTCTGGGACGTCATTTACGATTTGTCCCTCGTATTCATGAAGCCAGACAGTTGGCGATGAAATATGATTTGCACGCGATGATTGATCTTTCGGACGGGTTGTCACGGGATCTGGCTCATATTTGTCGCGAGAGCAAGGTCGGGGTGGTTCTTGAAGCGTCGTTAATCCCCATCCATGCGGACGCTCGTCGGTTGCCCGGGGATCCTTTGATGCACGCATTGCATGACGGGGAAGATCACGAATTGTGTCTGGCAGCCGCTGACGGGATACAAGAGGCGATCCGGATCGGAAGGGTGGTAGAAGGATCGGGTGTTTGGTTGAATCGTGACGGACACTGCCTTCCGCTGGACAAAGGAGGGTTTGAGCATGTCCTTTGAGGAAAACCGTGTGTATCTCGGCGGACGTGTCCGCAACCGAGCAGGTGGCTGCGATGTTGGCTGGGGGTTTGAAAGGGGGCGAATGTCTGGCGTTGCATGGGGATTTAGGGTCAGGGAAAACCCAGTTCACGCGTGGGTTGGTTCGTGCTTTGGGAGGAGATGCCCAACAGGTATCGAGCCCGACGTATGTGCTGATACACATTTATTCGACACCCAAAATGACGGTCTATCATCTGGATGCCTATCGTGTCGAGGGAGCGGATGATTTTGAGAAGATCGGATTTGAAGAACTGCTTGAACAAGGGGGGGTGGTGGTTGTCGAGTGGGCTTCTCGGGTCCGGGAACTTCTCCCGCAATCTCGTATCGATGTCCTAATCGATGTAATGGGAGAAGACAAACGTCGAATCACGATCCGAGACCGACGAACAGGCTGAAAAACCGATGAGGGATTGTCGAAGCGGTCACTTTTTCCCCGCCAGACCTGCCTGGAAATGCACCACGTCCCCATCCTGCATGACGTAATCTTTTCCTTCGAGACGCAGTTTACCCGCAGCCTTGATTGCCGATTCGGATTTGTACTGGACCAGATCCTGGATCGTATAAACTTCGGCCTTGATAAAGCTTTTTTCAAGATCCCCGTGGATGACCCCCGCTGCCTGTGGGGCTTTGGTTCCTCTGAGGATTGTCCATGCCCGATTTCCAAGGGTCCTGCGGTGAAAAAGCTTTGCAGATCGAGCAGCCGATAAGCCGCC
>BPJO01000006.1 GCA_026004655.1 Phycisphaerae bacterium
TGTGGTTCTCGGAGGAGCCGACGTCATCGCATTCACAGGCGGGATCGGCGAAAACCAGATCCGGTTACGTGAACGCGTCTGCGAAAATCTGGATTTTGCGGGTATCCGAATCGACCCCGGAAAAAACAAACAACGGGGCGTTGAAACCCGGATCAGTGCCGACGATTCACGAACACAGATCTGGATCGTCCCGACCAACGAAGAACTGATTGTCGCCAGACAGACCCAGGAGGTTTTACAGGCGTTCAACTAAAGTCAGTGATCGATACGGGCCGTGTTGGCCCTGACAGAATCGTCTACCAAAGGAGTTTAAGCATGGCAGCAGGTGAAGCAATCGGATTAATTGAGACACGAGGTCTGGTCCCGGCCGTCGAAGCGTTGGACGCAGCCCTCAAGGCAGCCAATGTCAGTTATGTGGACAACCACAAAGTGGGCAACGGGATGGTGGCCTTTACCCTCAAGGGAGATGTTGCCGCCGTTCGTGCGGCCGTCGATGCCGCCGCCGAAGCCGCTGCCAAACTCGGAGAAGTGGTCAGCGTGCATGTGATCGCGCGTCCTCACCCGGACGTGTCGAAAATGGGCTAATCACCAGACGCTTCTGCTTACGTCACTGATCCACATCGAGGATTCGATTCACGGAGCGCCTATGTTTCTTGCCCGCGTGACAGGACAAGTGGTTTCGACCCTGAAGGACAAAACCCTTCAGGGACAGAAACTGATGGTCGTCGAACCGTTGAACATCAAATACGACGACCAGAAGAAACCCGCCTCGCTGGGCAACACCGGTCGGGCGATCGTCGCGATCGATGTCGTAGGTTGCGGCGAAGGACAACTGGTGTTGGTGGTTCAGGGGTCGTCGGCCCGGATGACCGAACAGACGAAAAATCTTCCCGCCGATGCCGTGATCGTCGGGATTGTTGATCAAGCCACCTATTCGGGAAAGACCTTCTATCAGGCCAAAGCTTGACTAAAACGGGTCGGTGTGCGGGGTGCGATTTTCGAATCGATCCCTCCAGACGGAGATATCACCAATGGACGCAACACTAGTACAGGATGTCGTCGCCGAAGTGATGCGGAAACTGCAATCGAAGGTCGATTTCAAGTCCCCGGTACCACGGGTCGGTGAAGACGCTCCGGCCAACGAACCGATGCGCGACAACTCCAGCGCGTCAGGGAGCAACGTTGACGGTCGGTACGGGATTTTCAATAACGTCGATGATGCCGTCCGGGCGGCCAGCGAATCCCAGCAAAAACTCCTCAAACTTTCTCTCGACGAGCGAGACCAAATCGTCAAACTGATCAAATCGATCGCCCGACAAAACGCTCATCGTTGGGGAGAAATCGAGTTCAAGGAAACCAAGATCGGTCGACTCGATCACAAGATCGAAAAGCTCCAGATTCTAGAACTGGTTCCCGGAGTCGAATATCTCAAAACCTATGCCAATTCCGGGAGCAACGGGGTCTGCCTGGAAGAGTTTGCCCCGTTCGGTGTCATCGGGGTGATCACTCCGGTCACTCACTCGGTACCCACCCTCTCAGCCAACGCGATCAACATGATCGCCAGCGGAAACTCGATCGTGGCCAATCCTCACCCGAGCGGAAAGGATTGCGCGGTACTGGCTGTTCGTGAATACAACCAGCAGATCGCCAATCGGTTCGGGATCGAACATCTGATCACGATCCTGGCAAACCCGTCTCTTGAAACCGCCGACGCGATTTTCAATCACCGTGGGATCTCCTTGTTGGTGGTCACCGGAGGACCTGCCGTGGCCAAGGCGGCTTTGCGTAGCCCGAAACGGGCGATCGTCGCAGGACCGGGAAACCCACCCGTCGTGGTCGATGAAACCGCCTGTCTGAAAAATGCCGCTGAGTCGATCATCAAAGGCGCCAGTTACGACAACAACCTGTTATGCATCGGCGAAAAACAGGTGTTTGTGGTCGAAAGTGTTTATGACAAGCTGGTGTCAGCCCTTCAGACAGCCGGTGCAGTTCAACTGACCCGTCCTCAAATCGAACGACTGACCCAACAGGCGTTCAAGCCCGGCCAAGATCACAAACCGCATGTAAACAAGGATTTTGTCGGAAAAGACGCCCGACTCTTGGTAGAGGCAGCCGGGGCTTCTGCACCCCCGTCCTGCCAACTGACGTTCGGAGAAACGGATTTTGATCACCCGTTCGTCCAGGAAGAACAGATGATGCCTTTCATCCCCCTGGTTCGGGTCCGGGACGTCAACGAAGCCATGGACAAGGCAATCGAATCCGAGCACGGGTATCGACACACCGCGATCATTCATTCGCGGAATCTGGAGACGATCACCCGTTTCGGACGACGGGCCGCTACCACGTTGTTCGTGGTCAATGGAGCATCTCCTTCGGGTTTGGGTCTGGGGGGACAGGGATATCTGAGTTACTCCATCGCGACCCCCACCGGTGAAGGGATCACGACGCCTCTGACTTTCACCCGGTATCGACGTGTGATGATTACCGGGTCGTTGAGAATGATTTGAGGAACTGACGGTCATCCGACTCCGGACGAATGGTCCGTCTCGAGCCCGCGTGAACCGTCATGAACAGGTATGCAACTAGGCAAAGTCATCGGTCATGCCACCTCAACACTGAAACACCCGTCGATGAACGGTTGGCGGTTGTTGGTGGTCCAACCGTTGAACAACGCACGGGAACCTGAAAACGACCCGATCGTCGCGGTCAGTGGATTAAACGCATCCGTCGGTCAAGTGGTGGTGCTCAATTCGGACGGGAAAGGCGCCCGCGAACTGGTCAAAAACGAAAAATCACCGGTCCGGTATTTCGTCTGCGCGATCGAAAGTGAGGTTCAACCATGATCCTCACGCAACGTCAGATTGAACAGATCTTCAAAACCCGTGGAAAACTGGTGCTCCCCTTCCAAGCCCGGTTGACTCCCAACGCCCAGGATTGGGTCAGACACCAGAAGCTCGTGGTCCAGTACGACCAGGTGGATTTACCTACCGTCAGTCTTCCTGCGGAATCGGCTAAAACGTTGCCGGCAAAATACTTCTGGTGGTCGGACGGACCGGACGGTGTGGCCAAGGCGGCCATCGGGATGAGTGCCCGGGAGGTCTGCCTTGAACCCATGCCGATTCTCGAAGATTCGTCACGAACGATCAGCGCGGTACGCACCCTCGACCAGGCCGTCGGGCATAACGTCGTTCAGGGGGGCATTTTACTGACCTCCAATCCGTCATTGGCTTGTCTACTAGCGAATCGAACCTCTTATCTTCGGGGCGTGTTGGCAGGGAAAATGTTCCACGTGGAACAATGCGTCACGACATTCGGGGCGAATGTGTTGATCGTCGAGCGGGAAACCTGGTCATTAACCCCGCTGAAAAACCTGTTAACTCGATTCTGTCGATTGTCACGACGAACCGATCCTGTGATCGAAACCGAATTGCATTCGTTAAAAAGTTCCTGCGCCTGTTCGTCGAACCAGTCCCCGGGACTGACAACGGGGTGTCAGTGCACCGGAGCAAAACGATCCTCCTGTCCGGGAGGTGTCGTATGAGAATCGGAAAAGTCGTCGGAAAAGTTTCTCATTCGTTGCTTTATCCGACTTTGACCGGTGGACGTTTTGTGATTCTAGAAGTTCAGGACCGGTTTTCACTGGCGGGAAAACCTCGTCAGACGACCGAGGTACTGGTCGCTTACGATCATCTCGGAGCCGGGGAAGGGGATCAGGTCGCGTTCACTGAATCCCGCGAAGCCTGTATGCCTTTTTATCCGGAAAAGATTGTCCCTTTGGATGCGTATGTGACAGCAATCCTGGATCGGGTCATCATTGAAATGGAGATATAATCATGGCTGTCAGTGTGGCGAACGAGTTCAAGATCAAACAACAGTTATGCGACATCGGTCACCGGATCTGGTTGAAAGGTTTCTGTGCAGGGAACGAGGGGAATCACTCCTACCGGATCGGTCCGAATCGGTTTTTGTGTACACCGACCGGGATCAGCAAGGGGTTTTTGAAACCCGACGACATCTGTGTGGTGGACGGTTCGGGGAAACAGTTGTCGGGAAAGCGCAAACGGACCAGCGAGTTTCTGCTTCACGCGCAGATTTATGCTGCACGTCCCGATGTCAATGCGGTGATCCATTCTCACCCCCCTCACGCGACCGCGTTCGCCGTCGCAGGAGTTGAGTTACCGACGTGCATTCATCCCGAAGCCGAAGTATTTCTCGGACCGGTTCACACCGCCAAATACGTTACCCCCGGAGATAAACGTCTTGGCGAATCCATCATGCCTTACGTCAAGGACAGCAACACGATCATCCTGGCCAACCACGGGGTGGTCTGTTTTCATGCCGACCTCGAACAGTGCTACTATCAGCTCGAAATCGTCGACGCCTACAGCCGGATCCTGCTCCTGGCCAAACAGTTAGGAAGTGTCAACCCCCTGAAGAGCGACGAAATGGCGGAGCTGATCCAGTTGAAGAAGAAGTTTGGTCTTCCCGATCCGCGAATGGAAGAAGCCTCGAAAGGTTCGGTGTCGTGTGCGACCAGTGATTTCATGTCCCGCGTCGGTGGCGGTGACTTCGGAAGCCGGGGTCGTATGAGCATCAATGGTGGGACCTGTGCGGTTAAACCGCAGTCACCCTTGGAACGCGCGATCGGGTCCATGATCCCCGAACAATACTCCGAATCCGACATCGAACAGCTCGTACAGATCATCACCGATCAGATCATGGCTAGTGTTTAGGGAAAAGACATGACCAAATCCCTCGATACCAAGCTCACGGAGATCCACGCCGACCCTTCGGGTTCGAAGGCATTCATTCTTGCCGACGCGAAAGATGCCGATATGGCCAGTGGACTGGCAGCTACCGGTATCGATCCCCTGACCCGCAAACGACGTTCATTAGCCGAATACCGCGAACAGATCCGTCAGGTGATTCGTCAGGGTCTGGTTGATATCGTCCTGATGAGTGCCAGCACGAACGAACTTCTGACCATCCGGGAACGTTTGTTCGACCAATCGACCATCACCCCCGCTGCCCGGGCCAACGACACCACCGACATTCACCTACCCTCCGGTGGGAACTATTTCCGGGAACCATCCCGACCTTTCAGGTCCGCATTAATCGACCATATCATGGCCGGCAAAATCGATCCCCAACCTCATGAGCGTCGTCTGGGTGCTGACCTGGGTCTGTATTCGATCACACCCAACAACCGACTCGAGTTCGACCTTCAGACGCTGGTTGCTTACCGGGAGTTCCGGGAAGAATCCGAAAGAAAAGGGTTTCGACATTTTCTTGAAGTATTCGACCCCAACGCTTGTGGAGATCACTGTCCTGCGGATGTGGGTCGGTTTATCAATGACCTGATCGTACGGACGCTGGCGGGGGTTTGCGGGAAAGGTCGACCCATCTTTCTGAAAATCGTATATCACGGCCCTGCCGCGATGGAAGAACTGGCGTCATACGATCCACACCTGATCCCCGGAATACTCGGTGGAGCCAGCGGAACGACTTTCGACGCATTCCACCAGCTCTGGGAAGCCCGCAAATACGGGGCCCGAGCGGCTTTGTACGGTAGAATGATCAACAACTCCGAGCATCAAACCACTTTCATTCAACACCTTCGTTGGCTGGCGGACGGTCAGATAGAACCCGTCGAAGCCGTCAAAAGTTATCACGGGTCCTTACAGAAACTCAAGATTCCCCCGTTCCGATCGTTGGAAGATGATTTGAAACCGACACTTCGGACCAGTCACTATTCGGGATCTTCGACATCGGTACGGGTTGACGGTCTGAAGACATCCGACCAGACACCCCAGACCGACAAGGTCCGGGCCAGTCTGGAAAAGTGGCGACGTATACTGGGTTGAACCGAAAACGACATTTCGGAGCACGAACATGATCGTCGTGGCTGGACATGTTTGCTTGGATATCATCCCGTCCTTCGCCTCTGTGGCTCAACTGGAACCCGGAACACTCGTACGGGTGGGTCAAGCCCGTCTGTCGACCGGGGGTGTTTCGAATGTGGGGGTTGCTTTGCATCGGTTGGGGGTTTCTGTTCGTTTGGTTCATAAAGTCGGACAGGACCTGTTCGGAAACGCTGTGCGCTCTATTTTGGATTCCTTGTCACCGCAGCTGGGGTCCGGAGTTCGGACGGTTGCGGGTCAGACGACCAGTTACAGTCTGGTGATCGCGATGCCTGGTCTGGACCGAATGTTCATCCATTGTCCCGGTGCCAATGATACGTTCAACGCCGATGATCTGCCCGACGAAGTCGTTCACGGATACGATCATCTGCATTTCGGTTATCCCCCGATCATGAGGGAGATTTACAATTCCCCCCAACAAGCCGTGTCGATCTTTGAACGGGCGAGACGACAGGGTCTTACCACCTCGATGGACCTCTGTTCGGTGGACCCTCACTCTGAAGCCGGTCATGTCCGTTGGACGGAATGGTTGGAAAAGGTCCTTCCGGTGGTTGATCTTTTTACCCCGAGTTTTGATGAATTGAGTCTGATGCTCGGTCGACCGAACCGTCTAACCGAATCCAACGTTCTGGTACTAGCGGAACTGTGTCTGTCCTGGAAATGCCAAGCGGTTCTGATCAAACTCGGAGACCAGGGGCTTTTCTACGCCGATGCGGATCGGAAATTACATCAACCCTGTCGAAAGGTGAATGTGATGACGACCAACGGTTCCGGAGATTGCACGATTGCCGGTTTTTTGGCGTCCTGGACCCGTGGGGATCCGGTCGAGCGAGCGATGGAGCTTGCTACCGCGGTCGGAGCCTGTTGTTGCGAAGCTGCCGACGCTACCAGCGGTGTTCCATCCATGTCCGAAGTCGAACGTCGAATTACCCGCGGCTGGGATTTGTTACCTTGTACACTTGATTTTAAGGGAGCGATCCATGATCCGACGAAGTGAAATGAAACGTCATCAGATAAAAGCCAAACAAATGCTCGAACAGGCAGGCATCGTCATCCGTGACGACGAGTCGATCGAAATCGCGGAACTCGGATTGAACGAGTTCGAGATCACCGGACTTTCGCTGGTCGTTTATGTGAACACCGACCGGTATTGTGGTAAGGAGCTGGTTTTGTTCCCGAACCAGACCTGTCCGGAGCACCGACACCCTCCGGTCGGACAGGATCCCGGAAAGATGGAAACATTTCGGTGTCGTTGGGGAGAAGTCTATTTATACGTTGAGGGTCCCCGCGAGAAGTCGATCCGCGCGACGATTCCCAAAGGCAGCGAACCTTATTACACCGTGTTTCACGAAATCGTCCTGAAACCCGGACAGCAACACACGATCCCACCCAATACGCTGCACTGGTTCCAAGCCGGTCCCGAGGGTGCGATCGTAACGGAGTTCAGTAGCACGAGTCGGGATGAGTTCGATATTTTCACCGATCCCCGTATCAAACGGATTCCGGAAGTTCTCGAAGATGAGATCTGATCGATATCCAGCATGCTAGCGATCGAACGAAAACAACGTCTTCTGGCGATACTCCGTGAACGCAAGACCGCGACACTGGATGCCCTTGCGTCGGAGCTGGGGGTCAGCGGATCGACCGTTCGCCGCGATCTTGAATCCCTGGAATCCACCGGGGACGTCGAACGAACCCACGGGGGTGTGGTATGGATCGGGGACCGTCACGCCGGTCGGCCTTATGCGTTCGATTCGCGTCTCAACTACGCCACCGACGCCAAACGCAAAATCGCGCGGGCCGCCCGAAAACTCGTCACCCCCGGGCAAACGATTCTGATCGACGGTGGAACCACAACACTGTATTTCGCCGAAGAACTCCGCGGCCTGCACCTGCAGATCGTAACCAACTCCCTTCCGATTGCGGAGTTGTATCAGAACGACGAACGGGTGGAATTGATCCTCACCGGGGGACTGGCTTATCCGAGGTACGGCGTGTTGCTCGGACCCATCGCCGAATACCTGATCACGACGATTCATACCCAGACGTTGTTCTTAAGCGTCGCCGGGGTCCATGAGGGGTGGCTTTACAATCAGAACCTGCTTCTGGTCCAGGTGGAAGAAAAAATGATCCGTCAAAGCCAGCAGATCGTACTCCTGGTGGATCATTCCAAGTTCGGCCAACAGGCCTTGAGCAAACTGTGCGAGCTCGATCGCGTGGACACGATCGTCACGGATTCGGCTCCCCCTCCTGACCATTGGGAACAGATCCGAAAATCCGGGTGTCGATTGATTGTCGCTGAGTGAACGTGCTTCCCGAGGGTTCGGACGAAATCATTGGATTTGCTTCTGCGGAGTTTTCATCCACGCATTCGGTGGGTTAAGATGATGCAGGGAGCCTTTATGTTTGGAGGTCTGATTCAGTCGTGGCCCAGGCAGATATTATCATCGCGGATGAGAAGCTTCTTCCCCAGGCGGTCGAGTTGTATAATTCGATGTTTCGTCCCAAACGGGAAGTCGATTTCTTTAAACGTCGGTTTCTTGGTCGTTACAACGTTCTGACCCTGATCGCCCGGTTGGGCGAAGTTCCGGTCGGTTTCTGGATCGGTTTTGAGCTTAAACCAGGCATGTTTTACCATTGGCTCGGTGCGGTCAAACCGGACGTACGACGTAGCGGAATCGCCCGACAACTGCAGGAAGCCCAGCAAGCCTGGGCCAAAGATCACGGGTACGAACACATCCGCTGCGAATGTCTGAATCACCAGCGTGAGTTCATCCATTTTGCCGTGGAAGTCGGTTATGACATTGTCGGGATCCGATGGGATAGCACCCATGCCGATAACCTGATCGTGTTTGAAAAGCACCTGGTGGAGTAACCCCGATCGTGGCCGGTCTGATATCGTTCAGGGTCGGTCCTAATGGCTTACGATGAGTCCGTCCGATTTCAATCAGTGGCTGTTGTCCGAGCGGCGCAGGACGCTGGTCATGGGGGTTTTGAACGTGACCCCTGACAGCTTCAGCGACGGGGGGTCGATACCTTCAGACCGACCAGGCGATCCAGGTGGCACGGCAGATGATCGAACAGGGGGCAGATCTGATCGATGTCGGGGGTGAATCGACCCGACCCGGGGCCTTACGCGTTCCTGCCGATGAGCAGATCCGTCGGGTGATTCCGGTCATCCGAGCCTTGTCGAAAATGAATATTGCCATCAGTATCGATACCACGCAAAGCCGGGTCGCCTCCGTCGCTTTGGACGAAGGCGCGTGCGCGATCAATGACATCTCGGCGGGGACCGACGACCCGGAAATGATCCGCTTGACCTCCCGCCAAGGATGTCCCGTGATCCTGATGCACATGCAAGGTACTCCCGAAACCATGCAGGTGAATCCCACCTATCAGAATGTGGTCCAGGAAGTAACGGATTATCTGCTGGACCGGGCCAGGACCTTCGAAACCCAAGGCGTGGACCGTCACAAAATCATCCTCGACCCCGGAATCGGGTTCGGAAAAACCCTGGAACACAATCTGCTTTTGCTCAAACACCTTTCCCGATTGGTTGAGACCGGATATCCCGTCTTGATCGGGACAAGCCGCAAGGGATTCATCGGGAGAATTTTGAACCTTCCCGAACCGTCAGACCGGTTGTACGGATCGTTGGCGAGTGTGGTTTGGTCGGTTTCTCAAGGGGTGTCCATCGTCCGGGTGCATGACGTGCTACCGAGCCGACAAGCCGTCACCCTGATCGAGTCGATCCGGTATATTGCCCCTTCTTGAGATCCGACCCCCGATCAAGCACCTGCAAAGGGTGTCTTGGTTGAATCGAATCCAAAAGCTATAGTGTAGACAGTATTCATGCTACTTGTGACACTCTGGGACAATTTCAACGCCTTTTTTCGCTCTTTAGCGACGTATTCGATTTGGCAGGTGCTGATCGAATTGTCGCTGATTTGGGTGGTGGTTTTTTGGGTGCTGCGTTTCCTTCAGGGGACACGTGGCGCACGGTTGCTTCGTGGAATCGTGCTACTTTTGATTTCGTTTTACGTGATTTTTGAGCTCTTATCGAGCATCTTGGATTTGAACCGGATCAAGTACCTGTACGACCGTTTTCTATTTTTCATCGCCGCAGCAGTCATCGTGGTTTTTCAACCGGAATTACGACGTGCCTTGATGCGTCTGGGGGAAACCAAACTGTTCCGGACGATCTCGACCGCATTATCCGATCAGATCGACGCTTTGGTCGAAGCCGCCATGTTCTGTTCGAGACGAAAGATCGGAATGCTGGTTGCCATCGAGCGAGACGTGGGATTGGGTGGAATCGCCGATAGTGGAACTCGTCTGAACGCCGAGCTCTCTTCAGAATTGCTGAACACGATCTTTTGGCCTAATTCTCCGTTGCACGATCTGGGAGTGATCGTCAGCAATGGTAGAATCACCTGGGCAGGTGTTCAGTTTCCCTTGGCTGAGTCCGGTGATTTGGAAAAAGAACTCGGATCACGTCACCGTGCTGCCGTGGGTCTGAGCCAGGAATCCGACGCGGTGGTGCTAGTGGTTTCGGAGGAAACCGGTGATATTTCGATCGCCGAAAGGGGTGTTCTCTACCGTAAACTTTCTCCCGAAGCGCTTCGGGACACGCTCGAGGAACTGTTGGGAGGCGGAAACAAATCGATCAAACAGATCGTGACCGATAACCGTTCGGAAACCCAAGTGATTCATTCCAAGTCATCAACCCCCACAAGCGATGGATCGAGTGATAAAGCGGCTTGAACAACTTCTTCCCCGGAACAAGGCCCAGCTCCTGGAGATGGCCAAGACCCTGTCATTGGTGACCATCCTGACCCTGTTGATCTGGATTTACGCCGAACGAGCCCAAAATGACAAAGCCAGTCTCCAGCTCGAACTAGATGTGTTTGTGTCCAACCCGACGCAATTTGCAACACTGATCGAACCGAGCAACGCCCCGATCACGGTAGAGATCGAAGGTCCGCGTTCAAAACTGGACCAGTTGAGAACGCAGTTGGAACGTCGGATCCGTGTCGTTCTACCCGACAACTATGACCCCGACACTGAAAACAATATACCCGTCGTCCCCTTATTAAATGATTACCCGGAAATCCGGGCTTTGGGTGTCACGGTGACCAGTGCCTCCCCGGGGACCATCAGGGTTCGGATCGATCCCAAGCGGACGATCAAAGTCCCGGTGGTATTGCCTGCGGATCTTCCGGTATCGATATCGGACGTGTCGATTGATCCACCGAGTGTCGAAGTAACCGGCCCTGCCGCGGTGTTGTCCAGACTCTTCCCCACACCCAAATCAGGAATCCCACTGGACCTGAGCAGTGCGATAGAAAAGCTGAATACCCCCGGAAATCACCGACTGGAAAATGTTCCTTTGCAGATTCCCCGTGAAACGGGTTTGCAAGTTAAACCTACGAGAATCAACAGCGTTCGGATCGACATCAATACACGTGAAACTGAATTGATCCTTCGGACAGTTCCGCTAGTGATTCAACAGCCGCTTCCGACCGTTAACCGCTGGGAGATCACGACCAGGGAAAAAACGCTGACCAACATCCGGGTTCGAGGTCCTGCATCGGAAATCGCCAAGCTTCAGTCCGTGGATAATAAACCGCCTGACATACTCCCGGTGGCGGTCCTGAGACTGACCAACGACGATCGAAACGCGACGGATATCGTAAGACCCGTATCGATCGAGGGACTTCCACCAGGGGTTTCTCTGGTCGGACCCCCACCGGCGGTGGAGTTTTCGGTCCGCGAACTGGCCCCGCGAGAATAGGTTCTTCGTCCGACGCGATCCGAATCCGTCGAAACGTTCATAAGAGAGATGATGATCATGAGTGACGCATATGCTTATGTAGAACAACTCGGAAAAAACGCTCGATCGGCTGCGACAAAACTCATGCGGACGACCGGTCAACAGCGTAATCAGGCGCTTCGGGTCATGGCGCAATCCATCCGCCAATCCCGAGACGAATTAATCCGGGAAAACGCCAAAGACATCCAGGAGGCCGAGTCCGAAGGTCTGGCCAGACCGCTGATCGAACGTCTTCGACTCAATGAAAAACGCATCGAAGCCATGGCCAGTGGGATCGAATCCATCGCCGGTCAGACGGACCCGGTCGGACAGACGATCGAGGGTTATAATCGTCCGGACGGGCTTCGGATCGAGAAAAGACGTGTCCCGATCGGCGTGATCCTATTTTTCTATGAATCGCGCCCGAATGTCACTTCCGACGCAGCCGCTCTATGCCTGAAAAGCGGAAACGCCATCATCCTCCGAGGCGGCAAAGAAGCAATTCACTCCAACCGCGCTATTTCACGGATCATCAGCCGATCCGTCGAACAGGCGGGACTCCCCCCCCACGCTGTTCAGATTATCGAAAACACCGACCGTGCACTCGTTCCCCTGATCCTCAAACTCGACCGGTACATCGACCTGGCTATCCCCCGAGGCGGGGAATCCCTGATCAAAACCGTCGTTTCCGAAGCCACCATGCCCGTGCTAAAACATTTCACCGGTAACTGCCACATCTACATCGATCGGCACCTCGAGGGTATCGAACAACAGGTGATCAAAGTCTGCGTCAACGCCAAAACCAGCTACCCCGGAGGGGCTGTCTGTAACGCCGTCGAACATATCCTGATCCATCGGGATACCGTCGATCAGATTCTGCTTCCACTTTGTCAAGCGTTACACGAGCGTGGAGTCGAAGTTCGCGGGGATAAAACCGTTACCCAACGATTTGCACAAGCCAAACCGGCTACCGAATCAGACTGGGACCAGGAATATCTCGCCTTTATCGTGGGCATCAAGATAGTTGACTCCGTGGAACAGGCCATCGAACACATCAACCAACACGGTTCTCATCATACCGACGCGATTTTGAGCACGTCACTGACCACCATCGATGCTTTCGTGGCGGGGGTTGATTCGGCCAGCGTCATGATCAACGCCTCCACCCGTTTTGCCGACGGCGGGGAGTACCTGCTGGGCGCCGAGATCGGAATCTCCACCGACAAACTTCATGCCCGAGGACCAATGGGCGCAGCCGACTTAACCACGTACAAATGGATCGTCACCGGTCAAGGACATATCCGGGAATGATCCCCGAAATGTCGGGATCTCCCCGATTTCCCACAGGAAAAAGGGATTCGACATCATCTCATGCTCGATTCGATGTCCTGAACCGTTTTAGGAACTGCTTGAGTGATATTCCGATGACCGTTGCGGGTAATCACCAAATCATCCTCGATCCGGATCCCCACTTTTCGTTCCGGCAGGTAAATCCCCGGTTCGATGGTGATCACCATTCCCGGTTTCAACGGATGATCCGGAACGACATCATGCACGTTCAGGCCCAGGGGGTGTCCGATCGAGTGGATGAAGGCATCACTCAGACCCGCTTTTTCGATCACGGATCGAGCCGCTGAGTCGATCTCCCAGAACCTCGCACCGGGTCGGGAAGCCTTGATGGCTTGGGATTGGGCTTTGAGGACGATTTCGTACAACTCGCGTTGTTCCGACGTGAATCGGCCGCTGACCGGAAATGTTCGAGTGATATCCGAAGCATACCCGCCAAAAGAGGCTGCCGAATCGATCACCACAAGATCTCCGTCTTCCAGGGGTCGGTCATTATCCACGTAATGCAGAACCGTGCCATTAATCCCACTTCCGACGATCGTTCCGTAAGCCACATCCCCACCTTGTTGCCGGTAGACTGTTTCCAGGGCCAGTTGAATCTGGGATTCATTGACTCCCGGACGAATGTGTCGAATCACCTGCTGATAAGCCGAAACCGTGATCCGAGCGGCCTGTTCGATGAGTCGAAGTTCTGCCGGGGATTTGACGGCACGCATGGTGGTCAGTAGTTGGGTCTGGTCTTCGATGCGAACCCCGGGAACCCTCTGGGCCACCTGTTGAAAGATCTTTAAATCCGCCGAAGGTTCGGAAGGATAAACCGAAAAGGGCAACAAACAGGCCGCTCGTTTGCTGCGTCTCAAGGCAACGGTCACCATAGCCGGCAGATGATTTGTTCGGTAAATCGACTCGAATCCGGTTTTTTGACGCAATGATTCACTGATTCGTTCCCGGTAACCGTCCCACCGTTCGGCTTCGGTATCCAGTGGTTTGAGAAAGAGGCTGATCCGACGACGGGGGTTGTCGTTCTGAGGATCAAACAGAATCGCGGCCCCTCGTTCACGGGTTATTCCTGTCAGGTAAACGAAGTTTTCGTCCGCTTGCCATTTTCCGATCCGTGGCAGCGGATGCTCCCCGGAAAAAACCAACCCGACTGCCCCGTCAAGCTGCCTCAACAGAGTTTCACGACGTTTTCGGTATTCACGTGGTTCGATCATTTTGGAAAGTTTATCCGCAAATATTGTACGAATCGACAACCGTTCACGCCCGAGCTACTGTGACAATAGGATATAGACCGTTCGGACGATCTTGTCTTATCCGGAACCGCTAGGAACCACCATGATTGACACTCACCATCATTTCTGGAGATACAACCCTGTGGATTTTGACTGGATCGGGGATGAGATGGCTTGCCTTCGTCGTCATTTCGGACCCGAAGACCTAGAACCGGTGCTACGATGTCATGGTGTGGATCGAGTCATCAGTGTACAGGCGCGCCAGTCGGTGGAAGAGACCTCGGACCTCCTGGAATATAAAAGACAATATTCTCGGATCGCTGGGGTGATCGGATGGTTGCCTTTGCGTTCCGAACATTTCGCGAGGTGGCTGGAATCCTTTTCCACTCATCAAAAGGCGTTGGTGGGACTCAGACACGTCGTTCAGGGAGAACCGCCCGGGTTTCTAGACGATAACGCTTTGAATCAGGGCATCCGGCAGCTGACTTCACGTGGGCTTGTCTTTGACCTGCTGGTCTTTGCACATCAGCTCTCTGAAACGATCCGTTTCGTGGACCGCCATCCGGAGCAGATTTTTGTGCTGGATCATCTAGGTAAACCCCCGATCCGTTCCGGAGCGATCGAACCTTGGAAATCGGACATCCGGGAACTGGCAGCAAGAAGAAACGTCTTCTGCAAGATTTCCGGGGGCATCACCGAACTGGATCTGAACTGGGAGCCGGACCGGTTAAAACCTTATCTGGACGAAGCTTTGGAAGCGTTCGGAGCGGATCGTCTGATGTTCGGCTCGAACTGGCCGGTCATTGAATCGGCCGGGGGATACGATCGGTGGTTGAGTTTTGTCCGAGACTGGGCTGCTCGACTCAGCGTGACGGAACAGGATTCCCTGTTCACGAGCTGTGCTGAACGTGTTTACCTGAAACGACCCGCTGAGAGCAAATCCGACCTCGATATCGGTTGATCGTGCACGAGCTTTCAGACCGGTAAGGTGGGTTGGCGTTTTCCACTAATTTCGTAGACGTACGCGAGAATTTCCGCCACGGCGGCATAAAACTTTTCGGGAATTTCCTGACCGACTTCCACGTCCCTATAAATCGCCCGGGCCAACGGTGGACGCTCGAGAATCGGAATCCCGTGCTCGGCAGCGACCTCCCGGATGCGAAAAGCCAGGTAATCCGCCCCCTTCGCAACCACTTTGGGTGCATTCATCCGGTCCGGATCGTATTGAATAGCCACCGCATAGTGCGTGGGATTGGTTACGATAAAGTCCGCCTTAGGAACGTCTTGACGAATGCGTTGGGTAGCTCGCTGGAGCTGAATCTGACGACGCCGCTGTTTCACAAGCGGATCACCCTCCATGCGTTTCATTTCTTCCTTGACCTGCTGTTTGGTCATTTTGAGCTGCTGTTCGTTTTTGTACCGTTGGTAGGCATAATCGAGGATCGCCAGGACCAGAAGAAGCACCGCGATGCGAAGACCAATGTCATACACGATTTGCGTCCCTAATGAGAAAATCTGCTCGGCTGACAGCTGTGTGGCTGCGACAATCAAGCCGATCTTTCCGTGGACGGCCGAATAAGCAACCAGAGTGATTAGCACCAGTTTCGCCAGGTTCATTAAAAGGCTGACGATTCCCTGACCGCCCCCGAATATGCGTTTGATTCCTCGGGCGGGATTGAGCATCTCCAGTTTGGGTTGGATACGCTTGGTGCTGAGGAAAAAACCGACCTGAACGAGATTGATCGCGATCGCGACCAGAACAAAACCCGCCAGAACCGGACCCAAAGCCACCGCAACACGCACCAACAATTGGAAAAACGCCTCAGCCAACGAAGGGGGAGAGAAATCAGAAAGCGCGTCATGCCCGAGCATCCGCCGCATGACATCCCGAAGCGTGGTCATGATACCCGAACCGAAGAAATTGAGCAGGAGCATAGCCGCGAGAAACAACACCGCAGCCGTCAAGTCCTGTGATCGGGCGATCTGTCCGTTTTCTCTGGCCTCTTGACGACGCCGGGGCGTCGGTGCCTCTGTTTTATCTCCGTAATCATCGGCCATGATGCCCCCAGAGCTGATGAACCAGAGCGAGTTGATCGGCCAAAGACGCCTGCAAGGCCTCGCTAGACAAGGTGATACCCAGAATCAAGACCAGTATCCCCACGATCGCCCGAATGGACAGACCGGCGGTCATGATATTGAACTGGGGCATCGCCCGACCGATACAACCCATTACCAGGTCGACCACGAGCATCGTAAAGAACATCGGAGCAGCCAAACGCAACGCCAGAATCGTCGCCGCCGTTAACATGTCCAACAGGATTTCAAATAAAGGTGCATCAAACACTAGGGACAAAGGGGGCAATGTGATTAGGCTTTCCTGGACCGCCGAGATCAGAATCCGGTGCCCCCCGATCAGCAGAAACAGGACCATCGTCAGCATGAAATATAGGTCACCGATCAGCGAACCGGACTGACCGAACTGAGGATCAAAGACCTCCGACAGGTTCAAGCCCATCTGCTGCCCGATCATTTCCCCCGCCCACTGGGCGGCGATGAACGTGAGACTGACGATCAACCCCATCGCCAGTCCGAAACAGATTTCCGCACCGATCGCAAGCGTCAGCTCCCATATGGAAGAAGGAAACTGCACCGGCTGGGGTATCGCGCCGACGGCGCCCAAGGCCGCCACCGATGCAAACATCACTTTGACACGTCGAGGCACACGGGTTGATCCGAACAACGGTGACATGATCATCAGTCCCGCCATCCTGAAAAAGACCAGGACAAACGTCGGAACGAAGTTGATGGCGGCATTCAGATCGTTCATACGCTATCACCTCGGTTACGAACCCATCAAACCGTGGATTCAGGGCAGGCCCGCCCCGCTGAATAAAGCGGCTGCGTAGTCCAGCAATCGACGTTCGATCCAAGGCATCAGAAAAATGGCTGCCACCAGCATGGCACAGATTTTCGGAACAAACGTCAGGGTCTGTTCCTGGATCTGTGTGACCGCCTGAATGATGGAAATGATGATCCCCACGACCAGCCCCACCAACAGCATCGGTCCTGCAATCAGCATCGTGAGCAAGAGGGAGTGACGTATGTATTCTGAAGCGGATTCGATACCCATAACACACCCGTCCTTGAGCGTGGTGCGGAGACAGTCGGATCCGTCTGTACCGCACATGACATGTTGTTCCAGGCGCGTCCCTGCGCCTTGTACTACCCAAAGCTACCCATCAGACTAGAGGTAATCAAGCGCCATCCGTCCACGAGCACAAAAAGCAGTAGTTTGAATGGTAGCGAAATCAGTACGGGGGGAAGCATCATCATCCCCATGCTGATCAGAATACTGCTGATGACCATATCGATAATCAGGAAAGGCAAATAAATCTTGAATCCCATCAGAAAAGCGGTTTTAAGCTCGCTGAGCATGAACGCTGGAATCAGTGTGAGAGTTCCGACGTCGCTCCAGCTGCGGATCTGCGCCGACTCCGGAGAATCGCGATGGGCGTATTCGTGAAACAGATAGACATCTTCCTCATTTCCCGCCTGTTCGATCTGCGCGATCATAAAGTCGCGCAAAGGGATCTGTGCCCTACGAAGGGCTTCACGTTGGTCCATTTTCCCGTTGAGGTAGGGTTGGAGGGCTTCGTTATTGATCCGTTGCCAGGTCGGACCCATGACCAGAAACGTCATGAATAAGGCAAGTCCGATGAGGATCTGATTGGGGGGAAGCTGCTGAGTTCCCATGGCTTGTCGCAGCAGGCTGAGAACAATGACGATGCGGGTGAAGCTCGTCATCATGATCAGGATGCTCGGAGCCAGCGATAAAATGGTCAGCAAAATGATGATCTGCATCGCTGCCCCGAAATTGGCCGGGGAGGAGATGTCGGGTATCTGCACAGGACCGGACGGGGTCGGAATGGTGTTGGGAAGTGCCTGAGCCCAAACCACGGTCGATGACCCGCTGAAAATCGCGGTCACGATCAACAGAATGATGGTTTTTCGAGCGTCCATGCCAAAAGAGCCCGGCATCCTACCGGGGGTTCATTCTTTTCTGACCGCGCGGGTCAGGGTTTTCATTCGGTCGATCAATCCTTTGATCTGTTCCTGAGTGTCCTGAATAGCAGGTTCAGGATCGATCGGAGAAACCTCCGACGGATCTTGGTAGTCTTCCCGGGCTTTTCCGAACAAAAATGCGAAACAGGAACCCGATGTCGTCGAATCCGCGTGTGTTTTGATTTGCCCGACGAGCATCGCGACTTCATCCGGGTCACGGATCTCTGAAAGGGTTGACAACTGTCCACCGGAGTCTCCTACGATCAGCAACCGATGTCCGACCTGAAGAATCAGCAGGTGCTGACGGGGACTAATCGGCAAGCGTGACAACACCCGAACGACTTGCAGGCCTTTTTGAGCATGGAGACCGGGGTACATCCTGGCCACGATCCATTTCAAAATCAGGATCAACCCCAGCACGATGCCCATCGCGATCAAAAGTCGATTCCAGTCAAATCCTGTATTTTCGACCGGTTTTGGGGGAGTTTCATTGTTTTGGGTCCGATTCCGACGAACCGGTTGATCGTCGTACCGACTGACCGGCTGGGTGGATTGGGAAAATGCGCCCGATCCGATCAACAACAAGCAAAAGATTGCCAGACGGATGTGCCCGACCATCAGCTTTCTTCTTTAACGGAAGCAACGATTTCATTCACCCGGACGCAAAAGTTGTCATTCAGGACCAAAACTTCGCCACGAGCAACCAGTCGATCATTGACATACACGTCCACAGGGTCCCCGGCCAGTTTATCCAGCTCGACGACCGCGCCTTCACTGAGTTTCAAGACATCCTCAACGAGCATTCGTGATCGTCCCAGTTCGATCTTGACGTTCAGTTCGACATCCCGGATCAGATCAATGCTGCTGGCTTGGGATTCGGTCAAGACCTGCTGAAACGTCGGTAGATCAAATGGCTGGGTGGCTGGGGGGGGTTGGGAGGGTTCAGTTGAAGCGGACTGGGCATCCGCAATCAGTTGATCGGCAAGGGCATTGGCGTCTGAGGGGGATCCCAGATCGATGTTTTCTCCGGGACCGTCAAACCCCGCTTGTTTGAGAAGGGCTTCAAGTTCGGCCAAGTCAGGGGCGACTTCTTCGGGATTCAGCGGGGTTTGCGACGACGCCGAACCGGAAGCCAACGGGGGTTCAGACACACCAGAATCTCCCGTGGACGAAGCGGCTTCAGCAGAGGCGTCGGTAAAGGTACCCATCGCCAACAGTTCGTCGGTCAAGGGATCCGATGCCTCGGATTTCGAAGCAGAATCAGGGGTCTGGGACTCGGATTGGGGGTCAGGAATAGGATCAGCCATGCTCACCATCCTTGGTCAAGCAGCCTGCGAAGCGGCCTGGTCAGGCCATTCCCGGAAGGATCATATGATGAAGTTCCGTTTCAAAAATCCGTTCGAAACGGTACACAGCGAGGGACGAGCACCTCATCGACGTATCCTTCACCGATGATCTCGTCGAGCTGATACTTCACCTGACGCTTCAACGTCTCCAGCCCGGGTTCGGTTTCACCCTGCAGTTTGGCAGGTTCCGACTGTGCTATAATGGTCCGAATCCGATCCTGAATCAAGCCCGATTTTGAGGCAATGATCGATTTTACCTTTTCTTCGTTGGCTTGACGGGTGATGATTTTGATCTGCACGTCATAAAAAAACGTGCGTCCGGACTGACGGTTCGAAGCCTTGAGGGTCAGAACTTCCACTTCGACCGAGGACTTGGGATCGACTTTTTTGATCGGGTTCTCGTGAGCATCTTTTTCTTCTGCCTCGTGCCCGGAAGAGGGTTCATGGGTGGACAACTCGATGTCCGCACCCGAAGCCGGGGCGGGGCTCCCGGAAATCATTTTGAACCCGGCAAACAGAACAAATGCCTCGATAATCATGACCCCCCCTAGCAAGACAGGGAGCTTGGTCAGTATCGACATGATCCCCCCTTTTTGAGGGGACTTTTCCGCATTTTCATCCTTTTTCTCAGCGTGCTCCGACATGAGATCCTTTCCACAACGGTCGTGCAAAAGGATTATCGGCTAAACACGTACGCAGAATTGTCCTCAATCCGTTATGGGACGACGCACCAGACGCGCGTATTCGATCGCGCGTCGGATGACCTCCTGCATTGGTTCCTTGACCATCAGCTTGTCGCCATGGTCGGTACATATCACCGTATCCGGGGTCTGCTCCACATAACGAATCTTGTCCGCATTGATAACAAAGGGTTGACCGTTCAGACGTGTCAATTGAATCATATTGATTTCGGCCAATGGGTTGACCGGTTTTGCACGATTTCACCAAAACCCGGTTTGACCCTGTACGACCGCTCCTTGTTTTAAAGTGCCCCCGCGACAGCAGAATAAACACCTGTCGCGAGGGCTAAGAACCGTTTACACCCGTTTTAACGGGTGGTATTCAACAATTCCGTCAGCAGCTGATCACTGGTGCTGATCACCCGTGAAGCTGCGGTGAATCCGGTGGACGAGATGATCATGTTGATAAACTCTCGACTCAGATCGACGTTGCTCAATTCGAGGGTCCCTGAACGAATTGCCCCACCGTTGAACTCCAGAGGACCGGAAATGATCGGGGTTCCGCTGTTGCCTCCGGGGGCAAAGACATTCCCGCCTTCGTCAATAAGTCCTGCCGGGTTGTCGAACTGGGCAATCGCCAGTCGTCCAAGGACTTTATTCTGTCCGTTGCTGTAGGTTCCTGTAATGATCCCGTCCGGACTGATCCCGAATCCGTTGATCGTTCCAGTTGCAAAACCGTCCTGATTGTCCATGACCAACGAGCTTTTGTTGGCAGACAGTCCGGTCAAGGCCGAAAAATCGAGCGTGACGTTCTGGGCGGGCACTGCACCGGTATCGGACCGATCGAGGGTGATATTGGCTCCGGTAGTCTCGATCAACGTACCTTCGGTGTCGAACTTCAGCGTCCCGCTAGAAATGATCGCGCCGTAGTAGGCGGTCGGACCGGTACCCCCGGGAACGAATGTCTGGGCGCGGGTATTTTCGGGGCTTGAAGCTATAAAGTTCCAAGTCGAACCGGTATCGTCCTTGGAGACCAGATAGGCTGTCACATTGACCGAGACCGGGGTACCGAGTGAATCGTACACCTCAAAAGACGTGGTGACCGATTCCCCGACCGGGTTGCTGGTCGCATCGGGAGCAAATGACAAGGTCATGGCGGGGTTGGTGGACCGGAAACCTGTTCCGGACAAGGATAGAGCGTTTTCCGTCCCGGGCTGTCCAATAATGGTGATTCGGCCGTCCGGCAACAGGGTGGCGCCGGGGGGAAATCCGGGGGGACCCGGTTCATCGGTCTTGATCTGCAATCCCTGATTGATGAAGTCCAACAGGTCTTGAACCGTTGAGGTGGGGGTCAATTCAAAACTCAGCTCGGAAAGCGTCCGTCCCCCTTTGGTACCTTCAATAGTCAACGTATCGGGGGTCGTCCCGTTGAATAATGGTGTGGAACCGTCCAGAGAAACATTGCTAAGAAGGGTTGCGGTGGTGGGAGGCAATCCTGTACCAATATCGATCGTGGTCGGACTGGTCAGGACACTGGCACCGGTGGAAAGATCTCCGTCCGGATTCAGGTTTCCCTGCATGGTGACCCGACTGGTGGGTTGGGCTTGCATGATCGAGTCCGTGGGGGTTGAAAGACGGGTCAGTTGTCCTTCGATGATGGTCCCGTTTTCATCGGCAGCGTACCCCATGACATAATCGCCCCGTTGAGTCACCAACTGGTTGTTGGCATTGAGAGTAAAAGCCCCATCTCTTGTGTAACGAAGTTCCTCACCTTCGATGATGAAAAATCCGTTCCCGTCGATAGCCAGATCGGTAAGCTTTCCGGTCGTTTCCAGCGTCCCCTGGGAAAAATCCTTTTCAATCGCGGTGACAGTCGCTCCTAGCCCGCGTTGAGAGGGGTTGGCGCCCCCGAAATCCGCATTCGGAGGACCTCCTGCACGATCTGTGACATAAAACTGTGGTGCAAACAAGGCTCGGGAGGATTTGAATGCCACCGTGTTGGCGTTGGCAATATTGTTTCCCACCACATTGAGTCGGGTCTGGTTCACGTTCAATCCCGACAACCCTGTGAATAATGCGCTGGTCAATGCCATATCAATCCTCTTTTCGAGACACGCTTTGAGATGATCCGCAAGGCACTTTTTGCGGCTCCGCCGCGCAACTCCTGCTCGAACCGATCTTCTGAACCGTTTTCAAACGCGTTCATCGCGGTTCACCTTCGCAATCCGGCAAGCGGCGTGCCAGATGAAGTTTCACCCGATTTTCATTCTTCAGCTCCCTTCACCGAAGTCCGTCTTTCCACCAATACAATCGAGTCCCCGTTCGGGTTAGAACGGGGACTCCGGTCTTGCGTTGATTGGTCGAAATGAGTTGGCGATTAACCGTTCGTGGCTGACTGTGAACTCAACCGCTGTCGAAGGGATTCCCGAACCCGATCAATATCCTCTCGGACTTGATCAACGGACCGGTTCTGCAACAAGGCAATTTCAGACGCGTCCCATCCTTCCACGACGTGCAGCATAAAGGCTCTGCGTGCGGGATGCGGGAACCGACGTAGCTGGTTGACCAGCCACTGCATCTGTTCCTGCGCAGCCAACTCCTGCCACGGTTCAGGCACTTCATGATCCGGCAGGGTCTGATACAACGTCAGTGGGGAAAGAAAGTTCTGAAAATAAGGCTCGTTCTCCGCCATCCATCCGATGTCGGTTTGATAGCGCGGGTCGTCTGCCGGGATCGGTTCCTCGACGGAATGATCCGTTCTGGAAACTTTCTGGTAGTACTCATCCAACACCTCGTGCAACAGATGTAACAACCATTGGTCCAGATTCAAACGCGTAGGACGATGGTCGTAATTCTCCCATGCCCGAACCGCTACTTCGTCCACCAGATCCGAAACGCTCAGTTCTCCCGGACGGATCGCGCCTTCCAACTGGGCAACCAACAGTTCATGATGCGCCTGATCCGCCACCTGACGCAGCAACGGACGAATCAACTCCATGAAAGAAGCCCGGTCCCCTTTTCGCACATCGGACTCCAGAAACGATCGGACCCGGTGAAACTCGTCCTCCCGACGACGTTTGCGACGATACACGTCATCGTGCCGGAGCTTTTCCTTATGCCTTCGAATCTCCATCGCGAGCTTATCGGCGACCCGGTCCACCGCAGCCGGCCATTCGTCACGATGAAACGTCTGTTCCTCAGCAACCAATGTTCCGGTCGGCAAAACCAGGATCACGCGCACGTCCCACCCATTTTTCGCAGGACGCATTGATAATCTCAACGACTGTTGATCCTCCGGGATCGGTCGAAGCAACCGTTTAATCCGACGCAGCTTGCGATTCCAGTAATCACTGACACGTTCTTTAAGTTCGGTTGATTCTTCCGGAATCACGATTTGTTCAGCCATGACCGATCACCTCCGTCGCAGGTTCGATTACCACTCGAACGATTCCATCTCGTACACGTCCCGACTTCGTCGCTGCAATCGTCGGATCTGCCAAGCAGAAAAGATCAGACTGGCACCGACCAGAACGATCCCCCCTGCCACAAGCATCACCAGAATGGTCGGGAAAAGCACAATGATGATTCCGAGCAAGACCAGCAAGCTTCCCAGAAGCATCTGAGATTTCCACCAGAAATCGTATTCACCCGCCTGCCAGATGAAAAACTCCCGAATGCGCATGATCGTCCTCCTTCAGGTCTGAACGACTTTTTTTGCACAAAACCGTCTTTTGACGGATCCGATGGAACACCCGTTTTCCGACAAAGCCCCCCGCCAGTGCTGTCCCGATCAGCATGGCAGCGATCGTCAGCATGAGCAGGACAACCGGAAAAAAGATCATGACTAATCCCACCAACCAAACCGAACCGATGCTGGCAACCAAACGCAACCATTCACGTCGTAACGTTGCTAACACCATCGCCGGTCACCTCCCTTGATGTTTCACCCGGAACGTTTCGCAGCTTCGACACCGAATGTTTAACGGATACCCGGGCGTCGTTCGTTTTACGACCCGCAAACAGTGTGCCACCAGGGCCGATTTCACAAACTCTTTTTTTTCAATTACTTATGTAACTTAAGTTCGGACGTAGCTTCTGACCCGATCGGCCATTTTGACAGTCCGGAGGGATCCATGTACCGGTCTGGTGTCACCGGGTTTAGGTTTTACCCAAAGCCCGTTGTTTGCGGAAAAAGTTTCGTAACAGATCCGCACATTCTTCGGCCAGTACCCCTGATAGGACCTGGACACGATGATTGAGACGGGGATCTTCACAGATCTGATACAAGGTCCGGACCGCACCAGCCTTGGGATCATTACACCCGTAAATCAATTTAGGAACCCGGGCGTTTACGATCGCCCCGGCACACATCGGACAGGGTTCAAGGGTCACGACCAGAATCGAATCGGTCACACGCCAGTGTCCAAGCGTCCGGGCAGCTTCCTGAAGCGCAACGATCTCCGCGTGAGCAACCGGATCGCACTGTTGTTCACGTAGGTTTCGACCCCTTCCGATAATTCTACCGGTCGGCTCGTGCCAAATGACGCACCCGATAGGCACATCCCCCGCGGACTCGGTCAGGCGTGCCTGTTCGATCGCAAGACCCATCAATTCTTGTGGATTCATCACAAGTGATCTGAAATCTCTGAAGGAAACAAAACGCTGGCAAAACCCGCAAAACCGAAGGACGGGAAATACTCGACCCTCAAGCGACGGGAATGACGGCTTTGACCTCGGGGATCTTTTCACGAATGTTCCGTTCGATCCCGTATTGGAGCGTCATGGTGCTGGACGGACATCCGTGACAAGCACCATGAAACCGGATTTTGACCGTGTCCCCGACCACATCAACCAGTTCGATATCCCCGCCATCTCCCTGGACAGCAGGACGGATACGGTCGATCACGTGCTGAACCCGTTCTTTCAGGCTTTTGTGACTGTCAGATGAATCGGTCGTGGACATGACATTATTATAGGTGAGTTTGCACGGACCGACAAATCGGATCGATTTACGGTATAGTGCCCCGCCCATGAACGCGAGAGATTACGCCCTGGTTCGTCTCATCCAAAGCCGACTCCCCGGCTGGTCCGGACCGATCCGACGGCAACATTATCCCCGACAAGGTATCCCCGACACGCGGGACCGTGCGTTGGGAGAATCCATCGCGATTCGGGTAGTCAAAAATCTACTTTTGCTTCGTCACGCGATCCGGATGTATTCCCAGAGAGATCTTCAGCGAATTGACCCATTGGTTCAAATGATTCTGTCGATCGGAATCGCCCAGTTGAGGTGGATGGACCGGATCCCCCCCTCGGCTGCGGTCGATGAAGCCGTTGAACAGGCCAAACGTCTTCGACTCGGTAAGGCTTCGGGGTTTATTAACGCCGTATTACGTCGGGCTTCCCGTGAACCGGATCTGAACTTGCCCGATCGAGACAACCCTCAGGAATATGCCCGTTTGGTCTTGTCTTGCCCACCAGAGGTTTTTCAAAGGATGGTCCGTCAAATGGGGGTCGAAAAAGCGCTGTCGCTTTGTGAAAAAAATAACGAGCAAGCCCCTTTGATTGTTCGCGTGTCGTCGGACGAATGGTTCAATCAGCTACCAACGCCCGTCCAGATCCAGAAACACCAGATACACGGTTCCTGGGTCGTTACCGGGGCAACCGAATCGGATTTACGAACTTGGGCGGAGCAGGGATTGGCTCAGGTGCAGGATCCGACAGCTTCGCAGGTCGTACCTCAACTGAAACTGGAACCCGGGCATTGGTCGTTGGACCGGTGTGCCGGTGTGGGAACCAAGACCCTCCAGATCGCCCAGCTCGTCGGCCACACCGGACGCGTGATCGCAGTCGATCCATCCACCACCCGGATCCAAAAGCTGAACCATCTGATTCGGGTCCGACATCTGACGTGGGTTCAGACTTACCAGACCGGAATGCTCGAAACACTCACCCTCGAACGCCCGTTCGATCGTATTTTGGTGGATGTTCCGTGTTCAAACTCGGGTGTTTTGATCCGTCGACCCGAAGCCCGGTACCACCAGGATGACACATCGCTGCAAAGTCTGATCCGCCTGCAACGGAGAATCCTATCGGATACCCTGGCTCATCTGTGCTCAGGGGGCCTGTTGGTCTACAGCACCTGTTCGATTTGGACCGAGGAAAACGAATCGCAGGTGGAATGGATTTTACGACAAACCGACCGGTTGGAGCTGGTGGATACCCGTCAGGTCCTTCCCAGCCTCGACCCGGACCCGACCCGTCACCACGACGGGGGATTCTGGGCGGTGTTTCGGAGTCGATAGACGCGGGACATGAGTTTCAGTAATGAATGAAACTTGCATCCGATCCGGATTGCACGTATCTTGCTTCACAACGGGCGGATGGTCTGCCCTTTGACCCCGTTGTTGGCCCGGGGAGTGGTTTCCCGATTGGCTAGCAGGTGGGTGACTGAAGGAGTTTGAAGAGATGTCGATCACTGCTGAGAAAAAGAGTGAAATCGTTTCAAGTTTTCGGGTTCATGATAAGGATACCGGATCACCTGAAGTGCAGATCGCACTGTTAACCGCCCGGATCAATCAGCTGACCGAACATTTGAAGACGCACAAAAAGGATTTTTCATCCCGACGGGGCCTTTTGAAGATGGTCGGGAATCGTAACGCTCTGTTGAAATACCTGATGCGTGAAGATCGTCAGCGTTATCAAGCGACCATCACCCGTTTGGGGTTGAGAAAATAACAAAACATGGGTCCTGGAGGACACAAAACGACCCGGATCGGGGGTCGGCCCGATAGTCGTAACGTTTTGTGTAATTTGGGTTTAGATAATTTTGCACGTTCCCACCCTGCGCCCGGTGGGATGCGAGTGAGGAAGGAAGCGGAAGTCTGATCTGAGACGAATGCCCAATGCTGCACGCCCCGTGGGACGTTCACCATTCGGCATTCAATCCTCAACCGTGTGACTCCGTTTGATTCCCACCTGGCTCGTCGGTTTTAGGGCGTTTAGGATAATTTTATGCAGAAATACTCCGTCTCCCGAGAGATCGGCGGAAGAACCTTGACGATCTCCAGTGGAACGTATGCCAAGCTGGCATCGGGTTCGGTTACGGTTCAGTACGGTGAAACCATCGTTTTCGGGGCAGTCGCCCGTGCCAAACCCCGAGAGGGAATCGATTTTTTCCCCCTTCAGGTCGATTATCGTGAACGGTTTGCTGCAGCCGGGAAGTTTCCGGGCGGGTTCATGAAACGGGAAGGTCGTCCCAGCACCCGAGAAGTGCTGATCAGTCGATTGATCGACCGACCCCTTCGCCCGTTATTCCCTGCAGGTTTCATGGATGAAGTGCAAATCCAACTGAACGTCTTGACGTTCGACAAGGAAAACGACACGGACATGCTTGCCGGGATTGCCGCTAGCGCTGCAGTAGCCATCTCGGATATCCCCTTCATCACCCCCACCGCTCATGCCAAAGTCGGACGCATCGACGGAAAACTGATCTTGTTCCCGACCGTCGAACAGACCGAAGCCAGCGATTACGAAGTGGTGGTGGCCGGGACCAAAAACTTTGTCAACATGATCGAGGTCGGAGCCTACGAGGTACCCGAAGACGAAATCGCCGATGCTATCGAGTTCGGTCACAAGGCCGTGATCGAAATCTGCCACATGATCGAAGAACTACAACAGATGTGTGGCCGACCCAAAGTGGGTGAAATCAAGTCCCCCGAACCCGGTCTGCTCGACGCGATTCGCGCTCGTGTGGGAGATAAGATCCGTGAGGTCAAAGGCCAACCCGGCAAGCAGGATCGCGCCGAGAGAATTCGCCAGATCCAGGAAGAACTAATCGCCGAAATGGCCCCACCGATTACCGACGTGAATGCATCCTATTACTCGGTGCTGATGCAAAAAGCCGAAGCCGCCAAAATCCGATCCGCCTTTGCAGTCGTGGAGGAACAAGTCACCCGCGAAGCCATTCTGGCGGGAATACGACCCGACGGACGGTCGTTTGAAGACATCCGACCGATCACCTGTGCGGTGGACGTATTGCCTCGCGTACACGGATCCGCCGTTTTTACCCGTGGCGAAACCCAAGCCATGTGCACCGTCGTGCTCGGGACAACCGCCGACGAACAACTGGTGGACGGTCTTCTGGAAGAATACAGTCAGAAGTTCATGCTGCATTACAATTTCCCGAGCTACTCGGTCGGCGAGGTTCGTCCGATCCGTGGACCGGGTCGTCGTGAGATCGGTCACGGCGCTCTGGCCGAGCGATCACTCCTAGCAGTGTTGCCGACGGTTCAGGAGTTTCCCTACACCGTCAAAGTGATCTCCGACATTCTTGAATCCAACGGTTCATCGTCGATGGCTTCGTCCTGCGGCGGATGTCTGGCACTGATGGACGCAGGCGTACCCATCAAAACAATGGTCGCCGGTATTTCCATCGGTCTGGTCCAGGAAAGCGACACTTATAAGTTGCTGACCGATATCATTGGCGAAGAAGATCATTTCGGAGACATGGATTTCAAGGTCTGTGGGACCCGAACAGGGGTCACCGCCATCCAGCTGGATATCAAAATCGAAGGCCTGAGTTACCAGATCATTCGCGAGACGCTCCATCGCGCCCGTGAGGCCCGGTTGAAGATCCTGGACATCATGTCTAAGGTCATTGATAAACCACGTCCGCAAATCAGTGAATGGGCACCGCGGCTGCTGACCATCAAGATCGATCCGGAAAAGATCGGAAAGCTCATCGGTCCGGGAGGAAAGAACATCAAAGCCCTCCAGGCCGATACCGGGTGCACGATCGATATCGAAGACGACGGGACGGTGTACATCAGCTCGACCGACGCGTCGGGGGCAGAAAAATGCCGCGATATCGTCGAAGCCATGACCGCCAGTGTGCAGGTCGGGCGGATCTACACCGGCAAGGTCGTTTCGATCAAGGACTTCGGCGCGTTCGTCGAAATCGCACCGGAAACCGATGGGCTTTGCCACGTCAGCGAATTGTCCGACCAGTACGTCGGACGCGTTGATGAAGTGGTCAAAGTCGGGGACGAAATCAAAGTCAAGGTGCTTTTGGTGGACGAACAAGGACGTATCAAGCTTTCGCGAAAAGCCGCCATGGCGGAAATGGGCGAAAAAGATCCCGAACGTGCACGTCCGGAACGTCAGAACCGCGACACCGGTGAACGGACCAGCGAACCTCGATCCGAGGGTAACAAAGGTGGACGGGGTGACCGAGGCAAACGCCCTGCCCGACGCGGACAACGTCCGGACGACCGTGAGTAAACACCGTTATGTCAAGGTGATCGAATCACCCCCTGCTTTGTAATACACTCCACCGAAACTCAATACAAACCGTCCTGCACCCCGCAGGACGGTTTTTTTCGACCGAATCCAGCCGAATCACGGGGTAAAGACCTCAAAAACCCTGCTTTCACTCTTACCCTGAACAACTCCTCCTCCCGCGACGTAGATTTTTCCGTTATAGGCAACCGGCGCGATCCCGTGCCGATCCGTGGGGATGGGGGCGACTTGTCGCCAAGTATTGGTCAAAGGATTGTAGACATCGACGCGGTCATAAACACCATCCGAACCGGTCTGGGACAGATCTGAATCAGTTTCTCCCCCGATGACATAAAACTCGCCATTGAGAAATGGTGCTTTGCTAACGCCTGCTCGTCGCTGGGGCAAGGGGGCATAGGTGCTGGAAGTTCTGGAGCTAGTCCAGGTATTGGTCTGCGTGTCGTACACGAGGGTTTGCGCGTACCCGTTTCCCGGTCTGTCACCCACATCGCGTCCGCCGAAGATGAACATTCGTCTGCCGTCGGTTCCGGTCGCCCCGGAATCGGTCCGATGCGGAATATCGGGTAAGTTGGTCCATTGGTTCGTGATCGGGTCATAGACTGCAAAACGATTGGTGGTGATATTGCCGGTCGTTACCCCTCCTGCGAGGTAAATTTTACCCCCGATGACAGCCGTCTGAGACGCAGCAGCTGCAAATGGAATTGATGCGCCATAGGTCCATCGATTGGTGGATGGGTCGTAAATCTGGGTCGTATTCAACACCTGTTGACCGCTTGATAAGTATCGAACACCCCCGAAAAGGTAGAGCTTTCCATCGACGACTTCCGCCACCTGATCTTTCGCCCGAACCGGACGGGTGGCATGACCGGTGGACCAGGTATTGGTCGCAAAATCATAGGAAAAGGTGCGAGAATCTCCGTCTCCGACGATAAAAAGTCGGTTATTGATGACCCCGCCGCTGACTTCGCCCAAGGCCACAGGCAATGAG
Organism: Phycisphaerae bacterium; assembly: GCA_026004655.1. Classification (GTDB taxonomy): domain Bacteria; phylum Planctomycetota; class Phycisphaerae; order Tepidisphaerales; family Tepidisphaeraceae; genus BPJO01. The sequence goes on from BPJO01000006.1 coordinate 30,689, forward strand.
GCCAGCGTTGCCCAACGACCGACCGAGGGGGTGGAAGGCGGATCCGGTGAGTCGATTTCGCCTATTTTCTCGACCCTCGCGAAATTGAACGGTGTCAACGGAGCATCGGATCGGGCCCATAACGTCAATCGACCGTCCGTCACTTGTACGTCCACCTGACCGCCGATGTAGGGGATTCGGTCACTGACCGAACCACGATAGATCGTTGCGCCTTCTGCACAGACTGCGTACCGACGCCCTGCGGTCACGTAATCCCCGCTGACCACCCAGACACGATACTTCCCGTTGGGAACAGCGATTTCCCAGGTCTTCCCGAAGGCATAGACCATCGAATCGTACCGGAAAGTGAACCGAGTATGTCGCAATTTGGGCGCTTCGGTAGTGTTATCCGATGACCATCCGTACGAATACCCGTTCCCACGATCGCCAAAAGCAGCTCCTGTATCGGCGACATACCCGCTAGGCGGGGAATACCCGGAGGGTTGAAAATTGATATTGACAGCAAAAGTCTCCCCGGCCAGAAACCGTCGAGATTCCAGAGCTTCCAATTCTGGTCGATACAAAGCTACCTCACGCATGACTGATCCTAGGCAAAGACGACAACGGCAGGATAGGGTTAACAGTCAAAAAAACGGTTTAGTTTCTAGTCGTCAAGGATTTGATGCGATCCTATGCTCAAGAGTCTTAACAAAGGAGTGTCTATGCAGATCGACATTATCAGCCACCGGATCGACCGTTCGGCGGCTTTGTGGACTTATATCGAGACCCGATTCACGCAGGCCGTCCTGCGTTTCGCGTCTCAGGTGGATCGGATGATCATCCGACTCTCCGATGTCAACGGAAGTCGTGGCGGGGTTGATAAATCCTGTCGGGTAGAGTTGTTCTGGAGCCTTGGTGATCCTGTGATAGCCGAAGCAACAGACGCGGATCCATACGTCGCGGTGGATCTGACAGCGAGCAAACTCAAACGTGCTGTCCTTCGAGCATCGCGTCGTCGATGGGAAAAACCGCGGAAAATCCACGAAATCCGTCCCGCAATTATTTGAGAAGATGGTCTATCCTGACCTGTTGTTCTCGTGACACAACGTATCACGGTTAAACAGACAGAATCCGCTTTCTGGGGGAGATTGATAATACGAGCTATTGAGAAGAACAAGAAAAACACCCGATGAATGGTTCATCGGGTGTTTAAAGGCGGTAAATCCACCTGTGCCGTGTGGGACAAGGTTTGTGGTACAAACCCTTTAAAAAGTACAAGGGAACGGAAACAGCACCGAAGTGCTGAGGATCGACCATTCGGACCTGGTCATGCCAGTTTGCGGCCGGTCGAAGACCTTTCCCAATTGATGCGTATCGGTTTGCCACGTATGCGTCCCAATCTCGAACACCGCAGATTACCGACACATATATTTTATCGGCAGACAAGACCCCGGACAATCACTTACCTCAGATTCACCCCGATTTCATGGGATCCATGTCCGACCTTTCCGGTAGGAAAACTGGGGAGTTCGCGGAATTGGGTTAAAGCCCCGGGTATGATAAAGTGTTTTGCCCAGTGAAAGTGGATTTTGACATTCTCGTGATTGGTGGCGGACACGCCGGAGCCGAAGCCTCTTGGGCCGCTTCGAGGTTGGGAGTTCGAGTGGGTCTGATTTCACTTGACCCGTCCCGTATCGGCGCCATGAGCTGCAACCCGGCTATCGGAGGACTAGCCAAAGGACAAATGGTGCGTGAGATCGACGCACTCGGGGGGTTGATGGGTCTGGCAACCGATCGAACAGGAATCCAGTTTCGAATGCTGAATCGGAGCAAAGGTCCTGCGGTTTGGGGTCCACGAGCACAGTGCGATAAGTACAAATATGCTGCCGAAGTCCAACGATTGCTCCACACGTGTCAGAATCTGACGATCCTGAAAGGTGAAGCCGTCGAAATCCTGGTTGACGAACACCGACACGTCACCGGAGTCGTGTTGTCGGATCAGACGCGCCTTTCCTGCCGGAGCGTCATCGTCACGACCGGAACTTTTCTTCGGGCGTTGATGCACACGGGAGAACAGAAAACCGAAGGCGGACGTGTCGGGGAACAGTCCGCCCGGGGATTGTCCGATTGTCTTCGAAAACTGGGCTTGGAACTCGGACGTCTCAAAACCGGGACACCGCCGAGGCTTAAGCGCCAAACGATCGATTTTTCAAAGTTTGAGATACAACCGGGAGACGCTCAACCGGCTCCTTTTTCCTATCTGAACGAGTATCCGTCCGAGTCCCGGGCGGTCTGGTCTCCCCCGCTTCCACAGGTGGAATGCTGGCTTGGAACGACCAATCCGGATATTCATGAGTTGATCCGTGCCAATTTACACCGTGCACCGATGTACTCGGGGCAAATTCAATCCACCGGTCCTCGGTATTGCCCGAGCATCGAAGACAAAGTAGTTCGATTCTCGGACAAACCCTCTCACCAGATCTTTCTCGAACCCGAGGGACTCGACACCGACGAGATTTACTGCAACGGAATCAGTACCAGCCTACCGGCCGACGTGCAGTCAGAAATTATCCGACGGATCCCCGGTCTGGAAAATGCCCTCGTATTGCGATGGGGTTATGCGGTGGAATATGACATGGTCTGGCCTCACCAGATCCGGGCCACTCTCGAAACAAAGCTGATACACGGGCTTTTTCTGGCCGGGCAGATCAACGGGACCAGCGGGTACGAAGAAGCAGCCGCCCAGGGATTGATCGCGGGCATCAACGCCTTCCAATACGTCACGACCGGACAAGCCTCTTTTACACTCAGACGCGATCAGGCCTACATTGGTGTATTGATCGATGATCTGGTCACCAAACCCCCCATCGAACCTTACCGAATGTTCACCAGCCGGGCAGAACACCGGCTATTGCTTCGCAACGACAACGCCGACCTGCGTCTGACCGAAATCGGGTATCAGATCGGGCTTGTCCGATCGGACCGGTATGACGCCTTTGTCCGGGTCCGCGATACCATCGCACAAACGACCGATCGACTCAAACAGCTGCGCTGCGACGGAACAAGCCTGTTTGATCTGCTGCGTCGTCCGGACCGGTCGTGGAACAACTTTTCTGAGCTTTTGATCCGGAACGGCGTGGTGACCGACCCTCATACCGCCTGGCGAATCGAGACACAGATCAAATATGAGGGATATATCACCCGACAGGATAAATCGATCCAACGATTGAATCAGCTGGAAGACAAGCTGATCCCGGCGGATTTTGATTATCGTCAAGTCGTCGGATTGAGAAACGAAGCCCGAAGCAAATTGATACAGTTCACACCCCGATCCCTCGGCCAGGCATTGCGGATCAGCGGAATAACCCCCGCGGACGTTACTGTGTTAGCCATCGCGTTAAGAGGGAAATAATCTTACCCGGGAGCCACTTTCATGTCCGAACACATCACCCACACAGCGATATGTGACGACGTCCGGAGACTTTGCCTGTGCCTGGATGATGTTCCGACCTTTTTCAAGAAGGTCTGGTCAGATCATACGGATGTTTCCAGACTCGGTTCAGTGACCCGACACGCCGACCGGTGGTCAGCGGATCTGGTCGCTCATGTGCGTGACCACCCTGAAGACACGGACGGACCGCGTAAACTGGCTTTTGTTCTGGGCGCGTTGACGCACCGTAGTATCGATCGGCATATGAAACCGGTTTTCACCTACTTCAAGCAGGCGATCGATGCCAGAACGATCGACGGATCCGTCATTAACGAATGCACCGTTTACTGTGACCTCCTGATACTCAAAGAAGTCTTTTCGATTGACCATCTTTTCAGTGAGTCTCTTTTCGATCAAACCTTGTCTCGAAAACGTGAAGCGTTTCACGAACTGATGCGGACGACTTGGCAGCGAATCCTGATTCAGATGCACACATTCAAACCAGACGATGATCACGTTCATGAATGGTTGAGCAGACTTTTCCGAGGCATTCAGGATTTCAGTATTCGTATGGAAATCTACGAAGAGATTGCCGCAAACCCCGACCCCGAAAAATGGAGACGGTATCTGGTGGAAACCCGCTTTTACCACCCGACCGATCCAATGATTCGCCTCGCCCGACAGATCCAACGAGGACAGACCGTTTCCTCGCAGGAAGTTGCCCAAGCCGTTGAAAATACAACCGCCGATTCTTGCATTTATGCCCGGGCCATTAAACGCGCTATCGAATATATTCGAGCAGCTTCTGCGATTTATCGACGAGAAATCACCCCGGAACAGGCTAAACCACGATTGGATATCGGGGTGCCCGAATTATCCATGGCATACGTTCCGACCCGACGATGACCCCGTTCACCGGTTCGGACATACCCGGTAATCGAGCGGGCGAACGTTTCAGCAGAGGGCGAGTTTGATGTCTCGAGAGACTCATCCAGATGAAACCTTTCTGATAAGCGCCATTCGCCGCGCAACACGACGACACCGGTATCAGCAGACAGCACACGGTATCATGCTGTTTATCTCCGTCGGATGCGTTGCGTCGCTCGTCGCAGCGACGCTGTCTCACTGGCTGCGGGAAGGGACCGGGTCGGTTTTGGTTCTCTGCGGATGGATTTTCGTTCTGGGAGCATCCGCGTGGACGTGGTTGATCATTCCGCTCATATCACGATATCCTCGCGAACGAATCGTCCGTCGAATCGAAGCGCGTCTTCCGATTCTCAAAAACACGTTAACCAACGTGATTCAACTATCGCAGCGACCCGAGATCCGAACCAACCCGTTTCTTCCGTTGATTTATCAGGAAGCCCGGCAAACGATCGAAAGTATTCCCATCCACCGGGTTTTGTCTTGGAAGGAAGTGATTCCGGTCTTCTGGAGAACCTGTCTGGTAATCCTGGTTAGCGGAATCATGATCGCGTTGTTTTGGCACCCTTTGTCCCATGGATGGGTTCAGATGTTTAATCCCCGGGGTTTCGTACCAACGACATCGTCCGTCCGTCTGATCGAGGTTCGACCGGGGAACATCACCCTGGTGAAGTCTCAGTCGTTGGAAGTTTTCGTCCGGTCGGCGGGGCTTACAGCCGATCAGAATGTTCCGACCAGAATGGTGGTCGAACCCCGAATCGATGGGAAAAACATTCTGGAACTCAGCCCCATCGCTCCCAACCAGTTCGCAACTCGGATCAGACGCGTTGATTTTCCGATCCGATACCGAATCGAGGTGGGAGAAACCCAAAGCCCCTGGTATCACGTTTCGGTGCTGGATCGAATCGAATTAACCGGCTTGAGCCTGAATATCCGCCCCCCGGCTTACACCCGATTGCCCGTTTCCAGTCAGCAGGTCAGTCCGTCGTCTTCTCTTTCCGTTACAGTCCCGGACGAGAGTGAAATTCAGATAAAGGCGGACCTGGATCATCCGGTACGATCGGCCATGCTCCATGTGTCTGATGAACCGCCCCGCGAGATGCAGCCGATCGGTGATGGTACCTCCTTCATTCAGACCATCCGCGTTGACAAAGACATGCCGGTGTCGATCCTGGTAACCGACTCTTCCGGACTGATTATCGCCCGTTTACCTGATTCGCCCTTGATGATCCATGTCAAGGCTGACACTCCCCCGCGTCTTCGGGTCCGCTGGCCGAGCCAGGACCTGTCAGTCTTACCGAACACGCCCCTGCTGATTCGTGCCGACCTGCAGGATGATCTGGGGCTGGGCTTTGCGCGGATTTTCATGTCCACTTCCGCTGAGGGTCCCATGGATCTGGTGACCGAAATCCCTCTCAACGGACGAAAAACCTACTCACTGGTCCATGAACTTTCTTTGAAACCCGAACTGCGTAAACCGGGAACCGTCATACGAGTTCGCATCGAAGCCTCGGACAATCGCGATTTGTCCCCGACCGTTTCAACTCAGAACACCGCTTCCCCCGTTTACAACATTTCCTTCCGCGACCCCCAACAAACCCACCAAAACATCCAAACCCGAATCGAGCAGATCCGATCCGCTTTGCGTCAGATGCTTATCAAACAACAGGATTTGTATTCCAAAACGTTTTCAGACCGACTATTGACAGGCATTTATGAACGACAAAGCGAATTACGCGATCAGATGATCGAGGTTGCTCGAACTCAACCGTTCGCGCCTTGGGAAGCTAACATCTCCAAAACCCTCCTGATGCTAGCAACTCATCCCGCCCAGACCGCCATGAATCTGGTCTCAACCCTCCCTAACGAACCCAGCACCCAAGCCAAACAACGAATGTTTCAAAACCTTCAAATACAGCAACAATGCATCCTTTCTACCCTCCAAACCCTTGTCGAGATACTCAAACCCGAGTCCCCTTCTGATCCAACATCCCCCGAAACGACTCAAGCCTCTTATCCAATCGGCCCTACGATCGAAACCATCATCCAGCAACAAACATCAGTCCTGGATCAGACCCTTTCGCTGACCCGCAAATCCGTTGAGGAACTCTCGGACTCGGACCGAAAACAGCTCGAAAACCTCATTCGGGTTCAGGACCAGATCGCAGCTTTTCTTCAAAAGGAGATTTCTCGACAATCCGATCAGGTCACCCAAGGCCGATCCAATCCATCTGTTCTGCTGAGTCTGCTTGAAACCCATACCGAAATCACCCTCGCCACCGAGACCCTTCGTCGGAGAGAACTTGATATCGCCAGGATCTGCCAGCAGATTGGTCTGCAACTAGCCCGACAGATCCTCGCCCAGCAAACCGGTTCACCAGACAGTTCGTCTCAGAGTTCAACGCAAGCGTCCGGATCGTTGATGACCGATTTACCCCGCGAACTCGACCAATGGATCGAACAAATCACCCAACAACAGGATCAATTGCTATTAAACCTGCAAGAGATCGGTTCTAACACCGACCCTGTCGGCGAAGCGATCCAAAACCGGTTAAAACAACTATCCGAACAACAAGAACGCATCCGAAGCACCGCCGAACGACTTAATACTGTGTATTCCCTCGGACTCTATGACCGATACTGGCTTCTCAAAGCGATTGCGGTGATGTATCGCATCGAATCCGACCTCGAGTCGGGACGAATTCCCAACGCCTTGCTCAAAAAAAACCAACTCCTCAACGCCCTTTGGACCAGCCGAATGCTGATCGGGGGGGAAATCCACCTTCAATACAACACCGTCCCCGTCTCGGATCCCGCGATCCATGAGCCGTTCGAGCAAAGTTTCGGTTCAGTGCTTCCCCCAGCGTGGCAGGATGTCCTGCAAGTGTACTACCAGAGACTCCACAACTGACACCCCGACACCGAAACATCCCGCCGATGGATCAGACGTTGTGGACGATCATCGGATGGCTACTGAACCGAGACACTCGTCCATGGGGTCACGCAGGCGAGACGGCTAGAAATCGTAATCTCTTTTCGAAAAAGGATTTATAGACAATCGGACGGGCGAATTTCGCCTTTCGGATACGGCCGTTCCAAGTCCTGATCGACGACGTAAGTCTTTGCTACACAATGAGAAAGCCCTTCGCACTGCTCTGCGAAGGGCTTGTTGTTTCAAACAGCGGAGGCGGAGGGATTCGAACCCCCGATACCCTTTCGGGTATACCGGTTTTCAAGACCGGCGCAATGAACCGCTCTGCCACGCCTCCGGGGTAGTCCCGACTATATCGACGACGGGCTGTGAGGTCAAAAACCCCGTAAAATGGATTTCAATCAACCGTCTCTCAGGAAAATAAACCCATGATGTCCTCTGGTCCGCGGACTCGAACGGATGTAATACTTTGTACACAAAAGGTTTATCATTAAACCTCTGTTGAGGTAGTCCGTATCGGATCATTGATCAAATTTTTTTCTTGACATACCCAATCTTCAAGGGTAGATTTAACGCTAAATCAATCGATCACCTTTGTCACCGTTACAAGGGGCTGATCGGGAAAGAGTTTCTTGGAGGATGAGATGAACACTCATATTGTTTCACATCGATGGGTTTGGACCTGTGTTTCTTCTGCAGGGCTGCTTGCTTCAGCGACTTCTTACAGTCACGCGTCAACCTATCAAGCGGAAGTGCTGGCAGACAACCCCCTCATTTATTACCGCCTCGGGGAATCGGGTGGTTCGACCGCTACTAATTTGGGAACCCATGGGGCTTCGGGGAACGGAACCTACACTAATTTTGCGGCAGCCGCTTTTGGCCAAACCGGAATCCCTGGCGGAGGTGGTGACACCGCCGTTCAGTTTGATGGAGCAAATGACTGGATCAGTTCAACGTTTGATGTTGTATCCACGGGCGATTCCACCGTCACTTTGGAAGCTTGGGTCAAGCTCACTGCCGATGTGACCACCAACGGTTATGCTGTTTCATATCTCCGCGATAACCAAAATAACCGATATCACGCGATCGGCGTAAACAGCTCCGAACAACCTATCCTTTCACAGGATCAAGCGGGAGGAGGCGGTACGGCAACGGGTTCGAGCGCGCTGGTATCCGGAGAATGGTATCATCTTGTGGCAGTGTTTGATGCGTCTCCCAGTCCTGACAAACTGTATGTCAACGGGACTCTCGCTGCTTCCATAAACGGCCCGAATCCCGACTCAGCCACGAGACGGTTTTACGTAGGTTTGTTGCACAATCGCAGCGGAGGAACGGGGTGGTTTAAAGGGATCATCGACGAAGTCGCGTTTTATAACTACCAACTACCCGAAAGCCGTATCCTCGCCCATTACAACGTGGGTATTCCAGAACCGGCTTCGCTCGCAGGGCTCGGGATATCGACCACTCTTCTGTTGCGTCGCCGTCGGTGATCTTCTGCCAGCAAGTGACCAAAGTTCAGCAGGCTGGGTGATGATCCGTTATCCAGCCCGCTGAACGGACCCGATCAGGATCCGGACAGTTCCGTCTGGATGTGGTTATTTATGTCTCCCGGACGTAGCGTGCGATCAAAGGAGGCTGACTATGGTTAGTCGTAGGCGATCAACTTTTTCATGTCAGCAGTCCGGTTTTTCGCTGGTCGAGCTTCTGGTCGTGATCATGATTCTTTCGATCTTGATCGCGCTGTTGCTGCCTGCTGTACAGAAAGCGCGTGCCTCCGCGAGGCAGGTCGCGTGTGCCAGTAATCTGCGTCAACTCTCTCATGCCTTGCTGCTGTACGCGACCGAGTATCGGGGGGCTCTGGTATTCGGTTACTCCAACCAGGCCTCTCCGATGCAGGGTTGGGTAGATACATTTTCTTACGCCAGAACATTCCCAGGCGGAACCGGACTGATCGGAAACATCACCACCGATGGGTACACGAAGACCACCATGCCTGCTGTGCTTCGCTGTCCCTCTGATCCTGGAAACATTGAGTTTGCTTCGAGAGGGTTAACCTGGCAACCTCGTCCACAGATCGAGCGTGTCAGCTACGGGTTGAGTGGTTACTCGTGTACCGAAGACCGGTCGAAATATCGATACATCACCCAAACACGACCCCGGCAACTGGTCTTTTACGACAAGGTAAGCGGGTTGATCAGTGGGGTCAGCGATGCGAACCAGCCCGCCCGTCGTACCCTCATGTGGCGAACCGGAAGCACTAACGTGTACTGGTTCAATGGGGCTGGACGTCATCCGAGAACAACCATTAACATCAGTTTCATGGACGGAAGCGTCGAATCGGTCGAATTGGCGAAGTTTCAAGCGATCCCCCCAGGGACAGGTCTCTGGGTCGGACGCTAAACCAGCCTTACGTCTCCCATTCAGCTACCACCCTTTTTTCGGATCACCGATCGATTTCTTACTTTGTACATTTGATGCGTCTCTTCGGCTATCGATCGCTGGTATGCGGCGACGTCTGCAACCGTGCTGTGATCGGACCTTTTGGAGAATCCTTGTGTGATCCAGATTCGGATGGATATCTAATCATCGAGTCCTTGTTCAACGACCGGGAATGAGGAGACTCATCCCCCCGCCTGGTCTGCGAGTTAAACCCCTATTACCCTAACAGAGAATCCGATTCCGACCCGGAAAGTTGGTCGAATCGGGAAGCGGACTCCTACCCGCTCCTAAGTTTATCGTTAATCAATTATTCTAGTCAATTAGTTTCATATTTTTCTTGACGATCCGGGTCATGAAGCTATTTTAGCTTATCGTTAATTATCGGGATCTCGGTCTAACCCGAGCGTTCCGACGGTAGGTCGATGGCGGAGACCGGGCAGATTATTCCCTAACTTATCATGGGTTCAAACCCCTCATCTCTCTGGCGGATTGGCCATGGACCCCCGATGGAAAAGGATTCTATGAGGAAAGGAGACGAGATCTGATTCATCCACGACACGCGCATCATCTCATCCTACCCCGTGTCGTCAGCGGATTTCTGCTGTTGTATCCACCCATCGGTTGCGGGAGGATACTTCCGGGCTCATCGATTGAACCGGACAATCACATCGCAGCCACATCAAATCACCTAGGGTCAAAACTCAAGTCACCCTGAAAAGAGGAGCAATATGAAGCGGAGCAAGAGAAGAGACTTTAAAAACCCGATGATCGAGCTGGAAGTCATGGAGCCCAGACGGTTGCTGGCAGGAAGCGGACTGTCTGCAATCTATTTTGACAAAGCCGCCATCGCCGGGGGTGGGGAAAAAGACTTCACCGGGACATCGGTGACGCGCATCGAATCGAGCATCAACTTTAACTGGGGCACCGGTTCGCCGAGTCCATCGATCGGAAGCGACACTTTTACTGCGCGTTTTGCGGGAGAAGTGGAAACCCCGGCCGGGCAAACCGGTACATACACTTTCAGGACCTATGGCGACAACGGTGTACGGTTGTGGGTGGATGACAAACTCATCATCGACGACTGGGCGGCGCACGCCCCTGCCACGAACGACGGTACGATATCGCTGGACGGAGGCAAGCGTTATCACATCGTGCTGGAATACTTTGAGAGCACGGGCGGTGCGGCATTGAATCTGCAATGGAAGAAACCGGGTGACAGCAACTTCGCAATCATCCCGACGGCTAATCTTCACCCGCTCCAGAGAGACCTACCACCCTTATCCTCTGCCAACTACATTAATGTCCGTGAGGCATTTACGTACAACGGGATCACCTATCAGGCAATAGGAGACGGTATAGCCAATGATACAGCCGCGATCCAGGCAGCAGTCAATGCGGCTGGGGGGACGAGTCGTGTATGTCCCTAACGGGACTTATCGTCTGACAGACTCGATTATTCTCGGATCGACCCAAAGCGATGCCAAGTACAAGATCATCCAAGGACAAAACAGAGACAATACGGTCTTCCGATTGGATGATGCAGCCAGCGGATTTACCAACTCAGGTTCACCCAAATCCTTGTTCAACTTCTGGAACAGCACCGGACAAACTGGTCAGGCGTTCCGAAACTCCATGTTCGATCTGACGATCAACGTCGGGGCGAATAACCCCGGCGCCAAAGCCCTACGATTTGTCCAAAACAATCAAGGCGGACTCTGGAACATCACCCTCCGCGCCGAAGTCGGAAGCAATGGTCAACGGCAAGGCGTGACCGGATTGGATCTGACCCCGGCTTGGCCCGGACCCGGCGCCGTTCGCGATATGCTGATCGAGGGATTCAATATCGGAATGGATATCGGTCATTATCAGCTTTCCATGAACTTTGAAGATGTCACGTTCCAGGGACAGAACGTGAAAGTCATCCAAAACTACCAGAACGTTGTAACGCTACTATCCGCCAAAAGTCGCAACGCGGTCCCGTTCTATACCGATGGTGGAAGCCGAGGTCGATTGACCGTGTTGAACAGCCGGATTGAAAATACCGGAGGTACCAACGTCAATGCGATTACACAGTCCGGAGCGGTTTTCCTGCGTAACAGCGTGTTCAGCGGGTTTGGGAAAATCGTGGACAACGCGTCAGGGTCGGATTTGTCTGATCCTGCAGTACCCCAAGTGGAATATACCAACTACGGTTACGGAGGAGCGTTTGCCGACAGCCCGGATCGTTCTCTGAACATTCCGATCGAGGAGATTCCGGACTTCGATTACGACCCGCCGAGCAACTGGGTGCGAATCGATCCGGGCACCTCGAGCGACGACGACACACAACGTGTCAGAGACGCTATTGCCTACGCCAACGCCAACGGACGCAAAACCGTTTATTTCGCCGCCGGAAACTCCTATCGAATTTCCGATACGGTGGAAATCAGCGGGGGCGTAACACGAATTTTTGGTTTCGATGCCACACTCGTTCCGGTCGGTGGTCTCTACGGTTCTTCCAACAAACCCATGTTCCGGTTTACCGGTAGCGGTTCTCCAATCGCCTTCGAACGGTTCTATGGGGATTATCCAACAGACACCTTCACCTGGATCGAGGATTCGAGCAGCCGGACAGTTGTTTTACGGAATCTGCTTCTTCGACGCACCAGTGCTTCTTCCGGCCAACCCTATACCGATGGGGTTCGTACAACGACTTCGAAGAATGGTAAGTTGTTCATTGAGGACGTATCCGTGCCAACCTTTGAGTTCCTCGGTTCTAATACGACCGTCTACGGACGACAACTCAATCCCGAAAGTCAGCACAAAACGAACATTGTTGTCAATGCCGCGAAAGTATCGATCGTCGGTTTCAAAATCGAAGGCGGATTTACCGGTATCGATGTTCAGAACGGTGCTAAAGTCGAAGTCCTCGGTGCGATGCCTTATCCCAACGTGGATCCCGGAACACGTCCTTTATATAAGGTGACCGACTCTCAGGCATTCTTTCTGTCGAGACAAAACGGTAACACGAGCTATTTCTATGATCCGGAAGTGACCGAGACCCGAGGCGGGACTACGCTGAACTCCACCGGTGAAACCTGGGCGTATGTCGCGTTCGGAAATGCGAGTATCAACGTCACTCAAGCAACAGCTTCGGGAACCTATAACCTCACGTCCCAAGGTACTAGTGACTGGGGTAAATGGGGCCGATCAGCGGTCGGAGATTTCGACCGCAAAGCAACCGGGGGTAACAAGATCAGCAACTGGACCGCGGTCGGTGGAGCATCGGTTGCACGTTCTTACAGCAATAACGTCTACCACAGCTGGACCGACGGTACGCCTACTTCAAGTGGTAACAGCAGTGGGTATGTTCGCACAAGCGGGACCGGAAAGGGATTCGAGTTCACGGTAGCGGCAACGACCACACAGCAGACCTTAAAGATCTACGTGGGCACGCAGTATGGTGCAACGGGAAAACTCGAATTGATCATGGACGACGGCAGTGTAACGCCGTACACCACCACAGTCACCGGAGGATCGGGTGTAAGTGATTACGTCTTCACGGTCAACTTCTCTGCAGGATCGAATACCCTGCTGCGTGTACGTTGGACCGCTAACGGCAGTACAGGCAACGTCCTGCTGCGTGCCGCATCGTTGGCGTAGCGATTCAGACGTCAAACGCGACCGAGCAAAGCAGCCCCGGTCGGATGTTGGACTATACCAAACCGCTCGTGGATCCAGGGTTCTCTATGACTACCCGTGAAGCACCCCGCTTTCCGGGAAGCCTAAGAGAACTATGGGCCACGAGCGGTTTTATGCGCGCCAAGATGTATACAAGCCGCTTTTCCGTCAGTACTCAGACACTTCGGTTGTCAGCAGTTTTATTTGCACCGACACTGCAAATCTTTCAGTAAAACCCCACTCCGAGCGACCTGACCTCTGCGCAGAAAATGATAAGTTTCTGAATCAGAAGCGAGAAGACGACTATCGACTTCTGTGTCACGCTGAAAGCGGGGAGTTCGGGCCATATCGGTATGAACAGTCGTATAGACAAAGGGTCCGATCAGAAATAAGAGCTTTGGAGTGGTCTGACAGGAGCAAATGGTTATGTCAGTTTTTCGGTGGATCAATGATCACTCAGGATTGCCGCCGCGATTGAACGTGCGTCTGAATCTGGGCACGTTGGACGATCTGCCCGAAGAAAGCACGGCCCCACGAGCCCGGGGAAAGGATTTGCTGCTGGCGTTGCGTGATGCAGGTTACGAAGGCATACAGGCTGGTGAGGAGTTTGCCGTCCATGCCGCAAGTACTGGAATGCGGATATCGGGAAGCGGTCGGGTGGATTCTCCCGAAGACGCCCTCGAACTGTCGTGTCGAATGGTCGATTACGGAGCCGACGCCTGCACCCTGCACGTCGGTACCGGATTTGAGGACGATCATACCGTTGACCGACTCTGCGAAGCTATCATAAAAGCTTCAGACGCAACAGGGCTACCTCTTTTTGTCGAGACACATCGTGCGACTATCACTCAGGACTGTTGGCGAACAATCCAAATCTTGAGCCGACATCCGCAACTCATGATCAATGGTGATTTTTCTCACTGGTACACAGGATTGGAGATGGTATATGGAGACTTTGAGTTCAAGCTGTCGAAATTGCAACCGGTGTTCGCGCGCACGGGATTCATGCACGGGCGTATCGGAACGCCTGGTTGCATTCAGGTCGCGATTGATCCCCCCTTCGGAGATGACGGAACAGAACCCCGAACCGAAGCACAGCACGTCCGACACTTTCGAGAAATCTGGACGCGTTGCTTCCGAGAATTCCTCGATAATGCCGGTCCGGGTGACATGATCGTCTTCGCACCGGAACTGCTTGCCCCGCGGATCGCGTATGCCCGAACATTTCAGGGGCGTGAAGAAAGCGATCGCTGGGTTCAGGCGTCATATCTTGCAAAAATTGCCCGGCAGTGCTTTGAGAACTGCGTCAAGGAACGCGGGTTTGATGCAAGGTCGGCTTGCCCACCTCGAGACGCCAAAAGTTGAATATCTATCGATCTGTTCTATCCCTTTTGAAAGAAATAGTATGGACGTTGCAACGGATCTGCCATCGTGCTCGTGGCTGGAACGGGTTAACCGGATCGGACAGCTTTTCATTGTCGTCAGACAATACACGTCGAACTCGGCGCGAATCAGAGAACTTTTGCTGCAAATTGACCAGACGTGTACGGAAAATACTGTCTTGCTGGGTGACGCACGAATTCGAGTACAGGTCAACGTTCAACAGCTCGCCGATGGGAGTTCTGTGCGCGTATCAGGGATGTTAACGGCCATTGATCCGCTCGTGAACGTCAGTGTATCCATTGCCGTGAGGGTCCGAGACTGGAACGAGAATGGTTATGTCATGATGCCCGGCGCCGTTTACGAGGGGAATCGTTTCAGGGTAGTTCCCACATGGGAGCCTCAGTACGTCAAGGATGCTTCTCCCGACATGGAGCCGGTTATCTCTGCTGCAGTACCCCGTCTGGAGCGATGGGGGAATCCCGGGCGTATTCAGTTACTGACGGGCGATATGGCAACACCTGCGATCGGTATCCAGTGCCATGAAAGACAAATCGGATGTCTGCTTCAGACGGATCAGGGGGGTGATTTCGGGAATCACGGTATCTTCGTCGAAGAAGATCCCCAGAATCATCGGATTTTGATGCTGGTTCAGGCTCCCGGGGTCCGTGAAGAGGTGCTTTATAATGGTCGTGCGTCTCGTGATCACGGGGGTCGATCTTAGTGAAGGACAGCGTATACAGCTTTCTGCCGATTTGCACATCTTCAGTGCCCCAGATCGAAACGCACTTTTCGAATACTTCTGGAAGCATCGCCTAGACCGAAGCCATTCTCACGTGCAGCACTGTATCCCGTTTTCATCGGTTTTTAGTATTCAGAAGGAGAAATACGAAACCCAGAACTGGGTCGAGTCTTATGGTTATTACTCGGTGGGAATGCGGGAATGCCCGGCTCAGGACTGGCAAACGGGTTGGGTCGGGGGGCTCAACACCACGTACGCGTTGCTCGCTAGCGGGGATGAGCAAATGCGAAACCGGGCGATGCGCACATTCGACTTTCTGTGTAACCAAAAGGCTTGGCATCCATCAGGATATCTGCGTACTTGTTTCAGTAATGGAAAGTGGTATCAAGACGCGGATGCCGAACTGCAGCGTTATAACGCGGACGCGCTGTACTTTCTGATCAAAGACTTCATGTTGCTGCACCGACGCGGTATTCAGGTCAAACCCCAATGGGAAGAGATTGCTCGTCGTGTCGCTGATGCGTTTTGCTCGACATGGGAACGTTGGAAGCAGTTGGGACATCGGATCGATCCACAAACCGGTGACGTCGTCTGGGGTGGAACCGCTGGGGCAGCGTTAGCGCCCGGAGCATTAGCCTTAGCGTCTCACTATTTTGACGACAATCCACGATATGCTCAGGTGGCAAAGGCCTCTGGGAGTCAATACTACAAGAAGTACGTTTGCAGGGGTGTTCTTGCTGGAGCACCTGGAGATTCTCTGCACGCTCCGGACTGTGAATCGGCGTTTTCATTACTCGAATCTTACGTCACGCTGTATGAAAGCACCGGCGATCACCGTTGGATCGAATATGCTCGTCATGTTGCTCATCATGCAGCTAGTTACGTCGTCAGTTATGACTATTTGTTCCCGCCGAACACGACATTTCAACGTCTGGGGATGCTGACACGCGGCACCATGATGGCCAACGCACAGAACAAATGTGCGGTTCCCGGAATTTGTACGCTTTCAGGTCTACCACTACTGAAACTATACCGGGCGACCGGGGAATGGACCTATCTGGAGCTGTTACGGGATATTGCACATGCGATTCCGCAATACATGTCTCGTTCAGATCGTCCCATCATCGACCGGCGACCCAACCAGCGATGGAAAGTCATGCCCCCCGGATGGATAAATGAACGAGTCAATATGGGTGACTGGGAAGTGCGAGGCGAGCCTGATGTCGAAATTGGTGTCGGTGAAATCTTCGGTGGTTCCTGCTGGTGCGAAGCAGCCATGATGCTCACCTGGACTGAAATTCCCGGGGTATATGTTAATATGTCCCATGGTCGCGTGTTGGCGTTCGATCACGTGGACGTTGTCGCTTCTGATCAACTCTGTGACGGAAGTTTTGACATCGTGATCAAAAACCCTACGCCGTTTCACGCGCGGGTTCGGGTCTATACCGAATCGGATTCTGATCGATCACGTCCACTCGGACCATTAGCCATGCTCGATCTTCCTGTTTACGATATTCCCAGCGGCTCAGAGATTCAATTGAAAATCACCACAAGCAACGCCGATTGGGGTACTTACCCTCATAAATCGACTGTATCAAAACTCATTCGACTCTGATAACACCGTAAACCAGCCTTGGAGGAATAAAACCCAACTATTCAGAGTCCCTGTATGGATGTCTGTCCACCGAATACTTCAAGGTAGTTGTCGTGTTTCAATCCGAGAGTTCAGTGCTCAATTATGAACGGAGACCGATTCTCGTCTCAGTCGATGAACGACATTTAGCAAACCAAAGGCTTGCAACGGTTCGATAAACACATCTACATGCGTACCAGGTACTTTGCGAGACAAACAGGGGTCTTCGGTTTCGTCATCCGACAAGATAGCGATACGGGCGGGGCGCTGTTCGGGTGGAAGAACTGCCAGGTGGTCAAGCCCCCCCGCCACCTGTTCGCGATTCCCACGGATTACCACCAGCACTGGAGAGTGCTGATCAACATCCCGGCAGGCCTGTTCCATCGAACCGGACTCAATGACTTCAAAACCGGCATTTCGCAGCATGTTGGCAGCAATATCAGTGATACGGGTTCGGGGCTGGGTTTGGATTATAACCGTTTGGGATGAACGATATGACATAAAATAACTCCGAATCGACAACATAAGATTATCCTCGATTCGAACCAACTCAACCGAGTATTTATTCGACCCGAACAATCTTAGCGCTTTGCAAACAAATCATCGCGCCCATTTTCGACACAACGTATTGAAAGATAGCAACTTAAGACCGACACTTTTCTGAACGGTTTTTCGTCGATAGCATGATTTCTGCCTGTTGAAAATGTGGAGTCTTCATGGATGAATTGATTCGCCCGAATTGGCACATGGCTGCGGTTCACTTTCCGATCGGACTGTTGGTCATTGGAGCATTTGTGGAGTTTTTTTCGTTTTTGGGTTGGAGGCAAAGCGGATTCCGCATTTTCGGACGATGGGCGTTTTTGTTGGGCGCAATCCTGTCTGTTCCAGCCGCTTTCGGGGGATTGTATGCATTAAACGATGTCGTCCCCGAGGGATTGCACGTTTTAGCCGAGACAAATCCCTCTGCCGCGGAAACCGTTCGTGATCACTTATGGATGTCTGCCTCAGCCACGATTGGTGCGATGGTTATCGTGGTAAGCTGGATTGCTTTGAGTGATGCCTGGCGGGACCGTTTACACCTGTTTTATAAATTGGCGTTGGCTTTTGTCACCGGTTTGCTGGTCCTGGGAGCGCATCATGGGGGAGAAATGGTCTATGCCCATCAGATCGGTCCTCACGCCTACGGGCCGCTCGAGCTTCCCTCGACACTTCCGGATCAACCGATTTCCCAGCTGGCGGATCAGGCTTTATCCCTAATGCAACTGCATGTTTATATGGCAGGACTGGCTGGTTCGATGGCGTGTGTGTGTCTGGGTTGGTCGATTCGAAACGTCAGTCAGCCCGATGACCCACGTGAGTATGAACAAAAAATCAGTGCCCAACAGATCGCAGCTGCCTTTTCGTCCAGCATTCCTCCATTGACGGAATTTTCTTCCCCGTCCGAACCAGAAAGGGCGCAGTCTCTGAATCACACGCCACCTGTACGCACCGGAAGATGGTGGTTGTTGACCGTTTTACTACTTTTGCTCGCAGCCGGATCAGGATTATGGTATTTAGCCCATTCGACGGATTCGTGGGATTTTGAAATGCTCCGCCAAACGATTCGTGAACCGATTGAGGAAACCGATCCGGATCTGACACGCCGATACGCTCATACGATCGTTGGCCTGGTATTGATCGGTCAAACCCTGCTCTTAGCGTTAGCGGGGGTTATTGCCCGTCGAAGCGGATTGCTTTTGATCTTGCTTGCGTTACCCCTGATCGTAGCGTTAATAGCGCAGGTATGGCTGGGGATATTATTGTTATTCGACGGACCTTCCGGTCCAGTAACGACGTTTTCCGTCTATCCTTTTTAAGATTGATAGATCTTTTCTTTGATAACTCTTAACCGACGTATCGATGTCTCGTTTATCACTTCCTGTTTTTCGATCGCCTCTGACCGGTCCAGATTCGGATGGCACTGTCCATCGGATTGAACAGGATCTGAAGCATCTGAACATCGGCAGCGTAAGGTTTGGATACCATGACCGCCAACTCTATTCGACCGATGCATCACTGTATCAGGTCATGCCGATCGGGGTGGTCATTCCGGATTCGATCGACCGCATACCGACCCTGGTCCGGTATGCGACCGAACATCGGGTCTCCCTTTTACCGCGGGGGGGAGGAACGAGCCTAGCCGGCCAATGCACCAATGCATCGGTGGTAATCGATTTTTCCCCGATGTGTCGAAAAATTCTGGATCTGGACGTTTCTGCACGAACGGTTACGGTCGAACCGGGAATTGGAATTGACGAATTAAACCGGGAATTGGGCTTGCGAAAAGTCTCCCTGTTTTTTGCTCCCGATCCTGCAACGAGCAATCAATGCACGATCGGAGGATGCATCGGAAACAACGCCGCCGGGGCCCGATCGATCCGGTACGGACGCACCAGCGAGAATATAGCCGGAATCGAAATAGTCCTGAGCAGCGGAGAGCAGGTCTGGCTGGAACCGGGGGCAGGACGCCGCTGTGAAGTAGCGTTGCGACTGGCAGAGCAGGTTGCTGAAGTTGTGAGAAAGAATGCGTCTGAGATCAGAAAACGATTCCCTAAACTGATTCGTCGAAACGCCGGTTACGAGCTAGACCCCATTCTAGACCAGTTGGAAAAAGGCGTTACACCCGCGGATCTAGATTTGTCGAAGCTGATCTGCGGAAGCGAAGGAACGTTGGGCATCATCACCCGGGCCAAGTTGCTTCTTCATCCGCTGCCTCTTGCGCGGGGGCTAGCCGTCGTTTCCTTCAGGACGGTCGAAGACGCGATCGACGCAGTGGTTTCGATCGTCCGAACGGGTCCGTCTGCTGTTGAGCTTCTGGACGATGCGGTC
Organism: Phycisphaerae bacterium; assembly: GCA_026004655.1. GTDB lineage: Bacteria > Planctomycetota > Phycisphaerae > Tepidisphaerales > Tepidisphaeraceae > BPJO01. The sequence continues at coordinate 50,676 of BPJO01000006.1, forward strand.
ATCCGCGCCGCTTTGGGAAATACCGAGTGCAGAAGGTATGTCCAGATGCTTCCGAGGGTCGACGGTCAGACTCCTCAAGCGGTTTTGTACGTTGAATACCAGATTGAAGAGGAATCCGACCGATTGGTTTATCACTTTGATCAACTTCGATCGGTTGTAAAAGATTCTGCGATTGAGACTTACGAAGATCCGTCGGCGATGAACCTGGCTTGGACTCTCCGCAAAGCCAGCGAAGCCCTCCTGCACGGGCTACCCGGTCATGCCAAGCCCATCACCTTTGTGGAAGATAATTCAGTTCCGGTCGAAAACCTCAAGCGATTTGTATCGGGGTTCAAGGAAATTGTTGCCCGTCATGGTACCGAAGCAGCTTATTACGCGCATGCTTCAGTCGGGGTTTTACACGTCCGACCGATGATCGATCTGCATTCTCCGCACGAACGCGACAAGATGCGATCGATCGCCGTCGAAGTCGCAAAGTTGGCCCAAGAATGTGGCGGAGTCATGTCCGGAGAACACGGCGACGGACGAGTCCGAGGGCCTTTATTAGAATCGTTTTACGGACCCGCCATTACCTCTGCTTTTCAGCAAATCAAACAGATCTTTGACCCTGCCGGAATTCTCAATCCTGGTAACATCGTCGGTGCAGGACCGATCGAATCCATTACCCAGAATCTTCGTCTTGATGCGCAAAAGTCCCCCAATTCCATCAACCAGATCGATACCTATTTCGAATACCCCGGCGACGAAGGATTCAATGGCGCGCTCGAATTGTGTAACGGCGCCGGTTTCTGCCGGAAAACCGCCGGCGGGGTCATGTGCCCCTCTTATCGCGCGACCCTCGACGAACGACACTCCACACGTGGACGCGCCAATGCGGTCCGCGTGGCGGTCACCCATTATGACAAGCCCGACTGGAACAACACCGACGTTTACGAAACCTTGAATCTCTGCCTCAGTTGCAAAGCCTGTAAAACCGAATGTCCCAGTAACGTAGATATTGCACAACTCAAAGCCGAGTACTACGCCCAATCCTATCGTGCATCGGGACGCATCCCTTTATCCGCCAGACTCATCGGACACGTGCGTACGCTTAACCGTCTAGCAAGCCTAACCCCCGAATGGGCCAATCGGATCGCCCGGTTTCGGCCCGTCCGTGCCTTGGCCAACCGGGTCATGAACCTGCATCCCAACCGGTCACTTCCGACGTTTTCACCATCGTTATACCGATGGTTCCACGGAAAACAGCCACGCACGTCTGAAAAACCTAAAGTCGCCTTATGGCCTGACTGTTTCATGACTTACAACGAACCCGGGATCGGGATTGCGGCAACGACCGTCCTTGAAGCCTTTGGGTATCACGTCGATCTGCCTCCGGGGGGGTGTTGTGGTCGGGCAATGATATCGACCGGACTTTTGTCCGATGCCGTCCGCACGGCTGATACCACACTCGAGATCTTCCGTCCGATCATCGAAGACGATACCGTCCAAGCCATCGTGGTCTTTGAACCTTCTTGTCTAAGTGCGATTCAGGACGAATGGCTGAAACTTAAGCTCAAATCGCCCCGTTCACTTCGGAAAAAGCTGGCAGAAAAAGCCGTCCTGATCGAACAATTCATCGAATCGTCGTGGTCCAATCATCCTCTGCATCCGGAAATTCGTCCCATGACCACCGACATTCTCCTCCACGGTCACTGTCACCAAAAGGCTTTGTGGGGAGAGCAGATCACGCTCGATCTGCTGAGACGACTAACAACCGGACAGGTCCGGGCGATTGCTTCGACCTGTTGTGGGATGGCGGGCGCATTCGGATACACCCGGGACCGATACGATCTGTCCATGCGGATCGGAGAACTAAGCGTTTTCCCCGCGGTCAGAGCATCCAAACCTGAAACGATCCTGTGTGTTCCGGGAACCAGTTGCCGACATCAGATCCATGACGGGACGGGGAGAAAATCGTTTCACCCGGTTGAAATCCTGGCACGAACGCTTCAGACTCAATTACTGCGCCATCACGCGGCTGATGGTAAAGATGGGCAGCATCAGCGCAAGCGCCACCCCACCAATAATACACCCCATTAAAACGATCATCGCGGGCTCGATGTATCGGGTCATTTCGGTGATTTTTTCCTTCAATTCCTGTTCACTAAAAGTGGCGACCTGCTCCATGACCGACGCCATTTTTCCTCCCTTTTCAGCGGAACTGATCATCTGTGCGATCGAACGCGGCACGAGAGGATTATTGAACAGGGGTTCGCTGAACTGCTTTCCGTGCTGGAGCTGGTGCTCGATCCGATTCCAGAGGGATTTGAAATAGCTGTTTGGGCAAAGCTCTCGGGCTGTGATCACGCACTCCAGAAGTTGCACCCCGGAACCAGCCATCGTCCCGACCATCCGAAGCCCACGCGCCAGGTGCAATTGCCGAAAAAGGTTTCCCAACAGCGGCGTATGAATTTGAGCCCAATGCATGGTTTTTTGTCCGGTCGAGGTAAGCTTAATCCAGGCGATCAGACCGATCGCACCGATAAGTAGTCCCGGAACGATCAGCATCCAATGGGTTATCAGCAAATCACTGACGTTCATCAACACCTGGGTGGGCAACGGTAAGGCCGCCTTCTTACTCGCATAAAGGGCGGTAAATCTTGGCAGGACAAAGATTAACAACGATAAGGTTGTCAGAACTGCGAAACCGAACATGATGCCCGGGTAGGTCAACGCGCCCCTAACTTTACGAAGGATTTCGGCTTCGTCTCGGAGGTAATGGGTCGCACGATTGAGCATTTTCGGCAACATGCCTGACTTTTCCCCGGCACGAATCAACGCGATAAACAGGACCGGGAAAGACCGCGGGTGTTTGGCTAGGGCTGCACTGAAATCGCTTCCAGATTGGATCTGCTGACTGATGTCCTGCATCATTCGTCGCATACGGGGATTGGTAGATTGATGGGCAATACAGTCCAGTGCCTCAGGGAGCGTCACCCCGGTTTCGATCATGATCGAAAGCTGATTGGATATTTGAATGATTTCTTTTCGGGATACTTTTATTCCTGCGGACCCTATCCGGGTCGCGGAACTGTTTGAAACAACGAAGGTATCATTTCGTGAAGCCGACCGTCCGATGTCGCCCGGGGTATTCCTCGATGAAACAGGATTGTTCAGATCATGGAAACTGTAAATCGGACTCGCCATCGTTTTGTCACCCATTCTGTTTCGAACCTGTTCTAGTAAAGAAGTCTGTTATTAATATCGACCTTTGATGACAGGGAATTGGGTGTTGTTTTTACCATTTTCACGCAGTGACCCGATAAATTTCCTCCAGGGTGGTGATACCCGTTTTCACTTTCTCAAGTCCGTCCATTCGCAGGGTTCGCATTCCCGATGACAGGGCTGTCTGTCGGATCTCGTTGAGGCTCGTACCGTTGCTGATGAGTTCGATCATTCGTTCGTCGGGGACGAGTAATTCGTAGATTCCGATACGTCCTGAAAACCCCAATTGACGACATTTGGGGCAACCTTTCGGCTTATAAAGGGTTTCGACGGGTCCGGCGTGCTTCTCAATCTGGAGTTTTTCGGTCAGACCAGGTTCATACGGTTGACGGCAATGAGGACAAAGTTTTCGGACCAGCCGTTGGGCCAATACCCCCATGACGGTCGCACCGACGAGGTAGGGTTCGATTCCAAGATTGTACAACCGGGTAATGGCGCCCGGCGCGTCGTTGGTATGTAGCGTGCTGAAAACCAGATGCCCTGTCAACGCCGCTTGGGTTGCCAGACGGGCGGTTTCCTGATCACGAATTTCCCCCACCATCATTACGTCCGGGTCCTGTCGCAATAGTGCACGAAGCGCCGATGCAAAGGTGAATCCGGATTTTTCATTGACCTGAAACTGATTGATCCCGTTCAGGTTGTATTCTACCGGGTCTTCGATCGTGCAGATATTGATGTCCTCGGAATTGATCTCCTGAAGACAGGCGTACAAGGTGGTTGATTTGCCCGATCCGGTCGGACCGGTGACAAGGATGATCCCGTTGGGCAGGTTCAGCAGCTTGCGCCACTGTTTGAGCGTTTCATACCCGAACCCCAGTTTTTCGAGGTTAACCGATGCCTTTTCGTTGTCGATGACCCGAATGACGACCTTTTCACCAAATCGTCCGGGCATGGTGCTGACACGCAGATCGATCGGACGACGATCCATCATCACATGAATACCCCCGTCCTGAGCGACGCGTCGTTCGGCGATATCCAGACCGGCCATGATCTTGATCCGTGATGCAATGGCCGATGACATCTGGTGAGGCGGTCGAAGTTTTTCCACAAGGCTACCGTCGATGCGATACCGGATTCGAAGCTGATGATCCCCCGGTTCGATATGAATATCGCTGGCACCGTCCTTGACGGCGTTGTAAATGCAGTAATTGACCAGTTTTACAACCGGCGAATCACCAGCGGCTTGTTCCAGATCGGTAATATCTTCGATCTTGCGCTGTTCCAGAAGCGTAAAATCTTCCGGTTTGACGTCCTCTATAATGTCGTCAATAACAAAGATCTTGTCGTCCGGGAGGTAAGTCTGGAGGGTGGCTTTGATGTCCTTGCTCGTTCCTGCGACGATCTGAACCTTTCGTCCGGTCAGTCGTTGTATTTCCTCAATGAGAAAGACATTGGATGGTTCGGTGACCGCAACGGTCAAAACCCCTTCCACCAGGAACAGTGGGAGAACGGCATGCTGTTCCAGAAACTGACGGGGAAGCACTTCGATCACTTTGGGATCAGTGATTTTGGGGTTAATTCGGGCGAACGGAACACCGTACCCCTCTGCCAGCACTTCACAAATCTGTTCTTCACTGGCCATTCCCCGTTCGACCAGGATTTCTCCCAGAAGCTTCTGGGAATTGCTCATTCGCTGTTCGTCCAGCGCGCGTTGTAATTGTTCGGGGCTGATAACACCCCGATCCACCAGAGCTTGCCCAAGAGGTTTTCGAAGTCCGCTTGCGATCATCTCATGCTCTTAAGTGCAAAAGAAAGGTCATTTTCAATATCGAACTGATGATCGAGGCGCGTGATTTCGAGTATTTTCCGGCAGGTATCATTCAACCCGACCACCTTGAGCATCCCGAACAGATCTTCGCACTTTCGTCTCAACCAAAGCATCGTTTCAAGGCCTTGGCTGTCGATAAAGTCACAACCCGCAAGGTCCAAGGCGAAGTTCACGATCTGCTTTTCGTCGATCTGCTTTTCAACGATCTGCCGACACACCTTGCACTCGTCAGCAGATAGCTGCCCGTTGATGCTCAGCACACATACGCCGTTGTATTCGTCGGTCTTGATCATGCGACTTTAAGATTCGTGGAATGAAGTTCGATCAACCGAGACGCCTGCTCATGATGAGCCGATGTCAGTTCTCTGAGACGCTTTTCTCCGATATCCATAAATGCCTGGGCCAAAACCGGATCGAACTGTGTTCCGGAACCCTTTTTGATCTCCATCATGGCCACCTCAAACGGGAGTGCCCGTCGATAGGTTCGATTGCTGGTCATGGCGTCGAAACAGTCGGCCAGACAGATGATCCGTCCTAAAAGCGGAATATTTTCTCCCGCGAGCCCGCTGGGGTACCCTCTTCCGTCGAATCGTTCATGGTGGTGCAGCACGCCGGGGATCACGTCTTCGAGCTGACGAACATCCCTTAAAATCCGGGCGCCGATTTCCGGATGCTGTTTCATCAGATCAAACTCGGCATCGGTCAATCGACCGGGTTTCTGCAGGACGGCTTCGGGGACACCAATTTTTCCAACATCATGTAATAACCCGGCCATGTAAACTCGCTCGACCTTCGCTGCGACCAGACCTGATACCTGTGCCAGTTCTCGAGCGATCAAAGCCACCCGCTCGCTGTGACCACAGGTGTAGGCATCTTTAGCATCGACCGCACTGACCAGACTGTGCAAAAGCCCCATCATCAACCCACGCACGTCTGCAAACAGCATGGCGTTCTGAAGGTAAATGGCTGATTCATCCGCAATACTGGTCAGAAGCTTGGCGTCCGTAGAGTCAAACTCACCGTCCTGCTTATCGAACGCAAAAAGTGTACCCAGGACTTGATCGTCCCGTTGAAGCGGAACTGCCAGTATCTGACGCGCAGACTGACTAAGCCAATGAAAATCGGGATCCTGGTCCAGGTGATGAATCACCAGAGGCGATTTTCGGATTTTTAGCTGGCAGGTTAACTCATCGGCCAAACGACGCACCACACCGGGTGAAAAACTAATCGATCCATAGACCACCGGCTCATAATGGGCCAGTGACTCTACTCGCAGGTCCACGCCGATCCCACGGACCTGAAGGATCTGCATCAGATCAAGACACGCCTGTTTGAAAAAGTCGCCCGCCGACCGGTTCACCTTCATACCACCGGACAGACGGTAAATGAGATTCAATTCCTCGTAAGTGTTGGATAACTGTGTTGAAAGAGATTCGACTTCCTGCTCGAGTTCACGAAGACGGATCCGATCATTGAGCATATCCAAAAGGTATCGTGCTTCTCGAAGGAGAAGTTTCTGATCCACGGGTGATACTTTGTTAGCTTCCTCGGCCAACCAGTCCGGATCTACCCCGAACTGTCGGCAAGATTCAACGATTTTGTCATCGATCTTCCAGTCAGGACAACGCCCCAAAAGGATCACAACCCCGGCAAGTTGTCTTCGGTCCTGATGGGCAAACGCCGACAGCAGAATGCCCGGAAAAGGTTGCAGAATATGAATCATCGGGTCACGTGACGCGATTTGAACGACCGACGAGAGAACGTCTTTTCCATCAGTACCGTAGGTCAGGAGAGGGATCGCAAAACGTTGAAAGAATGTCGCTGCATGAGCATCTGAATAGTGTATCTGCCCGTTCGGAGAAAGGATGATCAGACATAGTCCGTTTTCACGTGACTTTCGAGCGAGGAACTCGCCGATCCGATTCGGAACTCCTGAAACTGGTTGAGATGTAGGATGTGACATGGATTAGCCTCATGCTGCTGCAAGGACTTGATCGACCGCGGCCAGGAGTTCTCGAGGACTGAAGGGTTTGCTCAGCATCCGCCGGATACCACCGGCTGCGGTATCATTTTCATCCAGTTGAAATCCTCTGGCTGAAAGCATGATGGCCGGCATGTGATCAAACCGTGCATCCTGACGCAGCTTTTGACATAGCTCGAGCCCTGTCATCCGTGGCATGTTGTGATCCGTAATCAACAGGTCCGGATTTTCCTGCAAGGCAAGTTCAAAAGCTTCCTGCCCGTCACGAGCGGTAATGACTCGAAAACCGGCATTTTTGAGCTTCAGGGAAACCACATTCAGGATGTGTGTTTCGTCATCGGCGACCAGGATTGTCTTGGATCCCATTCCAAATACCTCCGAAAATATCCTCAACCCTTTGTCACTAGCACAAAGAAAGCTCAATACTAAACGTGCTTCCCTGCCCCACCACACTTTCGACAGACACCTTTCCGTGGTGAACTGTTTCCACAATTTGTTTCACCAAAGACAACCCCAGCCCCGTTCCCTTGGCCATCCGGTTGTTGGCTTCCACTCTGTAGAACTTATCGAACACATGGGGAAGGTCCTTTGGGGGAATTCCGACTCCCGTGTCGGAAATTTTTACGGTGATCCGTTTTTCGACCTCATTGACATCGGTCAGGACCGATATTCGTCCTCCCTCCGGGGTATATTTCACTGCGTTGCTCATCAGATTGAGGATCGCGCGGTGGATCATGTCCTTGTCGGCAAGGACCTGATAAATCGCCGGTGCGATGTTTTCTTGGATCGTGATATTTTTCCCAATGGCTTGCGGTATGATGATTTCGATGGCTTCTTTGATAACGACGGTCAGACTCAGGGGTTGTTTATTCACTTTAACGATGCCTGATTCGATCCGGCTGATGTCAAGAATGTTGTCGATCAATCGTCCAAGACGGTTAGCTTCGTTCTGGATCACTTCATAAAACTCCGCCTGTTGCTTTGCATCGGTGGCTTCACCGTCGATCAGCATTTCGATATAAGCGCGGATGCTGGCCAGGGGAGTACGCAGTTCATGGCTGACGTGACTTACAAAGTCGTTTTTCATCCGGGCGATCTCAGCTTCGCGGGTAATGTCGTGCAATACTGCGACAACTCCGCTCGCGTCTTGACGGTCACCCGTCAAACATGACAAAGTGATCTTGTATGTCCTTTCCTGACCATTGTTCTGAATACTGTGCTCTACCACCTTTCTGCTCCCGCTGGACCTGCTGGCACGCATTTCCCGAATCAGCGCAATCAGCTTGGGGTCCTTGAGAATCTGATCGATGGGTGGACGACCTTCTTCCGGTATGTCAAAACCCAGTGCCCGGGCTGCAGATTCGTTAGCGAGAACGAGTTCATCCCAGGGATCCGTCACCAATACCGCGTCCGAGATCGAATGCAAAATGGATTCGGCATGATCTCTTTCGAGTTGAACGATCTTGAGCTGAATCTCCAGTTCTCGGACTTTTCGCGCCAATTCGTTCATTCGGGCACGAATCGACATCATCATCTGATTGACCGATTGGATGAGAGGATTTAATGCCCGATCGTTTAAAGCAAGGGGCGATTCATCCCCCTCCTGATAAGCCTTTAATAGGGACGCCCCGACCTGATCACAGGACTTGCGTATCTGTCGATGAGCCATCAAACCGCTGACGGCTCCGAGCAGGACGAGTATTGCGGCTGCAAAATTGACAAAACCCGGTTCACCAATCGAAGGCAACTGTCGGTAAAGTCCCGGTCCGGCCAGAACGACCCCGGCCAGCAACATCGCGATCGAGAAAATAATCAGTACACTTGAACGTCTCACCACACACCACACACCTTCCGAGCGTATCAATCTCCGATCCGTGCCGTTGCCATGAGTCGAAGTGCCAATTCTTCCTGGGGATTGATTCTTAATGCTTTTCCGTACCAGGCCAACGCCTCATCATGCTGACCTTGCAGTTCATAAACGCGTCCGATCAGACACAGGCTGACAGCATCCAGGGGATTGAGTCGGCTGGCTGTTTGAAAGGACCTAACCGCCTGCTCATATTGTCCCTGTTTCATTCGAAGGTATCCCATCGAAAGGTGAGTATCCGCATTTTCTGGTGACAGCGAGATCGCCCGACGAATGGCCGACTCTGCACGTTGAAAATCGTTCAACGCCAGCGCCGCCTTGCCTAGTCCTATCCAGGCTGGGGTCGAAGCCGGATTTAAACTCGTTGCCTTGAGAAGAATCTGTCGGGATTGCAGTAACTGGCCGTTTTGCAAATAGGCTTCACCCAGCATCACCAGCAGATCGGTGCGTTCGGAGTAGGCAGGGTTGTCCACCAGCCGAGACAAGGTTTCGGATGCGGAACGATAGTCACCCGCGAAAAACTGGGCCGTCGCGAGGTGTTCTCGGATTGACAGATCGTCCCCTGCAAGAATGCTTGCCTGACGGAACAGGTCCGCGGCTTTGACGTACTGACCTTCCTGCATCAGAAGCTGCCCCACCGCATCACGTAGGACAGCGGAATGCTCAAAATAAACCAATTTATCCTGCAAAGCTGACAAAGCTTCCGGACGACGGTCGAGCATCGCCAGCATTTCCGCCCGTGCCAGCAGATAGGCAGGCTCGATCGGCTGGGCCTCTGATGCCCGCGTATAGTACGCCAAAGCTTCTTCAAATTTCTGCCACCGCTGGGCGACAATGCCCGAATAATAAAGTGCTTCGGCGTTTTGCGGATTTAGCATTAAAGCCTGTTTTAGTTGCTGATCGGCCTGGTCCAGCCTGTTCTGTTCGATGGAAATCCTTGCCGACAGGATATGTAGCTGGATGTTCTGAGGATCGATCGTCAACGCTTCGTCAACCGTACGCCGGGCTTTATCAAAATTACCGGTTTTGAACTGGTCCAAAGCCAGACTGTGCATGATCCCCGCCCTGGTCTGGTTCCACTGCTGCTGGGCGACTTCGCGTTGGGTTTTCTGGTGATCCGGACTACTTTGGCACCCGACCAGCGACGCAATTCCCACCCCGGCTGTTATCAGAACTCTAACAACAGAAGTATCGATTTTCATGATCCTTACCTCCGAGTGCATTAATGGGTCTGTTCCTCGAGAACAGTGACAAGCGGTTCAGGATCGGAAGATTTTTCGGGCAGATTATTCTGCACCTGACCAGCAGTCGCTTGGCTCACTTGTTCGGGTGTTGAGGAAGGTTGCATACTTGCATCCCCGTCGGCCGGGAGCGTTGTTGGTAAAACCCTTTCAATGGTCGACCGTCGCGGTAGGACCGGAAGCTCGTTCTGATTCTCCTTGTCCGACAGGATTTGCCGACGGACAAACCCCCGAATCGAGCTGTTATCCATTGTGACGACCGTTTGTCCGGTGAGGGTTTCCTTTAATTTAATAGCTTCAGCGAACTTGGGATTCAGATTGGTCGCGCAGTTTAGATGCCACAACGCCTTGTTCCGATCGGGATCGGGCTTTTTCAGTTCGGCTTCGGCATTCTCGTAAGCCAGTTCTGCAAGCCGTTCGCGTCCCCAAGGCATCATTCCCTTTCGGACCCCGACACGCAGCCTTTCTCCGTCCTTGGCCAGATCTTCAGATGCTTTACTGAACGCTTCATCGTCTTTGATGATATGAGGGGTCAAAAGGATGATGATTTCTTCACGTGTGCTGCGATCCCGTTGTTGACGGAACAACGCCCCCGCTACCGGAATGTTACCTAAACCGGGGACCTGTGATCGCGCGGTATCCGAAGACTCGCGGAACAGCCCTCCGATCACCACCGTGTGCCCGTCTTTGACCATGATGTTGGAAGTCACCTCGGTAGTGATTTTGAAAGGCAGATTAGAACTGGTCAGCCCGCCGGAGCTGTCTTCCGGGTGGATCTCCATGCGCACATATCCATCCTCCCCGATATAAGGACGGAAAATCAGTCGGGTCCCCGTATCGAGAAACTCCACCGTCTGAATGGTGCTGGATTCAGTGACGGTTGTGGTCAAATACCCGTCTTTTCGACCGACAATCACTTCGCCTTTTTGCTTGTTCAGCGCCAGGATCTTGGGATTCGCCAGCACAACCGTATCCGTCACGCCTTCAAGAGCTGACAAGAAGACCGAGACGTTGTCTGACACGAACCCGACTTTCATACCCCCCGGAATACTCGACGCAAAGGAGTTACCTGTACCGACGGAGGCAGCGTTGCTGCCCGAAATCGTACCCGCGTTGGCGCCGGTAATTTGTCCGCTGGTGTTGGAGATGATGCTGCTGAAATTGACCCCCGCCAGAAGATTGAAATCAACGCCCAGGGCGTTGTCTTCGCTGAGACCTGCCCGGAGGATGGTGGCTTCGATGAGGATCTGTTGTGGACGACGATCGATTTCTTTCAGCACACGGGCAACGGCTTCGAGATTTTCGGCATAGTCCGTAATCACGATCATGTCTTCGACCGCATGACTGTTCCCCCCGACATCACTCGTGCCGCTGCTGATACCTGCAGAGGCAGGAGTCGTATAAGACACCTGAGCGTCCGTAGAGAGGACTGGTTTGATCATGTTGACGGCATTTGCAGCCGGGGTGTAAAAGACTCGGAAGACCTCGGTTTTCAGCACCCGAGCTGCACGGTCCATTTCAGCAGCTTCCTTCTGTGTGTATACGAAGATAAAGTTGCCTTTTTCCCGATAGGTATACCCGCTGGATTGAAGAATGGCTTCGAGGGCCTCTTGGATCGTGACGCCATAAAGATTAGCGGTCACGGTTCCTTTCACGTCCTTGCCGGCGATAATATTCTTCTGCGATTGGGACGAGAGCATCCGCAGGACTTCGACGATACTGGCATCATTGACATGGATCTCGACAGTTCCCTGGGTCATGTCATATTTGATTTCACTGGTTTTTTCGGATTTGGTTTCGGGCGTGGGGATCGGAATTACGTCAGAACTGACAAATGGGTCGGTCATCGGAGGCGGAGACGAAATTGCCTGATCTGCCCCAAAGGAATAAATGGACAATGAGGATAAGACGGTAGCAACTACTGCGTGATGGAGAGCCTTATTCATGTAACATCTCCTCGAAAAGTCCGCGTTATTCGCGGCGGTTTTTTGCGGGTCACGTCGTTTCAGAGAACCCGCCGTTACGGGCATCGTGGTCATTTTTGCATGCGAAGCTCGAGCTTGATGCCCTCCCGCTCGAGGATCACACGCCGTGCCTCGATCGCGAGGACACGGAACTGGACGCCCACACCCGGGCGGTCCGACGCCACGACGTCACCTTTCTTTACAAGGCTCCCACCGATGATCGCCTGTGGCTCAGGCCCCATCACCGTACTCTGCAACCGAAGCTTGGCCGCCTCCCGCTGCAGGTTCTGGATAAGAATATCCTGTCTTCTTTTCTGATCGGCCTCGAAAGAGCGTAACTTTTCAACTTCTTCCCAGAATTCCCCGGATTCCGGTTCTGACGAGACCGATTTTGCGGTCTTTGTCGGATAAAACTCGGTTTGGATCACGAAAAGGTTTCTTGAGACCGAGTTCACCGGTGTTTCTAACCATTGACGTAATTTGTTTGGAGCAGTCGCCGACCGGATTGCATTGGTTCTGATCGTTGATGAAGATCCCGTTTGCTGATTAAGCTTCGGTTTTATTCCTGAACTTGCCTGTACCGAAGTCGGCCCTCCACCCCACAACCAGTAGCGGAGCAGCACCACCAAGAGTACCAGAAGTAGTACACCGAGAATTCCCGTCTTTCGAGGATCGTCTCTTAATGATTCCGGCAACCATTCCGGTAGTTGAACCGAGGATCTGTTCATGATTCTGCCCCGAAAAAGATGCTGACCATCAGTTCTGCTTCGACGAGACCTGATTTTCCGTCCCTGGACTTCAGATCCAGACCACGTGTTCGCAACATACGGGGCATTTCCTCGATTTGACGCAGGAAAGAGGAAACCTCCATGAACCCGCCCGTAAACTTCAGCGAAATGGGCATCTCCTGACACAGTTCCAGTCGCTTGACGTTAGCCGGCTCACAACGGAATTTCTGTAGCCCCGTCTTTTGGGCCAATCCGGCGGTTTCACGCAAAAAACCCGACAGATCCTGGTCCCGGGGCAACTGACGACTTCGTGCAAGCTGCTCTTTCAACCGTTGGACGTCCCGCTTGATCACGTCCAGGTCCTGTGCGGCCTGTTGATTTTGATGTATCTGTGATTCTGCAGACGCAATCTCCCTTCGAATCTCGCCTAACCGGTCGGTTCCAGGTCGATACAACATGAAGTAGAAAAACACGAGACCCAAACCGCTGATTAGACCAACAAACTTCTGACACCGGTAAATCCAAACTGAATGTTGAGAAAGTGGAATCATGACTCCCCCCCGACCACTCCCAGTTGCATCTCAAACCGGAGCGAAAACTCATGCATCAAATAGTCCCCGTCTACACGATCCCGGGCGTATTCCAGAACCAGATCCTGGACCAGCCCGGTCCGGCGCAGATTCTCCAGAAGAACGGCAATACCCGTCGGAGTAGGACAAACACCTTTGAATCGAACGTCTAGTCGTCTTTCGATCTCCGGTTTTGCCCTCGAAGACCGAAGAAGCGATGCCGACTGGGCTACGGGAATCGTCCGTTCGATAGTTTGTATGCTCATTTCCAGCAAGGAAGCTTCTTTGGGCAACGATTCTTCAAGGAGCTTGAGCAAACGTGAAGATTCGATCTGAAGCCCCAACGACGTAGCAACCTTTTCCTGTAACTGATATTGCGCCCGGAGTCGATCCTGTTCCTGTCTTTCGCGCACTCGGTTTGAGCTCGCTTCGAGTTCTGCCTGTCGCTGCTGCAACACGATCTGACCCTGTTCGATCGCATGTGTGTGTGCCACCCACCAGGCCCCCAAGGATAAAAACAGAACCACTGTACAGGCCAACTGCAGCTTCAAAAGTCGCCTCTTGCGTTGTGTCGACGTATACCATTCAGGCACGAACTCGATCTCACGCATGCGATACCTCCGGGTTTCGAAGTTTTCGAGGATCCGAGGTCTCTATCACTTCTGCGGATTGCATGGCTGAGGGCAAATCGACCACTTCGACCACACGCACGTCGGTCTTGCGTCTCCCGAAACCCGATGTTCCGGACGGATGACGGATAACAGGGTTTCGTACCCGCTTGAGTGCTGCACCAAAACAGGCCCCCCACTCTCCGAGAGATCCTTCCAGCGGTTCGATCGACGTATGCTGTACGTTGACACCCCGGAACGGATAATACAGCTCGACCGGAACCACCAGCGATTGCGAGAATGCAGCTTGGATAGATGGGTCGTTGGCCTGGCCTCCCAGCAGATGAACTTTCCCCGGACGCTGCCCCCGAAACGTCACCGAATAATACCTCAGACAAAGAGACACTTCGTGCACCAGATCACCGATAATGCTGCGGGTTGCGTCCTGTACAGTTTGTCGAACGGAATCCTTTTCTTTCAAAGGCATTTCGGCAAAACGCCTCCGAAGGCTTGCAGCTTCCTCAAGTGTCAAGTTCAGTTTCCGTGCAACGCAATCGTTGATTTTTTGACCCCCGATGTCGATGGTCTTCACAAAAGTCACATCCCGACCACGACCGATGACCACCTGAGTTTGACAGGCCCCCAGATCGACTAGCACATGGATCTCGTTTTCGTCCTCTTTTCGACGTACAAAACGTTCAATTCCTCGGTAGATGGCTTGCGGCTCAAAATCCAGCGAATCGACCACCAGCCCGGATTGATAAAAACTCTCCAGCAGATGGTCGATCAGTCTCGTTTCTACTGCCAGTACGATCACTTCTTGGCGTGTGTCCGTTCCCTGTCGGATTTCTCCTGCAGAAATGAAGCGGATCGTAAGTTTATCCGGAGAAATCGTGAACAGTTGACGTGATTCAGCCTCAATGGCCGATTTCATTTCGGACTCCGCCAACGGGGGGACCCGAATGGTCTTGACCTGCACCCACTCCCGCGGCAAAACCGCTGCGACCTGCTTACCTGAAAAACCCCTCGTCTGAATGATCGATTTGATCCGGGGGATCAGCGATATCGCTCGGTCCGGACCTTGAACCGTCGAATCCTCCACAGGATGATACTCCGCTGCATGCACGGAGAGGGTTTGGCCATATTCCCTCAATTGAAGCAACTTCAGCTGTTCATGACCGAAGTCCACTCCGATCGGAAGATGTTCTGCCCGGCGTAAAAAAATCATCCCGAACCTTCCAGAACTGACATCTGGCCTGTATAAGGCTCTATTAAGATCGTCAGAATCTGGGATCCACTTTGCATTCGAATTCGGGCAGGAACAGAAATGACTTGGCTTGTATCAGCATTAGCATCATAGGCCAGGGGAGACCCCATTTCATCGAAAGACAGTGCGTCCAGCCCGTTTATATCGGCTTCAATGATGCTGACTCCCGAAAGAGGTCCGGTATGAAACGTTGTAACATAATTACCCGGTTGGACGGGATGAGGAAGGTCCTGTAACGGTTGGCCTGGTGCGGGTCGAGTCTTAAGCTGATACTGATCCGATCCAAAGAAGACAAAACATCGTTTTCGCGAGGTAATCGACTGACTTTGCGCGTAAGACAGGTCTGCAATCATCACCCGCGCCGCCGAACCGAGCTTAATATCGTCCCGCTGACCGATCTGGGGAATGATCAAAGCCCCGATGATCCCGAGAATCAGGACCACCATCAGGATCTCGACCAGGGTAAAGGCTCGTCGTCGCTGTGACATCATCTTTATGTCCGAAAGGTTATTTTTTCTCCGACATGGTGACATTCACCTGCAGTTTTCCGCTTTCCAGCAGATCCAGAAGCTTGTCCATCTTGCTGTTTAGTGCCCGAAGCTCATCCAACTGACGTTCCCGCTGGGCGCCAGGATCCGGAATCTGTGCCTCTGCTCTCGGAAGTGTGTGTCCACTCCATAATGAACCGAGAATCAACACCTGCAGCACCACCATACATCCCAATAATCGTTGCGCCGAATTGCACATTGTGTACTCCTTTATTGAACCACCCATGATCGGATCTTGATTTCGGATACTTCTTCAATCGCGTCTATGACACCGCTGATGGTCGCTTTGGAAGCATCATAAGTCAGGTTCACTTTTCCATGGAATGACTCTAACAGACTATTTTTCGTCGGTGTGATAAATGTACCGTTGACTACTAGTTTACTGCCTGTTGTTATCCCAACGCCTTTGATCTTTTTTCCGACATACGTCGGTCCGTTCAACTGTACCGTTCGGAAACTGCCCTTGATGATTAGATCTCCGTCTGTCACAACCGCAGGAAGATTATTCCGGGAATTGACTGTTAAGCTTCCGTCTATCGTCAAGTCGGCATTGTTTGTTATGATCGTTCCATTGACTACATTCGTTAGACGAAATGTCACGTTTTGATCGGTGTACCAGACGTTGTACGGATTGTTGACCACATCCGTATCCATCAAAGAACCCATTACAATTGAACTCGATATCTTTTTGGCTTTGTATCGTTTCCCATCCACATAATAGTAAGGGAGAAAATTTGTCATCGAGACCTGGACATCAGAAACGTTTTCACGAGTCAACGAATCTTCTTCTGTTGAACCGGATAAGATCTCTCCTACGACGGAGGCACTGTTTGCGATAACGGACCCTAACGCCATCACGCCTCCGGTGATTGTGATATTACTGGATAGCTTGACGTCACCGAAAAAATTGGCTGCGTGAGTAAACGTTTTTTTCTTCTTCAGAACTACTTCAGCCGTAATCGTTTGTGAGATTCCGCCAAGTGTACCGGTTGAAACCACTTGGTAGGTCCCGTTGCCGATACTTTCCACCTTCACATCAATGGTTCCGGGCATGGGAGGGAGTCGAATTCCGGTTTCTCCGGGGTAATGAAGATTTCCCCAATCACTACTCGTGGTTAGACCCACCGGGGATGCCGTAGGGTGCTGCAGGTAGTAGATCGCCAGTTCCACGCCAGACTCGGCCAGGTATTTGCGTTGAAGGTTAGTTTGGGCAGATGAGGCGATCTGTGATCCGATACTGGTTGACGCCAGAACCGCCCAGCCCATCAAACTCGCCGATGCCACCACGATCAAGACCAGAATCATGGCGACACCCCGCTGACGGGTTGAAGGTGTCTCGAACGGTTTATCCTTTCGGATTAGCATAATCAGGCCTCACGACGGGACCTCGAACCACACAAACCCACTTGACGTCCTGCTGCTCGTTTCCTCGGGATAATGTCAAATTCATCTCAAATCCGGGCAAACCGGATCGGGTCAGGGGAATCAACTCGACCGAATCAACCCGTGTGAAAGACCTTTTTTGCCCGTCATTTTCACCCGGACCGAGGATTAACCTATGGGAAAGCCAGGATCGGGATGCAAACTGGTCCATTACACTAGTCCGATTGAGTTGTTCCGTAGGAATCACTTCCGACGGTTCTGTCCCCGCCGAGGCTGTCTTCGCAGGATCGGCTACGAGAAGCCACAACGAACTCGTCTCTGGGTCGTACTGTATCATCGCCAGTTCGGCCAGTTGTACTTTCCCATCAGCCAAACCGTTGTATGCGTCATCCTGCCAGATCAGCAGACCTTTCCGACTCGAATCGACCAGTCCCAGCGCTTTTGATGTTTCAATGACCTGACCCAGTATGGTTCCTGCCTGACGGGATGAAAGATCCAACGACAGCCCCTCTTCCGTCGCCTGCCAGGTTTGAGTAGCTGTCATCATGAATCCCACGATCGCCATTCCTGTCATTGCGGTAATGGCGATTCCCAGACACATTTCGATCAATGTCAGTCCCCGGGCTATCATGGCATCTTCGCACGAGACAATAATCGATGGGTTTTCGTCTGTTTTCCGTCCGGGCTTGTTGTAACCACTTCGACCACCCCCAGATCACGTGGAGCCTGACTCACGTTCCGAACGATGTAATGAATCGTTCCCTGAACCTGAGTACTGTCCGACGCACGCAGCTGGGACGGAGAAAGCGTTTCAACCGAAGCCGTTCCTACCGCAGGGGATAGCTCATCAAGTCCGTAACTTAACAGATTTTCGATAGTTGCCCGCGAGGCTTCGGTACCTTGCTCGGAAGATTCGACGTAGGAACGCTGCTGTATCGAGGTTATGAACAGACCGCAGATCCCTATCACACAAAATGCCAAAACGACCGAAGCCATCAATGCCTCGATCAACGTAAAACCCCTGCGATAATCGGAAGCGATTTTAGTAATCTGCATAGGCAACTCCCTGCGAATCCGTCCCCGGCGAGTTGGCAATGATCTGCTGCGTTTCGATGTGATAGATCCAGCCCGCATCCGGAAAAGCTTCCAGACTGGGTTCCGGCATGGGGCCTGTCGTCACGACGTGGACCCCTGATTTTCCTGTTAGGGGATTACGGGGCATTTGACTCAGATACGGACCAAAAGGATATGCAGGGTCAGCAGTCAGACTGATTTGTCCTTTGGTGTTGGTATAAACAGTCAACTGCTGGACAAAAGCCTCTCCCGTGGGTGTCTGATGAAGATTTCCGTCGGGATAACCCGGGGGGATGTCTTCGTGTTGGGCTTTATAAACCCCGATTTGGGTTCGAAGATATCGGAGGTCATCTTTGAGAACATTCTCCCGCGCCACGTGCGACGCGTTGGAAAATTGTGGCACGATGATCGCAGTCAGGATTCCCAGAATCACAACAACGATCAGGATTTCGACAAGCGTGAAACCCCGCCGGGACGAGCTGAAAGAGGGATTTTGGATTTTTCCGGATAACATGCCCGTTTCCTCATCCTTGCGTATCGGATTTTGAGGCTAGTCGCTAAAGAAGAATCATGTTCGTTTGCAAGGCCCGGCTGAGCACTTCTGCTCAACCGGGCTGAAAATTTCGAACAATCAGGAATTAGTTATTGTTATTGGCTGCATTAGGATTGGCTTCGTCGTAGACAAAACCTCCCTGCTTACTGGCAGCAAAGATCTTTCCGCTGGGCGTGATCACCCACCCATCCGTTTCCGCATCACCGGGGAAAGCATCACCAAAGGCGAGTTCGGCGTTATGAATGTACATCCCGGATTTTCCGTTGAGCGAGTTTTTGGGTGCCGACTGCAAATAGGGACCGAACAACCCGGTCGACGATGCCGTTCCGTCTTCATCCGTCTTTTGAGTCAGACGATTCCACTGCCATTCCCCAGCCAAGGTACCGTCATCGGTAGGCCATTGGTCGCGGTGCTGAAGTTTGTACAGTTCGACCTGCGAGCGCAGGGTCTGGAGCTGACTAGTCAGACTGCTCTTGCGAGCGTCTTCCGACGCGTTGGTGAACTGAGGAATCACGATCGCAGCCAGAATGCCCAGAATGATCACGACGATCAGAATTTCGACAAGCGTAAAGCCCTTACGATTCAAACGTATACGATCCATAGTAAAACTCCCGTAACAGTGGTCGCGTAACCGCGACACCAAACCGCGTCCGACACGGACGCACGTGTTTACAAACTGATCCGCTGCAGAACGCCTGCAACTGGTTTATCGACCAGGACAATCTGTTGATTGCCCGCGCTGTCCCGAATCGATTCGACAACTCACCGATGGTTTATCAGGTGTTTGTCCTTGAAAATGATCGCCTCCTTTCTGTAGCGGAACCGTTGTCCGCGACCACATCGGCGATGAGTGGACTGCTTCACGCAATCCGTCTGATCCAGCGCATCGGCATTTCGGTGCCGGCACTTGATCACTCATCGCTACTTTCCACGGGAATCCATTCAAGGAAGGGCAACAGGAGCTTTATCCTGAGGCACCCATTCGGTAACCACTCGATCCCGGTCCGCGTCTGCGGGGGTTATCGGCATCAGTGGCTTTGCGCATTATCGGTCGTACCAGTGGCAACCGACAAGGCGGATTGTAAACAACCCGCACGCCGCCTTACGACGGCTTAGCCCTTATCGTGGATCCCATCGTCCTGCCGACAGACCGTGCAGCAGGCATGTTACCGACGTACAATTCACCATCGCACCGGTCAAATCCGATCGATACAAAAAATGATTCGTATCCGATACATCCAAGACCCCGAGCTGAAGTCCAGAATCATCGCCAAACTGGCCGAGTGGCGAGGGCTTTTACCTTCCCAGATTCCGGAATGGTATGAACTCGACGATGCTGATTACGTGGACCTGCTTCAGGCGCTCCGAGAAGATGACGAAGAATCGTTAAAATCCGACACCGATTGATCCCGATAGTGCTCGAACGCTTGGCTAAGTCTTTGGGTCCACTTCCCACATCGGCCGGAACCGATCTGGTGTCCGTCCCATTCGGATATCCAAGCCACCTCACGCGTGGTTGATGCGAGAAAGGCTTCGTCCGCGGCATATGCCTCCTGTACGGTGAACGTCTGTTCGAGAACATCCATGCCCTGCTCCTCAGCCAACTCCAGTAAAATCTGTCGTGTAACTCCGGGCAACACTTTTTCCCCTACGGGAGGTGTGATCAACGTCTGACCTCGAACGATCGCGACGTTGCTGGTGGCGCCTTCTTGAACATGATCGCCATCAACGAAAACGGCTTCGTCGACGCCCGCCCGAACCGCCTTTTGTTTCGCCAACACGTTGGGTAATAATGCAATCGACTTGATCCAGCAGCGATCCCACCGGTCATCCGTCACACTGATTACCCGCTGACTGGCTAGCCGGGTGAACAACATCGAGCGTGTATATACCATCACCGTCGGTGTCACGTCCTTCGGAAACGCATGACCCCGTGGCGCAACCCCGCGCGTCACCTGCACATAAACGATCCCCTCCTGCAATCGACTTTGCATGACCAGGTCCCCAATGACCTTTTCGATGAACTGATTCGAATACGGACAAGAAATCTCCACACCTTCACAGGATCGAACCAGTCTTTGTAGGTGAGGTTTCACTGCAAATCCACGACCCTGATAGACCCGAATCACTTCGTAAACCCCATCTGCAAAAACGAATCCTCGATCTTCCACACTGATCCGGGCCTGCGAAAGAGGGCAAACCGATCCATTGATCCAACACAATTCTTCCATGATCCGATTCAGCATAACGACACAACTTTTGAAATGCGAAATTGGGAAAAACTCATTCGATAGACTAATCTGAAACGGGAAATGAGTGATTACGACAGAGCTTGGGACGAGCAACTGCTTCAGAACCCGCATCTTGTTGCGGACAAACGGTCGCGGGTCCAGAGGATGTTTTCCGCGATCGCGCCTAGTTACGATCTGAACAACCGATTGCACAGTTTCGGACGAGATCAGTACTGGAGAAAAAAAGCCGTACGGATCGCGGCGCCTCGACCCAACGATACGGTCGTCGATGTAGCCTGCGGAACCGGTGACCTGACACTGGCCTTTTCGCGAATGACGTCAGGACCGGTCATCGGGATCGACTTCACCTACGACATGCTGCCACTGGCTTTAAAAAAATCGTCCCGTACCAGCTCGTCGGTCGGATGGATCAACGCAGATGCCCAGTGTCTTCCACTGTCGGATGCGTGTTGTGATATCGTATCCATCGCGTTCGGGATTCGAAACGTGCAGGACATCCGCTCGGCGATGAAAGAGTTCTACCGCGTGCTACGACCGAACGGGCGATTGATCATTCTTGAGTTTTCTGAACCACAGCAGCCTCTGGTGCGTTTCCTTAATCGGATCTATTCATACCATCTCATGCCGATCACCGCGTCGTTGATTGCACGGGACAGATCCGGAGCCTATCAGTACCTACCTCGTAGCATTGAAACATTCATTTCTCGCCAGCAGATGACGCGATTAATGGCGGAAACCGGATTCGTATCTGTCGAACAGCACCCGATGACGTTCGGGGTCTGCGTATGTTATCGAGGAATCAAACCGATGGATTCATCCCAGCAACATATCGTCTGACCACAAAACAACCGGCTAAGGCAAGCCCTGACCCGACAACTATCCCCAGCACATCAAACAGATAATCCCGGACGTCGGCCGAACGACCAAACAGGGGTTGAGTGGACTCGTCAACCGCACCAAAAATCATACAGATGACCAGTACCTTGATCAGTCTATAATTCTGGTCCGGTCTGTAGGCAGACAAAACCAGATAGACCAACAATGCGAGTACCATATAGGCCATGAAATGCAGTGTTTTATCACTCTGCCCTTCAAACACTCCGGGGGGTTTGGGCATGTGTGTCAAGGTCAACAGGACCGTGGCATATACACATAAGGTCACGAAAATGATGACACGCCACGGGTTCAGACTCATCCTGCAGTCCCTGTCCTCGGAGACGCAACAATCTGGTTCAGCGACGGATGAATGGTAACTTCAAGACGCGGAGGTGCGGGGGGTTCATCCGACGGATCATTGATCGAATCACTCATCGATGCCGTTGTTTGCTGGTGTCCTTCGAACACGCTGATCAGCTCGGCTGCGAGCTTACGGTAATCAGCAGCACCATTGCTGGACGGGTCGTAATCGAAAATCGGTTTTCCAAAGCTAGGACTCTCAGCTAGTTTGATATTGCGCCGGATTCGAGTCTCGAACACTCTAGCCCGGCTCCAGGGAAGATTCTTATCTCGGGATTGCTCGATGAACTCCTGTAATTCGAAAATCACCTCGTGCGACAACTTGGCTTGTGAATCGAACATGGTCAGAATAATTCCCCCCCACGCCGAGTTTGGGATTCATGCGTTTGGCGACGAGTTGAACGGTTTCCAGGAGCTTGGCCATACCCTGCAGCGCCAGAAAATGAGGCTGCATCGGGATCATCACGTCATCCGCAACTGCTAAGGCGTTAATCGTCAAAAGCCCCAGAGAAGGAGGACAATCTAGCAGAATGTAGTCAAAATCATGACTCGCTGACTCAATGCGTTTTCGCAGAATCAGCTCTCTTCCGAGGGTAGAAACCAACTCGACTTCGGCAGCAGCCAGGTCGATATGCGAAGGGATCACCGCCAAACGTTCTCCGACGGAATGGATCGACTCCAGAAGAGGCGTTTCATTGACCAAAACATCGTACAAAGATGCCTGTTCGGAATTGGGATCCAAACCGTAATTGATCGTCAAATGGGCCTGGGGATCCATATCGATCATACAGACATTTTTGCCCGCCTGCGCCAATGCGGCTCCGAGATTGACCGTGGTCGTTGTCTTTCCGACACCACCCTTTTGATTCATAAAAGCCAGCACGCGCATAAGACCTCCGTGTCAGTCCTTTTCAATTTTCCGGGTTTTGCTCCCGGATGCAAGACAAACCCGGGTTACAAAGCCTTGTTGAATGGTTCTTCCATATATCCTGACCTGTTGCGCGATTTTGATTCGAATCGAATGCTCATGCTCGAAATTATCCTAAAAACGAGGAAAAAATATTGATTTTGTCGCTCTCAGGTGCTGCGCGGATAAAAAAGCGTCAACACCAGAATAAACGGTCCATACAATTTCACGGCATCGGCTGGATCGAACTCTACGACTACTTTAGGATATATCGATTATCTGAGGTTTCTGATCATGCAAACAATTATCACCGGTAAGGCATACGTCTTGGGCGACAATATCGACACGGATCAAATTATTCCTGCCCAGTATTTGAGCTACAACCCTTCGGACCCGGAAGAGCGTAAGTACTTCGGAATGTACGCTAATTCCGGAGTTCCCGAAGCCGAAGCCGGTCTGCCCTACGGGAATATTCCTTTTGTTGAACCGGGACGGTTCAAAAGCGAATACCAGATCGTCGTAGCAGGGAAGAACTTCGGGTGCGGTTCATCGCGTGAACATGCTCCTTTGGCGTTGGCAGAAGCGGGAATTCAGTGCGTCATCGCCGAGTTTTATGCACGCATCTTTTATCGCAATTCGGTCAACGGTGGATACCTGCTTCCACTCGAATCCGTCATCCGAATGGTCGAAAAAACCAACACCGGCGACGAGCTCGAAGTTCATGTCCTCGATGGGTACGTGCTGAACAAAACCCGGAACATCAAGTTCGAGATCAAACCGCTTGGGGATGTGCTCCCGATCATCGAAGCCGGAGGTGTCTTTGAATATGCCGCTAAAAGCGGGATGTTGAAGTAACCCACCGACCGGACCGATGCCCGGAACAGAATTCATTTTAAAATGGACTCTAGTTTCTGGACAGCTTGACGGATGTCGGTCAATCGATTCGAGCCGCACTCTCGTTCGATGACCAAAGGACCGTCGTATTCAACATCGTGTAAAGCCCGGATAAAGTTCAAATGGTCAATATCTCCATGACCAAACGGGACTTCGGTTCCCCACTCGATACCCGGTGAATCGCTGGCAATAGCGTCTTTGATGTGGACGTGTCGAATGTGTCGGCCAAGGATTTTAACCGCTTCGACCGGATCACCTGACCCGTACAGGATCATATTGGCAGGATCAAAATTGACCCCAGCATTTCGGGCATTCAAATCATTGAGAAACATCAGTAATTCGGTTGCGCGTTCTTGTCCGGTTTCGAACAGAAGTGAAATACCCAGTTCCCCATAGACCGAAGCGATCTCGCGTGTACGCTGGATCAATGTCGTATAGCTTGGATCATTCGCCGGGGGAATAAATCCTAAGTGAAGTGAAACGGACTGGATTCCAAATCGTTGGGCGATCCTGCCAGCGTCCAACGCTCTTTGTTTACGAACGGACCATTGCTCGGAGGGTACAAGCCCGCCGCTGACCTTGATGGAAGCAATCGTCGAGTAATTCTCCCCCTCGAAATGCACCATCCCGGCAGTAATAGCAATCTCGGCGGAGTTCAAAACATCTATTTCCTTTTGGCACGTCTGTTCATCCCGTCCGATCAGTGGCACCAGATTCAACTGGACATGATCTAGCGCCAATTCATCCATCTTGGCGACCAAGTCAGTCATGGACGCCGGATTTAAAGACCAGCTACACACCCCGATATCGTGTCCGGACAGATTCATTTTCTACTCCCTTGTTCATACCTTCTGTCGATAGGTCAAAATCATGATCGACAGAACGGATCCGGTTACTTTTCCTGCGCCTCATATCGCAGGTATCGCATCTTCATCCAGCGAACACCCAGCAGATCAATAAAAGCTCGAAATGCGCGATTTCGGAACCCATACTTGGCCGTGCCGGCAAAGCGATGCGAATGCTTTACCGGAGTTTCGTGTACATGATACCCCCTCATCCTAACTAAGGCAGGGAAAAACCGATGTGCCCCGTTGAAAAGTTTCAGACCCTTGATCGCGTATGCCCGGTAGACCTTCAGACTGCAAGCCGAATCGTTGATGTTGTCCTGGCTGATCCAGTTGCGGATCTTATTAGCTTGTCGTGATTGCCAACGTCTAAAAGGCGTATCTTGGCGGTCCTTTCTCCATCCGGTGATCATGTCATATTCCGGGTGTTCTTCCATCATTTTTACCAGACGCGGGACCTCTTCCGGGTCGTTCTGGAGATCAGCATCGATGGTGGCGATGAGCTGTCCACGGGCGGCTTCAAACCCAGCTTCGAATCCGGCACTTTGACCGGAATTGCGAGTCATCCGAATCACACGAAGCCAAGAAAGACGCGTTTTGGCTTCTGACAGAAGCCGGGGCGTATCATCCGTACTCCCGTCGTCCACAATGATCACCTCAAACGGTTTACCAATCGGATTGAGAGATGCTTCAACCCTTTGAAGCAGGACCGGTATATTTTCCTGTTCATTATAACACGGAATCACCAGGGACAGATAAATGTCCTGTTGGGCTGTTGCTGGGGGTTGATCGACCATCATTTCGAGTTCCACTCTCTGACACGTTAGTTGTCACGTTCCCCGGACCATCTTGGCCCGCAGGAACAACTCGTGAGAGGATACGAAACATTAGCTTGACTGTCACGATGCCAAGGACCGCAGCCGCAAAAACGTCGGTCAGGTAATGATCCGCGGATAAGACCCGTTGCAACCCACACAAACCCGCCAACGAGAAAAAAATCACCCGGAATCGGGGATACGCGATACTCATGGCTGTTGCCCAGGCAAAGGCGAGCGTGGCATGACCCGACGCGAAAGACAAGTTCTTCTGATGAAATAAACCCCACCATCCGTCCTGAAAAAAGTTCCAGTCCCAGGCTTCACGTCCGGTATAAGGTCGATGACGACCTGCCACCCATTTTAGTACACCGTTGATTGCCCCGGGAAAAAACGCAAGGAGCATAAATCCCCCTGCTCGCCAAGTTTGGGGATGGACGAATAGTAAAAAAGCGGCGCACAATACCGTAGGCCACCACTCCCCAGGCTGACGCATCAACCGTCCTACATACCATCCTACCGGGCTGAATTGATAATCATCAATCCAGTACCGAACTCCGTGGTAATGAACCAAATGCGCCAGCGGTATGTCCAACGACATCACCCCTAACACTAGCAACATCCCCAACGGTAACAGAAGGACCCAACGTCGGTCGGATGAGCAGACTCGATCTGATTCCCAGCTCAAATTAACGTAAGAAATGTTGATCATCGTTTGGTTAATCCGTCCGTCGGACGTCGGATCCCATGAAAATTATAACACAAGTACATTTTTTGTTCCCGAAGAGTGATTCTTCGACGGACCACTGGGACGTTGGGCAATTTGATCACGCGGTCAAATACCTGTTCGAGTTCGGGAGCTTCCTGACCGACATAAACCGCATCGCGTCCGAGCAGGGATGTTTGCTCCAACGACCGGTCAGGCCACATGTCATACTGGCTTAGACGGTCGCGACGTTTCGGATCCGACCAGTAACTACCGATGCAATAGGTTTTCGGCTGGCCTTGCACATAAAAGGCCATCAAACCCGCGAGCTGATATTTGTCACAAAGAATAAAAGGTTGATGAAGATCTGATTGGCGAATCACTAATGAAACTTCCTGACCGATGTCCTGCCAACCCATCAACCGGGTAGCCGGATCCCATTGTCGGGGTTTAAAAGGGATGTGGGGATACAACCACGATGAGTAATGCAAAATGGGCATTAAGACGATACCGATGACGACGGCTGAGATCAGCCAAGCACGCGATGCAGGCCAGGTCTGTTTTACAAACCATGTCGACAACGGTACGAGCGTGAAATAGGCCGCTGCCGGCCAGTTCGGTTCGATTTCTTTAAAAAGAGTCACCCCGGCAACCAAACCCCAAAAAGGCAGACTGAACGACAGCAAAAATCGATGACCGGATAATTCGCTGGAATGTGGTTCAAGCGCCTTGCTCCTTTTATAGACCAGGATGATCCCTCCGATCATCAATCCCGCAACAACAGGGTTGAGAATCCCGATCTGTGAGCCTGCCATCAGCAGCAGATTTCCCAGAATTGCTATCGGATCAAACCCCGACTGATTCTCTGTCGTGGTGCGTGACACGTGTCCGAATGTCACCCAATCGTGCTGGGCGTTCCAGATCACCACAGGCAGAGTAAAAATCAGTGCTACGCTGATCGTCATCCAAGGCCAGATCGTTCTAAGCCACTTACGCTGATCACGAGCGACAATTAGAAAGATCAACAGGCTGATCAACCAGATCAAAGCAGCATATTTCGCCAAAAAAGATAAACCGATTGCCACCCCAGCTGCCAACCAGGCCCACCGTTTTTCCCCGACCGCGGCACAATGGATCAAACACGTCGCCAGTGCCCAAAAAAAATAGTAAGGCGGGTCAATCGTCATCAGCAAACTACCCGCGACAAACATCGGGACAATATGACAAAGCAATACCGCCCCCAGACCCGTACGCTCGGAGCCGTATACCCGACAAGTCAACCAGTACGTACACAGGCAAGTCAACACCGCCAGTACCAGTGCCGGGAACCGCACACCCAGTTCGTTATCCCCCCAAAGCAAGCACCCCAGACGGATGACATACGCGACCAGAGGCCCCTTCGAGTAATACGACCAGTCGAGTTGTCGTGACCAGTCCCAGTAATGTGCCTCATCCCCCGATAAATCCAATGGACAATTATAATTCAGGTATATGAAGTGCAGCACAAATCCTAGACTCAAAACCCCGACCAGAATCAACCGGCATTTCAAAGGAGTCAACCACACGAATGATGATCCGGAAGGCGTTTGTGACATGGCAAAGCTGAAAAGTGGGAGCTGAATTATTCGATCGGTTTTCCCTTGATCGTCAGTCGTACGGGATGACCAAACCAGGACCGCTGACCGTGGGTATACTTTTCTTCCATGAGTTTGACGACATCGGACATATTTCCTGTCTCTTTGACCCAACCATTCTCTATGTCCGGGAAATCGATCCGGCAATTCTCACATTTTTTTCCATCATAAAAACGGATCGGGCACCAAAAGCTTTCCACGTTCCGGAGCATCTCCGCGCCCAGAGAGTAAACCCCGGTCATCCAGTCGCAATATAAACACCAGATCAGATCATGTCCGACCAATCCCTCAAACTTCTGACGACTCACGTTGACCCATTCAGACTGAGAATACCGCGGAAAACCCAAAAGTAACGGCAAAACCCAGTACACCCCCAACTGCAAGGCACGGATCAGCAGAAAGACCGGAAGCGCGATCACCGTAAACCATAACGCCAGGTGATTCTGCCATCGTCCGACGGTTCGATTTAAAAAACTGACAATTCGGGGCCCTTTCATGGCTTGGGGGTGCATGGTTTCGTGAACCCGACACCATACGACCAACGCTGTCACCTGACCGATCAGAACACCCAGCCAACCCGGCCAGCCCCCCCAGACCCCGCCTATCACCCAGGGAACCCAAGTCAGCAACGACACCACACCATCCAGACCCGGAGCGTGGGTCACCCCTCGACCGATATGTCTGCCCCATAACGTCAGTGCCAATGCCAAACCCAGGACCGTTGCCAGACTGATCCCATAACCGACCAGCAAATGAACAAAAAATAGATGCATGTTAGCAGTGTCAACGATTCGTGATAGATTGTCACGCCGGTTGCTCGGACCTCCGCTCGGGTGGGTGCTTCAAATCCTCAGTGTACATGCTCCAAAACCCCAACCAAGCCACCAAGTTCATACAAACGCTCATCGCAAAAACGCCGTATCCCATCCCGTAAGGTCGTAAAAACTCAAAAACCCATATCCCCAGGAACGGAGCAATAAAGCCCCTCAACCCTGTCAGCATGACATGCACGGCCATGTAATCCGCGGACTTTTCCGGACTAGCAAACTCATTATGACCCAGATTCCAAACCAAGTTCCCCGCAGCAATCGATAATCCGAT
Organism: Phycisphaerae bacterium; assembly: GCA_026004655.1. Classification (GTDB taxonomy): domain Bacteria; phylum Planctomycetota; class Phycisphaerae; order Tepidisphaerales; family Tepidisphaeraceae; genus BPJO01. The sequence continues at coordinate 79,881 of BPJO01000006.1, forward strand.
CAACACCTGCCCGACGATAATGACCGGAAGACTCATGAAATACGCACCCAAAAGGATGGTTGTCTGGGCGGTTAACCAAAATGCACCCTGAATGACTCTGAATCGGCTGATCATGACTCGATCAAATAAGGGCGCCCAAACCGGAAGCGCCAGTATCGTGATCACCAAAGGGATAATTTGTAGGACGACGGTGGCTAGGGTGTAGTCCCTTTTAGGGTCGGTCAGTTCCCGACTGACCAGAAATACCAGAGGGGGCTGAAGCATCATAAAGCTGAATCCAGCCAGCATTTGCCATCGTTGATATTGCCTGAACCGCCGATCCTCCTTCAGCACGGAAAAGGCCCGCTGCAATGTTTGGAATAAACTCCGGTGTACAGGAGGGAAGTAGTTCAATATGTTCGTTTCTTCGGTCTGGGCCAGGTTTTCTGGTCGAACTGCGATCAACCGGGCCTCTTTGAGCATACTCTTTTCTCGACGGACCCTGACGTGCGAAAACTGCCAAACCCCGATCAATCCTAGAATTGCTGCGATCAGGTAAAGCCACACATACGCATCGGGGTTGGCATCAAGCCAGCGTGAACCCCAAAAAGTAGTCATCGCCAGAACTGCTGTCGCGACCATATTGATCCTTGCGACAATTTGTCCCCGCAAATGTTGTGGGTAGTTGTATCGCCAAAGGGTACTTCGGACCGTTACGATCCCCGCAGCGAAAATCCGTACCAAAATAATCAAGAACGCAAAAACCCACGCCCCGACGGTCCGGTCGGGGATCATCGCCGTCAACGCGACCGAAGCAATCCCGACAACCACGCCAAGTTGTAAACCGTTGACAAATCGGACTTTCTGGCGATTTCGCGACAGTTCTGCCCACAACAGTGCCACGATATTGCCGAACATCGGGGCAGCGGTCAGGACCGCAATTACCATTTCACTCGCGTGGAAATACTTCGCGGCAACGATGGCCGAAAACGCCCCCTCGGCTAGCGCCGCTGCTAGGGGGTATGTCATGGCCGACCACATTTCGTAGTGGTAATTCCGCCGCAACATGAACGGCTGATGACGTGCCCCAATCCGGTAATAATCCCAATAAGACATAACACTTACACCCGGACCGGGTCTGAACCACTTCAGCGACGATCCACTGTGTAAAGCTCCCTATAAGCAAAAAAAAACCGACCTGCAAGTTTTCTTGCAGGTCGGACGCACTTTTTATTGTCAAGCAACCTTATCGGATATGCCAATACGTCAATCCACTCATGGGGCGCAACAGGAGCGCTGAATCGATATCGTCCATGATCATTTTTCCTTCCATGTCCCAATTCCGCGCGATCATCTGAACCCTTTCTTCGGTCGAGTATACAGGTGTCCATCCGATTTCATTCGGACGGGCACAACCTATCACCGCGGATCCTACAGTGACCACAACAAGAAAAATGACACTTCGCATGGACAATTCCTGATGTAAAACTGTGTTGTTACGCTCCACCTTTGGCGTATTAAACCAACCTGACAAACGCCTGTCAAAAAATATTCCCGTTTATTCACACAAAATAATCCTGACTCGTGTGGTGGATGAAAGGCGTCCTGGTTGCACCGAAATATCGATAAGCCGACTGATCAATTCTTATTTCTTTCGTGCATCGTCGGTTGAGTTAATAAGTTCTTGAAGCTCCTGTTCCGAAGCAATATGGGCTAACCAATGGAGTTTCCCCGTTTCACCAAGCCGACGCAGTAATTCAGGGTGATCCCGCAGATCTGAGAGGGTCCAATCCCGTACATCCACGTAAGTATCCTTTATCCCGAGTCGGTGTTTGGGGATGATCCCGATCCAGGCATCAGCCCCGGGCCAACGAACGATATAAACTGCCGATCCTGCCAAGCCCCAGCCCGCTAGCAGTACTAGTATGATCAATGTCTTCAAGGTACGAATCATCCCATGCGTCCCGAATCAAAAAATTAATCGGATTGATCCGTGGAATGGCGGTTTTGTGTCGAAGAACCGGCTTGTTTGTGCTTCTCGGGGATTTCGGGGCTGAACGTATCGACCGATGCCGAATCGACGGACGCTTCTTCATCGGATGGATTGGCCGAAGATGATGGTTCCTGAGAAGTATAGCATTCATCCGGGGTTTGAAACGGCACATCAGATTCGTGGGCATGATAAGCCAAGTCGGAAGGTTTAACCCGGATCGGCTCGATAACGGCATGATAGTAACCGTGTGCAAACAACCCCTGCTGTTGCTGATAGGGCAGATTAATCAGCTCGCAGAACTCGCGGACCAATGCTTGAGCAGCCGGGTCGTTGCGTTCGACTGATTGGACCGCCTGGCAGTGCTTACGGTCACGGAACTTCATCATTTGCACGAACCGACCGCTGGTCTCACCTCCGGTCCAATTGGCCCCGACTTGTTCATAAACCTCAAAATGATCGCAACCCAGTCGCATCAGTACCTGGCGAAAGCGCTGCATCAGGTGCTGATGGGCTGCACGCTTTTCCTTGGGAACAATGTAACTGTTGGTTTGAAGAAGCATGAGAACGATTTCTCCGTTCCGGCCATTTCATTCTGCCACATCCTTGAAGAATGGGCAATTGAGCCCGCCGGAACTCAGAACACCCAAGACAATCGCCCCACCACTCGGTTCAAGGGGGAAAGGCTTGTGTTCCAATTCGGAAACGAAATTTTACTTCAATTTGTCACGATAGTATTCGATCATCTTGGCCAAACCTTCGCGCCGGCTAACCACAGGCTCCCAACCAAGAATCTTCCTTGCTCGGGTGATATCCGGTCGACGGACCTTGGGGTCATCCGGGGGCATTTCACGAAACGTAATCATGCTCTTGCTCTGCGGGATCAGTTCAAGGATTTCCTTGGCGATGTCGAGGATGGTCAGTTCCGAAGGATTGCCCAGATTGATGGGTTCAACAAATCCCTCGTTCTCCATAACCATATTGATCCCGCGAATCAGATCAGACACATAACACAAGGATCGCGTCTGCATTCCATCCCCGAAGACGGTCAACGGTTCATCATGTAACGCCTGTTTGATGAATGTGATAACCACTCGTCCGTCGTGTGGGTCCATCCGAGGTCCGTACGTATTGAAAATGCGGATCAGACGGGTATCGACCCCCCGCTCACGGTGATACGCCATGGTGCAGGCTTCGGAGAAACGTTTGGCTTCGTCATACATAGACCGCATCCCGATTGGGTTGACATTTCCCCAATAAGTTTCGGGTTGAGGATGAACGGCCGGGTCGCCGTAACATTCGCTGGTACTGGCCATTAGGAAACGAGCCTTTTTCCGCTCCGCAAGTTCGAGGCAGTTCCAGGTTCCCTGAGAATTGACCTTGAGCGTGGCGATCTGATGTTTGACATACCCGATCGGTGAAGCCGGACTGGCCAGGTGATAAATCCGATCGATCGGTCCATCAATATCAAAAGGCTCGATCACATCTTTTTCGATAAACGTGTAGGCTTTGTTTCCGCTCAGGTGGGCAATATTTTCGCGGTTTCCGGTGATGAAGTTATCGATCCCGATCACCTCATGTCCCTGCGAAAGCAGAAGATCGGTCAGATGTGAACCCAAAAATCCGGCCCCACCGGTTACGACACAGCGCATGTAAACTCCTTCAAAACCTCAGATTCAATGTCCTTATGAAACCTTATTATGCGCTATTTTCGTGTTTTAGCTATTAGGACGAAACCAGATCATTACTCAAATGAGGTTATCGGACTTTTCAGTCCACGTTAACCGGATTCTTAATCCGTAAAACGAAACCGAATGATGGTGAGGATGGCTTTGACACCATCTTTCCAAGTGATCTTTTTACCTTCTTCGTACGAACGTCCGTAGTAGGCGACGCCGACTTCGTAGATTCTCAACCGAGGACGGATTTTAGCAATTTTTGCTGTGATCTCGGGTTCAAAACCGAACCGGTCACACTTGATCGTGATCTGGTCCAGCACACTCTTTTTGAACACCTTATAACAGACTTCCATGTCGGTCAGATTTAGATTGGTGAACATGTTCGACAATGCTGTCAAAAACTTATTGCCCATGGTGTGCCAAAAATACAGTACCCGATGAGGTTCACCGATAAACCGGCTTCCGTAAACCACGTCGGCTTTACCTTTTACGATCGGTTCCAGAAGTTTCATGTAGTCATCGGGATCGTATTCGAGGTCGGCATCCTGAATGAGCACCAAATCTCCGGTGGCCTTTTTGAATCCGTCCCGCAAGGCAGCGCCTTTTCCCTGATTAACGGTTTTATGCAGAATGACAAATGGTGTCTGCGGATACAGCCCGGGCAGTTCGTCCAATTTCCGAGCGGTCTGATCAGTCGAGCAGTCATTCACACAAATGATTTCTCGATCCACACCATCGGGCAATCGGGCTGAGACGACCTTCTGTACGATCTCATGCAGCGTCTGTTCTTCATTATAAATCGGAATCACGATCGACAGCTTCATGCATCATACCCCTCATTCTCGCGGAGCTTTTTGCACGTCTCGATCAACCAATCCTCGCGGGGGATTCCATAAGGACGAAACTTTTCCATCACGCCTTGCTCTTCACTGTATAAGAGGGCCCGAAAAAATCCCAGTTTGTTGGCGGCTGGGGAATCAATCAGGTTGCTCGAATCATTACTGCTCATCTGAAATAGTACCCGGTGATCAAACTCCCGCATCATGCCACGATCGAATGTCCTCTCGATACTCGCCAGGGTGTCACACCAGGTCACGACATGAATCCCTACGTTCGGACCTTCCTTGATGAGTTCAACGAATTGCTTGGCAGGAGACGCCTTTTGGGGTTCGTCCGACAGCGAAAAGCTGAAATCGTCGTCTCCTTTCCGTAGCATGCGATAACGTTGAAGCCCATTGACGACCAGGAATACCGAGGTTTGACCGGTTTGTTCGTCTCCCTGTCTTTTCTTCAATTCTTCCGACCACTCGGAGACCGATTCTTCCACACGTCGGTATTCGATCGAATCAACACGGTGAGGAAGGATCCGGAGAGTTGATGCGAGCTTGCCTGTGAGAGGCGAATCCGCAGGAGTTCCGTCTAGAAGAACGAATCGCGCTAGGTCAGTCGGCAATTGGGCAGCCAACGATAAAATCATCGAAATCAGGATGCTCACGGCTTGTTCATCCTGCTGACCGATGATCAGGACGTTCGCACCGGACTGTCGACGGAACGGAATAGCAGTCGGTTCCTTGATCGCGACCGGATCCCCGATCCAGGCCAATGGTACAGAAACGGGCCTTCGTCGAGATAGGCATTCCGACAGACGGTGGTTCTGGGCAATATCAGCCGGGGCGTTGCCTTCAAAAACGATTGGCGGGGTCACAGCCCTTCGCGTGCCATGATTTTTCAGATGTTCGTTCACACGTGACAGATAGGTCTCACGTCTGGCATCTGCTAACCAAGCCACTTGAAAAGGAGAATTGTTTTCCACTGCACCGCCGGCATCGTTATAGATTGCTTCTCCCGGTCGTGACAACAATCTGGCAGCAGAGTTGTTGTCGCCCAAAATTAACTGACTGTCCGTTTCCGAACACTGAAGCGCGATTCGGATGGCCATTTGACCGAGTGTCGTCCGGGCCAGAGAGCCCGCGCCTCCGATCGTTTGAGAACCCAGGAAAACATGAACTCCGAATGCCCGTCCCTGTCGGACCAGTCGGTCCAGAAGTAATTGGGCGTCCTGTGCTAATTTATCGTCTTCAGTGAAAAACTCCTGAAACTCGTCGATGATCAGCATCACCCGGGGCATGACCTGAGCATCGGGCGTCTGACGATATGAGGCCAGATCCTGAACCCCAGCCTTTCGAAACAGCTCACCCCGGCGCGACAGTTCCGCGTCGATTCGCTGAAGCACACTCAGCCCGAACTCCCGGTCTGACTCCACCGCGATCGCACGGGCGTGGGGGAGCTTGTAATCCGCGTATGTCTTAAACTCGACACCTTTTTTGAAATCGATCAAATAAAACTCCACCTCATCCGGCGAATACCACATCGCCAGATTCGTCACCAAGGCGTGAAGGAGTGTTGATTTACCCGAACCCGTTTTGCCGGCTACCAGTGTATGCTGGGCCACTCCCCTTCCGCACCGGAAGTATTGGAGTCGGGTTGCGCCCATTCGTCCGATGGGAACCGTAATCTCCTCGGCAGCCGACAACGACCAAAACTGTTCTTGTCGGGGTGCGATCGTTTCAAAATCGACTTCGACCCGATTCGCCTGTTTAGCTGCCTCGCCGACCCGGTGGACGATCCGGGACAACTGCTCGTCATCGGGCGGGGTGTCCAGGTTCAACGGAAACTGACCGTACACCTCGTCCTTCCACACCCATCGGTTCGACTCGCGCACAATATTAGCAGCGGAAGCTTCCAGGTCCTCGATCATGATTTCCGGGGGAAGCGGTTGTCGGATGTCACGCAGTATCAGGGTATAAACGCCACATTTGGCACCGGTTCGTGCGATCGACATCAGTCGTCGTCCGGCATCGCCTTCAAACCCTCGCGGGAAATCGGCAATGACCAGGAACCGATAGGGTTCTGCCAATTCCCCGGCCTGGGCGTTGTAATCATCGATCGTCTCAAACTCGTTACGGAGATATTTTTGAATGACCGTCTCCATATGCTCGGTCAGATCTCTTAGCCGTTCTTCGATCTGTTCTGGAGTTGTCCATATCCGGGTTGTCACCAATTGGTCATCGTGATCGGCCAAGTGCATGAACCCGGCAAAAGATTGGCCGAGTCCAACAGGATCGAGGATAGTGAAACGGGCGCGTCCCGGGGGTAGACTGATGAGCAGACGGGTCATGATCATCTGAAGCGCTGCCAGTCCTTCCTGTCGACCGGACGCATCGGTTTGGATCAGTACCGATGCCTCGCGTGGGAACGCCATCATCGCAGGAACTGCAAAGTGTTCCGGAAGCGCCAGTTGAAATGAACCATCCCTGGGAATCCCGGCAGACAGACGGTTCATATCAATCTCCAGAGATCCAAAGTTCACCGACCGAGGAAACCTGTCAGGCGGGGTCCAATTCCGCTCAAGATCGGACCAGTCGGTTTGCAAACGGGTGATCGACCGGGTCTGACCGATCGGTGCCTGGATTTGTTCCAGACCTTCCTGCCAACGTCTCTGCAAAGCCGACCGTCGGGATGAGTAATTATCCTGTAACCGGTTCAACTCCGATTCGAGTTTGATTTTCAGCCGATTTTGCTCTTCGATGACCTTACCTGCGGTTTCCTGCAACTGACGGTCTTTCCAAGCTGCCAGGTCGTTTTCCTGTCGGGACCGAACTTCTTCAACCCGATTCATCGCCTGTTGATGCTCGGTTTCCAGGGATTTGAGTTTCGTATCCCTTTGTTGCTGGGCCTTTTTCTGAAGAGGCAGGAGTTGATTCTTGACCCGTTCGACCTCGTCATTTCGTTTACGGACAGCTTCCTCGATAGCTCGGGTTTTGGCCCGGGAGGCATTCTCGTGAACGACCTGACTCGCCAGACGGGCATCGGCTAGCGCAGTACGTAACGGCGCATACGTTTTGCGGATCTGCGAGTTGGCGAACCATTTCAACAAACCTATCAGCACACTACCGCCGAGTAAGGCCCCGATCATCGGATAAACCAGTACCTGCCAATCCGGTTTCATCGGATCGGCTTGCCGGGATTGAACGTATACGAACGTGCCAGCCCCGATCAGCAGGACTAGAACCGCCGGCCAGACACCGGTCAGCAACCAAGCAAACCCGAATCGCTTCAGACGAGCAAGTAGTTGTCCGATCTGCTGACGCTGTTGGTCTAGAACAGTCTTAGCCTGCTCTCGAATGGACTCGGCCTCAAGGGACGGGTGATCTGCGGGAACCGGACTGATCCCGTAATTCTGAATCAACTGAACGACGGTCGCTTCGATCCGGTTGATTTCTTCGATCAGCTCTGAATGGCGTTCGGCATCTTGACGAAATGTCTGATTGGCTTGTAGTTCTGCGGCTTCGAGGACACTGTCAGCCAGCCACGAAGCCTGATCGAACTTATTTTTCAGTTCTGCACTAGTCGAATCATATTCTGAAAGAATCTGGGTTCGTTTCCCTGTGTATGATGACTGAATCTTTTTTATTTCGCGTTGATAGTGCTCGGAGATGGCTTGGGATTTTTCGGCATTTTTCTCGTCGATCTGTCGTCGAACCGATTCAAGACGGTAGTCGTAATCGCGGATCTGTCGTTCGAACTTGGTTTTTAGCTGTTGGGATTCCTGCCGATAACCCACGTCGAGTTCGGCTTCGATCCGGGAAAGTTCTTGGGAAAGGGTCAACAAATCGCGCAAAGCGTTTCGTTGAATGTCTCGCGGGGTTTGTTCGGGCACAGATTCCTTCCCGGGCACGGATGATGCGGGAACCACGGGAAGATCGACAGCGTTCATAGGCGTTTGGTCTTTCAAGGCGAACCCTTCCGGCAGAGGGAGATTATCCTGTTGTCATTCCATCTATTTGCAATCCTGATCCACGCGTGCCAGCACTTGGGCCATCTGATCCATGGTCGAAACCGCTTGGCGGACTGCCTGCTCGAGCGGTTCAAGATAAGTTTTTTCAAACTGTTCTGAAACCGAATCCGACCAATCGGTTTTGACGGATTCCCATCGGAGCATCAGATCCTTCAACCCCTTGTTCAGATTACCACGTCCTTCATACAGTCCCATCGGTTTTTCCTCGTTGAGATTGATTTTGTTGAGGATCAGGGGTTGGCAAAACCTGTTCCGATGTCGAAACCGGATCGGATTCGGGCTTGTCCGGTTCGGGTGGTTGGACGGCTCGTTTCATCGAACCGGATCCGGTCAAAGTATCCGAGGGCTGGGAAAAAGGGGGTTCTGCGTCACTACCGACCAGAACCGGAGATGAAGCCACATATTGCTCAAGCCGATCAGTAATTCGATCCAACAAGGCAATGGCGTTGGGCAGATCGGAAGATAATGCCGTTGCGAGTCGTTGCACGCCCCCCCGGTATAACAGATGTTCTCGTTGCAGTTGCTTGGCATGTCTCCGGGTGTTTTCGAGTTTTTGCTCGGCTTGTTCGAGGATTTTTTGGCATTTTTTCAGATATTTTTCCTCGTCAACGGTCGACTGCGGTCGGCCTAACGAATCCTTGAAGATGCGTTTTTGTCGCACGGCATCTTTGGCCCGATTGACCTCCTCGGACCATTTACGGACCTGAGAGATCCAGAAATGAGACTGTTCGGTTTCAAGCCAAGTCAGTTTACGGGTGATTTCACCCTCGGCGTCAGTCAAGGCGACCCCTGCAGATTCAACGAACTTGACCAAAGCCGCCCGAAACTGACGAATCGCTTCGATATCACGTACTTTTGCGCCTTGCGACATTATGCGTACGTCCGCTTGATGTAATACCCGACCCATTCGACCACGTCTTTGTGGTTTAACCGACTCACCGTTGTTTCAAGTATTCCTCGATCAGTTGCGCTTTTTTCGCCAGAAACGAAACATGGTCATGGGACTGCTCGAGGAAACCAGCCAAAACTTTGACGGTTTGTTCAAAGGCTTCGGCAAACTTTCGTTGTTCCTGGTCTCTCCAATTCTGTTCCAGACCTCTCATTTTGGCGTGCAAGCCAGAAACCAACCCCTGGAGTTCGTTGTTAAACCGATTCAGATCCTGCGCAAAACGCCGAAGCTCAGCTGGGTCAACATGGGCTTTGGACACAATCACACCTCCGCGACGAGTCAATTCGATTCTCACCCCATTATAATCCCCATTCCAGCGGAATGTCGCAGCCGGGATAATAATTCAACACTTTCAACACTCCAAAGTATAACTCATAGAAAGGAAAACCTTATGCGCCTTATCTCAACACTCACCAAGGTGTCGCTGGTCGCTGCTGCACTGATGGTGTCTTCATCGTTGTCCCAAGCCGATTACAAACCGAGCTCCCAAGCTTCGATCCAAGGCAAGGTGGTCGATTCCGACGGTCAACCCGTCGCTGGCGCTGAAGTACGTGTCATGCCTGCTCCCCAGGCCAAACCTCACAAAGAAAAGCTCGAAGGCCCCCTTAATCCCAAACCCGACAAACCTGAAACGAAGCAAAAACCTGAAAAACCCAAACCCGTCGCAGAAACCGTCACTGATGCCAATGGTTCGTTTACCCTGACCGGAATCCCTGCCGGGGATTATTTCATCCAAGCCGACGCCAAAGGTAAGGGAAAAGCCAAATCCAAGATCATCTTGGCTGAAGGACAGGTCCAGCAAATCACCCTTGAACTCAAAGCCCCTACGCCGAAAAAGCCCCAAGAGACTCCTGCCCATCCTGAGAAATAAACTTCTTGACAATAAGTTGATTCGGATTCGATGTTCCCTGTTCAGAAACGACTCTGAACAGGGAACTTTTTGTGTACTTTACAAGGAAGAATGAGCAATGGGGTTCGGGGGATGGCTGAAACAAAAAACCGTAGGACTCCGGGAATCCTACGGTGGTAAGTCCGGTCAATCATAAATTGACAATTACCAGGCAAAGTGAGCAAACGCCTTATTGGCCTCGGCCATACGATGGGTTTGTTCGCGAGTGTTCATGGCTTTGCCTTCCTTTTTGTAAGCGGCCATGAGTTCGTCGGCCAGTTTGACTGATGTGCTTCGTCCACCTTCAGAACGGATGGCTTGGAGAATCCATCGAATTGCCAAACTTTGCTGACGACGTTTGTTCACTTGCATAGGGACCTGATAGTTGGCCCCACCGACCCGTTTAGAACGGACTTCGACATACGGTTTGACGTTGTTGATGGCAGTTTCAAAGACTTCCAGAGGAGGAACGTCTTTGATCTTTTTTCCGATGATTTCCATCGCTTCGTACACGATGCGTTGGGCAACGGTTTTTTTCCCATCCCACATCAGACAGTTGGTGAACTTGCTGACCAGCTTGCTGTTGTAGCGGGGGTCCGGTTTAAGAATATCTTCCGAGGCTGTGAACTTTTTGTAGGCCATAAGATTGTTCCGTTTTCTTGAATGTTTCTCACCGCACCAAGCGGCAATACTCCGGATTGTTGTTCATGAAAGATTACAAATGATCGCGACACACTGATGAATGCCCGGGGAAACCCACCGGACCGAACCGTTCGTGACGATCTTACTTAGGCTTCTTGGCGCCATATTTGGACCGACCGCGTTTGCGTCCCTCGACGCCGAGGGTATCCAGAGCGCCGCGAACAATATGGTATCGAACACCGGGCAGGTCTCGAACCCTTCCCCCACGCACGAGAACGATGGAGTGTTCCTGAAGGTTATGCTCCTCGCCGGGAATATATGCAGTCACTTCCCGACCGTTAGACAGGCGTACCCGGGCGATCTTTCGAAGCGCCGAGTTAGGCTTTTTGGGGGTCATGGTCTTGACCTGAACACAGACCCCACGTCGTTGTGGGCACTGTTCGAGGTCTTTGTTTTTCTTGATCGGGGCCAAGGGTTTACGCGGCTTGGCAATCAATTGGTTAATCGTAGGCATCAGCAACCTTTTGCAAACGAAAATAAGACCCGGGGCGAGCCTCCTCGCCGCAGGGAGCCCGGTAATATAACTTCAAGACCGGGGATCTTGCAAGATCCATTGGTCTGAAATGTGTCTGTGAAAATTTAGACACGAAATTCCCGCCCAAAAGACCATCATGGCGGAAGACGACCGGGTTTCGACGGCACAAAGCCGGGACCGTTTATGGCTGCTTCCTCTCGGACCTGACCAGGTTCACGTCCGACCCTTGCATCGGCCCGGTCGTCATCCGCAATGACGATCAGCAAGCCTTCTACTATATCACTACCTTTCGGAATTGCGAACACTACCCTCTCGCTTTTCACCTAAACGCCTAACATCGATCACTTCTGGTGAATCAGCGTCTCCCCTTCGACCCGTCTGTCATTTTTTATCTTACCACACCGATCGTCAGCAGGAGATTGGCATAAATCCGCTGTTCTCCGGTCGCAATGGTCAGACAAACGTCCGGGGATTGTGCACGCTCATAGAACTGAAACCGCTCGACCCGTGTCAGGGGCAGGTCCAGTCCCGCGTTGCGAAACGTTTGAATGAACTCGCCCCAGATTTCAGGATCCTTTTGCAACGAATAAGGTCCGGTCCGGGGGTAATCCATGACCTCAGCCGATTCGACCGGAATCGCAGTTAGAAGCACGTCCAGAACCTGGGTTACGGTCGGGTTTCCCGGAGCCAGATTTAAGTAGACCACTTCGGCCTGCGGTCCTTTTCGGGTCCAATGAGGAAAGTTTCCGTCGCTAATAAGTACCTTGGAACTGTGTCCTGCACGGGCCAGTGCGGCAAGAATCTGAGGATGAAGCAACCGAGATTTGAGCATTTATGCAACTCCGGTAAACTCTTGCAGTCGGTTAACAATGATACAACCATAGAAAATAGGTTTTCCATCCCAACCGATCAAGCCGGAAAACCACCCCTTTGTCGGGAACCCAGGAGGTCTCAACATCATGGCTGCTTATCAGATTCCTGCAACACACCAGCCCCCCAAACTGAAGAAGAAACAGGTCCAGCTAATCGCCAACGGAGACTTGCGTCTCTCAGCCAATCAGAAATGCTGGCCGGAACAGAAAAAAATGGAAGACACGCTGATCACTGCCATCGCCGACATGGGTTACGAAGTGATCCGCGCACACCCGTACGATCCGGAGCGCAAACACGGTTTTATCCAGTCCCAGAAGGAAGGGTTGGAGGTTTTTAAGAGCATCGATCCCGAGGCTCCGCTGATCGTTGCCGAATGTGTATGGCAGTATTCACACCACATTCTTCCTGGACTGATTTCACATCAAGGGCCGATTCTGACCGTCGCCAACTGGTCTGGCACTTGGCCCGGCTTGGTCGGAATGCTGAACCTGAACGGTTCGCTCACCAAGGCCGGTGTGAAATACTCGACCATCTGGTCCGAGGATTTCACCGATGATTACTTTAAATCCTGTTTGAAAAAGTGGTTAAAGCAAGGCGCTTTCAAACACCGCACACCCCATGTCACTCGTCTGAAACACGTGAAAATTGGGGGAAAGGAAAAGAAACTCGCCGAAGCACTGGCGACCCAGTTGCGACGAGAAAAAGCCATCATGGGCGTCTTCGACGAAGGGTGCATGGGCATGTTCAATGCCATCATCCCCGATGAACTGCTCAACCCTTTGGGTGTCTATAAAGAACGCCTCAGCCAATCGGCGTTGTACTACGAAACGACCCAGGTCTCTGATACCGAAGCCCGCGAAGTTTACGACTGGTACAAGTCCAAAGGTATGACGTTTCATCTGGGCCCCAATGAGGAAGAACACCTGACCGAGCACCAGGTGCTTCAGCAATGCAAGATGTACATCGCTGCGGTCCGGATCGCGGATGATTTTGGCTGTGCCACCATCGGAATCCAGTATCAGCAGGGATTGAAGGATCTTTTACCCGCTAGCGATCTGGTGGAAGGTACGCTGAACAATTCGGATCGTCCTCCGGTCCGTAGTCGGGACGGCAAACGAATCCTGTTCGAAGGTCAGCCATTGCCTCATTTTAACGAAGTGGATGAGTGTGCGGGCCTCGACGGATTATTGACCTATCGTGTACACCAGGCCATGGGCCAACCGGTTGAAAATACGCTCCATGACCTACGATGGGGAGATGTGGATCACTCGGGGACCACCGACGAATATGTCTGGGTGTTTTTGATTTCGGGATCCGCCCCACCTGCTCATTTCATTAATGGATGGGCCGGTGCATCGAGCGAACGCCAACCCCCGATGTATTTCCGTCTCGGGGGGGGCACGCTCAAAGGCATCAGCAAACCCGGGGAAATCGTCTGGAGCCGTTTTTATATCGAAGACCAGAAGCTCAAGCTGGACATCGGTCGGGCCGGGGTCATTGAACTGCCCGAAAGCGAAACCAACCGTCGCTGGCAGGCCACCACCCCCCAGTGGCCGATCATGCACGCAGTCACCTACGGCGTCACCCGTGACCAAATGATGGCCAAGCATAAATCCAATCACATCCAATGCGTTTACGCCAACTCCGCCGACGACGCGGACAAGGCCCTGTTGGTCAAAGCCCATCTGGCGGCTTGTCTGGGTGTGGAGGTCAACGTCTGCGGAACACGCAAGAACGGCAAACCTTGGGCATGACCGGTTCGTCAATCTTATAAATGGGCGTCAGCGTTCCACTACGCTGGCGCCTTTTTCCGTTTTTGGCGATTCCGGACAGAGAAGACGTTTCTGAGCCCCTCGGTCTCAACAATTGTCCAATTGAAAATGACTAACTTTCAGTCAAGACAGACGACGAAGATCGGAATCTAAAAGCAGGACCAAACTGGTTTCGTTTCGGTCATCCCGCTCGGGCTGACGGGTAGAGACGGCACGTCCTGCGACATATAAAGTCGAACCCTCCACAAAGATCCCGGATGCATAGTCGTCATCCGCGCCGCCGATCCGCGTGGCATTGATGTATTTTCCTCGGGGGCTTAATCGGGAAACAAACCAGTCGTAGCTTTCGTTACGTCGTCCACCAAAGTTTCGATCCCGAATCCGTCCGACATCGGCTGGGGCACTGGAAAGCCACACCTGACTCGGACCGGGCGCGAAATCGGCGGTATTGAAAAAGGACCCGATGGTGTAAATGCTACCGTCAGAACCTATCTGCATGTCAGAAATGGTTTCGAGGTAGCCCCCGCCGAGCTGGGCCTGCCAGACCGGGTTACCGTCGGATTCGAAGCGGGAAATCAACAGATCCGAATTGACCGGTTTTCGTCCGGACCTTTCGGGAACGGCCTGGAAAATACGAGTGACCTGCGGCCGAGGATCGACATCCACCTTGTCACCGAAATATCCGCCGGTGTACACGCTTCCGTCGGGTCCGATGGCGACGGTCGAGTTGCCGTCATTTCGCTCCCCCCCGGTACTCAAGGCGAAACTAAGCCGACCTTTTCGGTTGAGAAGTCCGAATACGGCATCCGTTTTACCGTTTGACCGAAGCACATAACGGGCTGATGACGGATCAAAATCGGCTTCATCCGCGAAGACGCCTGCGAAATAGACGTTTCCTGAAGGAGTGACCGCAATGTCGTTGACCGAATTGCGGACCGACGAATCGGTGGCTTGGGAGGTGAATTGATAGACCCAGTTAAATGCGCCCTGATTGGAAAGACGCACGACATACCCGGCGTCTCGTCCCTCGGATCGAAGCAGATAAACCCGACTGGACGGATCAAAATCGGCTTCTCGTGAATAGTATCCACTGACATAAACATTTCCGCTGGCGTCTAATCCGACGGACAACGCTGTGTCATGGAACGGACCGCCTATAGCGCGTGACCACCGGAGGGTTCCTGTCGGGTCGAGTTTGAGGATCAAAGCGTCGTGATAATCATCGCCGAACCGGTCATTGGCCGTTATGGTTTGCGGACCGACGTTGATGGTTCCACGGAATGAACCGACCAGAAAAATATTCCCTGAACGGTCCACCGCCAGGTCATTAATATACTCACCCGCACCGACGGGCATTTCACCGACCTGCCCGACCTGGGTACTGATCCGTTCCGGGTTAATGAGTCCGATCCGGTCTTCATATTCCCGGAAATTTTTGTTCGAATAATCCCCTCCGATACGTACCGCCCATTTCAATGAACCGTCGTTCGCGTATGAAGCAACATAAATGTCGCTGTCCCCCTGCGCCGTCAAGGAATAGATGCCGGGAGACGGGTCAAAATCCACCGTTCCCGAAAACAGACCGGTCATTACTGCACCGTCGGATGTTGGAACTACCCGCTTGACCATATCAAATCCAGGTCCCCCAAAACTCAGAGGAAAAGCGCCCGGGTTGACCGCCAGCAGCCGGCGTGATTCCAAATGCTCGCAAATCGATTTTGTCGGTTTCTTCAAGGCTCGGGACATAAGGCGAGAAAGTAACCGGATTTCAGCAAATCGTCTACTTACTCGCCTGACAAATGGTCTGATATCTTCGGACCGTCTCTGCAAGTCCAAATTCCAGCGCATCAGCGATCAGCGCATGACCGATCGACACTTCATCCACACCCGGCACCTTCTGCAAAAAAGGGGGAAGATTCTCGAGGTTCAGATCATGACCGGCATTAACGCCCAACCCGGATTGTCGAGCGATCCTGGCCGATTCAATATAAGGTCCGATCCCCTGCTCCAACCGCCCACATGCAAAGGCGATCGCATAGGGTTCGGTATAAAGCTCGATACGATCCGCGCCTAATTGACGCGCAAGAGGTATCATCGAAGGGACCGGATCCATGAACAAACTGACCCGACAACCGATTCGTTTCAGCTCGGCTATGGCTTTTTCGAGTGCACTCCGACCAGACACATCCAACTCAGCCAGATTCCAACCATGATTGCTTGTCAAGGCCTCTCGGGCATCAGGAACCAAGGTTGCCTGATGAGGACGAACCCGGCGACAATGCTCGATCAAACCGTGAAAGGGGTTCCCCTCGATGTTGAACTCGGCTCGTGGATAAGACCGCATCAGTTGCCCGATATCGTCCACGTCATCCGGGCGGATGTGTCGCTGATCCGGACGAGGGTGAACCGTAATCCCGTCTGCCCCGGCATCCAATGCGATCCGAGACAGACGAACCACCGACGGAATCCCCAACGAACGCGTATTCCGTAACGTCGCAATTTTGTTCACATTCACCGACAAGTGAGTCATTCCCGTATTATAACCGACCCTGAAGCAATCACATGTCCAACAAACCGGTTGAAAACAATCCGCATTTGAGAACAATCGATTCAAAATGTCTGATCAGTCTGCGATCGTTCTTTTATCAGGGGGACTGGATTCGGCCACCTGTCTGGCGATTGCCAAGGCCGAAGGTTTTAACCGTATACGCACGTTGGCGTTTGATTATGGTCAACGGCACCGACACGAACTCCAGGCCGCCTCACAACTTTCAGAAAAGTTCGGCGCCATCGAACACCGACTGGTGCGTATCGACCTGCGACAGTTCGGTGGAAGCGCACTGACTGACAATATCGACGTCCCCAAAGACAGGCTTTGTTCCACTGAAATCCCTGTGACCTATGTCCCGGCCCGAAATACCATTTTCTTGAGCTTTGCCCTGGCGTGGTGTGAGGTCATTGACTGCAACGACGTCTACATCGGGGTAAACGCATTGGATTTTTCTGGGTATCCGGATTGTCGTCCTGATTTCATTCGATCGTTCCAGGAAACCGCCCGGCTTGGAACCAAGCGCGCTAGTTTTACAATTCATGCCCCGCTTATTGATTGGACCAAAGCCCAAATCATTCGAAAGGGTACGGAATTAGGAGTGGATTATTCGTTGACCCATTCCTGTTACGACCCTTCGCCCGACGGTCTGGCTTGCGGGCATTGTGATTCGTGTCTGCTTCGACGACGCGGATTTACCGAGTCCGGGATCGCAGACCCGACACGATACGCAACACCGCCCGGATGAGCTGATCCACCTGAGAATCCGAATGCTCACAACTGAGGGTGATCCGTAGTCGGCTTGTTCCACGTGGAACAGTAGGGGGTCGAACCGGCAGAACTAGCAATCCTTGATCTTCCAACTGTCTTGCAGCCTCCATGGCGCGAGATTCTTCATGGAAAAGAACCGGAATGATGGGAGAATCCCCCGGAAAAAGGTCGATCCCCCCCTCTTGCAAATCCGATCGAACCTGCCTAGACAACGACAACACCCGTTTTCGACGATTCGGTTCTTGACGACAGATTTGAATCGCGTCCCTCGTGGCCGAGGCAAAAAGGGGCGGTGTACTTGTAGAATAAATGTAGGCTCTCCCGAAATTAATGACCGATTCGATCAAGCTCTGTTTGCCGCAAACCGCCCCACCGACTAAACCCAAAGCCTTGGAGAGAGTCGTGATCGTCACATCCACATGCTCGTGAAGTCGAAGCTGCGCCACCAACCCCGCCCCGTCCGGTCCGTACAAACCCGTGGCGTGGGCTTCATCGACCAGGAGTATAAAATCGTATTGGGATTTGAGTTGCGCGATGTTCTCCAGATCACCAGCGTCCCCGTCCATTGAGAAAATCGACTCGGTCACCACGACCTGCGTGTCATTCGGATCGGCTTGTTCGAGCAATCGCCGGACTTTTGCCACGTCATTATGTGGGAAAACCCTTGTCATGGATTTTCCGACCCATCCTTCCACCTGACGGATCGCGTCGATTAGTGACGCATGAACGAGTCGATCCACGATGAACCGGATCCCCCGCCCGGATGCTTCTGAAATCGCGTGAAGGGTTTGGACCGCAGCAAGGTTGGCTTGATACCCGCTTGGTAAAAGAATAGATGATTCAGTACCTTTCCATCGAGCCAGTTCAGTCTCTGCCTGCGCGTGTTCAGAAGTGTATCCACAAATTAATCCGGACGCGCCAGCCCCATACCCGGTTCGGGAAAAGACAATATCTCTGTATCGGGCGGCTAATCCTAAGTAATCGTTGGAGCAAAAGTTAACCAGTTCTCGTGGTCCGACCCTCACCCGCACCGCGTCGATCGGGTCCACACAGCGCCTTTGTCGAAACTGATGCACCGAACGTCGGCCATCCAGTGCGTGAGAAATAAGTTGATCCAGCCGATTGGACATCTGAGGCTGAAGTATAGACTCCCACCTGCGATCAGATTGATAACTCAATTTCCCGTCTGAACCGGTTGAGGTTTATCGGAAGAGTCGTTGGTCTGGACTTGCGATTTGGCATGGGCTTCGGCCAGTTCGACCAATTTCTTTTTCATCATTCGTCCGACTTTAAACTTGACAGTCCTTTTCTCCGGAACAGACACCGGAGCCAAGGTCTTGGGATTCTGGGCCCGACGCGCCTTTCGGACTTTGCATTCGAACACCCCGAAATCGCGGAACTCCAAGCGGTTTCCCCTCGCAAGTTCGCTGACAATCTCATCCAAAAACAACTGCACGATTCGTTTGACCTGTACCCGACGATCGTTCACAGTGTCAGCGATTCGATCAATCAGTTCCTTTTTCGTGACCGTTGCCATAGACCCACCTTTTTTTGATAACCATTGATGTGGACCAGACTTACGTGATTGTTATCCTCGGGCTTATGGATTGCAAGGAAAATCCGGTCCGGCGACAGGTAATTTTTATAATCGCCGGTCTAAGTTGTTGATCCATCTAACGATAGGTCTTGATAATGCGTCCGGATCGGGTCGTTCGGTCGAAATAGTCCGGATACCCTTCTCCCCGCTGGGAATCACGCTGATACAAGGAATAAATATCCACCCCGGGCTGCTCGTAACCATAAAACGCCGACACCGACCGTCCTTCCCGCGAAAAGGAACTCACCGGTGCGTACCGGGTCATTGGAGGGTCAAACACCAGTGCAGCCGAAGGAGAAGGCTCATATTGTTCAACGAATGTCGATCGAACCAACGGGGTTTGGGGCACGGACTCGCACCCTGTCATTAACCCTAGACCGAGTATCAATACACCGATGAGCTTCACGTCGGACCCGGTTCAAACACCATACCAATCATGATAGCCCTGAAATTATCGCTCCTTTCAGGACGTTCGATCTCCGATTATGAAGAATGTTTCCGTAAAGCAACATTCATCCGGGTTCATGTTTCGTAAAATCATCCTTTGAGAAGAATCGACGTTTTTCCAGTAATCTTGTACACTAATAATCCATGGCTTCTGAACCTTCGACCGACGTAACCGGCAACGAGTGGATGAACGTCCGACAAGTGGATCGGACCCTTCTTGACGGGATCAGACCCCGTGAACAGGTTTTGGAACAAGCTCGGGAAGGTATCGAAAAGTATCGAAAAACCGACGTCAGAGTCGGGTTAAAAGACCCAAAAACAGGTCGACCGGTCCCAGGACAGACTTTGCACGTGGAACATCTCGAACACGCATTCGATTTCGGATGTAGCGCGGGTTTTACGTTTTCTCGAGTGAACGAAGATCCGATACAACAAGCACGTGCCGCAATTTTTGTAGACCTGTTCAATTGCACGACGGCTAAATGTTATTGGGACGAATGTTGGCATCAACCGATCGAGAGGCATCAGGGTGTCCGGGTAACACGGAGATTTGTAGATGAAATCGATTGGGCTTTAGCCAATGGGCTTCGGGTTCGTGGTCATCCGTTGGTCTGGACCGTACCCAAAGCCATTCCCGCTTGGATGCGTCGATACTGCTATGACCGGCAGATTCTGTTTCTAGAACATCACGTTCGTTCGATGATCCGCTGCGCTCGGGGACGAGTTCGTGTGTGGGATCTTGTGAATGAAATGCTCTGGGAACCTAGTCTCAGACATCTGTCGGATCGTCGTTGGCCTCATCTGGAATCGGCCGAAGAGATGCTTACGTATATCGAACCGGCTGTTCGGTGGGCTCGAGAGGAAGACCCTTCGGGGACTTATGTCCTGAACGATTACGGGTTGGAACTGAATCTTGTGCATCACGACGGTCTGACAGTCAGTGCAACGAATCAACGACGAAGGTTACGGGAACTGATCGATCTGATGTATCGAAGAAATTGTGTCCCGGACGCTATCGGGACTCAGATGCATGACGGGACCTGGGTTCCTGCTGACGTGATGTACAAGGTTCTGGACGAGCTTTCATCCTCAGGTTTACCGGTTCAGATCACGGAGTTTTGGGCTCATGACGACGGGTGTCCGAATGCATCCAATCTCTCAGCCGACCAACTTCAGCAATCCCGGATCCGGTATGTGACGGATTGTTTGACGATCGCTTTTGGTCATCCTGCGGTGAATCACTTTACTTTCTGGGGAAACGAGATGTTCTATGAGGACTCGGACCCGACGGTTCGTCACTACCGAACTTCCTGGCAACCCAGTCGGGTTTACCACGCAGTTTACGACCTGATTAAAAATCAATGGAAGTCCCCGCCGGTTTCCCTGACGACGGACGCCGCGGGAGAAGTGGCGTTTCGTGGTTTTCATGGAAGATACCGAATCCGACTCACTCGCCCCGAAGGTCGGACTACGTGTTGGCACTTTGAAACCCACTCACCAACAACTAGGGTAACTTTGGAATCGGATTAATACACTCATCAGATCCCGGCTTTGACTTTTTTCTTTTTGGGTTTGGGAAGCAAAACGCGTTCGAGGTTTCTCATCGCCTGTCGGAGGCGCTGTTCGTTTTCGACCAGTGCGATTCGTACCCATTTTTCGCCCAGTTCGCCGAACGCCCGTCCCGGAGACAGTGCCACCTCTGCTTCGTCCATCATTCTCAGACAGAAATCGATGGTACTTTGTCCTTTCAGGTGCTCGTCCGCGATTTTTGCCCAGACGAACATTCCCGCGCGGGGTTTTTCGTATTGCCAGCCGAGCTTGTCCAGGTGTCGACACAGGACATCGCGTCGGGCTTGATAGATACGGCTTTGTTCCTGCGGGGTGTCGGTACACTCTCGCATCGCGATTACCGACGCAATCCAGATCGGCGCAAAATGCCCGTAATCGTAATACCCCTTGATCGTAGCAAGGGCTTTGACCATTTCACGATTCCCACAACAAAAGCCTACCCGCCAACCAGCCATGTTATAGCTCTTGGACATGGTGCTGAACTCAACCCCAATTTCTTTACTTCCCGAAGCCGCCAGAAAGCTAGGGGCGTGGTATCCGTCAAAATTAATCTCCCCGTAGGCAAAATCGGACATGATCATGATCCCGCGTTTGCGACATAACTGGATCGCTCGGTCCCAGAACGAAGGCTCGATGGTCATCGAAGTCGGGTTGTGGGGGTAATTCAAAATCACCAGTTTGGGGGAGGGGTAAAGTCCTTCGATCGTCCGCTCCATCCGGTCCAGAAACGCATCGTCGTTGCCCAAAGGCACTCGGATGACGTTCGCACCGGCCATTGCCGGGGCGTACAAATGGGCCGGGAACGCAGGGTCAGGCACAATGGCTGTATCTCCCGGTCCCAAAAGGGCCAGGCACATATGGGAAAGGCCTTCTTTGCTCCCGATGGTAATAATGACTTCTTCTTCGGGGTCCAGATCCACGCCGTACTGGGTTTTATATTTTTTTGCTACTTCTCGTCGCAGACCCGCAATCCCGTTACTGACCGAATAACGATGATTCCGGGGATCTCGCGCGGCTTCTGCGAGTTTTTCGACCACCCGATCGGGGGTCGGGTCGGTCGGGTTCCCCATTCCTAGGTCGATGATATCGATCCCGGCCACCCGCTTTTCATATTTCATTTTGTTGATACGTCCGAACAGATAAGGCGGAAGTCGTTCGATTCGAGGGGAGACAGCAATCTTGAAAGGCTGGTCTGACATAAAACGCTCTCTGAGTGTGTACATATGATACGACGGTTGAACCATCCTTGAAACATCCGGTACACAAACAAGTGCCGGGAAATCCGATTATCTTTCAGGACCGATTCAAACCGGATCTGGTTCAGGGTTGAGAAGCCGGGACCGTGGTCGGGGTGGTTGTTGAGGTGGTCGATGCGCCCGAAGGCGCTTCGGAAGTGGCTGACGTTGTCGGTACCTCTACCGAATCAGGAGCCGGAGCGGTCGTTGCCGACATTTGTCTTTGTTTGAGAAGTTCTGCGCGAATTTTGTCTTTTTCTCGGATGAGCTGATCCCTTTCTGCCAGCTTTTGTTCAAAAGCGCGTTGGAGAACAGGATCGTCTATTTTCAGGGTGGCTAGCGCCTGTTGGGCCAGTCGGTTCCGGATTTCCTTAAATGCCTCGATGACCATCTGGTCACGGATCGACTCCCGCAGGCTGTCCTTGACGTCCTCGTATTTTACGGCTTTGGGGGGGATACGCTGTTCAAGCTTGATCAGGTGATAAGATCCCCCCGCCTGCACCACGTCCGAAACTTCTCCTTCCTTGAGGGAAAAAGCCACCTCACGAAAGGTTTCGGGCAAACGGGTGTCATTGACCGTGAAAGGGGGAAGCTCGCCCCCAAGGGCGCGGGTCTGGGGGTCGCGACTTTCTCGACGAGCGACCTCAGCAAAATCTTCCCCGGGATGCCAACATCCGCTGGACTTTTTGTACTTCTTGAATATTGGCCAACATGATGAATCGAACCTTTACCGAAGCCCCGTATTGCCGGTCAAACTGCTGTTTAAGCTGTTCCTCGCTGATCGCGTCCTTAAAAGACGTTTGGGCGATTTTCCGCATGGCAGCGTTGGTCTGCATCATGATGTCGAACTCGGTCCGGGTTATCATGTTTTCCCGGGGTTTGGGCTGATTCAGAAGTTGGTCCAGCAGTTTTTCGCGTTCTTCAGGTGTTTCGGCTTTGGGGAACGATTGTCGAAGCGTCCAATCCCGTTCCTGAGCGATGTCTGATTCGGTCACCGTCAAACCCATTTCACGTGCCACATCCATCGCCAGATCCCGCTGGACCACGTACATCAGCACATTCAGTCCGTACGCCTGCTTGAGAGGGACCAAGAACTCGGATTCACGAATGACCGTCTTGCCAGCGGTGGCAATGATCGGGTCATCCGGAGGGACTTCGACCGGTCGCGTAATCAATCCAGACGATTCGGTCGTAGTAGGTCGGGAAACGTCGCCAGACGGACCCGTCCGAGAACTACAACCGAAAATCAACTGAGATAGTAAAATGCTACTTGCGCAGACGTACCGCACCATGTCACTCCATCCAGAATGGCACGATCTTCGACGATTGATCCAAAGTGTCAAGCCATCGATCCACGCCGACGGTGGAGCAGGGCTTTGCCGAGCATCCACAAATAAAGTGTGTTCGTCACGACATAGCGTCTGGCAAGACGCCTCGGTTCCTGAATCAGACGGAAAAGCCACTCCAGGCCCCGTTTTTGCATCCATGAGGGCGCCGTTTTTTTTGGTCCCAGCATGAAAATCGAAAGCAGCCCCGACACAGAACTGAACCGGTTTGATCCGGTCCCGGTGGGCATAGGCGAACAACTCCTGTTTCGGGCAACCCAAACCGAGAAACAGCATCCCCGCCCCGCTGGCGTTGATTCTGGCAACGGCCTGAGCGTCCTCTTCTTCGGTCAACGGACGAAACGGAGGACTCTCCTTCCCGCAGATCCTCAATCGGGGAAACTCCCGTTTCAGACGGTCTTCTAGTGCGTCTAACACGTCGGGGGTCGCACCGTATAAATAGATCCCGATCCCATGCGTCTGGGCGGCCTGACAGAGCTTGAACATGCATGTCGGACCATAAACACGATCGATCAAACCCGCCTGATGCAAAAGATTAAGCCCCCATCGAACCGGTTGACCGTCCGGACCGACCACATCAAATGCCCGAATTGCTTCCCGAAAACAGGGATCCCTGACGGCTTCGATCAAACCGTGGACGGGCATGAAATCAAATAACCCCGATCGTTCAGATCGGATCAGGGACAGGGCATATTCGACCACCTGTTCATACGTGGTTGCAGAAACACCGACCCCGAATAGGTCGAGCTTTCGCGGGGGTGCAACCACCGACGGATCATTCGAAAACGGAGTCTCCGGAATCATTGTCATATCTCTTACCCGGCCAGGGGTTGATGCCCGATCCTTCCACCGGTGACGGGCTGCTCCGATTCGTTCGACGCCACCAGCATGGATCCCGGCTTTCGGTAGGGGTAGATCGAGTTAATTCCGTACTCCCCGAACTCCCCTGCAGAAACATCGTTGATGACCAGTCCGGCCACATCGGCGCCGACCAGTTGCAACGACTGATAAGCCGTTGCACACGACCGGGGGTTGGAAAACTCCGCCCGGACGACCAGAATCGTCTTGTCACACTGGGCTGCGATGATCCGTGCGTCGGCTACACAACCGACCGGAGGGGTATCAATGACGATGAAATCATAAGTATCGGCACAGTTGTGCAAAAGCTCCCCGAACGCAGGACTGTTCAACAACTCGGCCGGGTTTTCAGTACGTGAACCGGGTGGTAGCAGATCCGGCGATAGTTTTGTACCCGGGAAAATGGCTGAATGAACGTCCACGCGGTGCTCCAACACGTCCGACAAACCGCTTGCATCGGTTCGATCCAGGATCATATGCTGTTGAGAGTTCCGCATGTCGGCATCGATCAGCAGAACACGTTGACCGGTCTGCGCCAAAACGATTGCCAGATTCTGAGCCACCGTACTTTTTCCTTCCTCAGCAACCGCGGAGGTAATAACGATGGTTTTGCAACGACCCCGATGCTGACCCAAAAATGACGTTCGCACCATTCGGTAGGCTTCGGCATGAATACCGCTCGGTTCGAGCATGGCTGCACGATATCGGGCGACCGGGTCGGTCATCAGCATGCGTGGGATCACCCCCAAAATCGGAGCATTGATCACCGATTTCACCTGTTCGATCGAACGGACTCTCGGGTTATACCACTCTGCCAAAATTGACAATCCGAAGGCAAGCATCATTCCCAGGGCCGAGCTCATTCCCAGCACGCGCAGGGGTCGTGGAGAGGCGGCAAACTCCGGCGGCCGGGCAGGATCCACCATTCGTACCATGTCGATCGGCGCCCCGACTGTTACTTCAACTTCGTTGATCCGGTCATTGATCGCTTCGATCAACTTTTCAAGACGTTTGGTTTCATTTCGAAGACGGGCATATTCGAACGCCGTTCCGGTCAGTTGGTTCGCTAGTTCCTGCTGGTCTTTCAAACGCTGTTCGACGTCCTGAAGTTTGGTCTGAGCACTCAGCATCGCCTGTTTCAAGGAGGAAACATAGCTCATAACCACCTGTTCGAGTTGAGTGCGATAGGCAATCACTTGCGGGTGTCGGGGACCGCTGAGTCTCTGGGCTTCACGCAGTTTGACCTGCAATACAGAGATCATTTGCCTTTGATCCGCCGACTGTTCTTTACTCGGAATCGCGGCAAACGTTTCGATATCCTGTGTGGACTCGAACCGTTGAAGTGCTTCGGCATCGACTTTCAGGGATCGAACCGCCTCTTCGTAGGCAGCACGGGTTTCAATGACTTCGAGTCTTGCTTCGATCAAAGCTGCGGAAAGTTTTGAAAGATGATCCGTTACGACGGTTGTGTAATCATCTCCGAGCGAAATGGCTCCATATTTGTTCTGCATCTCGACCAGTTCTCGTGTGCGCTGGGCGAGTTCTTCGGTTCGACTTTTTCGGTCATTTTTCAGGGCTTCGAGTGTTCTTTCCGCTGCGGCTCGACGCTCGGCGCGTTCGAATGACATATAGGATTCCACCACGGCATTGGCGACAGCTGCTGCGTCATCAGGATCCGTGCCCTGGTAATACACCGAGATCAACTGTGTCTTTCGGTCCACCCCTGCTGAGACCTGATCCCGAAGATGCCGAAATATGTTTTCGACACCGGCTAGGGATTTGAGGTTTTCCACTTTGGCTGCTGTCCTGGCCAACACCGATGCAGATGTGATGATATCTGCCTGAGCGGCAGCGAACTGGTCAGTCTGCGCCAACGCCAGCTCTTCGCGGTGCTCCCCGATCAACCGAGGCCCGGATTGCTGAACATAAATTCGGGCTTCCCCGATGTACGTCGGCGGTGCAACCATCAGATAAACCAGCCCAAGCACCATGACCGACACAAAAGCCGCCAGCGCCACCCGGCGTCTTCGCCAGACCAGTGACAAAAATGTTGTCAGTCTGATCTCGTCGTTTTTCATCGAACCGGGACTTGACGTTTCCTCGACCAATATCAACTGATTCATAACGTCCTTTCCGGCGACACGCGCCTGACCCCGCCGGACTGAGCCAATGAAATGCAAGCCGGCACTCGATTATCCAACATCGGTTCATCCCGAAGTGAAAATGATGAATCCAAACCCTTCGTCAACAAATTCAACTGTGAAAATGGGATATCTGGAATGGTTAAACCGTTTAGAAGAAGCTTTTTCATGTTTCATGGTTGTACCGGTGATGATTTACCTTGGGAGGTTATGATCCGATCTTTGGTGTGACTTTTTTCTGTTCTGAACCGCAACGCCTGGCGATACGCCTTCTCGAGGTTCTGATAACCGATTTGATCGGTGTATCGTTCCAAAAACGTCTGTCTTGCCGTCGCCCGATACCACGAGCATTCGTTCCGCGACAGGTATCGATTCACCACAGTCGCAAGCTGAAAGGGGTTGCCCGGTTCAAAGAAAAGATCATGTTTGTCCGGAAGCGATTCGGGAATCGCTCCAATACGGCTGGCAATCACCGGTGTACCACAGGCCAAAGACTCGACAATCGTTCGAGGATGACCTTCATACCATCGCGATGGAACAATTAGACATGTCGCCTCTTTCATCAGTTCTACAACGCGTGAGCCAGGTTGTCTTCCAAGCCATTCGATGCCTGTATCCTGCGTGGCTGACGCCTTGACCTGTTCGGATAAAGGACCGTCGCCTACGATTTTGAGTTTTAATGCGTGCCGGACCATCGGCCAGGCCTGCAGGAGGGTTTCAACCCCCTTGTCCTGCGTTAGACGCCCCACAAACAGGGCATAGTTTCCTTCCCCATGTCCGGCCCCAGGATCGTTGTTTAGAAAATTCGGTTTGACCATGATACGATCGTCCGGTAGTCCGCCTTGGATGAATCGTTGTCTTCCGAACTCACTGAGTGCCAGGTACAGGTCCACCCGGTTTTTCCACGTGCGGATAATTCGGTGAAACGCCAGCATGCCTGCAGTGACGGCAGTGACTGCGCGGCTGTTCCGATAACACCCATGCACGATTCCCGGCAGTGATAACCAACTTCCGACACATCGTTCACAAGGCGATTGGTCACGGTACAACAATGCTCCCGGACAAATCAGACGATAGTTGTGAAGCGTTTGCACCACGGCTGCTCCGGCACGTCTCGCTGCGTAATAAGCGCCCGGGGAAATCAACGGAAACGTGTTGTGAAAATGAACTACCTCCGCCTGATGAGAGGCAATTTTTTCGCCCAAGGCATTGACCAGCCTGCGATTCCAGAACGTGGCACGGAGCTGAGTCCAGGCTTTTTGTTCCTTGATCAGGTCATTATGAACCTCGAAGGTCCGGACTTCATGTCCGAAACGGGTCAGCAAGCGAACTTCGTCGTTGAAAACCTGGTCTTCCCCGCCGGGCTGCTGATAGAAATTGTGTACGACAATAATCCGCATGATGATTACACCGCATCCCATTGCGGCCACTGGTGGGGTGGACGCTCGACACGAAATTCGGTTCGTCGAACCAGATTGTCGTTGGTGTAGCAGGCATAGGTCAGAGACACTTTGCGATACGCCCCCGACAGCACTTTCTCAGTTATCCTCAGGGCATTGATCGGGTACCGAAACCAGCGCACCCAAGCCGGCACCATCTGTCGCTCCAGCGCCAGTTCGGTGGGACTTTTCCTGCCCCCGCTGAGGTTTTTCCCGGTAATCGCAAAACAGGACAACGCAGCGGGAATACGACCCGGCTTGTAACCTTCTTTCAGTAATCTCAGAATGAACTCACAATCGCCCGAAATGCGAAACTGCTTGTCAAATCGCATCCCGGCATCAATGATTCGCTTTCGATAAAAGATCGAAGCCGTCATGATGTATAATTGCCAGGCAGCCACATAAGCATATCTCAGCGGATAAGCCCGCCGGCAAGCCAGAAGTTCTCCATTGCTGCGGGTAATCAAACAATCCCCATAAGCGATGTCCACATCAGGATGAGCCTCGAAGTAGGATTTGACGATCGAAAGGGTGTCCGGCAGATATTGTTCGTCGCAGTTCAGATACGCGACATACTGGCCTGTGGCAGCATTCAAGCCCTTGTTAATTGCGTCATACATGCCCTCATCTTTTTCGATGATCGACTGCAAACCCGGTTGTTGGGCCAACCATTCAGGTGTTCCGTCACTCGATTCGGCATCAACGATAACGTGTTGGACCTTTAGACCTTTCTGATCCCGTACCGAAGCCACCGCGCGTTTCAGATGAGTCAGGCCGTTATAGCTCGGAGTAATAATGCTGAAATCGGGGTTCATACACATTGTTCCTGTTGATAGACCGGTTGGGGCAGACATCGCGCAATGTTCAATCGACGGACATAACGTTGACCGATCAACGCTTGAGCAACCATCCAGTAGGCAGGGACCGCGCACTCAGGATTGTTCAAAACAGGATTGACCAGCATGGTGAACATCAGCGCACAGATGCAGATGCAGACAGCCCCCTGCCAGTGGGCGGCATCGGTCATTCCCAAAGATTTGAGTCGTTTGACGTTTCTCCAAGCTATCCACGCCGATCCACCGATACCCCCGACCATCAACCCCCCGCCGATCAAACCGCCCTTGGTCAAAAACTCAAGATAGTCGTTATGCAACGGGGCCATGATCTCCTGATCAAACCGACCAGGTGCTGTCTCCATGTAAAATCCGGTGGGGAACGAAGTTCCACCCCGGAACATGTCCCCGTACACCGGAGATGCCAGGAATGCGTCCACCCCGGTCTGGATTAAACCGCTTCGGAATTGACTGTTTCCTTCCATTCCGTAAGCACTTTTGAATCGATCGTCGATCGCTTTCAGAACCGTCGGACCAGCTGCTGAGACCAGCAAACCTGTAAGTATCATTCCCCCAATCACCAGCTTTTGAGTAATCGAGTTCAGGCGGAACATTACCGCCCACATTCCCAACGACATCACATACACGATCAGCATGGTAGTTCGCGGGTCTACAATGAGTAATAACAAGGCTGAACCACAACCGATTGTCGTCCAGCGCTTTCGCCCCCTTAGCAGCGGTATCAAAAAGATCAGAGGTGCCAAAAATGCCCGTTCGTGTACCCGTGCATACCCGATCCCGGCGTTTTCACAGGCGATCTGAAAAAAAGCCCCCGCAACAAAGCAAGTTCCGATCCATCCCAGCCATTTCAGTTCATTCACACCCTCAAAACGTATCCAACGTCGGGGGTAACAGATAAACCGATAACGGAATCAACAACAAACTGATAGCAGAAAATAGACTCGATGCTTCTCCCTCGAGCTTATTCACCACCAAACCCGGAATCGCGATGACCAGCAGGATCGCTAGCAAAACCCCTGGCCAGGCCGGACGTGCAACCCGACCCCCGCTAGCCAACACCGACAAACCGATCAACCCCATCACCATCACCAGGGGATACTGCTTGTAACGGATGTCGCTTATCAGATGCAGCGGATCAAACAGAATCAGAACCGTCAAACCCGCCAATCCCAGGAACCAAGGACTTCGCGTCAAACCTCCGTGGGTCAATGTTTGTTGTCGGAACAACCGTTTTTCCGTCGTTATGACCAAACTTCGACTCATCGCACTCCCCCCATCGTGTGAATGTGTGATGTCTCCAACCTCTGTAACGAATCACAAACCGCATCCCATACCGCCTCTACTGAAACGGCATCAATGCAAGGGAATGGGTCTGCCGATCCGAGAGGATAAATGCATCTCCATTTGCATCCGTCACAGGGTTGGGGGACATGCACGACCCGCGGGCCTGACCCCGACAACCGTTTTCCAATGTCATACGGAACAAATCGACCCGGTTCGCCTCCTCCAAGAATGCACACCGACGGAACACCCACCGCACTGGCCAGATGCACGGTGCTGGTATCGTTACTGATGACGAGTTTTGAACCGCCGAGGATCGAGATGAATGCTGTAAGATCCGTCTGACCTGCTCGATTGGTCACGAAGGACGGGTATAAGTCTTCGATTTGTCGGGCCAGGGAGGACTCGCCCGTCGAACCACATACGACACAACGCCAACCGGTTTTCAGATGTGTCCGACGCGCGATTTCGGCAAAACGTCCTACGGGCCAGCGACGATGAACTACTCCGGCACCTGGAAAAACCACAAAATAGGGTTCGTTTGACTGCAACGCAGGTACATCCGACAAGGAAGGCAACCCGGGTTGAAAGTCGGTCAACCCCAACGACCTGATGAAAATCGCGTTTCGCTGCAGTTCCATCATCGGTTCGTGTGGACTGTCAATCAGACGGGTGTAGTGTCGGTCACAAAAACGTGATCGCCAGCCCCGTTCGTGATGTGATCCGGCAAAACCGATTTTCTGATCGGCACGAGCCATCCGAACAATCGATTCCCCGTCCGCAAAATCGCCGTCCCGTGAAAACACCGGATGAAGCAACCGTTCAAAACGATAGCGACGCAACTGCCGGAGAACTCTTGCACGATATGAAAGATTTTTCCGGAACTTCTTCTGATCGACTACGATGATTTCATCAAATAATCGAGATAACCGTGCCAGTTCCTGTGCGGCTGTGTCACAGTAAAGGACCAGTCTTTGGGAATCATGCATTTTTCGGATCGCTCGGGCCGAATCCAACCAAAGAACGAAATCGCCCAGAGCGTCCATTCGGACGCAGCAGACGCCCGCAGGCGATGCCTCTTTCCGGGTAATCGCACAGGTTACAAGGTGATCAAAAATGACCAAGCCGATGTCACGCACGCCGACGCACGCATTACGCACCATTCCGCGGATACGGAAGATCAAGGATGGTGAAGCATGATTCATCGCATTTCCCCCGTCTTGGCAATCACTTGTTCATACCCGTAGGCCATTTCCTGTGCGATACGATCCCAACTCAGCTCTTCTGCGCGTTTCAATGCCCCTTGGGAAAGCCTTCGAAAATATTCCGGATCAGAGGCTAATCGGGTGATCGCCTGGGCAAAACCGCGAATGCTAGACTCTATGGTGTCGGGCTGGATCAGAATGCCGCAGTTCGGCGTGATCGCGACTCCCATTCCACAGGTGTTATGACACACAACGGGCAGTCCCCGGCTCAAGGCTTCAAGCAACGTTACGGGTGTGCCTTCCTGCAAACTGGTAAAAATCAATACGTCGCCCAGTCCCAGCTCGTGTAAAGCATCGGTGTGATAAAGCGAACCTGTCCAACGAATGCGAGATTGGAGATTCAACTCCGACGCCAATGCCTGAGACGAATCTCGTCCCGGTCCGTCGCCGATAATGGTCGCTTGCCACGAGACCGAATCCGGCAATCCTGCCAAAGCTCGCAGGAACAGAGGTAACGCTTTACGCCCGACGAACAATCCGCTCCAGATCAGGTGGATGGGACGTTGACGGTTATAAATGGTTTTCTGTTGATCGATGCCTACCGGTGACGCACCGGATTCACAAAGCATTTCAGCCGAAACGCCCCATTGCTGAGTGACCATTCGTTGGTTTTCTGGTCCGATGGTCCATATCTTTCCCGCTCTTTTCGCAGCCTGCCGGGGTCGAACCGCCAAGGTCCGTTGCCACCGATTCAGCGCATTTCTCAAACGGTATTGGAACTGATCCTGGACGCTGAGAAGCGGAAAATAACGTGCCGGGAAATCAGCCGCTCCCCCGATCGGACCCCACACGAACGGAGTATCCAGCAACCACAAATATCCCGGTTCGCGAAACCCGGTGATGTTCAAGTGATGAACAATGTCAAAACTTTTCTGTTGATGCAGTATTCGCGCCTGTCGCAGTGCAGCCCGTTGCCAACTAGCATAACCGATGTAGTACAACGGTTTACGCAACCCCATGTGTCCCTGTTGAAACCAGCGCGACAGTAAAGGTGGTTCCACGTAATGAAGACTCAGACCGGGGATTGGACCATGCTTGTCGAAAAACGCTTCGTTTCTTTTGCGAAAATTCTCCACTCCGATGTAAGGAGTGCACAAAAGCGTTATGTCATGAAATGCCGCTAATGCACAAGCCAGATTCCATCCGATCGCTACTTCCGATCCGCCTTGTGCGGACGCTACAAATGCCGACAACAAAACCCGACGCCGGGGCATTTTCGGGTGCGACAGACGGATCTGCGAAACCGACTTTTGGGTCAGGGCGTTCAGCATGCCGAAACCTCCCCAACACGACCGATCGAAGAAGCCGATGTCCTGGTGTTCCAAAGCTTTGCCCACAACCACAACACCACGATGACTGCAACGCCTACCTGAAGGACACGTGCCCAGCACGCGCCTTCCAGCCCCCAAACCATCACCAACGGAACACCGATCGCCACCGTCGCCAACGCAGATGTCAGCTGGGAATAAAAGTTCGAAGAGGTATTTTCCAAACCATTCAGTAGACCCAGCACGACCATGGAAATGAACAACAACAGGTAGTACAACGCAATCAGACGCAGCGGCGTACCCAAACCCAGATAAGGGGATTCGGCACCGTAAAACAGCCGAAGTGCTAGGTCCGGGAGGATCATGAGTCCCACGTAATAAGGCCCTAGAATCAAGGCCGCATGAATCGCGTATCTCAACCCAGTCGACCGGGCCGATCGAATACCCCCTGTCGCATTCGCTTTGGCAGTGGCGGGAACAATAATGTTACACACGCTGAACAAAACCGGGTGACTTATCCCCAGAATGGTGGCCATGGCCTGATACCCAGCCACATCCCGTTCCGTGTGAAAAAAGGCCAGGGTCCAGGGAATGATGGGAATCACGAATACCGCAATTGCATTCGAAGCCAACAACCACTTCCCGAGTTCCCACGACTGAACACAGCCATTTATAAAATCCTGGTACGAAAATCGCCTGAGTCGTACCTGAAACACCTGCAACCCCATGGCAACAAAACTCGCAAGTCCGTTGATCAACAAGGCATTGAAAACGGTCAATTCGCCCTTTTGGGCTAGGTACCACATCGGAATAACCTGACCGATATAGCTGATTCCGTCTCCGAGCATCGCCCCACGGTATCGGAACCTTGCCAACATTCCCCGACGAACTGTTTCCTGGAGCTGCCAACCCATCAACGCAAAAACGGCAAAAGGAATGACCGACGGATGACCGAACAGAATCAGACCTGCTGACATTGCGCCTGTTCCGATCAATCCCAGACCCAGTGTCATAATGATCGAGACGGCTGTCAGACGTCTAAGGTGTGCGTCGTCCATCGTGGCACCCCGAACGGTCAATGCATATCCCACTAAAGCGCCGTGCAGGTTGTTCAACTGCAGGAGGATGGTGAGGACGAACGCATAAATGCCGAACTCTACGTCCGGCAACCGGCGTGCAAGCAGCATGCTGCATAGAAAGTTGCCCAGACTCAGAACGCCTTGGTCAGCGATAGCCCATATGCTTCGACTTTGCCATAGCGTGATGAGTTTATTACGCAGAGAAACGCCTGACCCTGTCGACAACGACTCTGTTTCAATCTGAATTCTCAATCACACACCCGATCCTGATTACGTCAGAAAGTGGATACGATCGGACATAAGACCGCACGATCCACTTTTTTCTTATCACAACATCGTTCATTCCGATCGGGGGATTAACTCTTCAACGGACAAACAAGGTTAAAAAGGGGGAATCTGATCGAATTTATCGATTGTAAGTTTTGTAGGACCGGTAAAAAAACCGTTTTTTATCTACTGACAATTTTAAATGAGTTATATAAAGATATGCGCTTCCTCAAGCTGATGCTGGTCTTTATCGGAATGACAAGCCTTTCAACCCCGGCCAAGGAAATTCGCGTCGGAACAACCAACGGGCAGGTTGTAACCATCGTTGAGGCACTTCGGCAAGCAGAACCGGGGGATGAGATTATCCTTTCCCCGGGAGTTTATCGAGAAGCCGGAATTCGTTGGACACGAGGTGGAACCGCTGATAGTCCCATTGTACTCCGCTCGGACGGGAACGGTCCGGTCGTGATCTGCGGATCGGTTCTTGTCACGGACTGGGTCGACATCGGAAACGGAATCTGGAAACGCGCCGACTGGAAACATGACTCCCAACAACTGTTTGTGACCGGTCAACCGCTTCAGCAAATCGCGGCGCGAAATCCGTTCACCCAGCAGGATGCCGGGGATGGAAACAAGTGCCTCCTACCTCAAGGTCGATCGGTTCAGGATCTAGTCCCGAACAGCTTCTTCTACGACGTTGACACCCAAACCCTCTTCTGCAGACTGGTTGGAAGCCAAAACCCCAATCAGCTTCTTGTCGAAGCCAGCATCTCGAACGACGTGATGGACGGGAACGGACAGTCGCATATTGTGCTCAAAGGGTTGATTTTCCGACACAGCAACGGGACTTCCACCGGCCAACGGTCCGCATTGTTGCGCGTGAACGGGAATCATTGGCGGATCGAGGACTGTACCTTTGAACAAGGCGATTTTTCAGGAATAGCGCTGGCTGGAGAAGGTCACCAGATCCGTCAATGTCGTATTCAAGACAATGGATGCGTAGGGATCGATGTCAACGGTGGTGAATCGGATGACCGTCCGCCCCAGCAAATCTTGCTGGAGAATCTGATCGTTCGTAACAACAACCACCGAAATTTTTATTCCTACTGGCATGCCGGGGGAATTAAGCTGATTCCCAATGTCCGTGGGGTAACCATTCGTGGGTGTGACATTCGAGATAATTATGGGCCGGGGGTTTGGTTTGATGCTTCCGGAGGGTAACAACCGGATTGAAGATAATCTCGTGGTTCGAAACACCGTCGGTATCAGTATCGAAATTTCCCGTCCCAGCCCAGGCGATACATACACCGCCTTGATCCAGAATAACCGGATCGCTTTCAATCGACATCAGGGGATTTATGTCTCAGCATCGAGCCAAGTTCGGGTCATCCGCAACACGTTGTTTCAGAACCGATGGGATATGGTGCTTCACGGAATGCCCCGACAAGAAGGAAGTTTGTCAGGCAATGAGGTCAAGGACAACCTTTTATTGGGCAACAATGCCGATCTGATCGTCTACGCAGGACCCGAGGCCCACGCGAATCAGATCAACGGAAACATCTATGCACGAGGTCAGGGAAAAGCAAAAATCGGTGTGGTAGATCATCCCGGATATGATGTATCCTTTTCAGACCTCCGCGCGTTACAAAAAGCGTATCCGGATTTTGAAAAGCAGGGACAAAGTCTTTCGGTCCGGTTTCGGGACCCGGATCGGTTGGATTTCAGGGTGATCGGGGATTCGATGGTTCGCGGAAAAGGTTGGGTACAGAGTTCTGTTTCGGGGACCGGTTCACAGCATCCCTGACATGCAGGATCAATTCGTGATACAATAAAGTCGTTGTGCGTCGAAGGAGCCGTCAATGCCTGTCCCGATGGAGCTGGCACGTATCATTATCAGTGAGATGCAGGACCAGCAGATTATTGTGCTCAAGGAAGTTGAGGGAGAACGGAGCTTTCCGATCGTGATTGGTTCCAGCGAAGCTTACGCGATCGACCGAAGGCTCAAGGGGATCTCAGCCCCGCGCCCCCTGACCCACGATCTTTTGGCAACAGTCATTCAGGAAATGGGCGGCGAACTCGAAGCCATTGAGATCACCAATCTTCAATCCAGCACGTTCTTTGCGAAATTGCACATTCGTCAGAACGGTCGTGTGTTGGAAATCGACTCACGTCCCAGCGACGCGATCGCTTTGGGCATCGCGAGCAACGTTCCGATTCTCGTCGCCGAGCATGTGATCGAAGCGGCTTCACAGTAGATTAGGGATTGACCAAATCTTGGGCAAAACAGTTTCTCCCTATATGTATTGCCTGCCCGTTGTGCGTCAACCACAACCTCGATTCTTGATAAACCCCGATATCAGCCCAGAAAAAGCCTTTTTAAACGAGCCAAGTGGCACGCAGATTGTATGCACTATTTCACCGTGTTCTATTAGGTCCAGCGTGCGATTGGCGGTATGTCCAGTTCCCGAAGTGAGTTTCGTCCGGACCGGTTTCAACCGGTTGATGACCGGATTTTGCTTTCCCGACCCTTATCGGTGGATGTCGATTGGGGTCGTTACCTTCGATCCATCGAACGCAAACGACAAATCGCTAAAACGCTCTTAAGACACCTTCCGACCCGTTTGAATTGCCAACTGACATACTCGAGCTTTCGTCTCGAGGGGATGGACGTCAGTGAAGCGGATCTTAACGATGCCTGTTCGCCCAAACCCTTAACGCGACGAACCTTCGCCTCTCGGCAACGACAACGACTTCGTAACCACATGGCGATTCAACTTTCGATCGTCCGAAGTCTAGCGAATCGTGACGTGTTCCGGGTATCGCAGGTCATACGATGGTATACGTCGGTTTCTGCAGGGCTTTCGACTTCGAGTTTGGATCTCGCAGGTATGCAGAGAATTGAATCGGTTATTAGACGAATTAACAGCCCGCAGATGAGGCTTCAACCGGCTTTGACAGAAATCGCCGAGCTTCACGCCGAACTGATTGCCGACCCCGTTTTTCCAGGTTTCAACGGTATCCTGGTCAGGTTGCTTTTACAATCCCATCTCGGTAAAATGCGGATTACCGATGATCGCGTTTGATCCGGTGATTGACGCGCCCCGGATTCATGATCCTGTACTCTTGCTTCCTCGGTTGCTCGAGCTGATCGATACTTCCTTTGATCGACTGAACAACCACTGACCGGAAATGGGTCATTGTTCCGGACGATAGACCGCGGCAGAATAAATGGACCAAATATGCACGATCCATCCTAACCAGATTAACCACAACAAGGCCGCAAGTATGAAATGGATCCCCGCAGCCAACAAGCGTCCCTGTACGAGTTGACCCAAACCGGGAATAAAAAAACTGCAAATTGCAGCCAGTACATTGGCGGTCGAACCTGGTTCAGACATACCCACCCTTTCTCAACATTCTAAAACCATTTTAGGGAGGTGATTGTGCTATCAAAAAAATTTCGTGTGAAAATTATTTAGATTGGATCAGCCCAATGATTCGAAGAAATCATTTCCCTTGTCATCCACGATGATAAAGGCAGGGAAGTCGATCACCTCGATTTTTCGAACGGCTTCCATACCCAAGTCTTCAAAATCGACCAGTTCGACTTTTTTGATGTTGGATTGTGCCAGAATCGCTGCCGGTCCTCCGATGGATCCGAGATAGAATCCGCCGTACTTTTTGCAGGCTTCGGTGACCGATTTGGAACGATTTCCCTTGGCAATCATGATCAGGCTGCCTCCATGGGACTGGAACAGCTCTGTAAAAGCGTCCATGCGTCCTGCGGTGGTCGGACCGAACGATCCGCTGGGCATCCCTTGGGGGGTTTTGGCAGGTCCTGCGTAGTAAATCGGATAATCTTTGAAATACTGAGGCATAGGTTTGCCTTCTTCGAGCATCTTTCGGATTCGTGCGTGTGCTGCGTCACGGGCGACGATAAGCGTTCCGGTCAGCTCCAGACGCGTTTTGACTGGAAATTTGGTCAAGATCGCACGGACCTTGTCCATCCCGATTGACAGATCGATTTTGACCGGTGGTGCCAGTTCCGGGGCCTGTTTGGGAAGATATTTTTGAGGTTCAAACTCGAGCTGTTCGAGAAAAACCCCGTCCCGAGTGATTTTGCCTTTTACCTGACGGTCTGCGCTGCAGGAAACCCCTATCCCGATGGGACAACTCGCCGCGTGACGGGGCATACGGATGACCCGTACGTCGTGTGCGAAATATTTTCCCCCGAACTGAGCACCGATTTTAGTGTCACGGGCGATATCCAGGATGCGTTTTTCCCATTCCAGGTCGCGAAACGCGCGTCCGCCTTCTGATCCTGTGGTTGGGAGGTGGTCAAGGTATCCACAGGAAGCGAGCTTGACGTATTTGAGATTGGCCTCGGCGCTGGTCCCTCCGACAACAATCGCCAAGTGATAAGGCGGGCAGGCACTGGTGCCTAAATCCTTGAGTCGAGACCGAATAAATGACTCAAAATCTTGATCATTCAATACGGCAGGGGTCTGCTGGTACAAGTACGATTTATTAGCCGACCCACCACCTTTGGCGATGAATAGAAAGTGGTAGCTGTCTCCCCGGTCGACCATCAGGTCGATCTGGGCAGGAAGGTTGCAGGCGGTGTTTTTTTCCTTGAACATCTCCAGCGGAGCCAATTGAGAATACCGCAAGTTACGCTCTTGGTAGGTTTCCCAGATTCCTCGGGACAAGGCTTCAGATTCATCGAAATCCGTCAAAACGTATTGACCTTTTTTCCCCATGACAATGGCTGTGCCGGTATCTTGGCAGGTCGGCAACTGACCGGCCGAAGCGACCACCGCATTTTGAAGCTGGGTATAAATCACGAACCGGTCATTGTCCGAAGCCTCCGGATCCGATAACTCTTCTGCCAATTTCCGAAGGTGGGACGGTCGGAAGTAGAAATTAATGTCAGTAAAAGCTTGTTTAGCAAGGACTTGCAGCGCTTGGGGCTGTACCCGCAGGTAAGTTTTTCCTTCCACTTCAACGGTCGAAACAAAATCGCCGGTGAGTTTGCGATAAACCGTCGTGTCTTCACCGAGTTGAATAGTCGGTTCGTAAACAAAAGTAGCCATCGGATTGATTATAATCTGTCCGATTCAAAGGACAAAAAAATCCGAATAAGACGAATTGACGCATCTTTTCAGAAAAAGTTCTGAACCCACCAACCCGTTGATGTCTCGCACCACACAAAACGATCACGCGTTCGGTCCGATCAACCCCCATTTGGTCAACAGGTTTTTGGCCCGAGAGGAAAGCCACAACTTCTGACCGTCCGAGGAATGCCCGATCCAATCCCGTTCGGCCAGGTGGGCAATGACGTGCCCCAAAAATGTCGGAGAATCGTCAGGTTCAAGTAACTGCGCCGGCAACTGGGGTTGATTGACAGCCCCCAGACGACGAACCAACCGGGCCCCCCCGTTCAATGACCATCGTATCGATGCTGGCTGGGATGTTTTGTTTTCGTTGGATGCCCCCTACCAGAAACCGATGGGCAAACAATAGCTTGTCCAATACGGGATGAAATACGGGACCGGCAATCTGTGCATCAGCCCATCTTTTCCCTCGGGTTTTCCGATCGATCAGGAAACAAAGGCCCGCACTGCCTCCCAGCATGACCATGACCCAGCCATAAAAGGTGATTCCGCTGCTCCCAAACCAAATGATGCACAAAACAGTTGCCAGCGCCG
Organism: Phycisphaerae bacterium; assembly: GCA_026004655.1. Classification (GTDB taxonomy): domain Bacteria; phylum Planctomycetota; class Phycisphaerae; order Tepidisphaerales; family Tepidisphaeraceae; genus BPJO01. Next base: position 119,720 of record BPJO01000006.1, read on the forward strand.
CCAGCGCGATACTCAGCAGAATGGTACAGATCAATCCGAGCGTCAAAGACGTCTTGGCCGCTTCGCCGTCGGATCTTTCTTCGGCCAACATCTTGAAAAGGACAGGATCCTCAGTCGGCGTTAACACAACAGGTGATGAACCAGATACACTCATCACTGTTATAATAGGCCCTGTCCGACGGGATTCAGAAATACTCGTAACAGAATGGCGTCTGCCCCTCTGCCAATACCTCCAGCGCACGCACCGCCTCGGGACGGTACACCGAAACGAATCCTAGATGAACCGCTGTCGAACACCGTAATTCCCCGGCAGCAATCGAAGCCCAAACGACATCCGAGACTGTTAAATCCGGTTCAGAACTCGAATGTTCTGCCTGTACAGTTTCACCGGACAGATCAAGGGTAAAACGACTGACCGTGCCTTCACATTCCCGGACCGCCAAGCAGACACGCTGGTGAACAGGACGTGCAATCCGTTGTCCCGTCCAGAATCCGACATGATCCAGAATACGCATCTGCATTCGTGTGATCGTCTGACAGGTGGCTGACAGATGTTCCACACGACGATGTGGTACCTGATGCTCCTTCAGCAACAGGTTCAATGGAACATCAACGGGCAAAACGATTCTCGCCAGACCATACTGATCCTTCAGTGATCCCAGAAATCTCAGGATCGACTTCAATCCTTCAATATCTGAAAAACCGGGTTGAACGGTGACAGCAACCGTCTTTTCTTCTTCGATCACCGTGCGAAGCCAAAGATATGCACGAATCGAATCGGACTGTTGATCGACGAACAACTGCGTATCGGGGGTTAGATGTGCCAACCATTCGTCCATGGCAGCCGGGCTGGTTTCGACATCACACATCCCTGATTCGGCCTGTTTCAAACGACAACGGATCATCGCCGGTTTGTCACCGGGAGTTCCGAACCGCCAATTCGAACTAGCCCCCGGAGGCAAAATCAGTGTCGGAAGGGTCCAGACATTTTGCCGTTCGACCAACCCATACCCGAAATGTTCATAAAACGACACCCGAAACGGCATCAGTGCGGAAACAACCTGTTTCCGTTCACGCGCACGTTGGAGCAAAGCATCCATGACCTGAGAAGCCACCCCCCTTTCCTCTCCCGAACGTCGACGATGTGACTTTGATGCTCCCACCCAAGCCACCCCCTGACAGTCCAGACGTTTGCCCCGAATATACATGTGCAACGACAACGAGGTTGCAGTACCGACATCGACCCCGTTTTCGGTCGCGATCGCTACGTCTCCGTCCATGAAACGACCCGTCCGAGTTCGTTGAATGAACGACTCCAGTTCGTTTTCTCGACTCCCGTAACACTGCCAGCGGATCCTGGCGATACGTTCGAGTTGATCCCGTCCTGTCCATTCAATGTTCAGTGGCATGGGGACCAATCTATCCGCTGAGCGAAGGTCTGACTACCACTGCCAGATGATCGGAATCCAGACATAGTGATCGTTCGATCGGTCTATATGCCCGAACCCGGGAAATGGCAGGTGCGCACCGGCCACCAGTAATCGTTCCGAAGCACAACGGTCATAGATTTTTTGTCGGGTCTGAACCCCTTGCTCGGCATTGGTGTCATACACCGCTTTCCATTCCGGATGAATCAGTTGAAACGGGGCCAAGTGAGCACAATCCGAAATATAAAGCATCGATTCGGACCCGGACTGGATAGAAACAATCACGTGTCCTGGGGTATGACCGGGGGCTGATTCGATTCGGACACCGGGCAGTATTTCGATACTGTTTTCAAATGTATGAACTCGGTCGCGGGCTTGATTCAGGTATTCGATAAATCGTCGCCCCCCGGCTGCGACTTGCGGTTTCATCTCTTCGGGTAAAAGCGATCGGGATAAGTCCGGATCTGACCAGAATGATCGCTCGGTGTTCGAAACATGAATGGTAGCTTTTTTGAATAATTCCGGTCCGGCCAACAATCCTCCGACATGATCCGGATGAATGTGAGTGATTAAAACATGATCGATCGTGTTCGGATCAATCCCTGCACGTCGAAGGTTTTCAGACAGTTTGCCCGTTGCAGGCCCAAAAAGGTTACCACAGCCGGTGTCGATCAAGAGTGTTTTTTCGGCCGATCGGATCAGCAGTGTGTTGACATGACCGGGAACCGATTCGGGGGAAAGAAACGTTTTCCGGGCGGTTTCGATGAGCTGATCACCGGTTTCAGGGAACAGCACTTTGGGCTGCATGCTAAACCCCCCATCGCTGAACAGAATCAGGTCGAATTGGCCCAGTTGATGTCGGTAAAACCCCGCTCCCTGGATCGACAGATTAGTCGTCTCGGGAGTCGTTTGTGCCCGAAGAACCGATCCCCCGAATAAAGTCGCCAATCCTACCAGCCCGGTCCATTTCAAGGAATCACGTCGGGACAGGGTCTGATTTACCGTATCCATCTCAAGCTCCCGTTCAAGTTGCCCGATTATAGACCCGGCTAAGACCCCTCGACAACGTTACAGGTATGCCTGCTAGTCGGCAGCCTGTCCAACGGTCGAAGCCGAGGTGACGCTGGTCACGTTCTCGAACGCCATTTTTTGACCGTTATCCAGTTCGAGAAACATGTTCCCGTCTTCGACTTTGACAGAGGTGACTATTCCTTCCAGATCTTCTCCCCGCGCGTTTTTTCCTTTGACGAACTTTCCGATCATAGCCCCTGCGGAAGAAAGATTGTTCTGCTGAACCAGCGATTTGAGGGTTTTCTGCAACTGGGTGCTGGATTCGAGTTGACTGATCTGGCTCATCTGAGCCAACAGATCTTCATTCTTGGCAGGCTGCATCGGGTCCTGGTTCTGCAGCTGGGTGATCATCATTTGGATAAAATCTTCGGTCTTCAGAGCGAACTTGTCTGATTTCAATTGAGACCCCGAAGCCGATCCTGAAACCGTTTTTCCAACATTGGTAACCATCACTTTTGATCCTTCAAAAGGGTATATCAAACCACCAGGTCCAGAGGTTCCTGTCCCAAGGCGAGTTTTTCCCACATTTTCTGTAGGAAATCTCGACGTTGTTGTTCCTGTCTATGAGAATGATCCTCAGGCGACTGTTGATGGGATGATGAATCCTGATCGCCGGAACGGGTCGAGTTGGAAGAAGAGGATTCGGAAGTCTGTCGGACTTGTATCCGATCCACGTTGACCCCCGCCGCTTCGAGTGAATGCTTGAGCTGTTGCATCGAATGACTCAGAAGTCGTGTCGCTTCTTCGTTGGAGGTTTGAAAAGAAGCTGTCAAGGTTCCTTCATCCACGCTGACGTCGATTTGCAACTGACCGAGATTAGGCGGATCGAGTCGAATCTTCATGGTCCCCCCGTTGGGCGTCAGATCGGATTTGATTCCAGTAATAATCCTGTCCACATTCTGCTCAACGAACCGGTCCTCGGGAGTCGGAGTAGACAGAGGGACATGAACAGACTTGGCATTTTCCAACATCTGTTTAGGAGCCGTTGCTGCAGGAGTCATACTCAGACCCGCATCCGTATCGGTATCTGATAAAACCTGAACCGCCAGAGACGAATCATCGTCCTGCACGGGAGACATTCCCTGAATGATCCATTCTTCCGAAGTTGCAGTCGAAGTCTGTCCCGCAGATTTTGGCGGGGATACGCCCACTTCCGACTGCAGGTCTGTTGCGGATACCCTTTCTGTTGTGGTCGGAATGGTGTTCGAGACAGTCGATGTGGATTTTGACATCAAGCTCATTTTGTGGACGGGTGAATGAACTGTCTTCCCTCCGGCTGACGTCATTTCGGTCATTTCGATATCGGTTGATGTCGGGACGGTATCCAATTGTTCGTTGATCGAATCGATAGTTGTGGGTTGTACCGAACTCCCCGAGGCCGAGGGGGACGGTGAAATCAAAAGTAGCTCAGTCTGATCAGACGCAGCATCAGCACTGGTGCTATGCGATTGCGGTTTGGAATCGTTCTGAATATCTGACTCAGGATCGGGAACCGGATCCTTCGATACGGTTTCGGTCGTTGAATCCCGGACTTTTGGATCGGATTTTTCGGTCTGTTCAGACGCCGATTCCTCTGCCTGAACCGAGTTGTCGGATGATGTTCCGAGCTTTTCGGTTTCCTGTTTCGGGGAGTTGCTAGTTGGAGCGGTTTGGGGTTCGGCCGGCGTACGATCCTCTGACCGTTTTGCGACGGTCCGTGTCAAATCTGTTCCGGACCGATGTTTCATGACTTCCTGAAACCGTACGGACGGATTTTCGGTCCGAGAGAAGCGAGAAAAAGACTTGAGATTCCGGGATGATGCCACCGGAAGATCGACAACTTGATCGGGCATGGGCTAATCAGCCTTGGCATTGGCCAGCCTCATCTTCTCCAAGAGGGCTTGGGCACGACTCGTTTCATCCGGCGTCTTGAACTCCTTCAAGATGCCACTCGCGATCCGAGGTTCCATTGATTGCAAATACCGGACCACAACATCGTCTTCCAGGGAAAGAAATATTTCTTTGGTCTTTTTCGGGGGTAAGGATTGATACAACGCCAGGGTTTTTTGGAACCCCTCGTCCTCAGCCAACCGGGTTTGTTCTGCCTCGCGTTGACGTAAGGCTTGAGTTTGCTCCTGCAGACGTTTCCGTTGCAGTTCAAAATCTGCTTGAGCCTGTGCAAGTTGTCGACGCTGATCTTCCAGCTCTCGGCTACGTCGCTCGAGTATGGCCAGTTGAGCATCAAAGGCGGTCTGAATCGTGGTAATTTTTTCCGCAGGCGGACGACCGGCCGCCTGGGCCAACAGCGCATCCAAGCGCATCATCGGCGTAAGAGCAGGCAATTCTTGCGCGGGTTGCGTCGTCGGTTGGGTAGTCGGAGATTCGGTCGCCAAGACCAAATTACGGATCTCTTGAACCTTGTTACGATCCAGTTTCCCCGAATAAACCAAGTAACCGATCCCCCCGACCAAGGCAAGAAAGTTCAATGCCAACACCGCACTGATGAGACTTAGAAGCTTGTTGACCATATCGCTTTACACCAAACCGCGCAATTCAACCGTTCATCCGAATATACGAATGAATCTTCAATTTTCTGACGACTCATACCCGTTTTGAAGATTCTGATAAGCGATTTGCGTGCCAGCTTCATCGAGTTGTTCATTTTCTTTTTTGAACTGTCGTTCCATGAACTGTTCGAACTGACGATCTCGAAGTTTTTCTATGCTTTTGCGTTGTTTGGCCGCTTCGACCAGGTTCTGTTGTGCCTGTCGGACTTTGGTCTGAGCTTCGGCGATTTTCCTGGCCAATTCCAGCGCCTGTCGTTCCATCCCCAGAATGTACCTTCGGTGCTGAGTGATAAGGCTGACATCGATTAACCCGGTCAAGTGCTTTTCTCGCATCTGCTGATTAACGGTCTGGACTCCTTCGTCGAGCCTTTTGAGCTGATCCTGAAGAAGGGTCAACGTCTGAACGGCTTCGGCCAGACGTTTCTGGGCCATGTGTTCGGCATTTTTACGTTGCCGCAGCACACCATCGAGCTCGAATTCAAATCGTGCCATGGGTCAGTCCTCATTTTCGGGGTTTGGCTTGTAATGTCTTTTCCAACTGATCGATCCATTGGTTCAAAACGACCAGTTGGTCGACCGCCTGTTGCAATGTTGTCGGCTGATTTGTTTCCTGTTTGAGAAACTCCAAGATGCGGGGTCTGGCCTGCACCGCCAGGTCTTGTTCGGGATTCATCCCCGGAACATACGCTCCGATGCTCACCAGATCAGCAATTTCCTCGTAAATCGCCAACAGCGATATAACCCTTCTGGCGAGTTTGATCTGGGATTCCGGACAAACATCTCCCCGCACACGGGAGATCGACTGAATCACATCGATTGCTGGAAAATGCCCCTTGCCTGCCAGACGACGATTCAACCACAGATGTCCGTCCGAAATACCCTTGACCGCATCCGGGATCGGTTCATTAAAGTCATCCCCTTCGACCAGGACTGTGTAGAACCCTGTGATGGATCCGGTTTGGGTTTTCCCCGCACGTTCCATGATCTCGGGCAGGAGTGCAAAAACACTCGGGGGAAAACCCTTCGTAGCAGGCGGTTCCCGGGCGGCTAGACCGATCTGACGCTGGGCTTGAGCCAATCGTGTCAACGAATCCATCAACAGCAGAACGTTGGCGCCCCTGTCTCGAAAATATTCCGAAACCGTACAAGCGACCTTGGCAGCCCGGACTTTTAACAACGGTGTTTCATCGGACGTGCTGACGATCATGACCACTTTGCGCATTCCTTCCGGACCCAGTGAGTTTTCAATGAACTCCTGGACTTCTCTGCCACGCTCGCCGATCAACGCGACCACCGAAACGTCCGCATCCGTGTTCTTGGCGATCTGTGACATCAGCGTGGACTTGCCCACACCCGGACCCGAAAAAATCCCCATCCGCTGACCTCGTCCGCAGGTATGAAGCGCGTCGATCGCCCGAATACTGGTCGTGATCGGTTCACGGATATTGACCCGTTCCAACGGTTTTGGCGTACGGTGATCGATCCGGCAGGATATACCACGCGGGATCGAACCCAGACCGTCGATTGGTTCTCCCAAACCATTAATCACTCTTCCCAAAAGATGATCGCTACACCAGACCCGCGGTGCAGAAGTGATATTTTCGATCCGATCCCCCCGGGACACGCCCGACACGTTGTCCAGGGACATCAAAAGCGTTTTATCTCCTTGAAATCCAATCACTTCCGCGAAAACTACTCGTGCGTCAGATCCCCCGGCTTCGATCCGACACAATGACCCTACGGGTAGCGGCAGGTCTGAAGCCTCGATGGTCAGACCGCTGACCGAACTGACCTGACCTACAACGCCATATGTCAGCGTCGATTCGATCGTTTCTAGTTGGGCTGCGAGCGTGGTCATGTTCGACTTCCCGAAAGGTCGTTTTACTCACCCATAACAACTTTGTCCCGGGGTTCTGGAACCAGCTCACGAGCGATCCGGTCCAGTTGTGACTGCAAATCGGCATCAATCTCACCCCCAGCAGTCAACACCCGACATCCCCCCGGCGTAATTGAAGGATCGGCAGTTATCGTGATGTGCTGTAACTGAGGCCAATGCTTTTGGAGACGTTCAGAGACCTCATTCAATAACGCCACTTGCTCGGGATGACAGACAATTCGAATATCATGGCGAGATAAAACCATACGGACGGCCTCTCGGGCGTTGGCCTCGACCACCCGGGGATCAAGTTTTCCGAGTCGACGAGTTACTTTTTCCGCGATCGCTAGTGCCAGTGGTAGCACTTCTGCCTCACAACGGTTGATGAGCTGTTGTCTTTGATCATCCAACTCTCGCATCGTTTGATGAAGCAGAGTCACAAGCCCGGTCAACTGCTGATGGTACTGATCATATGCTTCGGATTTGCCTTGTTTGAGTCCTTCGGCTTTTCCCTGAAGCAGACCTTCCTTTTTGCCTTCGGCAAGTCCTTCGATACGAGCACGGGCCTGGATGGCTTGGGCCTGTTCCCGGGCAGCGGCGAGGAGCTGGTCGGCGTCCTGACGGGCTTTAAGCAGGATACGGCGCGCGTGGGCTTCGATATCCGACAGATTGAATGGTTTGGCGCCTGAAGCGGCGGACGAACCGGATTTGATCACAGGCATAAAGACCCATCTTTCGTTAAACGGGGATTAATTCAGGGTTAAACCACCATTTCTGCCCCCCCACCACGTCCGGAGATGACAATTTCGCCTGCGTCTTCCAGACGACGTACGATATCGACGATCTTCTGCTGGGCGGCTTCGACGTCGCTGACACGAACCGGACCCATATACTGCATGTCTTCCTGGATAAGCTGCGCAGCACGTTCGGACATGTTCTTGAAGATTTTCTGTCGCAATTCTTCGCTGGCGGTTTTGAGGGCCAAACTGAGCGTATCGTTTTCGACTTCCTTAAGCACGCTCTGAATGCCCTTGTCGTTGACCAGCAGAATATCTTCGAAGACGAACATGAGCCTACGGATGCTTTCGACCAGATCTGGGTCTTCGGCTTCGAGGCCTTCCATGATGCTTTTTTCTGTACTTCGGTCGGCGAGATTGAGCATTTCGGCGACCGCGTCTACCCCCCCGGCCTTTTCGAAAGTCTGAGAAACGATGTCGGACAATCGGTGCTCCAATCCCCGTTCCACTTCCTTGATGACTTCGGGATTGGTTTGTTCCATGTTCGCAATTCGTTTGACCACTTCGATCTGTTTCTGACTCGGAAGCCCGACCAGGATTTCACTGGCTTTAGCGGGGTTTAGGTGGGCCAGGATCAGGGCGATGGTCTGGGGGTGCTCGTCCTGAATGAATGTCAGCAGGTTTTCTGATTCGGCTTTTTGCAGAAAGGCAAACGGTGTCGTCGCTACCTGTTGGGTCACCTGCTTGATCATTTTGTCGGCTTCGCCTTCTGGCATGGACTTGCGGAGAAGGGCTTTGGCATATTCCAGACCACCTTCCGACACATAATTGTTGGCCAGGACCAGGTTATAAAACTCCCGGAAGACACTGTTACGCAATTCCGGATTGATTTCACCCATCGAGGCAATTTCGCGCGAGACTTCTTCTAGTTGCTCACGGGAAAGCTGTTTCATCACCGAAGCTGCCACGTCCTGCTCCAGGGTGAGTAACAGAATAGCTGCTTTGCGTACTCCAGCCGATTCTTTGTTGTCCTTAGGCATAGTCTTTAATCACGATTCAACCAACGTTTGACCAAGTTGGCTGCCACTTCGGGGTTTTCCTTGACCATGGTGCCGACCTGCTCGATGACTTGCTGGGCTTCCAGCTCTTGATCCGATAATTCGTGTCCTGAAAGCAACATGCCGCCTTCCCCGACTTCCCCTGCCAGGTCGGTCACGGCGGTAATCGGACCCGGTTCGGAATTGACGGTCTCGGAAGCGCCTTTCCCTGCCCCGACCGATTGGACCATCGGTTGGGGTACGCTCTTACGGACCATCATGCTTACCATGAATAGACTGATTACCGCCAGAACCCCGATAGCGATTTCCTTGGCCCCAAACCCGATCCCTGATGGTAGGGAGGCCAGTCCTGCGGCCTGAATGGCGTCCTCACGAAGAGACTCGGCCACGTCGATGTACCGGGCGACACTGATAGCCGAATCGTCTTTGATATTCGTTGCCATTTTCACCGCGTCCCGGATCGAAGGCATTTCCATCTTCACCAACGACTCGAGTTCGGCTTCGGTCGGTTCAGTGGTGGCGTTGGGATTGGTTCGCTTCCAGATGCTTATGAAATAAGAATCCGGGACGCGAACGGCAGCAGCGACGGGAACGGCATCCCCGGCCGGCGCGGTGATCTGTGTGTTGGTTACACTGGTATCCACAAATTGCCTGATTTCCGTCGATTCCTCGTTTCGAGAACTGCCCGGGGAAGGCGCATCTACATTCATCACACTGATGTTGGCCATGGCCCCCCCTTCCGCACCCTCCGAGGCGTTGGTACTTGAGCTACTGGTTGTCGTCTGTGACAGCAACGCCTCAACTTTCCCTTTTGGGTCCACTTTTTTCTCGTTGATCAGCTGGGTCTTGGTATTCAAATCGACCGAAACGGTCGCGTACGCATTGGGAATGTAAGCCAGAACACTGAGAATCTTTTGAGCGTACTGTTGTTCGGCATCGGCTTTGGCCTTGAGAATCGGATTGTCTCCGTCCCAGGGGTGGCTAGCACTAGCGAGCTTGATGACCTGCCCGTTGATCATCACCTTGACATTTTCCGCGGTCAGCCCGGCTTGAGCACCGGCGACCAGATTGACGGCGGCATCGGCCAATCGTTTGTTCGGGGATTCACCATTTTTCAGACTGATTGCCACAGAAGCGGTTGGCGTGATGGAACGAGTCGGGTTTCTCCGGCTTGTCCCGTCGATCATGACTGTTGCACTTTTCACGCCCGGCCACATTGAAATAATCGTGGCGAGCTTCCGTTCTCTGGCATGATTATAAATCTGTTCGCTTTGCGTCGTGGTCCGGAACGGGTTTTCATTGCCCATGACGATGGTTTCAAACGCATCTTTCATGTCCCGCGGCAGTAACTGGGCGTATCCCAAGTCGGCAATGATTTCAAATCGTTTGTCTGCGGGAACCATGATCCGATCCCCGGTGACCTCATACCGAACCCCACGCGAAGCCAAGGATGACTTGATGGTCGAAATCTCCTCTGCACTAAGCGATTGGTCCAGCAATGCCACCATTTCAGACGACCCGGCATACCGGGACCAGTAGAACATCGTCATCACCATGATGACGACCAGCGAAATGGTCAGCATCTTCTGAGAAGCTGACAAACCAGATAATTGTTGCTGGATACGAAGTAGTTGCTGGCGGATCGCGTCCATCGCACTGCCCTCCAATGGCGTTTGCGATTTACGAAACTGAGAAACAAAGCCGAATTGTCTGGTCGTTCATCCGTGAACGACCATACTTAGATTAAATTGCCGAAAGAAAATCGCAATCCAAATTTTTGGTATTTTTGTCAGGATGCAAACCAGCAGGCCGACCGATGGTCAGGATTCTGGGGGTCTGGTTCGAGCTTGGGAACCTCCTGAACGCATTTTTGAAGCACCCGTAACCGGATCCCGCCGGTGGTGATCTCTGTCGTGTCCGAATCAGAGGCTTCTCGGGCCAGTTGACGGGTCAGGGGGCATCGGGGGTGGAAATGACAACCGGTTGGAGGATTGCTCGGGCTGGGTACCTCACCGCTAAGCACAATACGCCTGCGTTTAGGACGGGGGTCGGGTTCGGGAACAGCGCTCAAAAGAGACAACGTATAGGGGTGTTTGGGATGACGGTACAGGTCTTTGGCAGGGGCGTGTTCAACGATCCGACCTAGGTACATCACCGCCACCTCGTCGGAAAAATGCTCAACAACTGCAAGATTATGTGCAATAAAGAGATACGCTATTTTCAGTTCGTCCTGAAGGTCGGCCAACAGGTTTAGCACCTGAGACTGAATCGAGACATCCAGCGCACTGACTGGTTCGTCGCAGACGATAAACTCAGGAGATAACGATAATGCTCGGGCGATCCCAATCCTTTGCCGTTGTCCGCCTGAGAACTCATGAGGATAACGCAACGCGTCCTGTGGGTGAAGTCCCACTTTTTGAAGCAACGATGCCACCAATTCATCCTTTTCACGCCCCTTGGCGATCCTGTGGACCACAATCGGTTCGCCGATAATATTGCCCACGGTCATACGAGGGTTCAGACTGCTGACAGGGTCCTGAAAAATGATCTGCATGTGGCGTCTGATTCGACGAAGCTCCTGTCCTTGGTACGAGAAAAAATCTTTTCCCTTGTAGATTACCTGACCCCGGGTGTGGGGGATCAGACGCAAAATCGAACGTCCCACGGTTGTTTTTCCGCAACCACTTTCACCGACCAATCCCAAGGTACGACCTGACCGGATCTTGAAACTTACCCCGTCCACGGCTTTGACTTCTCCGATCACCCGCGAAAAAAGCCCTTTTCGGATCGGAAAATACGTGCACAGGTCACGAACCTCTAGCAAAGGGGGAGTCATTCAATGACCTCCGATCCGCTTGGAATCATGACCGAACGACGTACATCAAGGATCGGCAAAGAAACCGCCGCTTGCTCGAATCCGGGCGCATGATGGCAACGGACCCAATGATTTTTCGTAATTTCTTTCAGATCCGGTTCGACCTGTTGACAGATAGGGTCAGCATTCATTCGTGCACAACGAGGATGAAACTTGCACCCCGACGGAAACCGTGACGGGCTTGGAACTATTCCCGGAATTGTTTCCAACCGTTCGACATCCGTATTAAGTCGAGGAATGCTTCGGAGCAATCCTTGGGTGTAGGGGTGTGAGGGTGTGTCGAACAGTTCATCGACCGATGCCACTTCGCAGATACGACTTGCGTACATGACTGCCACCACGTCCGCATTCTCAGCCACCACGCCCAAGTCGTGGGTGATCAACAAAATCGCCATTCCGGTATCCTGCTGTAACTTCCGCAGAAGGTCGAGGATCTGGGCTTGAATAGTCACATCCAACGCCGTCGTTGGTTCGTCGGCGATGAGTAACCGAGGACGACACGACAGTGCCATCGCGATCATAATCCGTTGACGCATACCCCCCGACATCTGATGCGGGTATTCTCCAAGACGCCGGGATGGATCATTGATTCCTACGTCCGACAAAGCCTGTTCAGCGATCCGAAGTGCTTCTTTTCGACCGACCTGCTGATGAAGTGTAATGGCTTCAAGGATCTGATCTCCGATCGTATAGACCGGATTCAGCGAAGTCATCGGTTCCTGAAAAATCATGGCGATTTCTTTGCCACGCACTTTCCTCATCTGACTTTCGGTCAATGTAAGCAGATCACGCCCTTCCAGGAGAATCCGTCCACCGAGATATCGTGCAGGGGGCGTAGACAGGAGTCGCAGGACGGACATCGCGGTAACCGATTTACCACAACCTGATTCTCCGACCAAAGCGACCGTCTGACCTGGAAAAATGGCCAGAGACGATTCATTCACAGCCGTCACCTGACCGCGTGACGTCTCAAAACCGACTGACAGACGATCGATTTCCAACAAAGGTCGCATTCATGCCTCACGTTTGAGTAAACGGGGGTCCAACGCGTCACGAAGGGCTTCGCCGATCATGTTATAGGCAAATACCGTCAGAAAAATCGCCCCGCCCGGGAAAACCGCCATCCACCAGTAAAAATCCGTTCCCACCCCTCTTGCCTGATCCAGCATCTGTCCCCAGCTTGCCTGGTCGATCAAACCCAACCCCAGAAAGCTCAACGTCGATTCGGCCAGGATCGCCGAAGCCACCCCGAAACTCGCACTGATCAGCACCGGCGTAATCCCGTTGGGCAACATGTGACGAAACAGGATCGAACGAAGCGGCAATCCCAGCGCCACAGCTGCCTGTACGAAATCCATCTTCCTCAAACGCAAATACTCAGCACGCATAAACCGCGCATTGCCCGTCCACCCGGTCAACCCAATAATCACCATCATCATATACAGATCACGACCATACAAAGCCACTAGCGTGATCAACAGAAAAAGTGTCGGGATGGCTTCGAATATTTCGATCAGACGCATCCCGATAATATCGACTACCCCTGAAAAATAACCCATCAACGCCCCCACCACGACCCCGATCACAAACGCGATACCCGTCGAAACAAATCCGATGGATACCGCGATCCGCGACGCGTGCATCATCCGACTCAGGACGTCTTCCCCATTAGGCGTCGTACCCAGCCAGTGACGACGACCGGGGGGCAGATTTTGTGTCGGTTCCCTCAAATCCGAAAAACGATCCGTCGGCGAATAGGGTACAAGCGTTCTGAGCACATACTGCACCTGTCCGTTTTCCTCCGCCACACGGTATTTCGGCAACCATACTACCGTGGGCGGAGAAATCGTCAGATAACTGATTCCGACAATCCCACTACCCACCATAACAAATATCCACCAACGGACACGCGCACAGACCCACCGGAGCAAAATCAAAAACAACCCGAGAAAAAACAGGAGAACCAGCGAAACATCCACAAACGTCAGGTGTTCCAACATCGGACTCGACCAACGTCCTTCCTGCTTCAGGACGATCGGGTGACTGCTAGCCAAAAACGGGGCGAAAATGCCCGATAAAGCAACTAAACCGATCCAGAAAAGTCCTAACCTTGCTCCCCACCGGCTCAACGTTTCTCGAACCGCGATTCGTACCAGCGACCGTGAAACAAACGCTTCAGAGGGTCCGGGAGATGTAGGTGCGGCTTTTTCAACGCTCATAACTGACCCTCGGGTCGGCTATCGCATAACCAATGTCCGCTAGGAGATAACCGATCAATCCCAGCAATCCAGACAACAACGTAATCGAAAGTACCAACTCCGGGTCCTTTTGCTGGACGGCTTCGACCGCCAAACGTCCCATCCCCGGAAGACCAAAAATCGTTTCCACAATCAATGCCCCGCTGAGCATGGCGGGCAATATTCCCGACGCGACCGTAATCAGCGGAAGCAAGCTGTTTCGAAGCACATGTCGATACAAAACCACTTTCTCTGAAAGCCCCTTTGCCCGCGCGGTTCTGGCATAATCCATGTTGATATTCTCCAGAATCGCCCCCCGTGCCAGCTTCGATAACACCGCAAACGACCCGTAGCTCAAACACAACACCGGCAACACCAAGTGCCAAACCACATCCAGTAGATAACCCCTTTCGAATCCGCTCGACCCGAACGAAGGCAAAAATCGCATGTCATCAGCGAAAATATCCGTCAGCCCGTTGGTCGGAAACCACCGAAGGTACCTGTCGCTGGCCAGGAATCCGATCGCCAGCGTCCCTGCCAAGATGGTCGGAAATGACCATAACCCGAGAAAAACCGTTCCCGAAACCCGATCGAACGTTTTGCCCCTTCCAGCCCCGGCCCGGATCCCACTCCAGATCGCCAAACCATAAATGATCGGAAATGAAATACAGTTCAACAGCAACGTCACCGGTAAAGACTCCCCAATCATGTCCAATACCGCACGTCGCTTGATGAAACTCTCACCCAAGTCCGGGGATTTGAACCCGAAAGACCATGACGCAGGAAACCCACTCCCTCTTTCCTTGACCCCTATCGGTGAAACCTTATTTAACCAGATGAAATACCGTTCATACGCCGGCCGATTCAGACCATAGCGCTTATTGAGATACTCTTCCATCGCCTTTCGCACACGCGGGTCCATGTTGCTGTCTCGACCGATCAAAGTCGCACCGATCCCCCCCGGCGTAGCAGCCATGGCCACGTAGACCACCACCGTGATCCCTAATAACGTGGGCAACATGAGCAAGAGGCGTCGGATCAGGTAACTGAACATAGCTTCTAACGGGTATGTTTCTGCAGTTGAAGAGGTACATACCAGGGATTCGGCATCGACGATGTGCTAAGGAAATTGAGCCCGGAACGCGTTCGTTGAACATTCCGAATCCGCTTGTCGATGAAAATCAACGACTTACGGTTCAACAGGAACGTATAAGGTTGGTCCTCATGAAGAATCCGATGGGCTTGCTGCCACAGAGGCATGCGTTTTGATTCGTCCACCGTCGACCGGGCAGCTTCGATCACTTTGTCCAGCTCAGGGTTGACGTATGACATGTAGTTGTCACCCCCCTGAATTGTTTGTGAGGAATGAAACATCTGATAAAGGTCGGTTTCGATCCCACCGGTCCATCCGAGCGTGATCGCGTC
Organism: Phycisphaerae bacterium; assembly: GCA_026004655.1. Lineage (GTDB taxonomy): Bacteria > Planctomycetota > Phycisphaerae > Tepidisphaerales > Tepidisphaeraceae > BPJO01. The sequence continues at coordinate 134,972 of BPJO01000006.1, forward strand.
GAAGTTTTTTTCATCCAATTTCTTGAGCATGATAGGCCAATCCGTCGGTTCCTGGATCATTTGAATCCCAACCCGAGCCAGGCTGTCCTTGATGAAAAGGGCAATCCGTTCGCTGATCGGGTTCTTGTTGCCGTATGTCAGGGAAAATCGGAAAGGTTCTCCCGTGGGAGATTCGAGAATACCGTCCCCGTTGCGGTCTTCGAATCCGGCTTCTTTCAGGAGTTTCAGCGCAAGCTGAGGGTCGTAAGGCCACGGGCTGACGTCCGGGGCGTTTTGCTGATTTCCGGGTAAAAACGGTCCGGATGCGACCGACGCGTATCCCCGATAAATGTCCTGTGCCATCCGCTGACGGTCGATCAGCATGGTCATCGCCTGACGGACGCGTTTATCCGCAAAAATCGTAGGGTTATCTCCCTTGCGCTGGTTCCAGGCCACATACGAATACCCCCCCGTGATGCTCGAATACTCGAAAAAATTGGCTTTGTCCGTGATGGATTTGTCCTGAATCATGGACAGGTACTGTTCCGGCTGGGCGCCAAAAATATCGAGTTCCCCGTTCCGGAACATGGTCAGTTCGGCGGCATCGTTCTCGACTTCATAATAAAGCAGTCGATCAAAAGGCTGTTTCAAACCCCAATATCGTTCATTACGGACCAGATCCACGGTCGTACCCGGTCGCCAGGAAACGGGGTCTTTCAACCGATACGGGCCGGTCCCGAGCAACAGACCGACCTCTTGGTTGAACTGTTCCGGGGTATACCGTGAGTAAAAGTGCTTGGGTAACGGTTCGAACCCGGCCGCAATCCCGAAGCTTTCAAAATAAGGCTTGGCAAAGACAAATGTCACCTCGTAATCACCATTTTTCTCGACGGTTTGGATGTTTTCTTTCAGATAGGCCCGTTGCCGCGGGGCATCGACTTTTTCGTTCATGATCCATTCAAAAGTCCAGACCACGTCGTCGGCAGTGAATGGTTGCCCGTCGGAAAAAGTCACATTCTTACGCAACTGAAAAGTGATCCGAAGCCCGTCTTGGCTGACGTCCCATCCGGTTGCCAGAAGCGGACGCCATTCGAACGTTTCCGGATCCCGGTAGGCGAGAGATTCAATCACTCTGGCCTGGATGATCGTCGCGTAGACATCCGAGCTGAGCAAAGGGGTCAGCTTAGAAAGCTTGGTTCCAAGGTTCTGCACCAGCCAATCCCCGTAAGCATAATCGGGGTTTTTCATGGCTTGGATCTGCGAGGCAAAGGCGTCTTTCAAATCGTCAGCTGGCTGGGTGGTTGTCGGGACCGATTGCTCGGGGTTCACACGGACCCCTCGAGCGATCGAACGGCGCAAATCGTTCAGTTCTCGGGAAAGATCCGCCAGTTGTCCGGTCTGTTGGGCCGTTTGACGCTCGAGCGTTTTAAGCGTGTCCCACTGTCGGTCGTATTGCTTCATCGCCAGCAGGACGACCAAAATCACCAGCCCCAACAAACAAAACAGAAATAAATCTTTTACAGTAAAGCGTTTATCCATGTCTGATCCGTTGCCGGTCCGTCCGGGGTTAAAGTTTGGTGGCATCACGCTTAGGGTCTAACAAGTCGCGCAGCCCGTCACCCACGAAGTTTAGGCTCAACAGAGTAATCATCAAGAGAAGGCAAGGAAACACCAACAACCACCATTTCGGGTCGATGATATTCAAAGCAGCAATCCGATTCTCACTGGCCAGTGCCCCCCAACTAGGCAACGGGTCGATTCCCAGACCCAGAAACGAAAGAAAGCTTTCTTGCAAAATGGCTTGGGGAACCGTCAACGTCCCGTAGACCACGATCGGACCAATCAGATTGGGTAATAAATGTCGTAGAAAAATTCGTCTTTCACTCAGACCCAGTGCCCGGGCGGCTTCGATAAAAGGTTGGTTACGCAACGCCAACACCTGTCCTCGAATGACCCGCGCCATCGTCAACCAACTCACCAAACCGATTGCCAAAAACATGACCACAAAATTGGACACGTTCCGGGAAAAAATCATCCGAAGGGGTTCTTCCAAAGCAATTTTGAACAGGATAATCAGCAGCACATAAGGCAAGCTGTATAAAATATCCACGCTACGCATTAACACGTGATCCACCCAACCACCTCTGAACCCTGCTAACAACCCTATACTCAACCCCATCACTACCGCCAAACCAGCAGCAAGCAACCCCACTGACAAAGAAATCACCCCACCTAGCAGACACCGCGACAACAAAGGTCTACCAAGTTTATCCGTTCCGAAGAGCAATGCGGTGTGCGTCATTTCAGGCGCAAGTTCAGATCGGTCCGGATCTTGTGCGTCAAAATACCAGATACTCTGCGGGTCCAGTGTCAACGGAAGTGTCAAAACACAGATCAAGACCATTCCTACCAGCAACGTCCCCCCTGCCACGATCCTGGGCATACGCAACGCTCGTCGGAACCACCCCGGTTCGCTTTCGATTTCGATATGCCCCCCGACCGAAGCTTCTATCGTCATGGGCTTCATGTCTTTTTCTCCCCCAAATCGATTCGCGGATCGATGATCACGTACCCGATATCGATCATCAGATTCAATACCAACAAGAGAAACGCATACAGAAGCGTTAATCCCATGACCATCGTTCGGTCCCGACTCGTGACTGAATCGACAAACAGTCGGCCTAGACCACTTTCCAGACCGAAAACCCGTTCCACAACGAATGAACCGGTCAGCGCTACCGCGGCTGCAGGTCCCAAATAGCTAAAAACGGGCAAAAATGCGTTCCGAAGACAGTGTTTGATCACCACCCGTGTGCGAGAAAGCCCCTTGGCCCGAGCTGTGCGTACGTAGTCGGCTCCGAGCACATCCAGCATGCTCACCCGTTGCAACCGGACGATGTAAGCCATCGGCATTAATGACAACGCCAACGCCGGCCAAATCACGTCCTGTACGTCTGTAAAAGATCCCGGACGAATCCATCTGAACCATGCCCCGAATACCAGCACCAGGACCGAAGCGGTGACAAATGACGGGACTGAAATCCCGATCAACGTCAGTGAAAGCCCGGCATAATCGACAATCCCGTCCCGCCTCACCGCAGACAGTGTTCCCATCGTCATCCCAACTAATACCGCTATCACCAGCGCCACCAGCCCAATCGTCAGTGAAATCGGTAAACCCTGAGCAATCTTTTCACTGATCGAAAACTCCCGGTTGACCATGCTTCGGCCAAAATCCCCCTGCGTAATGATCCGCCACGGGTAGTAGACCAAAAACTTGTACCACCGGTCGGCATGATCTCGCTGTTTCATCTGTTCCAAGACCATCGGATCAACATTCCGTTCGGACGTGTAAGGGTCGCCCGGGGCAATCCAGACGAGGGTGAAAGTCAGCAGGTAAATGACTCCCAGGATGAGAGGAAACTGCAAAACCCGGATCGCAATAAACTTCCACATGAGGTTACCGATTCCCGATGCACCAGACTTTCGAGATCTCTTTTTTCAGTAACGCGTTCATCGTTCAACGGAAATGGTCTTAAAGAGGGTCAGATTCTTCGCGTTGGTATACAGCCCTTTCACGTTATCTCGGTACAACGAAATGTTCACATAATGATACAACGGAATGATTGGTAGCTCAGCATTGATCATGGATTCGGCTTGACCAAGAAGATCATATCGTTTGCCCGGATCGACCTCTCGACGGGCGCGAGCGATCAGTTCGTCGTATTCCGATGGTCCCCAGTTGCTATCATTGTTTTCGGAGTTTGACAGGTACTTATCCATAAACGTGGACGGATCCATGTAATCACCGAACCAGGCTGCCAGTCCGAGCGTGTATTGTCGACCCGTCAGCAATGAACGATAACTTTTCAGTTCGATCCCCTTGCTCTCCACGTTGATTCCCAGATTCGTTCGCAGCTGATTGCTGATGCTGGCAGCCAGATCCCTGCGGATCGTGTTGTCGGAATTGTAGATCAAACTCACGGTCGGAAAGCCTTTTCCGTCTGGATAACCGGCTTCGGCCAGAAGCTTCCTGGCGGTCTCGATTCCGTCGTTACGAATCGGACGAGCCTGGTATCCCTCGAAAAAACCTGGCGGCATGTAGTGTAAAGCCGGTTTTTCGCCCATTCGGGTCACGCTGGTTATCAATCGTTCCCGGTCAATTGCCATGGAAACTGCGGTTCGTACCCGTGGGTCGGAGAAGGGATTTTTCTCCCTATTCAGTTCCGGGACGGTCGGGGCACAATTAACGGTGATAAAGGCCGTTCCGAACGCCGGGGCCGTACGCAAGTCGGACCGTCCCTTTTCCTTGAGGGGATACGCAATATCCTGCGAGACGTCGGCCAACCAATCGACTTCCCCGTTTTCGTACTGCAAAAACGCGCTTTGGGGGTCGTTGGTAACAATATTCTCAATCGCTCGGAGTTTAACAGAAGCCCGATCCCAGTAATATTCATTTGGCTCCATGCGAAGCAACCGACCCGACTCCCATTTCACCAACTTGAACGGACCATTGGTCACAACATGAGGAGGACGAGTGTACTCCGGTCTGTAACCGACTCGTCCCTGCGCGTCGGTCACTTTGAACGGTTCCATGCTTCGTGCATGGCGAGGGAAAAAGGTCGGAAATGCCATCAAATCACGGAAAAACGGAACCGGATTTACCAACCGAACAATTAGTGTGTGAGAATCCGGCGCCTCAACACCTACGGTTTGATCGAACGAAACCTCTTTCCCCTCCGTCCGGGCCTGTTGAAACTCCTCAGCACCTTCGATGTAGTGAAGCAGATAGGTGTATTCGCCCGGCGACTCTAGTAGCAGCTTCCAACTGAATATAAAATCCTCTGCCACCACCGGATCGCCGTTGTCCCATCGGGCGTCGGGACGGAGCTTAAACGTCCATGTCCTTCCGTCCGAGCTCACCGAATCCTCTATCGCCAAAGCCGACACAGGTCGGAAAGTTTCCGGATCGAACGTGTAAAGCCCTTCCCGGATGGCGTTGGTTACCCGAAAATCCTGGAGATAGGACATGTTATTCAGGTCAAGAGTGATGATGTCACCCCGATTAACGAACCTGAACTCGCCCGCAGGTCGATCCGAACGACGGTCGCAGGATATTAAACCAATTCCTGTCCCGAGAAGAATCAGCGCGTAAATCAGAATGGATCGAATGCACATGTGATAGGTCCTCCTGACCGCTCACACGGCCGGTGTTCAGTTGACCCTAGCCGCCTGAGCAGGTTCAACCGATGGGGGATCTTGAATTTCCGAAAACAACGATACTTTGCGGGTTTCCGCGACCGCGGTCTGCAACATGGATGACAACTGCCTGGGATTAATCATGCCAACATTCTTGAACGGGTTAAAGGCGGAGATAGGACCCGGGGTCTTCAAGGATTGAAAGATCACAATCAACGACCCTGCAGCACTTTCGATTACACGTTTTAACCGGTCCTTGGTATCCCCTCCCGAAACTTCTATAAACCGCTGGGAAGTGACCGATAGCAGATTAATCAGGTTTTGAACCGATTGACGAGCCAATCCCGGATCCTGTGCACTGACCACCTTCCAGAGAAAAAGCGTTGGATCCCGGTCCGCCTGGATATCCACCGGCAATCCTTTGACATACAGCCGGATGCGAAAAGCAAGAAGCTGATTCATAGCTTCCGTGGCTTTAGTGATACCGGTGGAAGGCAACCCATTGATCGCACTGACATCCAGTGCCTTATAGGCATCTTGGATGATCGGACCACTTTCGGGGTGCTTCATAACCGCTTCGAGAATGCCGGTGGTGAGTTTCTCATTGCTGGTTGAAAAACTGCTTGCCAAGACCGTCGGGATCAATGCGCCTGCGGATTTCACTCCCCACAAGGCGACAGCTTCGGACTCATCGGATAAAAGCGTCTGTACGGACATCTGCAGATTGGAAAGTTTAGTCGCGTTGCACAACCGATAGATGATGATGGCAGCGTTGAGGCGGTCTGCCACCTCCGAGCTTTGAAGCATCGGTTGGATCGCGTCTACGACGATTCCGACATAAGTCAATTGAAAAGCGGCAGAGATTTGCGAACCGCTCGGTCGGACTTCCACCTGTTCACACAATTTAAGCCTGGCTTTAGAAGCGTCTTCGGCGTTCGACTCACGAATGATCTTGACCAATGCTTCGACATACGAAGCAATCGCAGAGGCCCCAGCGGATGGATTGGGACTGGTTCGAATGTCCTTGAGAGGATCGTCGTCAATCGGATTGGCCCGGACTAAAGGGGCGCCACAAACGACCCCAGCCATGACGATCCCAGTTAACAGTCCATTTTTCAGGCGCATCACGATTAGCTCTCCACCGGTATACAATGGTTGACGCTAACCCATCGACCTGGCCCTGTCAAGAAATCCTGATTTTGACGCTATTTATGATTCAACGCTGTAAACTCCCTTGTCCGATACCATAAACCGATGGACACCATTCGCCCCGAAATCATCCCCGATCCGACCATCCGCAGACTCAGTCTTTATCTGCGACAACTTGAAAACCTGCTCGAACAGGAGCGGATTACGGTTTCCAGCAAACAGCTCGGACAAAGCCTCGGGCTCACCGACGCCCAGGTTCGCAAAGATCTGGCTTATTTCGGTACATTTGGACATCCGGGTGTCGGATACAACATCCAGGATCTTCTAACCCGAATTCGACGAATTCTCGGGACCGATAAATCCTGGAATGTGATTTTGGTAGGTGCAGGTAATTTGGGACGTGCGTTGCTCAGCTACAGCGGTTTTGCCGCAAAGGGGCTGATGATCGTTGCCGCCTTTGATTCAGACCCCGCCAAAGTCAATACCGTCATCAAGGATCACACGATCCTACCCTGTGAAAAAATGCAGGAAGTCATCCAGACCCACGAGGTCCGTTTGGCCATTCTTACCGTCTCACCCGATTCTGCCCAAACCGTTGCAGATCAACTTGTTCGGGCGGGGATCAGAGGGATTTTGAACTTTTCTCCTGCCCCGATTCATGTCCCCCCCGACCGTCGCAGTCCAATCGGTCGATCTGGCGTTGCAACTAGAACAACTCACGTTCCAGGTCAGTCTCAATGCTATGACCCGCAGCGGGGCGCGTCATCCATGATTCTCTCCTCAACGGGTCACCCCCCCTGTTCGCATCATCGTCGTTTCTGCGTATGATTGGTTATCACGAACCGATCAGGAGCCGAAATCATGACCGTCAAGTTTGTTCCCGAACCATCCTTTGGTCAATTGATCCGACAATTGGCCAAAATCGACCCTTTTCACAAGGGGTACTTCGGATTCTCTCCTTCGGATACATGGACGCCCAACGTCAATCTTTACGAATCTGACCGCTGCTACCTCGTTTGTGTGGACTTAGCCGGCGTCCAGAAGGAACAGATCGAGGTGGTGGTGCATAACCAACAGTTGAAACTGACCGGTAAACGGGATGTGCCCCTGAAAAATCCATCGGATGAATGCAAGAACCGGGTTCGGATTCATCTGATGGAAATCGACCACGGAAACTTCAGCCGCGAGGTCGAACTACCCGCGGATGTCGATCAGAACCATATTTCCGCATCTTTTGTCAATGGCTTACTTTGGATCGAATTACCAAAGAAATAACATTCATTTCGGTGTCAACGGATCGATTGCTTTTATATTCAAAACTGCACAAAAACATGCCAGATACTCAGATTATTTCACGGACCGAAACTCATACGATTCTGAAAACGGCCGCCAGCGCTCAGATCACGATTCCCCACACCCTGCCCATTCTCCCGATCCGGAATCTGGTCGTCTTTCCCGGAACGGTCATGCCCCTGAATATCGGTCGTCCGCGTTCCAAGGCGCTGTTGGACGAAGTCATGCCCGGTGACAAGGTCGTGGGAGTGATTACCCAGAAAGACCCGACCGTTGATGACCCGGGCTTCGAACACCTGCACACGATGGGAGTCATCTGTGTGATCCTTAAACTCTTCAAGTTGCCCGATCAGAATCAGTCGATTATCGTACACGGGCTGACACGTTTCCGTCTGCACGCAATCATCCGGGACGATCCGTTTTTATTAGGCAAAATCGAGGTTCTGGACGAACCCGTTGCTGAGGGAAAGGAACTGGAAGCCTTGGCAGCTTCGGTACGACTGCAAGCCAGTCGAGTCATCGAATTATCTCCGAATACCCCGGACGAGGCCCAACAGGTTTTGGCAGGAATTCAAAGCCCCGGCGCACTGGCGGATTTTCTGGCAGCCAACATCGCCGCCGAAACGGCCGAAAAGCAGGCCATGCTCGAGGAATTGGAAGTCGAAAAACGACTGAGGATGATCGCTGCGAAACTGGCCACCCAGCTGGATGTTCTTGAACTTCAGTCCAAAATCCAGTCACAGGTCAAGGAAACCATCGACAAAAATCAGCGTCGCTACTATCTGCAAGAACAGCTCAAAGCCATTCGAAAAGAGCTCGGTGAGGGTGACGCTTCGGGCAACACCGAAGCCGACAACCTGCGACAAAAACTCCTTCAGGCCAACCTCCCGGAACCGATCATGAAAGAGGCAGAGCGTGAATTGAACCGCCTCGAATCTGTTCCATCGGCTTCCCCGGAATACGGGGTCATTCGTACGTATCTGCAAATCCTGTCCGAACTGCCCTGGTCGGTCGAAACGGTCGACAAGCTTGACCTTGACAAGGCACGCGAGATCCTTGACCGTGATCACCACGGCCTGGAAAAAGTAAAGAAGCGCATTCTCGAATACCTGGCTGTCCGAAAACTTAAGCTTCAGAAAAGCAAACCCAAAAGCACCTCTGAAAGCGACGAGCCGAAGCAACCCTCGAACCCGTCGGCGTCCCGGGACGTCAGCGGCGCCATTCTTTGCCTCGTCGGACCTCCGGGTGTGGGAAAAACTTCTTTGGGTAAAAGCATCGCTGAAGCCATGGGACGCAGGTTCATCCGGGTTGCCCTCGGTGGGGTGCGTGACGAAGCCGATATCCGCGGACATCGTCGAACCTATATCGGCGCCATGCCCGGACGCATCATCTCCGAATTACGCAAAGCCGGTACGCGAAATCCGGTCATGATGCTGGACGAAATCGACAAAATGAGCTCCGATTTCCGTGGCGACCCTGCCTCGGCCATGCTTGAGGTGCTTGACCCTGCTCAAAATCACACATTTACCGATCATTACCTGGACGTCCCGTTTGATCTGTCCAAAATCTTGTTCATAGCAACCGCCAACACGATGGATACGGTCCCCGGACCACTTCGGGACCGGATGGAAGTGATCGAAATACCCGGATATACGAATGCGGATAAACTCCATATCGCAAAAAAATACCTCGTCCCCCGCCAGTTGGAGACCAACGGTCTGTCTCGCTCTCAGATCCGGTTTACGGATGCCGCGATCAAGGAGATCATTGAAAGCTATACCCGCGAAGCCGGCGTACGAAACCTGGAACGACAGATCGGTGCGGTGGCTCGCGCTGTGGCCGCCGAAATCGTGGGAGGTCAAAAAAATAAAGTCGTCGTCGATATACCCAAAGTCCATCAAGTTCTCGGTGCCAAACGATTCGAACCGGAACTGGCGTCGAGAACAGCGGTCCCGGGAATTGCCACCGGTATGGCTTATACCCCGTACGGCGGAGAGATCCTGTTCATCGAAGCCACCCGCATGGTCGGCAAAGGCAACACCATCCTGACTGGTCAGATCGGGGATGTCATGAAAGAGTCCGCTACGGCTGCGTTTTCGCTGATCCGGTCGCGTGCCGAATCTCTCGGGATCGACCCTAAGGTACTGGCCGAAAGCGACATCCACATTCATGTCCCTGCAGGTGCGGTTCCCAAGGACGGACCGAGTGCCGGCGTTGCTATGTTCACCGCTTTGGCGTCGTTGTTGACCAACCGTCCGGTTCGCCACGACGTCGCCATGACCGGCGAAATCACGCTCCGCGGGCTGGTGTTACCGATCGGGGGACTAAAGGAAAAAACACTCGCAGCCAAACGGGCCGGAATCAAGGTAGTAATCGTCCCCAAACGAAACGAAAAAGACCTTGAAGATGTGCCGACCGAGGTCAAAAAAACCCTAAAATTTCATTTCGTGAGCACTGTGGATGAAGTGCTCCAAATTGCTTTAAAACCCACGGGTAAACAGGAAAAATCCCCTAAAAAACGACCCGTGAAGACAAATTAACGGTATTCCCGTCTGGATCTTCCTATAATTTTCTCAGAAAGTTTGTGAGTGAAAGGAAGGGTTTATGCTCGCCCAATACGGCATTCGGGACGAAATCAACAAACTGGTTCGTTATTACTTCGATGCCAAGGAGGATTATCGATTAGCATGCCAGAGAGCTCCGGACCCCGATGTGCGAAAAAAACTTGACTCACGGTGTCAACAACGAGAACGAATGCACATGGAAATTCAGGAAATCGAAACCCAGCTGAATGTAGAAATGTCGGACAATGGTCATGTTTCCGCGGACTTTAAAAGGGAATGGGAAAGGCTGCGGGGTTCGGTCGTGGGATTTGGTCTAGAAGCCGCCATGAAATTGGCAAAAACCTCTGACACTTATGCGAGAGAACAAGCCCTCCGATTGGTCGAAATCGGGCTTCCTGAACCACTCCAATCAACCATCCGGAAGCAGATTACAGAACTCGATGAGTCCTTGAATGAGCTCGAATCTCTCATTCAAACGGAAAAAAAGACCGCCGTCTGAGAAGTCCGAACGGTCGCCTTTTACACAAAGGTCAGAAAGCAAGCCTCAAGGCAATATAGATCCGATCACAGACCACTATGTTGTTTTCGGAATTGCCCGGGCGTAAACCCAAACCTTATCCGGAATGCTTTTCCCAGATGATTTGCGTCTACAAAGCCGGTCTCAAAGGCAATCCTTTTCAGTGGGTTATTTGTGCTTAAAAGCAATTGACGAGCCTTTTCCAAACGGATCTCGCGGACGTATTGACCCGGTGAGAAGCCTGTCATGGATTTGAAGTAATGACTGAAATTGCTTCGGGACATGTTGAAATGATCTGCGATGGATCCGACATCGGTATTGAGATTCTCTTGCTGATGGATAAATGAACGAACTCGATCCAAGAGTTGCTCTCGCTTGTTGTGAGGATGATTCTGGGACCACCAGGCTCTTTCAAAGGCGACCAAGAGATTGAATAACCGGCTTTCTCGCGTGAACGGGTCATCAGTTCCCTGCCGATGGGCCACAATCAGTTCCGTGAGAGTGTTCATCAGCTCACCGGCGGGTTCAAAACGGAGACAAGGTCCGGTCGGCGCTGATAACCGTTGCAACCGGGATACCACATAAGGGTGATGCAGAATGACCCATACGAATGACCACATCGAACTGTAGGCGGGCAAATAGTACTCATGATCAGACGGTACGTGCGCGGCAAATAAGTATCCGGGTCGTTGCGGATATTCCTGACGACCGGCAACAAACAACCCTTCGCCATCCAAAGTGCATTGGATGACGGTCAAAGGAGTATCCGAACGAACATTTCGTTTAAGTCCGTGCCATCGATAACGATCCGAGGATGTTCGGGTTTCATACCCGGAAAGTATTTCCAGACCTGACCCCCAAAGAAGCTTCTGCCTTTGTGGAAGAAGCGGCAAAAAGCTTCCGAAACCTAGTCATCAACGTCACCAGATTCACATTTTTACTCATTTTTCATTTTTTTATCCTATTTAATCCTAAAAATCACTTTTTAATAATTTCACAAAAATACCTTTGGAGAACGTATATGCCTATCAACGTCGCCATCATCGGAGCCGGTTCGATCGGTTTTACACGTCGACTGATGCGGGACATCCTTTCAGTCCCGGAGCTTCAAGACACTCACTTTGCCTTGACAGACATAAACCCCCGCAATCTCGAAATGGTTTATCAGTTATGTCACCGAGATATTCATTTCAGCAAGTTACCTGCAACAATACGGGCAACCGTCGATCGTCGTGACGCATTAAAAAACGCAGACTACATCATTTGCCTGATCCGACAGGGTGGGCTTGAAGCCTTCCAGACTGATATTGATATTCCATTGAAATATGGCATCGACCAGTGTGTCGGCGATACGATCTGTGCCGGGGGTATCATGTACGCCCAGAGAACCATTCCCGCGCTTCTGGATTTTTGCCGGGATATCCGAGAAGTATCCAAACCCGATGCCCTTTTGCTCAACTACTCCAATCCCATGGCCATGAATGTCTGGGCGTGTAACCGATATGGCGGGGTGAAAACGATCGGGTTGTGCCATGGTGTTCAAGGTGCTCAACACCAGATCGCTCGGGCCACCGAACAATGGGCCAGACAAACCGGATTGATTGGTAGGGACGAGCGTATTACCAGGCATGATATCGACTTTGTTTTTGCCGGAATCAATCATCAGACATGGTGTACTCACGCTGTTTGGAAAGACCATGATCTGATCCCCATGATGTATGAACTGATGAGTGCGGTTGAGGAGTTCAGACGCTGTGAAAAGGTACGGCTGGACGTTCTGAAACGTTTCGGATTTTACTCCACGGAATCCAACGGTCACTTGTCCGAATACCTGCCCTGGTACCGAAAGCGTCCTGAACAAATCCCCGACTGGATCGATTTATCGAGCTGGATTCACGGTGAAACCGGCGGTTATTTGCGTGTCTGTACTGAAGGACGAAACTGGTTCGAAACCGACTTCCCCCACTGGATAAAAGAAGATCCCAAACCGATCCGTTCATCCGACCGTTCTGAAGAGCACGGCAGCTATATCATCGAAGCTCTGGAAACAGGTCGGATCTATCGAGGACATTTCAACGTCGTCAATCAGGGTCACATTGTCAATCTACCTGACGGTTGTGTGGTCGAAATACCGGGCTACGTCGATAAGACAGGCATACAGACGCCTGTTTACGGCCGGTTACCGCTGGCATGTGCTGCCACTTGTTCAGCAAGCATTCGTGTTCAGGAAATGGCAGTAGAAGCAGCCGTACATGGGGATGTTCAGCTGCTCAAACAAGCCATGCTTCATGATCCGCTTGTCGGCGCGGTATGTGATCCGGAACAAGTCTGGCAAATGACTGATGAAATGCTGGTTGCACAGGCACAATGGCTTGTCCAGTATGCCAATGAAATTGAACCTGCCAGACGCCGTCTGCAACGTCATGAGCAAGAGGGAACGCGGGTACGATTATCAGAAAGCCGTGGTGCTGCACGATTGAAGCCCAAAACCGTTGAAGAAATGGCACAAGCACGTGACGAGGCACGAGCCAATGCTCAAGCCGCCGACAAGGGGAAAATGACCCTGAATGCGTGAAGGGGGTTTCAGGATGCGCTGTACAAGATAGTAAACGCCCCTCCGGAATTGGCGTCACGGTCTCGACCCAAAAGCCACCAGGTTCCGGACGTGGTGATGGAATAAGTTAATGTCGTGCTGGTATTGCCATTCGTGCTTTTGACGAGTTGACCGGTCGGATCGATCAGTAGAAGTTCCGGGTTGAGTGATCCTCCACTCCGCGAGAGTGTTGCAGAGAAGCTATTTCCTGATGATAAGTTGATGCCCCAGATATCATAATCTCCGGCAGGCATATCTCCGGTGCGGGTTACCCCCGTTTTGCAAAGGCGTGTTGGTATCCGGATCGCCGCTGTACTGTTCACCGGGGACACGCCCGAAGGTGATTCCGTATCGTCCGGAGTCATCGGCAGCGGCTTCATAGACGACCGCGTAATAGTTGCCTGAACGGGCGTTAGGAATATCCAACTTCACTCCCCGTTCATTTTCTCCTCCGGTCACGACCTTGCCATCCGGTCCGATGATCAACATCCCGATATCGACCGAAGAACCTGTGGTGTTCTCGGCTGCATGGACGGATAAAAACTGCCCTTGCGCAGAGGTTAATGTCCAGACGTCCAGATCACCGGGTTCAATCGTGGCCGGCCTGCGACGACCGGATTCTGCCACGAATGCATCGTCGCTATCGGTAATGCTTGGTTGGTAATAAAAAGCCGTAACCTGAACATTCCCGAAGTCGTTTCGCCCGACGTCCCGCACGCGAACACGATACGTACCGCTGACCGGTGCGTTATAACTGATAAATGAACCGTTTTCTCCGACCGACCGGCGTAAGGCTTTGTTATTCGGCGCGATCAAAATCAGCTCTGTCTGGATTGCCCCGCTGTCCACATCCCCGGCAGCCAAGGTCAGGTTCTGACCGGCTACCAGCTCAATGGTCCAATTCTTTTGTGAACTTCGTGCGCTCAGAACCGTTGGCCAAGTGACGCCGGATGCCAAAGAAGCCAGCATTCGACGGGGTTCCAACGTGTCGATCAAATGTGAACAATTCATGCTACACAAAGCATAGAAGTCGTCGGTAATAAATCCATACAGAATTATTCGCAAATTTTGGGTTGCAATGGATTTCTATCATTCCGAAACTGTTTCAGACCCGGTTTTTCCACCACGTAGCAAGGTTTTCAAAAACATTCGTTGTCTTTCAGTCCAGCAGCGTGGGTATGTTCCAGTCAGATCATCGCAACCGAAATGTGTCAGGATCGAACGAACCAATTCCGTAACACCTTCACCCGTTTTTGCAGATATTCGGATATAAGATCCTCCCGTATCCGTCCGGGTTTGAACCTTGTCGCATTTATTCAAAATCGTGTAATGAGCCTGGGGAAAATGCCGAACCAAGGGTTGGGTCGCGTCGAGCACTTCCAGGATTAGAGACGCCCCGTTCCACGACCTGACCTGACTGTCGGATGGCTTGGGCTTCGATCGGATCATCGGTCGGATGCCAACCCGGTGTATCGACCAGTGTTACAACCAAGCCATTAAGATTGACCTGTTCACCGACCCCAATCGGGACGGGTTGTTCCGGGTAAATCGGCAGTGATTGATCTGTGCCTCCCAAATAAGCAGTTGGCAAGGGTTGACTTGCCCACGTTAGGCGCACCGACAATAACGACGACGGGGGGATTCAAAAGTGTTTGTAGGGAGCGATCCTCCAGGGCCCGTCGCATCTGTTGCGTATTCTGCTCGGCAAGCATCTGTCGCCAGGCAGTCGGTTGATACAACAATAAACGAATCGTCTCTGCAGTTAGCGCGTGGGGTAAATCTCGTTCGACTTCAGATTCAATATCCTGTGGATGTGAAGGCTCTTCGTCGACAAATCCTTCCCGTCTGGCCAGCTCGATCACTTTTTCGATCACCCACACCCCCCCGTGCAGAGATAACTCGATGGTTCGAGAATCCACCTGTACGACGACCGGATCATCAATAACTTCATCGCCATCCTGTAGCTGCGTGTGGACACAACCGCCAATACGTGGAACACGCGTAAGATGACGGGCACAAAACGGGATGACCAACTCACCGCACAACCTCACCACCGCGATTGCAGCGACACCAGGCGGTGTGAGAATGTGCATCGTACTGGACATGCGAAAAAGGTCTTATTCTCCAAATCGTAGTTAAGTCCCATGCTTGATATGGTGGTTGGAATACGCCAACGCGATCCCGTATAGCAAAAGATCGGGGCTGACGGCATGAATCAATTCCCAATCCTTGAACAGGGTTTCAGCGTCTCCACCGGTGGCAATGATTTCCGGCCAATTACCAAGATCGGTGGCATATTGCTCGACTAATTCTTTAACCATTCCCCGAATTCCATGAAACACCCCGTGCAGCATCGCCTGTTCTGTGGAATCGCCGACGACCGTTGACGGGGCTGCAAATGCCACAGAGGGAAGACGGGCGGTGTTGTCGTGTAACGCGTCCAACATCATCGAAGCCCCCGGTGCGATCGCCCCACCCAGAAACTCCCCGGCATCGTTACACAGATTCACAGTCACGGCAGTGCCCGCATCCACAACCACACACGCTTTTTGCATCATTTCATACGCGGCTGCGACGACCAAAACCCGATCCACGCCCGTCTGCTCGGGTGACCGGGTTTTGACTTTGACCGGAAGATCAATCTCGCGTCCCACCCAAGCGACCGATTTTCCGGTGATTTTTTTTATCGTGTGTTCCACGCCTTCCATGACCAAAGGATTAACCGATGCACCCGCCACTTCAGAACTCATTCCCTCAAAACGTTTCCAAGCCTCCTTCAAGGATTGTTCAAACGTGTCTCGTTCTGCAATCGGAACACGACTTACGTATTCCAGGGTCCCCGCTACGAAAGCGCCGACCGCTATACGCGAGTTCCCGACATTCACGACAAGCACATTAATATCCATAAAACCTTTTCTTTTAAACACTTAAAAGTATCCGTCCCCGCGAATCGCAGCCCCACGTACGGCTCCGGTCAGGTCCGGTCATGACATCTCGGACACGTCCCATGAATGACTACTTCGGGGTGACTAACTGTGTATCCCGGACCCGGATTGATCTTATCCAGCAACTTCGACGGGATTTCGGCATCCTGAATACATTCGACTTTTCCACAATGGTCACACACGAAATGGGCGTGCTGGTGTTCCTGAGAATGGGTCAAATCCCCTACCGCATATCTCCAGGACCGGTCTTCACCTCGGACCCGATGCACCAGTTTCTTGGCCACGAACGTATTCAGCGTTCGATAAACCGTGACCGGCTCGGTAAAGGAAGGTAATCGACGCATCAGCTCAGCCACGTCCAACGGCTCCTGCTCGGCAACTAATACTTCCAACACACCGATCCGAACAGGGGTTCTTTTAAGCCCCGCAGCTTTGAGTAGATCTTGTAAACTCCGAGAAGAGGGTGATGCGGTAACGTTTGCCATTACTTGCAATTGTAGGCACAAACGAATCGGTTGCCAATCCGTGTCAAGACCAAAACATCTCTGACCCCATTGACTTGATATCCCTATTTACCTCATCTGCTTGGATGATGAAACGTTTCTTGTCCGACCGGCGCAAAATCAAAAGAGTTTGACGGTTTTTTCAAACTGATTTCTTCAGAAAAGTTGCTAGTTTCGGCAGGACACGTGAGGAGCAATATACATGTCACAACTCAAAGTATGGATCATGACCGTTGTAATGATCGGATCTTTAGTTACCTCGACCCGGGCACAAGAAAGTAAACCCAAGGTCGTACTGGCAGGAGATTCGACCGTTACTTCCCATGCCGGGTGGGGAGCGGGGTTCGAACTTTATTCCCTCGGCGGAATGGAAGTCATCAACCTCAGCCAAGGGGGACGCAGCAGCAAAAGCTTTCGCAACGAAGGACACTGGAAAAAAGTTCTGGATTCCCAACCCGAAGTCGTTCTGATCCAGTTCGGACACAACGACCAACCCGGTAAAGGTCCGGATCGTGAAACCGACCCGTCCACCAGCTTTCGCGAAAACCTCAAGAGGTATATCGATGAAACACGCCAGATCGGGGCAAAACCCGTTCTGGTTACTCCACTGGAGCGTCGCAAATGGGATGCCGACGGGACTTACATCCAAACCAACTCTTTCAGAGTACGCTGAAGCTGTCCGGATCGTGGCCCGCGAGGAAAATGTCCCATGCATTGATCTCAACCAGAAGTCCATTGAGATATACGAATCACTCGGACCTAAGGGATGTGAACTTCTGAGTCCACTTACTTCCGACGGTACGATTGATACAACTCACCTGAATCTGGTCGGGGCTGAAGTCTTTGGTGGCTTCGTCTTGAGCGAACTGAGGCTTATGGTTCCCGGGATCGACCGTCAGATTCGCGGATTTGTGAAACCCGAACAACGTTATTCCACCACACAACCGACCACCGTTCCCAATACCGATGAACAGTCGGCGGCTCTGGCTGCCCGCGCCGAAAAACCCACGCCCCAAGGATCCTCCACCATTATCGTCGCCCGGGACGGTTCGGGTGATGTCAAAACGATCCAGCAAGCCTTGGCGCGTGTCAAACTAAATAATTCCGATCGAACCACCATTCGCATCAAAGCCGGGGTTTACAACGGTCCGATCGTCATTACTCGTCCGATGCAAAATATCACTTTTGAAGGAGAAGGAATCGACAAGACCATCATACGATTCGCTTTGACGGTTTATGACCCGATTCCGCAGGGCGTTCCTGACAGAATGGGCGGAAATGGTGTGATCGTCTTAGGCGAGGGGTTTGAAGCTCGAAACCTCACCTTTGCTAACACCGCGGGGGATCGCGGACAGGCAATGGCACTTCGATTGCAGGCCGACCGCGCGAAAATCGAAAACTGTAAACTCACCGGTTGGCAGGATACCCTGTTAACTCATTCGGGCAGACATTATTTCAAGAACTGTCACATCGAAGGGCGCGTCGACTTCATCTACGGTGGAGCAACGAGTGTTTTTGACCAGTGCCAGATCGTCACTAAAAACGGCGGATACATCACCGCTGCTAGCACACCCGAAAATCAGAAATACGGCTACCTGTTTTACCGCTGTAAAATCAGCGGGTGGGGAAAACAGGCTTATCTGGGTCGTCCCTGGAGACCATTTGCCCAAGTCGCGTTCGTCGAATGTGAAATCGGGGATAATATCCTCCCGGCAGGGTGGCATAACTGGGGAAAAGAATCCAACGAAAAGACCGCTCGCTATGTGGAATACAAAAATACAGGTCCCGGAGCAGATCGGTCTCAACGGGTTCCCTGGAGCCGTGAATTGACCGATGCCGAAGCTGTCGACTATACCCCGCAAAACTACCTTAAAGGAAACGACGGTTGGAATCCGCTCGGCCAATGACCCGCCCGGGAATGAATCATGTTTCGATCCATGTCCATGCGATGTCGATATGATGCGTACTGTACTGTCGAATAGGTCTTATTCTCTGTTTCGGAATGGTGGCTCAACTTGTTCTTGATCCTTCTGACTTGTTGATTCCTCGGTAACCGACAACACGTAGGCTGAATAGTCCGGCAAGCGAAAGCGTTGCGATCCATCCCGACGGTTCAGGGACATAGGTAGCGTTCAAGACTAATCGGGGAGCCAAAGCATCTCCGCTCTCACGGGAATAAAATGCCGATTCAATACTTCCGCTACCAACCCGTTCGATCAGAAGAGTGACCTGGTTTCCGGGTCCCCGAGCATCATAGTAAGCGGCTAGGTTCAGAAAAACGGCCAAGTTTGCTGCGTCAAAAACAGCGGTTTGATGAATGCTAAGTCCGCTGACATTAATTTCACCCAGCGTGAATAGGCGCCCGGAAACAATCCCCTTGGTAGAACTGTCCCCATCATATATTAGGCCCGGGGCATTGCTGAACCGGACCGAGTTTTCATCCCAATTCCATGACGAGTCGTCATGTTCCAACCCGTATATACGTAAGGTGTGATAATTTCCGGTCAAATTTCCGGCAGCAGTCAGCTCCAGTCGTGCATCGATTACAGAACCGGGGCGAACGGAGGAAAGATCAAACTTGAGAACCGCGTACTCATTTCCTCCGCTTGACCACCGGCTGTAGATACGGGAGATGTTTCCGACACCACTGCTGGTGGTGGTTCCGGAGTTATTATTTTCTGATACGACGGCGTCTGCGACGGAACGGAGCATAAAAGTCGTCCCCCCGATGGGCGTATAAGCGTTGGGAGTTAAGGAATGGAGATACGTTTCCAACATCGTGTATCCGCTCGGAGTAGCGAGATTTCGGATATTCTGAGACGGAGAATATCCGTGAGCGATGGCGAAATAATCGGGCACACCGTCCCCGTTGGAGTCAGTCGGTGGTGTTCCGGAGGGTAATGAAGGAAACCCCCCGACTTCGTTTTGAGAATCGATCATCGGTCCGTCCCCTAACATGCTGGAACGAACTACCCCCCGATCAATGGTGTCTCGAAAAAGGTTGGCTCCCGATCGGCTGAGAACTTGAATATAAGCCTGACGGGCGTTGGTTGTTTGGACAGGGATCACATTCGCACGGGAAGATGACAAGGTATAGGTTCCGCTCAATCCGGATGTGGACACGCCATCCACAAAACCATTTTTATTGGTATCAATCATGTTGCCACTACTATAGATAGTGGTGCCTGTCCCACCACCCAAGAAAAGAGAGGTGGAACTGGTTTCCGGTCCACTGATACCGTAGTTACCGACAAGATTGACGTAGGTGTTGAGATCTGCCCCGCTGTACCCGTAGCGAAAACCGGGATTGGCGATGACATTATTGACGAAATCAAGACGGGTGGTTTGACCTTCGACGGAAGAATCACCCGGTCTGGGATTGCGACTACTGTGCTGGGCATAGAGGTTATGATGAAAAGTGATGTCTCCACCATTGATCAGAGATCCGTACCCGTGAGCCCCTTTATGATGTCCTGCATTCTGCAGGGACTGACTGATCTGTGACCATTGAACGGTAACATCCGTAGAACCATGAGTTACGCTCAGGGTTTCATCAACACCCCATGAAGCACTGACATGATCGATCATGATATTTCGGCTGCCCGCGATCCATAAGGCATCGGGTTCGTAGGTGTTGTCTATATTTCGCGTATAAGTATCTCCGACACGAAAACGGAGATATTGGACGATGACGTTTTCTGTCGGAACGGATCCGTTGTTGACGATCCGGGTTTGCCTGTCTGCCAAGGTAATTCCTCCACCCGGAGCAGTCTGACCAGCAATCGTAAGGTTCGACTTGTTAATGATCAGATCGGATAGCAGATGGATCGTACCGGAGACATTGAATAGGATCGTTCGGGGACCGCCGGCGGTTTGAATCCCGTAACGAAGGCTCCCCGGTCCGGAGTCGTTGAGGTTTTGGACATAATAAACATCTCCCCCCCGTCCGCCTGTGGAATATTTTCCCGCCCCTTCTGCACCAGGAAAAGCAACCAACTGAGCATCAACGGCGTTACCCAGAATAAAAATGGCTCCAAGAAACCCACATATCGGTGCTGCACACCGAAACGGACCAGGGGTGTGAATCATGGTGCGATCTCTACCTTTCCTATGAGATTTCCGCACGATTCCGCCGAATCGGACTGAAAGACCCAAGTATTATTTCATTCTCAGTTCACCGACAAAAATCTATTCAGTTTCGGATTCAAGTTTTCTGATTGCAAAATCCCGTCAGCCTTGCCTTTAACCCATCCGTCGAATCCCCGGGTTGCCCAACCTGCGTCAATTTGCTAACCGTGGATTTTGACAGGTGCGCAAGTGTTCCTAAACTCCCAATTCGATTTGTCATAAGAACTGGAGTTTGGATCGGGTTCGGTCCGATAAAAGGAAGGAAAGATCATATGAGCGCCATTGAATCAGTTTTAGCCCGTCAGATTTTTGATAGCCGAGGCAATCCGACCGTCGAGGTGGATGTGCTCTTAGAAAACGGGATCTTGGGACGGGCAGCCGTGCCCTCCGGAGCTTCGACCGGGGAACACGAAGCCGTCGAGCTTCGAGACGGGGATAAAAAAGTTCTACTGGGCAAAGGGGTGACCAAAGCCGTCGATAACGTCAACTCGAAGCTGGCACCCGAACTGATCGGTTTAGACCCCCGTAATCAAGAAGAAATCGACTTTCTGATGAATGAGATCGACGGAACGCCGAACAAGGCCAAAATCGGGGCGAACGGAATTCTGGGTGTTTCTCTGGCCGTAGCCAAAGCCGCTGCCGAGCTGTGTGGGTTGCCTCTTTATCGATATCTTGGGGGTCCCGGCGCTATCACTTTGCCTGTTCCCATGATGAACATCCTCAACGGCGGAAAACACGCGGATAACAACGTCGATTTTCAAGAGTTCATGATCCAACCATGGGGATTTGAAACTTTCTCAGATGCTTTGCGTTGTGGTGTAGAAATTTACCACGCACTCAAAAGTGTTTTACACGATAACCACATGAGCACCGCGGTCGGAGACGAGGGAGGGTTCGCCCCTGACCTGAAAGACAACGAAGATGCCCTCAAAGTCATCATGGAAGCGATCGTTAAGGCCGGTTACAAACCGGGTAAACAAGTCTTTATCGCACTGGACCCAGCCACAAGTGAAATGTGGGACGCCAAAAAGAAAGGATACAAGTTCTTCAAATCCAATCCCGATAAGGTGCTCAGCTCTGAAGAAATGACCGATTACTGGGCCAAATGGTGCGAAAAATATCCCATTCGGTCGATCGAAGATGGTTGTGCGGAAAATGACTGGACCGGTTGGAAACTACTCACCGACAAGATCGGAGACAAAGTGCAACTGGTCGGTGATGACCTTTTCGTCACGAACGTGAAGTTTCTCGAAAAGGGAATCCGGTCCGGAACAGCCAACAGCATTTTGGTCAAGGTGAATCAGATTGGTTCGTTGTCAGAGACACTGGCCGCTGTCAATATGGCGATTCGGAACGGTTACACTGCGGTTCTATCGCATCGCTCCGGTGAGACCGAAGATTCGACAATTGCCGATATTGCAGTAGCCACGAACTGTGGTCAGATCAAAACTGGTGCACCGGCCCGATCCGACCGTGTGGCCAAGTACAATCAGCTGATCCGTATCGAAGAACAACTCGGAGACCGGGCAGTCTATGGCGGAAAGCTGTGGAACAAGTGATTAAGGAGTGATGAGGCTTGCCAGCAGGAGCAGATCCTCGGGTTTATCCCCCTGCTGGCAGGCCCATCATATGAAACATTATGGATTCGTCGCGCAAGGAAGCGCCTTCATTCGACCTTTCTGCCAAAACGTCTGAAGACGAAAACGTGCTTCAGGTCGGTCCAGAAGATCTCGATGCGGGTATCATTTCGGGGCAAAAAAAAAAGCCCGAAATAAAAGCCATACCCCCCGATCCCGATCTGGAAGCAAAGTTATTCAACGCACTCGTCAGCCCAGTGGCTCCGGTTCGTTTGAACGATTCTTCCGTATCAGCTCACGAACCGACGCCCGCCTCTCCGGAACCGAACGTTCCACCACCTCTCGAAAAAAACGAGCCGCCTGAGGCTGATCCTACCGAGGATCGGGATTTGACGTCGAAACCGATTCTGGTCATTCGTCCGTCATCCGTCGAAACCGGGCCGACCGTACACGATTGGGAACCTCTGCCGCCACCGATGCGGATTGCCCGAGAAACGGACACGTCTGCTAATGAAAGCGTGCCCGTTGTCGCTCAAGAACAGGATGTCGAGGAGTCCGTGTCGACGTCCACTCCGTCCAAGTCGATTCCTCGTACCCGAGATCCTGCAGAAGCAGAGGTGCAAACGTCTCCTGCTTCAGAAAGTTCGGTCTCAAGCCGCTACGATCGATTTGATCAGGCCAGTTCAGATCCGACTTCTAAAGAAAACCCCGAAGCATCGTTGGGACAATCGACAGATGATCCGTCAACTCAAACCGACTTATCCGATCTTGGTCCGGTCTCGTGCGGAAACGCTGTTTCCCGGACCGGGGCTTGGTGGACGCTGCCCATGATGTGCCTGGGATTGACGATCATTGCCTGTGCGTTAATTGTCCCTGCGGTGGATGAAAATCGGCGGGAATTGCATCAATTAACTCGACTGGAACGGGATGTAAACTATTTTCAGATGCAATCAGAGGTCAACAAACAGTTTCTGGAGCATGTCAGTACCGATCCAGCTTTGGCCGAGCGTCTAGCGATGAGACAATTGCGGATGACTCGTCCGGATTCACGTATTGTCCAGATTCCGCAAACGGGCAACCCGTTTGCGATGTCGCCTTACGCGCTGGTGACCCTGGATCCCCCCCCGCCGGTCCCCGATTATCAACCTCTCGGAGGTGTTCTAAGCCGGTATTTTCTGGATCCCCAAACCCAGATTTATCTGACCGGGATCGGCATACTTCTGACCGCAGCAGGGGTAATATTGGGCGGTGGACAAACCAGACCTGATCAGGCCGCCTGAGCCTGTTTACCCGAATCCAACAACAGTTTTTGTATCACTAAATGTTGTTTGTCTTTGAGCAACTGTTCAACTGCGTTCGAACTCAGAGGCTTGGAAAACAAATACCCTTGCACGAAATCACAGTCCAAGGATTGAAGTACTGCAACTTGTTCCGGCGTCTCTAGACCCTCCGCCACCACCTTCAACCCCAAATGATGAGCTAAGGTCAACGTGGCATTGACAACAGCCGTCGCATTCAGGTCAAGGCAAAGATTTTGCATAAACAACCGGTCTAGCTTGAGTATATCGATGGGAAACTCGTGTAACGAAGCCAACGAAGAATGTCCGGTCCCGAAATCGTCCATCGAGACCTTTACGCCGATTTCGTGTAAAGAACGGATGGTTTGCAATACGCTGTCGGTTTTCTCCATCACCATACTTTCTGTAATTTCCATTTTGACTGCGGCAGGGGGCACTTTGCAGTGTTCCAGAACCCGTCGAATACACGGAATCAGTTCCCGATCTATCAATTGTTTTCGGGAAAGATTGATTGCCATGGATAAATCGTCCGACGGGTATTCGGCCCGCCAGACCGATAACTGTTGTATCGCCTGTTCGATGACCCAACGACCGATCGGCAAAATCATCCCGGTGTCTTCCGCGACCGGAATAAACTCGTCAGGTTGAATGATCCTGCCATCACGTCGCCACCGTATTAAGGCTTCGAAGCCGGCAATACGTCCGTCTCTCAACGCGACGATGGGCTGATAATTCAGGAAAAGCTCCTGACGTTCCAATGCCCTTCGCAAAGCGGATTCCGTTTCAAGTCGTCTCAGAGCCTCCGTATGCATTCGTTCATTAAACAGCATGTACCGATCTTTTCCTGCGGATTTCGCGCGGTACATCGCAGTATCAGCATCCCGTAGGACGTCTTCTGCTCGTTCATGACCGTAGCCTGCAATGACGATCCCGATACTCCCCGTGCTGACGATTTCGTGACCCCTGATCTGATAGGGTTGACGAAGTACTTCCAGTGCCGTCTCGGCAATTCGTGTTACATGATCTTTGGCATGGCACCCTTGAAGCAGGATCACAAACTCGTCTCCCCCGAGTCGATAAGGTGTCGCAACCGGACCGTCCCGATGACTTATAGAACCATCCGCAGTCACCCAACGAAGGCGCTGAGCAATCTCCCGGAGCAGTTCGTCGCCCGTTTCATGTCCGAGACTGTCATTGACCATTTTGAATCGATCGAAATCGAGGAACAGAACCGCATAAGACCATTCCGGATTTTCCTGATGGGTTTGGATCGCTTTGGTGAGATGCTCCATCAGTAGTGCGCGGTTTGCTAGACCGGTCAGTTTATCCCGATAAGCCGCATCGCGAAGCTGTTGCTCCATCTCTCTGTGTCGTGTGATGTCCTGGATCGCTCCCAAAAGACGAACTGGACGTCCGTTTTCGAACTCGACTGCACCTAAAACTCGTACATAGATGTGCTTGCCGTCGGCCCGAATCATAGGTGCGTCAAAGTCAAATCCCGTTCCACATTCGATGGCTTTTTGGACTTCTTTTCGTACCAAAGCCCGCGCCTCCGGAGCATAGAACGCGATCGCGGATTCGAGAGTCGGTTGATAATCGTCGTCAACTCCGTGCAGAGCACGCGTACAAGCGGTCCAGAACGGGGTCATGGTCTGCAAATCCAAACGCCATCCTCCGACCCCGGCAATTTCGCCGACCTTATCAAGAAATACATTTTTTTCGGCAATTTCTCGTGTTTTCGACTGGACTTCTCGATCGATTCTTTCGTATTCCTGTTCGGTATACGCTTGCAGGCTTGCGTTTTCCCGCAACTCTTTGAGATTTCTCTGGATCGCAATGATCAAAAAAATATCTTCAAACATCACCCAGACTGCGTGCTCGATCGTTCGCCAAGGACCTGCAGACAGAACACCGTAGATTGTCTCAGGCCAAAAAGCGCCTCGCACGGCATGGTCGACTGTGGTAATCAGTGTCGCTAGCAAAAGCATTCTTCGATCCAGATACCATGCCAAAAATGCCAGTGATCCGAACACATGAAAATGCGTTTCGATCCGTCCACCGGTCAGATGAATCAACAACGAACTATATGACATCTGAGACACCGTGATGATCACACGTGTAACGGTTGTTCCCGGGTGACGAATGGCAAAATAGATCGGAAATCCCGAAAGCAATCCTCCCAGAATCACTGCAGCTAACAGGTGCGGATGGATAAAACTTGTCGTTCCCTGCCATGTCCTCGGAGACCAGTAACAGGCTATTAAGATCGCACCGGCCCACTGCGCAACCATCAGAAGTATGAAGGTCCGGTCACATTGTCTAGCCAAAATCGCCAACCGTTCAGAAAAAAGATACTCTGCTCGCTTGGACGGAATTGAGCTTTCGCGATCGAGCGAAATTGATTGACTGCTCGATATCATCGGGCTTTTCTCTCCACTTGTTTGTTCTTTTCCAGGATCGGACATCCAAAGATGGGTCCCTGCGTAGCAGGCAAGTGTGGGTCATCTAGGTAACGAAGGATCGCTTGAGAACCCGAATTATCCCCTTCGTGCCCCCTTTGTGGTGTAATACCACCCCAGTATAAAGGCTGACCGGTTCGGTCGTACAAAATTGTCCAACCCGATGTATACGCGCCAAATCGCCGCGACAGTTCTCCATCGACATCTTCAATAACGCGAATACCAGGAATCGACTGCAACTGTTGGTGAATAGAATTGTCATTCCACCCCTTGGGAGGCTTTGACGGCGTATAAACGATGGACAAAACAGCCAGCCTGTTTTCCGATCGAATGATCAACTTTTCCAGTTCCGTGAGTGAAGCCCGTGTGCAGGGGCATTGTGGATGGATAAAAATGATCAAGTTGGATCGTTGAGAATCGATAGGCAAATATGAAAACTGTTGCAAAGACGGGACAGGACCACTTTGGCCTGGAGTTGATGCGTATAACTGCAACCCAATCATCCCTAGCAAAACAGCCGTAGCCCACAAGCCAATCAATAGAACTTTCAAATATCGAAATAATTGGTTCTTGACCGGATATGTGCTTGCGTCTCTTACCATAATTCACTAGTTCAGGCAGATTCTAAGCTTGCCCAACTCTGCATCGGCGGAAAAGGAGCCGATCTTAATGCCGCGGACCCTAGGGTAATCCCTTAAAACTCCGAATGACTGATTTCGTTCTGGGCATGGACTTGGAGGGATGTATTATTGGTAGGGGCTGATAAAATGCGGTGATGGGTGATTGTCGGGCTTTGGCAATTGAGACTTCCGGGCGAATTGGGGAAATCGGACTTGTCGAGAACGGACAAACCGTGCTAACCAAAATGTTTTCTCACGGTTTGCACCACGCCGCTGCCATCGTTTCGACGATAGACCAATTAACTCGTTCTCTGGGATGGCGACAGAGAGAAATTCAGCAGGTTTATGTTTCGGCGGGTCCAGGATCGTTTACCGGGCTGCGTATCGGAATCACGTTGGTCAAAACACTCGCATTTTCCATCAACTGCAAAATTGTTGCGGTCGAAACATGCAAAGTTCTATTGATGAACGCCCCGGCCGAGGCTCGCGAGGTTATCATCGTACTCGATGCCAAGCGTGGTCAGATTTTTGGTGCTCGTTTTCTCCGTCAAACCTCCTCAAGTTCTCCTGAACCCCTGACTTCGTGGACAGAAGTCGAACCGCCCCATCTGGATACTCTTTCGGACATCCTTCAACGGTCAGGCCGACCCGTTACCCTGATCGGCGAAGGCATCCCTTATCACCAGCACCTGATCCGTGATCCAGATTCCGTCAGGATCACCGAAGCATCCCTTTGGCGTGCACGAGTGGAACATGTGGCGAGGCTTGGCTGGATCGACGCGTTGGCCGGGCGGTTTGCAGACCCCTTCACCCTTACACCGATCTATGTCAGGCTCCCCGAAGCCGAAGAAAAACGATTGCGTGCGGAAGGGAAACTCAGACAGACTTCTTCAGAATCTTCCGGACCGACATTCCATGGTGCGAGTTCCCGCTGACCGTACGGCTTACTTCGCCAACAAGACTCGCTCGACAAATCCCGTATCGACCTGGCCCTTTTTGAACTGCTCATTGTCCATAATCTGCAGTTGCAGCGGAATGGTCGTACGGACCGGACTGACATGAAACTCGCTCAAAGCCCTCTTCATCGTTGTGATGGCTTCATCACGGGTCGCGCGATGGACGATCAACTTTCCGATCATGCTGTCGTAGTTCGGGGGGATTCGATAACCGGAGTAAACGTGGCTGTCCCATCGTACGCCAAGTCCTCCCGGAAGCCTCAATTCCTCGATCATTCCCGGGGAAGGTGCAAAGTTTCGTGAAGGATCCTCCGCGTTGATGCGCACTTCAATGGCGTGACCGCGTTGGACGATATCCTTTTGTTTAAAAGACAGAGGCAAACCCGCGGCGACGCGGATCTGTTCCCGGATCAGATCGATACCGGTCACCATCTCGGTCACAGGGTGTTCGACCTGGATTCGAGCATTGACTTCGAGAATATAAAAGTTGCGATTTTCATCGACGATGTATTCCACAGTACCGGCATTGTAATATCCTGCAGCCTTGATCAGACGAACCGCAGACGCACAGAGTTCTTCGCGGGTCTTTTGATCCAGGATGGGGCTGGGGGATTCTTCAACAAGCTTTTGATGACGTCTTTGCATGGTGCAGTCGCGTTCCCAAAGGTGCACGGCGTTTCCGTGCTGATCGGCGATGACCTGCACCTCCACGTGACGACCGAACTGTATGTACTTTTCAATGAAAACGGTGGAGTTTTTGAAAGCTTTTTCTGCTTCGAGTCGTGCCTGATTGATACCGGCCCGTAGGGAGACTTCGTTGTGCGCCACTCGCATCCCGCGTCCACCACCCCCGGCTGCGGCTTTGATGATGACCGGATAACCTATTTCCCGACAGAGCCTGACAGCCTTGTCTTCGTCTTCGATTTCTCCATCGGAACCGGGAACTGTCGGGACTTTGGCTTTTTTTGCCAGTTTTTTGCAGGCAACTTTGTCGCCGATCGCAGCCATTGCGCTGACGGGTGGACCAATGAACTCGATCTTGCACGAACGACAGACCTCGGCAAAGTGGGCATTCTCTGCCAGGAAACCGTATCCGGGATGAATTGCATCGACGTCTGTAACCTCGGCGGCGGCAATGATCCGGGGAATATTCAGATACGAATCGGTTGCGGGAGCTTCTCCGATGCAGACGGCTTCATCAGCCAGTTTTAAATAGGCCGCATCTTTGTCCGCGGTCGAATAGACGCACACGGTTCGGATTCCGAGTTCCTTGCAGGCCCGGATCACACGAAGGGCGATTTCACCACGATTGGCTATGAGAATTTTCTGAAACATGGTGTTTGGGGTCCCAAGATGAGGTTTTTGCGGTAAACCCGGACCGTATCATTTCCTTGACGGCGTAGAAAACGACCATCAGCGTCACGACGGCTTGACCAGGAACAAAACCTGTCCGAACTCGACCGGTTTCCCGTCTTCTGCAAGGATCTTGACGATGGTGCCCCGGCACTCGGCTTTGATATTATTAAACACTTTCATGGCTTCGATGATGCAGACATCGGTGTCTTCGTTAACGACCGAACCGACATTTACGAAGTTTTTGGCATCGGGATTGGGTTTGGCGTAGAACGTACCGACCATGGGGCTTTTGATGGCGATCAATCCGGATTCGTCGTCGGATGGGGATGCGGTATCGCCGCCAACCGATCCGGAAGACGCATTCGGGGTATTGCTAGGTGCAGGAATCGAAGCCGGAGAAACCGGAGAAGCCTGCACCGTTGGACCGGCCGAGGCAACATACCGGGGTCCTCGACGTAAGACCACCCGCTGATCACCGTCCCGCAAATCCACCGTGTTCAGATCGTTGGCTGACATCAATTTGACCAACTGCTCGAGCAGGTCCAGATTCATTGGGGATGAAGCGGATTGAGAACCTGACGACGATTTAGATGACTTTACCGATAGGGGTGTCTTTGATTTTTTCTTCAAGGCAATTGCCCTCGATATTTCCCTACATAGCCCCATCCGTGGGGCGGTTTATCGAATCGGATACCATACCCAACCCCGTGCCGTCGGTCAAAACCCGATGAGGATCTGGTCAATTCCGATGCTCCGTTTTTTGATAACCGCTCCATTTTACAAGCCCGTCGGGGGAACCGGGATCTCACCGGAAGTGTCTCGGAGTCGGGGAGCGTCAAAACGAGTATAAAATCTTATCCAAAATAAACTTATGATCATTAAAACCGGACACAACGTGGCCGTGGCCAGACCCCATCGAAGGTCAGTCGCATCGGCGACGACTCCGACCACCCAAGGCATGATGATCCCACCAACGTTGCCCAAGGCCGCCAACAACGCGAACATCGTCGCCCCACCGGTCGGATACCGGTCCGCAGCCACTGCCAAAGTGCTCGGCCACAAGCACGACCCACTCAGACCCACCAGCATACACGCCGTCAACGCCACCTCTCTTGAACCGGCAAACGACGCCACCGGAAAAAGTATCGTCGTGACCAGACAGCACACCAACATCAGCTTGATAGCATCCAGACCGGCCGGTAACAGCATGATCCCCAATCGACCTATCACCATCGCTAAAGAGAATCCCACCAAACTGATTCCGCTGATCCATTGTGAAAATCCCAGCGTCGTTTCAGCATACGCGGGCAACCAATAAGCCATACCCGCTTCGGTCGCTCCGCCCATACAGATCGCGATCATCAAAGCCACAAACACAGGCTCGATCATCAGTTGGCGTGTGGGAACTCGACGTTGATGGTCCTGCATCAAGGGAGGCAATCCGATTACCGCAAAAATCAACCCCAGGACCGCTGGCAGAGGGAGCAATCCCCAAGCCACCTCCCGCCAACCGTAGCCCCATCGTAGCGCCAATGAACCGGCCAGGATCGTCATAACAGCCCCCAGACAATAAAACGAATGAAGTAAGTTCA
The DNA here is from genome assembly GCA_026004655.1 of Phycisphaerae bacterium. GTDB lineage: Bacteria > Planctomycetota > Phycisphaerae > Tepidisphaerales > Tepidisphaeraceae > BPJO01. The sequence continues at coordinate 165,700 of BPJO01000006.1, forward strand.
TTGACAATGTTCGTCGGCGTGGCTGAACCGCAGCGATGATGGGGCTTAAAATCATATCCAACGCTCCAGCTCCCAACCCCATCACCGCGGAACCGTACATCACAGCTGCGTAACTGTCTGCCAAACCGATCACACACAAACCGACTGCGATCAGTACATTTCCCCCGACCGAGAACAACCGGGGTCCCCACCGATCGGCTAACGGACCGGAAATCAAAATCCCCGTCACCAATCCTGCAAATGTCACCGACCCGATCAAACCCAGTTGTTGATCATCCAACCGTCCGTCTTCTGCAAGGTCCCCCGCCAGCGTGGTCAGAAACACCGGTAAAAAATTGATCGCTATCGCCAACGACATCATAGCCACATAACTCGCGGCAATGACCAGCCAAAGTCGTTGAATGAAGGGTTTGAATCCGGACATGAAGAATTGGAATCATAGAAAAAGGATCAGACCTGTAAGGCAATCGGCAAGGGTGGCAGTTTGCCGTCCAAAAAGGCCTGAAGAAAACCCGCCGCCGACACCGCATCGATCCTGTTTTTTTTCTGTTGGCGGGTCAGTTTCGCGCCTGATCTTTTCAGATCGATCAATCGTTGATCTGCCTCGAAACTCGACAGGCGCTCGTCCACAAAAATCACCCGATGACTCGGAACCAACGATCTCATCGACTCGATCAACTGTTTTGACCATGCGATGACCTTCTGAGCCTGTGGACCCAAAGTGTCATCCATGTTCAACGGAAAACCGATCACAATCCGTTCCACCCCTTCCCGTCGAACAACCTGAATGATCGAAGGAATCGCCAGTACCGGATCATTTACCACAATGACTTCCAATGGTGTAGCCCATTGTCCACCGGCATCGCTGATCGCAAGCCCGATCCGTTTGCTTCCAGGATCTATCGCAAGGGTACGCATGTAAAAATCGACTGATCGATCCGACGATCAGGATGGAAAACCTAAAGATACTTGTCCCCATATTTTTCCTTGACCTTGCCCACCAGATCCTTGACCCGCTGGGCATCATTTTGATTGCAGATCATGGTCACATCCGGGGTATGAACGATGATCAAGTCGCTTACCCCAACGGCGGAGACCAAATGATTACAATCCCTACAGATGATGATGTTACCGTCGGCGTCGAGTGTGAGGACTTTTTCACAATCGATGGCGTTGTCATATTCATCCATCTTGAGCGTCTCAGCCAGGGCCGGATAAGAACCGACATCGGTCCAATTGACCGGCATTTCAACAACGACAACCACTTTTCGCTGACTGGCTGGCTCCATCACAGCATAGTCGATGCTGATCTTGGGCAACCGGGGATAAACTTCGGCCAGGACGGCGTTTTGGCTGGAGGTTCCCCAAGCTTCAGCTACTTTCATCAACCCCTGATAACTCTGTGGCAGATGAGCGGCAAGCTGCTCGAGCACGGAATCGGCCCGCCAGACGAACATCCCGCTGTTCCAGTAAAATCGCCCCGATTCCACGTACCGATCGGCGGTCGGCTTGTCGGGTTTTTCCTTAAATGCAAGAACATGATAAACCCCCTGTTCTTCACCAAACGCATCTCCCCGTTGGATATACCCCAATCCGGTGTGACCGTGGGTCGGAACGATCCCGAACGTTATGAGCGACTTGGGGCTGGTTCGTGTCACGTCGAACGCTTTGCGAAGACAGGCCTGAAACACGTCGATCGGTTCAATCACATGATCGGCAGTGACCACGGCAAAAGTGGCTTCGGGGTCCTTTTTATGCAGGATCGCAGCCGGGAAACCGACCGCGTTGGCCGTATCACGTGCCTGAGGCTCCCCCAGAAGATTGGATTCAGAAAGCTTTGGCAAGTTATCCAAAACCGCTTTGCGATGATGCTCTGCAGTGCAGACATAGATCCGTTCTGGTGGCAACACCCCCAGTAAACGATCAAAAGACAACTGCAGAAGACTTTTGCCGTCCTTGACGGGCAACAGTTGCTTGGGAACATTCTGCCTTGAAAGAGGCCAGAGTCTGGTCCCCGACCCGCCAGCCATAATTACACCGTATTCCATGATCCCGTTTCCTGTTCGTAATTAGCATTCGGTCTATTAGCAACCAGACGTTCTTATCCCCTGGTAGGAAACAAACGTCCGGATCCAGTAGTAAGCACGCACCTCAAGTATACACCTATTTTATTTCAATTGAACGCCTTGGTTTCGTTTCGGCCTATAGTTTTGTATGCCACCCACGATATGGTTATTCGAAGATCAACTCTCACTCGATCTAGAGCCCCTTAACCGATCGAAAGATGCTGCCGTGTTATTGATCGAATCCGATCGTAACATGAGACGACTGCCCTATCACCGTAAAAGACTGGTTTTCCTTGTTTCCGCCATGCGACATTTTGTGCAGGAGCTTCAATCCTCGGGACGCGAGGTGGCCCATTATCCTCTTCAGAAAACAGGCTATCGTGACAGCCTTTCTGCCCTCAGACATTATGTGCGGAAAACCGGATGCAACGAGTTTTGGATCATCGAACCTAGCGAATATCACACCCGAAAATGGCTAGAATCGCTTACGGATCAATTAGGCATCAAGATTACCTATTTTCCCAATACGCTTTTCCTGACTGATCGTCATGAGTTCAGACAATGGGTCCAAGGGATCAAATCTCCGGTCATGGAGCATTTTTATCGAAAAATGCGTGTCAAACATGACGTTCTAATGGACGGAGACAAACCGGTCGGCGGAAAGTGGAATCTGGATCACGAAAACCGTAAACCGATTCGTGGCCAAGTCGATATTCCCCGACGAATGACCTTTCCACCCGATGGGATCACCCAACAAGTGATTCAGGAAATCGACCGCCGATTTTCGGATCATTACGGAACGACCGATGGGTTTGACCTGCCGGTGACCCGGTCCGACGCGCGAATATTTTTCGATGACTTTTTGGATCACCGACTTGCCGGTTTCGGGGATTATGAGGACGCGATGCTGACAGACGAACCGGTTTTGTTTCATTCAATGATCTCGCCGTTGATTAACGTAGGATTGCTTGATCCGTTGGAATGTGTTCGGGCTGCGGAAGATCGATGGAGGCAAAATAAAGCACCGTTGAACGCGGTGGAAGGGTTTGTCCGTCAGATCTTGGGCTGGCGGGAGTATGTCTACGGCATTTACTGGTCTTTTATGCCAGAGTATCGCGACCGTAACAGTCGCGGTTCTGAAAGAAAGCTTCCCGACTTTTTCTGGAATGCCGACACCGATCTGAATTGTCTCAAACAGTGTCTCAGGCAGGTGGTCAAGCACGCTTATACTCATCACATCCAGAGGCTGATGGTTTTATGCAATTTTGCGACCTTGACAGGTATTTCACCCCAAGCCGTGAACGACTGGTTTTTGACCATGTACGTGGACTCACATGACTGGGTGGTCACTCCGAACGTCATTGGAATGGGAATGAACGCCGACGGCGGGACGATGGCGACGAAACCCTACGTCAGTTCCGCAGCCTATATCAATCGAATGAGTGATTATTGTCAGAAGTGTCGATACGATCCGAAAAGTCGTACAGGAAAAAATGCCTGCCCGTTCAACTACCTGTATTGGACCTTCCTGCGTCATTTTCGAGAATCGTTAGGGAAAAACATGCGAATGAACATGATCCTGAAAAATCTGGACCGGATTCCCCAAAATGAAATGCGACAGATGATGCAGCACCGCAAGCAGTTTATCGAGTCACTCTGACAAAATGCTGTCAGTCCCCGACCAAGCCGAGCAGTTGCCGGATGGCCTGAAACCACCGTTGAGTGGTTTGATCGATTTCATAACGAAGGATATCCGCAAGCAAAACATAATCCCGTGATTCCAGGGCGCTACGGATCGAGCGAAGTTGCTCTGCAAACTCCAAAAGAATCTGTGTCAGGGAGATTCCCTCGACCTGGATCCTTTCGAGGTCTACTCTTAACAGCATCGCCACCTTTTCGATCGCCTGCCGGGCGGTCTGCCAAGTGGTAAAGCAACCGGCCAGTTTTTGGAGTGCTTTGTTTGTTTCACCGACAACCAGGTGTTCCGTGGCCGAACGCCGCGCGGAGTCGGCTTGTTCCATTTGAACGATCACTTCGGTCAGAACATCCCTTGCGATCTGAGCCGGTTCGGTCGTTTCAATATAAATGGTATGCCCGAGTAATCGCCGGGATCGCAACGCGGGAATATGCGATAAATCCGGTTCGGTCCCGTCAATAAGCACCTGGGTCACCAAACGGTTCTTCTCCTGCAAGTGACTCAGGACATCCCCGAGTGTGGACAATCCGAGCTGCTCAACGGGGAGTGATTCTGAATCAACGGTCACGGTCATGACGAACTCCTTCGTTTACAGATTCCCCCCCACCGTTTTCCACGGCTTGTCGAATCATCGACCTTTACGACCTGAAAACTTGAGCCAGTCCGATAAATTAAACCCATGTCCCCAAACGATATCGGCCATCTAAACCGTTTGGTCTGCGCCAACACCCTTAACCTTTAATCGTACACACCCAAAGATATGATCTGACGCTTTTCTATACAAAGATTGAAGATTTGCGTCGCAATACTCGGAATGGACAATGACCCGAGAATTGTTCGATCCCACAGGTGTTCCGGACCGTTCGATCCGACGGGGGATAATATTAAATTAGCAGAGCATCCCTATTCCCGCGTGTGATCGCGATGTCGATCCAAGGATTCATTGCTCAATGACATCGAAAAGAGTTCTCATCGCGGCAGTGTCTTGCGATATCGATGGTAGCGATCAAACGGATGTTGCCACAATTCTGACCGGGATGCTGGAACACCACAACCAACCGATTCTCTGATCGGCTCACACCGAATTGCGGTAGCAGGCTGACACCGCAACGCTGCGTAAAACGGTCGAACGCGATCCTTTTGATCTGCCCATGAGAAGGCCCGAAGGCAGATTTTTAAAACTCATCAAAAAAATCAACTTGATCCGAAACTCTTTGCTTCGGATAAACTACGAGAATTAACCGGTTAGAAAGACGCAGTGATCGAGTAGGCCATTCAAATATCCTTTTGATGACTCCTTTGTGCAGAACACGCGTTTGAGCTTGTTCATGATCCTTCGGACCCTCTGCACAACCCCTTCTTCTATTAATTGTTATGATATCAGAGTAAACTCATGCTTTATAAGAGTGGCGTAAGACCGTGATATGTTTCGCGAAGGCCCGCATTTGACAATCCTGTCTTTGGCATTACGGTAGCTTTGGATGTCATCGAACGTTTCTGACATCCTCAAAGCTCGCTTGCGATTTATGTTACGTGCGGAGCGTGCGTTAGGCATCGACGCGGTTGTCCTGAGTACTACCGGAATGCCTGTTCATAGGGCGTCATCCTCAGAATCAGAAGAGGAGTGTGTGGGCACAACATCAAGGAACGATCCGCTCGTTGTATCGGATTCCCCATCCCACTCATTGCGGCGTTCAACACTCCGACCTCAACCGGTAGTGTCTGTTGATGTGCAGAAGAAATCCGAAATCCCGAAACCGTCGCTTTTTAATACCCCTGTGAACGATTTTAAGCTCCCCACCGAACCGTTTACTTCACCTGTTTTGTCGAAAGACGAAAAAGTCTTGCGTTTACAGACGTTGGATGAAACTCAGGTTCGGGGTTGCACGAAGTGTCGGCTTCATGAGACGCGGACGAATACGGTTTTTGGAGAGGGAAATCCCGAAGCCCGAATCATGTTCATCGGAGAAGGTCCTGGAGAAACCGAAGACCTTCAAGGCAGGCCTTTTGTAGGAAAAGCCGGTCAATTGCTGGACCGTATGATCCAAGCGATGGGATTAAACCGGTCGGATGTTTACATTTGCAACATCGTCAAATGTCGCCCGCCTAACAATCGTGAACCAGCCCCTGATGAGGTGGCTACGTGCACGCCTTATCTTTTAGAACAAATTGAGATCGTTCGACCGGAAGTCATTATCACTCTCGGAAGACCCGCGACACAGTTTATTCTTCAATCCAAACTGGCCATGAATCGGTTGAGAGGTCAATGGCATCTTTGGAGAGGAATTTCGATCATGCCGACTTACCATCCTGCCTACCTATTGCGTAATTATACGGCGCAGACACGAGGGGCAGTATGGAGCGACCTGAAACAGGTGCTTCAACGTCTTGGGCTTTCTGTTCCCAAGCGGTCGGAAGAATAGAATCCGATTTCGACAGGTGCGTTTCTGACCCTGTTTTTTCAGCCAAAAATGCCACTTTCAGATTTTGTTATTGACGTGATTTTTCTTCAGTTTATGTTACGCGGTTCACGCAACAATGTGAGTTTTCATCGCTGCGTGACACGATGCGAATGACATTATTTGGTTATTCTCAGAGAATCATTTCCGGGAGAGAATATCTCCGGTCCATTCATCACAAGGCCGATGACTGTTGCCTATGATGATGAACCGAATGTCATACGTTCCTGTCGTTGATCGAGTTTGATCCATACGAAAAACGTTATTAGATAGAAAAGAACGTGAAAACATGCAGTCAACCCCTTTGCAAGTACCCCGCGACAATGGCACACGTCGCCCGGTTGAACAGGCGTTGCTCGATTCCCAAACTTGGGAGGAAATCCTCCGACTTGTACGACATCAGCACCCCAGCCTCAATCGAGTGTGGTTCGACCAGTTGACCGCTTATGAAACAGGCAACGGGATGATCATCCGGATCAAAGCCCCGACACTCCCCCAGTACAACTTTCTGATGCACCAGTGCAAGCACGCTTTTACGGCTGCGGCACAGTCAGCAACGTCCCGGATCGTTTCGGTCCTTTTTGATTGCGATAATTTACCACGTGGGGGTGTATTTTCTGACAACAATACCCATGTTCCCCTCGATCCGGATTACGCTTTTGACACGTTCATTACAGGCCCCTGCAACCGTCTAGCCCACGCAGCCTCCGTAGCGGTTTCCGAGCAGCCTGGAAAAGCTTATAATCCCCTGTTCATTCATGGCGGCGTCGGACTCGGTAAAACACACCTGCTTCAAGCCACCTGCCAGAAACTGCTAGAACGTTACCCGGATTCTCAGATCCTTTATCTGTCCTGTGACCAGTTTATCAACCAGTTCATGTCCGCTGTCGAAGCCGGCCAGATGAACGAGTTTCGATACCGGTATCGGCAGGTCGATGTATTGGTGATCGATGACATTCACTTCCTGGGAGGTAGGGAAAGGTCCCAGGAAGAGTTTTTCCACACGTTCAATACCCTCTATCAGCAGCATAAACAGATCATTCTGTCCGCAGACTGCACTCCCAGCGAGATCCCCGAACTCGAAGACCGTCTCGTCTCTCGATTCAACTGGGGACTGGTTGCCCGTATTGACAAACCCTGTTACGAAACACGTGTCGCGATTCTTCGTCGAAAAGCGCGTTTACGCGGTATGGAAATCCCCGACGATGTCGTCTGCTACGTCGCGTCCAAGCTCGACAATAACACTCGAGAACTCGAGGGCGCAATCACCAAACTACAGGGTATGAGCCTGATCAACCGTGGAATTATCGATCTGGAGCTTGCCAAACAGGCTCTGGGTGACACCGAAAACTCAGAGCAAAAGCGGGTCACGCTTCAGCAAATCCTGGATTCCGTGACCAAGTTTTACGGCGTACGACTGGCAGACCTGCAAAGCAAAAAGCGAAACAAATCCATCGCCTTTCCCCGCCAGGTATGCATGTACCTAGCCCGCAAGCACACCCGCTACAGCCTTGAAGAGATCGGCGCCTATTTCGGTGGACGGGACCACACCACCGTTCTGCACGCCGTCCGTACGGTCGATCAGGATATTAAGAGCAATCAGGAAATCTCCCGTGAAATTAATCAGATCGACATGGAATTGACTCGGGATTAAATCTTCATCCCATCTCACAATCCGTGCTCTATCCGAGGATCAATCAGCGGCTTATACCGGTCAAAGCAATACGATCCACTCCGTCTACTTAGTGATAGGCTTTACCGTTGTCTCTTCGCCTGCCTCGGACAGATTAATAACCCGAAAGAGCGAGCTATAACCGAATCCTGTGGATGACGGCGTGAAAACGGCGGCATACCTTGGGTTGTATCACCGACCCGATTTTGCCCACGCGAACAAGGAGTACGCCACCATGCAGGACAGTATCAGCCAATCGTATGCCTTTCCAATCGCCAGCCCCTCGATCACCGACGCGCTGACCGAGGTGCTCCGTCAGGGGGCGCAACAGCTGCTCATTCAGGCGGTCGAAGCCGAGGTCGCGGCGTGGATCGACGACCATACCACCATCACCGATGAACGCGGTCGCCGACAGGTGGTCCGCAATGGTCACGCCGATTCGCGGAAGATCATCACCGGTGTGGGGCAGATCGAAGTGACCATGTCGCGGGTGCACGACCGTCGGCCGCCGGGGCAGCGGGAGCGGTTCACCTCGAAAATTCTTCCGCCATACCTGCGCAAGGCCAAGTCGATCAACGAACTGCCCAAGCGGTTGCAGCCGGAGGCCAAAGATCGGGAGCAACTGCTGACGTTCTACGACTTCCCGGCTGAACACTGGAAGCATCTGCGAACGACCAACCCGATCAAGAGCACGTTCGCCACGGTACGTCTGCGGCATCGGCGGACCAAAGGCAACGGCAGCCGACGCGCGTGCCTGGCGATGGTGTTCCGCCTGTGCCAGTCCGCCGAGAAACGCGGGCGACGGCTCAACGGCCACGAACTGATTCAAGACCTGATCGCCGGCGTCACCTTCACCGACGGCGAAAAACAACAAGCCCCCTGATCATGCCATCCACAGGATTTGACAGTATCTCGACCATCACCACGTTGCTTCCCTTCATGAACTTTCCCATTTGAATTACATTCAGGAGATTTCTCCAAGGCCCATTCCCGTTACTTCAGTGAAAGGGCTTACGCAGCGGCTTGCAACCGAAGGAACTGTTGATCATACCTGACGCTAATCATGTCGACTCGTAAGACCGGCTGGATGTAATTCCGTTTGACAATATTGCTGCGTTTTTGATCAAAATCTCTGGATTTTTACCCAGTCGTACCACTGACATTCTGTCCAACTGATGACAAACATCTCACGGTCCATACAGGTGCTTCAGAAGGACCGAAGGGATAGCGCGGTCAATGTTGTGATACGTGGTTGCTCAATGCCTCTTGGCGAGCTTGCGGAGCAATTGAGGGGTTAGCAATACCCGCAACGTGGCGGCGCCCGAGGCGACCGGTCCCTCAAACACCAGATGGGCGACTCCCCCTTTTTTCAGAGATACACGGTCTTCGAGTTTGCATCCCATTGATAAACAGATGAACTGCCCTAGATCCGGTTGATGACCTACCAAGGCGATTGTCTGAGACCGATTTTGAACCAGAAATGTGAAAATGGCCTCGGCTTTTCCGCCCGGCGCAAGGTCTTTCAGTTCGACCACGCGAGCCTTGTCAAAGGCTTTGGCAATGACATGAGCGGTTTCGACCGCACGGATCAGGGGACTGGTGGCAATCAGATCAATGTTTGCCATCATCCGCTTCAGACCCTCAGCGGCTTTTCGCATCTTGCGTCGTCCCTCGACTGTCAAAGGACGAAGGTCGTCGCTGAGACCCGACCTTTTGAAAGTCGTCTGATCTTCCGCAATCGCATGTCGGATCACTAAAACATTCATCGAATCATTTCTATATTCAGGTTGATCAAACACGACAACCTCTTAACCAAACGCTAACACTTATTCGATACGGACAAAACTTTCGCTTTTTCGATACATATCCATCCCGGCAATCGTTGTCACTTTCAGATAACGTTTTCGGACGTATTCGTCGATCGACATCCAGGCTCGAGCGAAATTGTCCCGTCGGGCCGGCGAGGCGGACATCTCGGCCATGCCGGTCGAATAAAAATCAATGAACTTTTTCGGATCCTCATACAAAACCACCCAATCCGGCGGATGATCGCGAAAATCTCTCAGAATCATTTGCGAAAACCGTATCGGGGCTGAATCAGAGTTCCCGAATAAAAACACCAGAGGAACTCTCGCTCCCGGACGCAAATCCGTCTCTACCATCAATCGGGGATAATCATCCACCCACACTCGATCACACGGCGATGCATTTTCTTTCAGATACGTAATCACCTGCGACATTCGGCTCTGTTGGTCCGGACAGTGCAGCATCTGGAAAACAAAGATCCCGCTCAACAATACCAAGGGACCGAACGAAAATCCCAAAGACATCACGTTGAACCGACGGGCAAATAATCCCATCAACAGCGACGCCGGACCAGCCATGGGTAAAAAGTGGTATGCATACATACGCCTTTGCAACACAATCCCCACCATTTCCATGATGAACCAACCGACGGCTAACCAGGTCACCGCCTTGTAACAATGGACTGGCACATCTGTTGTGAGCCGATCCCTTCTAAACACAAAACCCCACACGACGACTGGAAACAGTATAACCGAGATAACGAACAGCGGTTTGACCACGTCTACCCAGTCCGCGGTCGAATTGGAGGCATATTCTCTGAGTTGACGAATCGTGTCAGGGAATGACTCCAGCATCCCCGTGATCATCATGAGCCAAACACCGGTGACAACAGGCGTCAGTACCCCCAAAATGCCCCAGAAAGTCGCTACCAGTTTCCGTCGGATCGGCCAACCGGTCGCGAACCATATCGTTATACCGATCACCGGCAAAACCGCAGCGGCAGTCGGTTTGGCCCACATGCCCATCCCGATGCATAGTCCGCATCCCAGTGCGTCGCGCCAATCGACTTCCTGTAACAGGTTTAACCCAAAACAGACGCCCAGCACAACAAAAAAAGTCTGCACCGTCTCCAGTTGAAACAATCCGTGCACCATCGGTGGAAAGTTCATCCATAATGTCCCCGCCAGCCAGACCGGGATAAACGTTTCCAACCCCATGACCCGACCGGTGGTTCTCGCTAAAAACAGCGGGGCTAACGTCATCAGTACGATCCCTAACAGGGTATACCCCCACCAACGTTCACCGATCAACCGATATGGCACACTCATCAACAAACCAACGCTGGGCAATTTGTTGTCGATCAGGTCCACCCCTATCCGTCCTCCCTCGCTGACCAATTTGCCCATATATACAAACATCGCCGTATCTGAATTAACCGATTGAGATAAAAAAAACGACCCGACCAGCCAAACTCATCCCCAGCAGAACGATCACGAGGACCAGTATCCCACGACTGTCTGTCGTGCGGATCGACGATTCTCGCCCTTGAAAAACATTTAAGTGATTTTCCACACAGGATTTATCGGCTGAGTTGTCTACCCAACTTGCCTTCGATAAACTAAAGTGATGCAACGGTTTAGCTTCCTGTTTACCCGTCTTTAGCTGACCTGCCCGGTGTGCCCCAAGATTCCATCTCGGGTGTTTGTGGTTTTTCTACCCTCTAGATCCGTGTTTTTATGAGCATTTTACCTGATCCGACTTCTGCCTTGATCCGAAAGCTCGACGAAACTCTGTCGAAATATGAACAGCTCCAAGCCTCTTTAAATGACCCAGAGGTACTGTCTAATCCCCAACGGATGATCGCTGCTTCGCGGGAAAGCGGAATGCTCGAACCCTTAGCTACGATTTACAAAAAATATAAATCCTATCTTCGACAGATCGACGAACTGAAGGAGCTTTCGACCGACGGGGATCCGGACATGAAAGCCCTAGCCGAACAGGAATTGCCGGAAAAACAGAAGGAAGCCTTAACTCTGATCGAGCAAATCAAAGACGAACTGATCGCTGCCGAGGACAACAAGGTCGATTCATTCTTTCTCGAAATCCGAGCAGGAACCGGAGGCGAAGAGGCCGCTCTTTTTGCCCGAGACCTTTTTGAAATGTATCGACGATTTTGCGAAAAAACGAGGTTGGCGGTTTGAAGTTTCTGATTTTTCTGAATCCGAACGGGGCGGGTTCAAGGAAGTGATCGTCAATGTCAAAGGGGATGGGGCTTACCGTCATCTTCAATACGAAGGCGGCGGGCACCGCGTCCAACGTGTTCCCGAAACCGAAGCCCAAGGTCGTATTCATACCAGTGCGGCCACGGTGGCCGTCCTTCCCGAACTTGCCTGATGTCAAAATCGATATCAACCCCAAGGACATCGAGGAGTTTGGCTGTCGTGGCGGAGGTCCGGGAGGACAAAACGTCAACAAGGTCGAAACCGGTTGGTTTATCCGACACAAACCCACCGGTCTAACCTTTAAAATGACCGAACACAAATCACAAGGACAAAATAAAGAACGTGCTTGGGCATTGCTACGCTCAACCCTCTTTCAAATGGAACAGGCCAAACAACATGCGGCTCAGACCAGCGCCCGAAAAGCGATGATGGGATCCGGCGATCGTTCTCAGCGAATCCGTACGTACAATTTTCCCCAGAATCGATGCACGGATCATCGGTTGGGTGGAGAAGAATCAACTGCCAAAAACTTCAATCTCGAAACCATTCTGTCCGGACAAATGGACGAGCTGATCAAGGCCCTGATCGAATTAGATAAACAACAACGACTTTTAACCTTGTAACAAAATCCCGACCGTGTCTTTTCCGACTTGACAAGAACTCACGGGTCCTTGCTAAAGGTTTTCTAGTAAGGAACGGACCTGAGGATTGGCTTCAAAAAAAGACTGATCCCTCCCCCACCGTCGGGTACATTCGAACTGTCTGCAACTTAACGGCCGCGACTCATAAATCATGCACCGATTGTCATCACCCAGAAACGGACATTTTCCGTCTCGATACGTCATCACAAATGCGGTTCGCTGTCCGTCATGGTCTTGCAGAAGAACGGATTGACTCCAGGGTGCAAAACGTCTTTGTTCTTCTTCCGACTGCAGAAGAACCGCAAACGGCCAGACGGACTGTCTACAGCAGGCAGCATTACACCGCTCACAGGGACTAGGTCCATGAATGGCGAGTCTTATCGTGCGTTTCACAGGATCGTACAGATGATTTTTCGCCGTCGCGGACGGGTGTCAAAATCGACCAGTACCGGCTGCTGATACTCCCCCGTGAGCAGTTTCCCGTTCTCAAAAGGCAAGGTCAGACTCGGTCCCAGAAAAGAAGCTCTCAAGTGAGCATGCCCGTTATCATCATGCCAGGTGGCTTCGTGGTGATAGAACGCATCGTCCGGGATCAGTCGTTGCATGACCTCCTTCAGATCATGTTGGATAAGCCCTGGTTCATATTCGATGGTCGTCAGTGCTGCGGTCGAACCGACCACGAACAGATGTAAAACACCTTGTCCGGTCAACAACTTGGCGTATTTCTGAATCTCCGGAGTGAGATTAATGACTTCGTTTCCACCTTCGCTGGCTAATTCGATCATGAAGCGTGTGGTCGCAGGACGGCTAGTAGACATAATGATCCCGATTCGGAATGGGGTATTATACTCAACGGATATGATCTTCAATCACAGATTGAATGATCTGATCCAACGACCATTTGGGTTCAAACCCGATGGCATTTTGTATTCGACGAAGATCCGGTACGCGACGTGGCAGGTCATCGAACTGCTGACCATAGGCCTGTTCGTAAGGAATATATTCGATCGGGCTGGTTGAATCGGTCATTTCGATCACCTTCCTGGCGAGGTTTTCGATGGTCGTTTCCTCATTCGACCCGAGATTATAGACTTGCCCGCGTGCTCCGGGCGTGTTCATGAGTCGAACCAGTGCTTCAACGATGTCCGAAACGTGGCAAAAGCAACGTGACTGACGACCATCCCCGTACACCTGTATCGGATCGCCTTTGAGTGCTGCGGAAACAAATCGGGGGCAAGACCATACCATACATTCCCACTTGTCGCGGTCCTACGGTGTTGAACAATCGAACGATCGTCACACCTAATCCGAACTGTCGGTGGTAAGCCAAACCTAAAAACTCATCAATTCCTTTGGCATAGGGCATAGCACCATCGGGTGTGAGACGTAGAGCCCATGACCACGTCATCATCTTCGGAAAACGGAACCCGTGCACCTTTGCCGTATACTTCACTGCTGCTGGTAATCAGAACAGGACGATTGAACCGATACGCCGCTTCGAGAACCACTTCCGTTCCGCGGATAATCGTACGGATCGTCTGTACGGGCTGATCGACGATCAGCTTTACGCCCACCGCCGAAGCCAGATGATATACCACGTCCGCATCACGCACAGCCAAATCAACGGTCCGCTCCGAAGCTACCGAGTCGCGGATCAGCTGAAGCCGGGAATGACCGATCACGTCTGACAGATTGTCCATACGACCTGTCGAAAGGTCATCCAGAACTGTCACCTGATGACCGTCTTTCAAAAGCCGTTCGACCAGATGAGAACCGATGAATCCGGCACCGCCGGTCACAAGATAACGCATATCAGATTTCCACGGTTTACGGTTGATCCTTTTCTTACTGGCGAAGGTTGCCGGTAACATTTTTCAGACGTTCCGGGCGATTCTCTTTCAAACTCCACCAGATTTCCTCGTACGTCCCGCTGCTCAGCCCCGATTCATCGAATATTTCTACGGGCTGACGCGGGGTTCCTCGGACAACAATTCGGTCAGAATCCGGTTCGTAAACGGCCTGTGCTGCATCAAACCTCACTTTCTGGCCGATGACGCTGGTTCCACCTTCGGAATAGACCTTTTCCAGACGAGAAACGCCTGTTTCAGGCATCTGGTGGATGTCAGCGATCAGACGACGGGTCAGGACACGGATCGTATCCCCTTCGATGGGTTCATAAACGATCACGACATCACCATCGACTATCATTTGTTCGCTGGCAGCCGTGTAGGTCAGGCTTTTACTCCATTGCAATCCCACTGCCCCCTCGGAACTGGACTTCGGAACCAGCCACATTTTGGTTCGTATCTCCCGGGTCGTGATTTTCAAACAACATGCGTCCACCGACAGGAATGGAGACGGATCGAAGCTGACCTTGTCCGTCTACATCCAGATTGGCCTCGGATACAAATAGATGGGTTTGACGCAGAATCGTGTTCGGGTCGTTCGCCGATTTGAGAAGGGATGAAACCTCGACATCTTCAAGAAGCGAAACCGACTCGATGCTTTTGTCGCTCAGACGGGAGGAGGTTCTGGACGGGTTGTCAACCAATCGAACGATCATTCTCCGGGCCAATGCTTGGTAGACGGACCCGTCCGCCTCGTCGGAGATCATTCGGACATTGCCCGCCACGGTCGCGATGTTTTTACCGGAATCGATCTCAAACCCGTCTTCCCATATCAAGGTGATCGGTCTTGCAGGTTTTGTGTTGAGGTCATTCGCAACGACGTTCAGCGTACCTGCCCCGATGACCGAAACAATGGTCCCGTCAGAGGCAAATTGAATCATGCTTCCTGTCAGACGGTTCTGCCGGTCCTGAATGACGGCTTGGCGTCCCCGGAGTGTGATTTGTTGGATACCCTCCCTTTGCACCACTGACAATTGGTCCGCCTGCGCTTGTGTTTGGTTCGGACCGGTATAACGAACTGTTCCTTCTGCCTTCATTTCATGGAGTTGAGGTTTTTGGCTCGGTCGTGTCATTATCGACGCTTGGAGCTGATCACACGAGAGCATTTGCCCTTCCTCCGTGAAAACCACGTTCTCACGAGCAAACAGTCGATCGAAAACCGGTTTTCCGTCATGGCTGTCGTGCAAACCGAGCTGCAATAGCTGGGCTTGGATTGTCTGGACCCGGTCCGGGGTTTTGATGATCGATTTGGCAGAACCGGATACTTCGACCTGACGCAACTCGGGTTGTCTTGCATTTGCCGATTCCGCAAATGCGATTTTCAATTTGTCTCCATCCAGCGAAAGCTGCGGGTGTTGAACACGGACTTGACCTGCCAGCGATGCCTGTTGGATGACTAATCCGTTATCGGTTTTTCGGAAATCAATTGTTCCAGAATCGGTCCAGATAGCGGTCAATGTCTGGGGTTGACCTTGCGGGTCTTTGAAAATCATGTCCGCCTGACTGTTGCCTTGTACGATTCCGCGTGTGCCCACGATATCCAGTTGGGGAGTTCGAAGGGTTGTTCCATCAGCATTCTTGAGAACGACCGGATCATCCTTCGTTGACCCCTTCGCGGAAAATCGTTCTCCCACCGAAGCCGCTGTGATCCAGGTGGCTTGGATCTGATTCCCGTCTCGTTCCAGTCGGACAGGAGAACCTTCAAACCGTACACTCCGATCATCCGGCGCACGAAGCCCTGATTCGTCATATTTCAATGGAACAACTGTTAATGGTCCGGTCCAAGTTATCTGGATCGGGTCGATGTGGGGTGGGGGCTTGGACTCAGTCATTTGACGGGTCGTCGAAGGACGAATCGAATGCGGTTGTGTCTGGGGCTGGGTACTGGCAGGAGCATCGTCGTTGGTTTGCTTTCCGAGCGTAAATGTCATGATCATGCGATCGGCAGATCCTATCAAACGATCAGATTCGTGGATTGCAATACTATCGAGAAACGAAGCCCGGTAGGCGACCAGTTCGCGGGGAGATCTACTGGTTTCCTGAGCGGCCCGTCGGGCAGCCGCTAGACGCTTTTGCCGACGAATTTCCGCTTCTTCCGCCGACATCCGACGGGCTTCGACCGGATCCGCCTGAACCAGTTGAATATCCAGAGGTTCGTTGACGGAAAACCGATCCGGTCCTGTGGACGACTCCCGGAACGACATCGGCCAATGACCCAAAGCACCGGGTCTTTTGACCACCAGACGACCGCCGTGCTCGATCTGGAGGTGTTCAAGCCGTTGGTCCCGCTGATTCCATCGAACCGCTAGCCCCTGTCCGTCGAAATCGTATTCCGCACCTCGTATGGTGACCGGCACACGGTCGGCGGGAACGATTCTTCCGTCGATTTCAGTCTGAATCGTATAAAGCGTCAGCGAATCATAATCGAAAGCCACCACTGGCACGCGACAGGTCAGCGACGGTTGGTTGTCGTCAGGTGTCTCCAGAACTCCAAGAAAGACGTCATAAAGCGTTCCGCGGGAAGGTGGAGCGCCTTGAATCGAATCCAGGCGATCGGTCTTGCGGGTTTGTTCGGGCATGACCACTTCCCCGCTACGGGCAGAGATGGTCAATACTTGTCCATCCCGGGTGTAAAACCGTGCTTCAGGAAGAATCACATGCACCACCCCGTTCTGAGGAGGATCATAACGGGCAGCCCGGAACTCACTGGTCAAGTCCCCGGTTTCACGATCGAATTGTTGGATCCATACCTCTTCACCCGAACCCAAGACGGATTCGCCATTGGGTTGTGTAACAGGCGGGGTAGAAACCGTCGGGCGCGTAGAAACGTTGGATGATACCGTAGGCGAACGGGTATCCGTTTCGGTCTGGAGTGATAGGAAAATAACAAATCCCCCGACCAGCAAGCCGAGCACCAAAACCATGAGAATCACTGATCGCATATGCTGTTTGCCTCGGGCAAAGGTCACGGAGAAATATCGAACATCTTCAACACCACCAGATCCTGCACATCGATCAGACCGACCGGACGGTCATCGGCATCGACCACGGGAATTTCGTCCACACGATACTGTTTCATCAAAGCCATCGCTTCGCTGGCTAGAGCATCGCATCGAATTCGTTTGGGGTTGGGGGTCATGACGTCACGGACCGGTTTTTTCAGAGCAGTCCCGTCATCGGTCAACACCAGCCTGCGCAAATCCCCGTCGGAAAAAATCCCACTAATTCTACCGGTTTTGTCGTCGATCAAAATGACCGCACCGCTTCTACGTTTGATCCGACTGACTTCCCGAAGGACTTCCCCTACCGTTAATGCGTCGGATGCTACGGGTAGATTCTCCCCTTTCCGGAACGTCATCGCTTCCTGAACCCGGATCAATTTCCGACCCAGCTGACCGGCAGGATGGTATAACGCAAAATCCTCTGACGTGAATCGTCGGAGTTTCATGACACTCAACGCCAGCGCATCCCCCAAGGCAAGCATCGCGGTGGTCGAAGCCGACGGCGCCAGCTTTAAAGGACAAGCCTCCTCGATGAGTCCGGTACGAATCACCACGTCGGCATGTCGACCCAGTGTGCTGGTATCCGTAGAAGTGATCGCGATGACCGGATGCGAAAGCTTTTTAACGATACTCAATAGCCGGGCGATCTCGTCGGATTCACCGGAATAGGAAAAAATGACCAGCACATCCCCCGGACGTATCGAACCGGCATCCCCGTGGGCTGCGTCCGACGCCGATAGAAAATGGGACGGTGTCCCCGTTGACGCTAGCGTGGCCGAAACCTTGCGTGCGACGTGTCCGGCTTTTCCGACCCCTGCCGTCAGTACCGATCCCTTACATTCCAGGATCCTGTGAACCGCCTTTTCGAATCCCTCGTCCAGCGCGTCTACCATCCGTGATACCGCCTGGGCTTCGGTTTCGATCACCTCTTTGGCGAAGTTCTTTAGTTCCTCGTCCATCGGGCACATCATAAACGAATCCGGGCAGGTGGAATAGATACCCGGTTCGTTTGACGCTCTGGTCCTAGCGTCTTAGACTGCGAACCGTCGCATGTACGGTAATTCATCCCGATATCGTTCCATCCTGCAAACCGCTGCCCTAGCAGTGCTCGCAGCAGTTGCGTCTCAAACGTCGGCGCAGGTTGATGCCCCCAGCGAATATTTCCTGCTCAACACACAAACTATCCAGACTTGGAACCGCGACGGAACCCAGATCGTTCTGGTACCCACCCCTTTGACGATTCAAACCGAACGAGCCACCTACTCCGCCCAACAAGCCGTCATCTGGTTTACCCGCGTTGAAGGATCCGTTCTTAATCGCCAACGCGCTGAAATCGCCTTGATCGGGGATGCTAGAATCGAACAAGGTGCCATTACCCGGACCGGAAATCGACTTTTTGCCTCCACCATCGTTGGCGGCCCGATCCGTGTCACCGTGGAACAAAAATCCGTGGCGGACCCGGAACAGTCTCCTTTATTCAAACAAGCTTCGGAGATGCGCCCTCTGCTTCTGAGCAGCGGACAAACCGTCAATAACGTATTGATCCAACGACCCTGGATCGAAAACCCGTCCACCGAAACCGATCCGACACCGGTTCGTCTTGCCAGACCCAAAGAACCGGTTGTCTTCAATGCCAAGGACGTGCAAACGACCACAGCGACCTCTGACGGTAACATCGCTGTGGTGCTCCGCGACGGAGTTCTTCTGATCCAAAAACGCGCAAACGGGGACATCATCGAACTGCGCGCCCAACAGGCGGTCTTGTTTACGACCGTCCGCGATTTTAATGCATTACAGAACGGTTCGATCAATATCCTTCAGGATTCCGTTACCGGAGCTTACCTCGAAGGGGATGTCCGTATCAACTACACCGCTGCCTCGGGTCCGCGTGCCAACCTGCCCCCCGCCGAGCAACGACTCGAAGCCGAACGGGTCTTCTATGAGTTCACCACCGACCGCGCGGTCCTTACGGACGTGATCCTGCAAGCCACCGATCCCCGTGTTCCCGTACCGGTTACCGTTCGAGCCAATACCGTCAAACAGTTGGCGTTGGGGGAGTATAAAGCCGATAACGTCACACTCACCACCAGCCAATTTGCCACCCCGAGTTATTCGGTCAACGCTACCAAGGCATACCTTCGCCAGTACGATGTGGCTGACGACTTCGGAACACGGACTCAATTCACCGCAGACAACGCAACGTTCAGAACATTCGGTATTCCGGTTTTTTATCTGCCCCGAACCAGCGGTGAAATTACCGAACGAGGCTTTCCACTGCGGCAACTTCAATTCGGGGGGTCACGTTCCTTTGGTCCTTCGGTCGAATCGGATTGGGGATTGTTTGAAACCCTCGGCCGACTCCCACCACCGGGCGTAGATGCGTCCTATCGAATTGATTTTTACGGCGAACGCGGACCCGGAGTCGGTCTGGATGGTTCGTACAAAGGTGGTTTTATTACTGAAACCACTCGACAACCTTGGACATTTGACGGCAACTTCACCAGCTACCTGGTTCTGGACAATGGCGATGACCGTCTTGGACGCGATCGAACCCGAATCCCTCACGAAAACGATCTTCGAGGACGATTCGTCTGGCAGCACCAGCATTTCCTGCCCGACAGCTGGCAGTTCCAGTTGCGCGCCGGTTATGTCAGTGATGAAAACTTTCTCGAGGAATGGTTTGAACAGGATTTCAATGACGGACTTCCCAACAATTTGTCCGTCTATATCAAAAGGCAACGACAAACCGAAGCCATTACATTTCTGACCGAATATCAACCTTCGGGAATTGTCACCACGTCCGACGGGCTGCAGGAACGACTCTTCGAAGGAACCGGCAATTCCTTTGATGATCGACCGTTCGAAGTCGACCGTTTGCCTGAAATCGGGTATTACCGTCTCGGCGATTCATTGGCCGACAATTCGCTGACGTTTTTCAGTGAAAATCGGCTCGGTGGGTACATGATGAACGATACCGACGCGTCGTTAGCCGACTACGGGTTCCGGGCCACCTCAGCCAGGGTCGCCGCTCCGGGAATTCCCAGCTACGGTTATACCGGCACGTCGCAAGATTATACACTCCGGGGCGATTTCCGACAGCAGCTCGATTACCCCATCAACACCGGGGAATACAAGATCGTTCCTTATTTGGTCGGAAGATACACCGGGTACTCCGATTCGCCTGACGGAGATCCTCAAGGACGCATTCTGGGCGGGGTCGGTTTACGCATGACCACGGCCTTTTGGGCGATCGATAATTCCGCCCGGAGTGAGTTCTGGGATATTCATCGGGTCCGACACGTGGTCGAACCGGAATTGCACCTGTTTGCTAGTGTCGCCAATAAAGACCGGGACGATTTATACGTTTATGACGAAACCGTGGACGGTATCAATGACATCGCCGCGGCTTCGTTTTTTGTGCGTCAACGATGGCAAACCAAGCGAGGCGGTCCCGGACAATGGCGTTCGGTCGATTATCTCGGACTCAATCTGGGGGTCATCGCTTTTGCAAATACGCCTGATGAACCAGTCAACCCGGACAGGCTTGCCGTCGCTCCGACGTTTGAGGACAAGAAACGTTTAGGTCCCATCGATGCATCAGGGTTTCGCGGTTTGTTCTATAACTCCACGCCCGAAGGTTCGATTCCCCGGACCAGCTTTGTCGGAGACGCCTTGTGGCGAATCAGCGATTCAACCCTGGTTCTCAGTGATTTCGCGTGGAATATCGAAGAACAATCCCTGGCTACGACCTCCGCAGGACTGTTGGTCGGACGGGGTGATCGGGTCAGCTATTACACCGGGATTCGTTATATCGGCGAGCTCGACTCCACCATCGCCAGTTTCACCATGAATTACACCCTGACCCCGAAATATTCGATCAATCTTGGCGCGGCCATGGACCTGGCGAATACCCAAAGCAAGGGAGGAACACTGACCGTCATCAGACGTTTCGATCGATTTGCCTTGGCGGTCCGAACTTATTACGACGCTACTGAAGATGAAGGAGGAATCGAGTTTGCCATCTACCCCGAAGGTCTCAACGGTGGCATCGGAACCAGCGAGTTCGGACGACGGTGATTCATCCTTTTATTAGATGAACAGATAAGAAAATCTGCCTTGTGACAGACAAGGCAGATTCAGGTCCTGCAACAACTGATTCGACTACTCGGGCTTGGCACCGGTCATGTCATAGACCCACGATTGAATCGTCGGCGTCCAATCCAACAATTCTTCCTTCTTGAAAAACAGGTAGAGCTCTTTTTCCGCAGCTTCAGGAGAATCAGACCCGTGGATGAGGTTATACGCGTTGGAAACCCCGTAATCGCCTCGGATCGTTCCCGGAGCAGCCTTGCTTCCAAAAGTTGCGCCCATTAGATTTCGGGCAATGGTAATTGCATTCACTCCCTGCAACGCCAAGACCACCACCGGTCCACTGGTCATGAACCGAACCAGACCGGGATAAAACGGTTTTTCCTTATGCGGCGCGTAATGTGTTTCAGCAACGGATTGAGGAATGACCATCAACTTCATCCCTGCAATCTGCAACCCTTTTTTCTCGAACCGCGTGATGATCTCACCGATCAGCCCCCGTTGGACGGCATCGGGTTTGAGGATAATCAATGTACGTTCCATTCAAAATCTCCGTTTAGAAAATACCGTTGAGCGGCACATGATCTGGATGAAATCGGAGATTGTCAATCCCGTTCAGAATCCGTGAAAGTCGGATCAGAACCCGACGACTCCCCGGCGTGCGGATCCTTACGGGGATGTTCCTGATCGAAAATCACGCGATACGCAGGTGTATCCAAGTCATCTAACTGACCTCGATGAACCGCCCAGAAAAATGCCGTTAATGCACCACCGGCTAGGAGAAGCGCCAAGGGTAACACGATAAACAGGATTTCCATCATTCCTCCGGAGTATCAGACAATTGAATCCGCCAGATGCTCCAGGTGGCGGTGCTGAGCACTGTCGCTGCCGAAAGAGGCATGAGAACAGCCGCCAGCATCGGGCTCATTGCTCCACCTGCTGCCAAGATTCCTGCCAACAGGTTATATCCCAACGAAATCAAGAGATTTCGTTTGATCACGTTCATCGTGCGTCGGCTCATGTTCAACAGATCTGCTACGGGTTGCAAACCCGGACGGGCGATATAGACGTCTGCTGCTGCAAGAGAAGCTTCTGCGCCACCGTGCACCGCAATTCCAACATCCGCTGACGCTAACGCAGCTGCATCGTTGATCCCGTCCCCGACCATTACTGTTCGACCCCGTTCCTGCAGGGATTTGACAATCCTCAACTTTTCCTCCGGACTGTTCTGAGCCATCACTGAAGACGAATCAATCCCTACCTGGATCGCGATCGCTTGAGCGACCCCGCGACGATCTCCCGACAGGATGTTTGTCCGCCAGCCCATCTGGTTCATCCGTCGAATTGCCCGAGCAGAGTCTTTCCGCGGTTCATCTCTTAACCCGATGATTGCTACGATCACACCTTCGACACTAACCAGAACACTTGTCTCACCGGCATTATCAAGTTCCAGAACACGCTCTTTGAAATACCCCCAATCCGCGGCTTGCGACTCGATAAACGATACACTTCCGATACGGATTCGTTTATTTGCGATAGTCGCTTCGATACCTCCGTCGTGTCCTTCAGTGACCTGGCGAATCGATGTTCGGAGAAAACCCGACAGTTCACATGCACCGAATGCCTCATGAAGTGCCTTGCCGATCGGGTGCTGAGAATGTCGTTCGATCTCGCCGATCAGTGCTTTGACAGATTCCCGACCTTCGAACCGCACGACTTGGGGTTGACCTCGGGTGATGGTCCCGGTTTTGTCCAGCAGGATCAGACCCGGTTTAGAGAGTGTTTCCAACGCTGTTGCGCTTTTGACCAGAATTCTGTTCTGAGACAGTCGACCGATGGCTACGCCCATCGTCAAAGGGGTTGCCAAGCTCAACACACAGGGACAGGTTACGATCAGGAACGCGACCGTATGATCGACCGCCTGGGTCATTGTGGTTTTCCATGACCAGAAACCAAAAATTATTCCGGCTGCGACACAGACAACCGGCAAAAACCACCCCCCGACCCGATCGGCCAATCGGGCGATCTGAGGTTTGTCCTGTACACCGGTTTCGACCAAACGCATTAGTCGTCCGACTCGTGTGGCATCGCCGACAGCAGTTGCTCGGACCCGAATAACCCTGGATTTGTTGACCGAACCGGCATGTACGCTGGAACCCTTTTGGACCGGTACGGGGACCGATTCACCTGTTAGCAACGCTTGATCGACTGCTGATTCGCCTTGAACAACGACCCCGTCGCAGGGCAAAATATCGCCGGATCGGACTACCACAACGTCTCCTACGGCCAACGTTTCGACAAGAGTCTCGACCACCTCGTTGTCCCGAACTACTCGACACGAAACAGGTGTCATTGAGAACATCAGGTCCACGGCATCATCCGCGCGACGGTGCTGACGGTACTGTATGAACCGACCGACTAAAAGCAGAAACACCAATACCGCAAGGGAGTCAAAATAAATTTCACCTCTTCCCAGAAAGACGTTTACCACGCCCGCGACTCCGCCTGCCAGAAGCGCCACCGCGATCGGGACATCCAGATTGACAGTCCTCGCACGAATCGCACGCCACGATGAGACAAAGAAAGTTGCCCCCGGCCAGGTCAGCGATAATACCCCCAGGCTCGCGCTCAACCACCGGAAAAACGACCGGTATACTGGTTCCATCCCGGACAAATCCCCGGCATACATCGCCAGTGCGATTAGCATGATGTTACCCATCAGCGCGCCGGCAATTCCGATCTGAATCAGCATTCGACGCGACTCACGACGTACCAATTCCCGTTTGCTGTACCCCCTGGCTGGATGGGGGGGATGCCCCAAACGGTCTAGCAGACACGCGATCTGAGACAGCTTTACCTTTGACTCATCCCAGCTTAGTCGGACGCTGGCGGATCGAAGGTCTAACCTCGCATCGATCACGCCGGGCAACACTTCTGGAAGCTTTTCGATTAACCAAATACATGCCGAGCAACTCACCCCTTCCAGAAGCAGTTCTATGCTCCGAACCATGCCCGGCAATTTGCACACATACAGATCTGAGAACTCTGACGTGTCATAGGCGACGTACTTTTCACCCGTTACTCGGGCCGGCGGTAGATCAGTACCACCGACCATTTGCTTTAGTCGATAAAAGCCATCCAATCCACAAGCTTGAATCGTTTGATACACCACCTGACACCCCGTACAACAGAACTGTGGGTGCCTATCGGGATCAATCAACCCGGCAGGTACCGGTCGATCACAGTGCGAACACCGAACGGTCGAAGTTGGTGGAGGAGGATTTCTCATGGACGATCCGAACAACAGTTCACCGGCTGATGAATCCGATCAGTTGACGCCGACACACGTTCTGCCAAAGCCACCGTATCAATCAGGCTACGATTCACTAAGGTGTATGCCCCCACACCGATCAACACCAAACAGGTCAATCCGGGAAGTTTAGGACCCAACCGACCCAGAACCGCCTGGAAACCCGTTCCCAGGCTCACCATCACTGGAAGTGTACCGAACCAGAAAGCTGTCATGGTCAACGCTCCGAGAATTGGATTGCCTGTTCCTGCTGCTGTCACCGCAAACGCGTATAACCACCCACAAGGCAACAAAGTAGTCGAAACCCCGATCAGACAGGCACGAAGCGTTGGTTCAAAGGTCATGCACTTTCGATAAACGTGTGAAACCAAATCGATCCAAAATCGGGGTAATTGGTGTCGGATCGGATTGATCCCCAACCATCGAAACAAAGAGACAACTCCGAACATCACCATGCACACACCGGCCAGGATCGTTGCAGTCTGCTGCAACCCCGCCAACCGTCCGGCAACGTCCACGATCGCCCCGATTCCCCCTGCCAGCGCCCCCAAACTGATGTACGTCAATAACCGTCCAAAATGATAGGCCATCTGAACTCGTATCCGGTGATTGAAATCGGTTTCTGCTCCACCGGTGGCAATCATGACGAAACTGCCGCACATCCCCGCACAATGCAAGGAACCAACCAGGCTGGCTACAAAAATGGTCATTGTCAGTATTAGCATCGCTCACCGATTCAACCGTCCGTGATCCCGATCCCAATTCACCGCTTTTTCGTAATAGTTCTCGATCACAGGAGGTTTGTTTCGCTGCGAGATGATCACAACCCACAACATTCCCGTGACGTGACAGACTAACAATGCCACCACAAAACAAGGCCAATAACTGCGGACGCGACTCCCTCCATCGGATTTATCCGGTCTGCTTTTCGGTTCATTGGGATACAGCATGCGCATGACCTCCATAAGGTCCCAACAAAAGGACTGTTTTTTCGCGAGTATTACCTTTCTCGTCCCGGACTTGAATAACTGCCCGATAGTGTCCGTTTTGGAACAGACGTCGATCCGCGATGATCCGAACTGGCTCGTCAATGACTTCGCCGGGTGCCAGTCGGATTGCAGAATCGGTCGTTTCGATACGAATATTTTCCGGGTCTTGAAGGCGAACCTGAAGACGTTGGTGATCCTGACTACGGTTAGTGATTTTGAGAATCCATGTGTTCACCACCTGACCGTTCGGGTCGATGACAAAAGGTACTCCCCGTCCACGGGCGACCATCAGGTCGAACGGTTTCATCATGATCAGGGTCGTGACCATCAGTGATAGTAGGATGACCAGTATCAGACCATAAATGACCACTCTGGGACGGATGATTCTCTGTTTCTCGCCTGAAATCCGGGCTTGAGAGCTGTAACGAATCAAACCACGGGGCAAACCGAGTTTATCCATGACACTGTCACAGGCGTCGATGCATTGAGCACAGGCTATGCATTCGATCTGCAACCCTTCACGAATATCGATCCCTGTCGGACAGACGCTGGCACACAGATGACAGTCCACACAGTCCCCGGAGCTTTTCCCGTTGGCTACCGGTAGAGAAAGTCGTTTTTTCTTTCCGCGGGGTTCGCCTCGTGCGCGGTCGTAACTGATGATCAGGCTGTTTCGATCCAACAGCACACTCTGGAATCGTCCGTAAGGGCAACCGATGATGCACATCTGCTCCCGCCAGTAGGCAAAATCCCACATCATCCATGCAGTAACAATTATCACCGCAATGAATCCGATCGGATGATGCCAGGGAGGCGATGTAATCCACGTGTGTAGTTCACGATAAGGAACAAAATAGGCTAAACCGGTATTGGCCAGGTGCAGAGAAACGATCAGAAAAACCCCATACATCAGGACATATCGCCAACCCGGAACTTTCTTTCTTGGTTCTCCGCCTTGCCCGGCCTTTCCGGTAAGGAGTCGCTCGATCGGACGATAGACGTATTCCATGTAAACTGTCTGCGGACAGGCCCATCCGCACCACACTCTGCCCAAAAGGGCTGTGACGAAGAAAACCGAAAGAATCATACTGACCATCAGAAGTGCTAATAGCACCGTATCGGTAGGTAAGAAGGTGAACCCGAGCAAGTGCAGTTTGCGGTTCAGCAAGTCGATCAGGATCAGAGGATCTCCCTGTTTATTGATAGGAATATAGGGAATAACAGCGAAAATTCCGATCAGAGTATAAGCAACGATTCGTCTTGCGTGCCAAAATCGACCCTTGGCCACACGAGGGTATATCCATCGTCTCGAACCATCACTTTCGAGTGTGGAAAGTACGCGCCCCTGGGGTTTAAGTAAAGATTCCTCGTACGACATGGTGCCTTCTCCAACACAGAATCACTTCCAGTTCGGAATCACGGTTCCTTCGGGTCCGCGTCCTGTCCCGCCACTGCGCCGGAGGCTTGCGACATAAGCAGAAACGATCAACGGTTCCGGGCCTCTAAGAGTGTTCTTCCAGGCGGGCATGGCACCATTTTTCCGACCGTTCAAAACCACATCCACGATGTCCGCGGGGGATTTGACCCAGATCCAGTGGTCATCGGTCAGATTAGGGGCGGTCACGCCGACTCCGCCCTTACCGTGACACGCGACACAGTTGGTGTTGAAAATCGATTCTCCCACCCGCAACCATTTTTCATCGCGCATCAGTTTCAGGACCGAAGCATCATCGTTTTTCAGCTCGGCCAACTCGCCGTACTGTTTGCGTAACTCTTTTTCCAACGACGCGTTATAGCTCGCCACGGGACTCATCCCCCCACCACTCATGGTCGCCACCATGAAATAGAGGATGGAAAAGATGATCGTGCCTACAAAAAGCCACGTCCACCACCCCGGCGTGGGGTTATCGTATTCCGTAATCCCGTCATAGGCATGATCGGTCATCGGGTCATTGGTCTGACTCATGATGATTGCTCCTGCTGGATGCCCTCGTCCAAGGGCAGTTTGGCAGCCGCGGTCATTTCGCTGCGACTTTGGGTGACGACTCGAACCACCATCGTCACAAAGACTCCTATGAAAATGACCAACGCGATTTCACTAAACAATCCTGCATTCGTGGTCGAAAATATTTCCTTGAAGCTCATACCATCCTCTTGAAAACACCCTTTTCGGGTCATTCGGCCGACGCTTGACCGCCTGACGACGGAACGGGCTTGTATAAATCGGTTCCCAGTCGTTTCAGATAAGCAATCAACGCGACCACCTGTTTGTCCTCCAGATCAGCCCGTCCGTTGGCTTGAATGATGGCATCGGAAATTTGTTTGGCCTGCCGTTTGGCGTCATCGATCGCCTGGGCACGATCCTGCTCGGTGTAAGGTACGCCGACCCGTTTGAGTGCAAGCATCCGGGTAGGAATCGACTCAAAATCGATCTTCTTTTCCAGCAACCACGGGTAAGGCGGCATGAGTGTCCCCGGCGAGATCTGACTCGGATACTCAAAATGCAACGCGTGCCAGTTCTCCTGCGGTCGAGAAATCCCTTCTCTAGCTAGGTCCGGTCCGATCCGTCGACTACCCCATTGAAACGGATGGTCATAGATGAACTCGCCGGGTTTGGAATACTCGCCATACCGTTTCGTTTCCGGGAGTATCGGACGAATCATCTGGGAGTGACAGTTATAACACCCCTCAGCCACGTAAATATCCCTTCCGTAAAGCTCCAGTGGGGTATATGGGCCTACGCTTGCTATTGTTGGGACGTTCGACCGGATCAGGAACGTCGGGATGATTTCAAACAGACTTGCTATGACAACGGCTATCGTCGTGTATACCGTGAACTTCACCGGCATACGTTCCCAAACCCGGTGCCACCACATCGTGCTGAATACATCCAGTCGTTTACCAAGGTCGGAAACACCCACCAGACGACTCCGGGGACGCGGGATGTCATGAACGGGTAACGCTGACAAGGCTGGGGCTTGGTGCACCACTTCCTCGTACTCCGCAGGTCGGCTCATCCACGTTCGCAGAAAGTTATACCCACCCACCAGTGCACCGATCAGGAAAACCGTTCCACCGATCGCCCGAAGCCAGTACATCGGGATGATGGCGGTGATCGTTTCCAGAAAATTCGGGTACATCAACTGCCCGTTCTCGTCCACCGCACGCCACATCAAACCCTGTGTTACTCCTGCAACATAAATTGGCACGATATAAAGCAGAATCCCGACTGTCGCCAACCAGAAATGGGCATTAGCCAGCTTTTGAGAATACAGACGCGTCTGAAAGATTCGCGGTAAAAGCCAATACATCATTCCGAAGCTCATCATTCCGTTCCACCCCAACGCACCAGAATGGACGTGAGCGATCGTCCAGTCCGTGTAGTGACTAAGCATGTTGACACTTTTGACCGACAACAACGGTCCTTCAAAGGTCGCCATACCATAAAAGGTGATTCCGACAACGAAGAACTTCAGCACCGGATCCGATGCCACCTTGTTCCAAGCTCCACGTAAGGTGAGTAATCCATTGATCATTCCTCCCCAGCTCGGCATCCAGAGCATTATTGAAAACAACATTCCCAAAGAAGACGCCCAATCCGGAAGGGCGGTGTAGTGTAAATGGTGCGGACCGGCCCAGATGTAAATGAACACTAACGACCAGAAGTGGAGAATGGACAGACGATAAGAAAAGATCGGACGTTCAGCCGCTTTGGGAAGGAAATAATACATCAGACCCAGGAAAGGCGTCGTGAGGAAAAACGCCACCGCGTTATGCCCGTACCACCATTGCATGAACGCATCCTGCACCCCCGCGTAGATCGGGTAACTTTTCACCAACCAGTGTCCCATGACGGGTGACCATAAGTTATTGAAAACATGCAAGACCGTGACGGTCACGATCGTGGCGATATAAAACCACAAGGCCACGTACATGTGGCGCTCACGACGCCGGATCAGGGTCATGAAAAAGTTTGTACCGAAGAACCCGACCCAGACGACCGCAATCATGAGGTCGATAGGCCACTCGAGTTCGGCATATTCCTTGCCCTGTGTGATCCCGAAAGGCAAAGTCAAAGCCGCAGACAGAATAATCAGTTGCCAACCCCAGAAATGCAGCTGACTCAAAACATCGGACCACATTCGTGCCTTGCACAACCGTTGGGTGGAATAATAGACGGCTGCGAAAATCGCATTTCCCGCGAACGCGAAAATGGCCGCGTTCGTATGCAGCGGACGAAGCCGACCGAACGTCAACCATTCCTGCCAGAAATTGCTCGGAATGACTTCTCCGTTCCATGTCAATTGAAAAATCGTTGTTCCCCCTATCGTTAACTCGAGCAACGGGAACGCTAGCTGTAAGGCGACGATCAATCCCACCAGAAATGCAACCACCGCCCAGACGTACATCGCCAACGTAAACTGTCGAACGATCGCATCGTCATACGTGAACGACTCAAGCCCGATCGTTCGGTCATCCGATCGAACACTTACCGCCAACGGTTCTGATTGAATCGCGGTCATGAACGAGTATCTCCGTCTCAAAACACAAGATCATAAAAGGATATATAAATCTTTTTTACTAAATCGGACAAAATTGTCAATTATTCAAATATTGGTTTTTAAGCGTCATTTTGCCACATTGGGTCAAATGTCGCAGACAGAGGAAGTGAAAAAAATTGATAAAAAGATGTTTATATCTTTTTACAACAGGCGTTGTCCCCCCCCTGAGCAAACTTTTGTGTTATTCAGTGTTATTCAAGCCGTTACCACGGGGTCTGTAAACGTTTCTGACGGGCTTCATCCCGACGACGCTGGTTTTCCGTCGCTCGGGTCAACATTCGCTTCTCACGTGTGCTCAAGCTGTGCATCCCGCTTTCGGCCACTTTGGCGAGAATTCGATCCACTTCCTTTTGCTCCTCGATCTCAGCCTGGATGGATCGTTCACGAACAAAATCATGATACCGGCTGATCTGTCGAGTTAAGAATGGACCCAATAACCAGGGAGCCAGAAAACCAAATCCGAGTCCACCCAAATGAGCGGCACTTGAAAAATTACGGTCTCCCACAATCGTTAACAAGTATAACACACCCAACAGCCCTGCCATCACTCGAATCGGAATGATTCCGAATATCCGAATATCCGGATATAAGTAAGCCACTGCACCAATGACCGAAAGAACTGCCCCGCTTGCCCCGATCAGAGAGGTCTCCCAATACCCGGTAAGGAACACCAGAACCAAATAACAAAATCCTGCAGCGATCCCCCCTAGAGTGTAAAACAGGAGGGTCCGTACCCATCCCCACCTTTGTTCCAGAATCGGAAGGAAAAAATACAACGACAACATATTGAAAAAAACGTGTCCCCCGTCGGCGTGAAGGTATTGATAACTCACCCACCTCCACAGCTGGATCGAATCATCCCACCCGGCAAAACTCAATTGACCCCATTCCAACAGACGACCATAGGCCCGGTCCGAAACTTTCAGCAAAAACAGAAACAGATTGACCCCTGCCAATGCAAGAAAAAGAGGTGTGAATGGCGGGAAAACGATCCTCATCCCACTGAATCCTCCGGTCTCTTCTCGGTGATAATCCCGGTCCTGCCAACCCATCGACTACTCCTGTTCCGTTCGAAAAAACCGATCATACATCAATAACGTCGCGATCGTTTTGCTGTCCACGATCTGTCCGGTTCGGATCGCCTCGATGCAGTCTTCCAACGGCATCGGCTGAAGTTCGATCTGCTCCCCTTCATCCGGTTCCGCTTGCTGCGCGTTCAAGCCCGTCGCTACGTAGATATGCATCTTTTCGGTTAGTATTCCCGGAGAGGCATAAATACTCGTCAAATACTGTAACCGGTCGGCTAGGTAACCAGTTTCTTCAAGCAGTTCACGCCCCGCACAATTGATTGGGTCTTCGTGAGGT
>BPJO01000007.1 GCA_026004655.1 Phycisphaerae bacterium
CGATTTCCTTATCCGATCGATCGGGCTAGCGGGATCATGGAGATCGATCAGGATCCGGAAACCGGTCTGGACCGTCTGCGAATCGTGTCGATCAAAGGGTACGGTTATCAGGGAGGTGCTAATGAAAACGCAACAGTCGAAGTCAGCGGTACGGTTTCGCCACTGGACGACCATGCAGGGGCCGACATTCTGGTTCGGGGTGAAAATCTAGTCAGCGAACGACTTTTGATCGAGTCGATGCCCCCACAGACTCGTCAGACGGTTAAACGATTTGACGCGGATCAGACCGGTCAATTACCGACGTTCGAAGGGGCGTTTGAATGTCGAATCCGTTGTCCACAAGGACCAAGCCGTCATTGGGATATTGTCACGTTGTTGGATATCCGTAAAGCCACCGGAAAACTATCGGCATTTCCGTATCCGTTGGAAGACATGTCCATGCAGCTGGCGGTGCATGATACGTTTATCCAGATCGACCAGGCTAGGATGGATCGTGACGGCGGGCAGATTCTTTTAACGGGTCGGGTGGACTGGTCAAAACGGGTCCCGGGCACGTCTGAACCGTTGGTCCAGACCGATTTGAAACTCGATGCCAAAGACGTTCCGGTGGACCAGATGCTGATAAATGCGTTACCGGAAAAGAAACGACAATGGCTGAAAGATCTTGGATTAAAGGGTCGGTTGGATGTCAAAGGCAAAATCATTCCGCAGGGACCTGACAGTGATGAACCGATACCGGACCTGGAACTGATTCTGAAAGAAGGGACCTTGCGTGTGCCGGGACAGAACTTGGAGGCGGAACAGTTAATGGCAAGAGGGCGGTTAACTGCGTCCAAAGCCGTCATTTCCCATGTGTCGGGGTATTACAAAAAATCATCTTTGGAAGGCCAAGCATCGGTGGACTGGACGCAAGAGGATAAGCCCGTGGTCGTGGCATCGGGACAGGTGCGTGATCTGGTACTGGATTTGTCGTTGGTCCGATCGCTGACGGACCGGCAACGTCGAGCGGTCGAAATGTTGGGGGCCTCGGGAACGATCGATCTTGATTTTGACTATGCTGCCGGGGGGTATCGGGTGGTTATTCGTCCGAGATCCTTGTCCTTATTGCCACCAAAACTAGGAATCCTCTTTCGTGATGTCGGGGGTCGGTTGGTTTTAAACCGAGATGTGATCAACTTTGAAGACGTCACCGCCCGGTGGGGGGATGCGGTGTTGCATGCTTCCGGGACGTTTGAACCGGGAACGGGCAAACTACGGTGTTCATTAAGCGGTCGGGACGTTTTGATAGATGAAAACGGATTGAAGGGTTTACCCGAATCATTCCGTAGCCGATTTCGATCCGTCGACCCGAAAGGAAAGCTTAGTTTCGATTTTTCAAGAATCACGGTGGATCCGAACGGAAAATCAAACGACGTGGGGTTCGAAGGATCATTATGGCTTGAAAATGTTTCTCTGAATCCGGGACTCGGGTTAAAAGGCATAAACGGAGTATTCTCTGGAAAGGGTCTGATCGTAGAGGGGAAGATCAAAACGTTTGAAGGATCGACGTCGTTGGATTCGCTCGAAATTGCAGGAAGGGGCGTCGAAAAATTGACGGCGACCGTGGTTAAACCCATCGATCAGGATCTGCTGCAGGTTTCTAAAATCGACGGAAAAATTGCGGGGGGACAGATAGGTGGGCAGATCGATACGCTGATTTCATCCAAGGATCCTCGTTTCGGATTATTACTGGTCCTGCGCAACGCCAACGTGCAGGAACTGACCGGAGATATGGAAAAACCGATCGACGGTCGTCTGACCGCATCATTGTCGTTGGAAGGACGATGGGACGACTCTACCTCTCGGAGGGGCAGGGGAGATGTGTCAGTGGAAGGCCAGCAGATGTATCGCGTCCCGGTGTTGTTTGGTTTGATGCAGATCGCCAATCTCACGCTTCCTGTGGATGATCCCTTGCATCAGGCGGGTGTGCGTTATTCGGTGGAAGGCAGCCGTGTTGTTCTTGATGCCATCGACCTGCGAGGAAAAGGCGTCGTGATGCAGGGCGACGGGTGGATCGATTTCTCGACCCGGAAGGTCCAGATGAGTTTGGTGATGGCAACTAGCGCTGCCGATGCAGTGCCGATTTTTGGAGACCTGATCCGGGGTGCCAGGCAGGATCTTCTCCAGATTCGGGTCAAGGGATCACTGGAAGAACCTAAAGTCGGCGCCTCTGCATTGAATACTATAACGACTACCATTGACGAGGTGCTCAAGGGTGAAAAGTGACGTTTTCTCGCTTAGGATTGCAAAGTATGAAATATCGAACTCTGGGAAGTACCGGGCTTAAGGTCTCCGTTATCGGTATCGGAACCTGGCAATTCGGTGGCGAATGGAACAAAACCTTCGAACAGCAGGAAGTCAACGAGATGTTCGCGCGGGGGCAGGAACTGGGAATCAATCTCGTCGATACGGCCGAATGCTACGGCGATCACCTTTCCGAGTGCCTTATCGGAAAAGCGCTAGAAGGGCAACGCGATCAATGGATCATCGCGACCAAGTTCGGCCATCAGTTTCATGAATGTTTTCACCGAAGTGAGCCACGCACCCCCAAAGACTGCCTTCAACAACTGGAAGACTCTCTCAAAGCCCTACGAACCGATCATATCGATCTTTATCAATACCATTCCTGGGCAGATCAGCAGTTCTTTGATGACGATGTCCTGGCTGTTTTGCATCAAGCCAAAGCACAAGGAAAAATCCGTCATCTGGGTAATTCGGTGGGTAACAACCAGAACGTGAAGCAAGTCCAAGCCAGCCGAGAACGGGGAATCGAGTTCATCCAGATCGTATACAATCGACTGGATCGTGCTCCCGAAAACACCTGTTTCCCGATCTGTGAGGAACAACAGTTAGGCGTGTTGGCTCGAGTGCCTTTGGCTAGCGGGTATCTGTCCGGAAAATACAAACCCGGCGTCCGTTTCCCGGAAGGTGACGTACGGGCGAAGTGGAAAGCGCCTGATCTGGACAAAAAATTACTCGAAGTGGAGCGTATCCAACGTGAAGAAGTTCCGGCGGGTGTTTCGATGGCCGAATGGGCGTTGGCGTGGTGTTTGAAAAACCCGGTCGTCACCAGCGTTATTCCAGGCTGTAAGAGCGTTGAACAGGTGCAATCCAATGCCCGGGCGGTTTCTCTGATTGAGAACGGACTTGTATCTATTTAGTCGGTTCAGTCGGTAGAGGGGTCGCGAGGCAGGGGAACCGAGGATTTTTCGAGACGTTGTCTTTTTCGTATAGACAGATCGACCGCCATTTCGATGGCAGCACGCATGGATCCAGGATTGGCACGGTTTTTGCCCACGATGTCGAATGCTGTCCCGTGGTCCGGGCTGGTACGAATGATCGGAAGTCCCACGGTCAGATTGACAGCCTGATCAAAGGCCAGCAGCTTGACCGGAATAAGCCCCTGGTCATGGTACAGTGCGACAACAGCATCAAACTTACCGTCTCGGGCAGCAACAAATACCGTATCGGGGGGATAAGGACCGCTAGCATCAATACCTTGTTCTCTGGCCATGAGAATCGCAGGGGAAATGATCCTCTCCTCTTCATCCCCGAAAGCACCATTCTCCGATGCATGCGGGTTCAATCCGCAGACGGCGATTTTCGGTTTTTCGATGTCAAACCAGTCCACCAACGCTTGGTGCACCATTTCGATCGGATGAAACACTGCCCCGATATTGAGCTTTCCCCAAAGTCCCATGAGGGGAATGTGTGTGGTCGCCAAAATAACCCGTAACGGTCCCCCGGCAAACATCATTCCGTACCGACGGGTCTGCGTACGCTCTGCCAGCAACTCGGTGTGTCCGGGATAGTGGTATCCTGCCAGATGCCAGCTTTCCTTGGCGATGGGGGCAGTGACGATCGCATCAGCAATTCCTTGTCGACACGCATCAATCGCGTCCAGGCAAAACCGCATGGATGCTTCTCCCCCGATTTTGCTCGGACCACGGATCGTATGACCCAACAACGAAAACGCGTCCACCGAGTCATAATCGACAACAACCACGTCATGGCCGTAATGCTTCAACTTTCCGTTAAACGAATCCCGCCACCAAAATACGTCCAGTTCCGCAAGATCTGCTGCATAATTGAGGATTTCGTTAAGACCGTAAATAATAAATCGCGCCCGACGACGCAAACCGGAATCATTCAAGGCCTTAACGATAACTTCCGCCCCGATCCCGGCGGGGTCGCCCATACTAATGGCTATCGTCGGACGATCGTTCATAACTCATTCGCCTGACTTTCTGCAAACCCCGAATCATTTCGATGGGTCCGTCGTAATTCGAGAAAAGTGACAATTTGCTTAGAAATCATGTCACATTCCAGATTGAATGACCAGCCGACCGGTCGGGAACCGATATTAGTCATCTGTAGGGTTGTGGGAATCAATGTTATATCAAACCGCCTGTCCTTCAACGCAGCGATCGTGAGGCTGATTCCGTCCACACAAACAGATCCTTTCGGGATTAAATACTTGATCAAATGTTCGGGGGCTTCGATGGTGTAACGCCACTCGGTGTCGTTGGCGATACGATGAACCAGTATTCCAGTTCCGTCCACATGTCCCTGGACAAAATGCCCATCAATCCGTGCACCGGCCCGAAGACTGCGTTCGACGTTGATCCGGTCCCCCACTTGAAGCAGCCCCAGATTGGTTCTTTTTAATGTCTCGCGGATGCAATCGAAATGAATACGATCGTTTTCCAGACTCGCAACGGTCAGACAGCACCCGTTACAGGCGACGGATTCTCCCAAGTGCAGATCGTTCCACATGTTACGGATCACAAGGCGCCTGCCGCCGGCGTGGTCATGAACCGATAAAACCTCTGCGCTGCCTTCGACAATACCCGTAAACATAAATCGATTATAAACGACGTTTTAGGTCGGGGACAGTTATTTCCCAGGATGAACCGACATAATGATCATGATACAACATCTGGTATGACAGTTTTTCGCGCACGACATCTTGCGCCCATGGTTTTACCTGTTATTGAAGATGGGTGTGTGATCGTAGAAGGGCAAAAGATCCTACAGGTGGGCACGTATCGTGATCTTCGTCCGCAGCATGTCGATTATGAGATCGACGGGCTACTCATGCCCGGACTGATCAATGCCCATACGCATCTGGAACTCAGCGATTTTTCACCCCCACGGGACAGACTCACATTTGTAGACTGGGTTCTTTATCTTCGCCGACAGACCAAGAGTCATCAGGCCGACCACCTTCAAACGATCATTCAAAACGGGGTTCGACGAGGTATTGCCGAATCCTTACGATTCGGGATCACTTGTGTGGGGGATATCGCGCAATACCCGAATTGGGTACGACCCGTCCTTTCCGCTGGACCGATTCGATCGGTCAGTTTTGGAGAGTGTTTGGGATTGGGTCCACGAGAGTGCAGATTTGATGATCTTCTGTCCCAAGCCTTGGATCAGAAAAACCGTTCAGTCCGTATGGCTGTTGGAGTGTCTCCTCATGCGCCTTATACAGTGGATGAACGGGGTTATAAGAAAGTGGCTGCACTTACAGGATATCCGGTTTGCACGCATCTAGCGGAATTAGAAGACGAGTCCGCGTTTGTGTCAGATCGTTCGGGTCGACTTCGTGATTTGTACGATCGACTGGGGATTGATCCAGGGATGGTTAAAACCGGAGTATCAGAAGGCGTGATCGAGTGGGTCTTGCGTCGTAGCGGACCGGGGTGGTTGCTGGTCCATGTCAATTATTGTTCGGATACGGACATTGCCTTGATCAAACGATCGCAAGCATCGGTGGTGTGGTGTCCGCGGACACATGACTATTTTGGGCATCCGCCTCACCGGTGGCGACAGATGACAGATGCGGGGATCTCTGTTGCGGTGGGGACGGACAGCCTTTTGAGTTCCCCGGATCTGAACGTGGTCGAGGATTTACGCTTCCTATATGCTCAAAATCCTCAGATCGAACCGCAGGTGTTGTGGTCATGTGTGACCGTCCAGGCCGATCGAGCGTTGCAGTGGGGGAAGCATATTCGTTCAAGTTCGACCGTCAGCACGAATACGGGTTTAGGTCGGATCGAACCCGGTGCGATGGCTGATTTAATCGCGTTTCCGACCCGAAGCCACGATCCGCTTCGTGAAATTCTCGAAAACCCGACCCTGTACCCCAAACAGGTCTGGATCGGAGGGACTTTGACCACGGTCTAGGCGCCGGTTTCGGGTGGGTGACCTGACCGTAAGCGGGGGGGAGCTGGATGATCCTGCTGGTATTGCTTCCATACCGCCTCGGGGTCGACTACGGGCAATTCATCCGGATCAAGCTCGGTCAGGCTAGCAACAATTTCAGGAGTAGCATGCTGCAGAGCGAGGTCTTCCGGACAGCTAGCGCGAGCCAGCAAAGCCACTCCCGATTCCTCAGCGGCTCGGAAAACACGAAATCGCACGTCCATCTGTTGTCGAAGGTAAGGGATAACCAGTGCATGAAACGGTGTGTTTAACGCGATCCATTCTGCTTCGAGAGGTTCGGTCGTTTCGATTGCGAAAAATGAACACAAGCCCCTGTCACGCATTTGCAAAAGTCGATGGATCGGCCAGCCCGTTTTGACGTCCGAACTGTCAAGTTCCTGAACGATCAGCAGGTCGCATCGAACCCGTCCCAGCCGCTCAAGTCGTTCGAGTAACAAATGATCCGCCCGGCGATCCAGCACGTCGGGGCCGATTTCCACCGCACACCAGGTCGGATCACCATACGCATACGGTCCGATCGGTTTCCATAGAAATGGTACTTTGCGCGAGGTGCGTGCCAATACACGGGGTTCATACAACATCACTAAGGATCATACCCTAACCGCAGTTTCCGTTCGACTGTGAACGGAGCACTGCAGCACGGACACATTCATAAATGTGTTTAGGTCTCGAAAACGTCTGCCACAGCATCGACGAATAACCCGGAGCTGTGACTTCCAGAGAGCCTTTATTGAGTAATCTTTCACTGACCGTTCGATAGAGTCTTATGCCCGAAACTTTTCTTAGAGGAATAGACATGATCTGAACATCGAAGACCCCGGACAGACGGATCAGCCGATGATTCGTGAGAATGTAATACCGTCCCATCCATTGAAGAGCAGACCACATCATTCGAGCGGCAATCAGAAGGACGATCAGCTGCAGAGTCGATCGTGGTTCGAATAAATGCCATCCCACCACATGGAGCAACGCGAAAAATGCGATGACCATGCCGTTAAAAAAAAGGGAGTTCAAGATGATAAACCAACGAGACGGTTTGAGAATCATTTGAACAATTTCACCGTCTTGGATCACATGTCCTGCCAGCAAAGCCGCCAATGAAACCCGAACGACGGCTGCCTCTGCTGCCTCGGCCGCATGCGCAACAGGGGGAATCGTCAACCTATCAATGTGGATCAGATTCTGAGCTTCCCGGTCGGAGGATGTCGGCGTGGGACGACGATCCGAAAAACACCGTGGTTTTGTTTCTAAACTTGGTCCGGGCGAGATGACGGGAGAAGTTGTTTCTTGATTCCAGGTCATCATGAGTACACCGAAGGTTTCAGGGTGCAAATATCCGGTAGATTGCGGTATATGTTATCATAATCCAAACCATACCCGATGACGAACTCGTCAGGGATATCAAACCCGACGTAATCAGCCTGAACCGCCCTAGCGGTAGGTCGGTCTTTTCGCAAAAGTACGCAAATCCTGACCGATTCTGCTCCCAATTGTTTCAACAGGGGTGCAACCAGTTGCAGGGTTCCCCCCGAATCGAGAATATCATCCACCAGAAGGACATGTCGTCCGTGTACGTCACCGAGTTGCTGGGAGAGCAGGGATGCACCTTGAGTTCTGACACTTTTGCCCGGATAACTGCTGACGGTCATGAGATTGATCTTCATCTTGATCGGCATCTCACGGATCAGGTCACTGGTGAAGATCATGGCACCAGTCATGATCGGGACGATGGTGATCCCGGAGTCTATGTCGGCGTAGTCGTGGGTTATTTGTCGGGCTAGTTCGCGGACCCGGTCACGAATCCGGGAAGCATCAATCAAAACTTTTTCTAGGTCATCCAGCATCTCCGGATCATAACCGTATTCACAGACCAATGCGACGAGCAACCGATTTCGTGTTAGGATGTTTACAGGTATGACCGAGACGCCCGAGGATCATCCGATCGAACGTGTACTGAACACCGGCGAAGCGGCCGTGCAGCTGTTGCGTCGTATTTTTGCGTCGTATTTCTGGTTGATACTGAAAAACGTTGTCGGTTGGGTTCTGATTCTTCTTTCATTTCCGGTGGGTGTTGCGCTTCCCGGGCCTGGGGGGTTACCGATGTTTTTGATCGGTTTTGCCCTCGTAGCGTTTCCGGGGAAGAGGAAACTGACGAGTCATTTTCTGAGGGGAAGACCCCTCCGTATCGAAGCTTCGATATTTACAACAGTTACCACACTCATCTCGCTGGGGGTTATTGCCATCCTTCTTTGGATCATTGGTGAGAGATATCAGCAGCTGATTGCCTATTTTCACTTGGATCCTAAAGAAAGCACGCCCGGTTTTGTACTGGCAGTGGTGGGGGTGTGCGTTTTGGCTGCGGGTGTCACTTTTGCCACAATGCACTTGGGGCTTTTGTTCGTTAATAAACTGATCCGGGTGATTCCACGAATCCGACGACTGATTCGACCCTATTTGCGGAAATGGGGGATCGTCCTTCTTCCCCCCCCTCCCAAACGAGTTGTTACCCCAGGGAAAAGCCTGGTGGTGCGTCGTGATGGGCTGGAAATTCTGGATTTTTCACCCGCTTCTCGTGAGCGTTTCGGTCGGTGGTGGGAATATGGAAGGCCCTGGCTGCAAAGAATTCTGAGTTTGGGAGTGACCGCCGTTCTGCTTTATTTCGTCTTTGAACCGATCATCCGGAACTGGCGGACGGTCGAACCCTCGATCAACCGGATTGATCCGTTGAAGTTTGTTTTGGCCACGGGGCTGGGGGTCATTTTTTTGATTCTGTTTCGCGCGATTTCCTGGTGGTTGTTGTTGATCAGGCTCGGGTATTCCGTTCCGGTCATCACCGCGACACGGATCTGGGTCAGTAGTGAATTGATTCGTTATTTGCCTTGGAAAAATGGGCAACTGAGCACGCGATCCTTTTTGGCCCGGCACCATCGGGTATCTTCGGATGTATGCATTTCCGCGCATGTAGTGGAAATTACGCTTTTTTTTCTTGCCAATCTGGTTTTTTCAGTACTGACGTTCATGTTACTCGGGGCCAAACGAGCCGAAGACCCTTCCACCCGGTGGTGGCTGATTGTGGGTGTTTTGCTGATGCCTCTGCTTTTAGCCCTTTTGCATCCACGGGTGTTTTATTCGGTGGTCAATCGGATTTTGATGGCGTTGCGGATGAAGAAGCTAGCCGCGGAGGCTGCAGGGGGGACTCTGGTCCTGCTACAATTGTGGAACGTTTTGGGCGTTGTTTTCGCGAGTTTTATAATCTGGTTGATCGTAGCCGATCCCTTGAATCTTTCGTTCGCTTACTGGTGGCTGGTGGGTGGAATCTACGCGACTGCGTGGTTGGCGGGGTTTTGTGCGTACTGGGCACCTGCAGGAATCGGGGTTCGAGAAGCCGTTTTTATGGTCCTTCTGCTTGCGGCGTTGCCCCAATCCAGCGGGGAGCAGTTCAGTTTCGATTCTCTACACGCTTTTGCCGCGGTTTTGGCGCTGGTGCTGAGAGTCTGGATCACTATAGCAGAAATTGTGGTAACGTTGATCGCATATGTTCTGGACCTGGATAACGCCCTGAATCTGATCCGGAATCGGCAGTAATCCGTATTTGTCTAGAATTGTACCCTCGATCGACATATTCTTATCAACATGCGAATTAACAAAACTCTCGGTAATGCAACCGCTATTTTTTACGGATTGATACTGATCATTTTGGTTTGCAATTCGGGTGTCGAAGGATCAGAGAGTCGGATAGACTTCACGCGGGAAACGCTCGACAACGGTCTTCAGGTTATTTATGCCCCGATGAAAAACGCACCGGTCGTCCATGTGCGTGTCCTGTACCATGTCGGGTCAAAAGACGAACGCCCGAACCGGCAAGGTTTTGCTCACCTGTTCGAACATATGATGTTCCGGGGCAGTCGACATGTCGCCCCCGAAGAGCACATGAAACTCATCGGGATCGTCGGCGGTGATTCCAATGCGTTTACTAGCTTCGACCAGACGACCTATATCAATACAGTCCCATCCAACAATGTCGAAATGACGCTGTACCTCGAGGCCGACCGTATGGCCAGCTTCAAAGTAAATGATGATATTTTCAAAACCGAGCGAAAAGTGGTCGCAGAAGAGTGGCGCATGCGCTACGCCAACCAGCCCTTGGGATCCATGTTCAGCGATCTCATGGGAACCGCTTTTACGACCCACAGCTATCGGTGGACGCCCATCGGTGATATGGAGCAGCTTGCTCAAGCCACATCAAGCGAACTACAGGAGTTTTTCAACACATACTATGTCCCTAACAACGCCTGTCTGGTCATTGCAGGGGATATTGACTTGGACCAGACCCGGCAATGGGTTCACCAATATTTTGGTTGGATTCCCAGTGGTGCTGAAGTGACGCGTCGGGCGCCCCAGGAACCCCCCCAGACGGAGGTCCGCCGAAAGGTGGTCACCAAGCCCAACGTTCCTCTGACGAACATGATTCTGGCGTTCAAAACTCCCGAATATCAGCACCCGGATCACGATGCCCTGAACGTACTTGCAGAAATCCTTTCTTCAGGACGAACCGGACTTTTGGATAAGGCTCTGGTCAACAATAGTTCGCCGAAATGTGTGAGTGTCGGATCCGGGAACTATCAGCTCGAAGACCCCTCGCTTTTTGTCATCAATGCGGTCGTCAAGACCGGACACAAGGTTGAAGAAGTCGAATCCGAAATCATTCGTGTGATCGACGGAATCAAACAAAACGGGATTACAGAAGACGAATTGCAAAAAGTCCGAGTCCAGATCAAACAGTCGATCATCCGTAACCGACAGGAAGCCAGAGATGTAGCCGCCCAGCTTGCCGAAGAAGAAGTATTCGGGGGAGACGCCTCACGGGTGAATACCTATTTTGCAAGGCTTGATGCACTGACCCCTGCGGACATTCAGCGAGTCGTAAAACAATACCTGAACCCCCTACAGATGACGGTGGTGATTTATCAACCCGGAGAATCCAAGGACGTTTCTCCCCAACAGACCGCCGATTTGGCCCGGAAAGTGGCCGATTCCGATGTCATGCCGAGCACTCAACCGATCGAACCTCGGGTCCAGGATTTTCCGCCGGATTATCCGTCCCAACCTCCCGTGAATCGACAAGCCATCCGGGTGACGTTCAACAAAGGGGTCGAATCGGATGTTAAAGGCGTAAAGGTCATTACCCTGTCGGATCATCGTCTGCCTTTGGTGAATGTATCACTGGTGTTTCGAGCCGGGTCACATACCGAGCCTGTCGGCAAAGAGGGTCTGGCGGGGCTGGCGGCTCAGATGATGCGTCGAGGTAGCGGCGATTGGTCGTTCCTCCAACTCTCCCAAGACCTCGAATCCCGCGGAATCTCGATCGAAGTAACGGATCAAGGGGATAATACCCGTTTGAACATCGATTGTACTTCAGACCAGATTGATTACGCGATCGATCGAGCAAATCTCATTCTGACGAATCCTACATTTCCTGCCGAGGAACTGGAAAATTTAAAGCAGCAAACCATTGGTTCGTTGATCCAGACTCTGTCTCGTCCGGGGAACGTGGCTTCTCGAGAGTTTACTTCGCGTCTGTATTCGGGTGCGCCTCAGGGTCGTTTACCGACACCGGAATCACTCGCGAGCATCACCCGAGATGACGTTTTGAATTGGTACAGAAAGATCTATTCTCTCGATCGTGCGTTTATCGTATTCAGCGGGGATTTGACCCCCGAACAAGGGAATCTGCTTGCCCAAAAGCTGCTTTCCAAGTATGACAACCAGTCACCTCTGCCTAGCATTGATTACACGCCGGACAGACTCCCTTCGGGTCGACAGATCATTCTGGTGGATAATCCTCAAGGCAAACAGTCGGCTATCCGTCTGGGTGTGCGGGCTTATGATCTAACCAACGATGACAAGTTCCCTGGTAGCCTGGCCGGGCAGATCCT
This sequence comes from Phycisphaerae bacterium, assembly GCA_026004655.1. GTDB lineage: Bacteria > Planctomycetota > Phycisphaerae > Tepidisphaerales > Tepidisphaeraceae > BPJO01. The sequence continues at coordinate 12,204 of BPJO01000007.1, forward strand.
CTCTGCGGGAATCGAATCCCGACTGGGGAAATATGTCCGGGCCGAAAAAGGGTTGACCTACGGGGCATACGCCTATTTCCGACCGACACGATGGGCAGGGGAGTTCAGCGGCACCGTTGATACCAACCCCCAGACCACGACCGAAGCGATCCAAGCGATGTTTAAAGTGTTTAATGATCTCCGTGAGCAGCTGGTCACTGATGACGAGCTGTCCGAAGCCAAGCTTCGTGTCAGCGGGGGAATGGTCATGGAAGTGCAAACCGTCGCCCAACAGGCGTCTCGTCGGATCGATCAGATTCTCAATAATTATCCCATCGACTATTACGACGTCCTACCGCAAAGAATCAATCAGGTCACAGCCGGGCAGATCCGACAGGTCATGAACACCTACGTCCACGACGATCAGATGCTGATTGTCGTTGTCGCCCCTGCAGACGCGGTCAAAACCCAGCTCGAAACGCTCGGACCGGTAACGGTGATCCCCATGCCTCTAGCTCGACAAGATTAACTTGCGGCAGGATAGGGTCTACCAATCGGGATGAACATTTACCTCGCGTTCGGATCATAAAAATACCCACGTCATTATGACGTGGGTATCTGTTCATCTGTGGAATGAACGAAGTATCAATATTTGTAGGGGGAAATGCGGACACGTTTAAAGTCATCTCGACCAATGCTCTCTGCGTGTCCGTCGCAAAACACGACGTTGATCCGACCAGCGGTGTTGTTCCATTGACGATCCCGCCCACGAAGGTCGTGACGACCTAGCGGGATCCGATCCCGCATCCAGCTGGCAAGAGACATGTTATGAAGCGTTCCCGGATAAACATCCGTTCCATGAGTCCAGTGAGAGCTGTAGCCCAGTGTTTGAGGGTTTTCGATCCCGACTCCGACATCTCCCCGTGTCCCACAATCGGCAAACAGAAGTGTCTCCGTCGGGACGGCTACTTTCGATAGCTTTGCTTGCAAAGGCGCCCCCACGTCGGTTTGACCTTGATAAAAGGCGCTGGTCTTCGGTCCTTTGTAAACACCCAGAATGTGATCCCAAGTGAACCGCCCGTCTCCATTGGCATCATTCAAAGCAGCAATATCCACATTAATCCCGTAGGAAATAGGGACATAACCATTGGTTGACGCCAAATCTACATAAGCGGTATCGGTGTACAAGTAATATCCGGGATTATTCAAGGTCAGGGATTTGTCGCTAGGACATTGATAAACCTTGATTTCTGTTTCGATCAGTTCGGTGAGTTTTTCGACCGGTTTTTTACGTCCGACATAGACCGCAAGAGCCGAAGGCCAATCCTGAGCTAATCCGTCGCTACGCCAGGTATATTTTTGCTTGTACGGGTCATTCACGACGAAAAAGTCATTATCCGTGGCCGGCTGGATATAACCTTTCCGTTCAGCCGCCATCATGATGGCGGCCGTTCCCAGTTGTCTGAGATTGGACAGACATTTGGTACTGTTAGCCATTGCTCGGGCACGGTTTAACGCAGGAAGCAGGATGGAAATCAGCAGGGCGATGATTCCGATCACCACCAGCAGTTCCACCAACGTAAAGCCTTTTCTAATTAAGCGCATAAGACACCTCTTGTTTGATCGGTTAATTTCAATTTCTGAATCGACGACGTGCTAAAAACGCGATACACATTCCTCCAAGGCCCAATACAGAAGGTTCGGGTACGACGAATGAGAAAGGCACTCCCGTGGTGGCACCCGATTCGACCACTTGTCCGCTGAAGGTCCCGATCGCATCGGACGTCATGGTCAGTCGTGCGATCGTGAAAACACCGCTTCCCGTGTTCGAAAAATCGGCCCATGCGGCACTGGTCAGGGTCGGATTAAAAATCGGTGACCCGGAACCGTCCGTGGGATGAGACAACTGAGTACTGGGCACAGTATTGTTGGGCGCGGTAATGTAAGTGTCATAAGGAAGTGCGGGAAAACTCGGAAATACTGAAGAATTAGGATAGTTGTTCCCGCCGACGGGGTGATTAAAAAAGGATCCTTGCGTAAGCACACCCCGCAATTCGGCTGACGCCCAGTCGCTTCCAGGACCAACCGTGACCACCAGATCGAAGGTTTTGTATGTGCTGGAACCAAACCCTGATGCCAAAGGATCGCTGACCGATCCGGGAAGCGCTACCGGATTCAAAGACACACTGATCGCAGCCAGCGACGTAGTGGCCAAGGTGAGCGAAAGGATGCAAATACTTTTAACGATCACGATTTTCTCTCCTTTCGGTTAAATTGACGCTGTCGTTGACCCAGCGCCACGATCCCCATTCCGAATAATCCCACTGCGACGGGTTCAGGAACCGCGGAGAAACCAAGCGTGTAGGCGGCAGAGTAAATGCTCTGCTGCTGTTGAGATGCCACACCGAATCCCCAGTAGGTTGAAAGCAAACCAAGATCGACCGCGTCGACCAGTCCGTCTCCGTTCGCATCGGCCGAGGCGTAACCACGATTGGATTGGCCCCAGTTGCTGGCCAGAATTCCCAGATCGACGGCATCGATTTTTCGGTCCAGATTGAAATCTCCGAACTCGCTCCACAGGATTTGACGTACCAACGTATTGACGTCCAGTTGATTGACGATCCCGTCCACGTTCAGATCTTCGTACCAGATGTCACCGGTTTTACCGATCCTGCGATACAACGCATCGATATCCCACTGGTCCGTACCGTACTCGCCGTTGATGTTTCCACGACGAAGGACCATGGACCTGGTTTCGGATTTCACTGTAGAGGACTTGTCCTGCACAAACGTTTCCAGAGCAAACAGGTCGCGGTTATCAACCAATCCGTCGGCGTTGAAATCGGCAGCCGGGTTGAAGCTGTTATTGCGACTGTAAAGTACCGCTTCAAAACCGTAGTTGGTTCCGGCAAGATCGTCAGGGGAAAGGGTTCCGTTGTGGTTCAGGTCTCCCATACCCGCACCACGGGCGTTGCCCGGTTTGACGCCCGTGATGCGTTGAATGTTGCTGTTGCCCGTGACTTCAAATGTCACGATCGTGAAAACGTTATTCCCGTTCGGAATCCCGAAGAATCCTGTCTTGAAAATGTCTCGGTCCAGTTGATTCGTTTGTCCCTGACCGTTTTGAACCATCTGCATGATCTGAGAATCTGTCACGTTGGCTGGCAGATTCATGAAAACATGCACGTTGTTAGCAGTCATGTCGTTGGATTTGATCCAGATATCATTATCACCCGCTCCTGTTCCGAACGGTTTGAAGGAGTCGATGGAAGAAACGGGTTTGAGACGATCGACATAGATTGTCTCGGCCCATCGGCTGAAGACGGCTGGTCCACCGTCGGTTCGATGACGGAAGGCTCGGACTTCGATGAAGTGATAACCTTCAGACAGTTTAGTCAGATCTAAGTCCTGTAAAAACTCCCCATCCCCACGGGGAGCGTTGATATCCGATACAAACTGTGCATTACGTCCGATCAGAGGACTGTTTTTGGTTTGAAAGTTCTCAAAACCGTAAACTGGGGAGTTGGGGGGTGACAAAATCGACCTGGCCGTTGCCGTTCATATCCAGCCCGCCGTCGATTTTGAAGGCTGCGAAATCCCCGTCGGCGTGAATGTCACGCAGGCTGTCGAGTCCGAGCAGGCGTACTTCGTTGGTCTGAAGTCGCAAACGTGTCGTATTCCCGGTCAGAACTTTCACATTGGATTGTCGTTGAGTCCCGTTCTCGTAGTTGTTGGTGGGCGTGGAATCGCCCGAGAGTATCATCGAGACATTCGATAGCTCGATCCCGTTGGCGCTTTGAGGGGTGGGCAGACCATAGATGACGTATCCACGCTGGTGTTCGGCGCCCTGATAGTTCAGGTTGCGGGGTACCCGAATGTTGGCATAGCTATAACCATCTTGACCTTGAAAGACGGTGACAACTTCGGGAATATCGTTTCCGGGATCGACCAGACTGCTTGCAGCATTTCCGGTCAATTCCAGAAGGCGTGTACCCGGGGCAAAATCAACCCGCACGGTTCGCTGGTCATAACCCCCGTCCCCACGATTGGAAAGCCCGATGACCGCACTGCTGGAACGTTCAAATATGTAGATACCCTGATCATCGATCCATCGTTCACGGAAATCTCCGCGTCCGTGCGTGTTTCGGATTTCCACCAGATTCGTGACGACCGAACCGTTGCCGACGCTTAAAGCGTCTGCCCGACCGTCTTTTGGGAAGTCGCGGTTGTCTCCGAACTCTTTCCCGTTGAAGTAGACGGTCGCGTTGCCCGGCATCATCAGGGTGTAGGCATGAGCGACATTATTGAGTTTCCACGGTGCAAAAACGTCGTGATTGTTGACAAACTTGACTCCGGATGATCCGTTGTGCATCTGGTCGTCGGCGTAATCCAGATCAGCATTTCGTATGTTGTACCAAGCGTTGGGCGTGCCGTATTGTTCAAGATTGCTCTTCATCGCGAAATAGTTGGCGAAATCGAGCGTATCCCGATTGCCACCGATTCTACCGGGGTCATTGGGATTGATGGTCTTTTTAACGTGTGTGAGCAGATACTGCGTATTACCGTCAAAAACTTCGGAATAACTGAAGACGTGACGGGGAGAACCGTCCAGAAGGCTGCGTGGATTCGATCGATACACCGCCCGATCGAGATAATCCAAGACCCAGCCGTCAACGTGTTTGGCGGCGTCGATCCGTAGCCCGTCCACTCCGATGGTTTGAACCAACCACTGAGCGTTTCGCATGAGATATCCGAGGGCATTCTCGGGTACCGGATCGCCGGACATCGGATTCGAGGTGTTGAACGAATAAACCGCGATATTCTGCTCGCCGGTCATCGGGTCATATACAAAGATGGCAGGCCCGTCACGGTCGGGATAAAATTGTCTGTTGCTCTCGAGCGGTATGTTCGCCAATCGACCACTCCAGGAAACCGTTCCTGCGGGGATGTTGTTGGAGAATCCCGGGACCGGGTTCCGAATAGCCTGATAATTTTTGCCGTGCGCGATATCGATCAGGCCTGCCAATCGGCCTTGCACGTCACCGTAGGCGTAAGCCGAATTGAAATCCCCGTCCGGGTCGTTTCCGTACACCGAAAAGAACCCCGGATATCCCCCGGCAGCGATAAAGGCGTTGCGAGACGCGGAATCGCCGGTTCCGGAATAACCGTTATGGTTCATGACAAAATCGACATGAAACTCGAGCCCGGCCCGATGAATAGTGTTGGCGACTTGTTTGATCCCGGTCATCGTGCCGTAAAGGGTCGGATTCCCGGTGGTCCCCAGATCGAATCGATCGTATACGTCATATCCTACGGAGAAGTTTCCCAGGTCGGCCCGACCGGGCGGGGGGGGTCCAGATCGCGCCATACCCGGCCCGGTGAACATCGGCCATTCGGTTTTCGATCGTTTTATAACTGGATTCAAACCACTGCAGGATGACCGGTGGACTGGTATCCATTCCATAGGACGCGGACTGGATGAAGCCGATCCCCGTTCCGATCAATCCCCCAAGGGTATAACGGATGATGATTCCTGAGGTGCGCAACATGGGTGAACCGATTAACCTCGACCGCTGATTTTGCGTTCCGTCTCGGACTTCGACTCATCGTCGTCTGTTCAATTGAAAGCATTCCAACGAGTTAACGTGACGCAAAATCAAACGTCTCCGCGGACTTTTACGACAATCATGTCTGATCCCTTGCCAGAATCAGACACGAGAAAAGAGGGTTAGGTCGATTGACGACGTCGGAGCAATCCAACTGCACCCAAACCTAACAGTGCTAGACTCGCGGGCTCAGGAACCACAAAACGGTTATGGTTGTCCACGGATGCGGATCCGCTAAACCCGGGGTTTCCACCACTGTTAAGCGTCGAACTGGCCGGCAGTGACTCGTTTGACAGAAACTGCGTATCAGAAGTCAAATAAGCAAACCAGTCGATCGACGAAGGGGTTCCGATCGAAGACAACGGGATCGAGATGTTGGAGGCCGGGTTAAACTGGACGAAGTTCAAGCTTGTTCCGGAAGTCAACTCGAATAACACTGTTCCGAAACTTCCGATCGCCAAGGCGTAGTCCGGCAACCCACCTGCCATTCCGGAGGGATAAGCGAGGGTCGCGTTGGCTTGGGGACTGCTAACAGCCCTTCGGCCGCCGTCCGCAGTATCATTCATCGAGGCATCATCGACCCCGCCCGCTTTGGTATCGAGCATGATCACGACAATGTTGCTCCCGAACGACCCGCCCGGTGTAAAGGATACGTCGAGATTTGATCCGACTGTATCAAACGAAATAGATGCACCGCCAAGAGTCCCACCAAAACCACTCCCACCACCTCCTGAGTAAACGGAAGGACTTGCTCCATCCGTTTTAGTCTCAATCAGGGCAGCGTGAGCGGCGCCGGTAGCGATACCCGCAGCGGCGAGCACAGCTAACGAAAACCGATTCATAAAAATCCTCCTGCGACCATTTACAAAAGGGAGATCGCAAACCCTGTAAACAGAACTCTTTGAAAGAGCAAAGCCCGATCAAGTTACGGGCGTCTCAGCCCGAGATTAACGAAATCTTCAAACCGAACGCCGACGGTCAATACGCAGGGGTGGGGAAGTGACATCTTCCGGTCCAAGAAACAAGTTAAACAGTTAACTTGGATTCGAGAAGACATGAACACGACAGCCACCTCCGCACGACCTATTCATACAACTGTCGTTATACTAGTTTTTACAAAAGACATCTTAACCTGTTAAAACGGTTCGTCAACAAAAATTTTTCATCCGATCGAACGCGTCCGACCAGGCGGACGGAGTGAGAATCGCCGATAATCGCCTAAGTATTAGTAATTTCAAGACTTATTATTTTGGCACCGTTTCATGTTGGGGTCTTGCATCCGTTAACAGTTTTGCTAAACTGTTTTAGCAGATCGATTATTGTGTCGGCGAAAGTGGGAAAGCCTTCTCCTGGGAGTTGCGGATGAGGACCGAACAAGCCATTCAATCTAAACTCAAGCCCGAAAAACCCGGACCATTCGGTCGGGGTTCTACGGTGTCTCTTCGTGATGTTGCACGTGAAGCGAAAGTATCCGTGGCGACGGTTTCGATGGTTCTGAATGGAAATCCACGGATCAGCCGGGCGACGTCACTTCGTATTCAACGGCTCGTCGAGCGCATGGGTTACCAGCCCAACCGTTTGGCCCAGTCTCTTTCGAGTCGGTATACCAACGTAGTGGCGGTCATTCTTCCCGCGTTACGGCACGCGTTTGCAGACGCCTATTTCGGTGAGGTCATCTCCGGAATCTGTGATAAAGCCGGCAAAATGGGTTACAAGGTCATGCTCGAGCAGGCCAAACCCGATTTTATCCGCGAAAAGCAACATATACGGATTTTTGAAAGACGCTACGTCGATGGGGTGTTGTGCCTCGGAACCAATGATCGACACAAATGGGTGGAAGACTTCGGAGTGTCGGGCTGTCCGGCCATGGTCATTGACAATTCGTTCGACGCATTTTCGGTCGATCATGTAATGTGTGATTACCGGTCCGGATGTGAGCAAGTGATGAACTATCTGCTTCAGCTCGGTCACCGAAGAATCGGAATGATCACTGCGGCGCCTGATATCAAAGCCGCTCGTACGGTGGTCGATACGTACCGATCCAAGCTCCGTGAAGCAGGAATCGAACCGAATCCGGTCTGGATCGAAGACGGAAAGTTTACTGAAGAAGGCGGCGCCCAAGCCGCTCATAAGATCCTCGAAAAGGATCCGCAGATCACCGCCATTTTCGGGGGGAATGACAAAATGGCTATCGGGGCCATGTATCAAGTGGTCAATCTCGGACTGAAAGTTCCGGAAGACATTTCGGTGGTCGGTTTTGATGACTTACGCCATGCAGCGTTTGTCAATCCGACCCTGACCACCATTCATCTTCCTTTGTATGAAGTCGGTATGGCGGGCATGGAAAGACTCGTTGAACGAATCCATGGAAGACCTGAACCGGTTCGGGAAGTGCTGCCCACCCACTTGGTGGTCCGCAATTCCACCGCTTTGGCCAGGACCGTTTCGACCTGATCCGCTGCAACAGGAAGATCCTTTTGGGCGTTACACGTGGAGGAGCAATGTTTCGTGCGCAATTCATTATATCAACTATACTTACGCTATTAGTTTCGGTTGTTCGGGCTGACAGAGTCGTCTTCGAATTGGACGTCTCACATTGGGAGAATAAGCCGAACAGCGTGCATGTGGCCGGGAGCTTCAATGGGTGGAATAAGGAATCCAACCCTCTTCGCCTCGAAGCGGATCGGCAACTTTGGAAGACCGAAATCGACCTGCCTGAAGGCGTGCACTATTACAAGTTTGTGATCGACGGTCAGCGGTGGATCGAAGACCCCAAGGCTGACCCTGAACTGTCGGTTGACGATACTTTCGGGGGAAAAAATAGCGGAATCTGGGTCGGACCAGACGCCCGCAAGTTCCCCGAACCCCAATCCAATCTGATCAACGGTGAAGGTCTGATTCATCACCCGGATCAGTTGGCGGATGCGAACGTGGTCGATGAAAAAACGCTCCGTTTGCGTGTTCGTGCCCAGCAGAAAGACGTCGAAACCGTACAAGTGATTTTCGTAAATGCCCCGGATCGTTCACCGGTGGAATTACACCGGCTTGAAAGCCGAATGGGTTTTGACAGTTACGGCGGGGTCGTCGAAGTGACCAAGGCTCCGGCTCGGTATATTTTCGAGTTCAAGGACGGGACGCGTACGGTTTATCTTAGTGCCGGTGGCGTCGAAAATGACCTGAAAAGTGCTTCGAAAAGACCTTTCGAAGTCGCAATGAAAGTGGGTCTGATGACCCCGGAGTGGGCACGGCACGCGGTCTGGTATCAAATCTTCCCTGAACGCTTTCGTAACGGCGATCCGAGCAACGACCCCGGGGAAAACTGGTACGAAACCCTCCTGCCATGGACCAGCGAATGGTTCGCAGCCCATTCGGGTGAAGCACCGGGCATGGATAACTTCTATCATGGGTACGGAAACGTCTGGAGAAGACGCTACGGGGGCGACATTCAGGGTGTGAAGGAAAAGCTAGCTTACTTACGCTCTCTGGGCGTGACAGCCATCTACTTCAATCCGGTCTTTGAAGCCGAATCCATGCACAAATATGACACCGCAGATTTCCGTCATATCGACGATAATTTTGGCAAAAAAGACGACAATGAAGTGGCCGTTTTGCCCCAGAAGGTACCTCCGATCGTGCAACAACAACGGGCCCGGTTGGGCATGCCACCACTTGCGGATACCCCGTCGGCTCCGAAACCGCAATTGTACGAACTGGACGGAACTCCGGTGTCACCGGATCACGTTGAAACCGATGATCCGGCTACCTGGAAATGGACAAAATCGGATCTGATCTTCCTTGATTTCATCCAAGAAGCCCGAAAAAACGGAATCCGGGTCTGCATTGACGGGGTATTCAATCATACTGGTCGGATGCACCCATTCTTTCAGGATGTTGTGAAAAATGGACGCAACAGCAAGTATGCCGACTGGTTCGAGATCGAGGCATTCCCCGACACGCTCCCGGCAGACCCCGACATGTTCGGAAAAGACGGGGGTTTGAAGTTCAAGGCCTGGGACGGTCCGAGCGGACATCTTCCCGTTTTCAGAAAGGATCCGGTTCGCGGTTTGGCACCGGGGCCGTACGAACACGTTATGGCCATCACCCGACGGTGGCTTGCTCCCGGCGGAGACCCCAGCAAAGGTGTCGATGGAATCCGACTCGATGTGGCCAACGATATCCCACACCCGTTCTGGAGGGACTGGCGCAAAATCGTTAAACAGACCAAACCCGACGCTTATATTTCCGGCGAAATCTGGTCCGAAGCCACTCCTTGGATCAACGACGGCGATCAGTTCGATGCGGTTATGAATTATCAGTTCGCGATGGCTGTCCAGGATTTCTTCGTGGACCAGTCGACTGCGATAACTTCCAGTCAATTCAATCAGCGGCTGGTCCGATTGTGCTACGTATACCCTTTCCAAGCCGCGTTGGTCATGATGAATCTTTTTGATTCACACGACACCGATCGTGCTCCGAGCATGTATGTCAATCCCGATCGACCCTATGACGGAGCTAACCGGATCCAGGATAACGGTCCGGATTACAGTCCTCGAAAACCGAATGAAACCGAGTGGACCCGTTTTCAACAGGCAGTTGCATTCCAGATGTCCTTCGTAGGTGCGCCCATGATTTATTACGGGGACGAATCCGGTATGTGGTCGCCTGACGATCCGAGCAACCGGATGCCCATGTTGTGGCAGGATCTTCAGCCTTACGAAAATCCCGAGATGGTCTTCAAAAAAGATTTGTTCGATTTTTACCGCCGAGCCGTGGCTACCCGACACATGCTCCAACCACTTCGAATCGGGGAATATTATCCCGTCAGAATCGATGATGCCGCGGGTGTTTTGGTCTTTGCCAGACGATCCGGGAATCAAACCGTATACGTGGTTTTGAATCGATCCAACCAGACCCATCAAATCACGTTCGAGGTTTCCGAATCTCAAGCCGGCAAAACGTTCGTGAACTATCTCGATCCGGAACAGGTTTCGATGAAAGATGCCGATCCTCTCGATCCTTCCTCTCGAACGACGTTGCAGGTTAACGCCGACGCACCGGGCCTGACGGCGGAAGCAACTCGACTGACCATCACCTTACCGTCATTCGGGACAGCCATATTGGCGGAGAAATAAATGGCACGGCTCATTCGATTTTTTTTGCTGCTGGTAACGATCGGTATTATCGTGTGGTCGTTCGGATCGGTCAGTTTGCGTTGGGTATCGAATTGGCGGGATTCGGTGGATCGTCCGATCCGACTGACTATTCTACACTGGGGCGAACCGGCGGAGGATGCCATCGTTCGTCGTTTGGTTGAACGATTCGAGAGGGAAAACCCCAAAGTTCGTATCACCCGCATCAACGCCGGTTCGGGATTTGACAGCAAGCTGAAGACGATGCTGGCTGCGGGAACCCCCCCGGATCTGTTTTATCTCAGCCCCGATAACCTGCCTTTGATGGCTGAGATGGGATTGTTGATGCCTCTGGACGAACGTCTCAGAAAGGAACGTGACCGCAATCCTACCTGGTTGGATGATTTTTATCCCCTGATCATGCAGGCCTACCGGTATGATCCGGCGACACACCGCACGGGCGCGGGTCCTCAATGGGGGTTGCCCAAAGACTTCACCACTGCAGTGTTTTATGTGAATCTTGACCTGTTCGAAGCTGCCGGGATCGATGTCCGAACGATTCAGAAAAACGGCTGGACCTGGAACGAGTTCGCAGAAGCTGCCCGAAAAATCACCGATCTGAATAAAAAACCCGAATACGCAGGTCGGAACATCTACGGTGGATTTTTCGCACTTTGGCCGGCTACGCTTCGAAATATCATCTGGTCATTCGGGGGCGATTTTTTCGGGTCGGATTTCCGGGATGTGACCTTGGATGAGCCCGACGCCCAGCGGGCGCTGCGATTCATCGTCAAACTTCGTCTAGAGGACAAAACGGTCTATAACCCGACCGGGATTGCACGGGACGGCGGGGCAGAGTTCGTCAACGGCAACATCGGTTGCATTGGTCCGATCGGTCGATGGCAGGTGCCCCGATATCGAGATATTACAAAGTTCCGATGGGACGTCGTCCCTGTTCCGGCTGAGACCCCTGACAAACGTGTGTCACAGATCTTTCATACGTCCTGGGCGATCAGTGCCACCACACGACATCCTGATACCGCATTTGAACTCTTGAAGTTTCTGTGCGGGTATGAAGGACAGATCCAGCAAGCCCATGAAGGATTGGCGATCCCTGCGTTGAGGTCGGTGGCTGAATCGGATGACTTTCTGAACCCACCAGGGATGCCGCGTCATCAGGCTAAAATTTTTCTGGACGCGATTCGATACGCGAAAATTCAGCAGAATCCACCACAGAATGAGTGGAACAACATCGTCGGCGACCGGATTACCGAATCAATTTCGCTCGGGCAAAAGGATGTCTTGACCAATGCCCGGGAGATCGAATCAGCCTGGTTGGCGGAGCTTGATTCACCCCTTCGACGTCAGGAATGGAAGCCGATGAACTGGACCTTGATCGGGTCGATAGGACTGGCTGGGGTGGTGACGTTTGTGATGATCCTGTGGTGGCGAGCAAAACGAGAAAAGCTGGGACCTCTGGATCGGGCACAGGAACGAGCAGGATGGGCATTCATATCTCCTTGGCTGGTCGGTTTCATTTTTCTTACGGTCGGTCCGATGCTGTTATCACTGTTGCTCAGCTTCGGGAAGTGGAGTGCGATGGAACCGCTTTCTCAAGCCAAATATGTAGGCACCGCCAACTACGAGCAGCTTTTCACGGTCGATCCGACTTTTTACCAGTCTCTGAAGGTGACTCTTTACTACGTGGTGTTGTCGGTTCCGATCGGTCAGATCGCGGCGTTGGGGGTGGCTTTGTTGATGAACGCCGGCGTTCGGGGAATATCGATTTTCAGGACGATCTATTTCTTACCATCGGTATTGGGGATGGTAGCCGTCAGTGTGCTTTGGCTTCAGATATTCAATAATGACTATGGGATCTTCAACGCGATATTACGTCCGATCACGGCCTGGTTCGGTACGACCCCTCCGGACTGGTTCGGAAAAGACGCAGCCCGATGGGCGATCCCGGCGTTTGTCATCATGAACCTCTGGGGTGTCGGGGGGGGGGATGATCATTTATCTGGCCGGTTTGAAGGGAATCCCCGTATCCCTTTACGAAGCGGCTCGGATCGACGGTGCGGGTCCGGCCCGTCAGTTATGGAATATCACGCTTCCCATGCTCTCTCCCCTGATTTTTTACAACCTCGTCATGGCGATCATCGGGTCATTTCAGGTCTTTACTCAGGCTTATATGATCACCGGAGCCGGTCCCGGCAACAGCACTCTTTTTTACGTGTTGAGCCTGTATCGCCAGGCATTCGAGTATCACAACATGGGCTACGCCAGCGCTATGGCGTGGATCTTGTTTGTCATCGTTCTGGTTCTGACGCTGATTGTATTCCGTGGTTCACGTAATCTGGTCTATTACGAAGGACTTAAAAACTGATCATGCCCAACGCCTCTCCATCATCCGATTCTACCGTCAGACCGTTGGTGTCTGGGAAAATGTTGTTGACTTATGCGATCCTGATGTTGGGGTCGATCGCCTTTGTGATCCCGTTTTATTTCGCATTGAATGCGTCATTGAAGACGTCGGCCGAAGTGGCTGCAGGAGACTTTATCACACCGGTCAGAGAACCCAATTTTTCGAATTACCCGCGGTCGTTGGCTCCGGACAAGATGAACTTCTGGCCTGCACTGGCCAACACGACAGTCATCACGACACTGACCGTGATCGGTCAAATCATTTCCTGTTCTTTGGTGGGGTTTGGGTTTGCTCGGTTCAGTTTTCGAGGCAAAACGATCCTATTCATCATCATGATCAGCACGATGATGCTCCCGGCACAGGTGACGATGGTTCCGGTATTCGTGTTGTTCAAATCGTTAGGGATGGTAGACACATTTTGGCCTCTGATCATTCCGGCATGGCTGGCCAGCCCATTTTTCGTGTTCATGTTCCGACAGTTTTTTTCGCAAATTCCTGAAGAGCTGATCGAAGCGGCGCGAATTGATGGCTGTAGCAACTGGCGGATCTATTGGCAGTTCATGCTTCCGTTATCCGGTCCGGTCATTGCGATCGTGGCGATTTATACATTCCTGGGAACCTGGAACGATTTTCTGGGTCCGTTGATTTATCTGAACAGTCCGGAGAACCGGACGATCGCGTTGGCGCTGAATAGTTTTCGTGGACAGTATGGGACGAGTGATGCGCATCTGCTGATGGCTGCGAGTGTTGTCACAATGCTGCCTTGCGTGATCCTCTTCTTCGCGATGCAAAAGTATTTTGTCGAATCGGTCGCGCAAAGCGGAATGAAGTGATCGTCATTCGTTAACGATCCTCGTTCTGGGTCGGGAAGATGAACTTAGATCTCATAGGTGATTTCTCCTTCGTCGTCCACTTTGATATTGGAAACGTCAATGGAGGATCCGACAAGTATTCTTGCACGCATCAAAGCACGTCGGGCGCTACTGAATACCCCGGCTTCGGCGGGGAAGATGTTTTCCGGACCAATCAGTCTGTCGAGCCCATAATCACGAAGCACTCGAGATATTTCCGGTTTAACACCGCACAACAACACGTGTCGTCGGGTTTTCTGCATGTCCTTCACAAAGTTTTCCAGTACGTCCAGAATCGTGGCATCGATGGAGTGGCACCTTTTCAGACGAATCACCACCACCCGAACGCTTGAACGTTGAATGCTGGTGAGTTGATCCCGAAGCTGGTCGGCAAGGGCAAAAAACAATTCTCCTTCGATCTGGACGAAGATGACTTTTCGTTCACCGGACTGTTTGTCGTAGATCGGACGTTCAAAAAAAGTGCCCGTATCGGTCTGAACCATTTCGGCAATATGCAGACGGGAACTAGTCCGAAGATAAAAAGCGATATTCAGGAAAATTCCAATGAAAACCGCATACTGGAGAGGCAAAAGGATTGTCGATAAAAAAGTGACCGCAAAAACGACCGCGTCTGACCGATCCGCCCGATATACGCGCAGAAAATATCTCAAATCGAGCAAACCCCATGCCACAACAAACAACACACCGCCCAGTGCGGCATAGGGGATGAAGCGTGCATAATCGGAAAACAAAAGGAAAATAATACCCACAAAAATGGCATTGAGGACTGCCGCAAAACGGGTAGCCGCACCGGCCTCGTAATCCAGCGCCGAACGAGTAAAACTGGCTGACCCAGGAATACACTGGAAGAACCCGGTTACCGCGTTTTTAAAACCCTGTGCGAAAAACTCCTGGTTCGGAATGATTTTTTCTCCCGATCGGGCAGCGATCGTTTTGGCAATCGCAACGGATTCAATCCCACCCAGCAAAGCCAATGCCAAAGCACCCGGTAACAGTTGCTGCCAGACATGAATATCCAGAACAGGGGGTTGAAAATGGGGGAACCCCTGTTGGATCTTGCCCAGAACAGGGACCGACAAATCAAATGCCGCCACCAGACCGGCTGATAAAACCACACCGATCAAAGCTCCGGGAATGAATCGATTGATCTGTCGAGCACCCACCGTGATACCAATCGTCAGTAGTCCCAACAGAACGGCCACCGGATTGACCTCATGCAAGCGTGGCAGCAAACCGACGATGTCCCGTGATACACCGAAAAGGGTCGGGTCCTCCGTTAACGCAGAAGACCTTGAGATTCCCAGAAATGAAGCCATTTGCCCGGAGACAATCAGGATCGCGGCGCCGCTGGCTACTCCCAGAAGGACCGATCGAGAAATAAATTGGACCAGTTCTCCGAACCGCAAAGCCCAGAACATCAACTGGATGAATCCCTTCATGACCGTCAGGGTGAAAACCAGAAGCAAATAATAAGATTCCGGATCGGGAACCTCCGCAGAGCGCATGACAACCGTCACCGACGAAGCAATCAGCAAGGACTGTGTGTTGGTCGGTCCTGTCGTCAGATGTTCGGACGAGGACAGAAGTGCTCCTAAAACCCCTTGAATGATCGACGCATAAATCCCATACACCGGGTCTACCCCGGCGATGACCGCATAAGCCATCGCTTGGGGGATTTCGACCACCGACACGGTTACTCCCGCGACTAAATCCCTCCGGAACTTACCCCAAGTATAATGTCGGAGGGTTTCCCATGACGGGGAAAAGGGGGATAGAATGGTCCTGAATCGGAGATTCATTCGTTCGGTTCGAAGCTAGTGGATCTGGACGTTCTCCGCAACGGACTACAAATCCTATCGGAAAAGTAGATTTAATCATTCATGAATTGACGAACCCCCGGATCCGATCGTATCTTCAACGGTTTGGTTCTTTTGGATCCCGTACATCATGAACGAAGCCATCCATAAAGCCTCTGCCCTTGTCGAAGCCCTTGGATACATCCAACGATTCCATGATAAGACCGTTGTGGTCAAGATCGGTGGGTCGATCATGGACGACGAATCGGTTCTGACCAGCATTCTGACCGACATCGCGTTTATGAATTATGTGGGAATCCAACCTGTCTTAGTCCACGGCGGAGGTAAAGCAATCAACGAAGCCATGGAAAAGGCCGGTCTCGTTCCACAGATGGTCATGGGACGCAGGTATACGGATGAACGCACGCTCGCGATTGCGGAGCAGGTATTGTGTAATCAGATCAACCGACATTTGGTCAACTTCCTCAACAGTCAGGGCTGTGAGGCCATGGGCTTGCATTCCTTGTCGAGTGTGGTGCTTTTTGCCGAAAGAACTTACATCAACTCTCCCGACGGCAGGCGGATCGACCTCGGGTATGTGGGCGATATCAGCTGGGTCAACGCCCGATTGTTGGAGTTGCTCGTCCGGGCCGATGCGATTCCGGTCATCGCGACGATCGCCCGTGACCAGGCCGGGGGAAAACTCAATGTCAACGCCGATACCGCAGCCGGGGCCGTCGCCGCAGCCATGAAAGCGGAAAAAATTGTCGTGGTTTCTGATACCCACGGTATCCGTGCCGATGTGAATGACCCCGAATCCCGTATCAGCCATCTGACCGTGGCACAGATCGATCAGATGATCCGAGACGGGGCCATCGGTACGGGAATGCTTCCCAAAGTCGAAGCCTGTATCACCGCTCTGAAAGGCGGCGTGCAAAAAGCCCACATCATTGATGGACGCATTCCACACGCTTTAATGCTCGAAATTTACACCGAAGCCGGAATCGGAACCGAAATCGTGCTCTGATTCAAATCTTGATTTGCAGAATCCCCGAAGGATCGTTGGTCATGAAGCATTTTATTTCCATCGCGGAACACTCGAGAGAGTTTCTTCTTCAGACCCTGGAAACCGCCCAGCGACTGAAAAAACAGCTCAAAGAAACAGGACATAACGACCCGATTTTCAAAGACAAAACAGCGGTACTGATCTTTGAAAAACCTTCTTTGCGTACGCGTGTTTCCTTCACCCAGGCCATGCTCCAGTGTGGTGGAAACGCGATCGTTTTGACCGGAGACGAAGTGGGACTGGGCAAACGCGAACCGGCCAAGGATGTGGCGCGTGTGCTTTCCGGAATGTGTGATCTGATCGTCGCGCGAGTATTTGAGCATCAGAAGCTGCTGGAGATGCGACAGTACGCCAGCGTACCGGTCATCAATGCGCTAAGCGACTATTCGCACCCTTGCCAAGCGATGGCGGATATGTTGACGCTTCAGGAGCATTTTCACCGGCTTGAAGGGTTGACCCTGACTTATATCGGGGACGGGAACAACGTCGCCCGGTCGCTCGCCGTGGCTTGCGGAAAAATGGGCTTAAGGTTTGTTTGTTGTACGCCTGCAGGGTACGAGCTGCCAGCAGACGATATGGACAGGATTATGGCGCAGGTTCCGGGGATGGATTTTGAGATTTCGGGTAATCCTCAGGACGCCGTGCGTCAGGCCGATGCCATTTATACTGACACCTGGACGAGCATGGGACAGGAATCCGAAAAACAGAAGCGCATCAGAGATTTTCAAGGGTTTCAGATCAATGCCGAGCTGATGAAACATGCCCCCGAACGGTGTGTGATTTTGCACTGTCTCCCGGCTTATCGGGGTTTGGAAATTACGGATGACGTGATCGAAAGCCCTCGGTCACTGGTCTTTCCACAGGCGGAAAACCGGTTGCACTTTCAGAAGGCATTGATTGCCGAACTGATGGGTATTACCTGAAATTTTCAGAAACAATTTGAGTTAGGTGGTCGAAGCTGCTGAGGGCAAGCTCATCGTTTTGCTTTCTTGCCAAACCCGGCTGGTCCAATATCCGAAAACGGTTCCGGCTACGCCTAGGGAAGCATAATCCAAAGGCAAAGCCCGAGCGGCTCCGGCGACCCATCCGGTGGTTACCCCGATCGAAGCACCCCCGGGACTGAATAAACCGGTGTAAAGATAGGCTACAATGCTGGCCAACATCGTCCCGCACAGATACCAGAAACTCGAACGAACTTTATACACATGATGCACGATCATCGACGCCAGAGCTCCGGATAATCCTACCATTCCTAGGGCTTGTCCCTTCTGCGGAGACGGGCACAGGATCGTCATCAGACACATCATGACCAAGGCTTGGACGACCACAACGGTGATCCGGTCGCTCGGAGTATCCGGGTCCGGGCTATCAGGCTCGGTTGCTCGCCAAGCTATTCCTAGGGGCAGGCGTTTTTGAAGAATCAGGTATGCGGCGACCAGGCTCGTTCCAAGGATCACGCTTTCAAGGGCAAAGCGGATGTACACGACAGGCCCGTTGTCTAATAACGCTTGGCGCACGTCTCCGCCATGAACCGATAGACTGATCAACCCGACTGTGCAACAAAACAGTCCGGCTTCGAAACGGATACGACCGGTCACCAGGGAGGCCAGACACGTGACGACCGGAATGCCCACGAGCACTAGCAGGCTCCCGATGAACGGTTTATCTCCCAGAAAACCGGCAGAAAAACCAGGATATACGGGTAACCCCATACGAGTGTGAAGCGTATACCAGATGCCGTAACACAACAAACTGATGACCGTCAACCAGACCTTTTGAAAGGTCGTCAGCGGGTTTGCATCAGTGAGCTTCTCAGACAGATCGTTCATTCGAATCCCTTAAGATCCTTGATACGATGCCTACGATCAGAGAAGGTGTCAAACATGCCGTCCACCGAAGAGTTATTCGCCCGTTCGGATCAGTTGCCCGATCCCGCACCGATTCCGAGGTCCGGGGTGTATGTTCAGGTAGCTATTGAGCAATCCATCGACCGGGTATTGGACTATTCGGTTCCGAAAAAGCTAATTTCGCGGATTCAGGTCGGACACCGGGTCCGTGTTCCTCTAGGAAAGACCAATCGAAAGACTCACGGTTATGTGGTCGCGATCACCGATACGTCCTCGTATCCGCGAATCAAGCCGATCGAAGCAATCGATGATGATCGTGTTCTGATTCGTCCTAAAATGATGCAGTTGGCGAGATGGATTGCCAAATACTACGTTTCACCCCTGGGAATGGTGTTGGAAAACATCATCCCGTCTGCGGTTAAAAAACGGATCGGACTCGGTTACACCCGACAAGTCAGACCGACGGTTCCTCGCCAACAGCTTCAGGAAATGCTCGAAACCACCCGTCACGTCCGTCGTCGGGCGGTTTTGGCGCGTTTGCTCCAGGTGGAAGAAGGTCAGTCTATTGAAATCCACCAGTTAGCACTCGAAGCCGGTTCCACGGTCCAGTTGATCAGGAAATTGGCCTCCGAGGGACTCCTGACCATCCAAGAGCAAGCGGATCTGGGTTCCCTCGATTCCAAAACGTGTGATAAGGACCTTGTCCCGCCGGCTTATTCACCTAACGAGCAACAACAGAAAATCATCGACGAGGTTCGCTCACGATTGGGCAAGGGTTTCAGCACCCATCTGCTGTTTGGGGTCACTGGTAGCGGCAAAACCGAAGTTTATCTCCGGTGTATTGAATCCGTCGTCGCGATGGGTAAGCAGGCTATCGTGTTGGTTCCCGAAATCGCGTTAACCCCTCAGACCGTCCGACGGTTTGTTGAACGGTTTCCACGGGTAGCGGTCCAGCACTCGGCCTTGACGCAGACCGAACGTCATCAATCCTGGCAACAAATCGCCAGTGGTGCTGCGCAGGTGGTCGTCGGGGCACGGTCGGCGATTTTCGCCCCGACCCCCGATCCGGGGTTGATTGTCGTCGATGAAGAACACGAACCCAGTTACAAGCAAGACAACATCCCTCGATACCACGCCAGAGACGTCGCCATCAAACGGGCCCAGATCGAAGGCATTCCGGTCTTGTTGGGAAGCGCAACACCGAGTCTGGAATCATGGTTGAGAATAGGCCTGGCGGGGGAATCCGCAGAATCAGATCCGACCGGGAATCGTTATTTGCTTCGGTTGGATCAGCGGGTTCGGGGGTTGGCGCTACCCAAAGTCGAATTGGTTGATATGAAACAGGCCAACCGAACCCGAAAAGGCATTCACCTGTTCAGCCCCCGTCTGGAAACGGTCCTCAAACAAACATTAGAAGCCGGTCAACAGGCGATTTTGATGCTGAATCGTCGAGGGTATGCCAATTGCATTTTCTGTAACCACTGTAATGAACCGGTGTTATGCAAATATTGCGACGCCACTATGACTTACCACCGCGCTTCGGATCTTAAACCCGTTGATCTGACCACGGCTTCGGGGGTGCATGTCGGACAGATGCATTGTCATTATTGCTTGGCGGTTCAACCCCTCCCTGCGACGTGTCCGACATGTGGCAAAAAGCTTTCGCTGTTCGGTCTAGGCACACAACGGGTCGAGGAAGAGCTTCAACGCAAGTTTCCTGGAATCCGTTATGCCCGGGCTGACAGCGATACGATGAGGCGTAGGTCCGATTACGAAGCATTACTCGCCCGTTTCGGACGAGGAGAAATTTCCGTCTTGCTCGGAACACAGATGATCGCCAAGGGTCTTGATTATCCGAATGTCACTTTGGTCGGGGTCATCAGTGGTGATACGGCACTGGCATTACCCGATTTCCGGTCGGCCGAGAGGACTTTCCAGTTGATCACTCAAGTGGCCGGTCGGGCAGGGCGTGGGGACCAGCCCGGACGAGTCATTGTTCAGACCTTCCTCGGACATGATCCTGCGTTGTCCATGGCGTTGAAACATGATTTTGAAGGATTTGCTACGACGGAACTTGCCCAGCGGAAACGCGCCCACCTGCCACCGTATGTACGAATGGTCAGACTTATCCTCCGAGATACCGATATTACGGCACTTCACAAACGGTCGGATGACCTGGCACAGGCCTTGAACCAACAGATCCACGTTTCGCAAGCCCCAGTGGAACTAAGAGGCCCCATGCCTTGTGCGATCGAGAGAATCGCCAATCATCACCGGGCACAGATCATTCTGACAAGTGTCTCGGCTTCGGCGATCCAGCAGGTCTTGTCCGTCCTTAGGACCGACCGCGGACTGGTTTCGAACCAAAAGCTGGGAATTGATGTCGATCCGGTTTCCATGTTGTAGTAGGCAGGACTTTGGTAGGATAGACACGATGCAAGGCACGGAATTTGAGACCGACGACCTGCTGAAACTGTTGACCGAAGCCCTGCGCCGGGGACCGGGGTCCCCGCAATGGCATGAAGCAATCGAAAAGCTTCGGGATCAGGGTATCCGGGACGCCGACGAATATCGACTGTTAATGACCGTACGCGAGCGTTTGCAGTCAGGACAATCCTACCGAGAGGTCTGGGCAGGACCGGCTTTTACCCGGGAATTGATGCAACGGATTCGCGAGGAATCGATTCTGTCGTCCGGGAAATCACGCATACTGGTTTGGGTTTCGGTGGTTTGCCTGGTGCTGTTGATCGGTTCGTCCGTGACGCTGGTCAGTTTGATTTCCAGAAAACCCCCTCCTCCTTCTCCGGGCGATTACTTGTCCCAACAATTATTCCTCACACCGGTCAAAGCATGGAACTTTGAAACCACGTTTCCGGAAGACCTTTCCGTCAAAGGAGATCTCAAACTCAGTGCGTTTCAAGGTTTACACTTTCCCAAAGGCAATCGGGCGGGATACGCATCGGTTCTTTCTGAACCGGTGCTGGATTTCAATCCGAGTGTTTGTGTTGAACTGCAGATTATGTATTACCCGTCCGATGACGGGTCTGTTTCGGTGACGCTAGTCAGTGGTTCAGAACCGACTTCGGTTACCGGTTTGACCGTGGCTTTGTCTCCGACGGGTTATGTCGTGACACAAGGTCAGGAAACGCGCTTGGTATCGACCCCTTTGTCAAAACAGCTTTATACCCTGCGAATCAAGCTGAGTGCTTCGATGGCGGTGATTGAAGTCAATGGTCAGACCATCTGGACCGGTGAGCATCAGTTGTCATCGCCTGGGGTAGTGCGTCTGGATTTCACGAAAAACGGCAAGGACCGGTTTGAAACCCGGGTTCATTCGCTTCGAATTCTTAAACCCTGATGGAAGATCATGTCGCAGGACGAGGCATTTTCACAATCCGACCTTGAATCGGCATATCGTCTACGGGACATTTATCGGCAATTCAAGCAAGAGCTTGGGAAAATCATTGTAGGCCAATCCGGGGTGATCGATGAGCTGCTGATCGCCATTTTTTCGCGGGGACACTGTCTGATGCAGGGGGTTCCGGGTCTGGCCAAGACGAGGCTGATTTCGACCTTG
This sequence comes from Phycisphaerae bacterium, assembly GCA_026004655.1. Classification (GTDB taxonomy): domain Bacteria; phylum Planctomycetota; class Phycisphaerae; order Tepidisphaerales; family Tepidisphaeraceae; genus BPJO01. The sequence continues at coordinate 34,501 of BPJO01000007.1, forward strand.
GCCGACGTGATGGCGTTGTCTTTTCAAAGAATCCAGTTTACCCCTGACATGATGCCGTCCGATATCACCGGGACCGAAATTTTGCAGGAAGATGTTGAGACGGGTCGAAGACGGTTTGAGTTTCACAAGGGTCCGGTTTTTACCAATCTGCTTCTGGCCGATGAGATCAACCGTACGCCTCCGAAAACACAGTCGGCGTTGCTTCAGGCGATGCAGGAACGACAGATCACCGTTGGCGGAAGGACGTTGGATCTTCCCGATCCCTTTTTCGTGTTGGCAACGCAAAATCCGATCGAGCAGGAGGGGACTTATCCGTTACCCGAAGCCCAGCTCGACCGTTTTATGTTCATGGTCATGATCGACTACCCATCCCGCGAAGAGGAGATCGAGATCTATCGGCGTACCACCGGAACCGACCCCGGTCGGGTGAATCAGGTACTTGCAAAGGATGAGCTTGTGAAACTGCAACAGCTGGTCTTGCGGGTACCGGTAGGGGAACAGGTTTATCAGTTTGCTGCGGACCTGGTTCGCGCGACCCGTCCGAACCAGGTCGGCGCCAGTGATTTTGTCAGACATTGGTTAAGTTGGGGCGCCGGACCGCGAGCCGGACAATCCATGATCATTGCCGGTAAAACACGGGCGCTGATGATGGGACGGTTGTATGTGACAACCGACGATCTGGTGGCCGTAGCGCCGTCGGTGCTTCGTCATCGGCTAGTGCCCAGTTTCAACGCGCAGGCCGAAGGGGTAACCGTCGGACAGATCATTCAGAAAATCCTCTCTCTGGTCCCGCGTGGTAAGGGAGAGAGGCTTTTGTGACCAAATGGAAAAACCAGTTTGCCAGAATCATCCGGATCAGCATAATCCCAACCCATGCAGCCAAGGTTCGACCCGATCCCGTTTGACCAGCTCCTGCGAAAGTGGGCAGAGCAGATCGTCGGACAGATCCATCCCGGACAGTCAGTCAACCTTGTCGGAATCCGAACCCGGGGTGAGATCCTGGCCCGTCGATTGCAGCCGATCCTGAATGATCTCGGGACCGACTGTGTCGGTTTTGGGGCTTTGGACATTACTCTGTATCGAGACGATTTGTCGGAGATCGGACCGCGTCCACTGGTCCGTCCGACTGTGTTGCAATTTGATCCGGACAAAAAACCATTGATCCTGATCGATGACGTGCTTTATACGGGCAGGACCGTTCGGGCGGCTTTGAACGCGCTGAGTGATTTTGGTCGACCTGCCGCGGTTCGACTGGCAGTTTTGGTAGACCGAGGAGGAAGAGAGCTACCCATTCAACCCGACGCGGTCGCTTTGAGCTTAGGCGAACTATCCCCCGATCAGGTGGTGAAGGTCAAAGTAAAAGAGATCGATGGGTATGACGGGATTGAGATCGAACGGAGGAACTCTTGAGTGAACCCGTACTCTGGCGACGACGACACCTATTGGGATTAGAGCCCCTCACTGCTGACGAAATCCGATTTGTTCTGGATACAGCCCGGACGTTCAAGGAAGTATCCACACGGTCTGTGAAAAAAGTTCCTGCACTTCGTGGAAAAGTAGTCGTCAACGCCTTTTTTGAGGATTCGACGCGAACCCGGATGAGTTTTTCTCTTGCCGCCCAGAGACTCAGTGCCGATGTGATTGAGTTTACGGAAAAGGGATCGAGCGTGAGCAAGGGAGAAACCCTGATCGACACCGCCCGGAACATCCAGGCGATGGGGGTGGACATCATGGTGGTGCGTCACGCGGCTGCCGGGGCCGCGGAACTGCTTTCCAGACATCTGGATTGTTCGATCATCAATGCCGGGGACGGGGCCCACGAACACCCGACCCAGGCCCTTTTAGACCTGTATACGATCCGCGAACGTTTTGGACGGATCGAAGGATTGAAGGTGGCGATCGTGGGAGATATCGCCAATTCCAGAGTTGCCCGATCGGAAATATGGGGATTAACCAAGCTTGGAGCGCAGGTGATCCTGGTCGGTCCGACCACACTTCTTCCTCGTGTATTTGAAAAATACGGATGTCAGGTGACTCACGATCTGGATTCGGTGCTGGGGGAAGTGGACGTGATGTACATGCTGCGGGTTCAGAACGAGAGAATGAAAGCCGCCCAGTTTCCGACGGTGCGTGAGTTTACCAAGTTGTTCGGTCTGACGTGGGACCGGTTTCAACGGTGTAAAAAGGATGTTTTGGTCATGCACCCGGGTCCGATGAACCGAGGGGTCGAAATCCAGTCGGATATCGCCGACGGAGAGCATTCGGCCATCCTCGAACAGGTGGAAAACGGTCTTGCCGTCCGGATGGCCGTGCTTTATCTACTCAACCAGGCAGGGAATGCTTCATCCGGGGACTCAACCACGGGAGTGTCGCCCGAGAAGGCATAGGTTTCACGAACCCATTCATTTGAATCTATCTATGTCCACACTTCTGATTAAAAACGGTACGGTGATCGATCCTTCCCAGGGTCTTCAGTCCCGACGAGATGTTCTGATCGAAGACGGTCGAATCATCCGATTGGAGCCTTCGATTCATCAATCGGTCGATCAAACGATCGATGCGACAGGTCAGTTTGTCACGCCAGGATTGATCGATATTCACGTTCACTTTCGCGAACCCGGTGACGAGGAAGAGGAAACGATCGCTTCGGGAAGTGCCGCTGCGGTGGCTGGGGGGTTTACGACCGTCTGTTGCATGCCTAATACCAAACCGGCGTTGGATAACGAAGCGCAGATCGAGTTTGTCCTTCGAGAATCCGAACGGGTGGGACTTGCCAACGTGCTTGCGGTAGGGGCAATAACCAAGGCCAGGGAAGGCAAAGAATTGGCCGAACTAGCGTCGATGCATCAGCGGGGCGCGATCGCTTTTTCGGATGACGGCGTCGGTGTGAACGATTCGTCCGTCATGCGACGTGCCTTGCAGTACATCCGAATGTTCGACGGTTTGATCATGCAGCACTGTGAAGACCATCAATTGTCCGGGGGGGGCAATGCACGCAGGGGAAGTCAGCACCCTGATCGGGATGCCCGGTATTCCTGCCGAAGCCGAGCAACTGATGATTGCAAGGGACATTATTCTGAACCGTAACATCGGTTGCCGATACCACGTGCAACATATCAGCACGGCTTTTAGTGTTGAACTGATCCGCCGTGGCAAACGAGACGGACTCCCCATCACAGCGGAGGTGAGTCCACACCATCTTTTGTTGACCGACGAATGTTGCCGAACCTTTGATACGAATTACAAGATGAATCCCCCGTTACGGACCCAATCGGATGTTGATGCCTGTATCGCCGGGGTCAAGGACGGAACGATCGATATTCTGGCGACCGACCACGCCCCCCACTTAGCAGAAGAAAAGGAACTGGAATTTCCTTACGCCCCGTTCGGAATTCTCGGGCTTGAAGGGGCGTTGGCGTTGTATATCAAGGCATTGATTGTTCCGGGGCACATCGATTGGATGCGATTGATCGATATGACAAGCACCCGATGTGCACAGATCATTCGTTATCCACGAGGCACATTGGTCCCGGGAAGTGTTGCGGACGTGACGGTGATTGATCCGAACCTGGTCTGGACGATCGACAAAGAACAGTTTGTCAGCAAATCCCGCAACACGCCTTTTCACGGTTGGCAGGTGCAGGGGCGTGCGACTTATACGATCGTCAATGGACAGATTAAATGGAAACTTTACTGAGTGGGTTTGTCTTTTTCCTGTCTTTTTCTTTCCGCCTAACAGGTCTTCGAGGCCTTTTTTCGATTTCGCGCGCGGCTTTGTCCTTGAGCTTGTCCACTTCCTTTTGAACGCGGTGTTGAAGTTCGGTTGTCATTTTCTGCAAATCGAGTTGCAGAAGTTGTCGGATTTCCGGGGGGAGTTGTTCGGATTCTGCTGCTTTTTGGGCAAGGACCTGGATCATTTCGGCGACCACTCGACCGATTTCTTCACCGGTCTGATTCCCATCGGCGTTTCCGATATTCTGAAGGCTGACAGGGGGTAAACTCAGCTGGATCGGTTTGTCAAGCCCCGGTATCCCGGGCAAAAAGGTCACGGAGGCCCCTGATAGATCGATCGATTCGATGATGACGCGGGTCGGAGGTTTGGAATCGGTCGGGACCGGAGCCGGTTTGTCGGATTTCAGGTTGTCGGTCAATTCCATGAAATTGAACTTTCCCCCGGCTTGTTCGATGACCAATCGAGGGTCTTTAATGGAAATCGATGCAATTTTGACCGGTTGACCGAATAACTGACGGTATGAAACGCGTACGGAAATGTTCTGCAATGTGAAAATTTCCGGTGCGGTAAAACCTTCGGGATTGGCTATCCTCAGGTCGGTTAATGACACGTCCCCCGCAAAGGGGGCTACCGAAGCCCGGGCCAGCTGGGTTCGAACTTTTAAGCTTTGGGTTGCGCCTTTTTCAATAGCGATTTTCACCGCACTGTTTATCATTAAATACGCAACCAATAACCCCAAAACTACCACCCCAACCAACACACCGCTTCCGATTAACAATATTTTTTTTATCATCTGGACCTCAATTTGACATCATAGGCATGATCCGCGACGATCCCAACTGAAGGAGACGCCTGTGCTGCTTACAAAACACGAGGGTGAAACATTCGTCAATCAGACGGTTTACATCAGCGGACAAGCGTTCATTAATTGTACGTTCACAGCCTGTACGCTTGTCCTCCGGGAAACCGTTTACCACTTGGACCGGTGCACCTTTGAACGATGTAACTGGCATGTGGACTGGGTGTTGCTCTGGGGAAGTCCCGACAGCGTTAGAGAAATTAAAGCCCTAATCGCGATGATCGAACAGGCCCAAGCGGAATTGCCCAACAACACCAATTCCTCGACACCCGAAAATGCGTCCAACTCCTGAACGGAAAAGAAGTTGTATTATTGAGCTTTCCTCCAAGAATGGGACGTCATGGTGCGTCTTTTTGTGACATGTGTGGTATTGTCGCTGGGATGGTCGTGGGCATGGGCGAGCCTCAAAGCAGACGAATTGTTGTTGGTGGCAAACCGGAATGTCCCCGGATCCATTGAATTAGCTCAATATTATGCCTCGGTTCGTGGAGTCCCAGCCAACCAAATACTTTCTTTGGATCTGCCTGTAAACGAACGAATTCTCCCCTTGGAGTATCAAAAACGACTGGTTGGTCCGATCCGGGAGTATCTGCAGACCCCTCAAAACACCAAAATCCGGTGTTTGGTCTTGTTTTATGGAGTGCCCCTTCGTGTGATGCCCGATGAACCCACCCGCGAGCAAAAAGCCGAACTCGCGAGCCTGAAACGCATCCTCGAACAACTCGATCAGAAAACCCCCCAACTTGCCCTGGAAATTGAAACTTTTGCATCCCGATTCGGGATTCAACCCCAAAACTTTCCCGGTCCACCTACGGTCTCGGCACAAAGGCGGGTGGGTTCTGTTTTTCAGCAAATGCAGCAAAAACTGAACACCCTGGACCCGCAGACACGATCACAGGTGGTGAATCAGTTCGAACAATGGCAGGCAAAGCTGCTGCAGATGGCCCGTGATGTCTTGACTGAAACACCAAAAACTCCGACAACCCGTCCCGAATCGTCGACCACTCAACCTCTTGCGCCTTTGCTGACACCCGAACAGGCCCAGACGTTAGCAAACCAGCCTCGTGACGCGCAAGCCCGATCCGATCTTCGATCCTTTGTCGCAGACCACAACGGAGCATTCGGGCTTTACCAACTGGTCCAAAACCAGCTCACATGGATCAACGTGGATGAAACGGATGCTTCGGTGGACAGTGAACTGTCTTTGGCTTTGGCAGTCGATTATCCCCGTTACCGTTGGCAATCCAACCCCTGGCAGCTTCCTTTGAGTGCATCCCCGTTCAGACCGTTGATGACTTGTCGGATTGACGCACCAACCCTTCCGATTGCCAGGCGGATCATTGACGATTCGATACAGACCGAAAAAACAGGCCTTCACGGGACGGTCGTCTTTGACAGTAGGGGATTGCCCGAAAAAAAACGGTCAGCAACTCGACGGATACGGATGGTATGACCAAGCCATACGCAATACGGCCAAATGGGTGAGTGAAAAAACAAAACTCCATGTCGTGACGGATGATCAGCCCCAGGTAATTCTGCCTCATACGGTCGATCATGTCGCGACCTACATCGGTTGGTACAGCCTTCAGAATTACGTCCCCGGATGTCGGTTCGTCTCGGGAGCTGTCGGGTTTCATGTGGCGTCGTTCGAATTGACCTCTCTAAGAGATCCCACGAGCAAGGAATGGGTCAGTAATCTGCTCCGCGATGGTATCGCAGCCACAATCGGTGCGGTCAGCGAACCATATTTGCATGCGTTTCCTCGTCCGGATCAGTTTTTTTCCCGTTCTTTACACCGGTCGATACACCCTGGCTGAAACCTATTGGTTGACCGTTCCCATGACCAGCTGGAAACTGATCCTGATCGCAGATCCCTTGTATAATCCGTATCAATCTAACCCGCCCGTGCGTTGGGAAGATCTTTCTCCCCAATTGCAATCCGTTCTCGAGAATATTGAAGGTTCTGCCTCAAATGGCCGATAACATTTCAGGAACGGTCTTTAAACGAACGATCGAGACCGGTTGTCGAGAGGAAAAGCCATGCCCCGCGCAGGTCATGTGTCCGAATCTTCGTTGCCGAAAGATTTTAAGTGTCCCCGATGACGCCCGGGGTAAAGTCGTCAAGTGCCAATCCTGCCAGTCTCTGCTTCGCGTTCCTGATTCCAAACCCTCTGCGCCTGCTGCAACCACCTCCTCGATGAAAAAGTAGACCCAATCGATAGGAAAGGGGGACAATGACCTCCGACTCTGTTCGGGGTCTTATGCTATAATCAAATGAGGAACCCTTATTTCGTCCTGCGAGACCTCACGCGGAGTGGATTTGTTGAATTGGGATCGAATCTTTCTGTTCGTTTTTCTGATGCCCCTTTTGGTACAGGCCGGTGTCGTGGTCACAACCCGCGGCGAAAGGATAGAAGGGGAATTGAAAAAAACCTCCACGGGTTGGCAAGTCACTCTTGCCGACGGGAAGGTTCGGGAAATCCCATCCAGTGAAGTCCGAGCGATCGAACTCGGTGGCTCGCCGGGATCCTCCAACCCGTCGCAGCGCCTGGACTCCCTACGTCGCAGCGTGGAAGCTTTGGACGACATTCCGACGATCATCGAACGGTATCGTCGGTTCATCGAACAGATCAAAGATCCTGTTGTATCCCAGGCTGCTTCAGATGATCTACGGATTTGGCAGGACCGTCTCGAACGAGGTCTGGTTAAAGTCGGAAAACGTTGGATGACGCCCGATCAGCAACGCCAACTTGCACTCGACCTGCTTCATCGGGTGGATAAGGTTCGTCAACAGATCAAAAACAGAGATATCGTCTCTGCTTTAAAGAATATCGAATCCATTCAGTCGGATGATCCGGACAATCCGTCGGCTGCCTACCTGTTGGGGGTGATCTTTCAGCAGCAGGGCAAATGGTCTGATGCCGAAAACCAGTTTCAAAAAGTCCTCAAGACCGTTCCCGGTCACGCACCGACTTTGCACAATCTCGCGATCTTGAATGCACGCCAGAAACAATGGTCCGGGGCGTGCAGCATGATGGAACAAGCCCTGATGTTTGAACCCAATGTTCAAATACTCATCGACGCGGCTGCGGAACTGTTAGAAATGGTTCCAGAAGATCAGAAACGAACATCGTCGGTGCAAAAACTTCTCAAACGGTTCACCGAACAGGATCAGGATCTTCAAAAAATCATGGCCGATCGGCAGATGTTTCGTTGGGGTTCTCAATGGATCGATCCGACCACTCGCCAGCAGCTTGCCGAGGCTGAGCAGAGAATCAGACAGCGACTGGATGAGCTCCAGGGAGATTTTGATTTGACCCGTAGTCGTATTAATCGAATTGACGTCGAAATTTCCCAGAACGAACAAACCCTTCGGCAGATCGAGGCCCGGTCGTATATCCGGTATCCAGATGGTTCGTATGTCCGTGTTCCTTATCCTTCGTCGTATTACGACATTCAACGGGATATCAACCGTCTGCGGGCTGAACGAGTTGAGATGAATAAACGCCTCGATTCCCTTCGTGAGGCAGCAAAACGTGTCCAAGCCGAGCTACCGGTTCCCCCGTTCAAGGGGGTGATCACACCGATCGGGGAAGACGGGGTTCCGGTGGTACTCCCGCCGGGGGTTCGACCTGAGGATTTGGAATGGAGTGATCCACCAGCGACTACGTCAACCTCGCCGACCTCGCAACCGGCTTCGCCTCCACCCCCGGTGATTATAATCGGTCCGTCGGAAAAAGACTGATTCGACATTGCGTCCGATCGGTCACAAAATAAAAACATGATTTCGTTATCCCAGCGAGTGCTTACGGTTTTGCAATTCACCCGGATGGCGCTGGTGTTTACCGCGATCAGCAACGGATGGGCCGCCATCTTTCTCAACGCACGGGTGACCGGTGAACCGATCTCGCTCTGGTATATGTTCGCAATGACAGTGACATCGGTCGGTTTGTACACCTTTGGAATGACACTGAACGATTTGATCGATCGACGTCGGGATTCTCAGATCGCACCGGCTAGACCATTACCTTCGGGACGAATCAGCGTCACAACGGCGCATATGATTTGTATCTTGCTGGCGTTACTGGCGGTAGCCGGGGGGGGATGGATAACCTTATTGAATCCAAACAATTGGTTAAGCCTCGTTTTGGTAGTCTGGACGCTGATTTTGATCTGTTTTTATGATTTTGCCGGTAAATATTTAGTCGCTCCGGGTTTGCTGGCGTTGGGTCTGATCCGTTTTTTCCACGCGACGATCCCGGCTCCGTCGTTAGCAATCCCGTGGCACCCGATTCTGTTATTCGTTCATGTCACTCTGCTTTCGACGGTGTGCTATGGTCTGGAGGGTAAACGTCCTCGGTTGACCGCGATTCACTGGATAAGTGTGGTCGGGGGAGCCATGTTGATGCTTGTTTTACTCATGCTGTTTTTATTTTCCCGATACCCCGATGTTGACAGGAAAACCGCGTTATGGGTCACGCCTCGGGGTTTGTTGTCGATGGTAGTGGGAGTGTCGGTGTTCGTTGTAATAGCCGTCATGATCCGACGTCGAAATAAGGATCCGCGGGCTGCCGGACGGACTTTGATGCTTTATGGTTTGTTATGGTTAATCGTTTATGACGCTTTGCTGGTCTATGGGTATGTCAGTTGGAAGCACGCTTTATTAATTCTTGCCATGCTCCCGATTTCGTTACTGTCGGTTCAGTTGATGCGGGTATGGGCGAAGCTGGTCGATTTATCGGTCAAGCCCCAATACCAGCGTGTCCGTTAGGTTTCGGCGTCAGGCGACGGCCTGGAACTCTCTACGGAACGGACGGATATGGGGTTTGACCCGGATTCGGCTCATGGACGACTGTTGCAGTTTCTGGAGATACACCTGCAGGTCTTGTTTGCTGAATTGGGACAAAAACCGTGTATCGATTCGGCTGTGAGTTTTTTGTATCTGTAGGATCAGTTGACGTTTGTTCATAACAGGACTACTTTCGATACATCAAGTGTTGTGTGGATGGTCTGCAGAATGATCGGCCGATTTTGGTATCTTTCTTGAGTAATGAGCATGACCCAACCGACTCCCCCGGTTCAGGAGACCGAAGAACACCTTGAAAACCTTGCCCGGCTTCACCGGATGTCTCGGACCGCCGGACTGGGAACGACGGATTATGCTGCGATCAATGTGCCTGCAGTGATTACCGCGGTTCTAGGGGCTGCAAGCATATTGGCGTTGTTCGATACGATTTTTCTGATCATTCCGGTAATCGGTCTGTTGATCGGGATGATTTCTTTGAGGCAGATAGGCAAGTCCGGGGGAACTCAGACGGGTTACGGGATTGCCGGTTTGGGGTTGTCGGCCTGTCTATTTTTCAGTGCCTTTACGGGATTCAAACTTTATCAGGCTCGTATTCAGTACCAAACGGACGTAGAGGCTCTGACGGCTTTGGTCCGGTCTTTCGGCGATAAAATTGCCGCCGAGGATTATCCCCAGGCTTACCAGCTTCTAGATGCCCGATTCAGAGATCGAGTCTCACGGGACCAGTTTGAACAGTTCTTTCAGGAAAAAATGAAACCTTATGTCGGAAAAATGCTCCGAATGGAAAGCAACGGTCATTTTTTCATTGACGTAGCTGCCGACGACCCTTCGATCAGGATGGCTCAAGGGATTTGCATCGTTGATCTGGAAAAAAATCCCGGGGGAGAACCTTTCCGTGTGGATGTCACGTTTCGATACGCTGCAGGGGAGTGGAAGGTCTTCAATATCGCTGCATGGTTTCCAGTACAACAACCGTCGGTCCCTACCGGTTCATGATAAATGCCTTTAGTTGGTGAGTCGTGTTTGAAATACACTTTAAAAACGAGCGTTCTTGATTGGATTGATAGTAACACGACGATACCCGGCGGGCAGCTTGATCGACCCTTCGATTCAGCAATAATACCCGATTCCAATGACCTCAGCCGAGATTCGCAAAGCGTTCATTGATTTTTTTGTCACGAAGCACGGACATACTTTCGTACCGAGCAGCCCGGTTGTACCGTTGAATGACCCGACGCTTCTTTTCACGAATGCGGGCATGAATCAGTTCAAACCGATCTTCCTCGGACAAGAAAAACGGTCCTATACCCGGGCGGTCAACACCCAGAAATGCATTCGGGCAGGAGGAAAACACAACGATCTGGACGACGTAGGGCGTTCAAGACGTCACCACACATTTTTTGAGATGCTGGGCAACTGGTCCTTCGGCGATTACTTCAAACAGGGCGCGATTGAAATGTCGTGGGAGTTGCTGACCAGAGTCTGGGGATTGGATCCAGAACGTATCCATGTCAGCTGTTTCGAAGGTGACCCGGCCAATGGCGTTCCCCGTGACGAGGAATCGGCTGACATCTGGCATACCGTTTGCGGAATACCCCGCGAACGAATCCATTACTTCGGTAAAGACAATTTCTGGGAAATGGGAGACACCGGTCCCTGCGGACCTTGTACGGAAATTTACTACGACCGAACCCCCGATAAATCCGGCGGCCAGCACGTCAATGGGGATGACCCTCGTGTCATGGAAATCTGGAACAACGTTTTCATTCAGTACAACCGTAATCCCGATCGGTCTCTGACCGTGTTGCCTGCCAAGCATGTTGACACCGGTATGGGTTTTGAACGGATCTGTCAGGTCCTTCAGAACAAGCAGAGCAATTACGATATTGACCTGTTCGATCCTTACTGGGTCTGTCTTCAACAGTTGAGCGGACATACCTACGGCGGGCGTTTTCCCCGAACCAACGCTCCAGATCCTGTGGCCGAAGCCGCTGATGCGGATTTAAGACGTGACATTGCCTTCCGCGTGATCACGGATCATGTCCGATGTCTGACATTTGCCCTGACCGATGGTGCGGTTCCGGGTAATGAGGGACGGGGATATGTGCTCAGACGGATTCTGCGTCGGGCAGTGCGTTTCGGACGCCAGCAGTTGGGGCTTTCCGATCCGTTCCTGTATCAACTCGTGGACGTGGTTGTAGAAACCATGGGAGAGGCGTTCCCTGAATTGAAGGCGAACCCCTCTACCGTGAAACAGATTATCCGTGAAGAAGAGATCAGTTTCGGAAGAACATTGGATCGTGGGATCGCTCTTTTCATAGAGGCTGCCGATCGGGCGCGCGGGATCAGAAGATTGATGCCGAGGATGCCTGGCGGTTGTATGACACGTTCGGTTTTCCGATCGACCTGACCCAGCAAATGGCCGCCGAGCGGGGCCTGACGGTAGACATGCCGGGTTTTGCGGACCGTCTTGAGCAAGCCCGACAGATCGCACGGTCAGCGGCCAGGCAGGGGCGAGTCACCGGTTTATGACCTTCCCCCCCGCGACATTGACCCGTCTCGAGCAACAAGGAGTCGCAACGACAGACGATCAGGCAAAATACACCGACTTGTCCCCTTTCTACGACGATCGCAGCCATTTGGGACGGGCAAAAATCTGATTGATCAAACGCAACCCGGACAGATATACGCCCTGATTCTGGACCGAACTTGCTTTTTACGCTGAAATGGGTGGACAGGTCGGTGATACCGGTAAGATCGTCCATCCCCAGGGTACGTTTGTGGTTCAGACCACTCGTTCGGTAGGCGGATATGTTCTGCACATCGGTCAAAGCGATTCAAGGATCCGCAGGGGTGACCGAGTGACCATTTTCGGTAGACTCGTCTCGACATTCGATTCAACAACATCACACCCGCGACGCATCTGCTCAACTGGGCGCTACGTGAAACGCTGGGTGAAGGCGTTCAGCAGAAAGGATCACTGGTCGAAGCCAATCGTCTTCGGTTTGATTTTTTCTCACGGTAAACCCCTTGACCGAATCCGAAATGGCTCGTGTCGAGTCGCTCGTAACAGAGCGAATTTCGCAGGATCTGACGGTTTATACTCAATCGGTACCTCAGGAAACAGGCGATCCAGATCAACGGTCTTCGAGCGGTCCTTTGGCGAAAAATACCCGCCCCGTCGTACGAGTGGTTTCTATTGGTGCAAAAGTCGAAGAACTACTCAAAGACCCCGCATCGACCGGACTGGCGGAACTATTCCGTCGAGTTTTGCGGGGGTACCCACGTCTCGACCACCCAAGAAATTCAGGATTGCGTGGTGGTATCGGAAGAAGGCGTGAGTAAAGGTGTCCGGCGAATCGTAGCACTGGCTGGAAAGATGGCAGAATCCGCCCGGCAAATCGAGCGACAAGCTGCCGATCAGATTGAACTGGCTCGTAATGCTGACGAATCCGACCTGCTAGCGAAAATCGCGGCTTTACAGAAAATCATCTCTTCGGATCATTTGCCTTTAAGATCCAGACGACAGCTCCAGTCGTCGTTAATCGAATTACAAAATCGTCATAAAGCGTGGGAAAAAACAGCAGAAACGCGCCCCAAGCCTCTAACCTGGATGCCGGCTCCGTCGCGCAAGATCTGATCGATCAGTCTCGCGGACCGGTCATCGTGTCGGTTGTTGCTGATGCGACCGACGAACAGCTTCGATCTGTTATTGATGCGATCAAATCACGCCTGGATCGATACGCAGTATTGCTGGGGTCAACCAGCGGAACCAACGTCATATTCGTCGCTGCGGTCAGTGAGGATTTGATCAAGACCGGTTTGAAAGCCGGCGACTGGGTCAAACAAGCGGCTCGTGAGACGGGCGGTGGGGGGGGGCGGACGTCCAAATCTCGCGCAGGGATCCGGAAAAGACCCCGGTCGATTGACCGAAGCACTTGAGGCTGCCCGCACTTATGTGCTTCGATTCGTTTGACGCTTCTTTACACCAAGTCTTCTTTTTTACACCAGTTCAAAAATGAACTCGATCTCGACGGCTGCATCCAGAGGCAGACTGCTGACACCCACTGCCGATCGGGCATGTTGACCTGGTTCTCCGAACATATCCTTCAGCAGTTCGCTGGCGGCGTTGGCGACCTGGGGTTGTTGGGTAAAATCCCTGTCGCTGGAAACAAAAACTCCGACTCGAACGACCCCTCCCAAGCTGATTGATATCGGTTACGGTCCGAACAGCCGACAAGGCATTGATGGACGCATTGACGTGCCCCGGCACGCGCATCCTCCAGACTGCACCGCGAAGGGACCTGTCCCACCGCGATCAGCCTTCCGTCTTTCATCGGTAATTGTCCTGCAACATAGATCAGATTGCCGGACCGTTTGGCAGGGACGTAGGCCCCGAACGGACCCGAAACCGTCGGAAGCTCGATACCAAGTTCGGTCAAACGTTTGGTAATCATGACTCCATTTTATCCGATGTCGGGGTGTGACGTCTCTGAACTTTCGGATGCGGGGTTTGAAATCACCAGTAATAAGACGGGCACCTGTGGTATGAAAAACATAGGTATAAATCCAGTTGATCATCACAAACAGCTTGGCACGGAAGGTGATGAGAAAAAATAAATGGACAGCAGACCAGAGCAACCAGGCGAAAAGACCGCTAAACCGCCATCCTCTGATCTCGGCGACGGCTTTGGCTTTTCCGATCGTCGCCATGGAACCTTTGTCATGATACAAGAACGGTTGTCGTTTCTCCGGTGGAATGTTGTTCATCACCTCCTGGCGGATGATCTTGGGCAATATGTTCTCCCATTTGCATGGCAGCCGGTGCCACGCCCCGGAACCGTTTTTCCGTCGGGTTGATTTACCAAAGCCAGGTCACCTGCGACAAACACCGACGGATGGCCGGGCACAGAGAGGTCCGGATTGACAATCACCCGTCCGGAGCGGTCGGTTTCGACTCCCAAGCATTTGCCCAGTGGAGACCCAAGAACCCCAGCCGCCCAGAAAATGTTGTTGGCTGGAATCCGTTGATCCCCGATTTTCACCCCCTGCTCATCAATTTCAGTCACACGCGAATCGAGCATCAGCTCGACACCCAATTTTTTCAGGTCTTTGGCAGCCTTTTCCGAAAGACGCGGATCAAAGGTCTTTAGGATACGAGGGTTGGCTTCGACAAGGATAACCCTGGCGGTGGTCGTATCGACATTTTCGATAATCCTTTTGTATTTCGTTGACCGCGATCTGGCGCAATGCTCCTGCAAGTTCGACACCGGTCGGTCCGCCTCCCACGATCACAAAAGTCAGTTTTGCTCGTCGCGATTCCTCATCGAGTTCGTTCTCGGCTTCTTCAAAAGCCAAGAGAATCCGTTTACGTATCTCGGTGGCGTCATCAATCGTCTTCAATCCGGGCGCCAGTTTGCTCCAGGACTCGTTTCCGAAATAGGAATGAGTAGCACCGGCTGCCACGACCAGATAGTCAAAATCAATCTCCTGCTTTTTGTCGAGGCAAAGACATTTTCGTTTCAGGTCAATGGATGTCACTTCACCGAGCACGCATTCGACATTTCTCTGATTTCGGAAAATGCGTCGGATGGGAAACGCAATATCCGCCGGGTGACAGAGCTGCAGTAGCCACTTGATACAACAATGGTTGAAACAGGGTGGTAATTGTGCTTGTCGATCAGTGCAATATTGACCGGAACTTCCTTAAGTCCCTGAACAACCCGCAATCCTGCGAATCCTGCACCTACCACGACGACATTGTGTCTGTAAACCACGGACATTGATGATATCAAGCCCCCGCGTGAGCGGCTTGTTCAGAATCTCGCGAAACAGTCACACCCTGTTTTCCCGTCACAAGCTCGGTGGCCCGTTGAACCACATAATAGAGGACGGGAATGAACAAAACACCCAAAATCGTTGCTCCGAGCATCCCGCCGACCACCGCGGGTACCTCAGCGCCTGTCGGCTGTTGGCGCCTGCCCCACTAGCCAGCATCAAAGGAACGCATCCCATAATGAAAGCAAAACTGGTCATGAGAATCGGTCGAAAACGGGTGGCAGCTGCATCGATCGCTGCATCGCGAATGCTCTTTCCACCTTGTCTACCGGTTCTAGCAAACTCGACAATCAGAATCGCATTCTTGGCGGTCAGTCCTACCAGAAGCACCAAACCGATCTGCGTGTAAATGTTGTTGTCAAAACCCCGAAAAATCAAAAACAACATCGCACCGATGATCGCCAGAGGGATAGAAAACGCCACGCTCATCGCAAAGACCAGCTTTCATACTGTGCTGCCAGGATCAGATAAACCACGATAATGCTGGCGGCGAAAACGAGCGTCGCTTGACCGGCTGTCTGTTTCTCCCTGGTACGAGATCCCGGGACCATTCCAGTCTCATTCCGGGCGACTTCTGCTGATCGAAGATTTGCTGGATAGCATCCATGGCTTGGCTCGAAGAATATCCCGGTTTGGGTTCGCCTCGGAATGAGGCCGACTGATACATGTTATAACGTTCGATCCGTTCCGGACCGTAGGATCGTTCAATTTTCGCGAAAGATCCGAACGGAACCATTCCACCGTTCGGAGCTCGTACTTCCAGTTTCAGAACATCGCTGGGATCCCCTGCGGAACTGGCTGTCGGCCTGGACGTTGACCTGGTAGGTTCTTCCGAACTTGTTAAAGTCGTTGACATACGCCGAACCCATCGATGCGGAGAGGGTTTCAAACACCGATTGAAGTGAAACTCCCATTCTCAGGACCTTTTCACGATCGATATTCACAAAGTACTGAGGAACCCCGGCACGGAACGCGGAGAACACCCCTTGCAGGGTCGGGTTGCTCATCGAAGCACCCATGATCCGCAAGGCAGTCTGTTGGATCTGCTGACGGGTCACCTGTGGATCCGCGACCAGTCGCATGTCAAACCCGGCCGACGTCCCAAGACCGGGGATAGGCGGAAACTGGAAGGTGAATGCTTGTGCTTCCTTGATCCGGACCAATTCTTGCTGGACATGTCCACGGATCGATTCGATCGTGTGTCCTTCAGGCAAGCGTTTGTCCCACGGTTCGAGTGTGGCAAAAAGGGTTGCCTTGTTTGAACCGTTCCCTGCGATCAATGAAAAACCGGGCAAACCGGTGTTGTAGGAAACGCCCGGTGTCTTATTGATGATGTCGGCAACCTTTTCCACAACCTCGATCGTTCGGTTTTGACTGGCTGCGTCGGGTAGTTGCACATTGACGACAAAAAAACCGTTATCTTCCAGAGGCAAGAATCCGGTCGGTACCGAGCGTAACAGAAGAAAAGTCGCGAGCATTACCCCGGCAAATCCCAGAAGCGTCAATGGCCAGACCGTGATCAGACCTCCGACCCGCCCTGTCGATACCTGTTGGTCACCCAACTAAAAACGGCATTGAAGAGCGCGGTTGAACAAGTTCGGTTGGTGGTCCTTGTGATGTGATTTGAGCAGAATGGCGCTGACGGCGGGGGAGAGGGTCAAGGCGTTGATGGCGGACAAAAACGTACTAGCTGCGATCGTCAGAGCAAACTGACGGTACAATTGTCCGGTAATTCCCCCCAAAAGCGAAGCCGGAATGAACACAGCCATCAAAACCAATGAAATCGCAATGATCGGTCCGAACACTTCACTCATCGCCCGGATCGTTGCCTCTTTGGGCGCCAAGTGATATTGCGACAGATTCCGTTCCACGTTTTCCACCACAACGATCGCGTCATCGACCACAATCCCGATCGCCAGGATCAGACCGAACAAGGTCAGCAGGTTGATGCTGAATCCGAAGAGATACATGATCGCAAGGTTCCGATCAGCGCGACAGGAATGGTGATCAACGGGATTAACGTCGCCCGCCAGGAACCCAAAAAGACCATCACAACCAGAATCACCAGGATGACGGCTTCTATCAGTGTCTTGTAAACTTCTTTGACCGACGCCTTGACGAACTCGGCCGTGTCATAGATCGGGTAAACGTCCGTACCGGGAGGAAGCCTTCCTTCCCGTTTAAACTCCTGCATTCGTCTTTGAACTTCTTCGGCAATGGCAACAGCGTTGGCGCCGGGCTGTTGATAAATGAGGATGGGTCGCGCTAGGTTTTCCGTTCAATCGAGAACCCGTGTCGTAAGACCGAGCACCCAATTCCACATCCGCTACTTCACGAAGACGAGTGATTCGTCCGTCAGTACCGTTTTGACGATGATGTTCGAAACTCTTCTTCCGTGGTAAGTCGTCCTTGCGTGGTGAGAATGTATTGAAAGTACTGATCTTCAGGAGCAGGGGGTTGACCGATCTGACCGGCGGCGACCTGTATGTTCTGTGCACGAAGTGCGTTGGTGATTTCTGTTACGGACAGTTCTCGGGCCTTGAGTCGGTTGGGGTCCAACCAGATCCGCATTGAGTAATCCTTGACCGGAATCACGTTCACAGAACCCACGCCAGGAACGCGGGACAATTCATCCCGGATCGTGTTGTTCACAAAATTCGACAGATACAGATCGTCGTACTGGCTGGCGTAGGGGTCCTGTTGAGCCACTCAACGAGAGGACTTGGACGATGTTGGTCGATTGTTTTCGGGTGGTAACACCCTGACGTTGCACTTCCTGGGCAATCGTGGAACAGCTGTGGCTACCCGGTTCTGGACTAGGGACCGAAGCGATATCCACGTTGGTTCCCAGCTCAAACGTGATATCCAGAGAATAGGACCCGTCGGAGTTGGAACTGGAAGACATATAGATGCTTCCTTCCACCCCATTGACTTCCTGTTCGATCGGTTGTGCGACGTATCGGCAACCGTCGGGCGTCGGCCCCGGGGAACCGTGTTTCAACGCGAAATAACCGGGGGTGTCACTTCCGGGTATTGACCAACGGAAGCACAAAATAAGAGGCCACACCCGCGCAGATCGTGAGAATCGCTATGACGTCGCGAAAATCGGACGATTAATGAAAAACAGACTGAACATTCAGAACCTCAAAATTCGGCTACAAGATCAACCCAAATCCCGATGATGTTTATATTACGGTTCAAGGTCGGGACTTTGATGATGTTTGAGTGCTTGGAACGGTTGCAGGCTGTGTTGAGGGCACGGCGCGGAGGAGGATCGAACACGGGCTGCACGGGCGATTCCGGACGGACATTGATCAATCCATTGAAGATCACCAGATCGTCCGGTTTCAGACCACTCTTGATCCGTCGATAAGGACCGATCTGCGGACCGATTTCGACCGATCGTCGCATCGCTACATCCTGACCGTCTTTATTCTTTTCAACTACGTAAACAAACGGACCCGAGCTGATCGGCCTGAAGCGCGACATCCGGACCAAGTATTGCGGCAACGGTTCCCATGACGGCCCGGATCCGGACATAGAGTCCGGACGCGATCTGCTTGTCGGGATTGTCAAAGATTGCACGTACCCCGTAGGTTGCAGTGCTCGGATCCACTTTATTATCGCCGGATACCACTCTGCCGACATGTGGGTATCCTTCTTCATCGGCCATACCCAATTCGACGACGATCGGGGGCATCTTGTCTGCATCCTGAGTACGAGACATCGGAATTCTTACGAATGTAATCCAGAAACTCGGTCTCCGAGACCTGGGAAATCGGCGAAGATCCGGTCGTCGTTGACGATGGTCGCAAGGGACAGGGGAATTGACCTGAACTAGGGTTCCCTTGTCGACGAAGTTTCGACTGACACGTCCGGAAATCTCTGCCCGGATTTCGGTAATCTTCCAGATTTTTCAGGGCTTGGTCCAGCTCGGCTTGGGCGATCTCCATCTGTGCAACGGCCAGGTCATACGCAGCCTGACGGTCAATCAATTCCTGGTCGCTGGCGGCGCCTTGCGAGTTTCAGCTGCCGAACCCGATCCAGATTCGCTTTGGCACTTTGCACGGTAGCCTTTTTCCCGTTCAGTTCCGCTCGGGCACGGTCGACCGCGATCTTATAGGTCCTCTGATCGATGATGAATAGAAGATCGCCTTGTTTCACCTGACGGTCCGGGACCAACAAAACCTGGTCGAGATAACCCGCGACTTTGGGTCGGATTTCGGTTTCCTGAACGCCCCGGGTCGTTCCGTTGTAATACAGATAACTGGTGATTTCCTGCTGGAGGGGTTTCATGACAGACACTTCCGGAGGGGGGCATCACCGGGGCTTGAACTTCACGTTTGCAGGAAACCGAAACGGTACTGATCAATACACAAACCAACAATAACGAAGTTGATCGCATTGTTCTGTTTTTATGCGTCTTCAATCGTTAAAAGCAAATAACGGGAAATTTTAGAAAAAGTCCGGACGAATTACACATTCAGCTAGCGAGAGACTCGGTATTTGATCATGTCGGAGCTTCTCTTTCTCTACACTCCGGATGCGCGTTTTTGAAATCGGAAAACAGGCATGTCGAGGGAGTTATTCGAATCAAAAAACAGGATTCGTTTTTCATTTTGACGGGTTTAAGTGCTGCGGCGGACGCAATTGCGACCAATTTATTCCTGAAGATCTTTGGCGGGAAAGGCAGGCTGAGATCGAAGAACTTTCGTAGGCGTCCGCCTTCATACGGCTATTTTCTTTTTAAAACGGATCAATTACAACTTTTTGAATGATATTGCGTTCATCGGATCATTCCTCCAAGGACATGGAAACGATTCCGCCGAATCGGGGGCAGGGTTGAGTGGGTCGATTTTGCCAAAGGTCTGAGCATTTTTCTGGTCGTGTTGTATCACGTCTGGAACGGGATCATGACGCGTTCGGACCAAATTGTTTCCCCCGGTGGAATGGTATGACCCAATCAACCGGGCGTTTGAGCTAGTACGCATGCCTCTTTTCTTTTTCGTATCGGGGCTGTTCGTCGCCCGGAGCGTTCAGAAGGGAAGTTGGCGCTTTATTAACGACAAAATCGGGGGGATCATGTGGCCTTATATTATCTGGTCCTGCATTCACGTGATCATGACGGTCGGCTTATCTCGGATCGTGGGACAAAAGTCTGAGTTGATGATAAGCCCACATTCCGTATTATCTGTCCGTCGATCCGGTTGCACAGTTCTGGTTTTTGTACGTCTTATTCATATCTCTGATGTTTTACCTGGTGCTTGATCGACTAGGGGGCCAATCGATGGGTGATTCTGATCACTGGCGTGGGTCTGCTACTGATCAAATTGAATATTGATTTCAAAACATTTGGTGTTCATATCGGAAGGTATGAGATCAATCTGGCATACTGGGGGCCGTTTTATCAGTTCATGAATTTTTTTTGTTTACATGGCGATGGGGGGTGGTGATGGGTCCTTGGTTATTGGGCAACTTGGGACAAACATCGGTCATCGTCCTGGTCCTGATGGTGCTGGTGTCGATGGCAGGGGTTGTCGGTTCAATTGAAGTGGGTAATCCGAATCTGGTACGACGTGATTCTGCGATTCAGTGGGGCGGGTGGTGGTTTCCGGTCGGAATAGGACTGGCGATGCTGAGTGTGACCGGGGTCATTATCGGCAGCGGAACTGATGAATCGTGCCAAAATATTCGGGTTGGTGCGTCAGATGGGAAAGTATTCGTTATACATTTTTGTCATGCACGTGATTTGTTCTGCCGGGGTTCGGACTATATTACTCAGAATGGGGGTCAAGGATTTTGCCTTACACCTTGGATTGGGGTTGCTGACCGGGGTTTTGATCCCTGTGGGGTTGGCTGTCGTAGTCCGAAAAATCGGATGGACCTGGCTGTTCACCTTGCGTGAGCGATGAATCGTTAAATCTCCTGTCCAATCCGATTGGTAAAATACGGCATATCGGGTTGTGAAAGTTGATGGGGCGTTTTTTTGTTATAAGTGCTTTAGTGAAAAAGGTTTATGATTGGGAAATGATTCACGATCTATTTTGAGGGGTGTCGGCGTATACTAGAGTAGACATACCGGACGAAATCAACCGTCTGGTTCGAGTGAATAATCGGCTCCAGAAAGGTGTTGTTATGCGTAAAGTGATCGGCCAAGTGCCGCACACGGATCGTGGCGCGTGCGCTACAGACAGGAGTGAGACGACGAGTCATCGTCGTCGGTGCCGGTCTGGGGGGGCTGGCTTGTGCCGAACGATTGGTTCGATTAGGGGTGGATGTACTGGTTCTGGAAGCAACCGGTCGGGTCGGCGGACGGGTCCGAGCCATTCGTGACCTAGTTCCCGGTGCTGTTCTGGAAATGGGAGCGGAGTTTATCGGGAATAATCACCCCCTTTGGATCGGCTACGCCAAACGTTTCGGCATTCCGTTGATCAAGGCAGAGACATTCGCGGACCGCGACAAACCGATCCTGCTGAACGGGGTTCGTCTATCAAAGTCCGAATCCGAACGGATCTGGAAGCAGGCCGACGCATTGCTTCGTCGGTTGAACCCCCTGGCCGCAGGGATCGATGCGGATCAGCCCTGGAGATCCCCGGCCGCCGACGAACTGGATCATCTATCCCTAGGCGACTGGATCGACGCGCAGACGGATTTTCCTGAAGAGGTTCGAACGGTATCCAAAGTGATCATGGCCGGGGACAACGGTGTGGTATGCGAGAAGCAGTCTCTTCTTGCGAACCTGGCAATGATCAAAGGCGGGGGGATGGATCGTTTCTGGGACGAAAGCGAGTACTACCGTGCGCAAGGGGGTAACGAAAGACTGGCCTTGGCGCTGTTCCGGTCGATCGGGGAGGATCGAGTGAGATTCTATTCCCCGGTTACCCGTATTCGTCGTCTGGAAGATGCGGCGATCGTGGAAGTCAGGGACGGTTCAAGGTATGTAGCCGATGCGGTCGTTCTAGCAGTCCCGGCTAGCACGTATTCCCGGATCGTCTTTGATCCGTCCCTCCCGGACGAATTACAAGTACAGATGGGTAAAACGCTAAAGTTTCTGGCTCATGTTTCCAAGGACTTTTGGAGAAAGGACCATTACGCGCCCGAAGGGTTGAGCGATGGTCTGGTCAGCCAGATGTGGACTGGTACGGATCATCAGGTCGATGCGCAAGCCGATTCGCTGAATGCTCTGTGCCTCCCGTCGGAGACCAGCACCGCTGCGACCGTCGGGCGCGATTGAGGACCATCAATTTAAAACCGAAGTCGGCACGATGCTGCCACATTTTGCCGAATCCCTGCACGAACTAAGGACCGTGGATTGGTCGCAGGAACTTTACTTTGGTGGGTGTTACAGTTTTCCTGCTCCCGGCGCGGTTACGAAAGTGATGCCTGTGCTTTGTCAGGGGCTCGGCAATCTTTATTTCGTGGGCGAGCATTGTGATCCCGCCTTTGTGGGGTATATGGAAGGCGCTTTGGCATCGGGTCTGCGTGTGGCAGAGACGATTGCGGCGAAAGAACCGAACCTGCTGCCGAAACCTTCTTCCAGAGTCGCATAAAAGATGGAAAATGGGCTTCGTCGATGCGTGTCTGAATCCAATCGGTTCCCGACACGCATCGTCAGCCTTTCATTTCCTGTCTTGCTTATCGACCGTGAACCACCGATGCTGTCCGTCCATGAGCATGTGGTGGAAAGACAAGTCCAGTGATACCTGGCACGAAGCGATCGACCGGATCACCCGTGACCGAGTCATGCGCCAACTGGTGTCAGCGGTAGGGCCTTGCGGTCTGTCTCCCAGGAAAGACTATTTTGTCGTGTTGGTTCAGTCGATCCTGAATCAGCAGGTCAGCATCAAGGCAGCCGAGGCCATGTTCTTAAAACTCAGGTCCCATATGCCGGGGAAAAGAATCACCCCTACCGGTGTTTATGAACTGATCACCCGTGGGGACGAGCCGACCATTCGGTCCTGTGGTTTGAGTCGTCAGAAACAGTCGTATCTGCTGGACCTGTCGCAACGGTTTATCAACGGATCAATTCAACCACGTCGGTTTTCACAGATGAACGATGATGCCCTGATCGAACACCTGACACAGATCAAAGGGATCGGAAGATGGACGGTCGAGATGGTGTTGATGTTTGCACTGAACCGTCCGGACGTCTGGCCTGTGGATGACTTAGGACTGCGTCATTCTGCGATGCTGCATTACGGTCTGGACCGGGATGATTATGAGGCAATGAACCGTCTGGGAGATCGTTTTCGTCCCTATCGGACGGTGGCAGCCTGGTATCTGTGGCGTGGGAGACATCTGGCCGGGAAGTCGGTTCGTTCGTCGGGATAAACTGGTGAATTGCGCGGGATGACTTGCATGCGGATGCATGCCCCCATAGACTGACCAAACCTGCTCGTCATTTCGTTCTCGGCGTGGGCGAGCAAAGATTATGGTAGAGTTTCCAGAAGCGTTTTACGGGTCGATGCCTTTATTAGCCGTCTCAGGTCCGGTTTCGGGCGAGGTGATTTCAACCGCTCCGATGTCCCCTGCAGTGGTCGTTGCACTGTGTGTGGTGGCGGGAATCGCTACGTGGTTGCTCATGCCCGGCCGAAAAGAGGTCGCGATTCGTCGGATAGGGGGCGCAATTCTGCTGGCAACGGGATTGATCCTGTCGGCCATTCTAGTCCGTTGGACTAGTGCCTGGGGGGGGATGGGTTTTTATTTCTGGGCATTTGCAGGACTGGCGATTTTTGCTTCGGTCCGGGTGGTGACACACACAAAACCGGTGTACTCGGCCTTATATTTTGTACTGACGGTTTTTGCCACCGCAGGGCTGTTCGTTCTGATGTGGGCGGAGTTTATGGCAGCGGCACTCGTATTAATCTATGCCGGCGCCATTCTTATTACCTATGTTTTCGTGATCATGCTTGCCAGTGAAGCCGCTACCGGATCGGTCGGATCATCCGCGGATAAGACAGCCCCGGAACACGACGCAGAAGCCCGATCCCCGTTTCTGGCGTCCCTCGTCGGATTCGTACTGGCGGGTCTGTTGATCTTTTTGGTAACGGACAAAGGGTCGCAGATTCCTGTACCGGAGCAAAGGTCTCTGCCCGATTCACTCGGATCGGCTCAAGATCTGGGTAAAAACCTGATTGATGAAAATGCGGTAAATGTTCAGTTGTCAGCCATTATCCTGACGATAGCAATGGTCGGTGCCATCACGTTGGCACGTCGTCGGGTGATGGTCAGCAATCAGAAGGGTCCGGTTGAATCGGTGTTGGGTCCTGCAACGCCGGTGGATGACAACCCGCATTCCATTCCGGTGTATGGAACAACCAACCCCCGACACAAAGCCTATCCGGAGACATGATAATCCCGTTCCCGGACTTGTTCCGGTAACACGAGTGAGGACAGGAAGACGTGCAGGAAAGTTGAATATGCCGGAGATTTTTACATCCATCGCGTTACAGCACTATCTGATCGTCGGGGGGTTGATGTTCGCCATCGGGATGATCGGTTTCATGTGCAGGCGGAATCTGATCATCATGTTCCTATCGTCGGAACTGATGTTTCAGGGCGTGGCTATCAATTTTGTGGCCTTCGGAGCCTACTGGGGAAACATGAGCGGACAGGCGTTTGTGATTTTTATTCTCGCCATCGCCGCCGCCGAGGCTGCTTTGGCGCTGGCAATCATCGTTCTGCTGTTCCGACAGAAGCATACGGTGGACAGTCAGGCGTTTCGAGAATTGCGAGGATAGTGGGTTTTTGAGACAAGCGATCCCGATCAGACCGGGCATTAGCATATTCGGATATCAACATGAGCTGGGTGATTGAACATTCTTACCTGATTCCTCTGCTGCCTCTGATCGGGGCACTGGTTGCCGGCCTGTTGGGTGCACGGGTGCTACGGCAAAACGCTCATTGGCCGATCTGGTTGGGCGTTGGGGCATCGGCTTTGATGTCGATCGTTCTGCTGGCGGGGATGTTATCATCACACGCCCCTGACGATTCGGCGGTTTATTTTTGGAGCCCATGGTTTACCTGGATCCGGGCAGGCGAATCGTCAGCAGAAGGACTTTTCAATGTTTCTGCCGGAGCCTTTCTGGACCCGCTTTCAGCAGTCATGCTGGCGGTGGTATGCGGAATCGGATTTTTAATTACTGTATTTTCAAAAGGTTACATGCAAGGAGAGTCCGGGTATTTCCGGTTCTTCACGTACCTGGGGTTATTCATCTTTGCGATGACCTGCCTGGTGATGGGGGATAACCTCATCCTGCTGTATTTAGGTTGGGAAGGCGTGGGATTGTGTTCCTATCTGTTGATCGGATACTACTATGACAGACCGGCTGCCCGGGAAGCTGCGAAAAAGGCGTTTATAGTCAATCGGATCGGGGACTTAGGATTCGCCGTCGGGATTTTGCTGACATTTTATTGTTTCGGAACTGTAAGCTTTTTCGGGGATATGGGGTCGAATCCCGGTTTTTTGCAGAAGATCGTTTCCGGAACCGCTAATCCCGGAACCGAGGATTTGGTTTGGACAATCCCGTTTTTCTTGATGATCGGGGCGTTCGGGAAAAGCGCCCAGTTTCCGTTGTATGTGTGGTTGCCCGACGCGATGGAAGGTCCGACACCGGTTTCAGCACTGATTCATGCTGCGACCATGGTAACGGCCGGGGTTTACATGATTGTCAGACTCTCGGCATTGTTCGTCGGTAACGAAGCAGCCATGATAACCATCGCGGTCGTTGGCGCCTTTACAGCCTTGTGGGCCGCCTTGATCGCATTGCGTCAGACGGATCTGAAAAAAGTGTTTGCCTATTCGACGGTCAGTCAGTTGGGATTCATGTTCGTCGGTGCTGCGGTTCTTTCGCCTGTGGCTGCGATTTTTCATCTGGTGACTCACGCCTTTTTCAAAGCACTTTTGTTCTTGTCTTCGGGCGTGGTGATGCATGCCACCGGTGGCGAACTGGATATGCGCAAGATGAGTGGGTTGAAAAGGCATCTGCCCAAGACGCGATGGTGTATGCTGATCGGCTGCCTGGCGTTGGCGGGCTTCCCGTTCTTGTCGGGTTTCTGGTCCAAGGACGAGATCGTGCACGGGGCTGCGGGGAAAAGTTCTTTACTTTACGGGGTATTGCTTTTCACCGCCGTTTTGACCGCTTATTACACGTTTCGTCTGTACTTTCGAGTGTTCGAAGGTCCTGAGCAGGTTCCTCACGGAACGGAAAACCACAATCATGGTTTTTCTCACGGTCAGGCTGTCGATGAATCATCGTCTCATGCACATCATCATGAACCCTTGTCGATGATGCTGCCTTTGATCGTCCTGGCAGTCGGGGCGGTACTGGCGGGCATCATCAATTTGCCTTTTTCCTTGGGAGTACCTGCCCATTCGTTAGGGCACTTTTTGTCGCAAAGTCCGTCTTTTGTCCTCGGTTTTGAACAGGTGAATCAGACGTATGGTGGTGCTATAACAGACACGGACCGTCTGGGTTTGGGAAAAGAGCCTCTCGAGAAGCATTTTGACGTACTACCTCTGATCGTGGGGGGGGCTGCCGCGATCCTGGGGATCGGGATCGCGTATGTTCTTCATCTCCGGAATCGTTCCAAAGCCGAGGAACTGGCAGGAAAAGTCAGGATTGTGGCTCGTGCGATTGATAACAAGTTTTGGGTCGACGAGATATACCAGTTCCTGGTCGTCATGCCTCTCCGGTCGATAGGATCATTGTTGTGGGCATTGGATCGGTACGTGGTAGACCTTGTCGTGTTCCTGGTCGGTTTTGTTCCTCAGGTAATCGGTTATCTGCTCAAGCGTGCAACCCAGCGGGGTTATCTGCAGGGCTATGCATTGAGCATGCTGCTCGGATTAGTGATTATCCTGATATGGGTTTTGGTGTAGGGAAGTGGTCGATTCGGCAGCCATGATAAGTCGTCGGCTTGCTGGTAAGGTGCTTGAAAAATGATGGCCAGTACCGCTTTGTTTCTTCTGATTTTGGTTCCTCTGATCGGTGCGATCTTTGCAACGATGATGAAGTCAGTTGTGATCGTGCGGTCGTGGGCGCTGCTGGTGTCGTTCCTCTGCTTTGCCTGTGCGATTGTTGCGGGCGTGTCACTCGAGCCCGGTCAAGCCATCACCTGGGGGGTTGTAGGGAATAACCCGATCTCGATCCCCGAAATCGGATTCGGATTTCGCTTGGCTTGTGACGGGATCAGTCTTTGGATGATCCTGTTGGCTACTTTGGTCACACCGCTGGCGGTTCTTTCGGTGGATGACTCGATCAATCGACAGGAAAATGCCCACTGGTATTACGCATGGATGTTGCTTTTGCTGGGAGGACTTACGGGTACCTTTTTATCGGCTGATGCGCTGTTGTTTTATTTTTTCTTTGAGCTGACACTGATTCCGTGCTTGTTTCTGATCGGGATCTGGGGCGGGGTTGAACGTCGGCAGGCTGCGGGTAAGTTCTTTATTTATACTTTTTCGGGATCTGTTTTTCTTCTGGTGTCGATCATTTATCTAGCTTCTCGGGCGGGTTCCTTCCAGATCAGCACCATGACTCAGACCGCTTACACGTCTCAGGAACTTTTCTGGTGCGGCATGGGTCTGTTGATCGGGTTTTTGATCAAAACACCGGTCTTTCCACTGCATACCTGGCAACCTTTGGCCTATGCCGAGGCCCCTGTCGCTGCGGGTGCCGTGATCGCAGCGGTCTTGGGTAAACTGGGCACTTACGGGTTGCTGCGCCTGACCGTTCCGATCGCGTTTACCGGTGTAGAAACGAATACCGTTCTGATCCATGTGGTGGTGGTCCTCTGCCTGATCGGGATCGTCTATGGCGGGTTGATCGCGTGGGTGCAGAAGGACATGATTCGGTTGGTGGCCTATTCATCACTGTCCCATCTGGGTCTTTTGGTGCTGGCGATTTTTGCCGGATCCGTATTAAGCCTGCAGGGAGCGGTGGTTTACATGATCGCCCACGGGTTATCGACGGCAGGGCTGTTTCTTGTCATCGGGATGATTGCTTCTCGGACGGGCACACGTCAGTTCGAGGATGTATCGGGATTGTTTGTCCGAATGCCCGTTTTGAGCACGCTGATGGTGATCTTTGTAATGGCTTCGATCGGTTTACCAATCACCAGTGGGTTTGTGGGGGAGTTTTTGAGTCTTCAGGGTGTCATGAACCGATTCGGACTGGGAATCACGATTCTGGCAGCCACCGGGATGGTGCTAGGCGCGATTTATATGCTTCACATGGTGGCCAGAATCGGTTTCGGACCTCTCAAACTCCCCGAAGGAGTGGTAGTGAAGGACGGTTCCTTCCGAGAGGTCATCGTGCTAGCCCCTGTGGTCGTTGCGATCTTTTTGGTCGGGATTGTTCCTACTCCGATTCTGGATTCGTTTAAACCGGACGTCTCACGGATTGTGACACAAACACCAAAAGTGATTCCCCAACCGGTATTGACTCAGGAAAAAGACAGCGGATTTTTCGGACAATAGTTTCATGACGGAAATTCTTCCCTACATTCTCCCTGAAGTATCGCTAATGGTGGCTTCGGCCGTGCTGTTTGTACTTGGCGCATCGGTCAGGCCTGCTGCGCGACGTTCGGCGCCGGTAATTGCAGCCGGAGCATTGATCCTAGCGTTGGTGTTGTCGATGTCGTCCGACGTTCAAGGCGTTATCAGCAAGGATTCTCTGCTCGTGACGCAGTTCGTTTTATTCATCAAGTCGTTGGTGTGCGGGGTCGGTGTGCTTTTCGTACTTTTGGCTTGGCCGACGACTCCGTCAGGGGATGCCAACCGATCGATCCATTTTTCCACCGAAACCGGTGAGTATTTTGCGTTGCTGCTACTGGCATTGTCGGGAGTTTGTATCACCGCTGGCGCCAATTCTCTACCGATGTTATTTTTGGGCATCGAACTAGCGAGCATCCCCACCTACATCATGGTCACGATGTCTCGTCCACAGGAAATAGCTCAGGAAGCGGGAGTGAAATATTTTTTCCTCGGAGCTGTTTCTGCCGCCATCATGCTGTTCGGGATGAGCTACCTGTTCGGTGTGACAGGTCGTATGGATCTTAGCGGAATTACCTCTGTTTTGCATGAACAGATGGTTTCCGGACAAGTCATGCCGGTTCTTTTCATGCTGGCCATAGTGATGATTGTACTGGGCTTTTTGTTCAAACTGGCGGCTGTGCCTCTGCACTTTTATGCGGGAGACGTTTATCAGGGTGCAGCCACGCCGGTCACAGCTGCGATAGCGTTTATTCCTAAGGTCACAGGGACGGTCGCACTGATTAAGATTCTTTACGTTGCCGGGGCCGGCGATTGGGCGTTCGATCCGAAGTTTGCCAAAATGCTCTGGGTCATCGCCGTTTTAACCATGACCGTGGGAAATCTGCTGGGCTTATTGCAATACAACGTCAAGCGGGTCTTGGCTTATTCATCAATCGCCCATAGCGGATATATTCTAGTGGGGCTGACAACGGTTTTATACGCATCTCATTCGGAATACCGCGACGACGCACTGGGTGCCGTCGCGTTTTACCTTCTTGCTTACGGTGTAATGAATACCGCAGCATTCGCGGTATTGATGCTGTTGCCTTCCCGGTCCAATGTTCCGGCGATGACAGCAGAGACCTACGATGATTTGGCGGGAACCGGTCGCCGACATCCTTTGCTTGGCCTGTCAATGGCTGTGGCTTGTTTCAGTCTGATTGGTATGCCCATGACGGTGGGATTTTTCGGGAAATTGTACCTTATTCGACCAGCCGTCCAAAGCGGTGAATCCGTCCTGATCATCCTGGCGGTCATTACCATGATAAACGCAGCCATATCCGCAGCGTACTATCTCAAGATCGTCGCCACCATGTTTACCCGAACGTCGCCTCAAGGTCATCTTACTGCGGAGGTGGAAAAACCCGTGCCGGTGGTGGTCGCTGTGGTCGTTTCGGTAGCCACGGTGTTGGTCCTGGGAATCATTCTTCCTCTGTCGGGCGGGCTTTATCAGCAGACGACTCGCTGGGTTCAGACATTGATGTAATCCGGCAAGTACTTAGGTTCGAGAGTTATCCCCAGTGAATCTGGGTAATGACTTCGACATCCGGATGCAGGCTTTTCTTGACCGGACAGGCGTGGGCAGCGTTAGTCAATTTCTGGGTTTGTTCTTCATCGAGTTTTTGTGGTAGATGAAGTGTGACCGTTAGTCGGGCTACTCGTCGGGGAGGAGTGGAGGTCATCTCTTTAATCACTCGACCTGTCGCACCGGTGATGTCGATCTGTTCACGTTGGGCCACGATCCCCATGGTCGTTAGCATACAGGTGACGAGGGATGTAGCGAGCAGATCTGTCGGAGAAAAGGCTTCTCCGAGTCCCATGTTATCCCGAGGGGCATCGGTCACGAGCGTGGAACCGCTGGGCTCGTGTGTGGCGCGGGTATGCAGTTTGCCTTGATAAACAACGTCGATTTGAACCATGGAATGTCCTTCACAGTTGTGGATTTTTCCAAATTAAAGCCAAACGTGTTTTTTTTCAAAAGGAAGTCCATTTTTTCTAGCATTTCGCTGAAATTTTGGATATTTTACGCTGCCGCATTATGGCTAGATGTGGTGGAATCAAAACATTACCGGTACGTCCGCTTCGCGCACCGGTCGATCAGTGAAACCGCGAGAAATTCCGATAATTTTTTGCTTATTTTAGTTAGATTTGGCGTGCTGAATCGACAAACCAATGAAATCTTCCTCATCACGATGATCCGTAAGAGGGTGATTTTAAGGGAAATGATGAATATCTGGTAGAGGGATCGAAAGCATGGGTCGATCCGGATATTTATCAAATGTTCTGTTTTCGGTTTGTAGGGTAAAATCTTGTCCCGGAACAATCAAGATTAAGCCCCCGATTGGGATCTGCACGGATGCGGCCTTGCCTATTGCAAGCTTGGTGGGACACAAGGATGAAAGGGGTTTTGACGTGCTGTCTTTGAGGTGCTTTTGAAACTCGAGGATAGCTCTTGGATGTCGCATTAACACCCTTTTTTTTCGATTTGCGGGTTGTTCACGCTGATCGAGTGAAGGACACACCATGGATCATGCACTCTTGTTGTCGCGAAAGGTATCGTCTTTACTCCGGTTTAAAACCCTACTCACCCGATCAACCCCTGTGATACACGCGGCCAATTCTGTCGTTGAAAGCCTTGAAACCCGAAAATTGTTGGCTATTACGTTGACTGACGGAGAATTGCTCATCGAGGGGAGCTTACGTAAGAATAATGGGATCAGTGTTGACCTTTCCAGTGACGGAAAAACGTACGGAGTACGTGTCAACTCTGATCGGCGAACCTTCTCCGCAGCTGATATCAAAACAATCACTCTTATCGGAGGACGATATCACGATTACATCGGTGTCGGTAAATACGTGACTCTAGGAACCGTCATCTATCCCGGATGGGGGAATGATACAGTAATTGGCGGACAAGGCTCGGATCAGATCTTCGAACTCGGGGGGGGAAATCGAATCTATACCCAAGGCGGGGATGATTACATTGTTGGTGGGGTTGGTGATGACGTCGTCTATGGCGGATACGGGGAAGATGTGTTTTTCGGAAACGGGGGGAGAGATCGGTTCTATGGCGAGTTCGACAATGACCACTTCGACGGTTCGGATAGAATAAATTATGCCTACGGAGGACCCGGAACGGATACCGCTCTGAATGCCTCCTACATGCGGGATGTTGAAAATTATGTCGGTTCCAAAACCTCCGCGGCGTCTTCGGGAACTTTCCGCCTTCTTGGAAGCGTCCTGACCGTGACAGGTCTGCAAAGCCAAAAGAATGTTTTTAATGTTGCGTATAACTCATCCAATACATACATCAACATTACGGTAGGGTCGGCAACGCAGAGTTATCGAATCGGTTCGATCAGTCAGATTCGAATCATCGGGGGATCTAAAAACGATCTGGTTCAGGTTTCTTCTTCCGTCACTTTACCTTTCTACATCGATGTCGGGGCCGGTAACGACACCATCTATGCCGGTTCCGGAAGTGATACGATTATCGGAGGTGATGGCGATGACCGTATTTCAGGAGGCAAAGGTCATGACTTGATCAGCGGGGGCAACGGAAATGATATACTACTTGGCGATGATGGAAATGATTCAATCCTTGGTGCTGCAGGGAATGACCGTATCTACGGTGTAGGGGGACGAGATGCTATTGACGCAGGAACGGGGACCGATTACGTGGACGGCGGATCCGATACCGACACCGTGCGTGATGCCGAAACGAAGGTCCGTACGGAAGGAACATTGACCGGAACCATCGGTGGTTCGACCGGTTCGAGTACCGGGGGATCGACCGGGGGATCGACCGGAGGATCGAGCGGGGGATCAACCGGTGGTTCTAATGGTGGTTCAACGGGTGGATCAACTGGTGGTAGCACTGGGGGATCGTCGGGTGGGAGTACCGGGGGATCGACCGGGGGATCAAGTGGGGGAGTCTCCTCTCCGGGTGCTCCGGGCGGAAACAACAGCTCGTCCGGATCGGGTGGGGGTTATACGGGTGGTGGAAGCAACGGTTCTAGCTCGGCTGGCGGCGGGATTATCGATACCGTGGATACCGACGACAACGCCCCGAAACCGGTTGTCAATATCTACGCCCTCCAAACAACCATTCGGGCGGGGCAAACCGTCTTTGTGCACGGTACGAATACTCGGCTCAATGCCGGAACTCCGACAACAGCCCGGTACGAATGGGATTTTGGCGATCCGAATGGTGAATACAATAAATTGGTCGGTTTTAATGCCGCCCATACGTATGAAGAGCCCGGAACGTATAAACTGATGCTCCGTGTGATCAACGAAAAACGGGGTGCTTCTGAGCAAACAATTGATATCACGGTGCTCCCGGCCGCCCGACGGGTGATTTATGTGTCGGCTTCGGGTTCCGATTCCAACGATGGAAGCTCGACCACCAAAGCCATCAAGACTTGGGCCCGGGCGGTCCAGCTCGTTGCTGGTCAAAGCGATGTCGAAATTCTGTTCCGAAGGGGAGATACCTACAGTGCACAGAACACCCTCTCGATCACCCGAAACAATGTCCGGATCGGGGCGTGGGGTTCCGGAGCCGATCCGATCATTCGGTGGTCGGGTCAACGTAATGGCGCCTCGATGATCTTTGTCAATGACGGAGTGATCGGCTCTCAGATCGATGATCTGACCTTCGATACCATCTGGTCTGGTCCGACGGGTGACCGAACCGGGTTGCCTTTTGCCGTCAAACTCAACGGGTACGGAAACTCGGTCCGTGGGTGTACCTTCCTCAATGTCAATTATGCGGTTCAAACGAATGGTCTTCCGACCGGTGTATTGGTTCAGGATTGTGAAGCGCCTTCGGACTACGCATTACGTAGCTATCTGGTCTGGGGTGAAGGATCCCAATTCGTCTTGCTCGGTAATAAGGTGGCTAATTCGGTCGTCGAACACGCGGTGCGGATTGGCGGGGTTGAGCATCTCAACATTTCGTATGGAGACTATCGCAATCCCAAGATCTATGATTTTGAGACGCCCAAGAACGCACTGAATATCCAGAATGCGAACTTCGTCACCATTTTCGGGAATCGACTTCAGAACGAACAGCAGATTGGACCACTCGGAGGCGCAGACGGACTCAACAGCAAGCATTGGCGATTAAAGAATGTGGTCATCGAGTCTAATCTTTTGGACGGCGGATATCTGAACGTACGTCATGGTACAGAAGATGTGATGATCAGAAATAACATCTTCAAAATGAATGACGATGCCCAGATTATTCTCGAAGGCTACAACAGCGAATACGACCGTGGGGTCAGTGATGTCAAAATCATCAACAATTCCGGTATCAATACGGGTACTCGAGGACGATTCCTGTATGTCGGCGGACCGGTCGATGGAATCGATCTGATCAACAATATCTACAAAGCCGATAACCTTCAGGTTGGAAGTTACGGAACCAGTGCGATAACGGTTGTGGAAACCAATCTCAACAGTTTCCGAACAATTTCCAACAATGTTTGGCCTGTTCCTAATGTAAGTCGGTGGATCGAATTGAACGCCGAGGAGGGAACGGGAATTATGATCCTCGGATCCTACAACCGTATCTCCAGTTACTTCAATTTGAATGAATGGAATGCGCTGAGCAAGGTGGGGACGGATTATCAGCAAAATACCTCACTGGACAGCAATTTTTCCCCACGAAGCAATCAGGTTGCTGCGACGAATGGCGCAAAATATGCCGGAGTCTTTGTAGATTACAACGGTAAAGACCGATCCTTAAGTGAATCTTGGGCTATCGGGGCGATCGAAATCTGATCCTCAGTTTCTATTTCTATTCAATTTAATCAGATCTTGACGGGCGATCGATATGCAACAGGTCGCCTGTCATTTTGCGCACGCGCAACACCTGTTTGCGACATTTTAACGATTTGATCCCGAATCAGACTCTGATTTGATGGGTTTGTGCGGTTTTCATACAACAAATGCGCAGCAGCCCATGTAATAGTAGGAGGTTGTGTGACAGACCCCTTGGAAACCCGAAAAGGTGATGTAGATTCAGGAACAACCGGATAATCAAACTCTTGGCCGATTGGGAAGAAGGTTAGTTTTATCATCATGTCACAAGGAAACACTCCTGATACATTTCAGTCAGCTCAGCGGGCAATTACTTTTCGTAGCATAGCACTGGGTTTGCTGATAGCAGTGGGGATCGTTTGCATCACGCCTTTCAATGATTACGTGGTGAACAACAGTTTTCTGGTCGGCAGTTACTTTCCGCCGATCGTTGCCCTGGCCATGCTGGCCATTGTGCTTTTGATCAACGGTCCTTTGTACAAATGGTTTCCTCGTGCAGCATTATCATCGGGCGAACTGTCGATCGTCATTTTGATTGCTTTGGTTAGTTGTTCGATCCCTTCACAGGGACTGATGCGTCAGTTGATTCCCGCCATGGTAGCACCTTTGTACCAGGCGTCTCAGGATCCGAAATATTCCCAGCTTCTTGAAAAGATGCAGATCCCGATGTGGACGATGGCCGGGGAGTCCTATCAGGCCGGGAGTGAACCGGTTGTTTCGCGATTTTATTCAAGGCTTCAGGAAGGTGAATCGATCCCGTGGACATTATGGATGAAACCGCTGGCAGGATGGGGGATTTTTGTTGTCTGTTTTATGACGGCTTTGGTGAGTCTGGCTTGTATTGTCCGTTATCAATGGGCAGTGAACGAGAGGTTGGCTTTCCCGATCGCCCAATTACAGACCATGTTGATTGCTCCACCCAGGCCGGGTCGAGCTCTGAATGATGTTTTCAGCAGTTACAGTTTCTGGATCGCAGCGTTGATCGTGATTGTGATTCAAAGTAGTCTTGTTTTGAACACCTATTTTCCCAAGAGTATTCCCGCGATTCCCTTTGGGTATGACCTTCGAGATATTCTAACCGATCCGCCTTGGGGTTATCTTCCGTATTGGTTGAAAGGTGGAACGATCTTCTTCACCTTGCTCGGATTGACTTATTTCATCCCCACGCGGGTGAGTTTCAGCATCTGGTGCATTCCCGTGATTGTCGCCATATTGCAATGGCCTTTGAACGCGTTTGGTGATCAGACTCTCAGTGCCCCATCCATGGCGGATCAGCAACTGGGCGCAGCATTCGCATTTTTAGGGGGAATTCTCTGGATCGGACGACACCACTGGGCAGTGGTGTGGAGATCCCTCATCGGTAAACGTCGATCTCATGATGCAGAGGGATTTTTTCTTCGATATCGAGTTGCCTCTCTATTATTGATCGGTTCCGTTATCGGGATGGTCATCTGGTTCATCATTCTCGGAGCCTCATGGTGGTTGGCTTGTGCGATCGTCCTGATGATTCTGATGGCACACCTGATCACAGCCCGTTTTGTCGCAGAAACAGGGATGGCATATATCCGTATGCCCGTCAATTTTGATCAGATTCTGACGAATTTGCCCCCACAGATCCTCACCCCACGGGGCGCTTACGCCTATGGTGTAGGGCATTACGGTTTCATGCAGGCAGCCCGGGAAAGTACGCTCACATTTACACTTCATGGTCTTCAGACAGTGGATGAAGCCGGCGTGAACTCTCAGGAAAAAAGACGTGCGCCGTCTCTGATTTTCGGAACACTTTTTGTCGCGTTCATTGCTTGTGCGATGGCATCCATCTGGTGCTATTACAATTATGCGATCCCGCTGGATGATCTGGATCAACGAGGTGTGTTGAATGTCTATGGAACCATCTTCTGGCCTCGACAGTGGATGGTCGATTTTCCCACGAGCGTGAGCGAAGGAAGTTTCCCAGCCAAGGCACATAACTCGTGGGCGCATATCACGACCGGGATCATTGTTACACTGATTCTCCAAACCCTGACCTGGCGGTTCAGTGGTTGGCCTTTACTACCGGTCGGTTATCTGCTTTGCACGTATTTCTACATCACCAACGCCGCCTTCAGCATTTTTCTGGGATGGTTGGCCAAATCGCTGATTCTACGTTTTGGTGGTGCTTCGCTGTTCAATAACCTTAAACCCTTGTTCATAGGTCTGATTTTTGGAGAAGCATTGTCTACGGGGTTATGGTTATTGATCACGATGATCTTGGCTACCAACGGATATGAGTTCAAAGTTGTACGGTTCCTTCCGCAGTGATGACTCCAAATTGGATTTCAACTTTGAGCAACGATTGAACTCAGACCGGATTTTGCTCGACAGGGACCCGTAAAACGATAAATTGATCGAGTGAAGATCGGAATCCTTTCGGATACACATGGTCAATTTGAAATCACCCGAACTGCGGTAAAACTTCTGACGGATGCCGGGGCGGAGTATTTGATCCACTGTGGAGACGTCGGTGGTACCGACATTCTGGATCTACTTGCGGGTATTCCTTCTGCGTTCGTTTTTGGAAACTGCGATTACGATCAAGATGTTCTCAAAAATTATGCTTCTCATTTGGGCATCGAGTGCCTGGAAATTTGGGGAATATTAAACCTTTCGGGCAAGCGAGTTGCAGTTACTCATGGTGATGATACACAATTGATCTCACGAATAATGAGGCTGACTGATCCTGTGAACTATCTGTTGACCGGTCACACGCATGTTCGATATGACAATCGGTCCGGACCGATACGTTGTATCAACCCCGGTGCCCTTTACCGAAGCCGTCTGAAATCCGTTGCCTTACTTGATTTGATGCAGGATGAGCTTCAATTTTATCAGATCGGTGTTCACTGAACCGGGCCTAGATCGTCAAGTGAGTATTGAAAATCAAAACCGGCTATCCGCGGTCTAGCTTTGCACCCAGACGCTCACTTTTCCACCCCGACAGTAAAACTCGGCCTGACCCTCGTTGTCTGTCTGGATCGGGTCTTTGCAGGTGTCCGTGATGTCGGTGAATTTCGCGTTTTTGACAGGAGTCTGGATTCGCTTTCTGCCGTCGTCCCCGTTTGACAGAATCACGACCATACAACCGGGGTGTTCGGTGTTTCCAGTTCGTACCCACGCGACGCAGTTGGGATGATCGAAGTAATCATGTTGGTCTCCCCAGTTATAAGCGCGGCGGGCTTTAAGCAGGACGTTGATCAGATCGCGATGACCAGCATGGGTATGCTGGGGAGACTGATATCCGTAATAATCGGCATGAAAGACCAGAGGATACCCTTCTTTCCGAAGAAGTGTAATCGCATACGCCAGCGGCTGAAACCAGTCTGCAACATAAGAATGATCGTCTTCTCGTGGCTGACTGTCGTGCGAATTGACGAACGTCACTGCCATTTCGGGATCAGTGGTAACCAGAGTGTTTTCAAACAGCTTCGTCAAATCAAATTCTTTGCCCTTTTTGGAAGCCTCCACAAACTTATGTTGAAGGGGAAAATCAAAGATTTTAATCGTTCGCTCGGTTTGATGCAGGTAACTTTTCAGCTCATCCAAATTACTCGTAGCGTATTCAGCAATGCTCAACAATTCTCTTTCTTTAAAATGTTCCCGCAGATAACGCACGTAGTCTTTCATCCAGCTTGCCGACATGTGCTTGGCAGCATCAAACCGAAAACCGTCCACGTTGGTTTGTTCAACGAACCATTTACCCCACTCTTTAAGTTCTTTATCGACATCAGGATGGTGTAAATCGACATCCGCGCCCAAGAGATAATCATAATTTCCGTGTTCGAGTCCAACATCATCAGCAAACTGTTTGTTGGCCAGACGATATAATTTCCCGTTTTCATTCCCTTCTTTTTTGTAGTCGACGGTTGTGAAATGCTCATGAGTCCATACAAACTGGGAATATTTTCCCTGACGGGCAGGATAAGTGAATCGGGTATAAACTTCTGCATGGTGTTTTGAGTCCGGAAGATCTTTACTCCGGTCTTCATCACTGACTTCGACGACTTCCACAATTTCTGTTGCATCAGCCCCGCAGCGATGATTAAGAACCACGTCCGCATAGACCTGCATTCCCGCGTCCTGAATCGCTTTAACCGCATCGATCAGTTCCTGCTTGGTTCCCCAGCGGGTTCGGACGCTTCCCTTTTGGTCGAACTCGCCTAGGTCATACAGGTCATAGATCGCATACCCGCTATCGGTTTTCCCGTGTGCTCCTTTACAGGCCGGCGGAAGCCAGATGGCTGTGATCCCATTTTCCCGCAGTATGTGGGCGTCTTTAGCGACATCTCGCCACAAAGTACCGTCTTCGTTGTAATACCAGTGAAAATATTGAAATAAGACACCATTTTGAATCGACACAATGATTCCTTTCTTGTCTTATAGTGTAGGCAGGATGAAAACCGGTCGACCTTAATTCGGATTCATGGGTATTTCATTTCGAATTCTGGACGGATCATTTAGAAACCAACGCTCGCGCCCCCATCAACGGCCAGAGTAATTCCGGTGACGTATCGGGCAGCCGGAGAACACAAATAAACCGCTGCGTGACCGATATCATCGGGTTGTCCGAATCGTTTCATTGAAATACGAGCCAGGATGCGGTTTTTTCGATCCGGGTCCGCCTCCAGTGCTTTGTGGAGCATGTCACTTTCGATCCATCCCGGTGCGATTGCATTCACCCGCACACCATGCTGCGAGACTTCGGTAGACAAAGAACGCACTATTCCCATCAACGCGCTTTTGGCTGCGGAATAGGCGATGACCAGAGGCATGCCAAAAAAGCTTGTCATCGAAGCCGTAAAAAGGATGTTTCCGTGACGACGTTCGATCATGCCGGGTAAAACCGCTCGAGACAGTGCGTGGGCCGCAATCACATGCGTTTGTATGACCGACTGAAACTCTTCGGGTGTGGTTTCGACAGCAGCTTTCTTCAGGTGTATGCCAGCATTGTTGACCAGAATAGAAATCGGCGACCCGGCTAATACTGTAGCAGAATCAATGATTTCAGAAGCCCGCTTCAGATCCGTGATATCGACCGGAAGATAATGGGCCGATGAACCAATGGATTCAGCCGCGGATCGGAGTTCGGATTCTCTACGCCCGACTAGAACCACTTTGGCCCCGGCTTCGGACAGACATCGGGCTATACCCAAGCCGATACCCGTACCCCCTCCGGTAATCAAGGCCGTTTCGCTTTTTAACGAAAAGACATTTTGCATATTCGATTCCTCAGGCATGACATCCTGATTCAAGGGGTGGCGTGTTTTGATGTTTATAAGGAATGAAATACTCCCGATGTCCTAAAAATTCCGGTTTGCTTGGATGTCCGGATGCAACGGACATAACCATCTGTTTGAGTTCGCTTGCTGCCTGTACAAGTGTGATTTCACCTGTTAAAACTCTTCCCGCATCGAAATCCATATCTTCAATCATGCGTTGATATGTTCGTGTGTTGCCTGTCACTTTGATTAACGGTGCAACAGGTGAACCAATAACACTACCTCGACCCGTCACAAACAATACGATCTGGGCACCAGCACTTATTAAGTCCATGATACCTTCGGTATCATTCGGATTGGTGTATCCAAAAAGCATAAAATGCTCGTCTGGAACACTGTCCATTAACCAAAGTCCGGGTGAAGGGGGAGTTTGACTGACACGAATAACCCCTTGAATCGGTTTTGAACCGCTCTTGGCAAAGGCTCCCATGCTTTTTTCCTCAATGGTAGTCAGTCCGCCGGCGAAGTTCCCCGGAGAAGTGCTCCATTGACGTACCTGTTGACAATACCGTACCGCTTTTTCATAGGTTTCATCGAGCTGAAGACGAACCGCGTCTGAAGCAGCCCGTGAAAGAAGGACGCTTTTTAAACCGATCATCTCGACAATTTCCTCGAAAATGGCCGTCCCCCCGGCCTCGACGAGTTGGTCAAAAAAAGCACCCACAACCGGATTTCCTGCCAATCCCGAAGTTCCGTCAGAACCACCACATTCACAGCCCACAACCAGGTCGGCCAGGGTCATATCGACGCGGGGGACATTCTGAATCTGCGCTCGGAAGTTGTTGATGAGTTGTTTTCCAGTGACGATTCCTGGGCGGGTTCCACCGACGTCCTGAATCCGAAACCATTCTGCGGGTCGTCCGGATTCCCGTGCCCGCTGGGCGATCAGGTCTGGACGGGTGTATTCACAACCTAATCCCACGACCAGCACTGCTCCCACATTGGGATGCCTGGCAAGCGCTAGCATCAATCTTACCGCGTATTGATTATCATAACATCCCGGAAACCCGATGACGTGAACGTCCGATTCTCCGCGAGCAATCTCGTGAGCAACATGCGATGCACATTCCACCGTATAGATTACCAGAATCACATTGCGGATCCCTTTGCGTCCGTCATGACGCAAATAACCGGTCCAAGATGGATTAGCTAAATCACTCATATCGCGTATCGGTTGTTGACCCGTCATGAATGTTCAGAGTTTGTGACCGTTCATCAAACTGACTACGGCAGTTGTGCAGATGGACCCATTGACCCGGTTCGATCTGAACCGATGCCCTTCCGATGATAACACCGAACTTGATTACAGGGTTTTCGATTGTGATGGATTGCAGAGCGATTTTATGCCCGTGAGGGATAGGTTCGACCGATCGGATCAAGTTTACTGACAACCCACCCAGGATCTGCAGTTCGGTGCCCGCAGGTACATCCTGTAGCACAGTGGCTACATTATCAGCAGGATGGATTTTGAAACAGACTGGTCGTTTCATTGCAGAGAACTGATTTTGTGTTCGACGCAAGTCTGATCAATCAGATCCCAGTCCAATTCTACACCAATGCCAGGCTTTTGAGGGACGCGGGCGATTCCGTCGAAGATCGGGTAGGGATCTTTCATGGGAAAGCGGAACGGTTCCTCCGGGACAAGCAGTTCAAAATAGTCACAATTCCGGATGGAGCAACTGACGTGGAGGTTGGCCATATCCATAAAACCCATTGTTGTACAATGGATTTCGCAACGTAGGCCATGCGCTTCGGCCAGATGGGCAATTTTGAGGGTTCCGGTGATGCCAGCTTTCCAGGAAACGTCTGCCCGAACGATATCGGCTGCTTGAAAGGCGATTGCTTGAGCGACTCCCCAAGGTCCGCCACGGGTGGTTTCCGTTGCGGCGATGGGAATATCAAGCGTTTGACACAATTTGGCGTATTTTGAAAGTTCAAAGTCACGAAATGGTTCCTCGAACCAATGATAATTCAGTTTTTCCAAATCGCGTCCGACACGGATGGCTTCTTCCAGCGTGTAGTCGGAAACCGGATCGGTCATCAACACATAATCCGTTCCGGCAGCTTCTCGCAAAGCCTGGTGAACTTTCATGTCCGTCGGCCACGGTCCCGGGGGATGGGCTTTGTAGGCCGGAAAACCTTTCGAACGGTATTTTAGCATTTCCTGGACGTAAGCTTGGGGGTTTGGCATGAACAGACTGCTAGCATAAACCGGTAACGAGTCTCGACACTCTCCAATAAACTGGTAAAGAGGAAGCCCAGCCGCCTGCGAGGCAATATCCCACATCGCGACATCGACCGGACCCGGCAGATAGACCGGGAAAAATGTCAGATGCCGGTCAATGGTCCATAATTCGTGCCAGATCGATTCCCGTTCTGTCACTCGTCGTCCTAAAACCACCGGCGCGATGATTTCATGAAGATAGTTTTGTGTTATTGACCCGGACCTCGCCGCTAATGAAGTAGCATGTCCTGTCAGTCCTTGATCGGTCGTAAGTCTTAGAACAACCACATCCCAGTTCAAAGGACTGCGACCGGTCCGGGCTTGGTCGAAGAGGGCTTCGTGACGTTTGCAGTGCCAAGTTTCAAAGCGGTTGATCACCATGTTTTTCATCCGTCAGCATCGATGAAGGATTCCTAGTCAGAATTGCAAACCAATCAATGACGTAACAATACAATAAAACAGAACAGAAATTGCGAACCATTTTGATCTCATAGAATCCCATATTTTCGAAATGCTTCCGTACTGCTCATGCCGTTTTCAATCTCTCTTCGTACCCTTTTTTCTCCACGAGCTTTTGCAAGTGCTAGTGAAACGGCTTGTTGTTCGACAGTCTTGGGGATGACGAGTACGCCGTCCAGGTCACCAAATATCAGATCGCCTGGTTCGACCTTCGCTTGTCCGATTTCGATCGGACATCGATAATCGACTACTTGGGTGCGAACACTGGAATCCTGGGCAAAACGACCTCGGCTGAAGACCGGCCAGTTTTGCTCCAGAACTTTTGGAGTATCCCGATGGAATCCATTAATAACGGCTCCGACAGCCCCTCTTTTCTTGGCAGTAGCTGTCAGGATTTCTCCCCAGTAGGCGCATCGCATCTCGCCTCCGGATGCTAAATAAACTTCACCGGGTTGTAGTTGGTCCAGGGCTTCGGTCAATTTACCGAAAGGGTGTTTCTGTGGGCCATAAACATCGATCATCAGGACCGGCATGGCCCGACCTACCACAGTCATTTGCTCTTTCATCGGTTGAATCGGCTGGGGCAAAAACTGATGCACATATCCCATCGAATCCAGAATGTCTCCTACCACCGGTGTATAAAGTTCCGACCTCACCAGCGCAAATAGTTCTTCGTCATTGTTCCATTCAACAGCAATCATAGTGTCTTGAATTGTGTAACCGGATTTGTGTCTTGAACAGACGATCAAATCCTCATAAACGACTAAACTTTTGGATAAACGGGTTGTTCCCGAAAGAAT
Organism: Phycisphaerae bacterium; assembly: GCA_026004655.1. Taxonomy (GTDB): domain Bacteria; phylum Planctomycetota; class Phycisphaerae; order Tepidisphaerales; family Tepidisphaeraceae; genus BPJO01. The sequence continues at coordinate 77,896 of BPJO01000007.1, forward strand.
CAGGTGTGAGGACTTGCCCAATCAGGCCGCTTCAAGGAGCAGACCGGTTCGTCCCGACCATTGGAGTTTACGATAGGCTTGTATACGGACACTCGATCGTTCCATCAAGGGTTGAAGCACGGCTCCGGACGCATCGGCATGATCAACCAAGAGGTTTAAACGGGGGGTATGCTGGTTATCAATCACGAACTGCGGTAATGCCATTGCAATTAATTGCCGATTTTCATTCATCCAGTGATAGGCTTGGGCAATTTTTCGCAAGTTTGTCAATCCCGGATAGGCCCAGGCGACCAAAGTCAGACAATGATCCCTGGACACTGTGAGCGTCGCTTCGGAAAGATGAGGCGGTTTGATCGGAGACTCAATCAACTGATTTTCCTGTCGAATGATCGCGGAAAGAATAGCAGCAATCGATCCGTTGCAGGTCGAAAGGTCAATGATTTCGTGTATGGTCTGCGAAGTCGGTTCCGACGCAGGAGATGGCGATGCGGGTATCCCGGGTGGCGGCATAATTTTCATGGAAACTCTGGAATGATCATCCGCCTGAGGGAGAGAACCCGGTCGATCCGCAGGCGGGTGAGAAGCGTTCTCAACCAGGTCGGACAGAACTTTCCATTGAGAAGCCGATGCCAGCTGCGATTTGCTGTAGGCAGCGGTGGCAGACCAGACGAGATGTTCAACCAGGTGTTCTGCGGGCTCAATCGCCCCCCACAACGAGGATTGGAGGTGCAGAAACTGGTTACAAACACCCGCCAGTTTCTTGAAAGCTTTTTCTAGTTCCTGAGAATCCACCGCCCCGTAGATGGCTATTGAGAGAGATGGATTAGTGTGTTCGACCATTCCCTTGATGGTTCGGTAACTGGCTACGACGGTGTCATGATCCACGCCGCTGATCAGGGTCCAGTCGCGGATTTGTCGAATTAGTCGGATCGAATCTTCGTGGCGTGGATCAGGCAACACGATCATCCAACCGTCCACGTCGCGGTCCAGTTCAACAAGTACTTCCCGCAGCTTCTGAGGATCTAGCACATCTTGGGGAATATCCGGGCTGGGTTCGGGGGCATGGGGATGATATTCGACGCAAGATACCTGCACTTGGGCTGCGTCGGCGTAGATCAATCCGACACGTTTGCCGCCGGTTGTGAACATACCGGCAAAATCACGGACCCGCTCGGACATCAATTCGCCAAGATGATGGGCAATCACCAGACGAACAGGTTTGAAAGCGCTGGTTCGTGGGGTCTGATCCGGACAAGCGTTCTTCTTTGAACCATCGGTGGTATTCCGTGGGTCGACTGACATCGATTCGGCAAACTCTTCAGGAGTAAGATCGATCGAGACATCGGGTTTGAAACTGCCCGGGGGATGTCGAACCGGTCGAGGGGCGTTTCCGGTGGTTTTGGCGCGTACATCACTCAGGAATAAATGAGAAATTTCCGAGAGACGACGGTGGGAGCTGGCGTTTTCCATATTCCGATTCCGATTCCCGACCACCGGGCAACCTTTTATTCATCGTCATTCAGGAGACTTCGACCACATTATTCAGTTCACCATATTCATTGGCTTCGACGTTGTTGTTGTTCGGATCCGTGACCCATTTCCCGTCCACAACGAACCGATAACGATATCGTCCCGGGGTTAGAGGCAACTTGGTGATCCATCGGTCCGGAGCCCCGTTTGTGATCAGAGGTGTGCTCATCGGAGTCCAGTTGTTGAAATCCCCGGCGATCAATACCCGTTTGGCATTATCAAACCGCGCGGCAAAGATCACATCGGTTCCCACTTGTTTTACTCCATAGAAGTCCTCGATCTTCTGTTCGGTACTGCGTTTGGTTTCGGAGGAGAAACCACCATTATTGGAGTTTGACGAAGCGTCGTTTGCAGCAATAGCAGAGAGGTTGGGAGCGGTATTTTTCCCGAACTGGAAGTTAGTCAACTGGGCAAGTTGTTTGGCACGTTGGACCAGTTCCATCGGTCGGGAAAGCTTTTCGTTGGCAACCGGCTCGACCTCGGCAGGCCGGTGACCCATCAGTTCTCGCGCAAGATTAACAAAATCCTTGTATCCGCGAGAACCCGGATCATACTCGGTGATCGGCTGACCGAAGCTGGCTGCTTCCTTGAGCTTTGTGTTAAAGTTGACGGTACTTTCCATCAAGCAATGTTTGAACTTGGTTCGTAGTTCGGCGAGAACTTCCCGGGCCAGTTTGGTGCGTGTGTCATAAAGGGTTGGAAGGACTCGGATCAGAATTTCCTTGCCGCAACGTTCGCGCATTTCTTCCAGGGTTTCCATCATTTTGGTCAGTCCGTGGAGACTGAAAAAACCGGTTTCCACGGGGACCAGGACTTCGTCGCAGGCTTTGAGGGCGTTAAATGCCAGAAGCCCGACCGAAGGGGGGCAATCAATGATGCACCAATGGTAGTTGTTTTTGACCTGCTCCAGGGCGATTCCGAGCCGGTCCTCGCGACCCGGACGTCCCGCGAATACCTGCTCAAAAGCTGCCAGCCGAATGTTGGAAGGGCACAGATCAAAATCCGTGGCAATCTGCCACACCACGTCATTGATCCGACAGGGCGTTCCGTCCTGAGTTTCAATCAGACAGTCGTAAATGGTCCGCTCGATCTGCTCGTCAGGAACCGCCAGACCCACAGCACAATGGCCTTGAGGGTCCATATCGACCAGCAGCGTCTTGTTCCCCAGACGCGCCAGACAAGCTGCTAGATTGATGGAAGTTGTGGTTTTTCCGCAACCACCTTTTTGATTGACGATCGCAATGGTTCGCATGGGCAAACCTTCCTTGGATGCACTGATCAACTTTCCGTGTCGATCAAGAATTGAACTTAACCTATTGCAACATCTAAATCTTCGACATAACGGAGCTGAAAACTTGATTTTTATAAGACACTATGGATTCCCTCCGACAGATGTTTGAACGGGTCATGGGGTCGAAACCTGTCGGCGACAATCGCCGGAGGAGAGTTGTAAGAATTGTCCTGAAAAGAAGTTATAAATGCTCAGGCTGCTTGACAGATGCGTAGCTCGGTGTTTTCTCGTAAAGAATGGCTACTGGGCTGGTATTCTGGGACGATTCGCATCAATGTCTGGACGATCTGTTGCGGATCGGATTCAACAACCCTGGACAAGGCGTCGAGGTGCTGTCGAGCTTGTTGGGTTGTCATTCGAGGAAGTTTCCAGACGCGGATTTTCGGATGGGTTGTCGGAACCGTTGAATCCGAGTCATTGGCTAATTCTTCAAATAGTTTTTCTCCGGGTCGCATTCCGGTGATGCGGATTTCGATGTCTTTTCCGACCTCTAGACCGTTTCGACGGATCATTTCATGCGCCAGATCGAGGATTCGCACGGGTTGGCCCATATCCAGAACAAAAATTTCCCCGCCTTTTCCGATCGCGCCTGCCTGCATGACCAGCTGCGACGCTTCAGGAATGGTCATGAAATATCGGCGCATGTCGGGGTGGGTGACGGTGACGGGTCCACCGGCTTCGATTTGTTTCTGGAAAATCGGTACGACCGATCCGGAAGATCCCAGGACATTTCCGAAACGGACTGTCACGAATCGCGTCAGGGGTTCATGTTCTACCGATTGATCAGTTCCGTGCCGGAGTGGTTCGATCTGGGCGGTGTTGAGAGACTGGACATAAAGCTCAGCCACCCGTTTTGTGGCGCCCATGACGGAGGTGGGATTGACGGCTTTATCCGTGCTGATCATGACGAAAGCGCCGACCCCGGTGTTTAACGCTGCATCGGCGACGATACGTGTTCCGAAAACGTTATTTTTGACCGCTTCGCCGGGGTTTTTTTCCATCATGGGGACATGTTTATGGGCAGCGGCATGGAAAATGACATGAGGGGTTTCGGATTCGATGATTCGATCGATCCGCCGGGGGTCACAAATGTCTGCTACAATCGGCTTGATATCAGACCCCAGCCAACGGTCGCGTAGTTCCTGATCGATTTCAAACAAGGCATTTTCGCAACGATCCAGGAGAATCAGTGTGGACGGGCAAAATTTCATGGTTTGCCGGCAAATTTCCGAACCGATTGACCCACCTGCCCCGGTCACCAGGATACGTTTACCACCCAGAAATCGTTGCAGTTCGGGGGTGTCGAGATTGACCACCTTCCGTCCGAGTAAGTCAAGTGGCGACAATGACTTAGAATTAAATGATGGAACGACTTGTCTCTTCCGTTCCGGAAACAGGCTGGCTCGGAGGAGGCTAAGAATAGGGCTCATCTATCCAGTTATCGGTCTAACCGAGTTAGAAAGATGAGAGTTTAGGGTGTTTTTCGTCTCTCCCCATTCGAAAGAGGCAAAATCAAAACGTTGTCTCGCAATTCCTCGAGAAACTGGGGGTCACGCCTTCCCGGTGACATCCAAACGGGCATCAACGCCCGGTTACGTGGAGGCGCAGTCTGATGGCAAATCATCCTCCCAACAAGATCGAAACATCGAGATCCTACAGGACAACACAATAATGATGCACGCTTGTTCTCTGAAGTCTTGACAAAATCAGCAACTCTCTTGTATAAAGCAGTATAGGAGAGGTAATTAGCGGTAACGGCCCGCAGATGCAGCAAGTTGTCAATTCAGCCGTTTTTCCAAAACTTTTACAACTCAGTTGAAGGTGTCAACCATTTGAGATCTTGCGCGCCTGACCAGGGGTCGCTCGAGGTCATACCACCATGCGTTGGGATTCTGATTTGTTTAGGAGAATAAAATGTTGAACAAATGGATGTGGATGGGAGTTATTGGGATTGCAGGGTCGGCAGGAATCTTGCAGGCATCAACGTTGGTGGTGCCTCGGCACTATTACGTTCCGTATACCAACACAATTTCTCCCACGGACGTGGATGTTTCAGGAACGCTTCGTGTGATGTCCGGAGGGGTTTTTCATCCAAACACGCTTGATATCTTTAACGGTGGAACTGTCAATTCTGCGGCACCATCGGGGGAAGAAAACGGGGATGTTTATTTCGATGGTGGATCCATTTCGATCCAATCGATCACGATTACCGGACCCGCAGCCAGGGTTTTTGTCAATAGCCTGGTCGTTGCAGAATCGGTCAACAACGGTGCGGATGTCTATGTTAATGATAACTTTTTTGTGATTGGGGGGGCTGGAACATATTCCACATCAGCTCGTACGGTTGTTTCGTCTTCCGGAGTGTTGCGGGTCGGAACTTTCGAACAGACCGATTCACTCGCATCCTTGCAGGGAGAAGGTCAGGTTTGGGCCGATACATTTGATTTTAGCGGTCCTGGTCACATCGAACCAGGAATCGGTGCTTGGGATCCCGGGAATTTGACCCTCAAATCTTCCAGTACAATCGACCTCAATGAAGCCAATCTGATACTCGATTTCGATCCCTATGTCGGATCAGATCATCTAACGATCGACGGAAACATCGGCGGAAGCATCAACGTGTTGCCCTCGTTCGTGTATTCAGACCCTTCAGAGTTGTCGGGTCATGGACCGTTCATATTTCTGACCGCGAATACGATGTCAGCGACATTAAATCTTGTGGACCCGAGCTATACAGAGGTTTACGACAATGATCTAAACCTTGTCGGACACATGGTACTGAAAACCAACTCGACTAGTGCCTGGTTCGAATATCAGCCTGTTCCGGAACCGGTCTTGGGATTGTTGGTGGCCAGCGGGGTTTTGGCTGGGCTTCGTCGTCGCCGATCGTGACCCGGTTCGTATAAGCGGTTACGATATAAACGCATGTTCGACAAAGCCTTTATCCAGTGGTGGTTGTCTCGGGTCATTCCCTACACCGATGTTCCGCCTGAAAAACTGGCTGCCGAACGCGAAGCGATGTCGCGTCAACAGCAGTATAACGAGAACTATCACAACTTCATGAAAACGGCGGTTCTCCCGGCTACCGACCAACTGGTCAAAATGCTAATGGCCAACCGGGTGGTCCATCGAGTCACCACCTGGGGGAATCAATTAGCGATCCGAGTGCATCTGAGTTGGCGTTGGGGTGAACTGGTTGTCATGCAGAGTCATGAAGATGCTGTTACGTTCGAGCACCATATCATTACCGAAGGAGAGAAACGGGGAGACGATTCGAGTGAGGATCACACTCACCAGTATGATCTACGAGATCCGATTCCCCCCGTCGTCGCGGCTCAGGAACTGATGTTTTTCCTGACACGACTTGCTCAGGATTTGTACGAACTGGATCTTCCGGAGATTCCCCCGGGTGAGCAGCTTCCGAACGGATAGCCGGTTTTAACATGACATGATATGGCAAGGAAAGCCTCTTTTGGCGTTCCTTCTACGAGACATAGGCCGGTCCATCGTCTATACTCATAATACGTATGGCAACTTCGATCAATCGCAAACTGGACTACGATATCATCGAACCGGTAGGTAAGCGTGTGGTGATTCGAAAGGACGAGAACAAGCGTGAGACTCGAAGCGGAATCGCGCTTCCGGATTCACACGAGATCCCGGTTATCACCGGAAGAGTTATCGCGATCAGTAAGCAAATTGAAAGAGACGAAGACCTGACAATCCGTCAATACGATAAAGTGCTTTTCGATCCCCGCGAGGCCATTCCCGTGGAGCTTGAACACGACAACCGTCTGTTCGTGGTGCATGTGGACCGGGTTCTGGCGATTTTTCGAAAAAGTAAACCCGATACGGACACCAAGGAATCATAGGGACCGTATGAAAAAAAGTATCGGACTGGTGGGTCATTGCGGACCGGACGCATTCATGCTGAGATCGGCGGTCAAGTATGCCATTCCGGATGCCGACGTGGTTTTTATTTCGGACACAACTTCGCTTCAGGATGCGATCGAAAAGGGCGTGTCTGTGCTCTTGGTCAATCGTCTTCTGGACGGATATTTTTCCGACACCCGGGGTGTTGAACTGATCCGACAGTTGCATGAGTCGCATCCGACCATCAAAACCGTGCTCATCAGTAACTATCCCGAAGCCCAGTCGGAAGCGATCCGGGCCGGAGCCGTCGAAGGATTCGGTAAAAGTGAAATTGGTACCCCGAAAATGCGTCAATGTCTGGAAAAGGTGTTGAAAGAGCAAACACCATGAAGTTTACGGCTGGGCTTTTTTCGGTAGGGTCTTTTTTCGCGACCGGGTGGACGTCTGCAGATCAGCTGTCAATGCGGGAAGCTGTGACCTCCGGTCCTGATCAGATCAGAGAAGTGGCGCCTGCTACTTTGCCGGCATCTGTACAACCTTTGATAAGCCATCCTGCTCGGGTTTTTCTGGATAAGGTCGACCATGCTTATAGCGTTGGTCGACCGCTTCGCGTACGTGCTCAGATCCGGGGCGAATTAAACGCAGCCGGACTGTCGCAGGCTTATTCCCTGGACGTTACGGGTTACACCGACGGTTCGGGCCTGTTTCGGCATGAGATTTCCGCGAACCGTACACTGGTTCAAACCGTAGACCGGTTGATCCTGTTCGACCATACGAGTCACACCTTTGGAACACGGATACAAAAGCCTGCTCGGTATTCTTCCGGACAGATCCCGAAAGTTCTTCAACGGATCCTGATAGACGAAAATCCCTCTCTTCTGGCCTGCATCAGTGATCCACCGTCCCGGACATTGGTGGGTGATGCCGATACGATCTGGCTGGAAGGCAACGAACTGGTGATTTCAGAGTCGGACGGACCATTGAGGCGGATTCGACTTGACGACAACGGAATGATTCGTTCCGTTGTTACCGACTATACCCGGTATCTGGAAAAACGAGGGGTGCAAAAAGTTCTCTTGGCTCGTGTCATGATCACTTATCAGACCACGGAACCATGGACGGTCGATCCGGAACAGTTCCGTTTTGAGATTCCTTACACCGCGATGACTTTTCCTCTGGAATCGGAACTGATGCGGTCAAGGTCCGATACTCCGATTTCTCGGTCCGAAAACTCGATCAATTCCCGACAGATTGCTCCTTCGAGTCAGCCGACCGCAGAACCTGACGAGTAACTCCGTAAGGGAAAATCCCAGCAAAGCGGGTCCTCCAATCATCCGATACAGATCACAGGGTCACGTTCTGTGAGCGTGGTACCATTATTTCAATCGAAAGCCTCTGGATCGGGATCAATTATTATGAACGAGTACCTGCTCGACCGTATTCGAAGTTGTCCGACACTCCCGTCGCTTCCGACGATAGCCGTCCAAGTGCTGGACCTTGCTCAGAAGGAAGAAGTGGATATCGGTGAAATCGCCAGGATCATCAGCAAGGATCCTGCATTATCGGGCAAGATTCTCAAAACCGTCAATTCGAGCTTTTACGGTCGTCAGCAGGCCGTCAGCACCATCAGTCAGGCGCTGGTGATTCTGGGTTTACAATCGGTAAAGACCCTTGTGCTGGGTTTTTCATTGGTAAGTAACCTGGCCAAAAGCAAGAGCAAGGGATTTCAGCACATCAATTACTGGCGTCACAGCATATTTGCCGCAGCGGCTGCGCGATCGATTGCATGCAAGCTGGGAATCGTTCAACAAGAGGAAGCATTCCTCATCGGGTTGTTGTCCGACATCGGCATGCTGGTGATGGATCAAGTCTTGGGAGATGAGTACGGCGAGGTTATTGAATCGGCTGTGTCTCATTATGACATTATCCGTCTCGAAATTCAGAATTTGCAGATAAGTCATGCCCAGGTCAGCGGGATTCTGGCCGAGCAATGGAAGCTTCCTCCGCTGTTGTCGGTTCCGATTGCTAACCATCACAGTTCTTCCGAAGTGCCCGACCCTCAACTGAAACGTCTGACCGAAGTAGTTGAACTGTCCTCTCGTTGTGCGGACGTCTTTGTTGACAAAGAACCTGCCCAGGCGATTGCCGAAGTCCGTGCGGTCGCCAAGTCTGTCCATGGAATGGAACAGGGCGAAATCGACAAACTTTTGGAAGAGATCGGCAACAAAACTAAGGAAATCGCCCCGTTGTTCGAGATCAACCTCGGTCCGATGCAGACTTACGAGTCGATTCTGAAACGGGCCAACGAAGCCCTGGTGAATATCACTCTTCAGACCCAGGCGCAGGCGCAAAATCTTCAACAGCAGAATGCCGAGCTCAAGCAACAGGCCTTGACCGACCGGCTGACGGGTCTGGCCAATCGAGCGGCATTCGATCAGAAATGTGAGTCACTGTTCGCGGAAGCCCAACGGACCGGAACACCTTTAAGTGTGTTATTCATCGATCTGGATAAGTTCAAGACATTGAACGATACCCATGGTCATGCTGCGGGTGATGAAGCACTTCGTGTGGTCGGACGTATTCTCAAACAGTCTGCTCGTCCGCAGGACGTTGCTGCCCGGTATGGGGGAGAGGAAATGACCCTTTTGCTCCCCGATACGCCGCGACCTATTGCTGCCATTATCGGCGAAACACTTCGAAAAGCGATCGAGGCCAAACCGATCGAACACGATAAAAAGCAGATCCCCGTCACTGCCAGCATCGGGGTTGCCAGTTGGGAGCCCGGTTCTCCTCTCAAACAATTATCTCATTTGCTCAAGGCGGCTGATCTGGCACTTTATAATGCCAAACATACTGGACGGAACAGGGTCAAAGTATTTAATCCGAATCCGGCGCAGAACAAGGCTGCCTGACATGAGAAATCGTTTCATCTCATAACCCACCACAAACCGATCATGATCATCCCCTGTACCGCTAAGGCAGTACCCCAAGCCAACCAGCGAGGTAACGGTGACGAGTCTGGTTCGGATGAGATATCTTCTAAACGGTCTGTCAGACCCAGGCGTGATTGCTGGCAACGGTGTTCCATGGCGGCTAAGACGAGGTTGGCGTCAAAACGTTTTAAACCCAGACGCATGCCCCGGGCTATCAACCGGTCTCGATCTGACAGGGACAACGGTCCGTCAGCGAGCTTTTGTTCCAAGGCCCGACAATATCCCTTCAAGATGGCTTGGTCCACCCCCAGCAGCTGCTGCAAAGGTTCCTGAAAGGATGATGGCTGGGACGAAACGGACATCTTGTCCCATTATAGTCTTTCGTTTCAGGGGTGATCCTCAAGCGTTTGATCACGTCGGGTTTTCCACAGTCGGAGAGTTAAAATCGGTAAACCGATCGGATCCTGCGTCCGAGATTGGCCTTGGTGTGTGTTTCGTCCTAGACTCGTAACCAATGAGCAAATGTAGAAAATGGTTTTGGGGTTTGGCTATCACCCTTATGGTGCTGATTATCGGTTTGGGCGTAACTGGGTTGATGATCTATCAACGTGCGGCACGTATCCCGGAATGGTACGTAAAAGCCCAAACAATTCGAGATGATCCGGATGTGGAAAAACGGACTGCCATCAAGCTGCAGAGCTGGGCCAACAAGGTTTCCTCAGGCAACCCGGCGACCAAGTCGGCTGAAGATCGGCAGTTGACGGTGGTACTGACTGCGGACGATATCAATCGTTTGATCGTTAAATGGAGTCAGTCTGCCGGGCTGGACGAGAAACTCGGACAGTATATCCGTGACATCCGGGTTAGATTAACAGACGGAGCGATCACAATCGCAGGGAAATATGTCGAATACGAAAAAGTGGTCAGCGTCACGTTCAGACCTCAGACCGATCCGTCGGGGTATATTCGAATCAAGCTGGATTCAATGCGTGTCGGAGAACAAACCCTTCCGTTGGTGGTCCTGAATGACCAGCAGGTTCGGTTGACCGGGAATGTGGCCCGTCAGGCCAGATCGGCATTGCCTCGATTGGGAATTGATGAACATTCGGTTGCGACCCGGGCAACATCAGATCTTTATTACACGTCTCTGGCAGCGGATCTGTTTGCAGGACGAACTCCTCAAGCGTATGCATTTATCGGTCGGTTGTCGGGTTTTTCTAGCGAAGACCCGTTGGTGACGCGGGTCCGCTCGATGCAGATTCGTGAGGGGGAGATGACGCTCAAGCTCGAAACCCTGGACGACGCGGAACGGGAATCATTCCTGAACAAACTCAGGTCCGTAGCGAATAATTCCCCTCTTCTACCCTAGGGGATCCGTCAATACGGGTCGGCGATCAGTTCCAAGTTTCGATCCATGACACTGGTCGGGGTCGACCAGACGAGCAAAAACAGCGCTTCTCTTGCCAGACGCTGGGCCGGATGGTCGATACGAAGCCCCGCCCCTTTGTAAAGTGTCACCGCTGAATGAGTCGCCCGGATAGCGAGGTTATTGCATTCACTCCGGATCAAAGGACCTGATTGCAGGTCCTGCTCGTCCATCAGACGGGTGTTGGCTTCGCGGACGGTGTGACGCAACTCATTGAATTGATCAAGCAAAGACTCATACGTATTTTTGGCCGACGGAAGATCGATCTGTCGGATTAAGTCAAGTGCTGCCAGCGTCAGACCCAAGGGTGCGAAGGTCTGGCCTAGAGGCAACCTGCGTTTGCGAACGTGAAGGGCTTTGTCAATCGGACCGACCAGAATCTGTTCCGGCTCGAGACAGACGTTGGCGCACCGCACGGTCGAGGTCTGAGCGGCTGAGAGTGTCGCAAGTTGAGTCGGTTCAAGTACTTGTACGTTGGACGAGGTCGTGGGAAGGATGAACAAAATCTGTTGTTGGTCGAGCGTTTTGGCCCCGGCGACCAGAAAGTCGGATCGGACCGCGCCTGTCGCCCAAGGGATTGTCCCGTTGATGATGAAACGATTCCCGTCTCGCTCAGCCGTCAACGTCCCCGACTGATGAGAAGTACTTAAATGAGAAATACCGATCGTGCACCAAAGCTTGTTTTGAGAAAGCAGGGGCAGATATCGGTCCTTGAGGGTTGGATTTTCAGAAGCTTCGATGTATCCGATCGCGGCATCTCGTTGGGACAAAATCAAAGCCGTTGCCAAAGAGGCCGAGGCTATGGCTTCGTAGTGATCATGAAGGGTCAGGGCGTCCAGATCATATCCCCCCCACGGTTTTCCGATGGCCCATTTCATGGCCCCGATACGACTTAATTCCACGAGATCCTGTTCGGGCCAACGGTGGTGGATATCGTATTCGACCGCCCGTCGTGCGATTTCAGTCAAAAGGGGACGAACGAATGCAGGAAATTCGACCATTCAACTCATTCTACCCAAGAACAAACTGATGTATAACTAAAAGCAATGGAAGACCGATATTACATCACCACACCGATTTACTACCCGAACGGAGAACCGCATTTGGGGCATGTGTATACAACACTTTGTGCAGATGTTTTGGCTCGGTACCATCGATGGTGTGGTCGGCGTACTTGGTTTTTGACCGGTACGGACGAACACGGGATCAAAATGGTCAAAACCGCGTCGGAAAAGGGGATCGAACCCAAACAACTGGCCGATCAGAACGTGGCGGTTTTCGAGTCGCTTTGGAGGGAATTGAAAGTCACCCACGACGACTTTATTCGAACTTCATCCGATCGTCACAAAGCCGGGGTCACCCGGATCGTCCATCAGATGTTGGACCGGGGAGATATTTATCGCGGTTCATATGAAGGATGGTATGACGAAGGCCAAGAAGAGTTTGTCACAGAAAGCAACGCGAAAGAAGCTGATTATAAATCGGTCGTCTCCGGTCGTCCGCTAGTCCGATACAAGGAACCGACCTACTTTTTTCGATTAACACGGTATGTCCCGCAGGTGATCCAAGCTATCGAGTCGGACCAAATCAAAGTCCGACCCGAATCACGTAAAAATGAAGTTTTGAGCAAACTGAAGCAGGGGGTGGAGGATCTTTCGATTTCCCGAGCGACGCTGAAATGGGGGGTCCCGCTTCCGAATGACCCAGATCACGTGTTGTATGTCTGGATCGATGCCTTAAGCAATTACATCACGGCATTGGATTATCCCGATGGTGATAAATACAAAACATTCTGGCCGGTGGACAATCATCTGATCGGGAAAGAAATTCTGTGGTTTCATGCGGTTTATTGGCCTGCGATGTTGATGTCGTTGGGACAACCGTTGCCCCGGATGGTTTTTGCCCACGGTTGGTGGACCGCCGAGGGCAAGAAAATGAGCAAATCGATCGGTAACTTCATTGATGTTCAGAAGTTACGCGCGGTAGTGGGGACATATTCGTTGGACGCCCTTCGGTATTATCTGCTCCGGGCTGCACCGTTCGGGAGCGATCTGGACTGGAAAGACGCCGAGTTGACCAATGCTTATTCGGAATTGGGTAACGTGGTGGGGAATCTGTTGAATCGCACATTGAACATGCTGAGCAAGTATCGTGAGGGAAGAATCCCCGCTCCCGGGCAGGCGACCTCCGAAGCCGACCAGTCGCTTCGTCGTCAGATCGATACGTTGGCCGGCGAACTGGCTTGTGCCTACGAAGGGGTAGAACTGCAAAAATGTGCCTTGTTACCGGTGGAACTCGCGCGGTCCGCCAACGCCTATATCGATGCGACCCGTCCCTTCAGCCTGGCCAAAAATCCGTCCGAAGCCGAAGCCCTAAATACCGTGCTGAATCTGTGCGCCCAAGCCTGCAAACGGATTCTGTCGGCTTTATTGCCCGTGTTGCCCGAAAAAGCCGAATCGGGACTTCGTCAGCTCGGAGTCGTCGTCCAAGGTCAAACACTACAGTCACTTTTATCCGAAGATTTGCCTTCAGGTCATTTGGTTTCTCGCGCGGAAGTTCTTTTCCCCAGGATCGAGGTAAAATAAGAAAACCGGAAAAGTCATTTCTTGAAAATCGGAATATCCTGTCGGATTCACAACCATGCCTTATCTGGAGTTTCAGACACCCAAAGGACCCCGTCGGGTCGAGATTCGAGATAAACCGATCACCATCGGTCGACAGGCGGGAAACGTCATTTCGGTCAATGACGAACGAATGTCACGCTATCATGCGGTCGTCGAGAAGCGTTCGGACGGTGTTTACGTGCGTGACCTGGGTTCTCGGAACGGGACTTCGGTCAATAACGAATTGATCCTTGTTGAGCAAAAATTAGTGCACGGGGATTCGATCCGAATCGGAAACAAGGTATTTCATTTTTATAGCTCCGTTCCGGGTGGGGCAAGACCAAGATCGATTGGTTCACGTCCGGTGGATGAAATCCTTCAGGTCAATCCGTCATCGGAACCGGTCCTGTCCGAACCCCAACCGGTCCCCGAAGTTTCGGAGCCTCTTCGTGTCATGCCAAGTTTTTCGGGAGAATCCGAAGGAGTCTCGCCGGCGCGTCAGTTAGCGACGTTGGCAGAATCCTTACCTTTCAAACCCTTTGGGATCGGTGATATTGAGCTGATCAATGCCCGGGGAGAAGTGGTTCACGGGGCCTACAACGTGTCTACCGGGGAGATCCCCGCAGAAGCGGTTACGCTTTTGCGTTTAGTGCTGTTGTGTTGTTTCCGGACCCGGGCCAGCGATATTCATATCGAACCCAAACACGATCAATATCAGGTTCGGATCCGGGTCGATGGTTCGATGGTCACCATCACCTCTCTTAAGAAGGACCTGGGAATCCGGTTTCTGTCGCTGGTAAAGATCTTGTGTGATATCGATATTTCGGTACGCAACGCGGTTCAGGAAGGCAATTTTGTTGCGCGTGTTCCCGACCGAAAAGTGGATTACCGGGTGAGTATGACTCCCAGTATCTTCGGACAGAAACTGGTGATCCGTTGTCTAGACAGTGCCAACGCCCCGCGGTATCTGTGGGATTTGAATCTACCCGAACAGATGTTTCGGACGATCGAAAAAGCCATCAAGCGGGACGCCGGGATGCTATTGGTCTGCGGACCGACCGGAAGCGGGAAAACCAGCACGCTTTACGCGATCCTTCGGTCGATTGATGCGTCGGAACGAAATGTGGTCACGATCGAAGATCCTGTCGAAATCCAGATCGAAGGGGTTACTCAGATGCCGGTGCATGAAGAGACCGGCAGCACCTTTGCTGCTCTGCTGCGTTCCACGCTCCGGCAGGATCCTGACGTGATTCTGGTCGGAGAAATCCGCGATGTCGAGACTGCCAAGACAGCCATGCAGGCTGCCATGACCGGGCATCTGGTGTTTTCCACCGTTCATTCCCGCGACACGCTCGGAAGCGTTTTCAGGTTGTTAGACCTGGGCATCGAACCTTTTCAGATAACTAGCGGGTTGAATCTCCTGCTTGCCCAACGATTGGTGCGTACCCTTTGCCCTTACTGCAAACAGCCGGCTGCGCCGACTGAGGAGCAACTCCGTGAGATGGGAGAACCCTACAAGGACCTGGAACGGATTTACCGCGCGGTGGGGTGTCAGAAATGCCTCGGAACGGGGTATGCCGGTCGCAGAGGGGTGTTTGAGCTAATGACGATTGACGATCGTATCCGCTCAGCCATCACCCGGAACAATCAAGGCGAAATCATGCAGGCATTGGCGCAAAGTCGGTTCCAAAACCTCAAGATGCATGGTTTTTCGCTCGTGGCTGAAGGCGTCACTACGTTCGACGAAGTAGACCGTGTGATCGGAGATTAAAATCCGTCAAGCATACGTCAATCCCTGTCAGCAATTGCTTGTAATGAAAACCGAACCACGAAGGACGGATGGTCAGGCAGCCGCTCGCATCGTGACGGGGGTTTGAGATGCCCGTCGACCGTTCGGGGTTTCCACGAATGAAGAGGCTGTTTCGATCGTCCCGACCATTTTGGTAAGGGTTTCGACCGAGGCATTCAGTTCTGCTACCTGAGAGGCAAGTTCCTCGCTAGCCGCTGCGGATTCCTCAGCAGAAGCGGCGTTCTGTTGCGTGACTTTATCCATCTGACTGACGGCTTTGTTGATCTGTTCGATACCGGTGGCTTGTTCCGCACTTGAGGCTGCGATTTCGTTGATAAAGGATGCAACCCGTTGATTGGCTTCATTGATTTCGCGAAGTGTTTGTCCGACTTCCTGTACGATGCTGACCCCGCTTCGGGAATGATTGACGGACTGTTCGATGAGACTAGCGGTATTCTTGGCGGCTTCTGCCGACCGCATCGCCAGTGTTCGAACTTCTTCGGCAACGACGGCAAATCCCTTTCCGGCTTCCCCGGCCCGGGCGGCTTCGACGGCGGCATTTAACGCCAGAAGATTTGTCTGGAACGCGATTTCATCGATGACCTTGATAATCTGTGCAGTCTGACTGGCGGATTGTTGAATCCGGTCGATGGCTTCGGACATTTTTTCCATGGACTGGTTTCCACGATGGGCCGAAGATTGCGCTTCGGTCGCGAGAGTTGCCGCTTGTTGGGCGGCATCGGCGTTCTTCCGCGTTATGGCACTCATTTCCTCCAGAGACGAAGACGTTTCCTCTAATGAAGCTGCCTGTTCACTTGCCCCTTGTGCCATTGCCTGAGAAGTCGACGCGATTTGCTGGCTGGCGGCATTGGTCTGGGTGCTGCCTCGACTCAAAGCCGCGATGATCATCGACAACGGTTTGACGATCAGAAAGCGGTTGAACACGTAAAATCCAAAGCCGACCAAAACGATCAGCGGTATCATCCATGCGAGGGTCTGCATCATTCCCGCACGCACGACCGGGTCGATCTTCTCTGACAGATCTGCTTTGAGCAAGAACATTCCTGCGACGTCCCCGACATTCCAGTTTTCCATCGGAAAACCGAGCATGTCTCTTCCGTCCCCTGTGGGGCTGTTCTTCGGATCCCCGTGGCAGGTCAGACAGTCTTGTGTGAGCCGGATCGGACGCGCGTAGGCTACGGTATTATTGGTTTCATCAACGATGAACTTCTCCTCCAGGCCGTGCTTTTCGAACTCTTCGAGAATGGCCCGTTCTTCGGGTGTCGCTTCGTTTTTACTGTTTCGGGCATGAACTTTGGCAACCCGGAATGTGTAATTCTCCGCTTCGGCGAGTTTGCCGATGGCTTGCCACGCAGCCACCACCGGGATGGTCTTGTAAAGCGTGGTTTCCTGAATCGAAGAGGCCTTTTGGACTTCTTTCAATAAGGCTTCGGTATGAAAAGCGTTTTGGGTATTGAATTGCGCAATAGTGTTTCTGACATTCTCGGCTTCCAGGATCGCACCTTTCATGGTGTGTTCGATGGCTTCGATTCCTTGCTTTCGGATGACCGAGCGTTGAATCAAGATACCGACGATAGCTGTGAACAGAACTGCCGAGACAGACGCAATCAAGATCTTCGTACCGAGTTTCATAGACTTGTACCCAAAAATATCGCGGAAAGAGATGAATACCGGGTGCGATATCGATTTGTCCGACCAATATCAGATATCGGCAAAATCACTAGAAACTATATGAAAATTGACTTACGATTTTTTTGTTACCGATTTTAATGTTTTCTTAAACAAACATCAGTGAATCGACCTGTTTGAGGGACTTGTTCAGGGTGAATCCAGCGCAAACAGCTGTGATGGACACACCGACGAGAAAAGCACGGACGACACGGTATCTCCAACCTCAATACAGTCTCTGGACGGGTTGTAAGGTCCTGTCCTGACTACACTTGTGGGACCGAAGAGGGTGACCAGTGGTTTGCCCAAGGCACTGGGCGATATGCATCGGCCCTGAATCATTCGCGATCACCAGGCGGCTACCTTCCAGAAGCGCGACCAGCTCCTTCAGACGGGTTTTTCCCGAAAGATTCAATGCCCCGGACCAGGAGGAGTTCATATCCTTAACATCTTTCCCCCCGGCAATGACGCACCTCAACCCGTACCGTTTCCGAAGCGGTTCGATCAATGCCTCAAAATACTCTGTCGGCCAGCGTTTGGTCGCCCAGTTGGTCCCGGGCAATAGCACCGCATAATCATCGGAACTACCCAAAACGGATCGCACCGACGTACGGACGGTCTCTGGAATATCAAAGTCAATTACTACCGGGGACCGTCCTGCACCAAGAGACTCACAAATATCTAGGTATCGATCCACTGCATGTTTCTCGTGTGTATCCGTCGGGACGGTGTGAGTATAAAAGAGACGGGCACCCTCACGAGCATACGAAAATCCGACACGCACCGGGGCGCGTGTCTGCCAAGTAATCCATCCACTACGGAATAATCCCTGGAGATCGATCACCAGATCAAACTGCTGTCGTCTAAGCTCCGAGGTGAAGGAAAAAAGACCCTGCACTGCGTCCATGTTACGCCACAGCTTGCCAAACCTTCGACGTTCAAACAGCAAAATCTGATCTAAATCCTTGTGTCCTTCCAACAGATCCGAAAAAGCCGGAACCACCATCCAGCTGATCCGGGCGCTACTAAAACGTCTTTTTAGCAGGTGCAATACCGGAAGAGTGTGGACGATATCCCCTAAGGCGGAGGGCTTTACAATGAGAATATTTTGGGGTTCTTGCGGAAGACGAATCCTGCTCATTGATCCTCCGGAACAGTGCTTCGGGGAGAAAAGCCCTGGCAGATGTGCAGCGAATCAAGGGGCGTATACTCGGGATGATCCTTCATGGCACGCAAGAGCCGATGGATACCGAATAACTGCAAAAAATAGTTCAAATTCCGGATCCCGTACGCATCAACCAGGATGGGTCTGGCACCGGTGGTCTGTTGGAGGGTGTCGGTTTTGACGTCGGGTCTGTATACGATCCAGTTGCTGCTTTTGGCATCGGTGTGAGACAGTCCGGTATCTTCGATTCGTCGAAGCACTCTTCCGCATCGAAAGAAAAACATTTCACGTTCGTCCAAACTCATGATCGACAGATCGACCTGGTTCAGAGGAGTTCCGGGGACTTTTTCAAAAACCGCAACAGACTCAACAGGGTAGCCCATGATACGTCTTTCCATCACGATCAACGGGTATTCGACTTCTATCCGACGCACCAACAAACCATCGGGTTTTGTCAAACAATCGTCGGGCGCGTGAGGCCCGAAAGACGTTGAACAGTTTGCGATATAAATACTTATTCCGCGGATATTTAACAATCACATCGATCGGTCTTCCCTGCAGGCAGATCTGACCCGACAGAATATCGCCGGACGCGTCTGATTTGAGAATGTCCAGTTGATTCGCCCGGACGGACTGTATCAACCGAGGCCATTCACGCTGCCAATCCTCCGCTGTGATGCTCAGACGACTCGCTAGGGAATAATCCAACGGTCGGTCATGAGCAGACTTAAACCATCCCGACCATGGGTCGATCCGGATGAAATTGGTCGCATCCCTTTTCAGATCCTGCCTGTACCGGCGGATCTTTCGTTGATCGTCCGGAGGGACGTCGTTGTCGCTTCGCCGGATCATTCGCCAGCCCCGTAGTTTGTCGGACCGAGTGACGAAGGGTTCGAGTCGATGAACAAACTGCATCAGTTGTTCGGTGGTCAGAACTTCGGATTTCACGCCCGTACCGTCAAGGAAAAGCACCTGGTGGTCGTACCACAGGAAGGAGCTGAGGTTCAGACCGTCGTAGCCAAGCTCATGATCGGTCAGTTTCACCAGAAGTTGAATGATTTGATCGACGATGACGCGTCGTTGAGAAGGGGTGGGAGACAACTCCGAAAGCCGAACGGACGGTTCGAGTCCTTGTGTGATGACAGCATTTCCTTTGCGTGACCCGAACTGAAACCCTGACAACAGAGCTATGACGCGCACGGCGGGGATCTTGAAATCCTGAAGCGTTCTGAGTCCGGCATATTCCTGCGGCGCAAGACTAGCCGAAAACCGTGAACCTTGCGGGTAAAAATGCAGATAATAGGGTTTGTGATTGAAAACAAACCGCCAGGTTTCCCGGTCCGTACGGGACCGGATCAAGGTGGCGTGTCGGTCAAGCTCACGGAGGTGTTGTTCAAAAGCCTGGGGGGTCATGGACGGGCAAAGTATACCATCAGCGTGACAAGATTCGCCTGTCGGCTTGACCGGATGCCCTGATCCATCTACAAACGACTCTTCGGTGCGGTTTTCGCGAATGAAATTATTCGACGAAAGTGTCCGGATCATCCTTGACCGTGCCGGATTATAGAAAAGAGTTGAACCCATGTCCGCATCATCATTTTTGGAAGGAAATGCCTGTGTCGTCGGTTTGCAGTGGGGCGATGAAGGCAAAGGTAAGATTGTTGATTTTCTGTCTGAACAGGCCGACGTGATCGTGCGTTATTGCGGGGGCGCCAATGCCGGACATTCGGTCATGATCAACGGCGTCAAACACTCGACCCATCTTCTGCCGGTCGGGGTGTTCCGCGAGCACACGCTGAACCTGATCGGCAACGGTGTGGTGCTGGATCCCCAGAAACTACTGGAAGAGATTGAAGTCAACACACGTAAGGGGTTTTCGATCACCCCCCGGACGCTGAAGGTCAGTTACAAGACGCATGTGGTGATGCCCTGGCATAAGCTGGAAGATGCCGCCCGTGAAGCCGCTGCCGGGGCAGGGGGAATAGGGACCACCAAACGGGGAATCGGTCCCACGTATGCCGATAAAATGCATCGTACGTCGGCCATCCGAGTTGGGGACCTGCTTCGCGAAGCATCCCTGAAGGAAAAAATCGAAAGAATTACCACGGACAAGAACAAGGTCTTTTCCGCCTTGTACGGGGAAAAACCGCTCGATGCCCGGACCATTTTTGAGGAATATTCGGAGTACGGCCGAAAAATTGCCCCTTTCGTTGATGACACGGGCTATCTGCTGATTCAGGCCTGGAGGGCGGGGAAAAAGATCCTGTTCGAAGGTGCTCATGCGGCTTTGTTGGACGTGGATCATGGGACTTACCCGTATGTGACAAGCAGTTCCTGTTCGACGCTCGGTTTGTTCAGCGGTACGGGGGCGCCGCCCCAATGTGTGAGGCAATACATCGGAATCATGAAAGCCTACAGCACCCGTGTCGGCGGTGGGCCTTTTCCCACCGAACAGGACAACGAAATCGGTCAACGAATTCGAGACCGAGGAAACGAATACGGAACTACCACCCGTCGCCCCCGTCGTTGCGGATGGTTCGATGCGGTCGCGGTGAAATATAGTGTCGATTTATGTGGTGTGACCAGTGTCGCACTTATGTTGCTCGATGTCCTTTCAGGATTTGATCAGATCAAAATCTGTACAGGGTATCGCGTCAAGGGAGAACGGATTCCTTATTTCAGGACCGATGTCGAAACGCTGGCCGAGGTCGAACCGGTTTATGAAACCCTTCCAGGATGGCAGACGGATTTGAGTGAATGTCGTTCATTTGAGTCGCTCCCGCGTGAAGCCCGGGATTACATCGATCGACTCCAGACCCTGATCGGTGTACCGATCCGGATGGTCAGTGTCGGTCCGGACCGATCGGCGACGTTGATTCGATAGATCGGGGCAAATTACCCGGCCGGGGGCATCTTGAATCGAGCAAGATAGATTTGTGAGCTGCGATCACTCGATCGTTTGCTGGTCCACATCAGGTATTTCCCGTCGGGAGAAAAAACCGGCAACAGGTCGGGCCCGGGGGTGAAGGTCAGACGGAGCTTTTTTGTACCGTCGGATCGCATCATGAACAATTCGTATTCGTGCGTCATCGGCAGGCTCGCCGAGTAAACGACATGCAGCCCGTTCGGATGCCAGTAAGGCCCGAAATGGACGGCCGGGTCACGGGTCAGTTGTTGTTGACGGGCCAATCCGGTGATATTTCCCGATGAATCATAGACAACATCGGCAACATAAATCTGAAGCAGGTTGTTGTTGCTTCGGTCCGAACGAAAGACGATTCTCTGCATGTCCGGAGAGAAAAAGGCCCCGCCGTCGTATCCATCGGTCTGTGTAAGCCGGGTAACTTTCGAGCCGTCCTTTCTCATAACGTAAAGATCGGCGTCACGGCTTGTCTTGGGATGGCGTGTCGGATCTCCGTCCCGGGTCGACGTGAATAAGATCCATTCACCGTTAGGAGAAAAGACACATTCGGCGTCGTAGAAATCATTGTTCGTCAGGGGGTGTTGGGCGAGATGAATTCCACGTGCGAACTCGGTTGCAGCAACGGCGGCCTGCCAGGCATCGGCCCGGAAGATCTCCATCCCTGATGGGAAAGGCCAACGATACTCGCCCCCTTGTCGTTGATACCCGCCAACCGGCTCGTCGGGATCTTCTTTCCCAAAGGTAGAAGCGAAAATAACGCTAAAACCGTCCGGAGAAAAATGCCCACAGGTGTTTCGAGATTCGGGCGGGGTAATTCGGATCGTCTGTCCGATTCCAGCGATTCGTCCGTCCTGGCGGAGTAACCGGGCAATGTACATTTGGTAATGATCTTCACCGGGGGGAATCGCCTGGAAAATGATCCAGTTCATGTCATTCGAAAAATAGGCTTCACCTGCCGCACGAAACCCGCTGGTCAACTGAAGCATATCTTCAAAAACATCCTTTTCGGACTGAGGCGGCTGGACACAGCCGGCACTGATGAAACAGAACAAAAGAATCGCGATCCGTCGCATGACCATATAGTATCGCAAGTCCCATGCAGACCAAGCTGCAACAACGCTTCGAGCGGTTGCTCCAACAGGATGATTCGGGTCGTCCGTCTCGTCGGTTAATCGAAGACGCAGAACGACTGGTCCGATTGATTCATGATCTGGCTAGGCGGGTTGAGAGTTCTCGACCCCTGGATCTGTCTTTGATGGAGCTAGCGGCCTATGCCATTCAGTTACCGTTAAGGCAAACCGACCACTTGGCGGTGGGAAAGTTGGGTCAGATCAACCGTCGTCGGTTGGCGGAACAAGCCATCGAACAGCTGTTTCGGTGGATGGGGTCTGATCTGCACGAGCAAGTCCTGGAGAAATTGGTCCAGTTGCTCGGCGATTTTCACGAAAAATCACCGGTGACGGTCGAAGCAAGGCTTTTGTCAGACGTTTTGAACCTGGAAGATTTCGGTCTGACGGGTTTACTGAGTTTTGCCTGTCGGGCGGGTTTGCATGGACAAGGGATCACAACGGTACTCGAAGGAGCCCGGAAACGAGAACAATACGGGTATTGGGAGGTTCGATTGAGGGAAGATTTTCATTTTCCTGTCGTCCGTGATTTAGCTAAGCAACGTCATATCGAGCTTCGTGAATGGTTGCAGCGATCGGATTGGCCCTAAACTGCGGGCGACCCGCGCCGGATTAGACGAAAGTCGAACCTGCCGGGGTTGGTAGTAAGTGAAGTTGAAAAAAACGGTCTTGTGGGTCGGATATTTTCTCAGATCAAAAGCTAGATTTGAATGATGTTCGAAATCGGCCTATGATACGGACGAATGGGGTGCGAACAGGGCATTTGACTCATACTTGGTCGGATGTTCGAATGGTTTGCAGGGAGTCTCTGTAGCCTAAGCGTATTGTTTGCAAAAGGTTAGGAAATTTAAGGGCTTTGAAAGCGGTCGGGGCGATTACAAAGGATATCAACGATCATGCCAGTGCTTGAAATTAAGAATCTCCACGCAAAGGTGGCCGGTACCGACAAGTTGATTTTGAAAGGGGTTGATCTGGTGATGGAGAAAGGGCAGATCCACGCCATCATGGGGAAAAATGGTTCGGGAAAAAGCACTCTCTGCCAAGTCATCGCGGGGCGTGAAACCTATGAAGTGACCGAAGGAGATATCATTTTTAATGGTCAGTCGATTCTGGAAATGAGCCCCGAAGAGCGTGCCCGAGAAGGGGTTTTTCTGGCATTCCAATACCCGGTCGAGATCCCGGGTGTCAGCACAAGTTATTTTCTCAAAGCTGCAGTCAATTCGATTCGCAAACACCGTGGTGAGCCCGAGTTAGACGCCGTGCAGTTCATTAAATTAGTCAAAGAAAAGCAGAAAATGCTCGGGATCCAGGAATCGTTCATGAACCGAGCCGTCAATGAGGGTTTTTCGGGCGGAGAAAAAAAGCGGAATGAGGTATTCCAGCTGGCGGTTATCAATCCGCTCCTGGGTTTGTTGGACGAGACCGATTCCGGTCTAGACATTGACGCGTTAAAGGTCGTGGCTGAGGGGATTAACAAGTTGCACGAGCAGGATGCCGAACGTTCCTGGCTGGTGGTAACGCACTACCAGCGGCTGTTGAATTACATCGTCCCCGATGTCGTTCACGTCATGATCGATGGTCGGATCGTGAAAACCGGCGACAAGGCGCTGGCACTGGAACTGGAAGAAAAAGGGTATGACTGGGTCGAACGGGAGTCCCTGGCGGGTGTGTGAGTGAAGGAGATAGATGATGACACAACTTGCCGACATCACCGGAGACAGGATGACTACCCCCGAACCCTCATGGTTTGAAATCGTTCGTGACAACGCCCGTCAACAGCATCAAAAGGTCGGTCTTCCCACGGGTAAAGAAGAGCAATGGCGTTTTACCCAGATCGGACCGGTCCTGCGAACATCGTTCTCTCTCGCAGGCGATTCCGATCCCCAAGAACTTGCAACGCAAAACACCTTCGGGAACCAAGCCTTAGTCGAATTGGTTTTTGTCAACGGTCGATTCGTACCGGAACTTTCCAAGACAAACCACACGATCAGGGGTTTGACGGTTGGCACACTGGTGGAAGCTTCAGCTAACGGGCACGAATCCTTGATCCGTGCTCATCTAGGCAAATACGCTTCCATCGACCGACATCCATTTGCGTGTTTGAATACGGCGCATCTGACCGACGGTGCGTATGTTCATATCGCCCGGTCTACCACGGTTTCAGCCCCGATCCATCTGTTGTTCGTGACCGTGGGTGAAGAACAACCCGTGGCTTGTCATCCCCGGGTCTTAGTGGTCTGCGAGGATCAGGTCCAAGCCACCCTCGTCGAAAGTTATGTTGGCGCAGGATCACGTTACCTGACCAACACCGTTACCGAGATGATCTGCGGAAACGACTGCACGATCGATCACTGTAAACTTCAACAGGAGTCGGAAGACGGATTTCATACAGCAGTCATGCAGGTCGAAATCGGTCAACAGACCCAGTTTGTCAGTCACGCCATCAGTATCGGTGCCAAAATCAGTCGAAACGATCTGGGTGTCAAACTGGCAGGTCGTGGGGCATACGCCACGCTTAACGGGCTGGTCTTGATTCAAGGCCAACAACACTGTGATAACCATACTCTCCTGGACCACGCTGCCCCGGATTGTCCCAGCCACGAACTCTATAAGCACGTTCTCATGGACCGAGCGTCGGCTGTTTTCAAAGGACAGATTCATGTCCATCAGGTCGCTCAGAAAACCAACGCCAAACAGTCCAGCAAGTCGTTGCTTTTAAGCGACCAGGCCAGCATGAACTCCATGCCGGCTTTGGAAATTTATGCCGATGACGTGAAGTGCACCCACGGAAGTACCACCGGACCGATCGAGGAAGATCTGATCTTTTATCTGCGTTCCCGGGGCGTCGGTCTGGAAGCGGCTAGGCACCTGCTGACCTACGCCTTTGCCGCCGACATCACCCGAAGAATCCGGGTCGAACCGGTCCGTAGACGTGTCGAAGATTACATGGCCGCTCAACACGGTTTACCGCAGGACCTTCGGATTAACGATCTGGGCGCCTTCGACGACGACGTAATCCGATGAACACCCGGACAGAATCGTTTCACTTTTTCCTGCCGACCGGACTGTTCCCGGGTACAATAAGTCGGGTATGACGCTCGTGGCAGAACCAATACAGACATTTGATCCCCTTTCTGTTCGAAAGGATTTTCCGATTCTTTCCACGGAATCACGCGGGAAACCTCTAGTTTATCTGGATAACGGTGCGACTACCCAGAAACCACGTTCGGTCATCGAAACGCTGCAAACCTATTACGAAAAACAGAACGCCAATATCCATCGGGGCGTTTATCAGCTCTCCCAACTGGCGACCGAGGGTTATGAAAAAGCCCGTCGAGTCGTCCAACGGTTCATCAACGCTGCCGACCCGGCCGAGATCATTTTCACCCGTGGAACGACCGAATCGATCAATCTGGTCGCCAATTCCTTCGGGAGAGCATTTTTAAAACAGGACGATGAAATTGTCATTTCCGGTTTGGAACATCACTCCAACATTGTTCCATGGCAAATGATCTGTCAGCAGACCGGCGCCAGGTTGCGCGTTATCCCGATCAACGACCGGGGAGAATTACAACTCGAAACCCTTTCCGAGATGCTCAGCCCGCAGGTCAAGCTCGTTGCCATCACGCATCTTTCCAATTCATTAGGGACGGTCATTCCACTTGATCAGATCATTCCGATGGTTCATTCGGTCGGGGCCAAGATTTTAGTCGACGGAGCACAATGGGTTGCACATGCACCGACGGACGTTCAACATCTAGGTGTCGATTTTTACGCTTTTTCAGGTCATAAGCTTTTTTCCCCGACGGGCATCGGCGTTTTGTACGGTCGTCGTGAAGTTCTTGAGAAAATGCCCCCTTATCAGGGCGGGGGGGATATGATCGAGCAGGTGACTTTTGAAAAGACCACCTACGCTCCGTTACCCAACAAGTTCGAAGCCGGGACCCCGAATATCGCGGGTGCGATCGGACTGGCTCGAGGTATCGAGTACTTGCAAAACGTGGGATTGTCAGCCGTCCGGGCGTATGAAAAGCAGTTGCACCGGTATCTGACGGACAGGGTCCAGGATATCGACGGGATTCGGGTGATCGGGACCGCCCGTGAAAAAGCGGGAGTGGTCTCGTTCGTCGTTGAGCAACCGTCCATTTCTCATCATGACGTTGGCGTGATGCTAGATTTGGAAGGCATCGCCGTGCGAACCGGTCACCACTGCTGTCAGCCAGTCATGGACCGGTTTAACATACCCGGAACGGTCCGGGCGAGTATTGCGTTGTACAACACACGTCAGGACATAGACCGTCTGGCAGAGGCATTGGAAAAGATCATCGCGGTTGCTCGTACGAAAAACCGGACACGTAGCGGATCGACTGCAACAACCACCGGGCTTCAGGACGTGCGTTTCCCCGACCCCGAAGGGGATTGTCCTGAAACGGTTGCCGAAGAATTGATCGAAAACTTCTCCCTGTTTGATGATTGGAAGGACCGGTATCAACTGATCATCGAAATGGGTGAAAAGCTTTTGCCCATGCCGGTTGAACTGAAAAATGAAATGACCCGGGTGCACGGGTGTCAGAGTACAGTACACCTGTTCGCGCGCAAGCGTCCCGGAACGGTCGATTCACTGGATTTCCTGGCCGACAGCGATGCCGAGCTGGTCCGTGGTCTGATCGCGATCCTGCAAAAAGTTTTTTCGGGTCAGTCGGCCCGGTCGATCCTGGCGTTTGATGTGAACGGGTTTTTCAGAAAACTGGGTTTGGAAGACCATCTGAGCATGGGCCGGCGTAACGGACTGGCAGGAATGGTCGAGCGAATCCGTTCCCACGCGAATCAGATCCTGTCGGTCAGCGGATAAAGACGGTAATACCATCATGGACACCCCGGGCAAAAAAAAACCTCCCCGTGCTGAACCCCAACGACAAGGTTCAGCAGTTAAGACAGGCTTTTTCGGCAGAACCTTCACCAAGGCACCCGGCCGATGAACCGGTGATCCAAGGCAATGAATCGTCCGTTCGTGAAAAAGTAATTGATGCGCTCAAGACGGTTTACGATCCTGAGATCCCCGTCAACATCTATGATCTGGGGTTGATCTACGGGATTGCGATCGATGAACAGAACCGTGTCCGAATCACCATGACGCTGACAGCTCCGGGGTGTCCGGTGGCGGGACAGATCGTGGCGGAAGTGGAACGAAAAGTCGAGAGCATTGACGAGGTCAAATCTGCGGACGTCGAACTGGTCTTTGAACCCCCCTGGACCAAAGACCGGATGACCGAAGCCGCATTGCTCGAGCTGGGTCTGATCTGAAACACATGAACCGGGAGGGGATTCGAGTTGCTTTATCTGAGTCCTATTTGTCGTTAGCATATGATTTTCTGAATTGGAGTAATGACCGAATGACCCTGAAAGAGACCGACCCACAAATCGCTGACTTGATCGCCGAGGAAGCCGTCCGTCAACAGGAAACGTTGGAAATGATTGCCAGCGAGAATCACACCTCCTCGGCCGTGATGGAAGCACAGGGGTCGATCCTGACGAACAAGTACGCCGAAGGATACCCGGGAAGACGGTATTACTCGGGTTGTGAGTTTTATGACCGGATCGAACAACTGGCGATTGATCGGGCATGTCAGTTATTCGGCTGCAAATATGCCAATGTCCAACCGCACTCCGGCGCCAACGCCAACTTCGCGGTTCAACTGGCGTTGCTGAACCCCGGGGATACCTTTGCTGCCATCGAATTGAGCAACGGCGGACATCTGACACACGGTTCTCCGGTAAACGTTTCGGGAAAATGGTTAAAACCCGTTACCTACACCCTGGTGCAGGACGAATCTCGTTCGGATTGGGGTTATTTGGATTATGATTCGGTCGAAGCCGTCGTAGCCGAGCACCAACCCAAAATCATCATGTGTGGGTACAGTGCCTATCCCCGAACGATTGATTTTGCACGGTTCCGTACAATAGCGGATCGACATGGTGCCTGGTTATGGGCCGATATTGCTCATATTGCCGGTCTGGTAGCGGGGGGGGTTCATCCTTCGCCTTTCCCTCATTGTCATATCGTTACCACAACGACTCACAAAACCCTCCGAGGCCCCCGGGGTGGGCTGATTCTCACCAATGACGAAGAATTGGCCAAGCAGTTCAACAAAGCCGTCTTCCCCGGTTCTCAGGGAGGACCGTTGATGCATGTGATCGCCGCCAAGGCGGTTGCCTTTGGTGAAGCTCTCAAACCGGAGGTTCAAAACCTATGCCACTCAGATCGTCTCCAACGCCAAACGGTTGGCTAAGGGAATTGATCGAAAAAGGATATAAGCTGGCCTCGCGGGGGACGGATAACCATCTGATCCTGATCGATCTTCGTCCGGTGGACGTCGATCTGACGGGTAAAACGGCCGGCTGTGTGGTTGGAGAAAGTCGGCATCATCGCCAACATGAACACCGTTCCCAATGGAAACTCGAAGCCCGCTGCACACCAGCGGAATCCGAATGGGGACTGCGGCTTTGACGACCCGCGGACTTAAGGAACCGGAAATGGCTCAGATTGCTGGTATTATCGACCGGGTTTTCCGAAGCAAAGGTGATGAATCGGTCTTACGTCAGTGCCGGGAGGAAGTGCTCGCGATCTGTGCACGCTTCCCGATGAAGCACTGATTGCCGAAATCAGGCTACCGGGTTGACTTCCTCCTCGGACGACAAAAACGGGTTTACCATCCAAGCCCTTCGCGCGGGTTCAACGGGTGTCGGCGTGACATTTCATGAATAAACGCCTGTTCGTCCATCGGACAGGTGTTTTGGGACAACGATTTTGATGACGCAAAACTGGTCTCCTTGTTCGTTACCCCTTTTGATCCCGCGGCCTTTGATCCTGAGTTTGCTCCCGCTACTGGTTCCGGGCGGAACTGTCAACATCACCTTTCCGTCCAGGGTAGGCACCTCAACGCGGGTTCCGAGTAACGCTTCGTACAGACTGATCGGCAAGTCTAAAAGGATATCAAGCCCGTCGCGACGGAAATAAGGATGAGGGTTGACCGTCACCACAATGAATAGGTCGCCCGGTTCGTAGCCCGAATGGTCTCCTTTTCCACGGACCCGGACACGGGAATTGTCTTTAACACCGGGGTGGAATCTTGACCTCGAGGGTTTCGATCTGGCCACCACGGTTGATTCTCAGGGGCAAGACCGTTCCACGGGCTGCCTGTTCAAAACTGAGGGTGACTGGGTATTCCACGTCGGACCCCACGGGGTCTTTGTTCCGGATGTCGCCGGCGTCCACCATGACGTCCCGAACGGGCCTGCGCCCGCCGAACAGTTGGTCAAAAATATCGCTGAACTGCCCTCCGAACTGCTGCTCAAAGTCTTCCGGCGAAATGGGTCTGTGCCCTTGCCCGATGCGCCTGGCGCATCTGCTCATAGATATCCGGTGAAACCCCCGTCCCGGCATGGCCGAACTCGTCATACCGCTTGCGCTTTCCCGGTTCAGAGAGCACATCATAGGCTTCCTGTACTTCGGCAAACTTTTCTGGAGCGGAGGGGTCTTTGTTGACATCCGGATGATACTGCCTGGCCAGTTTTCGGTAGGCACGTTTGATCTCATCCGCCGAAGCTGTCCGGGAAACTCCCAGCACCTCGTAATAGTCTCGTTTTGTCATAGACACTAATCGTATTCCAACTAGACGACGTTTTCGAGATCCTTAAGAACGGGGTGATTCCGACTGGCCGACCATCCGGATATCGGATCTGGATCCCCGGATCGACGCGTCGTGTTCTTACCACAACAAAAGCTTAGATCAAGACCGTGACGGCTTGGCTTTCGGTACCGTTGGCGCCGACAGAAACGATGTGGTAGTACCACGTTTCGGATGAGGTCACACTTGTATCTATGAAAGTGGTGACCGGTCGTCGGGCAAGCATAGGTTCGGTCAACAGGCTACGCGGACCGTCCACGGTGGCACTACGATAGACCCTGAATCCGTTGATCCTCGGTCCGGTGGCCGGGCTAGTGAAGGAAATACGGGCACCGCGACTGGTTTCTTCGGTGAAAACCGTCAGGGGTGATTTGACGCTACCGACCGGAATGACGTTCTGCACCAGGAAAATATTGTCCTGATAGTCGTAGTTCGTGAAAGATCGGTTGTAGTCATGCAGCATCAGATACGTGTTAGGAATGATTTTTCCTTGTGAGTCCTTGGCCGGCCAGAACCGGACAAAGTGCCCGTATCCGGTACGTCCCTGAGGATCGGGATTGAGTGTCGGATCGGACCATTCGTTGTTTTCTACAAGGAAACCGAACGTTTTGCCTTGAGGATTGAATTGTCCCGAGGCGTAGGGTTTGAGTCGGGTATTGTCACTACGGGGCATGACGGATTGCCCATCGCCTTTGCCGTGTTTGAGAATTTGTTTACTGTTTTTCTTGTTCGTATCACCTTGGACATACCAATTCACGAACGATTGGGCTGGGACGATGTTGCCTTTTGAATCGACATAAGTTTGCCCGTGAAACGCGGCCAGGAGTGTAACTTTGACCGGTCCGTCGTCGGCCTGTTGCCAATAGGGCGAGAGGATCTCGTCCCCTCGGGTCTGAACCCTTCCGTTGGTAGACAACCCCTGGCCGTCATAAAAGAGTTTGGTGGTGTATCCAAACAGGTCGTTAACGATCAATCTCGCGGTCGGTTCGACGCTTTTTCGATCGTTGGGACGGAACTCGCTCCACTGCTGCCAGTATCCTTTGAGGCTGATGCTGTAGAAGGGATGGTCCGGGTCATTACTGGTGACCTGAAACTCGCCGGAGTGAAGAGAACCGCTGGTGGCGGTGAACCGGATAACCACGTCGCGGTAGGTGCCCGGGGCAATCGTGACGTTCGTGCCACCGCCGCGGTCGATCACAAAGTTTCCGGTAGTTCGGACCGAGACCACAAGGTCGGCCGATCCGTTATTTGAAATACGCACCGTGTTAGTCAGACGAGTGATGTTGGGATAGTTTTCGTCGGGGATCTCGACCTTGTTAAACACCATGCGATCGTTGTTGGGCATGGCGGTGAGGTTGGAAACTCCCAAAACCGGGACCGAAGCAGCCTGTGAAAGTGGGCGAACGTTCGTGATGATGAACAACAGATCCTGATAATCGTATTCCGATGTGTATTCTTCGACCGCAACCAGATAAGTATTTGGCGCCGCATTACCGAACTGGTCTTTGAACGGATAGACCCTCATTTTTCGCAGCTGGTTGTTATTCGGTTCCCAGACCGAGTTCAGCGCGTCTTCTTGGTAGACATTGCGTGCTCCCCCGGCAGGATTCACAAAACCCGGGAACTCAGCAAAGATGGCAAAGGGGTTATCGCCAGGATCGATCAAGGTCTGCCCGTACACTTTGGGATTGACGGATTGGGCATCTTCGCGCGGAACATACCAGAGTTGTCGGGTGGAGTCGGGAATACCGGGCGTGTATGTGCCCAGACGCACAGCCGGGCCGTTGTCGGTTCCGAAAACCGCCAACGGACGTATGGACACAGCCCCCGGACCGGCCTTGACGAAGTTCTGGATCCTCACCTCATTATTCCCAGACGTGGGGGTTCCGAGCTGATACTCGTCAGGGGTCGCATCTCCGACATTGATAGGCAGACCAAACGTGTCGATGACGCGCTGAAGGGACGGTTCGAGAGAACCCCCGATTCCGGCAGTACTCAGGGCACGAAGCCCGACTGTCACCGAACGACGGTTCGGATCGTTGGTCACAATGACCAAACGTGCGATGTTGAGCTGCCCTTCGGTTTCGGGGGGGGCGGCAAAGGTAATGGCTAGGTCAAATCGTCTTCCCGGTTTGATCGAAACGCCTTCCGCGGGGAAATTCACGGAGAAGTTTTTCCGGGCATCACCGGACAGTCGGATCGAACCGGGACTCAACGTCAAATTGCCTGTGCCCGTGTTGGTGATCCTCAGGATTTGGGTGTTGGATGTTCCGACGACGGCATTGAAGTACATCGTCCGCTGGGTGATGGAAATCGACGGAGTTGTGGCGGCAGAAGCCACCAATCCGGTCGTTTCACCGATGAAAGAAGGGTTGGTCGGACTTGCGGAGAGAAACTGTCGATTCTCGAGTGCTTCGATATCAAATTTGGATTGCATCGTTTTCCCGTGTTTAAAACTTCACCGCACCATGGTTTAGAGTAAAACCCATTCCGAACCCTCGATCGGACGGTCGCTGAACAGATCGTTGGTAACCGAACTCGTTGTATTAAATGTTGACGGGGTTGACGACCGCGGGACAGGGTTTAGGGAATTAACCGGAACGCCTTCGATAAACCCTCGTAGTTGAACTACTGTTGAATACAGTCCGTCCGGATCGTCACTGGCGATGGCGAGATTCGCATAGCGGTAAGTGGTGTCCCCGGCCGGGCGGACATATTTGACATTGAACGTAAAAGATTGTCCGGGGCGCAATCTGAAATCGCTGGTCGGAAGATTGGTTACGACAAAACTTCTACGATCGCGTCCGGTGATCTTGATAGCCGAGACATCGATATTGACGGAATACGTGGACGAATTGTTGGTAATCGTGACCGAATTGCTCCGACCGTTCATATCCCCGGGCGGGGCATACATCGAAATTTTGGTTTTGTTGGTGACCAGATCGCCAGCCAGAGGACGGTGCAGGCGGATTGTTCCTGCACCCCCGGTACGATTATCTAAGCTGATCGAGTAGAGATTCCCGTTTCGGGTATCTTCGACCAGGTCGAGGACTTGGAACATATTGGTCAGACCTTCGGTTCCTTCAATCGCGGCCGAGGATTGAGTAAACGTTCCATCGGGATTGGGTTTAAGGATGAGAATATCCGCCCCGGCAGCGTAACGGGCGATCAAAAGTTGGCCTTTGAGCTTTCCACCAAACGTATCGGATTGATATTCAATTACTCCGTTGGGGGACTGGTGTGCTCCGAAATTGTAGGCGATTCCGCGATAATTGGATTCGGGTTGGACCCCTGCAGGGTAATCCCGGACTTCCTGTGGGTCATTTCCGGCTCCCGAGGTGGGGTTTCCGCCGTTAAGGATGTATTCCCCACGGGTGGGGTTGGGGTGTCCGTAGTATCCGCCTTCCACGATATCGAACAGGTAATCGTCGATGGACTGTTGGACGCCGGTGATGCTTTCGTTGATGGTGGTGGTACGGGGGTCGTCGGGGGTGTTTCCGCCCGCGGATGAACTGTTGGCAGGGACGTATAGGTGTCCGTTCGAATGCCAAACCATATCGTACGCGTTTCGGATCCCGTAAGCGTAAAATCTCAGGGGATTCGTGCCCTTGTAGTAGTTGTAGGGTTTGGATGAGTTGGGATCGAGATTGATCGGTCCGTTGGTTGCCAACCAGTCTTCGATTCCGATTCGAGTCCCTCGGGTCTGCAGTTGCAATCGGAACAGGGCTGCGGTTGAAACCTCTTCGGGTCGATTACCCCAAGTGCTGTCAGCCTCTCCCATCGCTGACTGAGAAGGGATAACGAAATACAAGTTCCGTTTGATCGGATCAAAGGTGATCTGGTTATTCAGATGATCTTTTACCGATCGCGGGATGTTGACGACCACGTCCTGATAGACAGACAGGTCAGAACCATAGAGCCGAGAGATTTTTCCGGTGTAATTGTCGGCGTAGGTGCTGACGGTATCACCGAACTTGGCTTGACCGTGGCTGACCCACAAGACCGGGTTATTGGGGTCGGTGGAACGGGGGTCAAAAGTTAACCCGGTGATGAACCGCGCACCCCCCGTTGTTTGTTCGGATGATATCGAGCCTTTCCTCGTTCGAAAGGGTTCCGTCGGAGTTGATAGTATATCGGTAGATATATCCGCTGAGGGTTCCGACATAGAGCCGGTGATCGGGGCTTATCGCAACAGCGCTGAGCCCAAAGTTGCTGGTCTTACTGATTAACGATTGTTTGCTGAACTTGATATCGGGATCACCCTGGGCGTACTCGGTTCCCGTGGTGAAGTAGTAAGTGGCTGATTCCAAAGCGTTATTGGATACGTCCGTGATCTTGGGATCGGTCGGATGGAGATTGAACTCCACACGATAAAGCGTGTTGGCGTCGAGGAGTTGGGTGGGTTTGACGGTGATCGTGTCACCCCCGCCGGATGTGGCGACGTTCGCAGTGTTGACCACCTGGTTGTCGGAATTGCGGATGATCCGGAACTGGGACCGACGAAGCGAAGTTTCCTTGATTCCGCCGCCCGGACCGAGTTCGACGGTTAACGTGATAGCCGTGTCACGATGGGCAGCACTGGTACCCTCCCGTGACGTCAATCCCGGTGGTTCGAGGAACTGCGGACGCGAAAAGCCCTTGGGTTTCACCAATATAATTGGGAGAAAGTTTTAACCAAGCGATTGAACCGCTGAAGAGTCGTCGATTCTCGAGAGATTCAATTCCTGATGAAACTGCTGAACTCATTTAAAAATCCTGTCAACATATCACCCGTATGACGGGTTTTTTGTCCTAAAGGATGACTGTTTCGGGTTATTGGTAAGGATGGACACCCGAAAGCCCATGAGCTCACACCCAGTGGATACGAGTCGAGTCCCGACCTGCAGCAGATGTCGTTGATCTCATCAGCGGCGGCAGGATTATCCTAACCCAATTCTCTTTCTCAAAGACGATTGAGAGTATTTTTTTTTTCAAAAACAAACTGAGTTCATGAAAATCGATGTCGCATGTGCAAAAAAATAAGGCAATCAAAACTTGATTCTAACGTTGTTGCCTATTTTATAGGCGATAAGATGCCTGTTTGGCGACTGATAACTGTTTCGCACGGATTTTGCATATCTGAGATCGGCGGGTATTGTCTCACCCTGTAGCCTTCGGGTAAACAGGTTGCCCCAAGGCAGAGAAATGCTCTCCCCGTCGTTTCCCGGTGGGGGAAACGTAACGGTAGGACAATTTTTTTTTGGGTTTATGACCGAATCGGAGTTTTGCCTTATGGCTAATCCACGCCAAACCGCTATTGCTTCTATTGTTTCGACCAAGCATAAGCTTGATAATCTGGATTTTCGAAGCACGCACGTCAAAGACCTTTTTGGTGTCAATGTCTTTAGTGAACAGGTTCAACGTCAGCGTCTTCCTAAACCGGTATTCAAGAAGCTTCAGGAAACCATCCATAAAGGTGCTCCCTTGGATCCGAGCATCGCCGATGTCGTTGCTGCTGCGATGAAGGATTGGGCGGTCGAAAAAGGGGGCGACACACTATACGCACCTGTTCCAACCCATGACCGGTGCTACTGCCGAAAAGCACGACACCTTTGTAATGCCTACCGGCACCGGTGACGCCATCGCGCAATTCAGCGGTAAAGAGCTGGTTCAAGGCGAACCCGACGCGAGTTCTTTCCCCTCCGGTGGACTTCGCGCAACCTTCGAAGCCCGTGGGTACACTGCCTGGGACCCGACTTCGCCGGCGTATGTTGTCGAAAACCCCAATGGTGCCACGCTGGTTATCCCAACCGCTTTCCTTTCTTGGACCGGTGAAGCACTGGACAAGAAAACCCCGTTGCTCAAGTCCATGGACGCCATTGCCAAGAGTGCCCGTCGGGTCCTGAAAATTTTCGGTAAAAATCCCGAAAAAATCTTCACAACTGTCGGTCCGGAACAGGAATATTTCCTGATCGACAAGAACTTCTATTATGCCCGTCCGGACTTGCTAGCTTGCGGGCGTACGCTCTTTGGGGCGCCTCCGCCCAAGGGACAGGAACTGGAAGATCAGTATTTCGGGTCGATCCCGGTTCGTGTATTGGCTTACATGAGCGAATGTGAAGCTGAACTGTTCAAACTCGGGATTCCGGTCAAAACTCGTCACAACGAAGTGGCGCCCAGCCAGTACGAGATCGCCCCGACGTTCGAAAACAGCAACCTGGCAACCGATCACCAGAACCTGATCATGGAAGTGCTCCGAAAGACGGCCGACAAATACGGACTGGTCTGTTTGTTGCACGAAAAACCGTTTGCCGGAATCAACGGATCGGGTAAGCACAATAACTGGTCGATCAGTACTGAATCAGAAAACCTGCTCGACCCGGGCAGTAATACGCACGAAAACTTACAGTTCCTCGTCTTCTGTACAGCCGTGATCCGGGCAATCAACAAATATGCCGAAATCCTTCGTCTATCGATCGCGTCGGCTCATAATGACCATCGTCTCGGTGCTAACGAAGCACCCCCGGCCATCATTTCGATATTCCTCGGCGACATGCTGACAGACATCTACGACCAGATCGAAAAGGGAGGCGCCAAATCGACCAAGGTCGGAGGTATCTTCAAGACGGGCGCTTCGGTACTGCCCGAGTTTCCAAAAGATTCCGGGGACCGAAACCGGACTTCCCCGTTTGCGTTTACCGGTAACAAGTTCGAGTTCCGAGCGGTCGGTTCCAGCGCGAATATCGCGGGTCCCAACACCGTCTTGAATACGATCGTTGCAGAATCCCTGGACTACATGGCCGATCAACTGGAAGCTTCTCTCAAGAGCGGCAAGGATCTGGCGGCGGCGGTCGGTGAAGTCGTCCAGGCAGCCTATAAAGAAAGCAAACGCGTGTTGTTCAACGGAAACGGTTATTCCGAAGAATGGCATAAGGAGGCTGAAAAACGCGGACTTCCAAACCTCAAAAATACCATCGAAGCACTTCCGGTGGTCATTCGGAAAGATACCATCGAGCTGTTCAGCAAGTACGGCGTATATTCCGAAACCGAACTGAAAAGCCGGTTCAACATCCTCTCCGAAGCCTACGCCAAAGCCCTGGCGATCGAGGGCAAGACCGCTTTGATGATGGCCAAGACCATGATTCTTCCAGCAGCGGTACGATACCTCGGCGAACTGTCTTCTAGCGTCGCTTCTGCCAAGTCGGCAGGGATAACGCCCAACGTTGAGGTTCTCAACGCTGTCAATAACGGGATTTCTGATCTGCAGAAGGCTATCACTAAACTCGAAAAAGCCGTTTATCACGAAGCCGAAGGCGAACCTTACGATCATGCCAAACATGCTCGTCAGGCTATTTTCCCGGCTTTGGCCGAGATCCGTGAGGCAGCGGACAAACTCGAAACGCTCGTTGCCGACGACTTGTGGCCTTTGCCGACCTATCGTGAAATGTTGTTCATCAAATAACACCCCGAACGACTCTTTTCTTTCTTGAAAGATTCGGTCACCCTCGACACCCATGTTGGAAAAAACGTGGGTGTCGGTTTTTTACCTTTGGATGATCTTCCGGTATAAAATGGATTTAATTATTACAAAGAGTATATAAATACGACACTTTTAACAGTGTTAATCCTCCTAAAAGAAGAAAATTAGAGTATTTTCGTTGATTTTTGTTCGATATTGCGTATCTTCACACGAGTAAGTGATCTCTTGGCGGATTTCATGATGATCCGGGCAATCACGAGCGGGAAAGTATCCCGCGTCAGATGATGTTCCTGATCCTCTTTTGTAACGACGGTGCAACATGGTTTTCTCGTATAGTGGCGCGTTGAGGGCTGAACTATTGGAACCCCGCCGACTGTTATCGGGTTCTGTCTTGTCCAGCCCATTCCATGACGCAGTGGCTCGGTCGACCGAGGTCATCACCGCCAGTTTCAAGAAAAACGCCCCTACGTCAGCTTTAGGCACAAGTTTTGATCGGATCGGGAAATACGTCGTTCATGCGGTCAGCAACCGTCCTACGGACCTCCGCGAAATCGCCAGGAAAACCGGTGAATCGGCTAATGATCTTTTCCAAAAGGGGTTACGAGAGATCTGGTGGATGGGAAAACGCGCCCAGACCCTGGCCGGTCAGTGGATCGTCCGGTTTGATGATTTTTCTGGAAGTCCCCAAAAACAGCTTCGTGCTGCTCGAAATCTGGTCGGGCAGATTTCGGGTGTGAAAGTCGATCGGTTCACCTATCTGGACGGGACTTTTCTGATCCGTACCCCGGAAACCACCGGATACCGTCAGTTGGCGACCCAAATGTCCGGTCTTCCAGGGTTCAAGTATATTGAACCGAACTTCGTTTTCGCCCGTCCACAAGCCGTTCCGAATGATCCGACCTACTCACAACAATGGGCTTGGGATAAAATTAATGCCCCGGCTGCTTGGGATGTTACGACCGGTTCGAACGATATCGTAGTAGCAGTACTGGATACCGGGGCGCAAGTCACTCACCCTGATCTATCGGCCAACATTTTTGTCAATCCATTCGAAACCCCCGGAAATGGGATTGATGATGACGGAAACGGATTTATTGATGACGTCCGGGGATGGAACTTCGGAAACAATACGCCGACCGTCGATACTGATCGACACGGAACGCATGTTGCCGGGACGATCGGCGCCGTCGGGAACAACTCCACCGGTGTCACCGGTCTCAACTGGTCTGTCAAAATCCTTCCGTTAGACATTTTTCCCGACAACTACACCAGCAGCAGTTATTACATCGCGGCCTTGGCTTATCTGAATGGGTTGAAGCTTCGGGGGGTCAACGTTGTAGCATCGAACAACAGTTACGGGGCTCTGGGGGGAACATCCACTGCGGTCAAAGAAGCGATTCGCTCCAATGCCAATCAGAACATCCTGTTCGTGGCAGCAGCAGGCAACGACGGACAAAATGTTTCATCCAGTGGATTTAGTCCTGCGACCAACGGAGAGCCCAACTCCATCGCGGTGGCAGCTAGTACATCGACTGACGCCCGGGCCAGTTTCAGCAACTGGGGGACTAACGTCGATATTGCTGCTCCGGGTCAAAATATTCGTTCCACCACACCCACCAACAGTTACGGTGATCTCAGTGGTACGTCGATGGCTTCGCCTCATGTGGCGGGTCTGGTTGCGCTAGCCTATTCGGTGGTTCCCAACGCCAGTTATCATCAGATCAAGCAAGCTATCCTTGACGGGGGTGATCCGGTCAGCTGGGCTTCAACTCCGACCGCAACCAACAAGCGCATCAATGCCGCTGGCACCATCAACATCGTCCGTACGCATGTTAGCGGTAAGGCGTTTCTGGACCTCAATCGTGACGGGATACAACAAACCGGCGAATCAGCGCTGAGAGGCTGGAAAGTCTTCCACGACGCCAACAACAACGGTGTCCGTGACGCTTCCGAACCCTACGCCAACATCCAACTCAACGGTCAGTATGATTTGATCGTTCCTGCTGGTCTGCAACGTATTCGCCTTGAAAACCAAAGCGGATATACCGTCACCCTCGGTTCGTCAGGCTATTCATTTACTCTGAATCAGTATGATTCGAGCACCGGGATTGATTTTGCCGTTGCTCCCAACAACACCGGTGTCATTGAAGGTATTGTCTTTGTCGATGCCAACGGGAACGGGACCCGTGACGCAGGCGAATCCCCCCTGGCCGGCTCGACCGTATTTCTGGATGTAAACAACAACGGTACTCTGGAACCTGCCAGTGTCTTTCATGCTCCCGACACGCCCATTGGCATCCCCGACATGCGTACCATCACCAGCAACCTCTACGTGGTTCGCTCCGGTACGATCAGCGATGTCAATGTGACACTTAATATCACGCATCCGTATGTCAACGATCTGCGAGTCACTTTGATTCATCCGGACGGGACCCGAGTCCGCTTGGTCAATAACAACGGGGGTGGCGGGGATAACTTCAACAACACCGTTTTTGATGACCAGGCTTCTACCCCGATCACCTCGGGTTCGGCTCCGTTTTCCGGTTCGTTCCGACCGATCGATTCGTTGAGCAGTCTCAACGGTAAACCGGCTACCGGAGGTTGGCAGCTCGAGATCGTGGACGGGGGGGCATCCGATATCGGTGTCCTGAACGGATGGTCCTTGTCGTTCGATAACGCGAATGGGGACGCAGTTCAATACACTTCTGCGGACGGAACATACCGTTTCGGCGGGTTATCCGCGGGGACACACCGGGTCCGGATCGGAACCCGAACCGGATTTAACATCACCGCGCCAACTGCGGGGCTTTGGACCCAAACCCTCACGTCAGGTCAGGTCGCTTCCGGACGCGATTTTGCGCTTCAACCTCAGTCAGTCTTTCAGCCGTCTTCGATCACCGGACAGCTCTGGTATGACGCCAACGCCAACGGTACGCGGGATAGCAACGATTATGCGTTGACCAACTGGATTGCGTACCTGGATACCAACAACAACGATCAAATCGATCCCGGGGAACCCATGACCCGGACTGATGAATCGGGCAATTATCGGTTCGACGGGCTCTTACCGGGATCCTATTCCGTCCGCACGGCTTCGTATCGCGGGTATTTTCTGTCCAGACCTCTGAGCAACGAATACAACCTGACTCTGTCGGCTGGAAGTTCGGTCAATCCGGGGGATTTTGCCTACTCTCAGCGGACCATCTCGGGAACGGTTTTCATCGATCAAAACGCCAATGGTAATAAAGACGGAAACGATACCACAGGCCTGACCGGGTACACCGTTTACATCGATAGCAACAACAACGGTGTCTTTGACACCGGTGAAACTTCCAGCATTACAATGGTCGGTGGGAGTTATAGCTTCGCTGGTCTCGATGCAGGAACTTACACCCTCCGCGTTGCCAATCTAGGTGGGTATCTGCTAAGCAATCCCTCCAGCGGCGCATTGACCGTCAATCTCTTGACCACCAACTCGGTCGTCAACCAGAACTTCGGCGTTTATCTCAACGGAACGGTATCCGGAACGGTCTATGCCGATGCCAATTTCAACGCCACTTTCGATACCGGTGACAGCTATCTGTCAGGGTGGACGGTCTATTTCGATGCAAACAACAACAATATTCTCGATGCCGGGGAACCCTCAGCTGTCACGAGTTCGACGGGATCCTATACTCTCAACGGTGTCAAGCCGGGCACACCTCGGATCCGGGCGATCACGCAAAGTCCTTATTATGCTTTGGTTTCAAGCCTCACACCCACCCTGACCAGTGGTCAGTTCCTCTCCGGACAGGATTTCCGATTCGTTCACCCGTCTTCCCTGACTTATCGTGACCCCGATTATCCCACAAGCAACAATCCGGGTTGGAATTGGTCGTATTACGAATACACCGGAACGATCAGTTCGGTCTCCGCATTGGATACCATGACACCGGTTCGGAATGGAATGACCAATACTACCGGAACGACACCCATTGTCAGCATCAATACACCATCCCCCCGTGCGGATCAGTTCGGGATCATTTGGACAGGGTTTATTCAGGTTCCTGCCGACAACATTTACACCTTTTATACCACCAGCGACGACGGGAGCACACTTTCGATCGGAAATACGGTGGTGGTCAACAATGATGGTGCACACGGTTCTCAGGAACGAAGCGGGTTTATCGCCTTGCGTCAGGGGTTGCATGCCATCACCGTTCGTTATTTCGATGCCACCGGTGGACAATCCATCTCTGTCAGCTGGGAAAGCAGTTCGTTTTCAAAAACGGTTATTCCTTCTTCCGTAGCCTTTTTGGCGCCGACCGATCCGCTTGTCGCACCGACTTCCCTGACCGCTTTTCCCGTCGGAGTTGCAAGAATTGATTTGGATTGGAGTTACACCGGGACCGGTCACAGCGGATTCGTCCTCGAGCGGGCGACCGATTCGGAATTTACCCAGAACGTTCGATCCTTCACGATTTCCGATCCCAACGCCCGATCTTTTTCCGATACGACGGTCGTTTCAGGACAGACGTATTATTACCGTATTCGCTCGAC
Source organism: Phycisphaerae bacterium (assembly GCA_026004655.1). Classification (GTDB taxonomy): domain Bacteria; phylum Planctomycetota; class Phycisphaerae; order Tepidisphaerales; family Tepidisphaeraceae; genus BPJO01. The sequence continues at coordinate 119,931 of BPJO01000007.1, forward strand.
TAGCGGGTCGCAACAATCCGATCCTTCCAACACGGTGTCAGCTACTGCCGATGCAGCTCCGACTGTCGCCATCACGCCCATTTCGCCTTCCCCACGGACAACACCCGTCGATACCATCACAGTGACGTTCAGCGAACCGGTAACCGGTTTTGATCTGACGGATCTGGTGCTGAACCGAAACGGTGATCCGGTCGTGTTGTCAGGCGTTTCATTGACAACCACGGATCAACAAGTCTTCACGCTCACCGGGTTGTCTTCATTGACCCGTCGTTCCGGGACGTACACGATCTGGTTGAACGCGTCCGGAGGGATCACGGATAATGCCGGCAATGCATTAGCCAATAGCGATACTCAAACCTGGCAAACCTACGCCACCGTTCAAGGCAGACATGTCTTCTACAACAACAGTTATTTTGATGGAAACAACCCCTCGGCCAATTCCGCCGACGATAACGCCATTGCCACCGACAAATCGGCTTTGATCAGCGGACAAGCCACCCTGACCAATTACACGACCAGTTCGAAGGGCATCAACGGGGTCATGATCGACCTGATCGGTCTAGGGGGTGGATTGACTGTCAGCGATTTTGAGTTCCGTACGGGTCGATCAAACAATCCCTCCAACTGGTCGTTGCTGACGACTCTTCCCTCAATTCATGTTCGCGCGGTTTCCTCCGAGGTGGAACGGGTGACACTGATCTGGCCGGATTCAACGATTCGAAACACCTGGCTTCAGGTTCGACTTAAATCGACGGCGTCTTCGGGGCTGGCTTCGGATGACGTGTTTTATTTCGGAAACATCATCGGAGAGACCGGTGACACTCCCGGAAGTACCGTCGTCAACGCGTTGGATGTTTCGCGTGTAACTGCCAACTACAGCGGAAGAAACTTCGTCGGTATTACCAGTCTCTTCGACTTCGACCGTGATGGAAAAGTGACCGCTTTGGATGTCAGCATCGTCACGGCTAACTATTCGGGACGAAACCCTGTTACGTTGATTCAGATCTGATCCGGCGGATGGGTGTCGGATCCCGGTTTCATTGATTGCATTTGTTCGACAACTTTGAACAAGGCTTGAGTGCCTTCCTTTCCACAACCCATGCGCTGAAGACGCTGGTACAGCTTTTGGACCCATCGGATGACGGGCAGCTTGATATGATTCTGGCGGGCAAACTCAACAACCAGTCCCAGATCCTTAGCTGCTAGATCGACCATGAAACCGGGGGAAAAGTCGCCTTGGATCATTTTCGGTCCCAGCATCTGGAGTTGCCAGGATCGGGCTGCCCCGGCCCCGACCGCCTCGAGGGTGGTTGAAAGATCCAAACCACTTTTTTTGGCAAAGATCATCGCTTCACTGACAGCCAGGAGTGTTTCAAGCACGAGGATCTGATTCACCAGCTTGGTGAGCTGTCCGTTTCCGCTCGGACCGGTGTAAGTGACGGTTTGTCCCATCTGTTTCAGGAGAGGTTCCACACGATCGAAAGCAGGTTTAGACCCACCGCACATGATTGAGAGGGTGGCTTGACGGGCGCCAACATCTCCACCGGAGACGGGGGCGTCAATCAAGTCGATGCCTGCTGACGCAAGCGTTTTGGCAAATTGACGAGTGGCAGTGGGGCTGATCGTTGAATGATCGACTATGATCGTGCCTTTACGGGCGGACCGGATCAAACCGTCTTGTCCGAACAGTACTTTCTGGACGTCGGGGGTGTCGGTCACACAAATAAAGATGACCTCAGCCTGCTCGGCGAGGTCGGCGGGGGAGTCGGCCCAGGTTGCCCCTTCGGCTAAAACCGCTCGTGCTTTGCAAGCCGTCCGGGAATGCACCGTCAAACGATATCCGGTCTTCCGAAGAAGATTCAGGGACATCGGTAAACCCATTATTCCCATTCCGATAAAACCCAAATGTGTTGGTGTTTCCATCTTGCTGAATCGCAGAATACTCCCAATTTCCGGCAGGAAAAGAAGAAATTCAAACCTCTTCAAAAAACTTTTTACCCCAGGTTGTCAGATTGACAGCTAAAAAGACCAACCTGCAAGTTTGGCATAGGTTAGGATTAATGGGGTCGAAGATTTTTCGGAAAATCGTGGTCCGAACTGGCACAAAGGTTGCATAAAGTTGTTTTAAAGAAAGAGGATACAACCATGCGCTTTGACCAATTGACGACAAAAGCCCAAGAGGCACTTGCTGGTGCACAGGAACTGGCGCGCCAGCGAAACAACCCTGAAGTGACACCCATGCATCTGCTCCGTTCCTTGTTGGAACCGGATCAGACCACCATTCATGCCCTATTGCGAAAGCTGAGTATCAACACCAGCGATTTGACCGGACGGGTGGACCAGCACTTGCAACGGTTGCCCAACTCTTCCGGGACCCAGATCGGCGCCAGTCGGTCATTGATGGACGTACTCGATGACGCCCAGAAACAGGCCGAGCGGCTTAAGGACGAGTATGTTAGTACCGAACACCTCCTGATTAGTCTCACCAGTCAGTCCAATGAGGCTTCGACATTGTTGAATCAGTCGGGAGTGACCACTGACAAGCTGTTGTCATCCTTGAAAGACGTTCGTGGGAACCAGCGGGTGACGGATCAGAACCCCGAAGACAAGTACCAGGCGTTGGAAAAATACGGAAAGGACCTTGTCGCCTTGGCCAAACTGGGAAAGATCGACCCGGTCATCGGTCGAGATGAGGAAATCCGCCGGACCATGCAGGTCCTGTCACGAAGGACCAAGAACAATCCGGTTCTGATCGGGGAACCAGGTGTCGGAAAAACCGCCATTGTTGAGGGTCTGGCGATGCGGATCGTCAAAGGCGATGTCCCGACAGCCCTTCAGAATAAACGGATCGTTGCACTCGACATGGGCGCGCTGATCGCCGGGGCCAAGTATCGTGGGGAGTTTGAAGACCGACTCAAAGCAGTCATCAAGGAAGTCCAGGCCGGTGACGGACAGGTGATTCTTTTCATTGACGAGCTTCATACGGTCGTGGGTGCAGGTCGCACCGATGGCGCCATGGACGCAGGCAACCTGCTCAAGCCCGCTTTGGCCCGTGGCGAACTACGATGCATCGGTGCAACGACCCTCGACGAATACCGAAAACACATCGAAAAGGATCCGGCTTTGGAACGTCGGTTTCAACCGATTCTGATCGGGGAACCGAGTGTCGAAGATACGATTGCGATCCTTCGTGGATTGAAACAGCGTTACGAAACCCATCACGGTGTTCGTATCACCGACAACGCGATCGTCGCGGCTGCCACGCTGTCCGATCGGTATATCCAGGACCGGTTCCTACCCGACAAAGCCATCGACCTGATCGACGAAGCCGCTTCCAGGTTGGCGCTAGAGAATCAATCCGTTCCCGAAGAAATTGATCGATTGATCCGAAGGCAGGCTCAGCTCGAACTTGTCCAGGGACAGTTGAAGGATGAAAAAGATCCCGACGCGCAAAAACGTTTGGAAAGCATCAAAGAAGAGCTGGCCGAAGTCCACAAACAACTTCAAGAGCTCAACCGACAGTGGGAGCTTGAAAAAGCCGGTCTCGGAGATGTCAACACGTTGCGCGCCCAGTACCTGAGTCGTCGGGAAAAGTACGAACAACGCGAAGCAGCCATCGTGTCGGCGTTACGCGAAGGTCGACGTGTTTCTGAAAAGGAACTACAGGAAGTGGCTGCGGAGGAAAAACTGCTCAAACAGTTGAAGCAGCAACTCGACAAGTTGGAATCCGAATCAAAGACAGAGAAAAAAACCGAATCTCGTCTGCTCAAGCAGGAAGTCGATGCGGAAGAAATTGCCGAGGTCGTTTCCCGATGGACGGGTATTCCTGTTTCGCGGATGATGGAAACAGAACGGGAAAAGCTACTGAAAATGGAAGAAAATCTTGCCCAACGCGTCATCGGACAGGAAGACGCTGTCCGGGCCGTTTCCGATGCGGTTCGTCGGTCCCGTGCCGGACTGGGAGATCCGAATCGACCTATCGGGTCGTTTTTGTTCCTCGGTCCGACCGGTGTGGGTAAAACCGAATTGTGCAAGGCTTTGGCAGAGTTCCTGTTCGACGACGAGAGCAGCATGGTTCGTATCGACATGAGCGAGTTCATGGAGCAGCACTCTGTCGCCCGTCTGATCGGAGCCCCCCCGGGATATGTCGGTTATGAAGAAGGGGGTGTGCTGACCGAGGCGGTTCGTCGAAAACCGTACAGTGTGATCCTGTTCGATGAGATCGAAAAGGCTCATCGGGATGTGTTCAACGTTCTTTTGCAGGTGCTGGATGACGGACGTCTGACCGACGGGCAGGGTCGGACCGTTGATTTCAAGAACACCGTGATCGTCATGACCAGCAACATTGGTTCTCAGCAGATCATGGAACTGTCCAGCAAGAACGCGGAGGACTGGGAAATCGAAGCCGTGGTCAAATCTCAGCTTCGAAATTATTTCAGACCCGAGTTTCTCAACCGGATCGACGAAATCATCGTCTTCCATCCGTTGAAGAAAGAGCAACTGACTCGGATCGTGGATGTTCAACTCAAGCACCTGGCCAAACGGTTGACCGATCGTGGTCTTACGCTTGAAATGACCGATGCAGCGAAACAACTTCTTGCCGATGAGGGGTATGATCCGCAGTTCGGCGCCCGTCCTTTGAAACGGGTGATCCAACAACGGATCGAAAATCCTCTGGCATTGAAGCTATTACGCGGGGAATTGGATGAAAAGGCTACGACGGTCTTGATCGACGCCGATCCGTCGAGAAAGGATTTCACCTTCACAGCCCGGTAATGCCTACACCAGCAAGCGGAGCGTCCGGGCAACGGTGTCGGTTAAAAGTGAAGCAGCCTGTCGGAAGGCCTGATCCGTGTTCATCGACTGATCCGTGATGCTGAAATAACTGGTCAATCCTTCTTCCAGGAGCCGATCGGCCCCGTTGCCTATGACGCCCGTAAAAGCGATACACCTCTTTGCGGCTTGTTTACAGGCCCGTGCGACCACCGCAGGGGCTTTACCCGCCAGTGTCTGGGAATCGAGTTTGCCCTCCCCGGTAATGACCAGATCGGCTTTGGCCAGACGTCGATGAAAACCGCTGAGACCAAGAATCAGTTCGGCACCGCTGACGATCGAGGCTCCGAACAACACCATCATCCCAAATCCGACGCCCCCGGCTGCCCCCGCGCCGGGCGCCATCGCCTGGTCTTGCCTTTGCAACCGGTCTGCCAGTTTACGCAAAGCCTCATCCAGAAGTCGTACCTGATCCGGAGTAGCCCCTTTCTGCGGGGCAAAGATGTGTGCAGCACCGTCCGGACCATATAACGGATTCCCCACGTCACAAGCCACTACGAACTCGATTCCCCGTGTGTCGAGTACGGCTTGGGAAGCCGGATCCGGAAGAGCCAGACTCGATTGGTAGTTCCTGTATAATGGGTGATACGGCTGAATCGAGAGCACCATCCCGACGTCTTTTCCACACAGTTTACGGTCGTTCGCCGAATAGATCTTTCCGTTGATCATTCGGATGGCTCCGCCCCAGGCTTGAGCGATCCCGATACCCCCGTCACAAGTAGCGCTACCCCCGATACCCAGAATGATCTTTTTAACCCCGGTGTCGGCTGCGTGTCGGAGCAGTTCCCCGGTTCCGAAGGTCGTCGTACGGGTCGGGTCATATTGGCAAGGGTCTAGAAGTATTAATCCCGAGGCCGACGCTAGCTCGATCACGGCAGTACGTCCGTTATCAATGAACGCGACCGGTGCAGACACTTTCATCCCGGGTAGGGGTCCACATACTTCAAACGTCTTGCAAGTCCCGGCGACCGACGTGAGTACCGCTTGTACGGTACCTTCGCCACCGTCGGCTAGTGGGCATAAATCGATATCCGCTTCAGGACACGCCCGTCGTACGCCGTCCACAATGGCTTGGGTTGCTTCCTTTTGTGTCAAAGAACCTTTGAACTTGTCAGTCGCGATCAGAATTCGCATGGTTGAATAACATAACCATACCATTCGTCGGGTACTCTTAACAGTTCGCGAATGAGTGGTTACGATGCCTCTGATTCGAGTGATGAATGAGGGTATGAAGCGTTTAGAGGAGAACCAGACCCATGTCCGCCAAAACGATCAACGTTGCACTCATCGGTCAAAAGTTTATGGGCCGTGCGCACAGCAATGCGTATTTGAAAGCGCCGCGTTTTTTTGATCTACCTGTAAATCCGGTGATGCATACGATCATCGCGCGAGACCTGTCGAGTCTGAAAAAGTTCGCGGACCGATGGGGATGGGCTAACGCGACGACCGACTGGCGTGAAGCAATCAATCACCCGGAAATAGGTCTGGTGGATGTAACGACACCCAACAACAAACACAAAGAGTTCGTTCTGGAAGCATTAAAAGCCGGCAAGCACGTGGCTTGCGAAAAACCGTTGGCCGCGACGCTGGACGACGCCCGCGAAATGCGTGACGCAGCCAAGAAGGCAAAACGATGCAAAACCTTCGTTTGGTATAACTATCGTCGTGTTCCTGCTGTTGCGACCGCATACCAACTGGCGCGGGAAGGGCGTCTGGGTCGGATTTATCACGTTCGGGCTTATTACCTGCAAGGTTGGGCTTCGTCGCCGGATATTCCGCTGATCTGGCGTTTTGACAAGGAACAGGCCGGTTCGGGGTCTTTAGGTGATTTAGGGGCTCACGTGATTGATATGGTGAGGTTTGTGACAGGCGACGAAGTGGAGGAGATCGTCGGTTCGATCAGTGAAACGTTTATCAAAGAGCGCACAATCCCGTCCGGTGTGGGAGGGGCGGGGATCGCGTCCGGCGCCAAAGCGGGTGGCAAAAAAGGCAAAGTCACCGTCGATGACGCCGTTCACGCCATCGGACGGATGAAACAGGGCGGGATTTTCTCCGTCGAGGCCACTCGTTTTGCCACCGGGGATGAAAATAAACACGGGTTTGAAATCAATGGCGAAAAAGGGTCGGTTTTCTTCAACTTCGAAGATTTGAACAACCTGTACTACTATGACGCCACGTTACCGGTTCATGTCCGGGGATGGACTAAGATCCAGACCAGTGTTCCCGGGGTCCACCCTTACCAGGCTGCGTATTGGCCGACGGCTCATCCCGGAGGATACGAACACGCATTCGTGAATCAGGCTGCTGACATGATGCGCGTGCTCGGGGGTGAAAAACCGGAAATTCCATTACCCGATTTCGATGACGCGTTTGAAACTCAAAGGGTGCTCGAAGCGATTGAACTGTCCGCCAAGCAGCAGGCGCCTGTCAAACTTTCGACGGTCAAATAAAACGATATCAATCAGATTTGTGTTCTTTCGACCGAATAAGAAGTCGGTGAAACATGGATAGACAGGTGCGAGGGTACCGAAGCGTCCTCGATTACAAAGGTCAGAGGCAGTACATCAATGAACGATCTTGCGGAGGGTAGTGCGTGTTCCTCAAAATAATCCCCGATGTGCAGCACCAGACGATACTGTCCGGCGGACATTTTTGTTGAGTCCAGAAGGGGTTGTGGTGTGGTTCCCTGCACATCGGTACACCCACTTTTGAGGAGGATATCGGAGTGAAGATCCACCCAATAGAGCTGAAATCTCACACCCGATGCCGGGCGGTCGTGGGTGGTGTCGTGGATGCTGGCCGTCAACCGAGCGGTCATGGTGCTAAGCATACCTGATTTGTATCGGCCAATAACCTTACCGGCTTGTCCAAAGGGAAAAAAAAACGTAAACTACAGTTTATTAAGGCCTCTTGGCGGAATTGGCAGACGCGCTGGACTCAAAATCCAGTTCCCGCGAGGGAGTATCGGTTCGACCCCGATAGAGGCCATTATCATCATTATTATTTCCTTTTTCCTCATTCAGGTATTTTTACATCTGTGATACCAAACTATGGGTGCGTCGGGAATTTCATTAACCGCCCCCATGAGGCGATAAGATGAAAAATTGCAAAAACTTATCGGCCAAGAAAGTGATTCTCGTCATGCTGATTGGCTCTGTCGTTGCCAGCGCTTTGATGGGGATCATCGCCATTCTCTGGGGAGACTTCGGATGGTTTGAAGCCCGTATTTTGCTGACGACCCTCACCATCACGATGGCCAGTATCTGCGGCCTTGCGTGTGGCGCTTATTTGGATACGAAACGAGGTCGAGTTCTGCCCACTGCTGGGCTGGTACTGAATTTCTTGGCTGCAATGGCGATCCTCGTTGGTATGTGGACCGATGTACGGTCCGTGATCTACTGGAAATTGACGGCCTCGGTGTCGGTTTTTTCGGTTGCCTGCACCCACCTGGTGTTGTTATCCCTGGCTCGACTGTCGGCGAGATTCCGATGGTCACTCGCGGCTGCCTATATCATCATCTTGGGCGTTGCGTTACAGATCGTGTTGATGATTCTTATCGAGCTTGACGCCTTCTGGATCTTTCAGTTGTTAGGGGTATTGGTGATCTTCGCCGCTGCGATCACGATCCTGATTCCGATCTTCCACAGGTTGAGCAAGGCAGAGGTCTCGGCTGGTAGAGAAGGGTCTAACGTGTTAATGCATGCGGACATAGATGCAGAGATAGGGAAGCTGCAAAAACGTATACTTGAGCTGGAACGGCTCAAACAGCAAAACCAGTCACATCCGTGTTAAATAATCCTCTGCAGGCTTGGGTATGCGGTTCAAAGCGATGCTATCGGTACAGGACCGGTGACTTCGACACCCAAGTGTGAGCGAGTAAATCCGCATTTGCATCCCCTCAAGCGCAATTTCATCCTGGAAAGCTCTTTAAAGGTGAGGTGAGAGACGGAAGTGCTCTACAAAGTGGAGCCAGCGGGACACCAGTAGAACTTTGGGTCGCCGGAATCCGCGATTGCGGCTCAAAAACGCAGAACGGCTTGCTGTCGCTACTTGACCCACCACGATACCGTCCTCGGGCGGACTAACGAAGGACGGAATGGGTTGGGAGCGATTGCTGGCGTGGGTGACGGGGCGAGTGGATGAGCAACTGCGGCTGCGGGTCGAGTACCTCGTGGCGGAGAACCGGATTTTGCGCGGGCAGGTCGACGGTCGGTTGCGGTTGACCGACGACGAGCGGATCACGCTTGCGACGATTGGAAAGAAAATGGGCAAGGCGGCGTTGGAGCAAATCGCGTCGATTGTCACGCCCGAAACGATCCTCGCCTGGCATCGCAAACTTGTCGCAGCGAAGTTTGATACCTCGAAAACGCGAGCAAAGCCGATCGGTCGCCCGCCGATCGACCCGGCGATCGTCGAGTTGATTCTTCGCATGGCAACGGAAAGCCCGACGTGGGGCTACCGACGCATCACCGGCGAACTCGCCAAACTCGACATCCAGATCAGCCACCAGACCGTCAAAAACACCCTCGAATCCCACGGCCTCGACCCCGCCCCGCAGCGGAAGTCGAAAACGTCGTGGGCCGATTTCATCAAATCGCACACCGACACGATGCTGGCGACCGACTTCCTGACGACAGAGGTCTGGACGGCATTCGGACTCGTGACATTTTACATCCTCTTTTTCATCCATCACGGCACGCGTAAGGTCTACTTGGGCGGCATCACAACCAACCCGAACGATGGCTGGATGAGACAAGCCGCGCGCAATCTGACGACCAACGGCTGTGGGATCTTCGACCGGTGTCGCTACTTGATCCGCGACCGTGACACCAAGTTCACATCCGGATTCGACATGATCTTCCAGAGTGTCGGTATCGAAGCGGTGAAACTCCCCGCTCGGTCGCCGAATCTGAATTCTTTTGCCGAGAGATTTGTCCTTTCCATCAAAACGGAATGTTTCGACCGCATGATCTTCTTCGGCGAAGCATCGTTGCGACACGCCGTTGAACAATACCTGCTCCACTATCACGAAGATCGCCCGCACCAAGGGATTGGTAACGAAGTTCCCTTTCCTGAGCAGCCGGCCAGCAACCGTGCCCGCGACGGGCCGATAGGCTGTGATGAACGACTCGGAGGACTGCTCCGCTCCTACCACCACAAGAAAGCGGCCTGAAAATCGAAATGACCTCACCACCGTCACGACGACCCTTAGAACAAAATACAATGTTTTGCAACCGTCGCGATAACACGCGTAATTGTTTTCTGCCGGATGGGTTTTTTTATCACACGCACTCAGCAGCTTTGCGGCTTGGATGACAAGAGTCCATCCGCGAAGGTAAGCTGGTGTCGTCATTTACGTTAGAGACCAGCATCAGGTGGGACACCCGCGTCGCGCACATACTTTCTAAGCAAAAGCAACGAGGCCGGAAGCGCTTGTTTGGAGTCATCTAGCCCATAAGTAAAACGACTCAGGCGTCCATTTCGATTCTCAATTAAACGGTTTCTCTTATCGTTAGTCACAATATCGAAAAAAACTGTTTCCACCGTCCCGTCAGCAATTATCTGATGGTTGCCAGCTTCATCCACCTCTATCAGTTCCCAACGCCCACACTCGTATATGTTTGCTAGCGACACCGTTCGCAATCCGCCCACTCTTTCATTGAACAACTGCGCTTCATACGTGACAACAACCTTCGACTCTGACGAAGACATAGGCTTGTTGCTAATACATCCGGTAAGTGTAATAGCACACATAAGACATAGTGGAAACGGGTTAAGCATAGAATGGCCCTTCTCGCTGTAACTTCAGCGTCGTCGCCCTATTCCCTTGAAGTGTGATGTTTTGGAGGAACCATACAGTCGCTTCGCGATTCTTGCAGTCGCAACCTTCACCGCTTCGTACCACGACCCAAATCTCAAGCGTGCGCGAACGGTTTGGGTTATCTCTTCTCGCGGTTAGGTTTGGAAGATCCGCAATCAGCGTCCTTTCCTGACCATCTTTCGGCTTCTTCCGCTCTTGCCACCCCTTGAACACCGGAGAGTCAGGGAACAGCGTGGCTCCATCCTGCCAAGTATTCACCTGCTGCTTGTTGTTACCCCATGCCGGTAGATTCGTGCGTTCCCACCATTCTAAGGTGCAATCGCTTTTGTCCGTCGCGTTGGGAACCTGCTTGTAGCTCGTAAAAACGTCAATGTCGATATCGTGTCCATATCGTGCGTCCAGCCGATTCATGTACCTGACAGTCTTTACATCAAGTCTGTCGACACAACAACAGCAACAGTCGTTTTCTGCCGGCTGTGTGGTGGCGGATTGCTCGCCAAATGGATCCATGCGAATCACCGGGTTCCCCTGATACGCTTGATACAGATTCGGACCGTCGGGGTACTCCGTCAGCAACGGATCGCGCCGCGTGAAACTCCCCAACCCAGAATGCAACTGCCTCGCCCGGTTGTAATACGTCCCACTTTCCGAATCGATCCGCAGCCCTTGATGTCCCAACTGGAAATCGTAGTCCGTCAGGTTGTCCGAGTCGTCGGTGAAGTTGGCGTCCAGCACCTTCCGATCCCCATACGGCGTATACACATACCGCTCGACAAAAGTCTGGTTTTCCTGCACCAAGCCCGTCACGTTGAAGTTGCCGTCATACGTCACGTAAAGCGTCTCCTCCAGCGTGCCGTCGCCGGTCGCTGTGCTGGTTGTATGTCCGTTCGCGTCGCGGTAGCGAACGACCGGCGCGTCGATGTACCGCAAGTTCCACACCTGCTGCTCGTAGGCGTTGCTCGAACCATTCCGACGCGTCTCGATCGCCTGGAACCCTTCGGCGTAGTACGTGTCCTCATCGGCGACCGACGTGCCGGCGAAGATCTTCTGGATCCGCCGCCCGGTCCCGTCGTACTCGTACTGCACTTCGCCGGTGTCGGTGAAGTCGGTGTCAGGCACCTGCGTGCTGCTGATGCCCGCCACGCGGCCCCAGCCGTCGTAGACGAAGTAGACCGCCGATGTCTCGCTGCCCTGGCCCTTGGGTGCGGTCGTCATGTTCCCCGACTTATCGTACAGCGGGTCGATCCAGCTGTTGCCCGTGATCGCGTTGTTGGCGTTCGTGTCGACGTTGTCGTCGTCTATCTCGTTGACGCTGTTGACGTTGCGGACCTGGGTCGTTGATCCGCCGGCCGTGCCGCCGTTGGTGTCGACCGTCCACTCCATCCAGTTTCCGTGGCTGGCGAGCTTCGAGCTGGTGACATTCCCGCTGCCATCGAGCGTCGCCCAATACTGGCGGTATAGCAGGTTCGTCGAGTCGGTCGGCGACTTGGGCACGATGCCACCAGAGAGCTTCCCGCGACGGTAATCCACCAGCCGGTCCAGACCGTCGTACTCGAAGCTTTCGGAGTGATTGTCATCGACTGTCACACCGCTCACGGTCACTTCGCGATCCGTGAGCACGCGGTTGCCGGCGGTGTCGTACTTGTAGTCGAAGCGGTCCAGCTCCACGGTCGTCCCGCCACTGGAGCGCCACTGATGCTTGAGAATCCGCTCGAACCGGTCCCAACCGAGCATCAGGTTCCCGCCAAATCCCCACGTCAATGTCAACCCGCCCGAGATGCTCGGGTGCTTCTCCTCCCCGGCCATGTCGTAAGCGCCGATCCAGTTGTATTCGACCAGATCTTTCGACGCGGTGTTGTCGCGGATCGTGTCCACTCGGCTGAGTACATCGTCGTCGCTGCCGGTGGTGTTGTAGTTGTACTTGATCACGCGGCCGTTCGGATAGGTGATCGTGTCGAGGCGGACGTACTTCGCTGCGCCGCCAGACGCGCCGTCGGCGTAGGCGTATTGCACTGAAGGCGTGCTGCCCGAGACCGCGCCGGCGTGGTCCTGCTCGGACTTGATCACATTGCCCCAGCCATCAAACGTCGTCTTGACCTGGTTGATGATCGTTCCAGCCGAGTTCTTACTGCTGACGAGGTTAGCGCGACTTTGGTCGTCGTACCCGTACTCGATGGTGCGGACCGTGCCCTCAACACCGGTCGGCAGCGAGCCGGTGCCGATGGAGTCGGTGCTGAATCGGCCGGCCGAGTCATACGTGTAGGTGTGCACGACGCCGCGCTGGTCTTTCTCGGTGGTCTTGCGACCAAGGCGGTCGAAGTCGGTTTCGATGCGGTCGTACACGCCGTCCGCGCCGGTGGCCGTGCTGGTGTCGTCGCTGTCGGGATAGACCGTGTCGGTGACCCACGACTTGTCGATCGTGCTGTCGTAGAAGAACTTGGTCGTCTGTGCCACGGCCAGCCCGTAGCTGCTGCCGCGGACGTTGTAAGCGATGATTTCCTTGGGCTGACCGATCGGCCCGGTTGTGTGATAGGTGTAATCCGTGACGCGGTCGAAATCGAAGTCATTGCTGTTGGCGACCCCGTCGACGTAGTTTTCGATCAGCTTCGTCTTGCGGCCGGCAAGATCGAACTGGGTTTCGTTGATGCGGCCCTGATCCGTCCCATTGACGCGCCGCTTGTTGTCCGCGACGCGGTACAAACGACCGGCCGAATCATACGAGAACTTCGCGATGATGTAGACGTGGTCTTGCTCGTTGGTCGACCAGACCGGCGTGATCGGCACGCTGCCTTCGGCGATATTCGGGATGCCATCGCTGTCCGAATCGATCATCGTGCCGGACGTGCGGTTGTAGATGTTTCGGGTGGGTGTCGGGCTGACGCTGGCACCGCTGTTGAGGTAATCGCCGCGAAGCTCCGAACCATAGTTGGCGGTAGCGATGATGCGATCGGCGGCGTCGTACCAGTTGATGATTGCCTGCGACCATGAGTTTTCCGAGTGGAACGCGCCCGTCGACGGAGAGTCATTCTTGCGCTTCATCGACAGCGTGTGGACGACACGGCCGCCGAGATCGTAGATCACATTGTTCTGCTCGATGACGCGGTCGTCGCTGACGGAGTTGATCTCGCTGTAGGCGGTTTCGTCCGCGTCGATGGTCATGTACGTCTTGGACAACCGCCCGGCACCGTCGTAAACGTTCTTGTTCTGCAGTCCGTTCGCGTCACGGGTCTTTGCGACGTTGCCGCGGGCGTCGTACCAGAACAAGGTCTTCATCCCGTCACGGATAGTACCCGGATTGCTGCCCGTGGACGGATCGACCTCATAGACCGTCGAGTCGAAGACCTGGCCGCGCTCGTCGAACGAGCTGATGGTTTTGCCGCGTAGCTCGGTTGAGTCGATCACGAAGTCGGTGTCGGCATCCGCGTAGTACTCGATCGTTGTTAGCTGGCCAAGGTTGTCCAGGGTGTACTTGGTCCCCACCTTGTCCGCGCTTCGCATGTCGGTCATGCGATTGCGGAAGTCATATTGATACTTGGTGGCGTAGAAGTCGCTGCCGCCTGAACCGAAGACGCTGCGGGACTCGGTGACGTTCGAGTCGCCAATACCGCCGTTGTCGTAGATGTTCTCCGACACTTTGACCATGTTGTTGCTGCCACCGGAACCGGCGGGGTTGGTCTGGGTCCAGCCTGTGTTGTCGGTCCCCTTCCACGTGCTGACGACCCGGCCCAAGCCGTCGTAGACCGTGTGTGTCCACGTGCCGTCCGCGCGTTTCACCCGTGCCTGACGGCCGCGATCATCGTAGCCAAGTTCAGTACGCAGGTAATCTGTGCCCGCGGTGCCAATCGTGACGTTGCCGTTGGGATCGGTGACCTTCGTCACCCGGCCAAGGTTATCCACGACCATCGTCGTGGTAAGACCCAGTGCGGTCGGCAGCGAACCGCTGCGGGTCGGCCCGCTGACCGGCGCGCCACTGATGCTGCCAGGATTGGCATCCACGACCTGCTTGGTCATCGCCCCGGTGTTCTGGTCGTACTCGTTGTAGGTGATGTAGCCGTCGCCGTCGACAACCCAGATGGCGCGACCATACGTGTCGAAGTGGGTCACCGCAGTGACGACAGCGTTCGATCCGTTCTGCGCTGTCGTGGCGGCCGGCAGGCTGACGGTCCGTGTTGCCATCTGCGTCGTGCTGCCGATCCACGTGTACGTGTAGTTGGTCGTCTGACCGCCTCCGCCGCCGGTGTTGCGGTAGATCGTCTCAGACGCGACTGGGTAGATAGTGTTGCTGCCGCCCGTGCGGGCGATGTAGGTGCGCGACACCTGAAGCACCGCCGTGCCGGTGTCGCCGTTCTGGAGACTGGTGGATTTGAGGTATCCGGTGACGTCCCCGGCGACGGAACTGGTGGCCGTCGTGCTTGTCCCGTACTCGAAAATCTCGATCAACCCGCTGGAATCACTGAGGTACTGGGCCGTATTGCTGCCGGTGTTGTAGTTGACCAGGTCGGCATAGTTCGCATCGTCGTAACCGGTCACCGCCGACGGTGCGGCGCGGCGGATCACGCGACCGTTCGCGTCGTACCGCCAGTACTCGATCCACTGGTTGCCCGTGGCAGTCTCCTTGTACGCCTTGAGCATGATCTTGCCGTAGCCGTTGGTGTAGACGATGTTCTGGTTGCCGTCCGGGAGCGTCTCGATCGTCTTGACGACCCAGTTGTTGAACGACTTGGCGTGTGCGCTCTTTGTGCGCGAGTACGTGAAACTCCCGAGCCCGCCGGTGCAGGTTGAGCACCCTTCGCCCTGGGCAATCTCCTTGGTCGCCTCGCGGTCCTTGTTGTACTCGAAGTAGTGGTTGGCGTAGGTCGCCAACGTGGTGTCGGAAGTCGAATCGACATTGGAAGCGCCCACCGCCTCGACAAGCCGGTTGTAGGAGGCGTCGGTGACAACATACTTCAGGCCGCCGACGTAACCGTTGGCTGGCTGGGTGAACTTGCCGCTGCCGTCGATGACGTGTTCCCAGTAGCGGTAGTAGCTGGTCGTGATCGTGTTGCCGCTGCCGTCCTTGACGACGACGCGCTTGAGATCACCGACATTGCCGCCCGGATCGTCCGCAGTGCCGGCACCGTTCTTGATGTTGTAGTAGGTGTAATCCGCTTCTCGCACCGTAGACCAACTGCCTGCATTGATCTTTCGTTGTTGGTCGATATTGGAGATCTTGCCGGTGTTGTCGCCGCTGGTCAGATACGTGTAGACGTACCGCTCGTAGATCGTGTCGGACCCCACGACCTGGCTGCGGTTCACTTCGGTCAACTGGCCCGATGTGTATGTGAGGGACGTGGTGACGCCACCGCGGGTGGTCATCTCTTTCAACTGACCGGGCTGTGCGCTGCCGAAGCCCCAGAACGTAAAGGTCTGGCCACTGGAATCGCGGTAGATAAAGTCCGAGCCGGAGGTGACAAAACTGCCGGTCGTATGGAACCGGGGCGTGTAACTGCCACCCGAACCCTCGAACCACTTGGCATCACGCCCATTGGTCACAAACTTAATGTCATCACCGGATTGCTGCAGGAACGGCCGACTTCCGAGCATCCAGCCGTTACCGATCGCTTTATCGCCTTCAAGCGTCAGTTCGTTCGACCAGTTGCGGGTGGTGCTCCAGTTGACGCCAAAGCCGTTGCCGGCGAAGTCGGTCTCAGAGATGTTGACGGTGCCATCGTGATAGCTGATCGGACAGTCGGTGTCCTTGGATTCACCATTCGTCCCGCCGCTGTCATCCTCGATTACTGCACAACCACAATCGTTGCAGCAGTTGCTGACATCATCCTCGGACTCGCTTTCGTCGTCATCATAGCCATCGTCGACTTCGACCTTCACCGCCCAGAACCCGTCGTTGAAATCGTTGTCGGTCAAGTCCTCGAACCCGATGACCCAATCGTCTGACGTGTAACCGGAGGGGATGGTCAGGCCGGCGATGTCCGAAAACTTACCGATCTTGAACCGCGACGTGTTCGGGTAGTTGTACGTCGTCCCTGGCGGTGTGGTGGTCGCACTGGCGGACTGGACGGCGGCATCGATGGCCGTCTTGATGCGATCGTCCTCGGTAGCGCCGGAGGGGTTCTCGATGCGGTTGTCGTCTTTCAGCGTCAGCGTGCCGGTGTTGGCGTTTCCGGCGTTGCCCTGAGTGAGGGTAGGGATCGATTTCGACAACGTAAGTCGCGAATAGACGCCTCTCTTCCAGCTTCTCCATCGGCGATCGGCCCAAGATGCGCGATTGCGCACCGATGCCTCCCATTACGGAGGAAACTGCACGATGAATCGCCGCCGAAAGTCGTCCCTTGACCATAGACCGCTCCCTGAATTAATCAGTCGCGTACAACTGATTCGATAAGCACCTGCAAGATGATGTGCCGGAGTACCGTCCCCCGGTCGGATTATTCCACCTATGTGGATTAGAGCGACCGGTCCGTTTCGTGTCAAACAGTTTTCAGGGATTATTCTTTGACTTACAGGGAGTTAGCGGGCCGTTTGGTGACTGGCAGCGTTCCGACGCCGACACTCGGAGCTTCTTTGCACACTAATGGGTCGTCTCGGAAAGTCACTTCGCCCTCGATCGTTGAACGACGATGTCGTACAGGTGAGAGGAATCACATCGCACGCTAACGGTTTTCTCTAAGCCAGTCTCCACAACGACACCGGGCGGCTTGACACAGACCGGCAGCACTTGATCTCCACAGGATCGACTTGCGCCACGTGCCTTCGCTGTGCTTCACTGAGAACAGAGTTACCTTGTTCTTTCCAACCCAATCACCTGAGTGATGTACACCGCGTCACCTTACACACCACTTCTTCAAAGGAGCTGTCCATGTCTGACTGGATTGACTACAAATCGCTACGCGCTAGCTTGACGCTTCGTGCCGTCTTGTCTCGGTATGGCATTGATCTTAAGGAGCGTGGTGATCGCGGCACCGGTCCGTGCCCACTGCCGAAGCATCCTGGCACAGGCCGATCCGCCTCATTCTCCGCTCATCTGACACGGGGTCTGTGGAACTGTTTCGGTTGTCATGTCGGTGGGAACGCCTTGGATCTGGCGGTGCGGATGGAGGGGTTTGATCCGACCGATACAGCGGACTTCCGACGCGGCGCGCTTCGCGTGAGAGAAGTCTTCGGCATCGCTGGAGTCGACCGCGCTACCGAGAGGCGACCACCAGCAACGCGAGCGTCCATTCCTCGAACAGTACCGACCGCAACAGCATCGGACACTCACACGAATGAAACGCACGTCAATACTTCGCCGGTCAAGGTCAACGAACCCTTGGATTTCTCGCTGAAGGATCTCGACGCCGAACACCCGTATCTGTTGGAGCGTGGATTTCTAGCCGAGACGATCGCGCACTTCGGCCTGGGGTACTGCAATCGCGGTGCGATGAAAGGCCGCGTCGCGATCCCAATCCACGACTCACTGGGTCACCTCGTTGGTTACGCAGGACGACTGACGCGTGACGAGGGTTTCACCGATGCGGAACCGAAGTACAAGCTGCCCGGCGAGCGCGAGCGCAACGGCGTTCGGCACCGATTTGAGAAGTCCAGACTCCTGTATAACCTCCACCGCCTCACCACACCGACCCGCAGCCTCATCCTCGTGGAAGGATACCCATCGGTCTGGTGGCTGTGGCAGCACGGGCATTCGAATGTCGTGGCGGTAATGGGCGCGGACTGCTCGCCGGATCAGGCGAATCTGATCGTGCAGGCGTTGTCCCCGGACGGTGTCGCGATCGTATTCACGGACGGTGACGACGCCGGTGAGGCACGCCGCCGGGCACAAGTGGATGCACCCACACGGCCGCAACCTTCACTCGCCCGCTTGGTGACACTCCAGCGCGAGCAGCTTGAGCGGCGCGAGTCCTTGCAGGCCCATGAAGCACACTCGGCTCTATTCCATCCGGTCGACGATACGCTGTCCCGCTACTTGCATCGCCAGCAGACCGCCGAACGCAACGCCTTAAATGAAGCCGACCTCCTGATCCAGCGTGAACGTGAACGTCTCGACGAAGTCCGGCGCCTGCAGCAGGAGTACCAGCGGAAAGGACCGGCGGCGGTCTACGCCTTCAGTATTCATTCAAGCCTGCAACTGGCACGGGACGAACAAGAGTTTTCAGCGGCACTGCACGCCGTCACCCGCGAATTGGAAGAACAGCACCGCTACCACATCACCCAGAAACTACAGGGCGGTCGACTCAACGTCCAAGTCACCGAGGCGACCGAGCCGGCCGTCGCATGGATCGAGCAGTGGTTCGGCGGCACGCTCAACCCCACGCAACTGGCGCGGATCGAAAGACACGTCGGAACCCAAACCGTCGGACGCGAGCATGTCATGGTCATCCCCGACGAGCCGATCGAGTTGAACGGTAGCGTGCGCGCGGATGCGAAAATGCTCGGCGCGAGGGCGGTGTCCACGGTCCTGAGTAAGCTCGACAAAACCGAGGAGGTCGAAGAGCGACAACACGCCGCCCGCCTTAGCACGGGCAGTCACGGGCGTCTGTGGGTCGGGCATCGTCTGGACGCCCACGACCGCGTGATCGGCCCGGCGATGCTTCTCCTCGCTGAGATCGTTCACGCCGCAGTTTCCGGCACGACGGGCAGCGGCAAGTCTTATCTCGCCCGTGTTCTCGTCGAAGAAGCAATGCAGCAGCCGGACCTCGGTGTGCTCGTGATCGACCCGCGGAACCAGTTCGCGGGGTTGATGGTTCGGGAGGATCGTCCCAACATTCTGTCGCGATACGCGGAGTTCGCGATGCCGCCGAACCAGGCGCGGGGATTCGCGGTCACGTATCACGCACCGGGGCCGGCCGATCTGCTGTCAGGCTCACTTATAGAATCGTTGTACAACGGCCATCACGTCGTCAGTTTGAAGGCGCTCGATGAAGCCGCACGCTGCGCTCAGTGTGCGGCGATCCTAAACACCGTGTTCGGTGTGCTCGCCGCCAAAGGTGAGTCGGACCACCCTCGCCTGCTGATCATGATTGATGAAGCACATCTGCTGACCCGCCGCAGGGTCGAAGAGACGGCTAAGGCCGACGCCATCCGCAGCGAGAACGCGATCGATCAGATCGTGCGTGAAGGAAGGAAATACGGCATCCAGATGATCGCCGTGAGCCAAAGCATGCGGGACTTTTCCCGCGACCTGGCCAGCGTTCGTCAGATGACCGCGACGAAAGCGTGGCTCCGCAATTCGGACAATGAGATCGATTACGCGGCAGCGTTCTTGGCCGACGCGAAGTCGCTTGTGCGTTTGCCCACCGGTACAGCGATTCTGCAGAACGTATCCTGGGGAGAGATGCGCGTCCGGATTCGTCCGCCGTGGTCGAAGGTATGTGAGTTGACCGGGTCGGAACTGGCAGAGTTGGTTAGCAATCCTCTGTCCCGCAGCGAGCAGGAGGTTTCGTCCGAAGCACGCGTATTGCTGGACAAAATCCGCAGCGTTTGCGCCGAGGACGGGGACCGGTGAACATGTCGCAGCTCGCCTGCCTGTCCGGCATCACCAGCAAGCGGAGACTCGGCACCCTCGTTGACGAATTGCAGCAGGCCGGGCTCATCATTTCCCGCAAGCTCCCCGAACGCGGAAGCCCGCGGCTGATCGAGTCGATCTCAGAAGATATTCGGCTGTTGGACGGAATGCGACGACAGTAAGGCATGCATCTTGTCTGGTCATTGCTGTTGATCCCGCGTCCCATCGGCCTGCGCAGGTGGCATTGCTTTGTGATTCGCTTTTGCACTGCACCCGAACTCAATCGGTTGAGCGGTGTAGGACGGTGGGCATCGCCACATCGAAATCAATGAACGTGCCGAACTGTGGCACAGCAAGAATCGCGGGATGAAGCTGAAACACGTAACTTCGATCCAGAGGGTGCATGCAAAGCAGCGTGTTTTTCGATCCGGAGGGTGACCGGGGTCATTCGTGCAATGCAGGAGTGAAGCCGATCAAAGGTCAACGCAGGTTCGGCGCCCTTTGGGACAAGAGATTGCACCCCGATCACTGCATCGAGCAACTCCCGTTGGCTGGTCGCGTGCAACTCGGTGCCGTCGTAATGCACTTGGACGGGACAAGACGAAATGCCCTTACCGATTCGTTGGGCTAACTGCAGCAGTTTGCATGACGAACTCAAATCCCCTCCCAGGGATCAGACCGATCGAGTTGAGCAGCGAAGTCCGGCGAAAGCACGCGCAATCCGCAGGCAACGTCATGCAGACGAGTTCCCAAGATTCGATTGGTCACTACCGTGGCGAAATGATTCGCCCACCGCTTGGCGGATGGAATTAGACGTACGTTCTCGCTCGAAAAAACGATTCCCCAGTGTAAGAGGAGCGTTTCCGGTCAGATGCACGTGAAGCATCGCGGGGATGTCGTCCGGATCGTGCGCCCCGTCGGCGTCTAGGGAGACAATGGTTCTGCACCCCCATGCTGATCGCATCGCGAAAGCCAGCCATCAGGGCGGCACCATAGCCGGTGGTTCCCGACAGATCGATTACCTTCGCGCCGGCTCGGGACGCCACGGCTACTGTGCCATCGTTAGAGTGGTCATTCACCACGATCACCCGCGCAGTGGCAAGTCGTTTTTTCAACCACAGCACGAATGCTCGATTCTTCGTTCCTTGCAGGAATCACGGCGATGGCGTCATGCATGTGGTACTCAGAAAAGGCGCTCACCGAATCGGTCGATGCGCGATCGCATTTGCTGAATCCGCTTCAACTGCTGCGCAAATCCAAAACTCGTTGCTTATGGTCATCGCCGCCTTCCAAAGCGGTTCAGCGTTCTGTCCGGCGGCACCGCCAGCAAGTGCCATCCACTTCGACAATATGGCTCTTTGCAGGGGCTGGTTTTTTTCGATCGGCTTTGAAGCAGAGTCTTCTCCGACGTCTCAAAGGTGTTCAACGCCGCGTCGACATCTCGCAATCGCAAATACAGGATGCCCAAAATGGCACAGATTCGAGCCCATCTGGCAGGCATCGTCTAGACCTTCCGCCATCTCGATAGCGCCTTTGATCAATGGCTCCACGTCCGAAACATCATCTTCTATACGCTGGCGACTACGGTCACCCGCCCAACCGGTGTGGACAACGCGGACTTTTTGGTTTTGTCCCGAATGCGAGTAATCAAGCGTTCCGCCGAGATGCGATCCTCCGACGCCTCGCGATATCGCCCGGCAGAGTAATGAAACGACGCCCGATGCAGGAGGCACGTAACCTGCAATGCGAAGTCGTGCGTGCGTTTCGAAGCGGTCACCGCACGCTCGATGAATGTGGGTGCAAAACTTACCAATTCCGCATCATTTGAGATCTGAGTTTGATCGGCCAGCGAGAGGTAGTAATGAGCTACGACTTGTGCATGAGATGATCGATCGCTCTTCTCCAGGACCGCAACGGCCGGTCCCATGAGAAGGAGGCATTGAAAGAACTCTTCACGATCAGACAACGCTTGGGACCGAAGCATGCTGGCGGAGGTATCAACCGAATCAAACTCGGAAAAAGTCGCTACCGTTTCGGCGAGGGTCCCAATCGGCTTGATTAGTGCTCGGATGACCGCAGACGAAGCGTCTTCGGCAGACTCGAACAGATCGCGCACGTTCTTGCCCAGATGCCGCGCGACCTTTGACGCGGTAGTTCGATCAACCCACTGCTTAGATTTCACTCGGTTCAGTGTGCGCCTGCTGCAGTTCGCGGCAGCGGCATGCTGCTGCCCAACCGCCTGCGGAATCCAGGCACCGAGGAGGGAAACAGCGTCCTCTCGAAGTCGCACATGCTGGCGATTGCGTGTCCTGCGGACAGAACTCATCCGGGCAGTTTGGGCACTTATCGGCAAGGAAGCAACTAATTTCCGTATACCGGCCATCGCAAAAACCCCACGAGATTGCAGCTCGTGGGGCGATTTGGACGCCGGGAAAGGCAGGTCGCCCGTCGTCCGTGTGTAAGTATAGCATTTACATATATTTGCGCAACTGGTCTGCCATGTAACTACTGAGCTTCCTACACCGAAGCTCGAAAGGCAGGCCCCGTGCAAAAGATTACTGTGACACCGTTTATCCGGAACCTATTTTGCAATGTCCCCATCGAAGGCGGCTTGACCGACGCAGAAATCCTTTCAAAGTCCCCGGTGAAGATCGCGCCCCAAACCTTCAGTCGGCATCGCATCCACCCGCCGCGTGCCGTGCCGGCCGAGGAGCTGGTTGCTGTCGCGCGGGCGGCACAAGCTCGCTTAGGCATTGACGCGGCAGCGATCCTCGCAAAGGTACGTGAGCGCGGCGCGGGCCGTTGCGCCGATGACTTCACTCGACTTCAAGCAACGAGCGTTGCAACCTCAGCCAAAGATCGATCACGGATGGAGAAACTCGCGAAGTCACTCGCATATTCGTCATCGCGGATTTACCTTTTTGACCGATCCGACTCATTTCCGTATCTCAGGCCGGAGCAGGAAGAGTTGGGTACGGACGAGGTAAACTCAGACGAGTCCTCTTGGCGAGATAAGCCGCCTGCTCCACTCCGGTATGCGCGGCGACCTCGAGTCTCGGTCCTCCTAACCGCAGATTCCCTGCGCGTCCGACACCGAGAGTATGGCGACGAAGGCATTGAGCAGTTGCTCGGAAATCTTGAGATACAAGAACACAGCCTCTCGATCATCGATGATTCACCGCGAAGGGCACACCGTGTCTTTAGGGGCGTGCTCGCGGATGTCATGGCGCTAACGATCTTTGATCGCAGAGCGATGATCGTATACCCGCAGCACGAGCGATCTTTTCGGGTTTACGATGCCGATCGGAATGTAGTCGACGCGACGCTGATTCGCGAAGCTATCGCCGCGCTTCATCGGCTTCGCCGGTTTCGGATGCATTCATCACGCGTATCGGCGATCGCAGCGTTTCTGAAGAGTCATCTGTCATACGTCCGTGCGGTTGACCCGGTACTGACCGGCGGTAACACCGTGAATCGCCGCGATTGAACTTAGCGGATACGTTTGCGGTGGTCACACGATCCATCGCCGATCGCACCACTTGGCTCTCCTGGTGTCAGCCGCGTGGAAGATCACGTTCGATGGCGGCCTGCTCTTTCCGGTGGGCCGGAACTGCTTGCAGTGGCTTGGTCTGGCTGGACGCCAGCTTGTCCACCAAGCTTGAGTGATGATTCGATGGCTTGGCGTTACCGTCTTGGCCTGTGGCAGCTGTTGTCGCGCCGCCATGGTCGTTACCGTTGTACATGATGTTATCTCCAGAAGATCGAGAAGTAGAAAACCCGAGCAGCTTGCCCGTTCGTGCGTAGTAGTTCTTCAGCGCACTGTGAGAAGCTGCGAACAAAACGACACAAATAGCGACGACGGCAACATCGGTGATCCAGTTCAGCCAGTCGGCGGTGCCGAGTACCCGGTTCAATAGATATCCTCCTGCGGCCGCTAGCAGCGTATTGCTGCAAAACTCGTAATATCGGTAGTGATTCAACACGAGGTAATCGAACCCCTCCAGCGACTCGCCTAACCGCTCGTCATCCCACTCCGGTCGGTTGATTCCCAGACATTGATGCAACGGATCGAGCAAGACCCACCGGAAACAACTCAGCACCATGCCGATCAGGGTGGCGGCGAGAATCGCATACAGCGGCGGTGCAAGCTCCCAATCGCTTTGACCGACCGGTTGCAGCCACTGGGCGATCGCCGGAACGACCGGTGATATCACGAACAAGGTCAAGAAGCCTGGCAGCACATACGCGACCGTCACCCCGAACGTTCTGCTAGCGGACGAATCCTTCATAGTTGTTGTTCAGCCCTCCGGCATCATTGCGAGGGCCGCATGAATTACCTCCACAATCTCGCCTGACACGGAAACAGTGTCAAGCAAAATTGACCTGACAATGTTCCCGTGGCGACCAAGGCTCAACATCACCAGCAGTACGCCGCCGTACCCCAAGTGCTACGGCTGCTTCGCGAAGAGGCGGGCCTTACCCAGCGGCAGTTGGGGGACCTTCTCAATCGGCCGCAGTCTTGGATTTACAACTGCGAAACCGCCAATCGCCGAGTCGATGTGGCCGAGTTCTGCCAGTGGTGTCGGGCATGCCGTGTTTCGCCCGCGCAGGCGTTACGCCGGCTCGACGGCGAGTTGCAATGAGAAGTCACAGTTTCAGAGATCACCGCTGTTGAAGCGCGTGTCCGTCTCGCGGACACAACCCCGTCCGTATGCGGACAGAACGTGGACACATTCGGACGCAAACGCCGCGCATCGTTCTAATGGCGATTCGGGGACGCCAATATCAGCGTTTCGCAACCTGTCCGTGCGGTTTTTTCGCGAATGTGTCCGGGACAAAACGGGGTGCCATTGGGAAAATGGATCACAACCTACACAACGAGTGTCACGCCGGTTTTCCGACCAGTCTCCGGATCTGAGAAAGTATCGTTGGTTCTGCCGCACGCATCCCGCTGAAAGTATTGTCAGTGACGTGATGCAGCGGCCTCAATCGTACATGCCCGCGTCTGAGTCGGTCTGTCCCGACTGGATCACACCCGAACTCGTCCAACGCACGCTGAGCGTCTGGCAGAAGCGATCGCTAACTCGACTAACAGAGGCTGATGCGATCGAGATATTGCGTACTGTCGGCCGACTTGCCGACGTATTGATGACCACAGCCCCGCGCGGAACCGCGCGGGCGGAGTAGCACACGCGGCGACGAAAGCCCCCTGATTTAACGGGCGTTTTTCGCACTCGATCGGTACCATGCGGAAAGGATTCAACAGGAGCTTGCGTGATGAAGCAGTTCGTGGCTTGGGCAAGAGTCAGCTCGCAACGGCAGAAGAACGAGGGGTTCTCGCTGGACGATCAGGAGTCGCGGCTGAGAGAGTTCGCGCGGCGGCTCGGCGGGTCGGTCGTGAAGCTGTTCAAGCTGGCCGAGACCGCGAGCAAGCGAGAGGAGCGGCAGTCCTTCCGCGAGTTCACTGCGTACGTAAAGCAGAACCACCGCCGCCTCGCGGGGATGCTGTTCGTCAAAGTCGATCGCGCTGCCCGCAATCTACGGGACTGGGCCGACCTGGAAGCGCTGAGCGAAACGACTGGTGTGCCGCTGTTCTTCCCCGACCAGCCCACTGGCGAAACGCCCGCAGGGCGGATGCAGCGGCGGATGTCAGCGGTCTTCGCTTCGTATCAGACGGACCAGCAGGCGACCGATATACGAGCAGGCCAGCGACGTCGGATCGAGAGCGGCCTGCCGCTGGGTCGTCAGTACGGCCTGCGACTCGTCCGCGTCAACGGCCGCAGCATCGTCGAGCATGATCCGATTCAAGCCCCGAAGGTGCGGCGCATCTTCGAACTCTTCGCGTACGGTCCCCACACACTGCAGACACTCGCCGATACTCTGGCCCGTCAGGGCATCATCTACACCGACCGTCAGCCGCGTTTCACCAAGTCGACGTTGCACCGAATCCTGCACAACAAGATCTACGTCGGCAAAGTGCAGTATCAGGGCGTCTGGTATGACGGATCTTTCGAGCCCCTGATCGACCTGGCGACCTTCGAGCGTGTGCGTGAGAGATTCGGCACGGACTTCAAGGTCTACCACCAGCCCCAACTGACCTTTGCCGGCGGACTGATCACCTGTGCTCATTGCGGGCGGGTCGTCACCGGCGAGCACAAGATCAAGAAGTCGCCCGACGGCACGACACGAGACTATTACTACTACCGCTGCAGTGGCTACGCGACAGAGGGCCATCCCAAGCACCGGTTGAGCGAGCACCAGATCGACGAGCAACTCCTCGCGTTCTTCGCCACGATCAAATTGGACGCTGAGACGCAGGCATGGTTCGTCGAGGTCATCAAGGCTCGGGCCAAGAGCGGGCAGGCCGACAACAAGCAACGCCGCATCGACCTGCTCCGCCAGCACGATCAACTCACCGCGAAGATGCAGTCGGTGCTTGACCTGCGAATCGAGGGTGAGATTACGCAGGAGGAGTTCGCCGCCAAGCGCGCCCAGATGCAAGACCGGCAGTCGGCGATTCGTCTCCAACTCGAATGCCTCGACCGGGACAACGACGAAGTCGCCGACCTGGCGATCAAGGCGTTTGAACTCTCACAAAGCCTTGCTGAGAAGTGGGTTGTAGCTGACTACAACGCAAAACGCACGATTCTGAGCATCATGCTCGAAACCGTGCGTTTGAACTTTGGAAATCTTGAGTTTACCCCAAGGAAAACCATTCAATTTGCTGCGGGGACGAAAGCTTCGTCCCGCTGAGTGGAGCCATGGGGATTTGAACCCCAAATTCCACCATGCCATGGTGGCGTGATCCCATTTCACTATGGCCCCGGGATCATCGGAACTTTAACCATTGGTCGGATCCTGTCAAGAGCAAGGGTAAGGTTTCAGGATTCGCGTCGATACGGGTAGATTGCATTGTATGATTGTGTCAGGGATTGATGAAGCCGGCTACGGACCGGTTCTGGGTCCTTTGGTAGTTGCCTGTTGTGCCATTCAAACCCCCGATAGTGAAGATTTACCCTGTCTTTGGGATAGGCTGGGTCGGATGGTCAGCCGGTCGCGTGACAAGCGGGGTCTGAAGCTTCATATCAATGATTCCAAGCAGGTGTATTCCTCGACGATCGGTTTGAAGGAGCTGGAAAGGTCGGTCCTTTGTCTGCTAGACCAGGTGCACAGCAGGATCAACGGGTTTGACGACCTGCTGGATCGGGTCGATCCTGAGTTATCGGGAGTATTGACCGAATATCCTTGGTACGCATCCGAACTGGACCAGTCCTTTCCTCTCGAATGCGACGAAGCAGTCTGGCGAATCAGTTCCAACGCTTTACGAGCTGAGTGTGAAAAAACACACACCCGTTGCGTTCACTACGCAGCCCATGTTATGCCCGAAAGACAGTTCAACGACATGGTTTTGAAGACACGAAACAAAGCTTCGACCTCTTTTCATTGGGTGGCAAAACATATTCATACGCTTTTGCACCGGTTTTCGGATCAAAGTCTGGTGATCGTCTGTGACCGTCAGGGGGGAAGGGAAAATTACGCCCCCGTACTTCGGTTGATGTTTGAGGATTGGTCATTGCAAATCGTCGAAGAAACCTCACCGAGGTCCGAGTATCGTCTGGTCAGCGGGCAACGATCGGCACTGATTGTGTTCTGTGAAAAAGCAGAAACAATTTCTTTGCCGGTGGCGGCCGCTTCGATGCTGGCAAAATATCTTCGGGAAGCCTTGATGCGAAGATTTAATCGGTATTGGCAGCAACAGATGCCCGACCTGTCACCGACGGCGGGGTATTATACGGACGGGTGGCGGTTTCTTAGACAGATCGAACCGATCCGGGCGAGGCTTGGAGTTTCTGATGAGCAATTGATCCGCTCGCGATAAACGATGTCGTGCGAAAACAACGGATGTTCTTTCACGGGTTTCAATGAGCGGGTTTGCGTTCCTGGAAGATGAACTCGGTCTGACCGACGCGAATACGGTCTCCGACTTTCAGCCTCGCGCGGGTTGCGGGTTTACCGTTGATCAGGGTTCGGCTGCCTAACGGGAGGTCTTCCAGTTCATAACCCCCTGGAACAATGTGAATGCAAGCGTGCCTCCGTCCGACCGAAGGGTCATTGAACAGATAAATATGGCTCATCGGGTGTGAACCGATAAAAGTCGGGTTTCGGTAAAGAACAAACTGTTTACCCGCGATCAATCCGGATTCGACCTTCAACCATCCGGTTTTGACCACATTTTCAATGATCCCGCACGCCAGTCCGGCCAACAATCCGATCAAGACTACCGCAATCAGACGGGAGATCATTTCATTCCCGATCACGTCCTGAACCGGGGCGTAAAGCAATCCACCGATCAGTCCTCCGACCATTCCTCCGGTCATTCCGATGAATAAACGCTTGGTGTTGCGAAGAATGATTCCCGGGGTCGCTGCAAGGAACAATCCCATCAGACCCCAGGAGAGGGTGTTGGAAAACAATCGGGTCAATAAAGAAAGGTTGGTCTCAGAAGGTAAAAACTCGTTTTGTACCCAATGGACTGCCCAAGCCACCACCAAACCGCCACAGGCTCCGATGACGGATGCGATCGAACCGTGGATGATCGCGCCCTGAAAGTTGCGTTCGATGAGACTGTCGGCAGTGGCCAGCATGACTGAAATGGCGGTCCCGCAGACACCAAAGAAAATCAGACCGGCGATAAAGTCTCGTTGAAGGTCGGAGCGATATAGCAAGGCAGTTTTTTCCTCTTTTTCCTCATCCGACAGAGAAGGATCGATATAGATCCGGAAGTACGGGTTGGATTCGCCAGCCCTTCGGATCGCGCGGGTGTCTCGTTGGATCTCTTCCGGAGTAGCCTGAACTTTTTGAAGGGATTTGACGACTTGTTCATACTGGGCGATCAGCTCGATGGCCTGTTTCTGCGCATCGGGACGGTATCGGAGGATTTCGCCGAGTCCCCATCCGATCAACCCGCCTAACGCTCCGAACAAGGATAGGTAAACGACCGCGGAAAGAAGAAAATCGAACCGACGTTTTCGCTGAGGAACGGCGATATTGGTCTGCTGGTAATGTTCCTGCGTTGAAGCAACGGCCTGTTGCTCTTTGAGTTTTTTCTCGACCGATTCGCTGGACAGATCTTCCCAGGATATTTTGAGTTTGTCGTCGGACATAGCACGTTTCATTCGATGGGCAGACGGACTCGGAACCCGATTTCGCTCAGATAACGCAGAAGAAACCATACCCCCAGAAAACAGATCATAAAAGCCAGGACCACACCGGTGATCCATCGAAAGGAACGCATTCTTTTGTCGCGACGGGTTTCCACCGTGGTCGGGCGCTGGTCATCGGGAAGCTTGGCACGAAAATCGTAACCCCACTCACCGAGATCTTCTTCGATCAGAAAATCCTGTTTCTCGCTTTTCCCTTCGTGCCAGACAAAAACACCGTCGATCCGGGCGATCGGGTCATACACCCACGCCACCTGCCAGGGGAGGTTGAAGAAGTTGTCCTGGATGAACAGGTCCATCCCCGAGAGAAAAACCCCGAATCCCGGGTGCGTGTGATACCAACCGACGATCTTCTTATCGGGGTATTTTTGTTCCATTTCCTTTTGGATGCTGTCCCAGGTTTCTGCCGTGAACGTCACTTGTGTTTGCTGGCTGGTGGCCTTGTCGCCGGGGATATGGGCTTCGATCAACAAATAGGGGGAAATGCGGTCATGGTAAACATTCCCGACTAAGACGCCGCAAATTTCGACAGAGGTGTCGGATTCGCCGTGGGCGTGTACGGCTTGAAGGACGGACCGTTGAATGACCACGACAAATCCCGGTTCGCGTGCGTTGCTGATCCTACGGAGCAGACGAACCTGTCCGGAATCCGGCGCGATCCGCGAAATATCCAGTTCCGGTCGGTGAGATTGTTCGACGGTCTTTGGGTCCATGCTCGTGCGAATCAATGTAATCCAGACGATCCAAAATCATAGCAGGTCAAGCCCGGTTTCCGTAAAATCTTCTCCAAGGACCGTTTCAGCATCCCCCATGATCTGAAACCCGATCGACCGATCACGGGTCCTGGCGGTGAGAATATCGAATCGGGGAATCCCCAACTGAGATAAAGGTCGATCCGTGAACGACTCATTCCCGTCGATCGTATGAAAGGTGATCACCTCCCGTTCAGGATGCCCACAATTCGGACAGACCGCGTCACGGGTACTCAAAGCGCCCAGCGAACGGAAAACCTCCTGAACCCGGTCGCATCGGTTACAGTGCAAACTTCTGGCGATATCGCGGTTAAGTTCGAGAACGGCTTGAGGACCTAAGATGTCTCTGGCCTGACTCAGAATCCGGGCAGGCGTCAGTTCGTCCGAAGTCTGGGACAATTCGATGATGGGGTCTAGGGTTTCATGGGACAGACAGTCGGGTTTACGCTGATAGGCAACCTGATATGCGTCTGTCGAATCGCCTGCAAAGACCAGCCCACTTCCGGAGAGGGTGGGAAGTCCGTGAAGCAGTTTCACGGCTTCTTGGACCTGAATCCCGGCGATGATGGACGCGATGGTAGGAGTGGTCGGGACGTGTCCGGCTTCCATCTGGGCCCGGGTCAACAGGTTGCAACTACGTCGATGGGCAAGTAGATCCCAGTCCCTCTGGCTCATGGTGCATTCGTAACAGGGATTCTGTTGTGAAGGGTCCGGAACAAATACACGGGCGACTCCTTGGATGATTTCAATCGCGCCGTCGATCCAGGGTCGTCCGACCCGCCAGCAGTGCCGATTGATGGAAAGACGGGCTTCACGGTTATCAAGTCCTCCCAGGACCAGATCGGCCCATCGATAGACGCCCGCGCCTAGATCATGAATGATGTCACACTGGATGGATCGGACCTTGATATCGGGATAGATCCGTCTGGCGGCTTCGGCTGCGACAAGGCTTTTGGGTTTTCCGGAATCTTCCGACCGGTAGAGGACGGATCGCGAGAGATTGCTATTTTCGACCCGGTCTTTGTCGGCAATGATCAAGTATCCGACCCCCAGTAAAGCCAAGTTTTTGATGATTTCATTACCCAGTGCGCCTGCACCAATGACCAGGACTTTGGCCTGTCGGAGACGGGATTGATCCCACCAACCGATCAACCGAAAACGCGAAAATCGATCCTCTTGTGACCCTAGGTCTTCGGGAGTAATGTGCAAGGGTTCATTCATAGACGGATCCCTGCGGTGATTTCGGGTAAAAGACGTAATACGTCTCCGGATTTGACCCCGGCCGACGAGAGAGTCTGTTCGTCCAAAAGTTGTTTTCCGGTGGCCCGGTGCTGACATTTGTAGCTGAGCAGTTGACCATCCGGACCGTACTGAGGGAAGTTCATTTTCTCGATCAGCACCGCCAGAATCCTCTGGATCGGTGCGTCATCGGGCATTTCGACCGTGCGCTTCCTGTTGCCTGTAGCATCCCAAACTTCAACCGTGATCAGTCCCATAATACAATATCTCCCGTATCGGTCCGAGTTCTTGTTTTGTTTACTCGGATCCGGACGATGAGATAATACCTGTAAATCCGTCGGATAGTTAGATCCCGGTCGAGGTTTTGGGGAAGACGTCAGAACGGGTGTGTGGGGACGGATCGTTGTGAAGACAGAACCCGGGTACAGGTAAGATGTGTCAACCAAAGGACCGATTGTGAGCTCAGATCAGTCTATTTATTCCGCGATTACGAACCCTGAAAGCCGTCCGAACCGGGTGGAGTCGGTGGTCGAAATCGCCTGGCGTCGTCGGGGATTGGTGCTGGTCGTTTTGTTTCTGACGTTAATGTCGGCGGCGCTGGTGTTGATCCTGGTTCCCAAACGGGTCACCGCCCAGGGAAGGGTGTTGGTGGTCAGAAACCTTGCTTCGCAGCAGGATCAGTCCTCCAACGACCTGAAAACATTTTTGAACACCCAAGCCGAACTGGTCAAATCCGCCCCGGTCCTGGCCAAAGCGGTCGAAGCCCCCCGTATGAACGAAATGAAGTTCTTTCAGGGACAGCAAAATCGGGTGAGCTATCTTAAAACCAACCTCGATGTCAAACCCGCCACCGATGCCAGCATCCTGGTGATCCGACTCGCAAGTACCGACCCGGAAGAAGCTCAACAGATCGTGCAGAACGTCATGACCGCTTACATTGACTATGTTGCGGCTCAGGAAAGGAACGTAGCAATAGAACCGTTCCAGAAACTCGCCGCTGACCGGGAACAACTCGAAAACCAGAGGATCGACGCCAAACGGATGCTCATTCGTCTTGAAAGCGAAACCCGGGCTTACGAATCTCCCGAAGGGGGCGAATCGACCAACCTCGCGATTCAGAAGCTCCGTCAGCTTTCTGATCAGCTGATGAAGTATCAGACCGAAACCGCTGGACTCAAGGCACGGTTCGAACAGGCGTTGAAAGAACTCGGGTGGACTCCCGACCAATACGACGACCAGGCGCTGAAACAGGCCACAGCCGTATCGGCTCAGAACATCGATCTGTTGACTAACAACCTTCAGGCTTTGAACCAGCAGCTGATCGAAACCAAACGTCGGTTCGTACCCAGTCATCCTGCAGTCCGAACCATCCGTGCACAGATCAAAGACCTGCAGTTGTCACTGGCAGCGACTTTGAAACTGATGTACGAAACCGCCCGTGAGAAAGAAGCCCAAGCCCGTCAGATGCTGGTAGAACAGGAGCAGATTGTTGCCAATCTCGATGCCAAAGCCGCGGAAAAGCAGAGCCTCATGGGACGAGTTGCGATGCTCGACAAACAGATCGAACTGATCGATCAAAAGCTGAGTGAATTACAGCTGGTGGAAAACGTCGGATTCCGCGCTTCGGAACTCGAAGCGGCCGAGATCGACCTTCGTTCGGCCGTACCGGATACGAAAAAAACGCTGGTTTCAGCACTGATGGTGGGACTGGTTTTGGGATTGTTGTCTGCGTTGATTCGAGAATGGATCAGTCCTTCTCTCGGTTCGGTCGGTCGAATCGCCGATACGATCGGTGTGCCGGTACTGGGAACGCTTCCACGGGTACAGGGTCGGACCGTTCGCGAAATCGCAACCCTGACTCATACGATGTCGGACTCCCCGGCTGCCGAAGCGTTCCGATCGATTCGAACTTCGTTGCTCTTTGGAAACGCACAATGTGGTACGATTACGATCACTTCTCCGTCATCCAAAGACGGCAAAACCACGCTTGCGACGAACCTGGCGATATCGTTGG
This sequence comes from Phycisphaerae bacterium, assembly GCA_026004655.1. GTDB lineage: Bacteria > Planctomycetota > Phycisphaerae > Tepidisphaerales > Tepidisphaeraceae > BPJO01. The sequence goes on from BPJO01000007.1 coordinate 153,310, forward strand.
CACAATCGGGTAAGCGGGTGGTCCTGGTCGATGCCAACTTCCGCGAACCCGTGTTGCATCAGATTTTCGATATGGACAACGCGATCGGTTTTACAGGCGTGATCAGCGGAGACGATCTGGAAAGCACCCTTCGTCGTACTCCGATTGAACATTTGGATTTGCTTAGTTCCGGTCCCAAATTGCCCGATATTTCGGAACAACTAAACAGCGACGCGTTTATGAACCTGCTTCGCGATCTGAGCCTTCGATATGACCATGTCATTTTTGATACGTCGAGTGTTTCGGGGAGCAATGACGCGCGGGTGATCGCTGCCGGGTGTGATCAGACGATCCTGGTGGTTCGGGGAGAAAGGTCGAATCGGTTTGCGACCACTGCTGCACGAGACGCGCTACTGAGCGTCGGAGCCCTGCTAGCCGGGATCGTGGTCAATGATTCACACGTCACCCAAGCCTACCCCCCGGCCAGCGAACGACGTGATCCTGGAGGAAGGATCAGTGAGATCGCCGCCCGATTGCGATCAACCCGTTAGGTAAAAATCGCTCATCAGAATTTTATTGCTTTTGGTACGATATTTGTATAGAAAGCTTTGATGACGCATGTTCCCTGGAGGGGGATATGCGTCTAAACATTTCCGGACCGCAAAACGCGTCAGAATCGTTAAATCCTGCGCAAATTAACGGTACGGAATCGGGCAAGCCTTCAACCGGTTGCTCGAAAACTAAGCTGAGGTTCAGATCGGTCGATCTTGTATAAGCCGGATCGGTTTGGAACGATCGTCAGCGTCTGGGATGGGAGAGAATGTATGGTCAAGGATTCTGCTCGGTCAACTGCTGCGCGGCATCACAAACCCTTGGGGCAACATCGACGTCTTCATGAAATGTATTTTCCGAAGCAATTGTTGTCCGTGATTCGTCGGGAACGTGCACGGGCGGACCGTCAAAAAGGTCGATTCACTTTGGTCATGTTCAGACCGGTTCCTGCCAAAGGACGCTGGGCAACGTTGCGATTATCACGGGTGGTATTGGACCAGATGCGGGCCACCGACGAGATCGGACAGTTCGACCGTCATACGGTTTGTGTGATTTTGCCCGATACCGCTCCGGAAGGGGCGATGAAGTTGATCGAACGGGTCAGCGAATCGGCCAAATCCCGGGGAATGGGTGTTGAACCGACGGTGTATACGTATCCGACCGATTGGTTGAATTCGCGTCACTCGGATGATTCGGATCGAAATAATTCAGATCCACCTTCCGATTCAGACCCGTCTCGGGTGGCTGAATGGGTACGCCGAGCCGAGACGACGGGATCATCAGGATCGGATCCTCATCTGAATATAATTCCCTTGGAATCATTGTTGGAACAGCGACCGGGAAAACTCAAACGAATGATCGATATCGTGGTGGCTTCGATGGTGCTGATCGTCGCATGGCCGGTCATGGTCCTGATCGCGATCTTAATCAAGCTGACCAGTGAAGGTCCGGTGATTTTCAAACAATGGCGTTCGGGATTGGGCGGACGACCATTTGAGATTTACAAGTTCCGGACCATGTGCGTCAATGCCGATTCCATGAAGGCTCAGCTACGGTCGAAGTCGGAACAGGACGGGCCTGCATTCAAAATGACTCATGATCCGAGAGTAACCAGGATCGGCGCGTTATTAAGAAAAACAAGTCTGGACGAGCTACCTCAGCTTTTCAATGTTCTGAAAGGGGATATGAGCCTGGTGGGTCCGCGTCCGCTTCCACTGGACGAGCAGGCACAATGCGACCAATGGCATCGTGGGCGATTAGATGTTATACCCGGGTTGACTTGTATCTGGCAGGTGAAAGGTCGGAGTCGGGTGTCGTTTGAGGAATGGATGCGGATGGACCTGAGTTACATCAAACGATACCGTGTTTGGGAAGACCTTAAACTGATCTTTGCCACTGTTCCTGCGGTAATTCTTCGTCGTGGCGCCAAATAATTCTGTGTAATCACAGCAAAAATGTTCCACGTGGAACATTGAGGTCGGGATATCTCGTTTTTGGTTCTCAGAAACCGTTGACCCGTCCATCAAATAAGTTGTCGACGGTGAGATCGAATCGCCCAGTACAATATGATTCCGAGCGAAGCCCACAATTCCTGCCGGAAAAACAGAGAATCAGACTCGGTGGAAGCCGAACCGGAAGCAATTCGAACATCCATAGAATGGTAGGAATCGATCGACCTTGAAGAGTCGAACCTGTCGGTGACGAGGGGGCAGGTCAAGAGAGTGATTATCAACGTCATTCCCATCAATCCGATCAACATCCTTCTCACGGAAAGCCCTTTCAATGGTCTACCAAGGAATTTTTTGAGGACCAGGAATTAAGAAAAGGTGAAAAATCGTCTCTAAAGGTTTTAATCATTCTTTCAGGATTTTGCTTTTCAGACCGGATTCCGGTATCTCTGCCTTATGAAACATGCTGAAGTAATTCCGATTCTCGACTTCGGTTCGCAGTACGCCCAGCTGATCGCCAGGCGTGTACGGGAAAAAGGGGTGTACAGCGAACTAGTTCGGCCTGATATTTCCGTCGAGGAACTCCAGAAACTGAACCCCAAGGGGATTATCCTTTCCGGTGGACCGTCGAGCGTATATGAGCCCGATGCCCCACGTTGTGATCCTCAGATTTTTGATCTGGGTGTTCCGGTGATGGGGATCTGCTACGGGATGCAGCTGGGGGCGCAAGTCCTAGGAGGACAGGTCCGAGCTGCCCAGGCACGAGAATACGGTCGATCGCATTTGCATGTCCTTGTGGACGATCCGTTTGTCAAAGGGTTGCCTCAGGAAACCACCGTCTGGATGAGTCACGGGGACCAGGTCAACACACTCGGAGAGGATTTTGTTCCTTTAGCGACAACTCCGACCTGTCCGATCGCTGCGGTTCGTCATAAAACCAAACCTTTCTTCGGTGTGCAGTTTCATCCCGAAGTCACGCATACCCCGCGTGGAGACGTGCTTTTCCACAATTTTCTTTACGAGATCTGTCAATGCACGGGCCAATGGACGATGGGCAATTTTGTTGATGCCACCATCGACCGGATCCGCCAACAGGTCGGTCGGTCACGGGTGATTTGCGGGTTATCGGGAGGGGTCGATTCGTCGGTGGCAGCTGCCCTGATTCACAAAGCAATCGGTCCGCAGTTGACCTGTATTTTCGTGGACAACGGTCTGTTGCGTAAAAACGAACGAACGCTGGTCGAAACCACTTTCCGTGATCACTTTCACATCGATCTTCGGGTCAACGACGCTAGTCAGCAGTTTCTCTCGGAACTGAGAGGCGTTACGGATCCTCAGCAGAAACGAAAGATCATTGGTAAAGAGTTTATCGAAGCCTTCAAACGGACCGCCCGGGAACTTCAGGAACAAGCTGTCGAGAATCATGAATCGGAAATCCGGTTTTTGGCGCAGGGGACGCTTTATCCGGACGTGATCGAATCCGGTCACGGTTATGCTGGAACGGCTGCGAATATCAAATTGCATCACAACGTGGGGGGGTTGCCCGAACAACTCGGGTTTGAACTGGTCGAACCTTTGAGAGAGCTGTTCAAGGATGAAGTCAGAAAAGTCGGTGAAGCTTTGGGGCTTCCGGAAGAGATCGTGTGGCGTCATCCGTTCCCGGGTCCCGGATTAGCCGTCCGTGTCATCGGTGAAGTCACGCCCGAACGTCTGCGCGTTCTACGCGACGCCGACGAGATTGTTCTTGAAGAACTGGTGGCTGCCAATTTGTATCGTCACACCAGTCAGGTTTTTGCCGTGCTTCTACCGATCGGGACAGTCGGTGTCATGGGAGATGCGCGCAGTTATGATTCGGTCATCGCGATCCGCGCGGTCGAAAGTCAGGACTTTATGACAGCCGACTGGTCACGACTGCCTTATGACGTACTGGCGGTTATGAGCAACCGGATCATCAACGAAGTTCGGGGTGTCAATCGGGTGGTGTACGACATTTCGAGCAAACCCCCAGCAACCATCGAATGGGAATAAATGCATTATCGGTCCGACGCGATCGACGATACCCTGTCCCTGAAAGGAATGATGAAACTCAAACGACGAAAATGGGTCGCGATATTCGCACTGGGCATCGCGGGTATCATGCTTTGGCTCGAACGAGATCAGTTGTCTCGCGGTAGCGGAGAATCATGGTTCTGGATCATTGTTGCGGTGCTAGCGGGGGTGTTGGCGGTGTTGGAACTGATTGGTTTCGGGACGCGTCATTCCGAAGACCAATCGTCACCAAAATAAAACCGCTCTGCGTCAAACTGACTTTGAAAAATATACTCAAAACGTGATTTTATAATTGGACCGAACTGTTTCATATTGCATAGTATTTAAAGCAGTCAGAAAACACGACCGGTGCTCGGGCCGGATCATACGTGAAGCCGATGACGACGAATCTGCCTGAAGGTGCGATTGATGCGTCACGCTTCAAGTAACGGCAAGCGCAAATTGCCGATTCCGACGATAGCACAGCGTGAAAAGAAGACTGCAATCCAATTTGGGTCCGCTTGCGACCTTGCTATGACACGCAGAAATGCGCCAGCGAGATCACAAGCGGATTTTTTGTTGCACCGACGGACGATTTTTCCACGAATCGATCATCTTTTCAGAGTGGGCAAATCTCCCAGAACCGCTTGAACACACCGTCCGGCCGAGGCGAATGCCCCGTTGATCGATGCAAAATCACAATGATCTCCCGCAACGTACAACCCCGGTCGGATGCGGGGATTGATCCAGACCGGTTGCATCCGGTCCGGAGACTGCAAAGGCAACGCCCGGGGCAAGGTGTAGGTTTTGATGTGCCTCCAACCATGTGCGACCGGACCGTACCATTGAACCAATTGCTCGATCACTTTCTGCTCGAGATTCTGTTGATCGGTTCCCAGTACCGTGCAAGAAATCAAAGCCCCCGGCCTGGATAGGTATTCAGGACAAACATCACTCAGTACGCACAAATGCTGGACAGGATGATCAGGTTCGGTATTGAGCACAAGGATCGGTCTGTTAACTGGCGACTTTTCGGCCAGGAAATAAAGACACGTGGTCCCGACCCATGGGTCCGAACGGGGCAAATCGGTTGGGATCAGTTTCGACGCGCTAGTCGCTTCGGTAGCGACGACAATCGCGTCCGCAGAAAGACTATAACCGTTGTCGAGTTTGACCTGACCCTGTTCGATCGAAACAACCCGGCTATTGAGGTGAACTGTTTCGGGAGGGATCTGGTGCACGAGTTGGTCGATGATCGATTGCATGCCGCGAGCGGGGAGGGTGGCGTTTCCACGGGCGAACATCCTGAAAGTGAACTCAAAGACCCGACTGGTAGTCTGCAGCTGATGTTCTAAAAATACGCCTCCATAAAACGGACGAAAAAAGTTTTGAATAATCTGGTCCGAAAACCCCCTTCGACGGAGGTATTCAAGGGTAGAGGTGTTGTCCTGGTAAAGATCGGTCCATTCTCGATTGAGCAGATTATTCCTCAGCCTGATGATTCGGATTTTGTCACCAAGACTCGCCAGGGGTGAGAAAATTGTTTTGATCGAGGAAAAAGGCCTTCGGAAGGGGTCGATCCATTCATAGAATCGGTTATTGGCGCGAATCAGGGCACCGGGAATAAAGGATTGCAAACGGAGTTGTGCGTGGTCGATGAGCGCTGCCGCTTCGGGGTAGCTATCGAGATAGACTTGGAATCCACGATCGAGGGTGATTCCGTCGATCTGATCGCTGCCACAGCGTCCTCCGAACCGGGAAGATGCCTCGAACAAGCAGAATGGTACGCCTGACCGATGAAGCCGGACCGCGCAAGCCAGTCCTGCCAGACCGCCACCGATAATCACCACGTTTTTTTTCATGTCCGTTACTCAGTTTAGGACAAGAGCATTCAAGCGAAAAGAGGAGGTATTTGATGAATGTGAATCGTTTTAAGTCTATGATATATAATGATTTAAAATCAAATACCTAGTTCCATCTAGGATTTGTAGGATTTTCGAGCTTGCCTTTTTCCCCGGATTATCTCTATATTGAGCAAGAGATATGAATTTTGACGAAAAAATGACCAAAAACGAGCACATCAAGCGTGCCAAAGACGGGCTTGATGTGTGGAACGACATCTTCCGATATGCCAAAGAAGGATATTCCTCGATCCAGGAAGATGACTTTGCCCGAATGCGCTGGTTCGGGATCTACCAACAAAAGCCCAACGAAGGGCATTTCATGTGGCGGATTCGGATCTCAGGCGGACGACTCAAACCCTGGCAACTGCGCGAAATCGCCAAAGTCGCTAACGACTACGGCAGGGGGTTCGGGGATGTGACCACAAGACAGTGCATCCAGCTTCACTGGATGACCATAGAATCCTTCCCCGATGCGCTGGAACGGATCGGAAACAAAGCCGGCCTGTACACCCAATTTGCCTGTGGAGACACACCCCGCAACGTCTGCTCGTGTCCGTTGTCGGGATTACTGAAAAATGAAATCGTGGACGTGGGCAATCTCCCCAAACAGTTGTCGGACATGTTCAAAAATCTGGGGAAGGAGTTCAGTAATCTTCCCCGGAAGTTTAAGACGACCATCAGTGGATGCCCGCTTCATTGCAACCAGCCTCAGATCAACGATATCGGGGCGTTCGGTGTGAAACGGGTACGCAACGGGGTCGAAGAACGCGGTTTGGGGATCAGTGTCGGTGGGGGGCTTTCATCCACACCCCATTTTGGTCAGTCCCTTCGTGTGTTTGTTCCCGAATCCAAACTTCAGGAACAAGTTCCTGCAATTTGGAAAGGGATCTGTGAGATTTTCCGTGACGCTGACGAGCTACGGTACAAACGGATCCGGGCGCGATTGAAGTTTTTGGTGGCCGACCGGGGTTGGGAGTGGGTCCGGAACGAGCTAGAACGACGGATCGGGTTTGAACTGGAACACGACGAGCAGATCGTTGCCCCGAAGGGTGCATTGCACACCGACCACATGGGCATCGGGGAGCAGAAAAACGGACAATATTATGTCGGAATCCCGATCGAACGGGGTCGCTGGACGGCCGCTCAGATGCACGCGGTGGCCGACCTGGCCGAGAAATACGGCACTCCCGATGTCGAAGTGCGTCTGTCTCAGAAACAGAACGTGATCATCACGGACGTTCCCAAGAACAACGTCGAGGATCTGGTCAAATCATTGCAGTCGTGCGGATTGGATCCACACGCGCCGCTTTGGCGTCATAATCTGATTTCCTGCACCGGAACGCAGTTCTGCAACCTGGCTGTGGTAGAAACCAAACAGCGGGCCTACGAAATCCTCCAGTACCTCGAGGAAAAGGTTGAGCTGGATTCACCGATCATGCTCAGCATTTCCGGGTGTCCTAATTCCTGCGCTCAATATCAGGTAGCCGATATCGGTCTGACCGGGACCAAATCTCAGTGGAATGGCGAAAAAGTCGATGCATATGACCTGTGCGTCGGTGGACGAATGGGAGAAAATCCCGAGTTCGTTCGAACCCTCTTCGAGAAGGTGCCTACACCGATCATTCATCGTCAGATCGAAGGGGTCGTCCGGGCTTATCTATCCAACCGGTTGAACCCCGTGACCGATGATGATCCGGAAACATTCCGTGATTTTGTTGATCGTGTGCCTCTGGATCAGTTACGTGAATGGAGCAAGATTCCGGAATGGACGCCTCCTCCTCCCAAACAAAAGCGGGTTGCCCAACCCCCCAAATCAGCCGCGACCTGCTGAGATTGGGTTGTTTGTGTGATTTCAGGTAATCAGCCCGAATCGTCTGTGGACCCGTTGTTCCAGTTTGGCTAGCAACCACCGATCGACGGCCATTCCGACTATAATCATCACGAGCATGACGGCGACCACTTGGTGAACGTCAGCAAAGCTTCGTCCTAGTTCCAGCAGATACCCCAGCCCGTGGTTGCGGGTCGCTAGGATCAACTCCCCCCCCATCAATGACCGCCAGGCAAACGAGAATCCCTGACGCAGACTGCTGGCAAAGACCGGTGCACTGGCCGGTAAGAGAATGTAACGATAATAGTTCAGTCCCCGTGCGCCCAACATCGTCCCGGCCCGGTGATAAATCGGAGGGACCGTCCAAAGACCATCCCGCATCGAAATCGCGATCGCAAACGTGCTGCCCATGACCAGCACAAACATCATCGCCTGTTCGGTCAATCCGAAACTCAAAATCCCCAAGGGAACCCAGCAAACGCTCGGAAGCGTCTGGACCCCCAACAAAACCGGTCCAAACGCCCGATTCAACACCGTAAAACGCCAAAGCAGGACCCCGACCAACGTGCCTAGCATCAGTGAAATCGCAAAACCGATCGACAAACGAACCAGACTGACCACCAGCGCGGGTCCGAGTTGCTCGGTCAGGTCCCACAATGCTTTGATCACATGTGACGGAGCGGGAAATACATAATCCCGCCAACCGATCAACCTATATCCCGCTTCCCATATCCCCAGCAAGCTGACCCAGATCAGCAGGTTTGCGAGGTTTCCAGAACTCGTCAGCCAGTTCTTTATTGACACGATTTACCTCATCTTCAATTTCTGTTCGAACTATCCGCACGATCTCGGCAATGTCACGTGAATCGAATTGACGAGGGTGTGGAAGGTCGATCCGGATTTCTCGACGAACCCGTCCCGGATGAGCATGCAGAACGATCACCCGGTCGGCCAGACGGACCGCTTCCCCGACCGAATGGGTTACAAAAAAAATTGTCTTTTTGGTCGCGTCCCAGATCTCCTGAAGTTGTTCGTGCATCAACGTTCGCGTCTGGGCGTCCAAGGCCGCAAACGGTTCGTCCATTAAAAGCACCGCAGGATTAAGAATCAGCGCCCGGGCGATCGCCACCCGCTGGCGCATGCCCCCCGATAACTGGTGGATCAACTTGTTGGCGCTATGTGATAAATGAACCATTTTCAGCGCCTCGGCCACGCGGTCTTCTCGTTCGGACCGGGCAATACCCTTCATTTTCAATCCGAACTCCACGTTCTGAGCCGCAGTCATCCAGGGGAAAAGACCGTGTTCCTGGAAGACGACCGCCCGTTCCGGACCGGGAGATACGACCGGTCGGTCGTCCAGAAGCACCCGACCCTGATCCGGTTTCAACATTCCTGCGGCTAGATTCAACAACGTGCTTTTTCCGCACCCACTCGGACCGACCACGACCACAAACTCCCCCGGTGCACATCGGATCGTGATGTCCTGAACTGCCCATCGCTCTCCGACGGAATAGCGCTTGGAAACCCCGATCAACTCCAGCTTTCCGGTCATCGGGTTTCCTCGTGACGAACTTGATCCAGAATCGTCGTATCGATCAGACCTTCTAGAGAACCGATCTGACGAGAGAATCCCAAATCATAAGACCACTGATTCATGGATTGTAAGGATTCTGCAAGCGGTTCATCCGTGAACGATACGCGTGAGATAGCTTGTTCCAAGACTTCCGGGGGCAATGACTTCTGTGTCAGTTTGAACAGGGCTTCTGAAAGTTGTGAAATATAGGAACCAGGATTCTGATCGAGTCGTTGTGTCCACCGGTGATGTACGCGGAGAAACTTCTTGACCGTTTCGGGATATTTTTCAAGAAACCTTGGCGTGGTGGTGACTAATGTCAGAACAAACTGCTTGTCAGGCCAGAGGTCTTTTTCTTCCAGAACGAGTCTGGCACCGGTTTGGGCTATCAAAAGGGCTCCCCACGGTTCAGGAACCCAGGCAGCGTCTATCTGACCCCGTTCCATCATGTTTCGTTGTTCGGCATTGGGAACCGGAACAACATTGCTGACATCTCCGATGGCCTGTTGAAGAAAATGACGTGCGGAAATGTCCTGAGTATTTCCGACCTGGGGGGTTGCCAGTCGTTTGCCTTTCAGGTCGGTGAGGCTACGAACCCCAGAAGCCTCGGTGGCGACTAAAACGACCCCGTTTTTGGCGGATCCGCTGATGACGCGAATGGCCTGACCTCGCGAACGAACATGGGCAGAGATGACCGGTCCGGGACCGACATATGCCAGATCGATTTCCCCGGCATTCAGGGCTTCGATTAACGCAGGACCGGCATTGAAAACTCGCGTCTCAAGCTTGGTCGGGGCTAAGGCTTGTTCCAGTTCTCCGCTGGCCAAACCCAGAATCGCTTGGGCGTGCGTCAGGTTGGCAAAATATCCGACCCGTACGACCGAAGGGGATTCGGATGAACTTTGATCGGAAAAAGTAGATTTTTCGTTGCAGGCGGTTCCTGAAAACGACAGCAACAGGATTCCTGCCCACACGACAATCTCAAGAAATGGACGGCTCATATGGGTGATGAACATATCAGGGAATCGGCGAAAGTCACTAAATCGACAGGAATAGTAGGAAATTGAACCTGGGTACGACGTTTCGGAGATAGAATTGAGCATAAACTCATTCTATTTAAAAACTTATAAAACTTCGGTCACCAGACTTGCCAGTTCGCTGCGTTCGGATTTGGCTAAAGTGATATGTCCGACGATGCTTTTAACCTTTTAATCGTTCGACCAGGTAGGACAACCCGTTGCTGGAGGAATCGAGATAGGGATTGTCGATCTGTGTCGCATCGCCGGTGAGGATGAGTTTGGTCCCTTCCCCGACCCGGGAAGCGATGGTTTTGACTTCGTGCGGGGTGAGATTTTGGGCTTCGTCCACGATCATGAACTGGTGGGGGATGGATCGTCCACGAATGTAAGTCAGAGGTTCGAGGACGACCTGTCCGGAGTCGATGAGTTGCTGCATGCGTTGTTCGACGCTGGACAATTGGGCGTGGGATTTGGCCTCGTTGGTTTCTCCGGAGAGTCGGTTGGATAACAGGTAAGCCATGTTATCGAAGATGGGTTGCATCCAGGCTTTGAGTTTGTCGTCCTTGTCGCCGGGGAGATATCCGATATCGCGTCCGAGGGGCATGATGGGTCTTGCGCAGAGAAGTTTGACGTAGGTTTGGTCGTTGAGAACCTTCATCATTCCCGCAGCCAGCGCCAGGAGCGTTTTTTCCGGTCCCCGCGGAACCGATGAGAGAAACGAGCTTGATACTGTCGTCGAGGAGTAGTTTCCATCGCCATTTGTTGTTGGAGATTACGGGGTACGATTCCGAAGATCGGTCCTCTGCGGGGTCGAAGGGGGGATCAGGGCGGAAAGATCGGCTTTGTAGCGTGCCACAGCCGTGTGATCCGGGTTCGATTCATCCCGGAGCAGAACAAACTCATTGGCCCAAAGTGGGGGGTCGGTCTGAAGTTTGAGCTGTTTGTCAGTGTAAAGGGTTTCGATCTGGTTGACAGGGACGGTCAGTTCGCGCCAACCGGTGTAAAGGTGCTCGAAATCCACTTTGGTGGCTTCGAAATCTTCCGCCATTACGCCCCATGGAATCGGCTTTGATCCGGGCGTTGATATCTTTGGTGATAAAAATCACGCGTTTTCCCGGATGTTTGAAGCGTGTAAGCGGTGCACAGGATTCGATTATCCGGGGAATCAACGGTCCATCATAGGACAGGCCGAGATGTCCCCGTCGATGACCACCCGGGACGCTTCCACCGGTTTGGGGGTCTTGGATTCCGTCATGCAGGTTGCCTCGAGTACGCAGTTGATCGAGGTGTCGGATCGCCTGACGGGCGTTGCGACCGAGATCATCAGAGTTGCTTTTAAACTTGTCTAGCTCTTCCAGGACATCGAACGGGATGATCACTTCGTTATCCGCGAACATGAACATCGCGTTGGGATTGTGCAGCAGGATATTGGTATCCAGAACAAAGGTCTTTGTTTTCGCCGACGAGGAAGCACCATTGGACATGCCTTGACCATCCGTTGTCTGAGTTACAGAAACACGCGGGCGTTCTCCAACATCCCGCGTAACACATATTATCAATTCTGATGCTTTCGGATACAACACACAACATGCTTTATCCCATGATTTTTAAACCCCGTTACGTCCCAAAGATGTGGGGAGGTCAAAAAACTCAAGACGATCCTCCATAAGGACATCCCCGAAGTCCAACCCATTGGGGAAAGTTGGGAATTGTACGATTTCCCCGCCCGGGGTGGTGGATCAGTCGGATCGATGGGTCAGTTCTGTGCTCGACAACGGTCCGTTGGCAAGGTCAGACGCTTCATCAACTCGTCGAAAAGTTCGAGACCGATCTCTACGGCGACGTCAAGCTGGTGGGTTCGCAAGGACAATTCCCGGTCCTGATCAAAGTATCTGGATGCTAAAGAGGATCTGAGCGTTCAGGTCCATCCTCCCCAAGGCCTATGTCGAAAGCCATCCCCGACGCCCATCTGAAAAACGAAGCCTGGTACATCATTCAGCATGACCCGGGTGCCCGAATTCTCAAGGGGCTTGTTCCGGGGAACAACCCGGCAGAGCTTCGAACAGGTCCATCCGGGAAGGGAACCTGCGGACCGATTGCTCCGTTCGATCCCGGTTAAGACAGGAGATTGTTTTTACCTGCCCAGCGGGACCGTGCACGCGCTTGGTGCGGGTTGTTTCGTAGCCGAGGTACAAACCCCCAGCGACACCACCTATCGCGTCTATGATTTCAAACGAATCGATCCGGCGACCGGAAAAGAACGCGAACTGCCCGTCGAACAGGCCTTGGAATGCATCGATTTCAGTGGTCAAGAGTCGCAAACCCCTCCCCGACGTCACGAAGCCGGGATGTTCACCACGGTCACCCGTCTGGTCGAAGCACCACAGTTCGTCATAGAAAAGGTCCGTATGCATCAGGGTGTCGAGCAATCGATCCCTTACGACCAGCCAGTTGTTTGGATGATTCTGGACGGACAAGCCGCCTTACGCGTGAAAAATATCGACACACCCCGATCACGGTCTCACGCGGAACGACCGTCCTTCTGCCTGCTCGAATGACCGAACCGGTCGTCAGTGCGCTAAGCGATGTCCAATGGTTGGAAGTAACTTTTCCCGTCTAAGAGTTGGTTCCGCAGGATTTGCAATCTGCTGGAAGTGGATGGAGACTGATTCGACTCATGAAAGAACGCATACAAAAGCTGTTAGGCCGATGCGGGGATCGAATCGCGTCGTCACGTAGAAGAAATGGTTTTGCAGGGCAGGGGTATCGGTTAACGGGCAGGTGGTGACCCGTCTTCCGGTGCTAATCGACCCGCAGACCGACACCGTTCACATTGACGGAGAGCGGGTGCAATTAGCCCGTCGGATCGCTAAAGAACGTGTGTATGTTCTGATGAACAAACCCAAAGGGGGTTTATTGCACGAATGTCGCGCAAGGGGAGCAAAAACGGGCCATCGACCTGTTGCCTCCGGATTTCGGTCATCGGGTTTATCCGGTGGGTCGTCTTGATGCAGAGTCCCGTGGGCTTTTGCTGTTGACCAACGACGGGGAGCTGACCCAGCAACTGACACACCCAAAATATGGCGTGATCAAGACTTATACCGCGGTCGTGGACGGATTTGTCAAACCCGAAACGGTCCAAAAGCTCTCTGAAGGCATCTGGTTGGCTGATCCGAAGAAGGGAGGGTTTCGGACGGGCAGATCGTTCATCAAGCTGGTCAAACGTTCGAAAACCAACAGTGTACTTCAGATCACGATCAAGGAAGGTCGTAATCGTCAGGTCCGCCGGATGCTGGCGAAAGTGGGTCACAAGGTCCCGAGAGCTAACGAGGGTCAAGATCGGTCCGCTAGAGATCGGCAAACTTCGACCGGGAGAGTTTCGGTTCTTGTCCCCGAGAGAGGTCGAATCGCTTCGCAAAGACATCCGCGAACGTCAAGCTCGTGCCCAACAGGTTCAGAAAAAATCCCGGAATCCACAAAAGGCTTCGGATTCGGTCAGGACGGAAAAAATCATCCAGACCATCCGGTTCGCGGAAATCGAGATAAACCGGTCGGACCGTCCGGGGCCCCTCGACTTGTCGGCCCCGATCAGTAACATGAGATCATGGACGTCGTTTCCCCGAATATTGAGAAAAAACCATTCGAGACCGAGACGTATGACGTGATGGACGGATCGGCTCGTTGGGAGATCAAGGTCCACGACCATGGGATGGTGGCGCTGGTGGACGTGATGCCCAGGTTGTGTCCGGTCGGAAAAACCGCGGATTACGCGATCGTGCAGGCAGCCCGGGTCAGCTACGGAGAAGGAACCAAACAGGTCAATGAAGACCGGGGATTGATCCGATACCTCGCTAGGCACCGACACACGACCCCCTTTGAGATGGTGGAGTTCAAGTTTCACCATTGCATGCCGATTTTCATTGCACGACAATGGATCAGGCATCGTACCCGCGAATGTGAACGAGTATTCCGCACGGTATTCGATTGTCAAAGACCGATTTTATCGACCGACCCCCGGATTACATCCGTAAACAAAGTCTGGTCAACCGACAGGGACGGGATGAACCTCTGGATCAAGCAACAGCCGAGGAGTTTTTGGCATACCTGGACCGTTGTGAGTCGTTATACGAAGAGTATCAAAAAACTGACCGAAAAAGGGGGTGGCTAGGGAAATCGCCCGGATCGGGCTTCCCGGTCAACGTCTATACCGAATGGTATTGGAAGATCGATTTGCATAACCTCTTCCATTTCCTGAGTTTACGGATGGACGCCCCACGCCCAGCAGGAGATCCGGCGATTACGCCACTGCGATGTTCGAACTGATCAAACTCGATCGTCCCGGGTCGCTGCAGAGGCGTTTATGGATTACAACCTCAACGCGATGCACCTGACCCGTCTGGAAATCGAAGCCCTTCGTACGGGTCAGCCGTTTTTAAACACAACAAACAAACGCGAAACGGCAGAATGGGAAGCCAAAAAGGCCAAACTAGGGCTTTGATTCTGAAAATACGACAAAAGTGGCAAGTCTTCCCTCGCAATCAGTCGCCGGGGACGAAAGGATATTTTATCGACGTCTCAAGGATGCTTGATAGTCTTCTTCCAGCTGCCTGATCTTTTTACGTACCCCCATTTTGGCGGGTAAATCCCATTCGGTCGAGCAGAAGTATACCGTTGAGATGATCCGTCTCATGCTGCCAGATCCTCGCGATAAACCCTTCTGCTTTTTCTTCGATCGGACGACCGGTGACGTCCTGAGCACGAAGTACCAGTTTGGCGGCCCGGTCGATCTGGGCCCGAATGTCGGGAAGACTTAGACACCCTTCTTCGGAAGTCTCATTTCCTTCGGCGTCCAAAAGTTGAGGGTTGACGATAATTCGGTCGTTTTCCGGTTTTCCGTCATGATTCATGACAAACATCCTCAGGTTGATGCCTACCTGAGGCGCAGCCAGACCGACACCCTGTTCTTCCCGCATCAGTTCAAACATCCTCGACGCCAAACGGGCAAGATTCTCATCAAATCGTGTTACCGGTTCGCTGACCTTGCGAAGTCGTGGATCAGGGTAATAAATGATTTTTAAATCATCGTACATCGGACACTTAAATGTATAAGCGTATTCCAAACCGTTGACACCTGCAACGTTCATGATTCCAATGAAGTAACTTGGATCAGTGACCTTAGGGCGATTTGGTGATCTTCAGAAACGGACGTTCCATGTCACAAGATATCGGTTATCGAGACGTACCGGAAGCGGATAGGAAAAAAAGCAGAGGCGTTCTTCAAACAGGGAAGAACAGTCGCAGCGGCAGGACAATTCGATTACGCGATCGAAATGTATCTCAGCGGACTCAAACTCGACCCCCGAAGCCGTCTCAGAACACCAAGCCCTCCGGGAAATCTCTCTGAAGCGTAAAGCTTCTGGTGGTAAGGATTTAGGTCTGATGGCCAGGATGAAGTACCGCTACGGCCAAAGACGACCTCGAGAATATGATCACTGCCGAGCGGTTCCTGGCGTATGACCCCGGTAATACGAGTCGGATGCTCGAGTTGATGCAGTATGCGCTCAAGTGCGGATATTACGACACCGTGATGTGGATCGGACCGATCCTTTTGCGCGCCAACGCCGATTCAGGCAAACCCGACATCAACAAGTATCTGGCGCTCAAAGACGCCTATATCCGTTTACGTAAATGGCGACACGCCACCGAAGCAGCCCAGATGGCTTTGCAGATGCGTCCTGACGACATGAACCTCCAACAAGAGGTCAAAAACCTCGGTGCCCAGCAAACCATGGAAGCAGGCGGATATGAAAAGGGCGGCAGCTTCCGCGATTCGGTCAAAGACATGGAAACCCAGCGAAAACTTATGACCGAAGATACGGACGTTCGCACGCTTGATGTCCTTTCGCGACAAATTCAGCTAGCCCGCGAAGAATACGAAAAAGACCCCAACGAACCGGGTAAAATTACCAAACTCGTCGATCTGTTGACCAAGACCGAAGACCTCGAGCACGAAAACCAAGCCATCCAGATCCTTGACCAGGCCTATCGTAGTTCCAACGCTTTTCGGTTCCGATTCCGTATCGGTCAGATCAAAATGGCCCAACTCAAACGGATGCAACGGGCATTGCTCGACCAATACCGTCGGAATCCGGATGACGCGGAAGCTAAAAAGGCCTATCTCGATTTAGTCCGTGAAAAAACAGAGGAAGAACTCAAAGAATACACCCTCGCAGCCGAGCATTATCCCACAGACATCACACTCAAATACGAAATGGCAGTGCGATTGTTTGAGCTCGGACGATACGACCAAGCTATCCCACTCTTGCAACAGGCGATTCAGGACCCCAAGATCCGCATCGAAGCCACCATCGCGTTGGGACGGGCTTTCCTCGAAGCCGAGTTCATCGACGAAGCTGTTGACACTCTGAAGGGACTGACCGAGTCTTATCAAATCACCGGTGACGCACGGGCCAAGGAGATCTGGTACTGGTATGCTCGATCCCTCGAAACCCGAGGAGATGTCCAGGACGCCATCAAAGCCTATAGTAAGGTCGCGATGTGGGATTTTAACTACAAGGATGTTCAGCACCGACTCAAGATGCTTCGGAGCAAACCGGCCGGGACTCAATGACCGGGGGTCATCATGGACGATGAATTATCCGTTCCCGGACAGAATCAGGGACGTTTCTGGGCCAGCTGGGGTTTTCAGCTTCCTTCTACGCTCCTGAAGCTTTTCGAACGATATACCAGGCTCCGGTCATCGGATCCGACGTCAGTCGATCTTTTATTTCGCGCCATCGGGCTGAGATTCGGGACGTTGCACGATCCCCTGGACTATTGTCCTGCAGAGCTTTTGCCGGTCGGTCAAACTGAATTGGACGGGGTGGTTTGCGGGTGTGTCATGCATGACCCTCGTCTCCTTGGCGAAATGCCTCTGGCGTTTTTCGATCCATCGATCCGACGGGGGGATTACCTAGGTGTCGATACTCGTCGTAGTCTGGGAACGCTGCTGGGCATGCAATTGAACCAAGCTTGCGGTCAAGACTGTCACCAAGCCAGGATCCTGGCTGAGGAGCTGGGGTTTAATCCGGACGAGCTTCCCTCGGAAATACCCTTGGGCGTTCGGCCTCGACTGCCCCCGGGGTGGAAGCTGGCCGAAACCGCCGACGGGTTGGGAGTGGTCGCGGAATCACGGTTTTTTCTTCCTCAACAGGTTTATCAAACCCCGATCGAAGATTTCGCACCGTTGAGGATTGAAGAATCCCTTCGATCGGCCGAGGAGGCTTTGTCCGAAAATGCCCCGGCCACTGCTTTGTGGTACGTCCGAAATGCCCTGGTCTTTGTCGATCACACCGACGAACAACAACAGTTAGTTCGATTGAGAAATCAAGCCTATCATCGGCTGAACCGTCAGGTTCTGGCCGGACCCATTCCGAATCCGGATAAATCGATTTGACTCTCGACGTAATCCGATCCTAACGATACATTAGTTGCCCATGAAAGAAGCCAGCACGCGGAAGATCTACGATATTCAATCGATCGTATACGATTACACGTTCGGAAAGCTCGTCAAAAAGCGTATTCGTCTTGCCATCGAACACATGAAAATCCAGCCCGGTGATGTGGTCTTGGATATCGGGATCGGTACCGGTGGGGCACTTCCTTTTTACCCCAAGCATGGAAAAGTCATCGGTGTCGACCTGTCTTCAGGAATGCTCCGGGAAGCCAAGAAAAAAATCGAGGAAGAATCATATGACCATGCGACGGTCTTCCAAGGCAATGCCCTGGAACTGCCTTTTGAGGACAGTAGTTTCGATCATATTTTCATCAGCCACGTGATTTCGGTCGTCTCGCAACCCGAATTGCTGATCCGTGAAGCCCAGCGGGTGGCCAAAGAAGGCGCGAGAATCGTCATTCTCAACCACTTCCTGTCTACCAACCGGTTTATCGCCATGTTCGAAAAATGGGCGAATCCACTGTGTCAGAAAATCGGCTGGCGGTCGGACCTGGCGCTGGCGGATATCGTGGCCAAGACCCAGATCGAGATCGATTACCGTTACAAGCTGCGAAGTGTAGACATCTGGGAAACAGTGGTCACGACCAACAACAAGTCCGCATTGGCAGTTGCCTAAACTCATTCAGAAAAATCACTTACGAAAAACGCCGGTAGTAGGTACCGGCGTTTTTGTTTGATTCGAACGGGACTAAGGCAAAACCCTTAGAGTTTTTCGATTTGCCAATATTCCAGCTCCAGGGGGGTGGGTCTTCCGAAGATCGACGTGATGATACGGACCTTGCCCTGATCGGCCAGGATTTCATCGACTTCGCCTTCAAAGTTTTCAAACGGACCGTTGGTCACCTTGACCTTATCACCCTTGTTGTAACGGGTGTCCAACCGTGGAGCGGTGTCGGCAGCGGCTTCGACGGCTTTGAGGATCTTGTCCCGGTCAGCAGGGGTCATGGGGATTGGTTTTCCATTGGCGATGGGATAAAAATCCCCTACGCCGTCCACTTCCTTGATCAGGAACCAGGCTTTTTGTGGGATTCGACCATCGGGTTCGGGTTCCAATTCGATCACCACATAACCCGGATACAATTTGCGGTCGGATTCGCGCTTGACTCCGCCTTTCATCGAACGGACAGACTCCGTCGGGACCAGAACCTGCCCGATCACGTCTTCCAAACCTTCGATCCGAACCTTCCGGATAATTTGCTCACGGACCCGGTCTTCACGGTTACTAGCGACTCTGAGGAGATAGAATTGCTTCATTATTGGACACTCGGTGTTCTAGTTCAGTGGCCCGAACTTCAACAGGCCGATCAACTGGAAAAGCATCCCTGTAGCCACATCGATCAGAAACAGGATCAACGCAGTCAGGAAGACGAAAAAAATCACAACTCGGGTCGATCCGATCAGCTCTGTTCGGGTTGGCCAATTGACTTTCTTCATTTCCACATCGGTGGCGATCAGAAAATCAACGTTCGAGGGTTTATTGATGATCCGCCAAGTGATAATCATACCGACAAGGACCAGTACACTGGTTACCCCGGCGGCAACCCAATTGGCGGTCTGTTGTGCCTGTGCAAAAGCGGCTGCGTTGATCCGATTCACTTCGGCCAAAGCGTTGGCGTCAAGATTTTCGACGGGTTGTGGGGTATGAATCCAGTTGGGTAAACGGGTTTTCAACTCGGTATACACGAAGACTGCAAAAACAGTCAGCAGCAATGCTGCGCCTAGCGCGGTTCCCATTCGGGTCCAGTACCCTTGTCCCTTTTTGTAGATGGTAAAGAACCCACCCTGCTTGGAGCGCGAAGCGACCGACCGATCGGATCGTACCTCGGGCAGCTCGTTTTGTTCCATTGGACTACCGTTTTTCAGAGTCGTTGAAGACACAAATGCTCCATCGGGGAGACAGACGCCTTATCAGCACGCCGAGCAGGAGTCGAACCTGCAACCTGCCGCTTTGGAGACGGCTGCTCTGCCAATTGAGCTATCGGCGTATCACAGGGCAGGGAAAAAGCCCTTTTCGATCAAGGGGTTGTGAACCTGCCCGTGCCGGTCGGTCACTTACGCTTCACCTTGTGAAGTGTATGTTTCCTCAATCGGGGATTATACTTTTTCAATTCGACCTTCTGAACCCCCCCGGCCACTTTGATCTGCGTCCGGTAGTTCAGGTCCCCGGTTTCGGTGCACTGTAGCCACACCATTTCTCGGTTTTCCTTAGCCATATTACACCTTTTTTCGGTTTCAAAGCCAATGGTCAGGAAACCTTTCGGATCGCCTGACCACTGGCCTGTCACCACAAAAATTTCTGTTACTCGAGGATCTTGGTCACGACACCCGAACCGACCGTTTTACCACCTTCGCGGATGGCGAATCGGAGCTTTTCTTCCATAGCAATCGGGGCCATCAGTTCGACTTCGATCGATACGTTGTCGCCGGGCATGCACATTTCGGCACCGCCGAGGAGTTTGGTCGTTCCGGTCACGTCCGTGGTCCGGAAGTAGAACTGAGGACGGTACCCGGAGAAGAACGGGGTGGTGCGTCCGCCTTCTTCCTTGGTCAGAACGTACACTTCGGCTTGGAACTTTTTATGCGGGGTGATCGACTTCGGAGCCGCCAGCACCTGTCCGCGTTCCACGTCATTCTTTTCAATACCACGCAGAAGGATCCCGGCGTTGTCCCCGGCGATACCCACGTCCATGGTCTTATTGAACTGTTCGATCCCGGTCACGACCGAGGTCTTATTCGAACCGAAACCGACGATTTCGACGTTATCGCCCATCTTGACCTGACCACGCTCGATACGACCGGTGACCACGGTACCTCGACCCTTGATGCTGAACACGTCTTCGATCGGCATCAGGAAGGGTTTATCGATTTCACGTTCGGGCATCGGGATGTATTCATCCAATGCCTTGACCAGTTCATCGATGCAGGCGTTGGCTTTGTCGTCGTTCGGAGTTGTCCAGCGCGGTTTGCTGGAACCTTTGATGATCGGAGTGTCGTCCCCGGGGAAACCATACTTGTTGAGCAGCTCACGGACTTCCATTTCGACCAGGTCCAGGAGTTCGGGATCGTCGACCAGGTCGATCTTGTTCAGGAAGACCACGATTTTGGGTACGCCGACCTGACGGGCCAGGAGGATGTGTTCGCGGGTTTGGGGCATCGGACCGTCCGCGGCTGACACCACGAGGATGGCGCCGTCCATCTGGGCAGCACCGGTGATCATGTTCTTGATGTAGTCGGCGTGACCGGGACAGTCCACGTGGGCGTAGTGCCGGGTTTCTGACTCATATTCCACGTGAGCGGCCGCGATCGTGACGGTCTTGGTCGCGTCACGGTCGATCCCGCCCTTGGCGATGTCCTTATAGCTCTTGGCGGTCGTGCCGAACTTCGACTGAGACCGCGCCGCCAATGCCGCAGTCAGCGTGGTCTTGCCGTGGTCGATGTGACCGATGGTTCCGACGTTCACGTGCGGCTTTTTCCGTTCAAATACTCCCTTTGCCATGGATAACCTCCAAATACAATTTTCGATTTGCGATCTGCGATTTGCGATTTTCCGGACTTGCGATCCGTGCCCCGCGGCACCGTTGAAACAATCGCAATTCGAAAATCGGCAACCGAAAATCGTCTCAAGCTGGTGGAGGGGGTTGAACCCTCGACCTCGTCCTTACCAAGGACGCGCTCTGCCACTGAGCTACACCAGCACTGCCACTGCCTGCGACCCGCGATACAGCTTAAGGCGTTGTCTGTAAACAAACAACGCTGCGGCGCGCACCGCAAGCGTTAGGGCGTAGCATTGTAAATCACCTAAACCTGTTGTCAATCATCCTCCTCCTCCCTCGGGACGATTTTTCCGGTCGGGGTTACATGCCCCCGGGTCTGACAGACTCGCCCCGGACCGAACAGACCGATATAGTCCTCATCATGCCGATCCGAAAACCTGATTATCGGGCCAGACACCGTGCCCTTTCTCACGAGGCCGCACATGCGCAGGGGGATTCTCACTCTCCCGAAACCATCATTCCTCAAGACCTTCCGGCGCCCCGTGGTAAACCCGAACTGATTCAATCTGACGCAGCCCTTATTGATCTTCTGACCGAATTGCGTCAAACAGGTTCGTTTGCCTATGACAGCGAGTTCATCGGCGAATCTTCCTATCACCCGAGGTTATGTCTGATCCAGGTCGCCACCACCACCCGCATTGCCCTGATCGATCCCTTGTCCGGAATCGATCTGACACCGTTCTGGAAACTTCTTGCCGATCCATCGGTCGAAAAAATCGTTCATGCAGGGGCCCAGGATATCGAACCTGTTGCCAGGCTTTTCGGACAACCGGCTCGAAATGTTCTGGATACCCAGATCATGGCCGGATTTTGCGCAATGGCCTACCCGACTTCCCTTGCCAAGCTGATCGCGGAATTGACCGGGGTCAGTCTCGAGAAGGGGTCGACACTGACGTTCTGGGAGCAAAGACCATTATCGAACAAGCAGATACGGTATGCCGCCGACGACGTGCGCTATCTCCCCGCAGCGGCGATGGAATTGAAGAAACGTCTCGAAATAACCGGACACACCGACTGGGCGCGGATCGAGTGTGATTTATTGTGTGACCCGAGCAACTACGGTTTTAACCCTGAAACGGCTTTCGAAAAGGTCCGTGGTGTCGGGGGACTAGAACCCCGTGAACTGAATGTCCTTCGAGAACTGGTGTTGTGGCGGGACGCCATGGCCAGAGAGGTGGATTCGCCTGCCCGATCGTTCCTGAGGGATGAAGTGCTGATCGACCTGTCCCGGGCAATGCCACGCAAGAGGGAACAGCTCAACAAGATCCGAAACCTGCCCCGACCTGTCATCGATCAACACGCTCAGACGTTACTGGTTTTGATCGAAAGAGGGGCTTCGGCCAGCACGGACGGTGTACAAGTGCTTCGAGGCATCGAACCGACCCCGACCGAGCGATTTCAAGCCGATGCCCTTTGGACGACCGCACAGGCCATTTGCATCGGTCAATCCATAGACCCGGCGTTGGTTACCAGTTCCAAGGAAATCTCCCTGTTGTATCGTCACTTGCTGGACGGAACAGATCCATCGGACCTGCGGATAATGAAATCCTGGCGGAAACAGGCTTTGGCGGACAAGCTGATCCGGGTTTATCGAGATCGTGAAACGATCAATTTTCGCTGGCCCGGGTGATAACAAAACCGGGGCTACAGTGACGCGAAAGAAAAAGCAGGCGCCCTGCTGCCCCGCTGGTCGCCTGCTCGTTCCTGGCAGATCGAATCGTTTCCTCAAGATACGTTGATTTAGAACGGTAGTTGATGGTCGGGTTTCCAATATTGATACCGGATCATCCAATCTTCCAGTTCAGACATCCCCGTAACATAAGCCGTGGGCATCATGTTTCCGTTGAGTGGTTTGAAGGCATACACCAGACGGACCACTCCGTCCGTGAAAAGGACATTGGACCGTCCTTTGTTATGGACTCGACCGGCCCGGGGGTATAGACGACTCGAACCGTTTTGGGTGCACAGATCGGCGACACTGGAGAAACGCTCATCATCTTTTGAGGTCAGACCGGCAGCGGCATCGAGGGCCAAGACCACGTTGTTGGGGATTTTCGCCCGTTTCTTGAAAAAGGCCCAAGGTCGATAACTTGCATAGGAGCTGTTGTTCGGATCTTCTGCGCGGAAATCACCCATGCTGGCGTTATAGGTGTAGTCGCTTTCAAACACGCTCCCCGAAGCCCCGGGAGCAAGGATGTCGGGTTGGCGTCGGTTCGACGGACAGTCGAGGATCTTGTTGATCCGCGCGATCGCTGCATCCCAGATCGGTACTGGTATTGCTTGCAGCACGGATACCAAACATCGGTCCGAGACAAGCCGGTCCGGTCCACGAATTGGTTCGTCCGTTGCCCGACCCAACGGTCGAAGGCATGGCGTAGCCTTTGTACGTATTGGCGTAGAACTCAAACGCGTTATAGATCTGTTTAAGATTAGAAGCACATTTGACTTGCTGAGCGGATTCTCGAGCCTTTTGAAGACTAGGAAGCAGGATCGAGATCAACAACGCAATAATCCCGATCACGACGAGCAAATTCCACCAGCGTGAATGCGGTGTGTTTTGAACGAACCATACAGACACTCCTTGCCGAAAAGGCCAAAAAAAGATGTGAAATAAATCTTTGGTCACGATTCCTTCGCAACCGTCCTGATTTCGTTTGAACAGGTCCGCCGACCTGTTCGTCGGTACATAGAAATCTATGACAGATTGTCGTGAGCAGACAATGAAGAAGGTTTTTGTACAAAAACGCCGGCTTTGCTTACGAATTAATCCTTTCGTTTCTGTTCAGGAAGGGGGGGAGAAATCGACCTGGCTCATCAGATGGGTTAAGCTCAAGCGCATGTCCGATTCGACCGTTATTCTAGTGGATCATCCGATTATCCGAACGAAATTGACCGAACTGAGAAATGCTTCGACGGGTCATCGGGCGTTTCGGGATCTCCTCGATGAGATTGCGATGTTGATGAACCTATGAGGTGACGCGGGATTTTCCGACCCGGTCCACGACCGTCACCACTCCTTTGGAAAACAACCGAAGGATTTGCATTGGCTAGACGGGTGACATTGGTACCCGGTATTACGGGCGGGATTGGGAATGAGTGACGGGGTGTTAAAGATTCTGCCCGAAGCCAGGCTCGGACATTTGGGGCTTTACCGGAACGAATCGACATTGGCTCCGGTGCCTTATTATCAGAAACTTCCCCCGGATATCACGCAGACCGAAGTCTTGGTGATCGACCCGATGTTGGCTACCGGGGGAAGCGCCGTGGCTGCGATTAAGTACTTAAAATCACAAGGGGTTGAGAATCTTCGTTTCATGTGTCTGGTGGCCGCACCTGAGGGGATCCGGGCTTTGCACCAACCACCATCCGGAGGTCCCGATTTACTGTGCTGTCGGTCGACCGGGAATTGAACGACAAGGGGTACATTCTCCCCGGACTAGGCGATGCCGGTGATCGCATTTTTGGGACCTGAAAACCGGACCGGAACTTGGCCCTGACCCAAGGACTATCGCGCCACCACTGCCAAGGGAATGCTGGTTTCCCGCGATCCGACCGGCTCTGCGGGTCTGTGATGCTGACTTTCAAAACATATCTACCTAGGGTGAGATTGGCAGGAAGTGTGATGATCCTGGCGATGAAAAAATCCCGTCTTCGATTTCGACACAGATCTGTGGTGGGGGTTGTTTTCTTCCCAGACCGGAAGCCCGCTTTCGGTGTACAGAACCAGTTCCTGTTCCAGACGAGTTTCCCAGAGATTCTTGTCATTCAGGACCGAAGAAAAGTTTTCGACTTCGGAATAGACGATGACTTTGTGGGCTTTTCCGGCTTCGAATCGTGCCGTTTCCAGAGGCGTGTATGTCCCAAATCCAACGGACTTCTCTGCAAAGAAGGGCGTTGGGAATCGATAGGTCGGCCCGGGTTCGCAATCGGTCGGACAGTGTCCAGCAAGGGTCGGATCTTGCGGTTCATCAACAGATTATTAATCTGCCCGAACGGCGGTTACGAAAATTAGTCAGTCCGTCCATCAGCGTGGTCAACAATTCACGGTCTTCGCTGGTTAATCCCGCTAGGTCGGCGTTCCGAGGTACGGGTTCGTCCTTGGTAAAAAGTAGGAGCTGAAAATCGAGTTGACTTGGGAGATCCCGGGGGTATTCGCGGGCCCGTCTGGCGAGTTTCTGCTCCAGAGAATCGACCGGAACGGGGGGAATGCTCGAACCCGAAACCGGCACGGCAGGAGCAGGGTCGTTCGTAACCACCAGAGGGGTGTTGGCTTGCGGGATCGAATCCCCTGAAGGGGTCTCGGAACCGGGTTTGGAAACCGTTACTGGGCAACCGGACGATCGACCAGGGGCTGAATGGACGGTTCGACAAACACCACTTCATTGGGTTGAGTCGTTGCCGAACGGGTAGGTTGGGCCACCCCGGCGGACACCGTTGTGGACGGATTGGATGATACGGAGGTCTGTCCGGGAATGATTCGGACGGATTGAAGTTGATCCTGTTCCGCCCTGTCTGGCCGAAAGCAGGGCTTCAATCGCTTTGGCGTGTTCTTCGGACCTGTTTGGCGAGTTTATCCGGGGATGCAGACGGGATCTGATCAGACGGCGCGGAATCGGTTTCCAATCCGAATCACCGGTTGGTCGGGTCTTGGAGCGTTGGGGTCAACCGCAGGAAGCGACGGAGAAACCGGAGGCGTCGGAGTGTTGGTCGGCTTTTGCGGTTCAGAACTGCAACCGTTGAGGAATAATGCCCCGGTGATGACAACCGCCATTCCGATGGCTTGAGGTAAACAATGTGATCATGCGTCCGTCCTTGGACTTGTTGAAGGTGGGGAAATTGTAAATAAAATCTGTCGTAAACGAAAATGTTGATACGGGTGTAAAAGTGAAATTTTCAGATTTCGGGTCAAATGAAAACCCGATCCGGACAATCAGGAGACGGATTTTCACAGGAAATATCCGATTCTTGACAGAAATGGTAGGAGATTATAAGGTACGTGGCTCAACGTACGGCGGACATCCTGGCTGACGTACGTGTTTTTGCCGTTATACACAGTTTTCTTTCACCTCTGACGCGTTGATCGGCTCGGGGTGTGAAACGGTTCGAAATTCAAGTGAGCAGGAGCTAAATTGGTATGTTACCCGTTCAACGCATCAGCAAATCCCGCAAACGTAAAAGACGTTCGCATCACGCGCTCAAACCCATCCAGTATGTCCGCTGTCCCCCAATGCGGTAGTGCTAAACTGCCCCCATGTTGCTTGCGGAAACTGCGGTTTTGTAAACCCCAGACTGGCGGTCGAGGTTTCGACCGAAACCGAGTAAAGGTTCTTTTTCCGTAAGGATGCCGTTTGGTTTTAACCCTCTTGGGGACGACCGGATTGTTCCCGACGGGTGAGAAATGAGTAGCAAACATCAGGAGCTTTTGTTGCGAGCAGCCGTTGATGTGATGGGGGGGGATCGAGCCCCCGAAGCAATTTTGGCCGGGTGTTGGGAAGCAGCCGGTCTGCTCGATCCTGACGATCAAATCCTGCTTGTAGGCAACAAGGATGTCATCGATCCTGCACTGAAACAGGCCGACCTCCCCGAGGACAAGAGACATCTGTATAAACCGGTGTATTCGACCCAGATCATCGCGATGGACGAGTCCCCGGTCGAAGCCGTCAGAACCAAGTCCGACAGCTCCATCAGTGTGATGAACAAACTGGTTGCTAAAGGCGAAGCCGACTCGTAGCTATCTCTGCCGGTAACACCGGCGCCTGCGTCGCAGCGGCCCAGCTGCGTATGCGCTTGCTTCCGGGGGTTTCCCGTCCGGGGATCGCGATCATCCTCCCGACGTTTCACGGTCCGGTCGTCCTCTGTGATGTGGGGAGCCAACCCCGAACCCAAACCCAAACACATGCAACAGTACGGACTGGATGGCCAGCGCCTATTCCAAAGCCATCTGCGGTATAGAAAAACCCCCGCGTCGGTCTTCTTTCCATCGGCGGAGAAGATTCCAAGGGTAACTCCATGACCCAAAGAAGCCCGCAAACTCATGCGGGACGAACCGCTTTTGAACTTCGTCGGGAATGTCGAAGGAAAAGACATCTTCAAAGGCGTGGTCGATGTAGTCGTCTGTGACGGGTTTGTCGGGAACATCGTCCTGAAGTTCACCGAAGGACTCAGTGAAGGCATCTTTCAGACCATCGTTGCCGAAGTGCAGGAGTTTGATCCTTCACTCATGTTGAATCTGAAACCGGTGATGAAAAAGATCTATACCAAGCACGACTGGCAGGAGTACGGTGGGGCTCCGCTATTGGGTGTTTGGCGGGTATTGTCTGATCTGTCACGGACGCAGCGAAGCCCGGGCCATCAAAAACGCTATCCGTGTTGGTAAGCAGCTTTTCGGAAGCCGTATCAACGAGAAAATTGTGGAACAGATCAGCAAGAGCATTCAAGTGGAGGAATAAAAAGCCTCTCGAACCATTGTTCTGTTCTGTCTCACCCGTCTGTTTCGGGACCGGAATACCTGTTCGGATTGAATCGATATGTCACTGTTTTCTGCCATCATCGCTGGTACAGGTTCTTACCTACCAGAAAGCGTCTGACCAATGAGGATCTTGCGCAGATGGTGGACACGAACGACGAATGGATCACCCAGCGGACCGGCATCAAGGAAAGGCGGATTGCCGCGGAGAATGAATCAACCGCCACTTTGGCCGTCCAGGCAGGGACGACGGGCGATCGAGTCGGCCGGATTAAAACCCGATGACATTGATCTGGTCATCGTGGCTACCATTACGCCTGAAATGATGTTTCCATCGACGGCTTGCACGGTCGCCTATCAGCTCGGTTGTGTGGGTAAGGCGGCGTTCGATCTTTCGGCCGCCTGCACGGGATTTGTCTATGCGCTTCACACAGCGTCGGGCGTTCGTCCGAAGTGGTCAATTCCAGAACGTTCTGATCATCGGAGCCGAAACGCTCAGTCGGGTGACCGATTACACGGACCGTGCCAGCTGCATCATTTTCGGGGACGGTGCCGGGGCCGTGGTCGTCAGTCGATCCAAGGAACCCAACACCGGCTTGCTCTACGGACAGATTCATTCCGACGGCGGTCCACTCTCCGAAGCCATGCTCCTCAAACCCGGAAGCCGACACCCATCACCCAGGAGCTTCTTGCCTGTCGTGATCAATACATGAAAATTAAAGGCAGAGAAGTCTATAAGTTTGCTGTCAGCAAGTTCGAAGAACTCATACGGGACGCGATGACCGTCTGCGAATTAACCCCTCAGACCCTCAGCCTGATCATCCCTCATCAGGTCAACCAGCGGATCATCGACAGTGCAATGGAAAAACTGGCTTTGCCTTCAGAAAAAGCCTACGTCAATATTGATCGTTACGGTAACACCTCAGCAGCCTCGATTCCGATTGCCTTGGACGAAGCCTTCCGTGCCGGACGGATCCGCAAAGGCGATCATGTGATCTTTGTGGCTTTCGGAGGGGGGCTGACCTGGGGAAATGCGGTCGTTAGGATGTAACACCGTTCAAACGCCCCCGCCGAATACGAAGGTCGGTCGGTGATTGTCAGGATCATTCCATT
>BPJO01000008.1 GCA_026004655.1 Phycisphaerae bacterium
AATCCCGCAATCCCGGATCTCTTTCCGGATCGGCGATGATTTCAATTCCATTGACCCGAAAAATGTTCCGGAATACCCGAGCGGTAAAAAGAGGGGGATTGTTGACCGTTACCGAAATCGGTTTGGCATTGGATGCAGGTGTCTGACCCCGGAGGATGATATCGTCCGACCCGGCTGCACGGGATAACCACACCGCGTTCTGCTTACCCTGAACACAGGTATTACGAACAGGAATATCGGCGCCCGGCGGATCGGTCGAATAGTCCACGATCTGACCCTGACCACGGGTTGTTAGATAAAAATCTAGACAGTTGGCGTTGAAGTTCAACCCGGCGACGCCGGCGACATATCGTTTGTGAATCTGATCTGAAGGCCAGTTGGGGTGCTGATATTGCTGATCAAAAATCGCATCGTCGTAGAAAAACCGTTGGGCTTTACGGAGTCCGCGGGGTTTGAGTGCTTCTGCCCATTTTTCAAACAACGTGGTGCTCTTCCAGTTCACTTTTTCCAGTAATTCAGCATCACCAAGGGTCGGATCTCCATCCCCGATTAGCCCGATATCATCCCCCTTTTGCACCAGCTTTGTCCTAAAGACAAAGTCCCGACCTAAAAGGTCCAGTGCCGCGGAAGTGGTCACCAGTTTCAGATTGCTGGCAGGAATTAATCGTTTATCCGCTTGGTATTCGTAGACGGTCTGATCTTCTTCCGGGCTTTTCCCCAACCGGACGATTTTAATACCGACTTCAACGTTTTTCAGGTAAGGCTCGGACAAAACTCCATTAACGGATGTTTGAACATCCGCACACACCCTGTTTCCCTGAAGGAAAAACCCAAGGATCAGGCAAATCCCTGCCAATCGTTTCCGGTCCATCGGACCAGAAATCTACCCCATCCTTTACTGATTCGCTAGCCAAATATTCGCAGGATGTCGTGATACGTGACGAAAAGGAACAGGGATCCGAGCAGCGCCAGACCAAAAAATTGAGCGGCATTCTGTAACCGGGGTGACGGGGGTCTGCCTGTCAATTTTTCCAGCACGAGAAATAGAAACAGTCCTCCGTCAACGATCGGAATAGGCAGGAAGTTCACGACCGCCAGATTGGCCGAGATCATGGCAGTGAACCAAAGCAGATAATCAATGCCTCGATCGGCCGCAGAGCTTCCGGCCGACAGGATTCCGATCGGTCCGGAAAGATTCTTCAACGGTACAGTGCCTTGGATGAGTCGCTGAAGCGTTAAATAAACTTGGAAGATCGATTGCTTGGTTTCTTCGATTCCCCATTTGCCTGCCAAGATCGGATTGGTGGTACGTCTGGGTTCGATCAGTTGGGCCAGTGGTAATGAATGGGTGTATCGCAGCTCCTGTAGTTGCGAAAACTCAGCCTCACTCAGGTCAAACGACAGATCGACCGTTTCGTTTCCTCGTAAAACCGTAACAGATATGGTTTGTGAAGTCGCACTTCGCATCAAGCGGATCACATCGAACCAGCTTTGGACCGGCTGATGGTTTACACGGATAATTTGATCTCCTATGTGAACGCCTGACTCGGTTGCTGATGAGTGATCGATCAATTCGCCCACCACTGCCCGTTCGGATTCATACCCGACACCGACGCCTATGGTGTTGTTGGGTTTGACATCAACCGGATCCAAAGACTGACCATTGCGAAGCAGGTGCAAACGCACGCGATGCCCGGCTTTGGCGGCTTCTCCGATCCAACGGACAAAGTCTTCCGCATTGACGGGTCGAAGGGCATCGGCCGTTTCGACAATGGATAATTGCTCCACCACGTCACCGGGCTTGATCCCGGTTTTGTACGCCGGTGAATCCTGAATCACAGACTTGATTCGGACCCTGGGACGCATCCCTGCCACGGATAACGCATCATCCCCAAAAGCAGAAAATTGCAAATCCGGGGTCAGTAGATACTCGTGAACCGATTGATCGGAATGCCGAATAGTTAAACGGATCGGTTTCCCGTCGTACTGTTGGATCGCGCGATCGAGCTTGTAATATTCGGTCGGACTTACTTCGATCCCGTTGATGGCCACGATCCTGCTACCGGGAGGCAAAGCGTCGATCTCAGGAGAAATGAACCTTTGTTCGGATCGGACTTTGCCCAGGCCCGATTCCAGACTCAAACCGGGCATGATCCCGATGGCGGGCATGTTGTAACTGGCTTGGGTACGAACCGGTCTTATTTTCAGCGTCAGTGGTTCGGGATGTTCGGGACGTTGGACAACAAAAACGGCCTGCTCATCGTCTCGCAATAACGCCACATTCATGGCGATCTTCGTGTAGTCCTCTTGCTTCGATCCGTTGATCGTCTGAATCCGATCCCCGACCTGCAATCCTCCCTGCATAGCCGGTGAGCCCGAAGCCACATATCCCACAACCGCTGGGGGGGAATTAAAACCGATCAAAAACAACAAAACGTATAGGACGAACGCCAGAATGACATTCATGATCACCCCGGCACTGATGATAACCATGCGTTTTCCGACCGATTTGGCGCCAAATGCATGAGGATCGTCGGCTGCGACGTCACTAACGGGTCTTAGATCGTCCTGACCGGTCGGTCTGACATACCCGCCGATCGGAATCCAGCTCAGTCGATACTCGGTCTCCCCCCATCCCCAGCTTTTTGGCAATTTCGTATCTTTCAAATGTGGAAAGACTCGAAGCCGGTCGAGAACTTCCGGACTGTTCATGAGCCTGGTCGATGCGACGATCAAACTCTTCCTGGGTGCTACCCCAATGAAAGCCTTGGCGACCGATCCCCGCAAACCGAATCCCGATCCCTTTCCGCCAACTGATCAAAGCCTGACCCATTCCCACGGCAAATTGTTCGACCCGAACCCCCGCCCACCGGGCAGCCAGAAAATGTCCCAGTTCGTGCCAGAAAATCACAAACCCGAACGCCAACAGAACAAGAAGAATATTCATCGTATCGTCTAACCTTCAGGTAGGAACGCCGGACGGTTATTCCGACGTCAGCCTTGTCTGCGAATCCATGCCTCTGCCGTTCTCCTTGCCCACTGATCGGCTTGCAGCAGATCGTCCAAAGTGGGATTCAGGATCACATGATGTTGGGCGATTGTATTCTCAACCACCCGCCAGATCATCCCGAAACGGATCTTTTCCGCCAAAAACGCCGAAACGGCGGTCTCATTAGCGGCATTCATAACCGCCCCGAGTGTTCCACGGACCCGAATGACCTCATAGGCAATACTCAAAGCCGGAAAGCGTTTGGGGTCCGGGGGTTCGAAGTGCAGGGCCCATTCAGAGGTCCAATCCATTCTCTTCCCACAACCCGATAGACGTTCGGGATATGTGATCGCGTACTGAATCGGGGTTTTCATGTCCGGAGGAGACAACTGTGCGATCACACTACCGTCAACGAACTCGACCATTGAATGAATGACCGACTCGGGATGAATGACTACCTCGATCTGATCCGGTTCCAAGTCAAAAAGCCAGGCGGCTTCAATGATCTCTGCAGCCTTGTTGAACATGGTGGCCGAGTCGATCGTGATCTTCTCCCCCATGTTCCAGGTGGGATGTCGCAATGCGTCCCGTGGACGCGCGTTTTCCATTTCGCTGAGGGAAGCCTTTCGGAAAGGCCCACCCGATGCCGTCAGAATGACACGTCTGATTTCTTGACGCCGACCGGCCTGCATGGCTTGGAAAACGGCCGAATGCTCAGAATCAATAGGAAGGATCTCCGTCTGACGTTGACGTGCCCGGGGGATCAAAAGAGAACCGGCGATCACCAGCGCCTCTTTATTAGCCAGAAGCAACTTTTTTCCGGCATCGACCGCAGACACCGCTGCAGGTAAACCCGCAGCCCCGACGACCGCGCTGAGCACTATATCGACCTGTGGGTGCTGAACCAGATCGATCAGTCCGGACGGACCAAAAAAACACTCCACTCCCATCTGACCAAACAGAGATCTCAAATAAGCCGTATCGGATTCGCCGGTCACCGCAATCGCGACGGGACGCAGTCGTCGTGTCTGTTCGATCAACTGATCCACCCGGGAATGGGTGCTCAGAGCTACCGCACGGTACGGTGGACCGAGGTGTTGAATCACCTCGGCTGCACTGCAACCGATCGAACCGGTCGATCCGAGAATGGCAATCCTTGTGCTCAAGTGATGAAAATATAGTCAGCGGATCGATCTGTGTCACTTCAGACAACCTCCAAAAACTCCCGCGACGACCGGCTTACAGACGGTTATAATGAGTTACCGTGAACTTGAGTATCTCGATCGAAAATCCGGACAAGCGAACCGCCCTTTTGGGGATTGCTGACCGCAATCTGCGTTTGCTGAGAGAAACCTTCAGCGTGCAGATCAGCGTGCGTGATGATGAAATTCGTCTCGGAGGAACCAACGACCAGGTAGAAAAAGCCGCAGCCGTACTCGACCGACTGCAAAGGCGTCTTCGTCGTCAGGACCATTTGACAGCAGAAGATGTCTCTCAGGCTTTTCGCGAAGCCCAACATGCTCACGCCGCCGCCGGCGCGATCGATGTTTACGTTCGTGGTCATGCCGTCCGTGCCAAAACTCCCGGTCAACAGGCCTATGTGGACGCGATTTTCAAAAACGACCTGACCTTCGCGGTAGGACCCGCCGGGACCGGTAAAACCTATCTTGCCGTAGCCGCAGCAGCCTCATTATTAAAACAAGGCAAAGCCAGACGACTGATCCTCGCCCGTCCCGCCGTCGAAGCCGGGGAACGACTTGGTTTTCTCCCCGGAGATCTTCAACAGAAGGTCAATCCTTATTTGCGTCCGTTGTTCGACGCGCTTCACGACATGATCGATATCGAGCAGGTCAAACGTTTCATGATGAATGACATCATTGAAGTCATTCCGCTGGCTTTTATGCGTGGACGGACGCTCAATGAATCCGTGATCATTCTGGACGAAGCCCAGAACACCACCGTCAGCCAAATGCTGATGTTCCTGACACGACTGGGTAATGAGAGCAAAATGATTGTCACCGGCGACGATTCGCAGATCGATCTTCCCGAGCATGTTGAATCGGGTCTGATCGACGCATTGAAGCGTCTGAAAGGAATCAAGGGAATCGGAATGGTTCATCTGGACAAAACAGATATTGTTCGACACCGTCTCGTCCAGAACATCGTCAAGGCCTACGAACATGAAACGACCTGATCGACGGGTTGTTTCAAAAAACCATTTCAAGCCATCAGATCAGCCGATTGGACCAAAGAATCGGTCCAATTGACGCACTATGCAACGTATCCGCAAAAGTGGTATATTCGCTTCCGGACGCA
Organism: Phycisphaerae bacterium; assembly: GCA_026004655.1. Classification (GTDB taxonomy): domain Bacteria; phylum Planctomycetota; class Phycisphaerae; order Tepidisphaerales; family Tepidisphaeraceae; genus BPJO01. The sequence goes on from BPJO01000008.1 coordinate 5,306, forward strand.
GCGAGGAGGCCGCACGTTTTCGTCCTCTTTTTTGCAAGCCATTAAATAAACTGGGTTTATGTGATTTGCGAGGTCTGGCATGGGTAAACCAACTGGTTTCAAGGAGTTTGTGCGTGAGATGCCGACACGTCGGAGCGTGGAGCTTCGGGTAATGGACTACTCCGATGTCTATAACCCTATGCCAGAAGACAAGTTACGGACGCAGGGTGCCCGGTGCATGGATTGCGGCGTGCCTTACTGCAATAACGGGTGTCCGCTGGGCAACATCATTCCAGAGTTCAATGATTTTGTATACCGGGGCCGATTCCGGGACGCTTTGGACGTCTTGCTAAAGACCAACAACTTCCCCGAGTTCACGGGTCAGGTTTGCCCGGCCCCTTGCGAAGAAGCATGCACACTGAACATCTGGAAAACCCCCGTTACCATCAAATTAATCGAATGGAATATCATCAACCATGCTTGGAAGAATGGCTGGATGACACCCCGTCCGCCTTCGATTCGTACGGGAAAAAAAGTGGCTGTCATCGGATCAGGTCCTGCGGGTCTGGCAACCGCAGCCCAGCTGAACAAGGCAGGTCATTGGGTCACGGTATTCGAACGAGCCGACCGGATCGGGGGGCTCTTAACCTACGGAATTCCTAATTTTAAGTTGGAAAAATGGGTCGTGGATCGACGCATCAAACTGATGGAATCCGAGGGCATTAAGTTCTTAACCAATGCCAACGTCGGGTTTAATGTCAAGATTGATGATCTGCGTCGTGAGTTCGATGCCATTTGCATTTGCATCGGTTCGACAACACCACGCGACCTGCCCGTCCCCGGACGCGAGCTGTCAGGAATCCATTTTGCGATGGATTTCCTCCCCCAACAGACCCAAAAAGTGCTCGGTGATGAAGTCCGGGACCAAATTTCCGCTCAGGGAAAGCATGTCGTAGTCATCGGAGGAGGTGATACAGGGGCAGACTGTGTGGGCACTTCCGTTCGACAAGGGGCTAAAAGCGTTCGTCAGATCGAATTGCTTCCTAAACCCCCCGCCGATCGCACACCGGACATGCCTTGGCCTTACTGGCCGATGATTTTACGTGTTTCGACCTCTCACGAAGAAGCCGCCGACCGACTCAACAATCGACAAGAGATCCGGGATTGGTCGATCAACACCAAACGTTTCAGCGGCGAAAATGGGGTGGTCAAAAAGCTCCACGCAATTCGTTTGGAATGGACCAAGGGCCCGGACGGTCGAATGAACATGACCGAAGTTCCGGGAAGTGATTTTGAACTGGATTGCGACCTCTGTCTGCTCGCGATGGGATTTGTGGGTCCGGAAAAAGGAGGACTCATCGAACAACTGGGGTTAAAACTCGACCCACGAGGAAACATCCTCGTAAACGACAAATATGAAACAAGTACTGAAGGCGTTTTCGCAGCAGGAGATGCCCGACGAGGTCAGTCGTTGGTAGTCTGGGCCTTGTCCGAAGGTCGATGTGCCGCTGCCAAGATCGATGAGTTCCTCATGGGAAGGACCGATTTACCCCATCTCAAACTGTTCTGAATGTCGCAAACGAGTTGGCGCAACATTTTCTTGCGACATTTTGATGAATTTTTCCCCTCAGTCCCTCGTTTTTCCATAAGAAACCGAGTTTCCTCGCTCGGATGGCCGTTCATCAGCGCAGCAGAGCGGGAATGAATAGAAAACCTGGGACCTATGATCAGGATTACACAGCCCAATCGCTGATTGTTTTCCAGGACAACAGTGGCATATTCAACTCGAAACGGTTTTGGATATACTGATTCTTCTGTGAGTGAGCGTCTGCAGAAAACAATTGCCCGGGAAGTGCGACTTCGGGGCAAAGGGTTGTTTACGGGTGAACCCGCGGAACTGACCTTCACCCCCGCCGGTGTAGGAGCGGGCATAACGTTCATTCGTCGACTAGGGGAAAAAGTTGCTACGATCCCGGCTTTGATCCATAACGTTGTCAAACGTCCTCGTCGGACTTGTCTGAAGAACGGAACCCTTCAGATCGAAACCGTCGAACACGTCTTAGCAGCGTTGACCGGTCTTGGAATTGATAATGCAACAGTAACGGTATCTGAAACGACCTCGGGAGAAATCCCGATGGGGGACGGTTCGTCGATGCAGTTCATCGATGCCTTGAATGACGCAGGGATTGTCGAACAGGACGGTAAAATCGAACCGTTGATTATCCGAAAGCCTTTGCAGGTATCCCTGGGAGACGCCACGTTGGCGGCGCTTCCGGGTCCTACCGACAAGCTGGAAATCATTTATGATTTTGAAGCCGGTCCTCCGATCGGACGTCAGGTGTTCGCGTTTCACCTTGGTGAAGATGATTTTCTTAAGGAAGTGGCTCCTGCGCGGACGTTCGTCTTCGAGCACGAAGCAGCGGAACTGCGCAAGCGTGGATTCGGAAATCACCTGACGGCCAAAGACCTGCTGGTGATTTCGTCGAACGGTCCGATGGAAAATGAGTTCCGATTTCCGGATGAATGTGTCAGACATAAGGTTCTGGACCTGATCGGTGATCTGACACTGGTAGGGCGTCCGATTTTCGGTCGTCTGGTCGCGCACAAGTCGGGGCACGAGTTAAACCATCTGATGGCTCGTAGACTTCTGGAACACGCCGAAAATGCCTGGCGGGAGAATCTCCTGAAACGCGAGAACGTTGCGTTAGATATCCGAAAAATTCAAGGCATCCTTCCGCACCGGTTTCCGATGTTGCTCGTTGACCGGGTTCTGGAAATCGAAGGTGACACTCGTGCGGTAGGAATCAAGAATGTCACCAACAACGATATTTTTTTCCAAGGACATTACCCCGGAACCCCGATCATGCCCGGGGTATTGATTGTCGAAGCTTTGGCACAGTTGGGAGGGATCCTGTTAAGCCAGAAACTCGAACACACTGGCAAGTTGGCCGTGCTGTTAAGTATGGACAAGGTCAAGATGCGTAATCCGGTTGTTCCCGGAGATCAGTTGCTTCTCGAAGCCATTGCTGTTCGTGTCAAAAGTCGAACCGGACACGTCCGATGTCGTGCTTATGTGCAGGACAAAGTAGCCGCCGAAGCGGATATCAAGTTCATGCTCGTTGATGCAGAACCCGTTGGATAACCGTATGACGATTTCACGCGATCGATTCCGGAAACTGCCGTCGCAAGGTGATGACCTGGAGAAGAAATAACAAAAAATGCCCAAGATTCACTCTCTAGCTTGTGTTAACCCGAATGCTCAGTTGGCTTCCGACGTTGAGATCGGACCGTTTTGTGTGATCGGTCCTCATGTCAGCATCGACTCCGGGTGCAAACTTTACAATAATGTCACGATCCTCGGTCATACCACGATCGGTAAAAACAATGTTTTTTATCCCAACGCGGTGATCGGAACTCCCCCTCAGGATCTGAAATACCGTGGAGGTCCGACACGGGTGCAGATCGGAGACAACAATCAGATCCGTGAAGCGGTCACCATCCAGTGTGGGACCGAAACCGGTTCGGGTGTCACCATCGTCGGGTCCAATAATCTGTTGATGGTCAACTGTCATATCGGACACGATGCCCACTTCGGTGATAAATGCATTATCGGAAACAATGTGATGATCGCCGGACACGTGCGTTGTCATGACGGTGTAGCCATGATGGGAGGCGTGGGAATTCACCATTTTGTTACTGTCGGCGAATATGCCTACATCGCCGGTTACGCACGAATTCACCACGATGTTCCACCTTATGTGAAAGTGGACGGGGCGGATCGGGTCCGGGCTTTGAACGCGCTCGGACTCAAACGTCATGGGTTCAGCGATGAAGACATTGAACAACTCGAACGGGCAACACGACGTCTGTTCTTCGGACGCGAAAAACCCTTCAGCACGGTCTTGGCAGAGTTTGATACCATGAACGGACTAAACCCCTGTGTCAAAAGGCTAATCGATTTCATTCATCAACGGAATCAGGGAAAGCACGGCCGATACCAGGAAGCGCTTCGTAGCCGATGAACTCCCCCCCGTTGTACCAGTTCGAACGGGACGTATAATCCGCCTTTTCCTATGGGATTGATTGTACAAAAGTTCGGAGGCACTTCGGTTGCCACTGCAGAAAAGATCCATGCTGCAGCCCGGCGGGCGATCAACGCCGTACAACGCGGGCACAAAGTCGTGGTCGTCGTCTCAGCCATGGGAGACACCACCGACCAACTGGTCGAGCTGGCCGAACAGGTCTGTACTGTGGATGGGAAAAAAATCCCTCCACCCAAGCGTGAGATGGACCAATTGCTCGCTACCGGCGAACAAGTCACGATCGCACTGATGGCCATGGCGCTGCATGCCCAGGGATATTCCGCGATCTCGTTCACCGGCGGACAAATCGGACTGGTCACCGACGACGCCTTTTCCAAAGCGCGTATCAAGTCCATTAATCATCAACGAATCCTCAACGAACTGGAACAGGGAAAAATCGTCATCGTCGCAGGATTTCAGGGAGTCACCCCCGACGGTCATTTCACAACCCTCGGAAGAGGCGGCTCCAATGCGACACTCGTCGCGCTCGGTGCGGTTCTCAAAGCCGACGTGTGTGAAAACTACACCGACGTGGACGGCATCTTCACGGCTGACCCCAGGATCGTAAAAAATGCACGTAAAATCGACCGGATCACGTACGATGAAATGCTCGAACTGTCCGGACAAGGGGCTTCAGTACTCCAGACCCGAGCGGTCGAGTTTGCCAAGAAATACAACGTCCCCATTGAAGTCCGTAACAGCGGCAACGACAACCCCGGGACGTGGATCGTTGCGGAGAACAAGACCATGGAACATATCGTCGTTTCCGGCGCTGCTTTGAAAAAAGACCTCATCCGAGTAACTATCAAATCCGTCCCGGACAGACCAGGCATCGCTGCGACCATCTTTGCCACTATTGCCTCTGCAAACATCGTCGTGGATGACATCATCCAGAACGTCATGGACGACAATACGGCCAATATCTCATTCACGGTCGAGCACGGCGACCTGGCGGACATCAAGCCCGTTGTCGATCAGCTCATCACAGAACTCGGATCACCCACGAAGGTCTCCTACCAGGACGGGCTTGCCAAAGTCAGTGCTGTCGGAGTCGGTATGAAAACACACACGGGTGTGGCCGAACGAATGTTCAAAGCCCTCGCTGACGCCAAGATTAATATCCAGAACATCACCACCAGCGAGATCAAAATCTCCTGTATCATCGCCAAGGAAGATGGGCCTCGTGCCTTACAAGTCATCCATGACGCGTTTGAACTTGAAAAGGCTCGCTAAAAAAACACCTCGTTCTATTCGGCCGGAATCAGACGGACGAACTTCTTGCTGCCCATCTGGAGAACGGCAGGTTCCTTAAGCCCCAGACGGAGCTTGGGGTCTGTAATTTTGTTCCCGTTGAGCCTTACCGCCCCTTCTCTGATTTTGCGATGTGCTTCAGAACTGCTTTGAACGATCCCCGTGCCGATCAGAACGGGCACGATCCCGTCCTTGCCAACCGAAACCGGGTAATGGGGAATATCTGAGGGAACGCCCCCATGGGTAGCCGCCTTGAAATCCGCCTCGGCCCGGTCCGCGCTTCCCTTATCATGCAACCACTCGATAATAATCCTGGCAAGGCGCACCTTGGCATCCCGCGGACGTTCCGCGATCATCGTTCGATAATCTTCCTCCGGCACATCGGTCAAAAGACGGTAATAACTTTCCATCAGTCCGTCGGGCAGAGACATGATTTTTCCGAACATACCTTCGGGTCCTCCGGGCGGATCCGTTACACCGACATAATTCCCCAAGGACTTGCTCATTTTCTTCACCCCGTCGGTCCCCACTAGTAAAGGAGTGACAAAAACGCATTGTCCCTCTTTACCTTCTTCTTTCTGAAACTCTCTTCCGACCAGGTTGTTGAACAGTTGATCACTCCCTCCCATCTCGATATCCGCGTCGATCACCACGCTGTCCCATCCCTGAAGCAGCGGATACAGGATTTCGTGAAGACGAATGTCTACCCCTTCGGCATACCGCTTGGCAAAATCTTCTCGAGCCAGCACCTGAGCGACGGATTTCCGGGCTGCCAGACGAATAATATCCACCAGGCCCATTTTCCCAAGCCATTCTCCGTTATATCGTACTTCCAGATGCTCGGGGTCTGTCCTGAGAATCTTTCCTACCTGTGCGACATACGTTTTAGCGTTAGCGTCGATCTCTTGCCCGGAAAGCACTTTGCGAGTCTGGTTGCGTCCGGTAGGGTCTCCGACTCGGGCGGTATAATCGCCAATGATCAGAACGGCTTTGTGTCCAAGGTCTTGAAACTGACGAACGACCTTTAAAGGAACACAATGCCCCAGAGTGACATCCGGAGCCGTCGGATCCATTCCCAGCTTGACCCGAAGGGGTTTCCCCGTGCGTGCACTTTTTTCGAGCTTGGCTTTCAACTCGGCTTCGGAAATGATCCGTTCGCACCGCCTCGATAACAGGCGGATCTGATCATCGATCGATATCTGATGCATAGGTAGGCCATTGTATGAGAGGCATTTACCCTGACAAGACACACGAAATGACAATCAGCATGATGGCTAATTAGTTCCCCGAGCACGAGCTAGAGAATTACACCGTAGGATTTTTTCGTCTGGAAGGTCTACCAGCGATGATGGATGATAAGCTCATGAACGACACACGATCGGTTTGGGAAAGATTGGCAGCGTTTTGGGATGACTCCCTCAAAGAGGGAAATGATTTTCAGAAGCGTCTGATCATGCCCGCTACCGATCGTCTGCTGGGAGTTGTCCAGGGTCAGACGATTCTCGATGCCTGTTGTGGAAACGGCAACTACGCAAGAGTTTTAGCCTCTCGTGGGGCAACAGTTGTGGCTTTTGACGGTGCACCGACGTTCATCGAACGCGCCCGACAACGAACCTCACCCGACCTTTCCATCACTTATACGGTCATGGACGCAACCGATCATGCTGCCCTGCTCGAGCTGGGAATTAATCGGTTCGATGCCGTTGTTTGCTCGATGGCGCTGATGGACCTTCCGACGATCGAACCCTTGTTTCAAGCCACACGGAAACTACTCAAACCAACAGGACGGTTCGTCTTTTCAGTTTGTCATCCTGCCTTTAACTCTCCACGACACATTCACACTGCAGAACTGATATCGGACAACGGAAAAACCCAACAACGTTTTGGAGTCAAAACCGAGTACTATCTGACCGAATACGAAACACTTTCAGAAGGACTCCTCCACCAGCCCGAACCGCACCCGATATTTCATCGTCCGATCAGTGGAATCTTCAATCGGGCCTTTGAAGCTGGTTTCGTAGTAGACGGATTTGAAGAACCGAGTTTTCCCTATGAAAAATCGGCAAACGCGTTCTCCTTCGCCAAACGTCCTGAGATTCCCCCGGCTTTGGTCGTACGTCTACGTTGAGAAAATACCCTTACTCAGAACAAAGATAGGTCCAAGCGCACCCGGCAGGATTCGAACCTGCGACCGTCGGATTAGAAATCCGATGCTCTATCCAGCTGAGCTACGGGTGCGACACTCTAAAACTACCCACGAAGCAATGCAGAAGCAAGATTCCTGTAATTCCTTTCTAGGTTTGGACTTCTGCGAATCTGCCATACAATAGGTTTTGCCCTATGAGTGACAATAATTCTTTTGACGTGATTGTGATCGGAGCCGGACCCGGCGGGTATGTCTGCGCGATTCGGGCAGCCCAACTCGGACTAAAAACCGCTTGTGTAGAACGCGAATACCTCGGCGGTACCTGCCTCAACGTAGGATGCATTCCTTCCAAAGCACTTCTGGACTCTTCCGAGAAGTTCGTAACAGCCAAAAACAAGTTCTCCAAACACGGGATCGAAATCGAGTCCATCAAACTGGATCTAAAAACGATGATTTCGCGAAAAGACGGGGTGGTCAAAGCCCTGACTAGTGGAATCGGGATGCTGTTCAGAAAAAACAAAGTGACCCATCTTTCAGGAACCGCAAGCATTCCGTCTCCCGGGACCGTGCGTGTAACCACGTCTGAGGGGTCTACGAAGGACTACAAAACCCGTCATATTGTGATCGCGACCGGATCGGCACCTTCCCCGGTGCCATCGGTTCCTTTTGATGGCAAGTATGTCCTATCCTCGACTGAAATTTTGAATCTGACGGAGCTCCCACAAAAGCTGATCGTCATCGGAGGAGGATATATCGGTGTCGAAATGAGCAGCGTCTGGTCAAGGTTGGGTAGTCAAGTACAGATCCTAGAGTTTTTGGACGGTATTTTGCCGGCCTCGGATCGCGAAATGGCTGGGGCTCTTCAGAAATCACTCGAAAAACAGGGATTGCTATTCCGATTCAATACCTTGGCAGAAGGGGTCAAAGTGGAAAATAACAAGGTCAAACTGTCATGGAAGAGTCGGGACGGTCAGCAAAGCGGGACCGAAGAAGCCGACAAAGTGCTCGTTTGTGTTGGTAGACGACCGGTAACCGATGGATTAGGCCTCGAGACCCTCGGTGTCGCAAAAGATAAGAAAGGGTTTATCCAGGTCGATTCAAAGTTCCAGACAAATGTATCGGGCATTTATGCGATCGGGGATGTGATCGGGGGAATCATGCTGGCACACAAGGCCGAGGAAGAGGGGGTCGCTGTCGCCGAACTGCTAGCGGGCAAACCCGGACATGTGAATTACGCCACTTGTCCTGCAGTGGTTTACACCCATCCGGAACTGGCTTCGGTAGGAAAGACAGAAGAAGAGCTTAAAGCCGCAGGGGTCTCTTACAAAGTGGGTAAATTTAATGTCATCGCCAACGGACGGGCGCGGGGTATGGACGAAACCGAAGGGTTTTTCAAAGTTCTCGCTGATGCCAAAACCGATCGGATTCTTGGTGTACACATTTTGTCAGCTCACGCCAGCGACGTAATCTGCGAAGCCGTCACCGCTATGGAGTTCCATGCATCTGCAGAAGATTTGGCCAGAACGTTCCACGCGCACCCGACTTTGTCCGAGTGTCTTAAAGAAGCCTGTTTAGCTGTGGATAAAATGCAGATCCACAGCTAATCAGGTGTTGACTGGGGGTTCAGTGTTCGAGGAATTGTCTTGAGGTCGGGATGATCTCCGACATGTCGAAACGGGTGCGACCAACGGATCGTCCTGTCAGGACAGATCAAAAACATTCCCGGCAGCATCCAGGGGTCTCCGATCGGTCGACCCATTCCACTTCCTTTTCGAACCGCCCGAACCGCACAAGGCCAAACCATGGGTCCGAAACCTTGCATGAATGTGGCCCGTTTGATTCCAAAAGCGTCGTATAACCTCTTTTCCGGGTCAGCTATCGCAGAGGCCCCGGGATGGTGTCGCGCAAAAAACGGTTCCCCGTCAATTTTTGTTCCCTGGTAGACATATAGGATCGACGGGAAACCAGGAAGGCTTTTTGATGCGTCGTGCAGATCGGCAACCATCTCTCGACAAAAAATACATCCAAAATGACGCAGGAATACCAATAAGGTCGGTTCTCGAATCTGTTCACCCAAGGACAGACCCTCTAGGCCAACCCCGTCAACCGGGGAGTTCCAGACCGGATCAGGAACACGGTTCATACCCTGAATCTTAGTCACCCTACGGGAGAAAAAAATCTTACTTGACAATCGTGATATGTTAGTATAATGTTAGGAATAAGTTTATACAGGATGGAGTCCCCAGTTATTTGGTTCTCTATAAAGATGTCCGTTAGAAAATTGACACTTATTTCAGCCCCTTCTATACTCCGCCCCTTCTGTTTTCCGCTTGTTTCTTAGGTGGAACGAACGCAGAAATCTCGGCAATTTTTGGAGTCAATCGTCATATGGCTAAATCTAGCACGAAGTCGGCAAAGACCTCTTCCAAGTCATCCAGTAAAAAAATCAAGCGCGTTTACTTTTTCGGTGGAGGAAAAGCCGAAGGCAATGCGAACATGAAAGACCTGCTCGGTGGCAAGGGTGCTAACCTTGCCGACATGACTCTTGCGGGTCTTCCGGTTCCTCCCGGTTTCACCATCACGACCGAAACGTGTGGCGAATACAATCGTCTTGGTCAAAAAATGCCCCACGGATTGATGGAAGAAGTCCGTGCCAACATCGCCAAAGTCGAAAAGGCCACCGGTAAAAAGTTCGGTGATCCCAAGAATCCCCTGCTCGTTGCTGTCCGTTCCGGTGCCAAAATGTCCATGCCCGGGATGATGGACACCGTGCTTAATATCGGAATGAATGACGAGGTCGTTGAAGGTCTGGCTAAACTGAGCGGAAACAGCCGATTCGCCTACGACAGCTACCGTCGTCTCATCAACATGTTTGGTGATACCGTTAAATCGGTCGATCACGAGAACTTCGAACACGAACTTTCCGAAATCAAGAAAAAGTACGGAAAAACACTCGATACCGAGCTGGATACTGCAGAACTCAAACAGGTCGTCGAAGCCTACAAACGTGTTTACGAACAAGGCACCGGCGAACCCTTCCCCACTGATCCTTATGTACAGCTCGAACAGGCGATCGAAGCCGTTTTCAAGAGCTGGATGGGTGAACGCGCGATCCGGTATCGTGAAATCAACGACATTCGTGGTCTGCCCGGAACCGCTGTCAATGTGCAAGCCATGGTCTTTGGGAACATGGGTAACGACTCGGCTACAGGTGTGGCCTTTACGCGTGATCCGTCCACCGGAAACAATGAGTTTTACGGTGAGTTCTTGGTCAATGCTCAAGGCGAAGACGTCGTTGCTGGTATCCGCACCCCCTTGGAATGCAAAACCGAGATGGGCAAGTGGAGCCAGAAATCATGGAAAGAGCTTTTGGACGTCAAGAAGAAGCTCGAAGCCCGGTATAAGGATGTTCAGGATTTCGAGTTCACCATTGAAAAAGGCAAACTGTACATGTTGCAGACCCGTACCGGTAAACGGACAGCTGCGGCTGCGGTCAAAATCGCCGTTGATATGGTGAAGGAAAAACTGATCGACGAAAAAACAGCCATTCTACGGGTCGATCCTGCCAGCCTTGATCAGCTGTTACATCCGACCTTCGATCCCAAGGCTGACAAGAAAGTCATCGCCAAGGGTCTACCGGCTTCGCCGGGGGCTGCTGTGGGAAAACTTGCATTCACCGCCCAGGAAGCCGAAGACCGTGTTCATGCGGGTGAGAAAGTCATTTTAGTCCGTCGTGAGACCGAACCTGCGGATATCGGTGGAATGCATGTAGCCGAGGGAATTTTGACTTCGACCGGTGGAATGACCTCACATGCTGCGGTCGTCGCGCGTGGAATGGGTACTCCCTGCGTTGCAGGCGCAGGAGCACTTCAGATTGACGTGAAAAACCGAACACTGACCGTCAATGGTAAAACCTACGGCCCGGAAGATTATCTGTCCATCGACGGCGCGACCGGTGAAATCTTTGAAGGACAGGTCCCGACGGTCGAAGCGACCCTTTCAGGTCCGTTTGCACAGATCATGAAATGGGCTGATAAGTATCGTACGCTTCAGATCCGTACCAATGCGGATACGCCGCACGACGCTGAAGTGGCGCGTGGGTTTGGCGCTCAGGGGATCGGGCTCTGTCGTACCGAGCACATGTTCTTTGATCCGGAACGGATTCAGAACATGCGTGAAATGATTTTGGCAACCACGGTCGAAGCCCGAAAGGCTGCACTTGCAAAACTATTGCCTTATCAGCGGGAAGATTTCATCGGAATTTTCAAGGCGATGAATGGTCTGCCCGTAACCATTCGGTTGCTGGATCCGCCCCTGCATGAGTTCCTTCCTCACCAAGAAACCGATCAGAAGAAACTCGCCGATTCTCTGGGCATCAGTTTCGAACAAGTCCAGGCACGAGTCGCCCAACTCCATGAGGCGAATCCCATGCTCGGTCACCGAGGCGATCGATTGTTGATCACTTATCCCGAAATTCTGGAAATGCAGGTTCGTGCGATTATTGAAGCTGCCTGCATTAGCAAGAAGAACAAGATCAAATGTCTTCCTGAGATCATGATCCCCCTGGTCGGGACCAAAGCCGAACTGGATTTCTGCAAAAAGATCACCGTTGATACCGCCAACGCGGTCATGCAGGAACAGAAGATCAAGGTCGATTATCTGTACGGGACAATGATCGAAGTACCCCGTGCCGCTGTGACGGCCGACGAACTGGCTCAGACGGCTCAGTTCTTCAGCTTCGGCACCAACGATCTAACACAAATGACTTTTGGTTATTCCCGTGATGACGTCAACAGTTTCCTCCCTGATTATCTCAAGCAAGAGATTCTTGAGCGTGATCCTTTTCAAAGTCTCGATCAAGGAGGCGTGGGCAAACTCGTGAAGATGGCTGTGGAACTGGGTCGTTCTGTGAATCCGTCCATTAAACTGGGGATCTGCGGCGAGCACGGTGGAGACCCACGCTCGGTCGAGTTCTGCCACCAGGTCGGACTGAATTATGTTTCCTGTTCGCCTTTCCGTGTCCCGATTGCTCGACTGGCAGCGGCCCATGCCGCAATCAAATCGGCTTCGTCGTCATCCTCCACTAAGTCGAATAAGAAACCGACTTCGCGTACGTCTAAAAAGGTTGCTAAGGCACGACGGAAATAGGGTTTCTTTCCCATCATTCTTTTGAACCGATCACAGGCCGGTCGATCCATCGACCGGCCTGGTTTTGTGAATAGATGCACATACTTAACTCAAACCTCTGTTGCCAAACTCTCCCACGGACAGGGGTTAATGGGTAGTGGGAAGTCTTGCCATCTATTTGGCTAGTGAAATCGATTTCATGCTTGGATATCGGACTGTCCAATCATCAGGAGATGGTCTGAAACGACAGTCTGCCCCGAGATCCGTTCCTTGTTTTTTATAACGTGTGAAATCGAAATGGGTTGTGGAAAAATGAGCTCGCTGGGACTCGAACCCAGGACCCTGTGATTAAAAGTCACATGCTCTACCAACTGAGCTACGAGCTCGCCGACCCGGAGGTCTTATTCTTCCTGCAGGAAGGGCTGGAATCATAGTGATTGGATGGAAAAAACTCAACCGATGAAACCATGAAAGTGATTTTTTGAAAGATTTTGAAAGGAAACATGAGAACATTTCAGGATGGTACACTCCCATTTCATGTGAAATTGGGAAAAATACCCTTCAGACAACCAGGTGTTTATAATCGCAAATGAATGGCTAGTTCCCGGGATCGTGCAATTTGTCTCCGAACCCATCGTTTTAGTGAAACTTCACAGGTTTTGACCTTGTTTTGCAGAAAAACCGGGCTGATTCGGGTCTTGGCCAAAGGCGCGTATCGTCGTACCCGATCCGGTGCGTCCAAGTTTGATGGTGGGGTGGACCTGCTGGATGTAGGCGACTGTGTTTTCCTTCTGCACACGAATCGTGACTTGGCTACTCTGACCGAATGGAAACTGATCGAAGGCCATCTGGCGTTGCGCCGGCAGTTTCGCGCGATGGTAATCAGTCAATACTTAGCCGAGGTGTTAACCGTCCTTTTAGCAGAGCACGACCCCCATCCTTATTTGTTCGATCGCGTTCGGGTGGCGTTATCGGCTTTGAGCAGCCCTCGGATCGAAGAGGAGTTCATCGCGATACAATTGGACATTCTGAAAGAAACGGGATTTTTACCGGATTTTTCATCCCCCGCAGACGCGACGTTATCCAAGATCCACCCAGGACTGATCCGGATCGCAGAAACGATTCTTCGTTTACCCCGGGACAAGGCAACAGCCCAACGACTTCCGCGACTTTCACGCTACCAAAGCGACCCGTTGACGGCTTACCTGGCGTTTCATATCCAGTCGGTCACCCAGCGTGACCTCCATTCCGTCAACCTGGTTTTACGTCCGGGAATGTGAACCTCAGCCCCCTTTCGAGAGACAAACGCCTGACTACAATCCAATTACATGAGAATTGCTCTGGCCCAGATTAACCCGACTGTCGGCGATATTCCTGCCAATCTTCGTAAGGCAACGGATTTCATCCAACAAGCCCAGTCCCAACAGGCTGATGTGGTGGTATTCCCGGAACTATCGATCATCGGATATCCACCAAAGGATTTATTGCTTAAACCGCAGTTTATCGACGACAACCTATCCGCCGTTGAGCAATTGGCTGAACAAGTGCATGGAATTGACGTGATCGTTGGATACGCCGAGCGAAACCGTCTGCCCGTTGGTCGACCGTTACACAATGCCGTAGCGGTCATTCGAGAAGGAAAAGTTGTTTCACGACATTATAAAACGCTTTTACCCACCTATGACGTGTTTGATGAATCTCGGTATTTTGAACCGAGCCCTCAGCAGGAACGAAACGAGGTGGTCCAGGTCTGTGACACACCCGTCGGATTATCGATCTGCGAAGATCTATGGAATGATGAAAGGCTTATCCCCCGTCGTCTATATCATCAGAACCCTTTGGCGGATCTCGAAGCCCGCGGGGCCAAGCTGATGATCAATTGCTCAGCCAGCCCTTTCGTCGTGGGCAAACAAGATTTTCGAATCCAACTGTTTGCAAGCCAATCGAGACAATTCAATGTCCCGCTGGTGTACGTGAACCAGGTCGGTGGAAATGACGAACTGGTATTCGATGGCTGTTCGATGGTGTTTGATCAGACCGGTCAGGTCATCGCCCAAGCCAAAGATTTTGAAGAAGACCTGCTGGTGGTCGATTTGGAGCATCCGCAGACCAACCGTCGTCATGACCATGCCCGAGGACTGGAAAGCATTTACAAGGCATTGATCCTGGGATTGAAGGACTATGTGAGAAAATGCGGTTTTACCTCAGTTGTCCTGGGTTTGTCAGGCGGAATCGATTCGGCTTTGGTCTGCGCCTTAGCAGTGGCGGCATTGGGGGCTGACAAAGTGACCGGCGTAGCCATGCCGAGCCGGTACAGCTCGGATCATTCCCTGGAAGACGCCCGAAAACTCGCAACTAATTTAGGCATCCGGTTTTATGTCATTCCGATCGAACCCGCTCATCGTGCCATGGAACAGATGCTGTCCGAGGCCTTTGCTGGAACAGAATCCGGACTCACCGAGGAAAACATGCAGGCCCGACAACGGGGCAATATCCTGATGAGTTTGAGTAACAAGTTCGGCTCACTACTTCTGACTACGGGCAACAAAAGCGAAATCGCGGTCGGATATTGTACGCTTTACGGAGATATGTGCGGCGGTTTGGCGGTTATTTCCGATGTTCCCAAAACTACCGTCTGGGAACTTGCCCGATGGATCAACCAACAGGCAGGTCGAGAACTCATCCCCCAGCGGAGCATTGACAAAGTTCCCAGTGCCGAATTAAGACCGAATCAGACCGATCAGGATTCATTACCCCCTTATGAAGTACTCGATGCCATTATTTATCGACTCATCGAAGAAGATAAATCCGTCCGTCAGATAATCGAGGAAGGTTTTGATCCTGAAACCGTGCTCCGGGTAACCCAACTTATCGATCGAAGTGAATATAAGAGACGTCAGATGGCACCGGGGCTCAAAGTCACTAGTCGGGCGTTCGGTTTCGGTCGTCGCATGCCCGTTGCACAGAATTACCGACAGACCATACCCTCCGATTTGGGGAACAAAACCTAATTTTATCGGATTCTTCCTGTTCATAGGAAGTCATCGAAAGGTCAATTCGGAATTTTGTTTGCATTTGCAGGCAGGTGGATAGTATGCTGTCGTCGGCTGGTAAAAATGAACAGGTCTGAGCATCTCGCCTTTGAAGGTGATTTCCGCGCAACTTGTCAGTGTTTTTCTGCCTTCTTGGATCGGAACGTCGATCCCTTTCAGTGAATCCGGGAAAGTGAAACCGGATTTGGCCCTTGTTCAAGGAGATATTTTATGGGCCGCAAGTTGTACGTCGGAAACCTCAACTACAAGACAGATTCGTCGGAGTTGCAGGAATTGTTTACGCAGTTTGGTACGGTCGAAAGTGCCGAGATTATTGCGGATCGGGAAACCGGTCGGAGCAAGGGTTTCGGGTTTGTAGAAATGAGCACAGACGATGAAGCCGCCGCTGCCATCGAAGGGATGAACGGTAAGGAAATCGGGGGTCGTGCCCTGACCGTCAATGAAGCTAAACCCAAAGAACCTCGTTCCGGAGGTGGTGGACGTGGGTTCGGTGGTGGTGGCCGAGGTGGTTATGGTGGTGGACGGGACCGGGGAGGCTACGGGGGTGGTCGTCGCGACCGATATTGATCTCGAGAAGCTCATCCCTTTTCCCTAACTTAATTATTGTTAACTATCTGACAGGACCGATTTTACAATAATCGGTCCTGTTTTTTTCCTCCCCCTTTCATTTGCATCACGGTTATAAATCGCTAATTTCCCCGCCATGAACGCCAAAACCCGCGCTGCCGAAGCGGCTTTGAATCATATCCAGAACGACATGATTGTTGGACTCGGGTCCGGATCGACCGCCAGCATTTTCATTGAGCTTCTCTGCCAAGCGGTCCGCGAGGGACGGTTCAAAAATATTCGAGGGGTTCCGACCAGCATTCAATCCGAAAAACTTGCACGTCAGGGAGGTTTGGCGCTTATCGACCTGAAAACGGCCGGACGATGTGATGTTACTGTCGATGGCGCTGATGAAGTGGATCCGGATCTGAATCTCATTAAAGGGTTGGGCGGTGCGCTACTTCGAGAAAAAATTGTCGCTCAGAATACTGAACAGTTCATTGCAATCGTGGATGAATCGAAAGTGGTTCCTTATCTAGGCCACCACTGCCCCCTGCCGGTCGAGGTTACCCAATTCGCCTATGAAGTACATGCTGCGTACATCCAATCACTCGGTGCACGGGTCGAACAAAGACGCAATCCCGATGGAAGCGCGTTTACATCCGACAATGGGAATTATTACTTCCACTGTCATTTTGGTAGGATCGATCGACCAGCTGAGCTAGATCAGGCATTACGAAACCGAGCAGGAATCATTGAAACCGGTCTTTTCATTCGAATTGCTAAACGGGCAATCGTTGCGGGAGAATCAGGGGTTCGAGAACTGACTTGTCCGGCTGATCAATAACCGTATCCACATCAATGCGGTGCAAACGAATTCTATTCAATCAAACACATGTCGAAGTATGATCTGACAAACTTCCGGGGCAGGGTAAAGTTCCTGATCAATCAGAAATCGACAATTCGATAGGATCAGAGGCCCATTCGACAAAGTATTCGGACGGGCACCGTGGCTGCCTCGTACAAGACTCGCATCCAGCGGAATAACATCCAGAAGACATCGGAATCCCACTTTCCGTTTCAAAAGTTTCCAGGCGATCTGTAGCTTCGGAAGCTTCATCCGAGGGTCAAGGAATAATTCGACCGGATCGTAGCCCGGCTTGCGATGAATATCGACCGTACGCGCAAAATCAGGAGCGGATTCATCGGTGACCCAGTAATAGTAGGTGAACCAGGCATTCGGTTTGCTGAAAACCACCAGATCGCCGGCTCGGGGGTGATTCAGACGAACTTCAGACCGATCCTCGGAAGCATAAACGCGATCGATCCCGGGAATTGCTGTAAGAATTGATCGAACCTCTGCAAGACATGATGGGTCATTCAGGTAAACATGTGCGATTTGATGATCGGCTACTGCAAAAGCACGAGAGGCACCGAAATCCAACAGTTCACGCCCCAATTCCTCGCGTACAGCAATGAAACCGTTTTCTCGAAGTATTCGATTGATGTGGATAGGCTGATCTACGGGCGTGATACCATATTCACTGAGCAGGATAATTCGTGCGTCGGGGAAATGATCTACTAATTTTCCGACCTCCGAATCAACCTTTCGAAGCGCGCAGGCAACCGACTCATGATCTGGGCCCGATTTCTGCAAAACGTAGTCCAGATGGGGAAGATAAACCAGTGTCAAAGTGGCTGGATAAATTCGATCCACTTCGATCGTTGCGCGTACGATCCATTGTGTGGACTCGATGTCGCTGGCAGGTCCCCAGAACTTGAACAGAGGAAAAGTTCCCAGTTTTTCCTGTAAATCCTGCCGGAGATGAGGGGGATTGGTGTATATGTCGGGTAGTTTTCTCCCATCGGCAAGATACATCGGCCTGGGTGTGACCGAACGATCGGCCGAGGAATACATGTTGTACCACCAAAACAGATTATTAACTGTAAACGACGGGTCGCGTTTTCGGGCTAAATCCCATACTTTCGGTCGAAGAACCAGTCGATTCGATTGCCTCCAGAATCGGACTTCAGCCTCCTCCCGGAAGTACCACCCGTTTCCAACGATTCCGTGTTCATCCGGCCAAGAACCGGTCAGGTAGGATGATTGCACACTACACGTGACTGCAGGAAGCACAGGGTCGATGTGCGACAAAATGCCCGATGACCGGATCTGATTAATCCGTGGAGTATTCTCCCCAAGTAATGAGGGCGTCAGACCAACAACATTGAGCACCAGAGTCTTGTGCACAGTAATGACAGATTCCTCGCCCGTGCATCTTCCGTCAAGCCACGGTACAAAACGCAGCATGATTCCATTGCGTGTTATCATGTTACCTTCGTTGTTGACCACCGACGACCTTCAAGGCCGGGTGGTAGTCGTGTTCGATGTCCTGCGAGCAACAACAACGATGGCTGCGGCGCTTCAGGCAGGTGCCCGAGAAATCCGCATCTTTGATTCGCTTGATAAAGCCCAGCAGGCATGGAAACTTTTTCAGGGCTCAAAACTGCTTGCCGGTGAAAAAAATTGTCTTCCACCACCCGGTTTTGATATGGGCAACTCACCCGGGGATTTCACGCCCGGTCGTTGCCAGGATCGGACGATTTTCATGTCCACCACCAATGGTACCCGCGCGCTGGTGGCTGCCCGTCAGGCATCCCTGTTGTTAGCCGGGGCAGTCGTCAATGCCTCAGCAACGGCCCGGGCCATTCTGGATTTCCAACAACCCGTCACCCTGTTGTGTGCCGGCACGGACGGGAAAATCGCCTTGGAAGATCTTCACGGTGCAGGGGTCGTTATGGAAGAAATTGGTATTTCAAACCTCCTGCTCGAAAATGACGAAGCTTATCTCGCTTTTCAACAAAGCCTATCCGATCCGACCGGAGACAGACTCTATATCTCCCAAGGTGGTAAAAATATCCTCCGGGCCAGGCTCGATCAGGACATCTGTTATGCAGGACAACGCAATGTCATTCCGTTCGCCGTCCGCATTTGCGATGTTTCCGGTCAGCTTGTTGCCAGCACGCACCGTATTTCAGAGGTTTAGCGGATCGCTGATGAATCGCCGATCATTGCTTCAGAGATAGACGCATTTTCCAGTTCGGCCTGTTCTTTTTCCGACGGGGTATGATATCCACCTCTGAGAACGAATAACCCGCCCGCCAGATTCCAGACCATGGCCGTCAGACGGATCGACATCGTCAAGGCCAGTGCCTGATTGACCGTTGCGCCTTCGGATCGGGTCAGGTAAAAGGCAAAGGCCTCCATCACCCCGGCACCCTGCGGACTGATCGGGATCGCGCCGACCAGAACAACGACCGGTACCACAATGAAGTAGTAAGGCTCGGAAATCGGAAGGTCAAACGCCATCCCCGCCAACATGGCCGAGACCACCACAGTGATATGAACCGGGAAGGTCATTACCAACATGAGAAGAATCAGTCCCGGTTTTTGGCGATAAACTCTCAATACGTCTACCACTTTCTTTACTCGGGTCTGCATGGGGAACCGCGCGATCAAGTAGTCCATGCCTAAAAATTGCCTGAATCCTCGGAAATAAATGATGACCAGACACCCCAACACACCCCCCAATAGAATCAAGGACGCAATGGCGACCTGAAGGCAAAGCTTTGAAACAGCGTCGGATCGGTCTGTCGAGAGGGTATAGTGAATGCCCGCCATTGATCCTCCAAGGATGATCAATGCCAACAAACCGATCACTCGGTCCACAATCACGCTCATTACGGCTGCGGTTCGTCGATTAGGGACTTGCTTGGCAGCGTAATATGCTTTCAGAACATCCCCCCCCGTCGAACCAAGCATGAACGAGTTGTAAAAACTGCCGACCATGTTTAGCACGAAAGCCCGACGTAAGGGAAGGTCGATACCCAGCGCTTTGAGAAGTCGATGCCATCGTAGTGTCGTAAAAATGAACGTGACGGGCATTACTCCGATCGCAGCCAGAAGCAAGCCCGGATCTGCTCTGCGAACAAGGGTGATGGCTCCGACTTCCACGCGAGGCTGGGGCACGTCCAGCTGATAACCCCTGGTTTCCTGCTGGGAAATGAAACGCCCCCGTCCTGTCAACGGGTCACGGATCAACAGATCCTGAACCGTAGGATTACGATCGATGTCTCCTTTCAGACGCATTCCGAGCAAACTGACCGAGGTCCCGTCCGAAAGAATGATCGTCTTTTTGTCCGGACCATTCACCACACGATCCCGACCAACCCGGACTGGAAGTTCAGTTTGAGGGTCCAGATAAGTAAACTCCGACGCATATTCATCCCCTTCGAGCATGACCACATCCTGTGGCAGCTGATTTTCATCCAGGACACTGATTCGGTCCCGCAAGTGAATATTACTGATTACCCAAACAATGCCCGTAATCGCCACAGCCCATCGGAAGATCCATCGGATTGATTTTCCAAAATGCTTGGTCATTCGGATGATGATTGTGATTATCCGATGAACGGATGCAATAGGAATCAGGAAATGATAAACCACGACCGCATCAGGGTCGTGGCGGGATTCGGGTCGCATGTCCGAGACCTGCATGCGGCCCCAAATTGACGAGTGTTGCTTCTTAGTGCCCGGTTGCCTCTTCCAGCATCCGTCGCAGATAGTTGTTTTCGCGACGCGTCGCTTCCAGATCAAACACCAAGTACTTGATGCTCAACCGAAGATAGTCCAACGATTCCTGCAGCGAATTGACTGTGGCCCGCAATTTTTCATGTCTTTGACGGGTTTCATCAGCGAGTTTTTCCATTTTTGCCCGCTCGGCGGCCGGCAATGTGGAAATTTCACCCATCAGTTCGGCCAACTTCTTCTGAAACTCTGCTTCGCTCATGTGCTTTGCTCCCTTGGACAGTATTGCTAATTCTTTACCGTTCCGTGACTAATGCAAAGGGTGTTCCACACCGCTAGTTCTTAAAAATCCGGTCTTTTCCTCTAGTTTTCACACTTCGTCTGACGATAAATATTCCGAATGTTGCTCCAGGGCCACATCCGTGTTGCTCTGCATCTTAATTCTGCGCCTCTGTTGTAACCCGCCAACCAATTATTGTTTCAGAATCATTTTGATTTCAACAGCATTTGTGAAATTGCGCTGAAAATCGGGATTTTATCGGCAACATTCTCCAGGGATCGATCACCGCAGGGGCCGTTTCCGATAAAACTTGGTTTAAATCGGTTATTCGAATAAAATCTGGAGTAAAAAAGAGGACGCGAAAATGGCCCGGGAATCATCTGATCGGTTTGCTCAAGCCCTTCATAACATGACAAATCAGTCTGAAACTACCGATCAACCATCCGCCGAATCCGTGCCTTCGCAGACGTCTTCTCGACCGGCTCGACCGACATCAAAAGCTGATTCTTCGATGTTGACACGCAAGCAACATCCGAACCGGGTTGATCGTCCCTCACAACCGGGCGTAACCCAACCGATCAGCGAAAGCATTTCGCCATCTGTGTCGTCCGGTTCGTCGAATTATTCCAAGAAATCTGCCACCCAGGCCCGTTCCCGAAAATCGATATCGGGTTCTCTAGAGTTCCGGCGGACACTCATCCCGCCGTGTCTGGTTGTTGGTACTTGCTTTATCGGTTTCATGTTGTTTTTCTTCTTCCAACCAGAAGATGCTGCGCTTCGTCAGGTTCGCTGGGTCGTACCCGTAGGGATGGGGATCTTGGGGTTTCTGCTTCTGGGTGTGGGTGTTCTGAACATGTTTCTCGTCAAGAAAGAATTGGATCATAGACGTCGTCACACCCCCGTCTCACATGTTTGACATCATCCAATCTCGATCCTAACATCCCCTGCCGACAAAACGACATACAGGAGCAATCTTTTATGGCCAGCGAGTACGTGAAAGAGTTCACCGACGCCAATTTTCAATCGGAAGTTCTCACTTCAGACGAACCAGTCCTTGTTGATTTCTGGGCTGAGTGGTGCATGCCGTGTCGGGCGTTGGCTCCGGTAATTGATAAGCTGGCTAAAGATTACGCGGGACGCGTTAAGGTCGGCAAACTGGATACGGACAGCAATCGTGACGCAGCCATGCAATACGGGATTACAGCTATTCCGACTGTTATTCTGTTCAAAAACGGTCAACCCGTCGCCAAGTTTGTAGGGCTGAAACAAGAGCGAGATTTCAAGGAAGCATTGGATGCTGCACTGAAATAATGATTCCCGCCATTTCGATTCGGATTCATATACACTTTTGCCCGGTCAAGAAAACGACCGGGTTTTTTAATGGCGTTTTGCAAGTTTATGACGGTTCGTAAAATCAAGCCGCATGGCAAGACTGTTAAGGCAGCTCAAGATTTCATTGGCTACCAAGTGCCAGTTGCTTTTTGGCGTGGCAGTCGTACTTGTCATCTGTGCAGCATTGTTTGTTCCTTGGCAGCGAATGGAACAGTTGAGTGACCAGTCGAATGTATCGGCGGCCTCCATACTCGCCCAGCATGCCGTTCGCCAGCACGTCGATTTTTATACCACGGCGACCACTCGGCCGGTTCTCTTGACGCTCCATTCCGCATCCACACGACCGGTGGACGACAACGAGGCTGGTTATCCACGATTGATCGGGATTAACCCAAATGATACCGACGGACTCACCCCGTTTGAACTTAGGGCCATCGAGGCTTTTAAAAAAGATCCCGACCGACGATATCGGTCAGCCCTGGTTCGATCAACCAACCGCTTTCGGTATGCCGAACCACTTTTTGCACGAGGGGACTGTCTGCAGTGTCATCAACCTGAAGTGCTCCCCCCTGCCACGATCCCGACAACCCTCCCGGAACGTACCGCGCCAACAACACTTCCGACCCAAGTGTTGGCCTCTTCACCCCCGCTGATAGGGATTGTCAGCGTCGATATTCCTTCACAGACTTCCGGACAACAACAGCTGTTAAATCGTGTCTTGCTCCTGATCGCGGGTTTGATCGCAGGCGCACTGGCCGGTGTGACACTTTATCTGATTCTCACCCGGATCATCCTTCAACCGGTCCGAGTCCTTCAGGAAACTGCAGAAAAAGTCTCGGCTGGCGATTTGAATATCCGTTCTCACATCGACTCCGGGGATGAGTTTCAACAGCTTTCTGAAACTCTCAACCACATGCTGACCAACCTCAAAATCTCTCAGGACAAACTGAGGGAAGCCAATAAAAGTCTCGATGCCCGACTCGGACAGCTTGCCGAAGCCAACGTCGCGCTTTATGAAGCCAATAAACTCAAAAGTGAGTTTATTGCCTCGGTGAGTCATGAACTGCGGACACCGTTAAACTCGATTCTCGGTTTTGCAGAACTGCTCAAGGATTCGCTGCCACCCGACGCCAAGCAGACACGTTACATCCAGAATATCATCCGAGGGGGCAACAACCTGCTAGATCTGATCAACGATCTGTTGGACCTGGCTAAAATCGAGGCGGGTCGAATGGAAGTGCGTGTTCAACCGATCGTTCTCGGAGACCTGTTCGAAGGTCTTATCAATCTTCTCAAGCCCCTTTGCGAAAATAAAAGGATTCAGATCATAGCCCGCGTGGAGCCGGGCGTTCCGATCCTGCAAAACCGACGGAGCCAAGCTCCAGCAAGTGCTGTACAACTTTCTGTCTAATGCCATCAAATTTTCTCCCCCGGGCGAAAAGATCGATCTCCGGGCTTCGGTCGAAGATCAGGACCGGGTCCGCATTACGGTCACGGATCGGGGACCGGGCATTCCCCCGGACAAACAACAGATGATTTTCGAAAAGTTTCGTCAGGCGGACCAGTCTCATACCCGCGAACATGGCGGGACCGGTTTGGGGCTGGCGATCGCCCGTGAATTGACCCTCCTTCTAGGAGGTAGCATCGGTGTTGATTCTGAACCCGGGAAAGGGGCTACCTTCTGGTGTATGCTTCCTTTGCGCATCGAAGGAGGCGAACGACCGGTCAGTTCAGTAAATCTCCTATAATCCGATCAGAAAACAGGGGATTGCTCCAGATGAAAACAGACGGTCTGACGACTACACTATTGACATGAGCGAACCAAATACGAATTCCGTCATTACTTACGATGATTTCATTAAAGTGAAATTACGTGTCGCTACTGTTCTGGAGGCCCAAGCGATTGAAAAGTCAAAAAAACTGGTCCGGCTCCAGGTAGATCTAGGGGATGAGAAACGACAGATCATTGCTGGAATTAAAGAACACTACCCCGTCGATCAACTCGTCGGTCGGCAGATCATCATTGTTGCCAATCTGGCACCGAGAGAAGTTATTAAAGGCGAAGTCAGCCAGGGAATGCTTCTGGCAGCCAGTGACTCCACAGGCAAACTGACATTAATCACTCCCCATGAGCCGATCGCACCCGGGGCAGAGGTTCGATAACCGGCTACGGCGTGATGCTCCCCTGTCACCGTTTCCAGTGATTGCGTATTTCTCAGGGAAGAGATGATGTTGCGGGAAATTCATATTTCCAACTTAGCTGTGATCGCCGATGCCCGGATCGAACTGCATCACGGGTTGAATTGCTTTACGGGTACAACAGGGGCAGGAAAGTCCCTGGTCATCGGTGCAATTGAGCTTCTCCTCGGATTACGTTCGCCTTCGGAAATGCTTCGTCCCGGGACTCAAGAAGGACGGGTCAGCGGCGTCTTTGAAGTTTCAGACCCGAAGGTGCTGCACCGGATCGAATCAGTCTGTGATCTGACCCTCCCGGGTGACGATCGACAAATCCTGTTGACGCGAAGGTTGTATGCGTCAGGACGTTCTAGCATCTCTTTGAACGGTAATCCTATCACCTTGACGATGCTTAAAACGATTGCAGAGAACTTGGTTGACGTTCACGGACAGCACGATCATCAGTACCTGCTCAAACCTTCCAATCAGCTGGACGTGCTCGACGAGTTCGCAAAACTGACGGACCAGCGACAGGCCTATCAGACGATTTATCATGAACTTCAACAAGCGCAGAAGCGCCTGAACGAACTCGAAGCCGGAACCCAATCGCGGCTCCAGCAACTTGACTTCCTTAACTTCCAAGCGTCCGAAATAGACTCGGCACAGATCCAGCAAGGTGAATATGAAAAACTCGCTGCCCGGGCACAGGTTTTAGGTAACCTGGAAAAACTTCGTAAGGAAGCCGGAGCCGTTCATGCAGCCCTGTACGAATCGGAAGGAGCCATCATCGATCGACTACAGGTCATGAGCGGTATTATGGGCGAATTAAGTCTGCTAGACCCGGATCTTAGCGAGGTTTCAAGTGTCATACGGGATGCGACTTTGCAGCTCAGCGAAGCTGCCTTTGACCTCGGGCGGTATCTCGGACGACTAGAGATCGATCCTTCCGAACTGGCAGAGGTCCATGATCGATTGAATATCCTGAATCGTCTCTTGAAAAAGTATGGCCCGGATATTGAATCGGTTCTGCGTTTACGCGAGGAATTAGCCCGGCAGATCCAAGAACTCGAGCAGGCTGGGGACGATGTCGGCGAGATTCGAGATCGGATCGATCCATTAAAACAACAATGTGACCGATTAGCAGCAGATTTACACGAAAAACGACTCGCGGCAGCAAATGATCTTGCCCCTCAGATCGAGAAACACCTGGCCGAATTGGGTATGCCAAAAGCCAAGTTTCGTGTACAGATTTCCATGACTGATCCTGGTCCGACGGGAAACGATTCGGTAGAGTTTATGGTCCAGACGAATCCCGGCCTGGCCGAGTTACCCCTCCGTCGAATTGCTTCGGGGGGTGAACTGGGACGTATCATGCTTGCGTTAAAAAGCGTTCTAGCAGCCGGGGACCGGGTATCGGTTCTGGTATTCGATGAAATCGACGCCAATGTCGGGGGACGACTCGGATCCGTCATCGGACAAAAACTGCGCGGGTTGGCAAAACACCACCAAATACTCTGTATAACCCATCTTCCCCAGATTGCCTGTTTCGCCGATCGACATCTAACCGTGCGCAAAGAATCCGAACACAACCGGACGTTCACTATCGTCCGTCCGGTCGAAGCCTATGATCGTGTTCAGGAAATTGCAGAAATGATTGGTGGACCTCATGTCACAGAAACCACTCTCGCGCAGGCACGGGAATTGCTCGAAACGGCCCAGGAAAATCTGACCAAGGCGGTTCAATCGACCTCCGTCGGATCTAAACGACGTTCGTCCCCTCGAAAGTCCTGAACTCATCCCCCGGTATGGGGTTGCTCGCTTTACTCGGAGATACAGGACTCAACGAGTCGGAGGCGACGGTGGGATCAAATCGTCCGGAATTTTTTGTAACTGACCTACCCGATCGACACAGGCGATACTGGTCGAACCCTCCGCCAGAATCGTTGTTTCACGCGACAATATATACTCGTGATCGAACCGGACATGTGTCGCTTTGACCAAACGAGTTGTCAGTCGCAGTTCCTCATCATAACGGGCAGGTGATTTGTAACGAATCTCTGCCTTGATAACGACGAACAATATCCCGCGGGCTTCGAGATCGGCATATCGGTGTCCGAGATGTCTAAGCAGCTCAACTCTGCCCATTTCAAAGTATTGCAGATACCGACTGTGATGCAGATAGCCCATTCCATCTACTTCCGGATACCTGACCCGGATCGAAATCGAATGCTCGGCCAAAGGCATTATTGAGTTCCTTCAATAAAATTGTGATATTTCAATGCTCGAGGCGGTAAAAGTACATCGTACAAAGATTTTCGCGTAATCTTTACCCGGCAACGCACACTATGATTATGTAGTCTTGTTGTCGAATCACAATCCACGGGAGGAACACCTTTTATGAGTCGTTCGCTGTTTGAAACGCTTGAAAACCGATATCTGTTTGCAGGGGTTCCGGACATCTCCATTACTCAAAGATCGATCTATTTCAACGCGATTCAAAATACTTCAGACACACAGGTGCTCCGAATTGTCAATAAAGGTACAGCCAATATAAACCTCCTGCCGGGCTCGGTTTATATCCTTGGTTCTCATAAAGCCCGGTTTACAACCAACATGCCTGCAGAAGGAAAAGCGATTAAGCCCGGATATCGCTTTGATCTGCGAATCACCTTCACGGCCTTGCCCGATGATACTAATGTCAACATTGCTCGACTGATCATCCTGAGTAATGATCCGGATACTCCCGGTATCACGGTCGGATTAAGAGGACTACCGACCAAAGGTGAAGGCGGATCGCTCGAACCTTCCCTCCAGCGTGTCATCGATACATTCGGGCTCCCGATCAATGTCGGAGATTCCAACCCGGATGATTATCTGCTTGGAACACCCACGTCTGATAGTGATGAAATTGTCATTCAGGCCTTGCAACGAGCTGATCCGACCAAGACTGTTTCGATCCGTCCGCTGGCTATGTTCGGAGTGAAAAGCGGACCTGCGGTGCGGTTGGGATATTATTCACCGGGACAAATCGAGTCCCGAAAAGAACTTTGGTACGTGCCCATCGAAAGTGCTCAGTCGGTCAATCCCATTGTTTATGGACAAACCCTGATCAACCCCGGCGACACCCCCTTCGCCCTCTTTACTCAGTGGCCCGGATTTTACAACCTCGACGGCACCACGCGGATCGTGTATCAGGAAGATGGTTTGAACGCCACTTGGGAAACCAATTCCAGCAAGACACGGAAAATGCGGTTCTATCCGTTCGTCGATCAATTCGGCAACGCAGCACCCAACACTTATCTGGTGGCCGTCGAAGAATATACGCAGAATTATGATAATCAGGACTTGCTGTTTATCATCAGCAATGTCAAGCCTGCTGAGAGCAAGCCCACGGTGGCAGCCACTGCCAACTTCCTGCAACCCAATAACCGATTGGTATTCAACAAAGTGGCCGTCAGTGACGAAAATTATCCTAATACGACCCGTTTGACCCAGACCGTGCGTGTACGCAATACCGGTTCTCAGACCCTTGTTGCCAGTTTTGCGACCACTGGCAATTTTTCCATCACTTCGGGCGGGGGTACGAACGTGAATATTCCTCCTGGTAGTTTTCGTACCGTGACTATTACCTTCACCGCCACTAGCGGGTCTCTACACAACGGGACATTCACAATCACCAGCAACGATCCTGACAATCCCGTCATTACCTATGGTTTGGTTGGATACTGGCAACCCTATTCGGAGTACCCGCCGGGACAACCCAACAATTCGGTCGAACCCACTGCCAAGACCATTGTGAATGATATCTTTGGATTTACCACCAATCTGACCAATTCCGGACAAGCCTTGAGCACCGGTGGGCAAGTTCGCACAACCGGAGACGAAATTCTCTCACCGTACTGGACCGTAGCGGATGACAACGGTGTTGTTCGTGTTACGCAGTTGGCATCTTTCCATCAACAGACCTACATTGATTCAGAAGGCGCCTATCAGCCGACCCAGTCTTACATCAGTTGGTATGAACAGGGCAAACCGTCCGTTTCGACCAAAATCTTCACACACGCGGCTGGGGACGGACAAACCGTTCTTCCGCGTAAGAGCGGAAGCTTGAGCAATATCTCTTCCGGCGCGTTCAACCCGGGGGATAAAGTGTTTGGATTCATCGTCGAAGGAGGTGAATATTCCGACCCGACCCTAAATCCGGATTCAATGGGCCGGACCGGATACGGGCATTTTGTACGCTTCTGGCCGGCTTATGATTCGCAGGGTAAGCTGATTCCTAACACCTATATCATGCTGCAGGATTACAATCGCGCTTACACCAACTACGATTTCAACGACAATATTTATCTGATCGAGAATATTAAACCCGTTTCTGACGTCAAATCCGTTTTGACCGTATTTACTGAAGAAACTAGTCGTGGAGCACGTATCAGCTTTACATCCCCTGCCAGTGGCCCCCGGATCGAAGGATTCCGGGTATACCGTTCGACCTCGGCCCGGGGTGTCTATACTCTTCTGACTGACACACCGCTAGCGCGTCGGCCTGTGACCACGTTTATTGACGAGACGGTCTCTCCTACGGACACGTATTTTTATCGCATAGTCGCCGTTGGGGTCGGGGGTGTGGAAAGTCAACCCGTGACCGTTTCCATTTGACGATTGATCCTTTTCGACTGATCCCAAGTGACTGAAAAGACGTCTGCTCGGACGTCTTTTTGGTTCCAAGGAGTACTCTCTGAAGTTAACCTTCTGCGTCCAGATTAACCGCACCGAAAGCTTCAATGAGATGAACTTGAGGAAACTGTTCGCTAAAATACCGTAAGGTCCAGGCGCTGGGGAACAATAATGCCGGGCGTTCGTGAGTGTCAAAATAAAGATGCACACCCGTAGGCATTGATACAGTACGGAGCATTTCGGCTTGGACAGAATCTTCCAGCCAGCGCAACTTTGCGTACGGTGCGGATTCTAATCGGGTTTGTACGCCGTATTCGGTTTCCAGACGAAAACGTACCACATCGAACTGAAGCACCCCGACTGCTGCCATCATCGGAACACGAACCGGTGCGTCCACTCGATAAAGAACCTGCACAACCCCTTCCCTTGCCAACTGGTCCACGCCGTCTCGATACTGCTTCATTCGTTCTGTATTGACGCAATGGAGAAACGAAAACACCTCCGGAGCGAAGGTGGGAATCGCATCGAATGAGGTACTTAGTCGTGTCGCCAAAGTATCTCCGATCCGCAGATCAGGATGTCCGACAATTCCGATCACGTCTCCTGCATAAGCTTGATCCACCGTTTCACGATCTCTCCCAAAAAGTTTGTGTGTACTGCTGAGTCGGATCGATTTTCCGGTTCGAACAATCTTGACCGACATGTCCCGTTGAAACTCTCCGGATACGATTCTGAGAAAGGCGATCCTGTCGCGGTGCTTGGGATCCATATTGGCCTGGATCTTGAAAACAAAACCGCTGAAATCCGGATCACCCGGCTCAACGATGGCATCGCTCCCGCAACGTCGACTCGTCGGAACCGGAGACTCAGCAACAAATGAATCGAGAAACGCCTGAACACCGAAATTATTGATGGCACTGCCGAAATAGACCGGAGTCTGTTTTGCGGCCTGGAAAGCGTCCGGGTCATATTCTGTACCTGCCCCGTCGAGCATTTCCAGTTCGTCACAGAATTGCCCATAGGCCTCAGGGGACATTGTATCTCGAACAATTGAATCCTCGATCCCGGCCACAGTCACGGGTGCCCGAAACGCCCCACCCGGGGTTCGTTCAAACAGATGCACCTGCTTCTACCGACGATCAAAGATCCCGCGAAAATCCAGTCCGGTTCCCAGCGGCCAGTTCATTGCAACTGCATGAATTCTTAAAACGGTTTCGATCTCGTCCAGTAATCCCAGCAAGTCACGCGTGGGCCGGTCCAGCTTGTTGATGAAGGTAAAGATCGGAATTGCTCGTTGGCGACACACTTCAAAAAGCTTACGCGTCTGAGATTCGATGCCCTTAGCTGCATCGATCACCATGACGGCAGAGTCTACCGCAGTCAGAACCCGGTAAGTATCCTCGGAAAAGTCTTTATGCCCCGGCGTGTCCAGAAGGTTGATCACCTTATCCCGATATTCAAACTGCAAGACCGTTGAACTGACAGAGATGCCTCGTTGGCGTTCGAGTTCCATCCAGTCGCTGGTCACCGCCCTTTGCTGTTTACGGGCCGTTACCGAACCGGCCAGCTGGATGGCACCGCCGTATAGCAAGAGCTTTTCAGTCAGAGTCGTTTTCCCTGCATCAGGATGAGAAATAATTGCAAACGTGCGACGGCGTTGAAACGGGAGTGGATCAGCCATGGGTATTGCTTTTACAAAAATCTTGACGGCGGAGTCTATAAAATATCCGCTCGCCGTCTCCAGGTGGGGAATTGTCCACCCGCTTCTTCCTTCACATCGGTGTCAAAATAGCTCGATAACTCGTCGCGCTCCTGCGGGTTTAGTTTGAGATCAAAACCACGAAGATTGTCCTGCAATTGAGACAAACGGCTGACACCCAGGATCACACTGGTCACCCCCGGAGTGCTCAGACACCACGCGTTGGCCGCGGCTGTCGCGGTATGCCCCCGTGCCCGAGCAAACTCAACCAGTCTGCGCACACCAGAACCATATTTTCTCATCCAGCGGTCAATCCGATCATCCTGCTCAGCCCTCGTTCCCGCTGGGGTGGTCGTCTCCAGGTACTTTCCGGTCAAAACCCCGATCGCAATCGGACGATATATCGTGATCCCGAAGTTCAGGCTTCGAGCCATTGGAAGAATTTCAACTTCAATCCCTCGTTCGATCAGGTTATAGGGATATTGACCGCACACCAAAGGGGCGCAGTTGCGAAGATCTGCCACCCACTGCGACTTCATGACCAGCCATGCCGGGAAATTACTACACGCGGGGTACAGAATCTTTCCTGAACGAACCAAATCATCCAAAGCTCGCATCATTTCCTCCAGATTCATCCGGGTTGCAGGCCAGTGGACGTAATAGACGTCGATTCGATCCGTTCGCAACCGCTTGAGGCTGGCTTCGACGGCTCTGACATAATGGTAACGACTGATACCCGTGTCGTTCGGACCTTCACCGACCTTCATTCCCACTTTGCTTGCTAGGACGACCTGGTCACGAATCCCTTCCAAGGCTTCTCCTAGGATTGTTTCACAGCGTGTTTCGGTATAAACATCCGCGGTGTCAATGAAATTAACTCCCGCGTCTACGGCTGTACGGGTAATCCGGATCGACTCTTCCTGATCCGTTTTTCCCCCGAACATCATCGTGCCCAGACAGAACCGGGAAACTTTACATCCGGTCGAACCAAGATTGACATATTCCATCAGTACCTCTTGTCTGATTCTCTATTACCAACGGATGCTATTAACCGACGATAGGGCCTATCGCAGGGTCAACTTCCTGGGGAAGTAATCCTGTTTCATCACCTGTTTGGCCAGTTGCAGTGTTTCTTCCGCGACCACATTGGCTTTGGCAGTACCAACACGCAGTGCGTCGATCACATCGTCGGGTCTTTCTTCAAAGTGTTTGCGTCTGGTACGGATGGGGTCCAAGAGCTGATTGATGACCTCGATGAGCTTTTTCTTGATCGCCACATCCCCGACTTTACCCTGTTGGTAAAGCAACCGGTGTTCATGGACCCAATTTGTATCCTGATTAAACGTCTCATGAAACGCCCAGAGCGGATTCCTCGAAGGGTCGGTTTCACCGGGATCCGTTGCACGTAGACGTTTAGGATCGGTGTACATGCCGCGAATTTTTTTTTTCGACTTCTTCAGGCGAATCCGAGAGGAAAATGGCATTATTAAGGGATTTACTCATTTTCAACAGGTTGCCGTCCGGTCCGGGGGGGCCCAATCCGACGAGACGTTTTACACGTCCCAGTTTAGGCTCGATGATGGGGAAAAGCCCTCCCTTGCGGACATAATCCCGGTCTTCTGTTTGCGGATGCACACCGCAATACATTTGGTTAAACCGCCGGGCGACTTCGCGGGTCAGTTCCAGGTGAGGAATCTGATCTTCACCCACCGGGACCAGTTCAGGTCTAAACGCAAGAATATCGGCACATTGCCCCACTGCGTACATCGGAAATCCGAACGGATACTTGTCCCCGAGTTCCTTATCCTTGATTTCCTGTGCCAAGGTTGGATTACGCATGACCCGATTGAAGGGAATCAGCATCGCGAAGAAAAACGTCAGTTCGTCAATAGCGGGGACTTCGGACTGAATAAACATGGTTGAGCGAGTGGGATCGATCCCACAGGCCAAATAGTCCGTTGCAATTTCCAACACTGACTGACGAATTTCGGCGGGTCGGTCAGCACGGGTTGTAAACGCGTGCTTGTTCGCAATGATAAAATAACAGTCGTACTGATCCTGTAGCGCAACGCGGTTTTCCACCGAACCGACATAATGACCTAGGTGCAATTTCCCGGTAGGTGTATCACCGGTGAGTATTCGTGGTTTGGACATGCTACAAATTTACATCGCCGCTGCGATAGGTTCGAGACCTATCACCAAGATTTATGAAAAGGTTCAGAATCGACCTATCGCTGAAGCGGAATTATCACAGATCACCGACGAGTTTTCCGTCCAGTGGTTCTGTCGGTCCGACACCCTTCACATCATTCATACAAAGATTTTCGACATTATGGGCCTGGACCGATGGGAAGTTGTCGATGGTCAGTCGAATTCGAGATAGGGTAATATCGGTTGCGTCGGAGATCAGCATCCCGCTGCGTGCCTGGATGCGCATGTTTTCAAAAAGCATATTTTCGACGGGCATTTCGGGTAGACCACGGATCTCCAGAGCCCGCTCGGCTCCGTCACAGGTAATATTCCGAAAAGTAAACTGACGGAATTGAGGGGTTCGTTCACTCCGCGGTTCGGGTACGGGAGTTGTAACCCAGTAGTACATGTTGATACTGATCGCTTCGTGTTTGATATTGTGCATAGCGACGTTGGAAATTTCGACGTTTTCCACGACCCCACCTCGTCCGCGAGTGGTTTTGAAGCGCAGCCCGATATCCGTTCCACGGAAAATGCAGTTGGTGACCCGCACATTGCGGACCCCCCCTGACATTTCGCTGCCGATGGTCACACCGCCATGACCGTGATCCACCGTACAGTTATCGACGATGATATTTTCACAGGGGAACCCTCTGCGTCGTCCTTCTTCATTTTTCCCGCTTTTGATGCATATCGCATCATCACCGCAATCAAAATGAGAGTGCTCGATTCGGACATTACGGCAGGAATCGATATCCAGTCCGTCTCCGTTGGACGAATACCAGGGGTTCAGAAATTTCGAATTACGAATGACGACATTTTCGCAGAATAGCAGATGAACTTCCCAAGCGGCTGAGTTGCGGAAAGTCGGACCATCGATCACAACATTACGACAACGGGTCAGTTTGACCATGTTGGGGCGCAGGTAATGTCGAGCCGGTTCATAATCTTCAACGCGTAGCGGTTTTCCGCTGTTCTGAAGTTCGTGGACCAGTTTTTGTCCTGCCAGTGCCTGTTCCGTGGGCCACCAAAGGTTATGCTCATCGACCACCCCTCCCCTAGCCAGTAGCTCGTTCCACTGTTCGTCAGTCATTTTGAAACGTTTGACGGGGCGCCAGGCTTCTCCTTGACCGTCAATAATTCCATCACCCGTGATGGAGACATTTTGTAGCTCTTCGCCCCAGATCGGACTGATGCATCGAATGGTTTCCAGTCCCTCGTAATTGGTGATAACCAGGGGATATTCATCGTAATCTGTTGTGAAAAGAATGATCGAACCTTTACACAGATGGAGTTCGACGTGGCTGCGAAGATGAATCGGTCCGGTCAGATATGTACCCGGGGGAATCACGACCCGTCCTCCGCCGGCTTCGGCACAGGCTTCTATCGCACGGTTGATGGCTTCGGTGCAAAGCACCTCACCGTCCGCAATGGCGCCGTATTCAGTGATATCCCAGTCCCATCGTGTCAGATTTCCGGTCGATTTCATAGTTCCTCTATTATTTGGACACCTTAAAGTAAAAACTTGACCGTTTGGCTTTCGTAACCATTGATAACTGCGATGGCGTTGACCAGAAGCAACGCTCCGGCCGCCAAGGCTTCGCCCAGAATCATCCCAATGAACAGCGGCAAGAGTCGGGAATAAAGTCCAGAACCTCCTAAACGCACGATCAACACTTTTGCTAACCACCCGACCATGATGCTGAACCACGCATTGGCGACGAACGCACCGTAACTGGTGACGAACCCGACCGGTAAAAGAGGCCAGTTCGCAAAACGGAGCACCCCGATCTGCAAAATTGACGTGATCGCAAATCCCAAACCCATGTTTAACCAGGGGTTATGTACTTTGGCTGAGAAGGAACCGTCGGCATAGTCCATGAGGGGGTTGGCAACATCGCGAAGAGGGATGTACTCGGCACCAAAGTAGTTGCCTTGGGGAACAATCGTCCCGACCGGTGGAGTTGGGTAAGTGTAGTGGCAGTAAAGGGTTGAAATCGCCGCCAGGGGCATCCCGATGATGACCGCAGTGACGACTGCCGAACCGATCCATCGAACTTGAGACACCGATTGTCCTAGTCCTGCTTTTTGGGTAATTCCGAGACCCTGGGTTGCGAATCCCATCACCCCATCGCGTGTGGTCAACGGTCCCAAGACCATGCCCACGTTCGACATGAAAATGCTCCGACCGGTGAACCATTGAATCGGCAGGTTCGAATAGATCTGCGACACGGTGATGCTCGATCGATAAAACGGGATCCCCGTCTCTGCTACGACCCGGCTGACCACCAGATGCGCTCCCAAAATAAACGCGATGGTCAGTAAAGCCATACCTGGTTGCACTCCAACCACCATCAGCCAACTCAACATAGTGACCAGTCCCAACACAGCGATCCAGAAAGTGAGTCGGTACTGATTCGATTTACCTCGCCCGAAGGCATTTTTGACGACCGTGGCCCAATGATGTCGACCGATCCAGAAAATACCCAGGATAAATGCCACACACGCACCGAGGTGCTGATCGGCTTGGGCGGCAGAGTTGGGTTCAATTCCCATGCTCGACCGTAGCACGTCCGAAAAAGCTACTAGCAGAAAAATCCCAAAAACGCTGAATGCCACCCGTGAACGGATAAAATAGGTTGCCCCTAGAACCATGAATGAAATCTTGGCGGTCTTGACTTTGGTGGGCAAACTGGCCAGAGGAGGGTCGGCAAAAATACCCGAAAAGTCATATCCCAAAGGGATCGTCGGGATCAACGGTTGATAGGCATTGGCCGTCGTCAAAGAATGAACCAGAAAGACCCCGATCAAACCTATCCAAAGCCCGGGGCTTCGAAACAGACGATTAAAGGCATGACCAGGTCGGGGTGATTCGATCAAGGATGCCTGAACTTCCACCAACGGAAAGGGCAAACGCTCATTGATTATCCATTGATGAACCACGATACGTGCAATCGCGATCAACGTCGCGACCATAGCCACCATGAAAATTCCCCAGACCAACAACGGTTTGACCCAGGGAAGCAAGGACAACGAATCCCCCTCCGGAATGGCTGTGTAAAAACGACGGACGATCGGATCACCCACCCCCTGTCGAATACTCGGAACCGGAAACAACCAGTCGGGTAAACCCAGAGATTCAAAGACTTTCCAGTAGGTAGGATCGCTGGCACCGATGTGAAACGGGGCTACCAACGTAGGGATGAAAAACTTCATCATCCCCCAGTTGGGAAAACTGCTTCCGATCATGACCATTAAAGACACGATCGCCAATTCATGGACGGATAAGGCCCACCGAGGGGCCATCCAATGAAGTGGTGCGTTGATCGCAACGACCAGCACGAACATCACTAAAACCGCTCCGACGGGTAAGAAACCGGCGCTGAGACTGGTGTCTGAAAATGCAAAATCGTTCAACGGGGTCAGCCCACAGATCAGAGCAACCCCCAACGCTCCGACCAAAATACCTCTGAGGCACGATTTTCTCCCGGGAGCATCTGACAAAGGTAAATGCGGAGATTCGACAAGAGGTTGGCGCGGAGGTGGTTTCACCTTGGAAGGAGGATCGAGCAACGTCTGTTTCATGCGTTTACCAACACTCTGCTACAATTTGTACAACATTATTTTCAAAGTTACCGGATAACCGACCGACCTTCCGTGCAGTCTTGCGAAAAAGATTTATGAACCAGCGCAAAGGCACTTTCTGAACCAGGACAATTCGGACCATCTTTCCGGTGCACCGGTCTATTTTCGGGAAACCTTTGGAGGAGTTATCCGCTCGATGTGTCCACGTGGATCACTAGCGCCGCTTCGGGCGCGTCGTCGGTACTCCCCTGGCGTCATCCCCGTCACTCGATGAAACAACCCCGCTAAATACTGAGCCGTACTAAATCCCGCCATTTCGCTGATACGCTCGAGTTTATAATCCGTGGTGGCCAATAATTCTTTCACTCGTTCCAATTGGACCCGGCGGATCTCTGTATGAGGAGCGCGTCCGACGGCTTCGCGAAATCGAATTTCCAAAGCCCTACGACTCATCGCGACCTCTTCCAGAATGTCTTCCACACGGATACCCGAACAGGCATTTTCACGAATAAATCGTAAAGCGGTCGCGATTTCGGGATCTTCGATTGCCAACAGGTCCGTACTTTGTCGGGTTTTGACCCCCAAGGGTTCAACCTCCACCAGGGTCGGTCCTTTCTCATGACGGAGGATTCGCTCCAGCATAGCAGCGGCTTCGTACCCGATCCGACGAGCATTATGGATGACACTGGATAAAGGCGGGTTTGACAGGTCACAGATCAGATCATCATTACTGACTCCCAGAACGGCAATTTCCTCGGGAACGCGTACCCCGACCAATTGACAAGCATCCAACACTTCGCGGGCCCTTAAATCATTGTAAGCCAACAAGGCAGTGGGCTTTCGTAAAGATTTCAACCAAGACCCGATATGTGCCAGTCTCAACGTCCTCAGTTCGGGATTGTATCCGGGCAGGTAAAGTTCGCAGGGTTGTCCTTGGGATTCGGCTGCCTTTCGGAACAACTCCCCTGTCGGAGGCCAAATCCGTTCACTACTCGAACCGCAATAGGCAAAACGGGTAAACCCGCGTTCCCGGAAATGAGTAATTGCCTGTTCGACGACCGCGGATTGGTTGGCGATAACTGTTGGTAATCCCCCCGCTCCAGGTGGTCCGGACAGAGAAACCACCGGTTTACCACACGACGCAAGTTCTTTAACAAACCGTTCATTTTGGTGGGGCTGAACGATAATCCCATCTCCGTTCCATTCTTCCAACGTCGGTATCGAATCAATCACGGGTCGATCCGGAAGGTAAAACAACCACGGACCATGAACACGAGCATATTGACCTATCCCCCGGAGCACTTCGCGTCCATAGGCTCGTGTCGTTTCGATCAGTAGTGCGACGTTCAATAATTTGCGTTTGGCCAATCGACCCGCCATACAGAAAATGTATCACGACCTGCGCATATTTATAATTAAATTACTCTTTTTCGACGTCCCAATAACCCCAACCCGATAAACGCGGTTACCCACGTCGGTTCGGGAATGTAACGCAGTACGAGTGTTTGACCCACGAAACGGGTCGTGTAACCATCAGGAACGAAACTAAACATCCCGCTGATCCCCCCGGTTGCCGAGGCGATCGTCCATTCCATCCCGGGAACGGGAATAAAACCGTCCAACCATTCAACATCCAATGTTCCCCCCAACGTCAATAACCCCGTCACGGTCACCAAATCCGCAGAAACAGACGAAGCCAGTTCGATCTGAAGGGTTCCCAAGTTAAGCAACAGGTCTCCAACGACATGGGTCGTTCCGATACTGTGCCCCGGAGAAAGAATGCCCCCGTTGTTCGTCAACGAAAACGCAATAACATCGGCATGGAGTTCTCCACCCGTGAACTCGAAGTTGCCCCCCATCGGACCTTTGCTCAATAACGCGGTATCTATCCGTCCGCCAGAAAAGACATAGGTTCCCGGCATGGTGGTTCCCAACACGATCGAATCGGCAACGACTTGACCATTCGTCTGCTCGACGCGTGCGTTATTTTTCATTTGATTGACAATCTGGATCCAACCGTTGGTGATTTGCAGCATTCCTCCATTGACTTCTAAAGTCCCGGCATGTTGCCCGACGGCATCGATAACCACCGTTCCTTGAGTGATCCGGGCGGTATCAAAACGACTGGGTTGCCAGATGTCTTTGGTGTTCGACGTCGAAATCAGATGCCAATTCTGGATTTGGGCGTACCGATTGCTGACAGAGTTGGCAAAAGTGATTACTCCCGGCGCCGGCCAGGTAGCAAGGTCATTGATGTATTCCTCTAAATTGGTGTATCCGTCATTATCAAAGTCCCCATTATTGGTCGGAATGGTGGGAGATAACCCGTGGGCGATTTCCCACGGGTCGGGCATCCCATCTCCGTCGGTGTCCCAGTTCGAAGGACGGGTGTAAGGAGCGTCCCCGGTTACGGGATCGGCTCGAAGGGCTAGCATTGCCCGCCATTCGTTTCCTTCACTCGGATTGTTGTTGAACGGGTCATCCGCCCAAGCCATGATTTTTCCCGTTCCCGTTCGGACTTCGTTGACGATCCGCAGGTCAGCGGGACTTCGGTTCCACCAGTTAGCACCCATGTAGTCCAACACACGATTGAATGCTGTGGTGGCCGAATCCGTGATTCCGTTGTAAGTTGTTACACCATCCATCCAGAAAGGTGCGCTTGCCCCACTGTTGGATAATGCGGATCCGTCGTTCGGGTTTCCGTTTTTGTTATTGTCGAGAATATTACCGCTGCGATAGATGTTTGAACTCGTTCCTATGACGGATGTTCCACCTGAGGCGTTGGTGATTGTGGTGCTGGAACCTCCTACGGGATTATCACCTCCGGGTCCGGACAGGTAAAAATTGTTTACCAGATTCCAGTAATTGGTTCCGCCTCGACTACCGGCTGTTCCCAACCAGTTGTAGATGACATTGTTTCTGAAATCGTAATATCCTCCCAGTCCTCCGCTTCCGGTCTGAGGGACTCGCCCCTTCTGATGCGCGTAGAGGTTATGGTGCACGCTGATTGCGGCTTGGGATGTCGTGTTTCCCGCGGTTAACAAAGAACCAAAAGCGTGACCGGTATATCCTCCGCCTTCGGCATCCCATTGGGGGTAGTTTTGTCCTTGTGAGATGTTGCTGTATTGAATGGTCACGTTGTGAGCATTTTCATTCGCGGAAATAGCTTCGTCGGTGGCGTAAAGGGTGGTTACGTGGTCGATCATGAGATTTTGCCCGCTGATGTCTATTGCGTCATAGACATAACTGTCGGGAAAGTCTCCGGGGGTTGGAGACTTGTTGTTTTCAGGTTCATGGAATGATCGCATCCCGTATCCCGGGGCAATGGTCACGTTTCGGAGAATGACATTACTTCCTCCCATTTTGACCACGCCTCCCATGATGTTGACGGGTCCTGGGGCGGTTTGACCTGCGATTGTTATATTTGATCCGATATTGAGTCGGGACTGCGTATCCCAACCGTTGTCGTGTCCGCGTTCGGCCCCATAACGACCCAGCCAGAACGTACCGGCTACGTCAAAAACAATGGTTCTGGGTTGCCCTCCAAAATTACTGTCGTTTAACCCGTAACGAAGGGTTCCGGGACGATTATCATTGAAGTTTTTGTCGACCAATGTGACGTGGTAAACGATTCCCCCGCGTCCTCCCGTGGCGTAAGCGCCCGCACCGTCGGCCCCACTGAATGCCGGGATTTGGGCTCGGACGGTTGTGACAAAAATCAGTGTACCACCTGCCAACCACAAGGCGGTCCGTTTACCAAAATTCAAGGTGCATATCATTGCCGAAACCTCTCCCTTTCCGCATCGGATGCTACCGGTTATCATGCCAAGCAACTTCTGGATATGTCTGCCCGATTTCCAGTCGGTTTTTTTGACATTTCATCCACGCGAGTTGTCACGATTGCCCGGATCTTCCGATTGCTCACTCCGACTTTTTGCGCAATTTGTGAATAATTTTACGCAAAAATCGAAATAGGACCGTGTCTGAGTTTTGTATTTTTCACCCAAAAGAGGAGACATATGTCCACATTCACCTTGGCGGAACGAGGAAAAGCATTGAAAGCAAAGCACCGATCACGATTCGTCTCTTCGGAACTCAAAGAAGTGGTGGACTCCCATCCCTCTTTGGCTCCTAAACTCAAACACGTCGCTTTGTTCATTGAGTCGACGGGGTCGTATGGCAGAGGCTTGTTACAGGGGATCGCTCAATATAACCGTGAACGAGGGGGGTGGTCCACCTATTTTCGTCCGCATTCTTTGAATGATGCTCCCCCTAACTGGTTGAAAAACTGGAGGGGGGACGGGTTGCTGGTTCGGATCGAAACCCCACAAATGCTGGAAATCGTACAAAAACTCAATGTCCCAACGGTCAATCTTCGCAACACCCTGCCTAACGTCGATCTGCCTTATGTCAGCGTGGATAATGCCAAGGTCGCCCAGTTGGCTTATGAGCATCT
The DNA here is from genome assembly GCA_026004655.1 of Phycisphaerae bacterium. Classification (GTDB taxonomy): domain Bacteria; phylum Planctomycetota; class Phycisphaerae; order Tepidisphaerales; family Tepidisphaeraceae; genus BPJO01. The sequence goes on from BPJO01000008.1 coordinate 46,472, forward strand.
GGCTGACAGAGGACTGAGGGAGTTTGCGTTCTGTGGTCGTTCGATCGGTGGAAACCCGGTTCTGCAACAGCGCCAAGATCATTTCTGCAAGCTGGTGGAAGCACACGGGGGAACATGTTACGTGTACAACTCCGCAACCAAAGGGACCGAAGACTGGGAAGACGAACAGGCACAACTGTGTGAATGGATTTCAAGACTTCCCCGGCCTATCGGGATCATGGCGTGTAATGACGAGCGTGGATTGCAGGTTTTGGACGCAGCCCGTCGGATCGGAGTTCGCGTACCGGATGATGTAGCTGTGATCGGGGTGGATAATGATGAAGCCTTGTGTGAGTTGTCCATTCCCCCACTGACCAGTATTGATGTCAATGCCCAGGCTATTGGGTATCACGCGGCTGGATTGTTGGATCAGATGATGAATGGTGCAACCGTGCCGACCAATGAATTACGGTTGCCTCCTCGGACAGTGGTAACCCGCCGATCCACCGACGTTATTGCATCCGAAGACGAAGACGTGGCCTGGGCGGTTCAGTACATCCGCGCCAATGCTTGTCGAGGACTACGCGCTAGTGACGTTTTCAATCATCTTGGTATGGGACGAACAACCCTCCAGGAACGCATGAAACGCTACACCGGTCGGACTGTTCACGGGGAAATCCAGCACGTTCGTCTGCAAAAAGCACAGAATCTCCTCGCGACAAGTGACCTGACGATCAAACAGGTGGCAAGAGAAAGTGGATTTTCCAGCGTCCAGTATCTGACCCGTGTTTTCAGGGCCATGACCGGTGAAACACCGGCAGGATACCGAAATAAACGTAACCGCAAATGAAATCCTCACACCACCTTCAAGTCGATTCGAGCAGGCATTAGACCTTCTGCAGTGACGACGACTTTAGCCAAACCGGACGCAGGTTTGGATTTAATTAATCCGCATCCCAAACCGTGAAAAAGACTGCGTACCGGACCACGGTTCGACTCATGGCTGCTCGGATCGCCGTTGCCTACACCTAGCAGATCCGCGCATCCTTCCACTTGGAACCGAACTTTGTTGTCGGCCGTCGGGACAACACGGTCCTTCTCATCCACCGCGACGACATCGATCTGAATCACATCCATCCCATCACCACGGAGTGTTGTACGCATCGGATTCAGACGCAACCGGATCGGCTGACCGGTAGTTTCCACACGTACGGTCTGTACACATTTTCCGTTCCGATACCCCTTTGCTTCCAAACAGCCCGGTTCGTAACCAACTTTCCATTCCGTATGACCGTTCCTTTCAATTGCTTTGAGACCCAACGACTTACCGTTCAAAAACAGTTCCACCTCGTCATGATTCGAATAACACCATATATCAATCGGCTCCCCTTCGCGTCCAAACCAGTTCCAATGCGGGAAAAGATGGAGTACCGGTTCGTCCGACCACCAGCTTTTGTAGTAATGGTATAAATCCTTTGGAAACCCGCACAGATCCATCAACCCGAAATGCGAGCTTGTACAAGGCCACTTATACGGGATCGGTTCTCCGAAATAGTCATAGCCCGTCCAGACGAACGCCCCGGCCAGCCAGTCTCTTTCTGCGAAATACTTCCACCATTTTTCCGCAGGCGTGCCCCATCCGGGTGTTCTTCCGTCATAGCTTTTCACATAACCACGAACAGGGTCGTCCAGGTATTCCCCTCGGGTGGTCACCGCACTGGATTCTTCGGTCCCCACGATCGGTTGCTGGGGCATTCTCTCCCTGAACTTCTCGATACTCCCCACTTTCATGTAATTCCATCCCTGCACGTCCACGACGTTCATAAACCCTTCCGTGAAACCTCGATCATGCATCGCGCTGGTAATCATTCGCGTCGGGTCCAAACGGCGGGCCAGACGAATCATTGTCCGACCGATCCGTTCACCAATGATGGACCACTGAATAGTGTGCTCTTCATTTCCAAGGGACCAGGCAATGATGCTAGGGTGGTTCCGGTCGCGAATGATCTGTGCCTCCAGCTGCTTGAGATGATCCGGAGACCCGCCGGGCAGACGATTCTCACACATCACTAGCATTCCAACACGGTCGGCAGCGTCCAGAAACTCGGGCGTCACCATGTAGTGGCTGCAACGGTATGCGTTGGATCCCATTTCCTTGAGTTTTCTCAGTTTCCACTCGTGCAACGATTCCGGAACGGCAATGCCCACACCGGCGTGATGTTGATGATTACACGTACCCTTGATTTTGACCGGCTTATCGTTCAGGAAAAATCCTTTGTCCTTATCCCAGCGGAGGGTTCTTACTCCAAAGGATGTTCGGACCTCGTCTACATCTTTTTCAGATGACGGTGATGCTTTCAAAACGCTCTGGAGAACATACAGATAAGGATCCTCGGGTGACCAAAGACGAACCTTTGACAACTTTAACGTTTGCTCAACAACCGTGGACGACCAAGGCCCAAGCTCGATGGTCGTCTGTTCTATCGAACGGCCTACCGACGACACCAGCAATGAATGCACCAGTTCGTCCGAATCATTTTTGACTTCAGTCTTTATCCGTACGACGGCATCTTCCCCGGACACTTCGGGAACGATTTGAATTCCGTCATGGGCGATGTGTAAAGGATTCAGCTTGGTCAACCAGACATTTCGATAAATCCCCGCCCCTTCATACCACCAGCCTTCGTAGCAGGTGGCATCGACCCGTAGCACCACCACATTTTTTTGCCCGTAATTCAAAAAATCCGTGATATCGTACCGAAACGGGGTATAACCGCTTTCATGTCGTCCTAGACGAAACCCGTTGACCCAGACCACACTGTCGCGAAAAACCCCATCAAACTCAACCCAGATGCGTTTGCCGAAGTCGGATTCAGGAATATCCAGGTTACGTCGATACCATCCGACAGAGTGTTGCGGAAAATCCGGTCCGATCTGTCGAAAGGAGTGCTCGACGATTTCACGATCTTCGCTACGGACCAGTGGAAGCTCCAGCGCCCAGTCATGCGGCACGTCGACGGTTTCCCATGCAGTGTCATCAAAATCCGGTTTGGCTGCACCTCGGGCTTCACCGGCTTTGACCAAGCTTCTGTCGTGACGGTAATGAAAATCCCGGCTCTCATCCCCGGCATGACCTAACGTGAACCGCCAACCCAAGTTCAAACGTTCTCGTTCCCTCATACGTGTGTCTCCAGACACTCAAACATATCACAGTCCGAAGCGGGTATGCGCATTTTTGCAAAACTCTTACGCATAGTTGTACTGCGCGCCCTTCCAGACATGGATATTCTAAAAAAACAACACAACATTGGGTCTGAACATTGAGGAGGAACACCCTGTGACGCGAATCCGATCTGCAGCTGCCATCGTGCTTACTGTTTCTGCAATGGTCTGGGCGCAATATCCTCAGATCGACCCTCAGATTCAATCCGCTGCCGACGCAACCAGAAAGGAGGACTCACATCGTTCCAAAAAATTATGGGAACAAGCCCAACCCGTTCTCAAGGAATGGGAAGCCAACGGTAAACCCTATATCCCTTGGGCTTCTAAGCCTTCGGATTTACCCCAGGCTTCTATTCCCGCTTTTCCCGGTGCCTGGGGAGGGGGAATGTATTCCTTCGGTGGACGAGGTGGAAAAGTCTATGTCGTGACTAGTCTAGAAGATTCAGGCCCGGGAACCCTCCGTGAAGCCTGTGAAGCCGTCGGACCTCGGATCGTCGTCTTCAACGTCGCTGGTATCATCCGTCTTAAAAACCGGATTAATATCCGGGCACCTTACATCACCATCGTTGGCAATACCGCACCCGGGGATGGGGTCTGCGTCGCGGGTGAATCGTTTGAAATCGACACCCACGATGTGATCATTCGTCACATGCGATTCCGACGCGGCGAAACGGATGTCACGAACCGCAACGACTCGATTGGTGGCAATCCGATCGGAAATATCATGATCGATCACGTTTCAGCCTCCTGGGGACTCGACGAAAACATGTCCATGTATCGACACATGTACTCTCCCCCCGATGGCAGCAAAGATCTGAAACTTCCCACAGTCAATATCACCATCCAGAACTCAATCTTTTCAGAATGTCTGAACATGTATAACCACGCCTTCGGTTCAACAATCGGTGGTTATAACTCCACATTCCATCACAATCTCTGGGCCAGTAATTCAGGACGAAATCCGAGTATCGGTATGAATGGTGATTTCGGATTCTTTAATAATGTCATTTATAACTGGGTCCACCGAACCACCGACGGCGGAGACCACCTTTCCTACTACAACATCATCAACAATTACTGGAAACCAGGACCTGCAACCCCGGAAGGAGATATTTCCTTCCGAATACTCAAACCCGAAGCTCGACGAGGAAAAAACGTTCCTAAACAGTTCGGTAAAGCCTATGTCTCCGGAAATATTGTCGAAGGGAACGAAACCGTCTCTACCAATAACTGGGCAGGGGGTGTCCAGATCGAAGATGACGAATTGCCTGCGGGTATGACCCGAGAGCAAATTCTCGCGCAAATTCGTGTTGATCAACCTTTCCCTCACGCCCCTGTCCCCATTCAACCTGCCCGAGAAGCTTACGAAACCGTTTTGTCTAACGCCGGAGCAACCTTGCCCGTGCGAGACGCGGTAGACGCCCGGATTATCCATTCCGTTCGAACAGGAACCGTCACATCCCCTACCACTGTGGAAGACATTACCCCACGTCTTCAAGCGGTGAAATACTCCCCCGAACGTATTTCCGCCATCAAAAGTCTGGCGGAACGGGGAATCATTTACGACCCTGCTCAAGTGGGGGGATATCCTGAATACAAGGGAGAACCCTATCCGGACGCCGATTCGGACGGGATGCCCGATGCATGGGAACAAAAGTATGGACTGAATCCTCACGACTCGTCCGATGCATCTGGGGATCTGAACGGAGACGGATATACCAATATCGAAAAGTTTATTTACGGAATCGATCCGACAAAAAAGGTCGATTGGACTGACTTGAAGAACAATGTCGATCCACTCACCAGGCGTTAGTCTTCTAGCTTCCTCCGCGTCGTCGCCCGCGGCCTGTTCGCGGGCGACGATTGTTGAAGCTCATCTATGCGAATCACTCTTAATAACTTCGACCTGGAATTGACCCTTCACGCTCATCGATACGGGCATTGGATTCCTTTGGTTCTTGAATCGAAGGGGCATCGATGGATCGCGTCTTATGACGGTTTGGAGTCGGTTTTGGCAATTACCGACCAGAAGTCGGATCAAATCGATTTTAATCTTTCCTGTCGTTCACCTTGGATGACCCGGCTACGCTTTAAAGTGTCTGTTCCGGGGCATTCCGACCTTTTCCATCTGATCCCCGGAAACATCCACGGCGATAATAATGCCGAGCACGTTCGGCCCGGAGAGTTTCCGTGTCTGACCCCACCTCACCCGTCTTATCGTAACCGAGCACCACTTTGGGAGTTTCGGGCTGACAGGGCTTCTCATCCCGTTTCGATTCTTTGTTGTGATACCGGCGCCGTCGGGATGTGGATCGACCCTTACTCTTCCAATCACGAAGTAGAAGACGGATATATTCGTAACGGGGTTTTGGCCGAATTGCCCAATACCATCGGTGTCTCGCTTGGTTATGGTAATGACCCGTTAACATTCAACGACAAAACCTATTTCATCCCGTCCACTTCTGACCATTTTCGAAAAGCGTCTGTGAAGGTGACCTTATTCGCCCGTCGTGGACATCATCGAGGTGAGGCACATTCGATTATTCGCTGTATTTATGATCACACTCGCGAGAAACCGGTCCACAAAAGGACTCCTTCTGAAGCACTTCATGCGCTTGCCAAGGCGTTTATTGAAGTAAACTGGTCTGAAGACCTTCAGCAATACACCAATCGTCGATACGACCCCACAACCAAAACCTTCAAACCCTGGCGGGCTATCGTGGAAATCGGATGGACCGGCGGGAGCATGATGGCGTATCCGTTTGAACTCGCCAAACGACTGTTCCCTGATCTTCGCTTCCCAAAATCCGGACGACAGATTCTCGATCAGATCTGTTCAGGTTACAGATCCGTCTCGGGATTTATTGAAGACACTACTTTGAACCGTTTTACGCGAAATATTCCTGACGGATGGAATGACAGCACGATCAATGGGTGGTGGAGCGGATTTATTCCGATTACCCAAGACAATCACTGTGCTTATACCCAAGGACATGCAGCCTATTATTTGCTTCGATCAGCAATGCTCGACCAGGATCGACATGCAAACTGGGTTCGGGCCGCCCAATATGTTCTAGAAACGGCTATATCACTTCAACGAGATGATGGGGCGTTCGGATATGTGTTCAGTTCACAGGAAAAACGGGTGGTCGATTATGAAGGTTTTGCCGGCTGCTGGTTCGCAGCGGCGCTTCCACTTTTATACCGCCTGACCGGAAACAAAAAATATCTCGAATCAGCCGAACATGCGATGCATTATTATCACCACTTTGTTCAACATCTCTCGGCATGGGGATCCCCGATGGACACCTGCAAAAGTGTCGATTCTGAGGGGAATCTGGCTTTTATACGGGCAACGAGACATCTCCATGAATTGAACGGTTCGGATACTTACCTCAACATGCTACGGGACGGAGCACACTACGAATATTTGTGGAGATATGGTTTTCGTAGTCGTCCTGAAGCCCCGCCTTTGAAGAACAGTTTCTGGAACTCTTGCGGCGGCTCGATCACCAGCGTTTCCAACCCGCACATGCATCCGATGAGTGTCATCGCGACATCGGATCTGAAGTATCTGGGGACCGTCACTTCTGATCCATATCATTTCCGACGGGCAGAAGACGGACTAGCCTGGCTGATGTGCACGATGGAACTCTACCCGGAATCAACCGGATATGGTCGGTATGGTGTTTTATCCGAGAGGACCTGTCCTAGTGACGGACTGTTGTCCGAACGGTATGCCGACGGAACACCCGCAAGTACCTGGTGGAGTTATAACGCTTGGGCTGCTGCCTGCGCGATGGAAGCTTTGGCTCATCATTTGATTGAAACTGGTGACAACAATCGGAAGGGTTGATCGAATCATGTCTGAACCACTGACGATCGTTCTAGCGGGAATAAACGGCTACGGCAGACGTTATCTCAACGCAATTCTGAATCCACCTGCCCATGCAAATATCAAACTGATTGCAACCGTAGATCCATTCGGCGAAAAGTATGATCGCCTCGGAGAATTGCGAAAAAAGGGGGTGCTTCATTTTAATTCGCTGCAAGAATTCTATCAGTCTCATACCGTGGACCTGCTGGTCATTGCGTCACCAATCCAGCTTCACGCGGAGCAGATCTGCTTGGCGTTGCAACACGGGAGTAACGTGTTATGCGAGAAACCGTTGTGTTGTTCGACAGAAGATGCTGCCCGGATCGCCAACATGCAACGACGATTCAACCGACATGTGACCGTTGCTTTTCAATGGTCCTTCAGCGGTGCGATGCAGGAACTCAAAGCGGACATCCTAGCCGGACGGTTCGGGGCCCCAAAACGTCTCCGGTGCATGGCACTTTGGCCTCGCGATCAGGTCTATTACCAGCGGAATGACTGGGCCGGAAAAATCAGAGATTCGATCGGGCGGGCCGTTTTTGATAGTCCTGTGAATAATGCCTGTGCTCACTGTTTACATAACCTGTTACATGTTATTGGGCCCACCGTGTATACGAGTGCAAATCCGCTCCGTGTCGAAGCAGAATTGTTCCGTGCTAATCCGATCGAAAATTATGACACCGCCGTCCTGAGATGTTATACGGATGCGGGTGTACCGCTTCTGTTTGTTACATCTCATGCGACTAGAAACCTCTTAGGACCGATGTTTTACTTCGAGTTTGAGAATGCGGTCCTGCATTATCATGAAGCCCCCCACGCAGTCATCAAGGTAACTTTTGAAACGGGTTCATCGTTATGCTATGGGTGTCCGACCGAGCCGGATGAAAATAAACTCTGGCGAACCATCGAAACGATTCGATCTAACAAACCATCGTGGAGTTCCATCGAAGCAGCCACGTCACACACACACGCCGTGGCTATGGCTCAACAGTCTCCACGAGGGATCATTTCTTTCCCCAAACGACTCATCCGGCGGATCGGTCAAACGCCTCATGAAACCATTGTCGTTCAGGGTCTAGATTCAGCTTTGAAAAGATGTTACGAGGCGTTTGCGCTACCTTCCGAACTAGGGATCGCTTGGGCAACCAAACCCGCCCTTCAATCAAAAGTTCGATTGACCTCGACCCAATCTGCGAACCGCGAGATAGTTGTATGACAGGCTCGTCTGTTCAGTCACCCATTACCGTGCACCTGCCCCACCGAATCGCTTTCGGTGTGGGAACATTTGGCCGATTACAAGAGTCCCTGTCGATCTCGCGTTTTCAGAAAATTTTCATTCTTTCTGCTCCCGCGACACGCGAGGCGGCGCAACAGATCGCTGACCAACTCCGTCCCTCGGGTAAGACGTCGATAATCTGGTCGGACATTACCACCGAGCCTTCGATCACGACCTTCCTTACGGCCGCTCGGGTAGCAACCGATTTTTCCCCCGACTGCGTTATTGGAATCGGGGGAGGTAGCGTTCTTGACGTGGCCAAGCTGATAGCAGCTCTGTGGACCGATCCGGCTAGAATCCATGACGTTTTTGGCATCGAAAAACTAGATCGTCGTTCGACTCATCTGATCTGTATCCCGACTACTGCAGGAACCGGAAGCGAAGTCTCCCCTAACGCGATCCTACTGGATGAACAGGAAAATCTGAAAAAAGGGGTCATTTCACAATGGTTGGTGCCCGATGAAGCTTGGTGTGATCCGACACTGACTCTCACGGTCCCCTCTGCTTTCACCGCTGCGGTCGGAATGGACGCACTGGTGCACTGCATCGAGGCCTATGCCAACCGGTTTTCCCATCCGATGGTGGATGCTTGGGCGATCGAAGGCGTACGACTCATCAGTTCATCCCTCAAACAAGCCGTTCTTCATGGCCGGGATCTTGAATCACGCTCGCGGGTCATGTTAGGCGCGTTATACGGTGGAATGTGCCTTGGACCGGTCAATACCGGTGCGGTTCATGCATTGGCTTACCCGTTGGGTAGCGAGTTTAAAGTAGCTCATGGGGTATCGAACAGTGTGCTTTTGACACACGTCATGCGTTTTAATCTTCCTTCGGTTGAAAAAAAGTATGCCGACATCGCTTTGGCGATGGGGGTTACTGCACAGAAAACGGAACGACTGACTGCCGAACAAGGATTGGAATTTTTAAGCAATTTGTCGCGTGAGATTGGTATTCCTCAGTCCCTGTCGGCACTGGAAGTTCCACAAGACGCCATCCCCCGGATGGCATCGGCAGCCATGAAAGTCACCCGGTTACTTGAACGCAATCCCCGTCCTGTGACGTACGAGGATGCCGTTCATATCTATCAGCAGGCTTTTCTATGAATAAATATCGCGGCGTTGTTGTTCCTATGATTTCCCCGTTTACCCCCTCCGGCACGATCGATGAACCGGCTGTCGGAAGAGTGATCGAGCGTCTTCTCTCGGGAGGGGTTGCTGGTATTTTCCCACTCGGAACAACGGGAGAAAGTGCTTCCATACCCACGTCCGACAAACGACAATTGGTCGAAATGACTGTTCGAGAAGTGGCCCAACGGGCTATGGTTTACGCGGGTATCAGCAGCAACGTTTTCTCAGAATCGGTCCACCTCGCACAAGTATTTTGCGATCTCGGAGTCGATGCGGTTGTTGCTCATGTTCCCAGCTACTATCCGCTGAATGCCGTCGAGATCGAACAATATTTCTTGAGGCTCGCAGACGCGATTCGACTGCCTCTGGTTCTCTATAACATTCCCCAGACCACGCACATGAGTATCCCGCTGGAAGTCGTTGACCGACTGGCTCGACATCCCAACATTGTTGCGATCAAAGATTCTGCGAACGATGCCCAGCGGCTGACCGATCTTTTGACACTCACGGGCGGCCGAAACGGATTTCCGGTTCTGCTCGGCTGCAGTGCCCAATTCTCTCACGGATTACGGGCCGGTGGGGTTGGGTTGATTCCTTCTGGTGCGCATCTGATTCCCTCCGAATACCAGCAAATGTTTGAAGCTGCGATGGAAAATGACTGGTCGGAAGTGGATCGACTTCAGCGTATCACGGAAGAGGCCTGTCGGGTCTATCTTTCCGGAAGATCCATTGGGCAGGGACTTGCAGCGTTGAAAGCCGTTTTGGAATCTCAGGGGATTTGTGGACGAACCATGCTCCCGCCTCTGATGGATGCCCCGGCATTTGTTGCTTCGGAGATGCAGTCGGTATGAGTGATATACGCCCGATTATTGGGATCAGCATGGGCGATCCTGCCGGGATCGGTCCGGAAATTATTGTTTCGGCCCTGACCCGACCACAGGTCCAATCCTATTGTCGTCCGATTGTCATCGGCGACGCATTCGTTATTCGCAGGGCTTGCGGGTTCGTGGGTTGCTCGGCTGAGGTAATTTCGATTGACCAGGTCGATCAAGCTAGATTCGATCCGTCGGTCATCAATGTGATTGATCTCCACAATGTCGATCCGACTGAGGCTCCTTTGGGGAAAGTCTCCGCCAACGCAGGAAATGCCGCCTTCGAGGCTGTTGTCAGGATGATCCAGCTGGCTAACGCAGGACAGCTTGATGCGACCGTCACCGCACCGATTCACAAAGAAGCACTGGCCAAAGCCGGACACCATTTTCCCGGACATACCGAAATCTTCGCCCATTACACCGGAACACAGGATTTCACCATGATGCTGGCTGCAGGTGACCTGAGGGTCTGCCACGTTTCCACGCATGTCTCGTTGCGTCAGGCCTGCGATGCGGTCACCCGCCAACGTGTGCTGACTGTCATTCGTCTAGGTCATGACGCATGTGTCAAACTCGGCATTCCGCGTCCCCGCGTCGGTGTGGCTGGACTCAATCCACATGCAAGCGACGGAGGATTGTTCGGTGATGAAGAACGACTACACATCGGCCCGGCCGTCGCCGATGCCAGAAAACTTGGAATCGATGCAACCGGCCCCGAAGCGCCCGATACGTTTTTTGCCAAAGCCTACGGTGGCGCGTTCGACGTGTGCGTGGCTATGTACCACGACCAAGGTCATATTCCCGTCAAATGTCGAGGGTTCAAATACGACGGAAAGACCGGTCGATGGACGAGCGTGAACGGAATCAACGTGTCGCTCGGTCTGCCGATCGTTCGGGTAAGTGTCGATCATGGGACGGCATTTGATCAAGCCGGCAAAGGAACCGCCAGCGACGCGAGTCTGCTTGACGCTTTGGAATATGCCGCCAAACTGGCACGGCGATAATCGTGTCTGAATCGTTTATCACCATTCTCGCCGATGACCTGACCGGTGCTGCAGAGATCGCGGGTATTCTACGGCGATTCGGACAGCAGCCCGCTTTAATCCATCATCGCCATTTTATAAGAACGCCCCTGCCAGTTCAGGTGATCAACACCGATTCAAGATTACTGCAGCCCCAGCACGCTCGGACTCGTATCCGACAGGTTCTATCAAAACCGACCTGTTACGGTTTATTTTTTAAGAAAATTGATAGTCTGTATCGTGGTCCGATCGGTCCCGAAATCGATGCCACGCTGGAAGCACTCTCCCGGAATACGGCTGTGGTGCTAGCCCATAACCCATCCCGGAACCGCTGTGTGGATGACGGACTATACACTGTTGAGAGAGTACCTCTGGATCAAACTTCCTTCCGTGATGATCCGGAATATCCCCGATGGACTGCTGAGGTCTGTCAATACGTTGAAAGCCGTCATCCGGTCAGAGTTCGTCAACCGGGTCAATCCGTCGTCGATGGTGCAATCAATATCCTTTGTGCCAGTACGTCGGATGAAGTTCAGGACTGGGCAGGACGTATCAATGATTCTATGCTCTCCGTCGGGGCTGCGGACTTTTTAACGCATCTTCTGATTCAAAGGGGTTACCAACCCTTGGTCATGCCGCCTGCTGTTTTTAATTTGCCTCGTTTGATCGTCGCCGGAAGTGCTTCGGCATATGCCCGTTCGCTTCCGGAGAAAGCACGTCTGATGAATATCCCAGCCGTTTCTGTAACACCCGATCCACAGCAGGCATTTCGACAAATCCTCGATTTGTTCAAGAATCACACTCGGGTGCTTCTGTACATCGGACAAAAAGTGAAAGTGGATAGGTTATTGGCTGTTCGTCTCCAACAGGACATGTCCGGTTGTGTGAGACAGATCCTCCAACACCTGCCCGTGGCACACTTGTGCGTGGACGGTGGCGCGACCGCAGCCTCAGTTATTGAGCAGATGAAATGGAAATCATTGATCGTTACCGAAGAAATATTCCCAGGGGTCGTCACGCTACAGGTTAACTCTGACATACGGTTAACGATCAAACCCGGCAGCTATGCCTGGCCTGATTCGGTATGGCAGTCGTAATTCTGCTCTGATAATAAAAAACTGCGGGACACACGAAGGTGCATCCCGCAGCATTTCAGCAAGGATTGATTTTAACCGGATCAGACGACGCGACGACGACGCAGACCCAGCAACGAAGCGAGTCCGAGGAGTCCGAGCGTAGCCGGTTCGGGAATCACAACCGCGATGCTATTGCCACCATAACTGTAGTTGATCAAATAACCCGAAGGCAGATCCAGAACAGACCCAAAAGTACCTGACAACGAACCGTAGGTCGCAATCACGTACACGCCATCATCCGCAGGACCTGCCAACGCGTCCAGATCCAGCACGGAACCGGTTCCGAGCGTTAACAATCCTGTGACCGCCAGTACGTCGGCAGAACCCAAACCGGTCGCGTTATATTCTGCCAAAAGTGTTCCATCAATCGTTGCGCTAGCCACGGTCAGGGTTCCGATGCTGTTGCCCGGAGAAACAAACCCACCCGCGTTGGCGGTGACCGTGCCAGCGATTGATCCATTACCTCCCAAGATTGCTCCGGACTGGACAGTCACCGCACCGGTTCCATTGTTAGCTCCGTTGACCAACAGCTTACCGGCTTGAACATTGGTCGCTCCAGCGTAGGTGTTCGTTCCGCTGAAAGTCACCGTGCCCGTACCGATCTTGTTCAGTCCACCGACCCCGGAGATCACCGCAGGGACGATGATATCACCGCTACCTCCAATATTGCTGGTGGAATTAACGGTTACTTGCCCCCAACCACCGGTCGCGACCGGCGCGATCCCAGCTGAAGAACCTGCCGATCCGGGGTTATACAGGGTTCCCAGATTTGAGAACGAAACGCTCGGGGCTGAATTATAACCGGTCCCTGCATTGGTGATCTTGATCTCGTTCACCTGCATCGCAAAGACTGGAGCAAATCCGCTTCCACCCGTTCCGGTATTGTCGATAGTCAGCGTAGGAACTTTTGTATACCCGTATCCCGGATCGACAATTTGGATCCCGCTGACAGCACCGGTTGAAGGATTGATCTGGGCATATGCTACGATCTGACGACCATTGGGGTCATCGGGGGCAGAGAAGATCAGTTTAGGTGCTTTTTGATACCCCGAACCAGCCGTACCGTAGGTTCCATTGGGGGTTCTCAACCAACCTAACTGCATTTTAGCGATCGCGGTCGCACCAGACCCACCACCACCACTGAGGGTGACGGTCGGAACTGTTCCGCCGTCGATCGACCATGAACCCGTCGAGCTTGGCGAACCGGTGATTGTACCCGGTCCATAAATAGAACCGCTAGCGGCGTCATTGGCATGCGCGGAAGCGCCTGTATGAAGGGTAACAACCGAGGTACCATTATTGACCAAGCTACCCCCTGCCAAAACAAAGCTCTTGCCTGCGTTTTGAGTAAAACCGTTGAGGTCGAGCGTACCACCCGTGTTAACGGTGATGTTCGACGCAGAATCACCAAACGCGGTTGTACTACCGGCTTGGAGGGTACCCCCACTAACCGTTGTTGCGCCGGAATACGCATTATCACCTGATAATGTCAGTGTACCGGCACCGACCTTCGTGATCGCCAAGTGACGCACGGTTCCGGTCGGAGGACTGCCACCGTTGGTAGAACCATAACCGTTGAGAACACGTCCGCCGTAGTTGCTGGACTCACCTAGTGCGCCGATGCTAGCGGTCGTGATACCGGCCGTCCCACCGCGTAAGCTGGTGTTATTTCCACCGAGAATATTCCCGAGGTTGTAGGTACCGGTAGCTGCTAGATCCAGAGAAGCAGTTCCCGTTCCGATGTTGTAACGGATACGCGCGTTACCGCCTGACGTGGTATTGAGACGCAAATATCCGTTGCTGTTTCCCAAGTTCAATATGCCGATATCCGTGGCGGTGTTTGCGACATTGATAGCATTTCGGATGGTAGCGCCGATACCGGTCTGGACATTTAAAGTCACGCCGTTAGAGAGAGTGATTTGCCCACCGCCACTTCCGCCCCAAAGGTCTTGACGTCGGGATGTCCCGTCGAAATTGATCGCGGCATTGACCAGGTTTGAATTGGCCGTGACCAATAATGTACCAGCCAGCTGACCCGTTGCGGGATTGCGGTTTCCTTCGACCGTCTCTTCATTTCCATAGTTCACATTGATCGCGAGCGTTCCCCCGTTCAGGGTAACGGTGCCGGGGTTGTTGGCGTTGCTTCCGTTGGTAGGTAGAGCACCAGCATCCTGGAGTTCGAGGGTACCACCGTTAATCGTGGTTGTGCCTGCAGCAGATCCACTGGTGACGGCCCGACGGAGAATCACTTTACCGGTGAAACCACTTTCCAGAATCAGAGAACTGCTTCCGGAAGAAGGAGTCGTTGCCCCGAATATAGAGGTGCTATTATAAGTATCCACATTATTTGGAGCGGAACCTGCGGTTCCGCCGGAGAAACCCAATGAGGTGCTCGATCCCGCCGAGGTCGATGCACGGGCGAAAATGTATGTTTTTCCCGCCCCCCCGGCGTCGTTGAACCGCACCGCCGAAGGATTGGCGATGCTCGGGATTGAAGAATCTACTGCGATGTGAAAGACGCTTCCGGCTGCCGAACCATCGAACAAGAGTTCGTCATCGAACGCATACGCCCCGCTCAGATTGGTCCCCGCAGCATCAATTGTATAGGTCGTGACAGGACCAGCGTAGCCATAAGGTGATCCGTAGTTATAAACCCCGCTTCCCACCGCATTGGTATTCGATGCGGCTGTGGTCCCGGTAAACGTGAGCGTAGCGGCCTGTGTTGTATATAGTGATGAAACCGTCAGAGCTGCTACTGCCGCAATAAGATGGTGACGTGGGTGCATTGCACTCCTCCTAAAATGAAATGATAAGTGAAACAACTAAGTAGATTTGCCAAACGGTGACGAACGAAAACAAAAACAATGTCACCGACCAAATGATTTGACCTCATCAGAAAGTATTTTCTGTGTTTGTCGTGATTTATCTCCTTGTAATAAAAAATGCATTTAACCGCCTCATAGCACAGTTACTCTATTGACTATCATTCCGGGTTCACGTCCTTCTCCGCCGCAGAGGTGATCTGCGAAGAACTGAACGGTACTACCCTTGTATTCTGACCATTCTTGATCAAACAGGCGTTGTGATGTTCCGCATGAATTTTATGTTTTTGCGCAAATTGGAATTCTTCGTGTTTCAAGTCATTTCCGAATTGATAATTCGAGGATTTTGACGTCTGTCCGGCGTGACCGATGGTGAATGCAACTTTCAAAATAACAATACAGCGTCGAAGGAGAGTTATCCCAACAAGACTGAAGCACTCTAAACACAAACCATCCCGGAGACCGAGATGGCTGTGAGTAATAATGTTGCTCTGAAAATCGGACGGATCAGAAAATAGCTTTGAGCGTACCTTTTCCGTCAGGACATGAAGGATTGGCAACTTTAGCCGCTTCTGGAGTCCCTCTTTTCACCCACTGGGTATCCCCGGGACGTTTCACTTCTCCATTCGCATAAGCGGCTGAGAGTGCACTTTCATAGGCTTCGGGGGAGACGGCTTCGGCAGCCTTGATTTTCGCAATTTCATCGGCAGGCAGACGGGACATGTAACCCACGAAAAGGGTCTTACCATCGTCGCAGGTGAAAAGATGAGCCTGGAAGGCTTCTTTCCCCTCATGCATGAATGGCGAGAGATTGGACGCCGGTGCCTGGAAGAAAGACTTTCCATCGTCCGTGGTATAAAACGCCAGCATCGGCTCCACAGTAGCGGTCGTACTCCCGCCCATCATTTGATAAGCCAGGAAAATTAAAGCTCCTACGGTAACCACCAATGCGATCCCGGTGGTCAAACCTTTCTTTTGATTAATTGTTTCCCGTAATCCCATAAATAAAACCTCGCTTCGTGTTAATGATCGTTCATTCCCTAAGTATGTTTGGGATAATACTGGTTACTCTACTGATCAGATCGCCAATCCGACCGAATATAAACAGTATCGCCGCTAAAAAGATCGGTCGGCTGCCCGAAGCAACCGACCGACGCTGTTTTTTGATCTGCTCACAGGATGCAATCGGATGCCTTGAACTAGAACCCGGCTGGATCTTCGTAAGGCGAAGCCGTGTGACGCTGACGGAGAGAATCCTTACGCGAAATCTTTCCGGCGTGTCCATCGACGAAAGCCACATTACCGAGAACATCCGTATTGGAGGTCACGCCCGTTCCATAGATATTGCTCCCACTGTTCAAACTGATGGTCTTATTACCGGACTTGGTTCCGTGACGACCTGCTAGCATGTCGGCTTTTTGGTTATTGACGTATTTGGTGGGACGTGGAGAAAAAGCCGCATCATCAAGCGTGGCTTCGTCCTGGCAATAGAACAGGATCCTGTCGGAAGCCCCTTTGATGGAAGAAATTTTTCCTGTGAAGGTGAATCCATCTCGTTCTGCGGGTAGAGGCGCCAAAGCACCGACGCGGGGACCCGTATATCCTTGGCTAGGACCACCCAGGTTCACAGCGTTTTGAACAGGGAAACACAGATAATCGTTCATAGCATAGCTGTATCGGTAAACCAGTTCGCCCGCCCCGACATTCATGCTGTTACGTTGACCGATATTATCGCTGGGACATCGATAGATGGACTGAAGCGCCTTGGCAACTTCATTCTCACTTCCCGGAGTAGAAACATCGTGATCCACCCGAGGGAAGTTGAGATACTTGGCCAAGGACGAACGGGTGATGTTCCAACCGGGATTCCCCTGGCCTGTTGAAAGACCGGTGACCGGATCAATACGGGTGTTCCAGACGATCCAGTTGGCAATATCCCCGTCGGCCGCGGTCTGAGGGGCTGTGAATCCGGAATTACGGGGCTTACCGTTGGTTTCAAATCCTACCAGGTTCTTGGTCCCACGAACGGGCATCCAACCTTTATGGTCATTCGCGAACATGATCGTTGCCTGTGCGAGCTGACGCAGGTTGCTCAAACACTGAACCGATCTTGCCGATTCCCGGGCTTTATTCAGCGACGGAAGCAAAATGGAGATCAACAGAGCGATGATCCCGATGACGACCAATAATTCCACAAGTGTAAATGCCTTACAGGAACGACGGTATATGGAAGATGATATATGGGGCAGAGCAAGCATAAGAGCCTCCGCAAGAAATGATACGCCGGCAAGCGGAATGTTTTGTTCACCGGCCAACAGTTCGATTCGGTCCGCCAGAGGTGTTCAAGCACTCACTTGATCACCACAACACTTGTTACTATACCCCGTTTTGCCTGCAACACTTTGCAACCTTGCGGAATGTTTTTACGACTTTGCGCAAAGCGGTTTCTACCGTTTTTCCTCGATTTTTCGATTTTCAGGACAAGGGAGCCTCAACCCGCGCACACCGGAACCGGGCAGACCGGTGCTTCCATCGGTATCAGTTGCTCGGGGTCGATTTTGACGTGTTTGATTTTCAAGCGTTTCCAGGTGTACGCAGTGTGAACGCAGCCATCCCGTGTCTGAATCATGCAAGGATAAGAATATTGCCCGGGAGGTTCGGTCTCCAGTTGTCCGACGCACTCCCAAACCCGCCCATCCTGCGACCTTGCCAACGCCAACGGGAATCGAAACTTATTCGTGTTTGAGTGATTGTATACCAACAAATGTTGTCCATTTTGTAACGTCACTGCATCGGTTCCGCTGTTGCAGTTAGGCACATCGAGCAATTCAATTTTAGACCAGGTTTGTCCGGCATCATCGGACCATGTCGAGAAAATTCGTCCGTTGGCTTGGGTTCGGCCTATGGCTTGGAGGTGGCGGTCTGAATGAATCAGGATACTGGGCTGAATCGCTTTGATGTTGGAGGATTGTTCGACCAGAGGAGTCTTGGTCCAGGTGAGCCCGTCGTCGGTACTCCGTTCGAAATAAACTCGCCAACCGATCTGAGGTCCTTCGACGCTGGTGGGAGAAATGATAGTTCCATCCTTCAGTTGAACGGGTTTATTCTTGATCGGTCCCAGAATGCCTTGTGGAAGCGGTTTGGCGGAGGACCATGTCCGTCCGTCATCGGTACTGGTTTTGTACATTCCCCACCAAGTCGAAGGACTCGGGCCGACTTTATAAAAAAGGAATAAAGGCCCCCCTTGAGATCGGAAGAGGACAGGATTCCAGGTCGGATAGCGTTTTCCGGTCGCCGGATCTATTCCGTCAGCCACCCGGACAGGGGTTTGCCAAACCCCTGCCACCTGTCGGCTGGTGTAGATGCAAACATCCGGATGACGTTCATGAGTCCCCCCGAAATAAGTAGCGAGTAAACCGTCGTCTACTTCAACAAGACTGGCCGAGTGACACGACGGGAACTCGGCTGATTCAAAAATAAATTGGCTTTGAACAACACCTGGCATCATCACGCTTCGACTCCGCAAAACCGTCTAGCTTTGATTACAAACTCCTATCCACGACTCTGGATTGCAAGAGAGGTGTGTTTTCTGCAAAGAAAGTGATGAGATTTGAAGTCAGAGATCCTGGAAGCTTTCTTTGATTCGGTGGGATATTCCGTAGGATGGTCCGACATGAATAGCCGATTGTTTGACCTACGTACAGAATACCATACCAATCCGATCGGAATAGGAGAAAATATCCCACGACTTTCATGGAAGCTTCAGGATGACCGTCAGGAAATTCTACAACAGGCTTATCAAATTCAGGCGGCTTCGACACCCGAACAGTTGGATAAAAATCAACCCGATCTATGGGACAGTGGAAAAGTAGAGTCGGATAATTCCATTCATATTCCGTATGGAGGGACGGCTTTGAAATCCCGCCAGCGTGTCTACTGGAAGGCTCGCGTGTGGCTAAACACAAACGACGGTCAAACACCTACCGATTGGAGCGAAACCGCTTTTTTTGAAACAGGGTTATTGCAACCGTCGGATTGGAAAGCACACTGGATCCAAACCACGATTGTGGGAGGCCCACGATCAATCCCCCCCTGTCCGCTGATTCGCAAAGTGTTCGAGGTCGCACGTCAAGTTCGTCAAGCCCGACTCTATATTTCCGCACTCGGACTGTTTGAGTGCTGCATCAACGGTCAGCCCATCTCCAAGGATGTCTTTACCCCGGGGCATACGGACTACTCAAAAACGCGTTCAATACATGACCTATGACGTCACGTCCTATCTGCAATCCGGAGAAAACTGTATTGGTGTGATACTCGGGGACGGATGGTATTCAGGACACATCCATTCGGACCCCCGAATGTTTTACGGAGACCGGCCACGTCTTCTGGCTCAGATGGAGATCGAGCTGGAAGACGGATCCAAACAGGTCATCGTATCGGATCAGACCTGGCGCTTTACCGATAAAGGTCCGATCCGGTCCAGTGACCTGATCCAAGGTGAAGATTATGACGCACGGATGGAAATCCCCGGATGGGATCAACCAGGTTTTGATGACTTGAACTGGGCCAACGTGGAAGTCTGGACCGCACCTCCCGGTCTTCAGATCGTGGCAAAGTGTGTCAGCCCGGTTCGTCGCATTCAAGAACTGAAACCGGTCGTCCCAGCCTTCAATCCTCCCGGGAAACCCAATCGTTGGAACTTTGACCTTGGTCAAAATATGGTGGGTCGAGTTCGTTTGAAATTGCGTAACACTCGTCCTGGACAACTCATTACGATTCGACACGCTGAAATGCTCGATCAGGGAAAACTTTATGTCGAATCTCTTCGTACTGCCCGGTCGACCGATTACTACACGTGCCGCGGATCAGAGGAAGAAATTTATGAACCGCATTTCACTTTCCACGGGTTTCGTTACATCGAAATCAATGGATTAAAACACGCCCCTGAGGTCCCCCCTGCGGATACCGTAACCGGGATTGTCCTGCATAATGACCTTGAATCGACCGGAACATTCGAATGCAGCAATCCGATGATCAATCAACTCCAGTCCAACATTCGATGGGGACAAAAAGGAAATTTCATTGAAATTCCTACCGACTGTCCACAGCGAGATGAACGGCTGGGTTGGACAGGCGATGCACAGGTGTTTATCAGGACCGCTTCTTTCAACATGAACGTTGCCCCATTTTTCACCAAATGGATACAGGATATTGTCGATGCGCAGTTCGAATCCGGAGGCATTCCAAGCACCGTGCCCTTTTGTGTTTCAATCCCCAAAGAAGGCGGTCCGGCTTGGTCCGATGCTGCGATCATCTGTCCCTGGACCATCTGGAAATGTTTCGGTGACACCCGAATCCTGGAAAAGCATTACCCGATGATGGTCCGATTTATGGACTATCTTGAACGAATCAGCCCTGGATTCATTCGCTTACACGAAATTCCTCAATTCGGCGGATATGGGGATTGGCTGAATATCGACTCCCCAACCCCCAAAGACTACATCGGGACGGCCTTTTTCGCCTATGACTGTCAGTTGATGTCCCAAATCGCCTCTGCTTTAGGGAAAAGTCAGGACGTCTCGAAGTACACCCGTCTGGGCCAGCAAATCAAACAGGCGTTCCGGGAACGATTTACTTCTAAGGGTATCATTCAAACCCCCTCTCAGACCGCTTATGTTCTAGCACTTCATTTTGATCTGCTAGAAGAAAAGGACCGACCCCAAGCATTCGAATCTCTCGTTCAGGACATCGAATCCCGAAACAATCATCTAAGCACCGGATTTGTGGGAACCCCTTATCTGAATCATGTGCTGACCCGTTTCGGACGGGCGGATTTGGCTTTTGCGCTTCTGGAGCAGAAAACCTATCCGTCATGGCTTTATCCGATTACTCAAGGCGCAACTACCATGTGGGAACGATGGAATGCTTATACCCATGAACACGGATTCGGCGACGCTTCAATGAACAGTTACAATCATTACGCGTATGGTGCTGTTGGTGACTGGATGTATGCTGCCGTTGCTGGAATCGATCTGGGTTCAGGGTTCTGCGGGTTCAAACGGATCGATTTTCGTCCCCATGTCGGTGGGCATCTGACCTTTGCCCGGGCGTCGCTTGAATCACCTTACGGGAGGATCGAAAGCGCTTGGGAACGTGAGAAAGATAAAATCAAGTTTGATTTTAGGGTTCCTCCGAATACCCGTGCGACAATTTATCTTCCCGACGGCTCGACACATGAGGTCGGAAGCGGTAAATACGAGTTTGTGCTTTTCAACAACTAACTATGAATATTCCACTGAACCAAATTCCTGACGTCGTCAAAGAAGTCGTCTCACAACAATCCATTATTGACATTCACACCCACCTCTACAGCCCCGCCTTCGGAACGCCGGTGGAAGCACGCGATTCGAAGGTCGATCCGACCGGGTTATTACTCTGGGGAATCGACGAGCTAGTAACCTATCACTATCTCGTCGCCGAAGTATTTCGGGTGGTACCGGCTTCGAAGTTGCCTTATGAACAATTCTGGAAATTGACCAAGCAGCAACAGGCCGACCATATCTGGAAACACCTGTTCGTTGAAAACGCTCCTCTTTCCGAAGCCTGCAGGGGGGTTTTAACCACCCTGCAAAAGCTCGGACTCGATCCGAACGAAAAAAACGCTCGAACCCTACCGACAGTGGTTTCGTGCACAGAATCCCAGTCAATACATCGACCAGGTCATGAAAATCAGTGGTGTGGAACAGATCACCATGACCAACCCTGTGTTTGACGACAATGAACGCAACCGCTGGCTGGCCAATCCCAAGGTCGGGGAGGATCCGCGGTTCAAAGCCGTCCTACGAATCGATCCGTTGCTCAGAAACTGGAAGGTCGCGTCGCGGAAATTGACCGAATGGGGATTTTCCGCTTCGGAAACCCCCGACGCGGCCTCGATCGAATCAGCCAAAAAATTTCTCCGACATTGGATCGACCTGCAAAAGGCAATTTATCTAGCGGTATCACTTCCCCCGGACTTTCGTTACCCGTCCGGGGATGCGTCGCAGGTCATCTTTGAAAAAGTAGTCATGCCGGTCTGCGAAGAACGGAATCTCCCGTTTGCCATGATGATCGGAAGTCGGCTTCAGGTGAACCCCAGCCTGAAAGATGCCGGGGACATGGTCGGGAAAAGTGATATCGGATCTCTGACCAACATCTGTGCTGCCTTTCCCCGGAATCGTTTTCTGGTCACGATGCTCGCACGTGAAAATCAGCACGAATTGTGCGTAGCCGCACGCAAGTTTGGAAATCTGATGGTTTTCGGGTGCTGGTGGTTTACTAACAACCCCAGCATCATCGAAGAAATGACCCGGATGCGTTTTGAACTGCTCGGTCCGACTTTTATCCCGCAGCATTCAGACGCTCGTGTGCTGGATCAATTGATTTATAAATGGTCTCACAGCCGCGAAATCATAGCCAAAGTCTTGGCCGACAAGTTCGTTGATTCCGCCCGGGCGGGTTATGCTGTCACCCGAAACATGATCGAAAAGACCAGCAATGACTTATTCCGAGGAAACTTCACTCGGTTTCTTCAAAGATAGCAAAGCCCTATTTCCGAATAGATTGGATTCAGACCCGACTAACTTATTGAATTCATCTGTAGCTCGTACGTTTAATCCGTGTATCGGATGAACTAGTCACTTCAGACCCATGATCCTTTAAACTCCTTGGATTCGCGGATTCCCCAAGCCCCCGGGTTTGTGCAATTCAGAAAATGACTAGTGTGTTCGTGATTATAAGCCCACTGATCATTGAACCACGCCATGCACTCGCCGATCGAAAACTAAGGGTTCGCCTTGATCTAAGATGAGAAGGCGATACTCATAGCCCTGTTCAACTAGATCATTCCGGATTCGTATAAACTCGTTGTAACTGTCCGGCCAGACCGCTAACCCGATATAATGACTGTCGGGAGACAGAGGCTTTGTCAATTTTTTTCGCCAATGCACGATTTGATCTCGCGTATTAACCACCAATCCGATTTGCTTTTTTATCTCATCTACCGTGAGTTCGTTATCCAATAACGCTTTGTAATAACTCGACTTTACGGTCCTCGAAAAGCCATCCGACTCATACTCGAATGGTTCATAAACCTTACCACCGAGCAGTAAAACAGGTACTTCCATTTTGGAAGTAAGACGTGAAATAGGTAGACGTACCTTTATCTCTTGTCGTTGTTGTCGCTGGGCAATTTCCGCTTTTTTTTCGTGTTAGTTCAGCGCGCAGGACCAGCAATTGTTCGGATATCTGGTGATATTCATTTTTCAGCACGCTCTGCTTTTTCTGCTCTTCTGCAATAGCCGAATCGAACCTGGCAATTTGATTTTCAAGCTCATGGATCTCGCCCAAAAGTTCCGATATATGCTTCAGATCTGCATCCGAGGCACCCATTGATTTTAAGAGCTGACGCTGATGCGAAACTAATTCAGACATGTGCTCGTCTTCGGCTGAAAGCTTGCGAACCTGACTTGCCACTTCTGCGTACTGCAAACTGGTCGATTCGACATCCCGGCGTAGTTGGGTGCCCTGTCCGACATTCCGTGAAAGAATACATACCAGCAATGCTAGAAAGATAATACCTCCGAATGTGTTGCAGATCGTATCGAGTAAAAGTCCTAAGCTGTCATTATGCTCGCGATTGCGCCTTCTCATTTTTCTCTCTCTTGGTAAATCCTCTGCTCGTCTGTCAAAAGATCCCATCCGACATCAAAATCATTCTTCCTTACGTGTGTGATCAGTCTATTTGCAAGCTCGGTCGCATCGGAATGAACGTAAATCACAAAATACTCCTTTTGAGGGTCAAATAGACGAAAGATCTGATCGATTTTTTTCTCCACTCGTTGGGCACTGACCGATTGGATGATAGACAGCTCTCCTTGACTGCTCAGAACTCCGATAATCGCGTTATCATTTTTGCACTCAATGATGATAGGGTTCTTGGTTGAAGGGCCGGGCAATAATTTGACGGTTGGAACTTTGCTCAACTGAAGCAGCTGAAGATCTGCCTCATGATTTTGGGCTTCAACCGCTGCATGCTCGTTGACAATCTGATCGAGCTGCTTTTGGGATGCGTCAAGCTCATTCAGCTCCCCTGCAAGTTGTGTCTGACGTATATGTAGAAGTTGCTTCAGTGTAGACAGTTTATCCGACAATTCTTTAAACCGAGTGACCTTGTCCTCAGAAGAGTTTTTTCCGAGTACAGCCATCACTTGTTGCAGTGACTGTATTTGTTTTTTCTTCTGCTGAATAGAAGAGGAAATGGCAGCCAACTCTGATTCAAGAACCCGAAGATCGTTAATCACAGGGGTATGAGAGGCGTTTTCAACTCGAGTCGGGTCAATGATGTCAACTGCCAGCATTAGCGTTACCAGGATCAGAATTCCGGTCACACTGGTGACAATATCCTGAAAGCTGAAAAACGAGATGGGGACTGAACTTCCTGCTCGCCGACCCACGTCAACCTCCTCGTTCCAACATTGAAAGCTTTACTCGTCCCAAAATCTGGCGTTGGCAATATTCTTTGCAGTCGTCGAGCAACTGTTCTTCACTTCTGCGTATAAGCGTAATCCACATTTGGATTGCCAAGGCTGCGACCAACGCAATCAGGGTGGTTTCGAACGCCGTCGCGAGTCCTGCTGTCACACCTTGCAGCGCCGGTTTGATCGTGGCGATATCCGCTGTTTCGGAAAGAACTGAACCGAACTTACTGATGGCTTGAGAAAGTCCTTGAACAGTACCTATGAACCCGAGTACCGGTATGGCCCATACGAGCCCCTTGATCAGTCCATAACTCGATTCGATGGTATCTTCATCATTATCCGCTTGATCATGAAATATTTTGCTCAGATCAGCAACTCGACCAATATTTCGAAGATTACACAACCCGAGTTCGATTCGATTAAAAAGTACAAAATGCTGTGGATTGTCACAGATACCATGAATCCGATCCAAAACTTCGCTTACGGTACCGACTGAAAGTACGAATCCACCTTCTTTCGGAATCAATGGAACTTGTAATGCCTTTCGCTGAACTCGGATCTTATGCATCTTCACAAGAAGAATGTAAGCTGCCCAGATCGTAAAAAGGACTGTGACATACTGGACCGGCCCACGATCGGTCAACATGGCGACAAAAGGATGCGACCGGTTTGGAATAAGGATTCCGAAAAGCCCAGCCGTGGTTATCAACGCCAGAAAAAAAGTCAGTGCCGCATTTGTATGAGTATACCGTCCCCCACGCACACCAAGTCTTTCTTCAATATCTGCTCTGGTCCATGAAAGACGAGATAATTCCTTGTCATTTGTCGAGGTCATAATCGTTACCTACTGCTTGAGCCCATCATGCTTGCCGGAGGTTTTTAGATAGAAGTATTTCACAAAGTGACGTGCAAATTAACGTTATACACCCTCCCAAAATAATTAAGTTTTTAAGCACGAACTGGCTAGCGCTCTGCATGTCACGTATCTGGGTAAATACATTTTCGTCAGCCACAGCCAAGGTATAGACCGTGTAATTTATACCGCTCAGGAAGAGGAGTGCGGGAAAGAGGAATGAGCTAAGTGAAATCAGTGATGCCAATACAGTAAACTTCGCCAAAAGAACTCGCCGCATGAATCCACTAAGAACGGATAAAATCCCAGGAGTAATACCGACTAGAAGTACACTTATTATTACAATTAAAGTAATGAATGGTAAGTCTATTGAACTGAGATCATTTGCCTGGAAAAAAGCTGTGAGTATCGTTATTCCCAAAATCAAATAGGAAATGATACAAATTTTGCCAAATACGATGGAAACACCTCGATAGTCATTTATGTCGAACCTGTATCGGGCTACTTCGGTTATTGCTATCACCAAAGTAAAGATTGGTGACAGTATAGCCAATGATACCAGTATCGATACGAGATGAAATTTCAGATAGATGCTATAAGTGATCAACGTGATCAAGATCGGGAAAGCTGCCAATAAAAGGATTGGAATAGACCGACCTAATTTTTTGAAAGTGAAACTTAAAATAATCGTCGAAATCGCTGAAATATTGACATAGACTCCGAACAAGAAACCCAAGCTCCCTTGATCATTCCACCAGAAAATTGTTTTTCCGCCGTTCCTCCAGAAAAGCGCATTGATCATGAGTAGCTGTAGCAATCCGACGATCAACCCCGACAAGAACGCAATATCCTGAATGTACCGGGTCAATATATCGGATAGTCTATATCCTTTATGTTCATGCGGTTCTGCCAAGTTCTCCGCAGCAACTGGCTCTGGTTTAAAAATAGCTGCCAATAATGGAGCTTGGGCTGCTTCGTGAGCCGTTTCGTCTCCCTCAGCCCATACCAGATCTTTGGGACCAATGACTCCCGATGAGGCTAGGCTACGAAGAACTGACGCCTCTAGAGGTCCTACGCTTTTTCCGTTCCTTGCGTAAAAGTATCGTGGACCGACCGAACCTGGAAATGTAGCAGGATTGCCGGATCCTGATGAATCCGTCTGTTGATGGGATGCTCGCGAAGGCAACGAAATCTTCTCGAACAGGCCATCGACTGAGTCGATCGGTTTCCAGTTACGCTGGTCTTCGGACACCTCATCAAATCGCGATATGGCGCCTCGAGTAGAAAGTTTCTTCAGCACTTCAAGCGTAAAAGGTCCTGACACGTGACCTCTGGATCTGACAAAATACTTTGATACCTTCATTCGGGACTCCTGATTTGATCTTCAGCGTGATTCATCGGGTGCGTAACGAATACCATGCAACCGTCGGTCAAGAGACTTGAGTTGTTCGTTATTTGAGGTGTTCCCTTGATGATTTTACCTAGCTCAAGCCATACGGGCGTTCCGTTCGTGTCAACTACGACTGTGTAGATGTCACCATTTTCGACCGTGTTCTTCAGACGTACACTGGAACCTGCGCGATTCGTAAAAAGCACTCCCCGTTTGATGACTCGGATGGAATTCTGCATGTAATTCAAAAACCAAGAGTCCTGAGATTCTGTGAATATTTGGGGAAGATTTTTTGCTTCCTTGAGCAACTCAATACAGATTTTTCTTTTTTCGGCTGCATTGGTATTTGTCGGATTCATCCACGCCACATTGGTGAGATTATGCTCAGATATCTTTGTCAATAACATTCTCAGATCAGATGAAACGGGCAAAACCTGTGAGGTAACGTGAGACTCTATCAGCAGTTGTAATAGAATTGTTCGTATGATCGGGTCGACCGAATCGGCTGAGAGAATTTTTCTGGCCAGTCTCGGATAAAAGGTATGCCAGTTGTCCAAACTTGTTTGATTGATTTCCTGAATTAGGGAGTTGGCCAATATGCTCTGTTCCGATTTTTCTCCGAATGAATCTTTTCCAGCAATAATCCTGGCTGTATCGAGAGTCATTTCCTTTTTGAGTGGTTGGTTCGAATCGAGCGTTTCCGCCTCGATGTAGTTCACACGAAGGGAAATGACCTTATCGTTTATTCGGATTGGTATAATATCATCTGAATTCGCCACATAGTACGTCCCTTCCTTTGTTTTTAGCTGAAGCCAACGGCTCATCGGATTGCTCTGTAGGATCCGAACGAATGATCGGCGTAAACTCGATGATGGATTGGCGATAGAATCGATTTTATTGATGTATTCGAATACCACTTTCGCTTGGGATTGGAGTACTCCCCGGGAATTTCGAACAATCCAATTGGAAAGATCTTGGCGTGCCTGTATGAGCGCCATCGGATTTCTCTGCCTCGATTCGATCGATGTCGCGATCCGAGTACAAATATCCGAAAATTGCTCCACCGTCTGCCAATGAGGATATAGTTTGGCGGTCTCTGCCCAAACGATAGCACGTGCCTCGTCATCTATCGTCTTCCCAGACTTTATGAGCTGTTCTGCAAACTGACTGGCGGTCTGCGTCGCGTCTACCAGATCCTGTATAGTTTGAGAATACCGTTTTCTGCGTTGAATTTTTGTATGAACAGAATCGATTCGATCCTTCAATAAATTGATATTTACTCCGAACTCGGGAGGTAAAGAAGCTTCATTTAAATCAAGCAATAATCTTTGGGCTTCCGCAGAAGAACGATCCGCTGCTTCAAGATCATCCTCGGCAAATGATCCTTCGGCCGAAGTCACCAACTTATTCAAGGTAGTAATTACCTGATTCGCCTTTTCAATTTCAGCCTTTTGTTTCGCTAGCAGAAGGTCGGAATGCACCTCTTTGAGTTTCAAAAGGTTGAGTTTTTCATCGTTTGTTTTCGCCAAACTGTTGACCTTTGAAAAATCGACTTTGGTATTCTTGCTTTCAATCTCGGCAGTAATTCGCTTTATTTCTTCAGCAAACTGTTGAGTTCGTTTAAGTTCCTTCTCGTTTGCATCTGTTAACTGTTTTGCCGCCGTGACGATTTCCGGCATGTCTTGGTATCCCAAACTTTTTGCCATCTCGAGAACGGCTAAGGCTTCTGGCAGTTTCTCGGTTACTGTCAGCTCTGTGATTTGTCTTGCCAAGCGGTTCGCTTCTTGACGGTCATATATGTATTTTCCAACGAATGCCACCAAAGCAATCACAGCAACCGCTGCCAAACCAGCCATCAGTATGTTCCGTCTCTTGCGACGAAGGATGGTTAGTTCATGTTGATGTATGACATTGTGATAATTGCGCTCCAGCTCCTCAGGGATAGGGAACCCGGTATTTCGCAGAGAGTACATCATTTCTCGAAGCTTTTCCGATTCCATGGAGGAATCCTTCAACGCATTTTGAAGATATTCACAATCGGATTCGAATTGGCGCCATGCGTTTCGTTTCTTACGCTCTTCCTCCACCCAGGATTGAATAGGACCTACAGCCTCTTCCAGATCATGAGGAACTGTCAGATTATTGGCTGAGACAATTGCAAACCACTGATCCATTAAGACGGATGTTTCGTCGAACATCATGGCGCTGTAAGCATCACTTAAATCCGGCAATAGCTGCTTCAGTGATTCGATCGCTTTATGCTTTCGATAGTCATCTACGATCTTTTGAACTGTTTGCTTTAGATCCTCTGGAAACGTGACACTCCATTGTGTTGTCTGAATTTCCTGCTCGATGGCTTCGATCCGCAAAAAGTTGGTGGTCTTCGCGGCCTCGGCGAGTTCTGATCTCAATTGCAGGATTCGAACTTTTTCCAGCTCTACAAGATCCTGTTTCCAGAAGACCGTCATAGGATCAATCTTGATCAGCTCCTTGAGAATTTTTATCCGATCCCGGATTGGCGCTAGCGCTATTGCAGCGATTCGATGGAGTTGAAGGACTTGCGCAATTTTCCGGTAAGCACTGTAAGCTTCATTCAGTTCAGCTGCCAACTCAATAGAGACGCGTGTCGGCTGAGGCAATTGATGCATCGCACAGATCGACTCCCATAACGGGAATTCGGGGAAATCTGCTACAGAAACCATATCAAGCAGCGCAGGTGTCTTCTCGGCCTCGAAAATTGCTTCTGACCTCAGTCCCCTGCGTAATAAGTCCGAACAACGAATAAGTCGTACGTTGATATTGTCACACAGCGTAGCGTAGCGTGCCGCCCAGTCAGTTAACTGAGGGAAATGATTCTGATCTGCCTTTTTACAGAACTCCCGTATATTGCCGACCAAATGCCGATAACTCGTGGTCATATTACTTTCCCGTTATGAGTTCAAAGATCTGGTAAATCGCTCCGTTCGGGAATCGCACAGGAACCCAAACAATCCCAATATCACGGAATGCGTCCAGGTGGTTGCCTTGAATTAATTTCTCGAGATTCTGGTTGAGCTGCTTGATGGGTTCCTGAAGACTACTTTTCGTGTCTTGGCTGGGAGAGTTTTGTTTGTTGTTGGTGATTTCCGTGATTAGGCGCTGTAATTGTTTCGCCAATTCGTCAATTTTTTTGATAATTTCCTCTTGGGTTTCTAGTGTCTGGATTTTGTGCTTCCAGTTGCTTTGGAGCTGATATGATTTTTGATCATCTGCTCCGATCTCTACATGAAATTCCTCGGAGTGTTCCTCCGGGGATGTCTTTTTTGTCGTAGGACAACGTTTGAACAGCAACTGATTTTTTGACGAATGCACAGACCACTTTGAAGCCGATATCTGTGAAAGCTGAAGGGGAGAAAGCTCATCAGAAGTGGGTTTGATCCCCAGAGGAAGCTCTAGGGTTACCTTATCTTGTTTATCGAGTTGCCATTTCTGCCTTTTTGGACGGCAGAACTGTATGACTTGGTCTTTTTCTACACTGATTGCAGCCGTTTTAATGGCTTGGTATGCCCATATCTGAATGTCTTTTTCTCTCAATTTCACGAAATAATCCGTGAACGTACAGGAC
This sequence comes from Phycisphaerae bacterium, assembly GCA_026004655.1. Classification (GTDB taxonomy): domain Bacteria; phylum Planctomycetota; class Phycisphaerae; order Tepidisphaerales; family Tepidisphaeraceae; genus BPJO01. Next base: position 77,170 of record BPJO01000008.1, read on the forward strand.
CATTTTTTTCCGCCTTCATAAGTCAGACGAAAAATCTCTTTATCCGAACTGGTTTCGAACGCACTAGCCGATGAATGCGTCACTGATAATGAAGATTCTTGCCAGATAATCTTCAACCGATGAGTCCTATCGGGTGTTGATATCTCTTGCAGGTTGTTCAGAAATTTGGGTTCCAGTTTCTCGTAATCTGATAGTTTGGATAAATCGAACTCCGTATGGATCGTGATGGGGTCATCAGGATGGATCGTCTCGAGTGAATCGGGAATTGGAACGATCAAGATGCCGAGTGAATCGATACTAATATTCTTTTCCGACTTTCCGGATATTCCAGCTTCGTTTATCGAGGAGGTTTCAGGACCGGCTGGGTCGATTTTCGATGTCTGGGTAGACAGACTATCCGGTACAGGATTAGCACGATTGATCGGTTCGGGTTCGTTCGCCGGTTTTTCGTCTTGGATTGAGATAGCTTTTTCTAGCAAAGCTTTATTTTTTGATAATTCTTTGTTGAGCTTTTCGAGGTCGTCTTTTACAGTTTTTAACTCATTTCGTGTTGCATCGTGTTTTTCGATTTCTTCCTGATACTTTTGCTTGTAATCCTCGGATTCCGCCGGGCCTGAGGTAGGTATCGATGTTGGTTGAGTAATTTGGGCTGTTTTTTCACCCGTGCGAAAAGCCTGAATCCATACCAGAACACCCCCCGCCACAACAATCGGCCATAAAGCAGCAAGAATCCAAAAGACCGGAGCTGGTCGTGAAGAAGAGGTTGAGATCTTTTCGTATTGTCTTGTTTTTGGTGGCTTTGTAATACTCTTTGGATATCCTTCTGGGTGCAGGATTTCGTACGTCTCCGCTGGATCCCGTGTAAAGACCGGTTTGATTTCTGAGTAGCCCATCCTAGTTGGCATGGGCGTGATGGTTTTCTCCTGCGGTGGTTTTTGATCGTTCAGAATTCCGGTACGTGCAGCATCGATCATACCACCGGATTGATTCAGTGATCGTGGTTGGGTCAGATCAATGACGAGTGCGGAACGCACACTTGTGATCTTAGAGGCCATTGTTGTTCCGCTAATGACACATCGCCAGGCACAACGAACGTCACTAGCAAGATCGGTCGCGTAATAAGTGGAGAATGTCGCTTGCCAACGCTGATTGATCGGGAGTAAAGCGATTGCCTCTCTAAAAAGAGGGAGCATGTCGATTCCATGGGGAATGATGAGATAAACGATCTTCGACGGATCGGTAATCAAGGTATCAGCCAAGAGACCGGCCCATCCTGCGTCCCCTGCGATTTTCGCCCAATTTTGGCAAATCGTGGGTGCTAGATCACCCTCCGGAATGATTTTGCTCGGGGCAAGTAAGCTCGGTTCGCCTTGCCAGGATTCTGGCATGAAATTGGGTTGAGATATGAGCCAAGCTGGTCCGCCTTTGGGTAGTTCAGATGGTTCGATCGCAACGTGGTAGGCAATTTTGTTGGAACGATTCGTGTAATCCAGACCGGCAAAGGCAATCCGAGAAAGAATGTGCCAGTTTTTCCCTCCGATGGAGATTCTGTAATGACAGTAGTTGACCGGATTATCGGATGCGTTTGGATCGTGAGGTGGGAACAGTGGTCGGTAACCACTTAGAGACTCCAGTCGGTCCGCGAGCCAGGATGGTATTCCCCGACTGGCGGCTACGGTACAAAAACCTTTTGTTCCGGGTTTCAATCCCTTAGGCGCGGAAGTGAAGTATAGTTCAAAACTCATTGTCTGGATCTACCTTCGTTGGGTTGTTTTTGATTTAAAGAAAATACAAGGTCGATTGACATTCGGGCCAGCGCGTACATGAAAGGAACGGCCACCCATTGGGGCTTCAGATGACGTGGACGGAGCCCAAATATCTGACCGGACTCGTCTATTTCAGGTGAACAACCTGTTGCACTGCAGGGAATGTAAATAACCGTTTCACAAAAATCTTCGGCTGCGAAAACCAGATCCGGGACTGTGTTCCAGAGCAAGTGACGGACTTTATTGGAAATGAACTCGACCTTCTCCGTGTCCACGAGATGAGTTTGGCCTGATGACGAAACGATGTACGGTTCATCTCCTAGTCGGACATCCAGTAATGAAGCCCAGACGTCGTATTTGGGAATAATAACGATCAAAGGTACTTTGTGCTTTTGTGTCGGGGATAAACCCAGTGATTTTCGAACACGATGCGATGCTTCAGTTAGCGTAACTTCTTGTCTGGATACGATCGTATCTTTTTGAAGTTGAGGGTCCTTGCTAAAACCGAGGCATCGTTGTCTGAACCGAGGATCCTGGGTCGGATCATACATGAACATCAATATCCTGGATCGGGCCAAGTGGTGAGTGACCATCGATCCTGCGTTATCCGATCCGGGAAGAAAATGCTCCCCTGCGTTATCGTACATGCAAATCACGCGTGAGATCTGTTTCGCCTGCTGGTAGTGCAAGTGTTCGGGCAAGGGTCTTATGGAAAACAAAAACGGACGAGGTAAATGTACCGTCTGTTCTCCGAGCCTAATTTGATCATAAAGCTCCCCTTCTGTTTCGGTTTTTCGTATGGCTACAAGAGCGTCCGGATCCGGGGCTAAGAAAAGCGTTTCTTCGTATTCGTTCAAACTCCGGTTGCTCACGGTGTCGGCATCAGCAAATGACAGTCCGAACTGGTTCGGAAGTATTTGCCGAAGTTGCCAAACCATGGAAGTCAAAAAGTATGATTTTCCGCTCGAAGGCACTCCGATGATGGAGGCAAAAAGTAAATCCATCTCAATGGCATGTCGGGGCACGGAAAGATGACATTTCGGACAAGCCATTGTTTGACAAACACTCCCGCGTGCGTCGATGGCATGCCCTTGAGGCGTGAAACGGGATGGAAGAAATCTCATCAAAGCTTCCGGACCCAGGACGGTATCTCCCAGCAATTCGATGTGCTGAGCGACCCAAAGAACTGATTCTGGTGGGAACACGTACCAGCAATGGGGACAGATTACTTTTTCACGTAGGCCCCATCTTTTTTGCCACGACCCAAAGAATGAATCGGATTTTGGCTGTCGAAGTGACGCGGGCGAATCCGATGAGGTCTTAGGTAGGTTATGTTTGTTCTGGATTTGTGAATAACATTCCTCGCAGTAGTAACAGCCGGACGAGTCTTTTATTCGTGACGTTTTTGCCACATCCGTACCACAATACACACATCTTTTTTCAATGACCTTACTCATCCCAAAACCTTTCACTCTCCATGATTTGACTGTATCGACATGGATCATTCCCTTTGGGAATCTTGTACAAGGGGAGGATGACAGCTGTATGTCAGGGGTGGTTGAAATAGTTCAAGAAAAAAATGATATCGTGGGACTGGGCCAATGGATTTCAGTCTTGACCCGAAGTTTCACTGCGTAAATCTTTGATAAGTAACGAGTTGACGTTAACATAATGGGTGTTCCGGGTATGACGGAATGGCAGACGTAGCGGACTCATCGACCGGTCCTAAACCTCAAGGTATGGATTCGGTCTGAGGGTCGCCGGATCGGAAACGGTTCGGTTGTCAGGCGTAAATTCAGGAAACGCTCTGGGATAATTCCCGTGCCAATCCTGAGCGAAGCCCGCGGATGCGGGAACGTGCAGAGACCATAATCGCCCACCTGTATTTCCGATAAGGAAAATGGTGAAGGGATGGTCCAGACCACAAACCCGAAAGGGACGGCGAAAGCCGCAGTGGTAGGTAAAATCCGCTGCTCCGAAAGGGGCGTGTGGGTTCGAATCCCACTACCCGGACTTTTTATTCCCCATTTTTCCGATCCTGTTTATCCGCCTGAGGTTTGGGTGGTCGGACGGGTGGTCGAACCGGTGATCTGTTGTAACAAAGATTTGGCCGATTCATTTTTTGGCTGCATTCGTACTAACGCCTGCAACTCACGAACCGCGTCATCCTTACGACCGATCTGAACCAGCAACCGTCCGAGCATCAATCGGGCTTCAAAATGATCCGGTTTGATTTCGATCAACCTGACCAACTGGGCAGCGGCATAAGACGGGTTTCCTGACTGCACCAGTGCTTCAGCAGTCACCAACATAGCCTCGACATTCGTTTTATCTTCCGATAACACCTGGTTCAACAAGTCCGCCGACTCTGACGTTCGTCCGAGTTTTAATAAGACTTTCGCCAGCTCGATCTTCGGACCGGACAACCGCGGAGCGATCTCGGACGCGACAGTCAGATCTTCAATGGCTTGGCCGATCACTTTCATATGAGATTCTTCAAGAGGCTGTCCTTCGGTCAACTGCAAAGATTTGAGCTTCAAATCGGCTGCTTTCATTCGGGCTTCGGCAAATGTAGTCGGCATTTTGTCGGACATTTTCGGTTCGAGTTCCTGAATCTCCTGGTAGACCTGCAAAGCCGATGCCTTATCATTCATCTGGGTATAGAGCGCTGCAAGCAAAAACTTCGGACCGACGAATTGTCTGATCCCCTGCTCAGCAGCCATACGCTCGGATTCCATCGCCAGGCGCATAGCTTCATCACGGTTCCCATACCTTAGCGCCAATAATGCTTTCTGAAATGGGATTTCCCATGCAGAGGGGTTCATTTTTTCGGCCGTAGTCAGCCATTTTCCCGCAGCGGTGTAATAATCGGCTATCCATTTCCTGACCTTCTCCGGATCTTCCGCAATTGGTAGTACGTCGGATGTCAGTCGATCGGCTTCGGATCGGAACCAAGCCCCCAGATTCGTCGCTGCCAGCCACGATCGATCATTACGAATCAACGTGTCAGTCCACAGACGTCTCGGATTCGCAAAACTAAGGCTGTGCAAGATGGTGAATGTTCCCAGGACGATAATCAACCCCACCGCTGGAATGGTAAGTAGCTTGTGGCTCACAAATAGACGCGTCAGTCCCGTGGCAAAGAGCACAATCAATCCGACCGAAGCCACATACACAAAATGATCTGCCACCCACGAAAATCGCATCGGATAGACGTTCGCCAGTCCCATCGCAGGCACCAGAGAACCCAGATAAATCAGCACCCCTGCCAAAACTCCTCGTCCCCATCGTTTGCGCATCACCAATAGTACCCCGACCACTACCAGCACCCCGATAACCCCCAACCATTGGATCGGATTCGAGGCGTTGAGTTCCCACTTGGGATAGTTGAACATCAACCCGTCCGGCAAATAGCGTCTCAAACCCTCACCGACCGAAATCACCGTCGCAGGCGGGTTACTCATCTGCATCCCCTCGGGCAACCCCCAGGCAAATGGATGAGGCAAAAACAGTTTCCATACATAAAACCAGCAAACTTGTCCGGCTAACACGATTCGATCCAAAATCCCATATGACCAGGGTTGACCGGTCGCTCCGACGATGAACGGATGACGTTCGATCCAGGAGGTAAGCAATCCCCCGGCTACTGCCAAGATCAACGGAAGGATCAAAGGTTTCACATCCTGCAGCGTAATCCGTCCCTTTTTCCACCACACCAGCACCCCAATCACCCCCGGAAGCACCGCGAGTGTGGTTTTAGAGAGAATTGCACAAAGAAAAAGAATGAAAAACAGAAGGTAGAGACGCTTCGGATCGTCCGGCAAAGATAAATCCATCCCCCCTTCGTCCTCATCCGGGGTCGATTGGACAGTTGGAACAGGCTTTTCGATCAGCCCGATGTATCTCAGATAAATCAGCAAAGCACCTAAACCAAAAGCCAATGAAAGCGTATTCTTGCGTTCCGAAATCCAAGCCACCGATTCCACGTGAATAGGGTGCACCGCAAAAATCGCCGCTGCCAACCAGGCGCCGGGCACTTTGAGTCCTTGAAGAATCTTCCACAGCAAGACGGCGCTGATCCCATGGAGCAGAAAGTTCACCACATGTGAAACCACCGGATTAGCTCCAAAGACCTGGTATTCAATCCAAAAAGACGTAAACGTCACCGGGTAGTATTGAGGTGTGGCTCCGAGAGTGGTCCACATTTGGCTTAAACCGGCCAGATCTCGAAGATAAACGTTGTTGACAAGATAGGTGTCATCATCCCATATGAAATCGAAACGACTGGTGTAGGCATAACATAAAATAACCAGTCCCATCAGCAACAGGCCGCCCGTTGTCCCGTTAAACCATTCAGTGAATCCCGATTTTTTGTGTCCTACCGACTCCACCATGCAATTTTCCTCGTTTCGCTTTCGTTTGGTGCAAAACTATAACTCAAAAAACTTTTGTTCGCGCGTTCCGGGTCATTTCATGATCACGATAGGTCCCGTTTGGGATTGCCAGTCAGTGATATCGGCGTTACGCTTGAGGGTTGTGGGACTGAGGGTTTTATTCCTAGTGACGGATCTGGAAATCGGTGGGACACCTCGGGTAGTGCGAGATCTGGCAATCCGTTTGCGGTCTGAGGATATCTTCACGTCCGTAGCCTGTCTTGCCCCCTGGGGACCGGTCGCAGGCGAACTTCTGGATGCCGGAATCCGTGTTACAGAGCTGGGGGCAACATCAACGTTGCAACTTGCTCGTGTTGTTCGGGATTTTGTACGTCTGACAAGGCAGGTTGATGTGGTCTTTTCATTCCTGATCCACGCCAACACCGTGGCCGCCCTGAGTTCGGCTTTTCGAAGAGATGTTCGATTTTTCCAGTCTATCCAGACCACGCAACCCACACCGAGATGGCATTGGCACCTTCAGGGGCTCATCGAACGGGCTGCCGAGAAAATTGTCGTTCCCTCCGAGTCTGTGGCCAGTGTGGCGGAAAAATGGTCGCATATTCCCCGAAACCGATTCGAGGTTATTCCTAACGCGATCGATGTGCAGAGCTTTCAGAACCTTCAAGTCCACCTGTTTGAAAGGCCTTGGACCCGTATCGGATTCATTGGGAGACTGGATCCAATCAAATGTGTCCCGGATCTGGTCGAAGCGTTAAGTCGCACGGAACGGGCGGAACTGCATATTTATGGGATCGGTGAAGACGAAACCCGGATTCGTACAAGTATTCACACCTTTGATGTGTCACATCGGGCCATACTTCACGGAGAAACCCAATCCGCCCATCAGGCATTACAGCAAATCGACGTGCTGGTACTTCCGAGCACTGCTGAGGGTTTCGGACTGGTCTTGATCGAAGCCATGGCAGCCGGCGTTCCGGTAGTGGCCACCGATGTACCCGGGATCCGGGATGTGGTCCGGGATCAGGAAACCGGACTTTTGGTCCCGCCTCGTTCTCCCAAAGCCATCTCCGAAGCAATCCAACGACTGCGTAACGACGTGGACCTGCGTAACAGGCTTATCACATCCGCACGTCAGGAAGTGGCGCAAAGATACACCTGGTCAGTCGTACGGGACCGATACCGGACGCTGCTGCTTCAATAAAGTGAGGAAACCGTGTCGCGAGTTCGGACCAAACTGTGCGGGATCATGACGGTCGAAGACGCTTTGGCTGCGGTCGAAGCCGGAGCAGATGCCATCGGTATGATCCTGCACGCCCAGGCCCGACGACGCATCGAACCAGAACTCGCTCGGGAGATCGTCCAGGCTTTGCCCCCCTACGTGACACCGGTCGGGGTTTTCGTAAACGCATTGCCCGCTCGAGTCTTGGAAATTGCACAACTGGTCAGGTTAACAACTGTGCAGTTTCACGGGAATGAGACCATCGAAGACATTCGCAGCGTCGACCCACTCAAAGTTATCAAGGCAGTCCGAACAGATCCTCACACCGTTCGAGATGTTCTTTTGGAACTGAAAGAGACTTCGTGCAAAAATCTGTGCGGGATTTTGCTCGAAACAGCGGTTCCGGGTTCGACAGGGGGAACGGGAGTTGCAAATGACTTTGATTTGATCGAGCTTCTCAGAACCGAGGGGGCTTTTGAAGGCCTGCCTCCGGTGATCGTTTCCGGAGGGCTGACTCCGCAGAATGTAGGTAAGGTGGTTCGTAGGATCCGACCTTATGGGGTAGATGTTTCAAGTGGGATCGAGACCGAGTTCGGGAAAAAATCACCGGAAAAAATGCGGGATTTTGTCAAACAGGCGATGTCGGGTTGTCATGGGTGAAATACTTCTGTTGCATGAGTTCGAGGATCGATCGCATGGATTGTCGCAAGGAATCGGGCAAGGCCCTGCTTTGCAGCACACGGGCCGAAGTCCGCAGCAGATCGCGAATGATATCGATGGTTTGCTCAACGGCTGGGGTCTGAAGAATCTGACAACGCAAACGATCTGCTAGGGATAAGGCTTGCTCCAGAGGCGCGTTCTGAATGAGGCTGAGGGTCTGATCCAAAGCGTCATGTTCGGATGAGGACTGTGCTGATCGGGCTAGTAGAAGCGTGAGAGTGCGTTTGCCTTCGACCAGATCCGAACCCTCACTGACAGGTTTAAGCAAATCGATCAGATCATTCTGAATCTGGTACGCCTGGCCGATTGACAGTGCAAACTCTGAGATAGCCTGACGGGCCGCATCGGAAAGATCGGCCAAAATCGCGCCAGAGAGCATGGGACCTTCAAAGGTGTATGCCGCCGTTTTCCAGTGATATTCACGCAACAACGTATGAACATCACACAACTTCAGCGGGACATGCGATTGTAGAATATCTACCGCTTGTCCGAACCCTGTTAGCGACGCTACGCGAGCGAAAAGGCGGTGGAGCTGACGATACGATTCCGCATCGGTCTGAAGTTCAGAGAGAATCCGCTGGGTAGCGGCGTACATCAGGTCACCCGCCACGATTCCCAAGTTCACACCGAATCGGGGAGAATCACTGTCAAGACTCTGAAGCTGCTTGTGAAGAGCTGGTTGATTGCGACGCTGGTCCGAACCATCGACAATATCGTCGTGAATCAACAAAAATGCGTGGAAGATTTCCCATGCTGTCGCTACGTCCAACACCACTTCTGGTGCAGATGACTCGGAGCGATCGGATGCATTTAAATATGTCCATATGACTAACTGTGGTCTTAGGCGCTTTCCAGACCGACAAGCATATAACTTCATTAGTTGGCTTAAAGAAGCAAGATCTGGAATATCGAGTATCTGATCCAGTTTATGTCTGAAGTGGTTATCGAAGTCTCGAAATTGTGTGTCTGAAATTAGATTGAGCATCCGACCATCACCGTTTGCCAATTGTTCGCTCTTAATCAGAAAAAGGCAACCAAAATGTTTCGGTGGTGGTGTTTGAATTACAAAATACTAATAGGCCATATACGTTTTAGTTATGAGATAGAGTCTCCAAGTAATCGATCGCAGCTTTGAGGACGGCTTTGGCATTAGCGTAGGTAAGCCGATGTATGGCAGACGACTCATCCAGCCATGCGTAATCGACGTGTTCTTGCGAAAGTCGTACCGATTCGGTTTCGGTACGGGCCAGAAAAAAAACGACGGTCTTTTTGATCAGCCTACCCTTGCGATTCCGAAAAAAATATTCGATCTCCCGCACGAATCCTTCATGAAAAGAAATAGTGTCGATCCCGGTTTCCTCCCGGAGTTCACGAACCGCAGCCGATCGGTCATCTTCCGTCGCTTCGACGTGTCCCTTGGGATAATCCCAATGACTTCCATAATCGAGAAGTAAAAACAAGCGTTGGCCCTGAGGGTTGACTCGGTACAAAACAATTCCTGCAGAGCGTTCGAAATTCACGTACCAAGTTGTAAAGCACCTGTATTGCGGGTGCAAGACATAAACCCCTTTTCCCTGATCCGATTCGCGAACAAACATAATCGGACCTTCAGTATTGCCTAATTTAACTTGCTTTCCCATTTTCCGTATCTGACGTCAGATAGGGTCAGAAAAGGATGTGTGGTATGGTTCAAAACGGGATTAACCAGTTACAAGTTCTGGAATCACGGTGTTTAATGTCGGCCGGATCGTCAGGAAGTGACATCGTCCGCTTCGGAGACGGCCATCAGCTGATCCTCTACGGCACACGTCGGGATGATGTGATTCAACTGTATTTCACGGGCGACACCTATCTGGTACGAGCCAATAACCAGCAGCCTTTGACTTTCACTCAGCCTTTTAATTCCGTTCGAATCATCGGGGGAAAAGGAAACGACGTCATCAAAGTCGATGCTTCGGTCATGGTCCCGGCCTATTTGCACGGTGGTAACGGAAATGACACCCTCTGTGGTGGGAGTGGCCAGGATTTTCTCTACGGCGATCAAGGAATCGATCGGCTTTACGGAAATGCAGGGAACGACCAGATCATCACCATCGGGGGCGGAAATCGTGATTTGGTCACCGGGGGCAAAGGTCTGGATTCTTTCTGGATGGACTTATCTTCCAGGGAAAAACTCATCGACCCCTCCGCAGACGAATGGAAAGTCGGCTCGGTCAATCGTGTCAAAGGCTTTCAGTCTTCTTCTGCGACCAATGGACAAATCAATCAGTCGGTCAGCACTGAACTTCTTGGTCAACGGATCAACGACCCAACGTTAACCAATGGAACGTATGTGTATGAGTCTTTTAATCGACATCCGTTGTTTTCGTCCCGAGGTCCGAGTATGGATGATGTGAAACAGGGTCAAATCGGTGATTGTTATTTCTTGGCCACTCTGGCCGGGGCCGCCCATGTTTCACCGGATTCGATCCGATCGATGATCACCGACCTGGGCGACGGAACTTATGCGGTGAGGTTTGCGAATCCCGATAATTCCTATCGGTTTTATCGGGTAGACAATGACCTGCCTGTGTCACGAGAAGGGAGCAACCGTCCCGTGTACGCCGGTTTGGGAAATGAGGACTGTCTGTGGGTCGCACTGGCGGAAAAAGCCTACACCTATCATCGTAACGGGTCCGGAAGTTACGAATCCATCCACGGGGGATGGATGAGTCAAGCGCTCACCGCGATCGGGGCCCGTCAGCAAGAGACTCTTTGGCGACAACAATCCGGAGGTGCCCAACCATTCATCCACTGGGTCGAACAACAACTGTCTGAGGGAAAAATCGTCACCCTGGGCGTGCTGGATGCACAGGATGATTTAAATCTTGTCAGTGGACATGCTTACACCGTCGATTCGGTCAAAACCGACACGGACGGGTCTAAATATCTGATTATCCGTAATCCGTGGGCGATCGACGGATACACCTGTACTGACCGTACCAACGACGGATACTTACGTCTGACACCGGATCAAGCCTATCGGGGGATCAATGTTTTTGTCAGTGGTCGGGCGGCCTGATGAGTTGCCTTGGTCGATTCTTTTGACACACCACACCAGCGCCGGCCCGTAGGTTCGATCGTGCGATCGAGCGGGCCGGCGTGATTCTCCGGTCATTCATAATCCACCCAACGCTTCGACCCGCGAGGCCGCCTGCAAGTCGATTTCAGTGACTCCCCCGGCATCATGAGTCGAGTACCAAACCACGCAACGGTTATACCCGACTTCTAAATTCGGGTGATGATTCATCTGATGAGCCACCCAAGCGACCGAGTTGACGAATGCCATCGTCTGATAGTAATTCTCGAACTGATAAGACTTTACGATCGAATTATCGGACAATTCCCAACCGGAAAGCTGTTCAAGTCGTTCCCGGACCTGGTCGGGGGTCAGTTTCTCTGGCATAAAAAACTCCTTTCTTGATTGCGACGGAATCTTACTTGCAGACTGGTTTTCTGAGTGACACAATCATTGGCGAAAAATCAGTCACCTGACCGATAATAGCCTTGTGACAGTTGTTCCGATCGAGGTCCGGTTAAAAAGGTTTCCTCACGGCCGGGGTCTACCCCTACCGACGCGGATGACCGCTCATGCTGCCGGGTTTGATGTTTGTGCTGCAGTCGACCAGCCGGTGGTTCTCAAACGGGGTGAAATTCGTCTGATTCCTTGTGGGTTCGCGTTGGCTGTTCCCGAAGGATATGAGTGTCAGGTACGTCCCCGGTCAGGTCTGTCGAGCAAGTTCGGCGTGACCATGATCAATTCTCCCGGTACGATCGATTCGGACTATCGGGGAGAAGTTTTCATCCCGCTAGTCAACCACGGTCCGTCGGATTTTACGGTCGAACGGGGAATGAGGATTGCCCAAATGCTCATTTTGCCGGTCCCGCCGGTCAAGCTGGTAGAAGTCGAGGATCTGGACGAAACCGCCCGTGGTTCGGGCGGTTTTGGTCACACAGGACACGTATGAGGATGGTTCGCAACCGTCCGAAACGGGTCGAGGCGGGTGCGGTCATGACGAGAAGATGCAAAGAACCCCCATTCGAACAGGTTTTATGATCCTGGGAATTGCCGCTTGGTTGTTCGCGGCCATTTCGGTCGTAAGTTTTTCCCCGTCCGACTGGCCTTCTCATGCGGTTTATCCTTATCCCGACCAGGTCGACAACTTATGCGGTTCTGCCGGAGCATTTATTGCGTATTGGGCGCGTTATGCCGTCGGACCGGGGGTTTATCCGGTCCTGTTTTTCACCGCAGTATTTATTGGTCTGTGGATGAGTCGAAACCGGGTCAGCGACATCTGGTTACGAGCCATCGGGATCGTGGTCCTGGCGGTATCCTTCGGGGCGATCGTTCATCAACTGTCGGGAGGATCCATCCGGGGTTTGCCGGAAGGCAACGGTGGGGTTATGGGGATCGCATCGGCCCATTTTCTGCAAACCCATTTCAATAAACTTGGGGCAATGTTGGTGCTGGTCAGCGCGATGATCGTGGGACTGATCCTGGCGGCTGATGATCTGGCGTTGCGAACACCGGGGTTGATCGGTTCGGCATGGCAAAGTGCAAAGGGACATGTATCTGAAAATCCGCTTTTAAAGTTCAAGTTTCCCGAAATTCCCAAGCTTCCCTCGATGGAACGGTTCCGAACGGTGGATCATGCGGTAAGACGGATGGTTACCGAAAAACCGACCAGTGTGGCTGAGGATGAGGACGATGATCTGAAACCGAAAGTGTTGCTGGAAACCAAACCCAAGCGTCAGCCCCCCGCTGCTACTGATAAGCCGGATCTGAAGTATGTACCGGCTCCGGACGAAGAAATCGATCTGGATTTTGATCAAGACGCCCCGGCTAAGGAAGGCGCTTCGGTCATTCCGGATCCTCACGATCTAGGTCCGAGTGAGGAAGCAACTGTTCCCGAAGTAACCCCCAGCGATTCTGAAGAAACACCAACAATTCGTAAGGATATTGTGGTGAGACTTCCGAGCATGCAAAAGCCCAAGCAGCTTGCTCCCCCACCTCCCAAAGAACTGGGCGATTATCAACTGCCGGCCTGGGACGCGCTGGCAGATGCCGAACACGGATTCGCCGAATCCCAAGAACAATATGTCCGAGAAAAGGCTGCCGTTCTTGAACAGGCACTGAAAGAGTTCGACATCGACGCGCGGGTCGTCGAGATCGATACCGGTCCGGTGATTACGATGTATGAAATCAGTCTGGCCCCGGGGATCAAGGTCAGTGCGATCACAGCCCTGACGAATGACATCGCTCGTGCGCTGGCGGCGACCAGTGTCCGAATCGTGGCGCCGGTTCCCGGAAAACACACCGTCGGTATCGAAGTGCCCAACGCAGTCAAGGAAAAAGTCCGACTCAAAGAATTGATGCAGCTGGCTCCCGAAGCCACTCAAAAAATGATGATCCCATTGTACCTCGGGAAAAACGCTTCGGGTGAACCGATGATTGCGGACCTGACGGCCATGCCTCACTGTCTGATCGCAGGCACCACCGGATCCGGAAAATCGGTCTGCATCAATACCATCATCATGTCGATCATGTACACCCAGAGGCCTGACATGGTCAAGCTGATCCTGGTCGATCCCAAAGTCGTCGAAATGGCGCCATTTAAGGACATTCCTCATCTGATGTGCCCGGTCATCACTGAAACCGCTAAAGCCACCAGCGTTCTGGAATGGGCCTGCACCAAAATGGACGAACGCTACGAACTGATGGCCGAAGCCGGGGTACGCAATATCAAAGATTACAATAAAATGACCTGGGAAGAACTGAAAGAACGTTTTTCCATCACCTCCGATGAAGAAGGGGCCAAAATACCGAAGAAACTGCCTTACATCGTGATCGTCATCGACGAATTAGCCGACCTGATGATGACGTCGGGCAAGGAAGTAGAAAGTTTTATAGTACGAATCGCGCAAAAAGCCCGCGCGGTGGGTATTCACCTGATTCTGGCCACTCAGAGACCCCAGGCCACGGTCGTGACAGGTCTGATCAAATCGAACATGCCTAGCAAAATCGCGTTCCGCGTTGCCAGCAAGATGGATTCCCGAATCGTTCTGGACCAGAACGGGGCCGAACTGCTCTTAGGGCATGGTGACATGCTGTTCTTACCGAATGGCGCAAGCAAACCCTGGCGAGGACAAGGAACGTTTATTGACGATAAGGAAATCCGTGATTCGGTTAAAATCGTCAAATCTCTAGCGGAAGCTCAGTATGAACCGGAACTAGTACAGATCCGGGCAACCGGTTCGGTTGATGAAGAAGCCGCCAAGGACCCGCTTTTTGATGACGCCGTGCGTGTGGTTCTGGAAACCCGTCGTGGGAGTGTGTCGTTGTTGCAACGTCGGTTGACCATCGGTTACGCCCGTGCCAGCCGTCTGATTGAAGCTATGGCCGCTGCCGGGATCGTCGGGGAATACAAGGGATCTCAGGCTCGTGAAGCTATGATCACCCTCGATGAATGGCAAGCCATCAAATCTCAACAACAAACCGACTCCGAAAACGGCATGACTGAATAGATTTTGCTTGTGGATTCAACCCGTTGGATTCTCATGACCGATGATGCATTATAAGGGATGAAGATTGTGTAAAGCCCCGTCCGTCGACATAACAAACTTCTCGGGCAATTTTTCATCACGTTTCGTAGTCTTTTTCGGGCACCATTGTGGCTAATTCTTATCAACGCAAAGCAATCGTTTTCATCTGCTTCACGGGCATTTTGACACTGACAACAATGTTTTTACTGGCGTTATCTCCCGACCCGTTGAAGCCGGATTCACAAACCGTTCTCTGGAACACCGAGCCTGTTGAATCCGATGAGCTGGGAGTCGTTTTCCAAACAGATCGTCCGATCCAACCCGGTTACTGGTCGGGAATCCTTATTCATCATTCCAAAACCCCCGCCGGAAATGGGGTGTCGCCGGCAGACCCTCATCTGGGCGAAAAGGATCATTTTGTCATTGGAAACGGTCAAGGCGCACTGGACGGAGAGATTCAGATCTCGTCACGCTGGCGTTTGCAGACCGGTGCATTACCCCCACCGGGTACCCAAGGGATAGATCGACGCTGCATTTCGATTTGTCTCGTTGGGGATTTTGATCAAACTGAACCGACAGATTTGCAGATGGATCGGCTGAGCCTTCTGGTCCGAACTCTACGAACGCGTTTAGGAATCCCGGCCGAGCGGGTGTGGATGTTATCAGACCGGACTACTACTGACCGGATCCAGGCGCGGTTTCCGCGAAGTCGGGGGGAATCGGCCTTTATTCGATAGGCTTTACCAATATTTTTTGATTAATTTAACATCATTCCAGCTATAAGAAGAAAGCATGCGCAATTTTCTTGCCTGATCTGGTCTTGTCCCATATCTTAGCAGTTGTCGCGGAAATGGTGTATGGTATGGGTGGTCGATCCATACGCCGAGATTCCCTGACGTACTGCGGAACGGTACCGCAGCAGGGGTTGGCGAATAAGGCCAGAAGGATCGGCTGGACTGTGGACTTTTACTTATTTCGTTATTCCATCCTAGCCGAACGATCTCGAACCGAGTTCCACCAATTCGGTCGTGACATGAAGTAAGCCGTGGTGGACATTGTACATGGCACAAATACTCCTCCATTACACCGTTCTGGAACAGTTGGGTGAAGGGGCCAAGAGCACCATTTATAAAGTGCTTGATCCTACAACCCGACAGACTTTTGCTCTCAAACATGTTCAGCGCATTGATCCGAAGGACCTCCGATTCATCGAACAGATGGAAACGGAGTTTGATATTTCGCGTAATTTTCATCACAAGAATCTGCGACGATCTTATGATTTGAAAATTGTTAAAACTTTGCTGCTGAAAGTCAGCGAAGCTTTTCTAGTCATGGAATACTTTGACGGACTCCCCTTGGACCAGGGGCTTCCGACGGACTTGATGGACGTTCTGGATACTTTCGTCCAAGCGGCTGAGGGTCTCAAAGCCATGAACCAGATGGGGTATGTTCACTGCGACATCAAACCCAACAACATCCTTCGCGACCGTCATGGACGAGTGAAAGTGATTGATTTTGGTCAATCCTGCAAAATCGGGACTGTAAAAGAACGTATTCAAGGGACACCTGATTTCATCGCTCCTGAACAAGTCAACCGTAAACCGGTCACCGTCCAAACGGATGTGTATAATCTTGGGGCAACGTTGTATTGGGCAGTTACCGGAAAGCACATTCCCACTTTGTATACCGTGAACAAGAAAGGGGATAACAGTTTTCTGCTCGATGCGACCATTCCTTCCCCGATTGAGCTGAATCCCAAATGTCCGTTACCGGTCAGCAATCTGATTTTGGAATGTGTTTCGACTTCTCCGTCCAAACGACCCGCGGATATGGACGCGGTGATCCATCGTTTGGAATTAGGCAAACACGTCCTGGCCAAGTCCAGAGACCCCAACTGGACTCCGGACCCTACCTTGACCGATTCCCTGACTGAATCCAAGTTCTGATACAGCCAGCCACCTTGGATCGAATAATCGATCAATTGATTCGGGGGGAATAGAAATCTTATACCTTGGGCGTATACTGCTCCGCTCAATATTAAAATAGGACGGAGCAAAGCATGGCTACGGAATATAAACCTAAAAAGATCGTTCTAGCTTATTCCGGGGGACTGGATACCTCAGTCATTCTTCCCTGGTTGAAAGAAAGATATCCTGGCGTGAAACTGGTGGCATTTGCCGCCGAACTCGGACAGGGTTCAGAACTTAAAGGAATCGAAGAAAAGGCCTACAAAAGTGGTGCCGATGAAGTGGTCGTCATGGACCTGCGACGTGAGTTCGCCGAGCAGTATTGTTTCCCGATGCTTCGGGCTCATGCGGTTTATGAACAGGATTACCTGTTAGGAACCAGTATCGCCCGACCCTTGATTGCAGCCAAGCAGGTGGAAGTCGCCCGCCAAACCCAGGCCGATGCCGTCGGACACGGCGCTACCGGAAAAGGTAACGACCAAGTCCGTTTTGAGCTGACATACATGTCCTTGGCACCGGATCTCAAAATCATCGCGCCCTGGAAAGACCCCTCTTTTGAGCTGCGAGACCGTGAAAGCGCCATCGAATACGCCGAGAAACACGGGATCTCGATCCCGGTCAGCAAAAAGAAAATCTATTCCCAAGACCGAAATCTCTGGCACATCAGTCACGAAGGGGCCGAAATCGAGCACACCGATTCTGAACCGAACTGGGAAGCCTGTCTAACGATTACTTCCCCTCTGAACAAAACCCCTGACGAAAGCGAAATAGTCGAAATCGGGTTCGAAAATGGAAATCCGGTCAGCGTCAACGGTCAAAAAATGCCCGGCGACGCGCTGATATCCACGTTGAATGACATCGGTGGAAAACACGGGGTGGGAGTGGCTCTACTGGTCGAAAACCGTCTGGTAGGTATGAAATCCCGAGGGGTTTACGAAACACCCGGAGGAACTATCCTGTACGAAGCCCACAAATCCCTCGAACAGATCTGCATCGAACGGGACACCCTTCATTACAAACAACAAGTCGCCTTGCAGTACGCCAAAATGGTCTACAACGGGCAATGGTTCCATCCCCTTCGAGAAGCCTTGCAGGCGTTTGTGGATCATACCAATGCGACCGTCACCGGTTCGGTGAAAGTACGATTGTTCAAAGGTCGCGCCATGGCCATAGCCGCCACAAGCCCGCATACGCTTTATGACGACAAGCTCGCGAGCTTCTCGATGGAAGGGTATGACGTGACCTCCGCCCGTGGATTTATCGACTTATTCGGGTTACCGATGAAGGTCGCGCAACAAGCCAAGCGATGGTAAATCCCAGTTTTCCGGCCGGATAAGTCGCAGATCCGAAAACCATTCTCGACTCACACCCCAATAAACGTTTTCTTCCAAGACGACGGGAGTGAGCTGTTTTCCTTTCAGTGGCCCTTGAACGGATCTTCCGGAAAAAGTCCAGACCGAACCGGTCTGTCGATCCACGAGTTGTTCCACCCCTTGGCGGTTTTGACGGACCTCAAAAGTCAAAAACAGATCGGTATCGACGGTCCGTTGAAACGCCCGGATTTGTCCGTGGTCCGACCAGATCACGATCGGCGTCTGCCCTACACGGACATAGGTCGGTTTCTCGTAATTTCCCATCAACAATGCCGCGGGTGGATCGGTCCGAAGAAGTAAAATCGGGGTTTCGGCCGGTAAAGAATCATCCTGCAACGTAGGAGGATATTTGGGTTTTAATGGCACCCCCGGAAAACCCATATCTCGTTGGGTCAACACCATCAACTTCGACTGCGGATAAAGCCTTCGCCAAAGCATCAACGGCATTCGATAGGTCGGGAGAAAGTTCCTGACACCCGTTGGCATCAAGCCGTCCACGGTTTTACCCGTCAATCCGACAATAAACTCCCCGTATTTCCGGTTATAGACCAATGTACTGTTGGCGGGCTGGGCAATGTATTCCAGGTCTGAGGCCCGAACTTCGCGGGTCGTTTCCAAGGCGGACGCGGTATTGGCATGAGGCGAATGGATCAAAACCAATCGTCGGTCAAAGTCCGTCAACTGAACGATCGGTGTCCGATACAATCCCCGATACGGAAAAGCAAATGCCTGATCTCCCAGAACCACCCCCACCACGTATTCATCATCACTATCCAGTTTGGCTTCTGCCAAAGTCGGCATCGATGCGGCCTCGAGCACACGTACCGGTTTTCGTGAGTTAGCCGAAAACCGGAAAAACAACATCCCCACCACGATCGAAAGCCCCAGCAACCACAT
Source organism: Phycisphaerae bacterium (assembly GCA_026004655.1). Lineage (GTDB taxonomy): Bacteria > Planctomycetota > Phycisphaerae > Tepidisphaerales > Tepidisphaeraceae > BPJO01. The sequence goes on from BPJO01000008.1 coordinate 96,088, forward strand.
CACCCGGGCTTTGTTCATGGAAACAATTACGATCAATACCAGACAGGGCAAAAGGGTCAATATCAGCAAAATCCACTGTATCTTTCGGGTTAGTACGATCAGCCAAAGCCCACCGAAATCCCCGAAAAGCGCGGCATAGGCCGGATCCATTCCTAGCGCCAGCCACACCGACGCAAACACCGATATCAATAACAGTGGAAGCGCCATCCGCACGTTTCACAGATTACCGCACATGACCTTGACCTGCGAGTTTGTCGCTGTTTCTTTTTAATCCGAACCATACTACTCTTTTCGTGCGGGTCGAGGTAAAAAACGTTAATATCCGTACATGCTTGAAGGGTTTTCGACCGTTCTAGTCGCGTTTTTCGTGTTCTGTCTCTATCGGCAGGACCTGATCCGAAGCAAAAAGTACTATTACGCCACCTTCGGATGCCTGATCCTCATTATTTTCTGCAACGTATTTTTCTATTTCATGTCCACCGCCAGTGGGCAAGGCGTTTTTGCGATCCTGTTGGGGCTTCTCCATGTTGCAGCCTTGATCCTGACGATGGCTTACATTGGTGGAATCGGCGTGACACAGCTCGGACAGGAAATTGCGCAGGTCGTCCACGAACTTCAGCCAAAACCGGAACCGAGGGATTCGTCGTCAATACAGCAACCTGAACCGGATTCGGCGCAGCAATCAGTCCCCGTCCCCGAACAGCCCGGTCCGTCGGTAACAACACCTCTGAAAGACCAACCCCGGATCATTATCGATCTATCGAAAAAAGATTGATCGTCGAACTTTACTCAAAACGCTTCTACCGGCCTGTCATGACAAAAGGTGCCATCAAAGCCACTGGACGGTTTTCTAGAACTTCCATTAGTTGCAGCTGCTGTCCCAACACCTTGCGAATGTCCCCGGGAAGGGCTTTGAGCAGAGAGTCGGCCTTGACCTGCAATTTGATCGCGGGTTTCACACCGCCTAACGCTTGGGGACCCCGATTCCCGGTCAACAGATCGGCTAAGCTCATCGGGGGGGGAAGGACCATCACCTCATAGTCGCCTGTCCGCAAGTTTGCCTGTTTGGCTGCGTGTTTGATAGCGGTGCTCAATCCGCCAAGCTCGTCTACCAGGCCCAGATCTTTGGCATCCTTTGCTAGAAAGATTCTTCCACGCGCTACTTCGTCGATATCTTTGATTTTGTTCCCACGGGTTTGTTGAACCCGATCGAGAAATTGATCATACGTATTCTTCATCCACGTCCGGACCATGCGTTTTTGACGGTCGTCAAAACGGGACGTTGAGCTGAAAAGTCCCGCATTCTGCCCGCGTTGAAAGGTCATCGTGGTGATACCAATTTTTTCATACAGGTCTGACATCACGAACTTGCCCCCTACCACGCCGATCGAACCGACGATCGCACTCGGATCAGCAACGACATAATCCCCCGCCGATGCCAGATAATACCCGCCCGATGCGGCCATCGAACCGATCGAAATGACGACGGGTTTTTGACCCGCCACTCGTCGGACCGCTTGCCACATGGCTTCGCTAGCTAAGGCACTACCGCCGGGGGAGTCGATACGAATCACAATGGCTTTGACATTTTCGTTCCTCAAGGCCAGACGCATGGCTTTGCGAATATCCTCGCTGCCCACACTCATGCCGCCCAGGATGCCTTCACCGCCTTGCCCATCGACGATGGCTCCCTCGGCATATATCACCGCGACCTTGGGTAGGTCGGTTTCCGGGGATTTGCGAGTCAGGGCCTGAAAAATCGCAAACGGATTGGAAAAATCGGGGGTTTCGGAGTCTTGTATTCCATAATCATGGATCAATTTAACTTCATCCCCCAGCTCCGATTTCATCAGGGTACGAAGTCCGTCGGCATCGACCAGATGATCGACCCAGCCCGCCTGTTTCGCTGACGGTGCGGTCAGGATCGCTGCGTCAATGGTCCGTTTAACTTTTTCAGTCGGCAGCCCCCTTTCCAGAGAAATCGTGTCCACAATCTGCTGAAAATACGCGTCCACCAGTTTGTTCATTTCGCCCTGTAGTTCTTCGGACGGGCGTGACCTGGTGAACGGCTCCTCCGCTCCCTTGTATTCGCCAATCTGAATATAATCCGCATGGATTCCGAGCTTATCCAGCGTTCCCTTGTAAAACATCGTTTCAAACCCGATTCCGGGAATAAAGACCTCTCCCCCTTCCAAAAGACATATGTCCGTGGCAGCACTGGCGATCAGATAACTGACCGTGTCATAACTGTCTGCATAGACAAACGTCTTCTTTCCTGCTCTTCTCAGTTCGTTTAGCACTTGCTTGACTTCCTGGGCTTGGGCCATGCTCAGACTCGTGCCCGACCCCAAGTAGACGAGAACTGCTTGGATATCGGCATCTTCCACCGCGGTTTCCATGCGTCCGATCAGTTCGTAGAGCGTCTGGCTGTCATCTGCAAAGAACGAAAAATCTGCAGGTCTTTCTCGAACAGAGCCCGTCAGGTCAAAGTACGCCACCGAGATCTGACGGGATTCCTGTTCCTGTTTGGCCAGGATTTTGCGAGCCAGCTCTGCAGGGGTGGGGTAATTTTTGTCCTGTGATCGGGTCGAAGGTTGTGTGGTGGACGAAGCTGTCATTTCCACCGAACGGGTTGTAGGTCGGGTGGTTGAAGTCTCTGCCAAGACCCAAGATGACCCGATCAGTATGGACAGAAAAAACCATGGGATTGTCTGAATCATGATCCGAACTCCGGTTCAAATATCATTTTGAATCATACCCTCAAGCCATTCTGTTCGTCATCTGGTATCTTTAAGACTCCATGAAGACAGATCGTCCGATAGTGGTAGTAACTGAGGGTTCAGACCCTGAACCACTCGATTGGTTGAAGCAACGGGCCGATGTAAGGGAAGTGGCTTATGATTCGCCTGAACTAGCCGGTCATCTTCGACAAGCCGACGGGCTGGTGATCCGGACATATACACGGGTTACCGATGCGTTTCTGAACCAGTGTCCGCGACTCCGGGTGGTAGGACGAGGCGGTGTAGGAATCGAGAACATTGATGTCCCTGCCTGCAGAAGACGGGGTATTGAAGTGGTTTACACACCCGATGCGAATACCCTAGCCGTGGGGGATTATGTTTTTGGTTATATCCTGCAATTGATCCGTCCGTGGAACTTTTTCAGACATCAGGTCTATTCCCCGCAAGAGTTCAAACGAATTCGGTCGACGGTCCGAGGTCGACAGTTGAATGAATTGACGCTGGGTGTTCTGGGAATGGGGCGCGTCGGAAAACGTGTCGGACAGATCGCTAGCCAGGGTTTCGGAATGAAGGTGATTTATAATGACCTGCTGGACGTTCAGGATCAACTTTGTTTCCCAGCCACGCCGGTGGATAAAACCACCCTCTACCAGCAAGCGGATATTCTCACTATCCATGTCACAATGCTACCCGGGAATGAAAATCTGGTCGGGCGACAGCAGATCGCGTTGATGAAACCGGACGCGATTTTGATCAACACGTCGCGTGGCGAAGTGCTGGACGTTCATGCTCTAGCTGAGGCGCTCCGGGAGAATCGTTTGTTCGGGGCGGCCTTGGACGTTTATTGGCCTGAACCCCCTCCTTCGGATTTTCCCCTTTTGGGGTTGAACAACGTATTGCTAACCCCGCATTTAGCCGCCAGGACAGGAACTGCCCTGTTGAACATGAGCTGGGTCGTAAAAGACGTCATGGCGGTTTTGGAAGGTCGGAAACCACAATACCCTGCTCCTTAAAGATCAGGACGCGGATTTGGTGTTTGTCGGGTGGAATCTGAGCGGTTTTGCGTATAGGCTTACCATATGCGTATAAGGGGCAAGGTGGCCTGGTTGAAAAGAGAAAAACGACATGGCAGATGAACGAGATGACAAGCCCTTGAGAGATTCGAACGGTCGTCGGCAGCGTCCCGGAGGGGGAATGCGGTTCGGCAGGGGTATTTTCGGTTGGGTGCTTTTTATAGGTGTGATCATCCTTCTGTTTTTGTACCTGCAGAACCAAGGCCCGGTACGGACCGAAATCTCGATCGACGAGTTTTATGCCAAGCGGGATGCGGGGGACATCAAGGAAGCCAAAATCGTTGCCGATGGTGTGGAAGGCTCATTCTACGAAGGACGTGAAGCCAACACCGGAAACGGGACCAAAATCAAGGATTTCCGCGTGGTTTTCCCCGTTGGGGTCACACAAGATAAAGCTTTTACTGAAAGCCTCTATTACGGAGAAGACGGCAAATCCCCGCGCGGGATCAAACTTCGGGCCGAGAACGAAAATAATCTGCTCACCGGCATACTGATCACTTTGATTCCCTGGCTGTTGGTGTTTGCGGTCATATGGTTCATATTCATCCGTCAGTTGCGTAATTCCGGCGGGGCTGGGGGGATGCTGGGTAATTTCGGTCGATCCCGACACAAAATCACCTCCAAGGAACATACCAATGTCACCTTCGACGACGTGGCCGGCGTAGACGAAGCCAAGGAGGAAGTGCGAGAGATCGTCGAGTTCCTCAAAAATCCTAAAAAGTTCCAGCGTCTAGGCGGGCGAATCCCCCGCGGCGTTTTGTTAGTCGGTGAACCGGGTACCGGAAAAACACTGTTGGCCAAAGCCATTGCAGGTGAGGCTGATGTACCGTTTTTCTCCATTTCCGGGTCCGATTTCGTCGAAATGTTTGTCGGTGTCGGGGCCAGTCGCGTCCGAGACCTGTTTAAACAAGCCAAAGACAATTCACCGTGCATCATCTTTCTGGATGAAATAGACGCGGTCGGAAGACGACGCGGGTCAGGCTTTTCCTCCGGTGGACATGACGAGCGAGAACAAACCCTCAACGCGATTCTGGTCGAAATGGACGGTTTTGACAGCAACGACCAAGTGATCGTCGTGGCATCGACCAACCGTGTGGACGTGCTAGACCCGGCCTTGACCCGTCCCGGACGGTTCGACCGCCAGGTCTACGTCCCTTTGCCCGATGTCAAAGGACGAGTCGAAATCCTTAAAGTGCATAGCCGGAAGGTGAAATTGGGTCCGAATGTGGACTTGACCCGTCTGGCACGGGCAACACCGGGATTTTCCGGTGCCGATCTGGCCGCGATCATTAACGAAGCTGCCTTGGCGGCTACACTGGCCAATAAGGATTTCATCGAACAAGTTGATCTTGAAGAAGCCCGCGACAAAGTGCGGTTCGGGCGAGCCAACAAAAGCCGAGCCATGGACGAAAAGGAGAAGCTGGCCACTGCCTATCACGAAGCCGGCCACGCGGTGGTCCAATATCTGCTCCGTCCGGACGCAGACCCGATACACAAAGTCACGATCATTCCCCGGGGCAGGGCTTTAGGCGCGACCATGACCCTTCCGGAAAAAGACCGGTACAACTATTCCCGAAAATGGTGCATCGCGTTCATCAAAATGACTTTCGGCGGACGTATCGCTGAGGAAATGTTTACCGGCGATATTAATTCTGGCGTCATGGGTGATATCCGACAGGCTACCGGTGTCGCCCGGAAGATGATCGCTGAATGGGGAATGAGCGAACGACTCGGGTTTGTTTTCTACGGCGAGGATGAAAATCGTGTAACGTTCGCTGGTTTTGGTGGAAAGGAATATTCCGATCACACCCAACAGATCATCGACGACGAAGTCAAGTCGCTGATCGATCGGTTGTACAGTGAAACCCAAGAATTGCTGGCTGCTCACAAGGACAAGATCGAGGCTCTTGCCAAAGCGTTGATGAAATATGAAACGCTGGATTCCAACGACGTCGAACGCATCATGAGAGGTGAAGAGCTGACCCGTCCCTCGGTCAGTGATTTGACCAGCCCTCCTGCACCGGAACGAAAAATCACACTCGCCCCGACACCGAACGAGTCCAAGCCGGATCTCGGGCTAGGCGGTGGGCACGTACCTCAACCGGGATAAGCGACGATTTGACCTCAATTGATTGAAGGATTGCGCACTCAGTCACAAGAGTTGATGTCAACCTATGTCGGTTCGAGCGACCTCGCATGAGCGATCAGATAAACCGCCGGACAATGATGGTGTCATTTTGTCCTCCGAAACCGAAGCTGTTGGACATGGCGACCTCGACACAAGCCGGTCGTGCTTTGTTGGGAACGTAATCCAGATCGCATTCCGGATCGGGGGTTTCTAGATTCATGGTGGGCGGAAGAATCTGATCCCGAATCGATAAAACGCAGGCAATCAATTCTACCGCCCCCGCGGCCGCGATCAGGTGTCCCATCATGCTTTTAATGCTGCTGACGGGAATCCGTTTAGCATGGTCCCCGAAAACCTGTTTGATGGCACCGGTTTCGTTACCATCGTTTTCGCGGGTGCCTGTTCCGTGAGCATTGATGTAATTCACTTGAGACGGTGATAACCCAGCATCTTTGAGTGCTTCTTTCATGGCCACAACAGCCCCGGTTCCATCGGGATGCTGATCGGTAATCCGATAAGCGTCGGCCGTCGAACCGTATCCGACGATTTCCGCCAGGATCCTGGCACCGCGCTTTTGAGCATGTTCTAGGGTTTCCAGAATGACCACTCCCGACCCCTCTCCGAGAACGAAACCTCCCCGGTTGTTGTCAAAAGGCCTCGACGCTCGACGGGGATTGTCTTCTCCCAACACCGATTTAAGCTTTTCGTTTTCTGCTAGTGCGGTCAATCTGTTAAACCCTGTCACCCCGAACGGATGAATCATGGAATGCGCTCCCCCGGAGATCATGACCTCGGCATCGCCGCGACGGAGAATTTCGGTGGCTTCACCGATCGCCTGGGTCGATGCTGCACAGGCCGTCAGACAGTTCAAAGCCGGACCTCGTGCACCGGTTAACATCGCCAGATGAGGCAACGCTGCGTTGGGTTCCTGTTCGATTTCACGGATCGCGTCCATCAACCGGGCTGCGGATTGTGCCCACAGGACGGCATCAATTTTTCCCGAATCAGGTTGCCAACTTGATAACGCAGACTGGGTATAGGCCTGAAAATCCAACGATCCTTCCCCGGACGCAAAGTAAATCCCCACCCGGTCTAGATCGAGGGTATCCGAACGCAGACCGGCCATTTCCCAAGCCTGTCGGCAAGCTGCCAAGGCAAATTGGGTGGATCGCCCTGCGCCTTCGTGCTGCTGTATCTCATTGCCCAGATGCTTTTTCAATTCAAAACCCTTCACCTCGGCACTGATGCGTGTGGGGAAGGTGCTGGCATCGAATAGGGTTGTGTAATCGATTCCCGTCTGCCCGGTCAGTAAACCTTTCCAGACCGACTCGATCTCATGGCCCATCGGGGTAATCCAGCCCATACCGGTAATGACGACTCTATTCATGTGTATATCGATCCTGATCTGAACGTCGATTTCACCATCATCAGATGCATTGTTGCATGGTTACTGAGCTTCATCCGGAGCCTTGAAGACCAACGCCGCATTCTGACCACCCAGGGAATAAACGGTCGTTAATACGGTCCGGACGGGCGCTTTTCGGGATTGATCCGACACATTTAACCGGATATCTCCTGTCTGTCGGGTGTTGATTGCCGGTGGAACGGTCTGATGATGAATGCTCAACACCGCTGTCGCTACATCGACCCCACAACCAGCGCCGAGTTGACTGATCTGAGCCTTAATGGCTGAGACAGGAATGCGTGACAAGTGCTCACCCAACCCTTTTTTTAGACCTTCAAGTTCTGCACGGTCGTGCGAAGGGATTCCTAACCCGTGGGGAATTAGCAAATCCACTTGTTGGGGGGTCGAACGCGCGTCTTTCAGTGCATTTTCTACGGCTTTACCGTAACTACGACCCGTGGGGTCGGGTTCGGTCAACTTATACGTATCCTGGCTGGCGGCAAAACCGGCCAGTTCGGCGTAAATCGTTGCCCCACGAGATTTTGCGTGTTCATATTCTTCCAGAATCAAAAGCCCCCCGCCTTCACCGACCACCGTTCCCGTTGCCTGGACGTCAAAGGGTTTCAGTGCCTGTGACGGATCCACCCCCCGACAGGTATTCAAGCGATTCAATAATTGATAACGCATAATCCCCATTGGATTGACGCGTGATTCGGCTCCCCCGCAAATCGCCAGTTCTGCCTTACCTCGCTGGATCGTCCGAAACGCTTCGCCAATCGCCAGATGGCTGGATGCATCGGCGCAGGTAATCGTGTTGCTGGGTCCCATCAACCCGTGGATGATAGTCACATGACAAGCCAGCATGTTTGGCAAATATTTGAGCAACCAAAGGGGGGTCAATTGCTGCATCCCTTCAATCCCCCACTTATGCAGGTCCAGACGGTTCCCGTCTCTGGCAACGTGCATGGCGCTGGTCAACTCGTCCAATTCGGCACTGATCAAACCAGCCCCGATATTACAGCCGAATCGCAATCCGTCTATTTCCGAAGGATTTGCATAGGCCTGAGACTTCAATCCAGCGTTCTTGAATGCTTCGTCCGCGGCAATGACCGCCAATTCGATATCTCGTGCCATTACCTTGGTGGCTTTTCGATAGCTTTTGGGGACATAATCCCCGATTTTGTACTCCGGAACCTGACCAGCAACCGTCGCGGCAAACCCCGATGCATCAAAGGAACTGATCGGCCGAATCCCGCACACCCCCTTTAGCAGGTTCGACCAGTAATTCTCTATGCCGATCCCGATCGGTGAAACGATCCCAATTCCCGTAACAACAACTCGCTTGGCCATGTGAATTCTTAGAAGAGTAAACGGAGAATCGTTGTGTGTAAACCCGCGCTTCCACATCGACCAATCCTGCTTTAATGATTCCGGGAGTTGACAGTGGAAAAGGACGATATACGCTTGAGATGCAATATTATGTTCAAGGATCGCCGTCATCCTATTCTAGATATTCCGTTGACTTCGGTTCTCAAACCCGAGATCGCCTTATCCTTGCAGCAAGTTTTAAGAATTTACACCGTGGGCAATCTCATCGATGCTTGGCAAGACCCTCGCGACCAGAAACGGATCGAGCAACTGTTTGATACGCCCGATCAGGCTAGACACGCAGTGAGTGTCTGCGCCACCTGGCTGGGATTTGATACCCTTGTCATGCGAAAACCCAACGGGGATCCCTGGCGAGCTGGAGAGATTACCCTTCAATCACCCACAGCCCACGACTTGCCTGCTTCTGATCCCGATGGCGAAATTCCTTTCTGATGATTTCACGACCCGGAAGAGTTCTGGTGGTGGCGGTGCTTTTTTTACAGATCACGTCGAGTGGGTTATCAAGTAAATCCATATCAGGATACCGACCCATCCGATGAATCCCAGAACGGAGATGAACAAACCCACGGGACGAGGCTTGAGCGGACGGAAAGGTGATAACGTGGGCGCGGTCATCGATTTACACGCTCGGACCGGATCTGATAACCGGAATCGAACGCTTTTCGAAAGTCATAAACGTTTCTGAAATCTTCGATCGTGTCCTGATCGGTTTTGCTGAACAATCCGGCTGAGATCATGGCATAGACGATCCGACCGAAGTCCATCGTGCTGAAAATGCCCCAACGTTCCAGCACCAGTCTGGCCAACATCCCCCATCGGGCAATCGCCAGTTCACGAAGTCCTTCTGACAACTCTCGTCCGGTCACGTGGCGATCGGATGTCAGATCCGCTTTCGTGCCATGAAGTTTATCCGAGGTGTATTTCAGACCTTCTTGAACAAAAATAAACGCTTCCGGAGCGTAGTGCATCTCGGCAGCAAGCGTCTCGATCGACTTGGCAGAAATGGGCGGCTCTGGCATGCACACAGTTTATAGGTCTGTCTTATTTTGTCCACCAAATGTCCAAAAGAGAACGCATTTGTCGTACTCGACAATTTGGTGGTTTGGTTTAAATTAAGATTATGACACTCTCAATTCGCGATTCCATTTCTACGAAATATGACCTGATGTCTCTAGGGGAATGTATGGTGCGTTTGTCACCACCGGGACATGGCAGGATCGAGTTTTCACCGACTCTGGAAGTTTGGGTGGGCGGTGGTGAGTATAACGTCGCTTATGCCCTAGCCCGACTCGGAATGCGTACCGGTTTCCTTTCTCGACTTGTGGACAACCCGGTCGGACGGATCATCCTCAATCATGGACGGGCGGTCGGTGTGGATATGTCGCACGTCGTGATGGCCAAATATGACGGGGTAGGAAAGACCGATCGCGTCGGATTGAACTTTACCGAAGTCGGGACCGGTGTTCGGGCTTCGGTTACGATGTACGACCGCGGACACTCTGCTGCCATGAACATGAAACCCGGAATGATCGATTTCAAGGACATTTTCGGAAAACAAGGGGTCCGATGGCTGCATACGGGTGGCATTTTTACCGCCTTGTCGGACGGGACGGCCCAGGTCTGCAAAGAAGCCCTTGTGGCTGCCAAGGAATCCGGAACGATCGTAAGTTATGATCTGAATTTCCGGTCCAAACTTTGGTCCGCCAAAGAAGCCCAAGCCAAAACCAAAGATCTGGTTCCCTATATCGACTGTCTGATCGGTAACGAAGAAGACTTTCAGAAGGTGCTCGGATTCGAAGTCGAAGGGGTCGACGAAAATCTGTCGGCTTTGGACACCAGTGCGTACAAAAAGATGGTGGAAAAAGTCGTGAAGACCTATCCGAATATCAAAGTGGTCGGAACGACGCTCCGCGAAGTGAAAAGTGGTCTGATCAACAACTGGTCGGCTATTCTCTACGTTAACGGTCAGTTCTATGAATCGCGTCAGTACAAAGATCTGGAGATCGAGGACCGGGTCGGGGGCGGCGACGGGTTTAGCTCTGGATTTGCCTACGGATTCCTGAACGGAAAAACCCCTCAGGAATGTGTCGATTTGGGCGCAGCCCACGGCGCGCTTCTTCAAACGACGCGGGGCGATTCTTCCCAGATCGATCTGGACGAACTCATGCACGTCTTCAAAGGTGGCTCGGCACGGATCAAACGATAACTTCGTTGGAAAATCCTGCAGGCTCGATGAAAAGTCGCTGGTACTTCTACTCGCGTCAAGTATCAGTCGTTGGTGGGTGACGCGGGTTTTTTCTGCTTTTAACGATATCGTTCGCCCCGATCCCGACGTTCACGGATACGGTCTTCGGCCGAATCTCGATCTCGTTGCTGGTCACGGTCTCTTTTTCGTTGCTCACGGAAGTGGTCCGCATCATCCCAACGGGCGGGTTGGGAATAAACTCGCCCGCGATCGACACGAATGTCTAGTTCACGTCGTGGGGTCGGAGCGGTGGTCCAATAACCTTCGCGAACGCAGACCTGCCGGGGAACGTACTGCCAATACCCTTCGCGGACTAGTACACGCCGTTCGATCGTCTTCCATTGCCCTTCACGAATGACAAACCGTATTTTCCGCTCCTCATAGTGACCGGGTTCGACCAGAACGGTTTCGTAGCGGATAACGACTCTGCCGCTATAATCCAGACACCGGATTTCTCGTTGTTCGTAACGATCCGGGATCCAGACGCGTTCGCAACGTTCCTCAATGACAGGTTCCTGCCAGACCCGTTCATAGTGGATTTCGTAAACCGGTTCGATCCAGACCTGTTCCTGATGGACCTCATAAATCGGTTCAACCCAAATTCGCCCGGGATTCCCTGCCTCTATCGAAACGTCCACCGACCAGTCCCCGGCCCGGACCGGAGTTTGGGTGCACAATCCCATCCCTACCAATACTAAAAAAACTGTTGAGATCCGTCGTTTCATATCCGAACACCTCTCTTGTTCAGACACAGGAGAATGTCCGAGGTCAGGAAGAATCCTAAGTCAATGAAATACCTTCACTTATAATCCGATCGGGTCTGATACCCTTCGGCGTCAGTCCGGAAAAGGTACTGGTAAGTCCATGTCAAGGTCCGACCCGGTGGAAGGTCGATATCCAAGAATGGTTCGACCGAAATGACCTCTGGAATAGCAAAAAAGACGTACTTTGCGGGTGTAAAATCGTGAGAAACGGTCAGTTGAAGTTTCCCTTTCCGGAGCGTGAACGACTTCGCGGGGTCGCTCGAATTAATCGAAATAGGAAACCAAACACTATTTGTAGTAGATTTCGTGACCCTGAGCGTATCACTCGATTGGTTAATTTCGATCGAATCCGGTATTCGAGCTTTATCGTCGAATCGAATCGGGCGGTCAAACTCGATCCGGATAGGAGGTTCAAATCCTCGCGAATCCGGGCGGAGAAAATTATGATTATACACATCGGTCACAATCGGATTTTGTCCGATGTTTTCCAGCCTACACCCGATCAGTAATTTTTGCGCGTCCAGCCGAACTGTCTTGGAATATTCATAACCCCATCCGTGGTATTGAAGTTTTTGTCTAAAACTGACCTGTTTACGGTCCTCAGAGACCGTCACCGACCAGTCACCCGTATCGAGAATACGGTATGGCCGACGGAAAAAGTAAGGTTGCCCGTCGTCGGGTTTTTGCAGCACTCCCACCCCAATCTTGATGAAACCTTCAAGTGGTTTTGCCTCCTCAAAGCCCAAAGGAGACTTCATTCCGAACTCGAGCACTGGCCCCGTTGCGTTGTCGTGGTCACCGGTGGGATCATCACTCGGATTCCACTCATCCCAGAAAGTCATTGAATCAAACTGAGCTTTATTGATCATCCCTGACCAGTCGAATCGCGTCCCTCGATAATGTCCATTTTGAGGATCGGGTAGATACACCAAAACACTGAGTTTACCTGACTCCAGAACGACGGCTGGCACAGGCTGGGTTGTCGATGGGGTTTCTGCGCAGGCTGATAAAATCATACTTCCGAATAGTCCGATGATACCGAGAAATGTCATGACTGTTCTCTCTGACCGAGTCATTCAAAAACAACCATTGCGTGACCTTGAACTCGTGGAACCTGCAGGTTAACCCGACCCGCCAGATGCTCAAACTCTATCGGATCCCCCTCCGGCGCCAAATAGACCCGTTTAGGGGATTTTCGACTTCTCAATGATAACGGAACCGAATATAGCGGAACAATGTCCTCCACAATATCCAGCTTATCGGTTCTACGTTCCGGAGCGTATTGTAGCACGTGTACGATTGTCCTGTTTTTCTGACGCATCACGGTCGCTTCGGTCGTTGTTGGGGCATCGAGTCGAAGCAGTGGCTCGGGCATCAGCAACTGAATGACATTTCTAACCAGAAGCCGAAGCGGATAATTCCCGTTCTTCGCAAAACTCCCGAACACCGGTGCAGCAATATACGCGATCTTACCCCGTAGAACCGCTAGCGAATACCGACTCGGTTTATCCCCGGGCGTCTGCGCGTGCGACGAAAAATGCTCCCAAGTCCTTTCAAAATAGGGCTCTACGACAGATCCCAACGACTTGGCTCCGTTGGCAGGTGTGACACGAATTGTGGTGTCATACAGAACATGATCAGAATCAGGAACATCTTCCCGGATCGACTTTCCAAAACGCATATAGGTGGTGGTGAAAGGGGATACTCCGTGGCTGACTACCGGGAGGGATTTCCAGATCAGTTGCATCGAGTTTTCTTCAAACCCGGAATAACCTGTCGCCAGTACCGACCCACCCCCGCGAATGTATGCGTCTAGTTTTTTGCATAAACCCGAATCCAGCCTGGCCACATCGGGTAGGATGATCAGTTCGTATTTCTTCCAGTTGGTCTTCGGAAGAATGATATCGAACTGGTGTTTGAGCTGTGTCAGCATCCGTGTTACGCCCTCTCGCGTACTGCCGAACACATTGGTAGTTCTCTGATCATCCACCAGCAACACCCCGATCTGTGTGAGGGGTTTGGCGTCTTCCAACCAGGGCTCCCGATCGGCAACCCGTTTGTAAACTTTTCCGATCAATTCATAGGCCCCCCGATCCAACGTACCGCGAGGATGCAGTTGATCTCCGATCGAACATTGAGCCCCGTGCGCCATCATTTGAGAGGTTTCGTATTCCAATGCGGCGTAGGGCTTGAGTCCACCAAAATCCGCCCAAGATTTGTGGAACCGGGCTGTCATTCCTAAGTAAGGACGGTTGAAGTTTCGCGCAAACCTCACATTGGTCGGAAAATACATGTACCCCCCATCCGCCGGTCGGAAGTGCTTCGATCTCGATCTGAGACTGCATCGGCGCTTCTTCAGCCAGATTCCAGAGAGGACGTGAATTGAAATAATAACTCCCCTTTGGCGAATACTGCTTGACCAACTTGGAGAATCGTTTCATGTACGCAATCGCCACGTCATGGGCATATTTGACCCGATCCTCCTCTGACCCGGGATCGTATCCTTTTGTCTTCATACCGTCCTTGGCCCAGTTGCTGACCGAACGCTGATCCCAGCACATATCGAAAAAGATCCCATCAACGGGTTTGAATGTTTCGAGTACTTCGACGACCTGCTCGTATAAGTACTCCTGATAAGGGCTCGACATATCCAGGATCTGCCACGTGAACGGGTCGTGCGCCAAAGGCCCACGGCCTACCCGTGTTCCGTCAGGTCTCAATGCCACCCATTCCGGATGCGTATTGGCAGCAAACTCATCACATTGAACCGAAATATAAATCGGCGCACGAATGTTCCTTTTATGTAATGCTTCAATTTGCCGTCCGAGCAGGTCAAAACCGGTTTGCAGTCCCGGATGACGGGCAGGATGACGGGTATTGTAATACAGATGTCCATGATGGCATTTGGCAAACACCGTGACGCTATTGACGTTGGCGTCTTTCATCATGTCACCGAACGTGTCCGCATCAAACTCTGAACCGATCCCCGGGATCCACGGTCCGGTATGAAAGTCCAAATGAATCTGACGCGTTGCCAACTTAAATCCTTCCATTCAGATCTCCTTATTGGAAACCACCAACTTCAATTATCGGGTAGTGTAAAGCAGAGTCATTCGATTACCTAATGTGCCCTCATACCTGGAATCCCCGTTGAAGATTCGCCGGGTGATTCTTTGAAGCTTTATGAATAAACCCAGCGCCTAACCTACGGAGGAGGTATCACGCGACTGAAGCGACAATTACTGGCGTTCTCGGGATGTCAGATGGAATTTCGGGTAGGAAGACCCGGCCCGATACGATCTTCCGGTTTGTATAAACCCCATCCCGATTTTAGATTCCGCCTGCATAGCTTATTCCAAGGACTTCGGTACGAGGTACGGAATGATTCTGCGGGATCAGGGCGACACAGTGATGTGAGTAAAGCTTATCTCCCCTATCAACACGGTTTGAATGCCTCAACTAGGACTCGAACCTAGAACCCGCTGATTAAGAGTCAGCTGCTCTGCCAATTGAGCTATTGAGGCATACCTTCAATGTACCGCAAGACGGTTTTAACGCAAGTTTTCAAGAAACCGATTCAACCACCAAACGCGTTCACGCTGCACGCTGGATTGCTCGAATGGACTCTCAACAAGTTCGGAAAAACAAGTGGGTGATTAGCAATGTGAACAACCGTTTTTATAATCGGGTAATTTAATGCTGATCGAGGATATGATCGGTGTTTCATTGATGTGACGAATGTCACGGCGGTTCATGGTTGTACTTCGCAAATATTCCGGTGAGATCGAAAGACTCGAAAATCGATGTCTGCTGGCGTTTGAGGACTGGGGGCTGGCCGAGCGACTAATCCGTCTTCCGGACGCGATCGACGCCTACAGAAGCATGCCCTTGAACGGGGCAGGACAGACCATTGCGGTAATCGATTCCGGGATCGATTACACCCACCCCGCGCTTGGAGGAGGATTCGGTCCATCATTTAAAGTCGTCGGGGGTTATGATTTTGTAGACAACGATCCGGACCCCATGGATACCTACGGTCACGGGACCGAAGTAGCCGGAATTATTGCTGCCGATGAGTTCATGGCCGACGGTTTGAGACACCGGGGGATCGCTCCGTCAGCCAAACTGGTATCACTGAGAATCGACTCTAATGGGGGTTCGGTACCCGATTCGCGGATCGAACAGGCTTTACAGTGGGTGATAGATAACCGTACGACTTATGAGATTACGGTGGTCAACATTTCATACGGGACTGGTCGATACGACGAGCCGACGATCAGCACCATTTACGGTGATGAGATTCAGACACTGATTGATTCCGGGGTCACCATCGTCGCAGCCGCGGGGAACGGGGGGGTAGCATCCGGTCGAGGGATCGACACCCCGGCTGCGGATCCGAACGTCATTGCGGTAGGGTCTGTTAACGGGGAGGACGTGATTTCCAGTTTTTCAGAACGAGGTAACGTGCTAGACATTCTGGCCCCGGGCGAGTTTGTCTACACCACACTTCGATCCGGTGGGTACGGCGTGGTGGATGGTACGAGTTTTGCATCGCCTGTAGTGGCTGGGACGGTTGCTCTCATGCGGTCAATCGACTCGCAGTTGCGCCCGGCAGACATCCGTTCCATCCTTGTTTCTTCAGGTGTGCTGAACTTTGACGGTGATTTGGAAGATGCCCCTTATACCCGTCTGACTTTTCCAAGACTGGACTTGCTGTCCGCATTGGAATTGACCCGTTCGCGAATGGATGCCCCCCCGGCTGAGCAGCAATTGTTCGGCCAATACGGGAATGGCAACAGCCTGGCTGTGGATCGCTTTGGAATTACTCATTTCGTTTATTACGATTCTTCAGCGCGGACAATGCGTTACAGCACACGCTCTAATGCCGGGGTTTGGTCCCGACTTCAGACCATCGATACCTCACTACCTTTTCAGGGTTATTATCTCTCATTAGCGGTCGATCGCTGGGGCAGGCCTTCAGTAGCTTATTTTGACGGCGTGAACGGCGATCTGAAGTACGCTCACTTTAATGGTGTGCGATGGACCACCGAATCGATTGATACCAAAAACTCCGTAGGGCTTTATCCGTCGCTGGTCTTTGATCGGAACGAGCTGCCGGTAATCAGTTATTATCGGAAAACTACGGGTGATCTGCGAGTCGCACGTCAAAATGATCAAGGAAACTGGGTCATTACAGAGGTGGACGCCAACGGTGATGTGGGACGGGATACGAGCTTGTCCATGGATCGCAACGGAAGGCTGGGTATCGCCTACGCGGATTCGACCACAGGATTTCTGAAATACGCCATGTATAATCCGTCTACAGACCAGTGGGCCAACACGTTTGTCGATAAACTCACTCGGGGTGTGTCATTCATTTCCACCCGTTTTGATCCGGACAACAAACCAGTCATCAGTTACTATGATGCGACGCCGGCCGATCTTAAAATCGCGCGTTTCTATGCACGCAAGTGGACGACCGAACGGGTGGTTTCCCGTGGAGCAACCGGATTGTTTTCAAACCTCTTTTTTGATACTTCCGGGGATGCCAACATTTTGTACTTCGATAAACGTGCTCAATCGGTCATGCGGGCAACATCCTCGTCAGGGGTGTGGACCCTTCAGACCCTTTTCAGCTCGGCAGGACGATTCATTGCTTCAGCCGAAGATGGATACACGGGAGTGCTGCGGTTCAGCTACTATGACAACCTCAATGCCAAGTTGAGGATAAGCCAGACACCCATCTAGTGGTTGCAATCAAGCTTTCGCGCGTTTTCGGTTCAGCGCCTGTATGTCAGAAGTAAAAGTGCAATCCCAATCCGTAATACCGGATGCGGTCCGTGTAAAATTGTCCGTTGGGGCTTCTCCCGTCGTAGTATTCAAACATCAGCAGAAGCCTTTGGCTGAAACGACCGGGGTCTTCGAACTGAAATCCCGCACGAAGGGAAAGGTCCAGATCCCAGTCGTTTTCTTCCCGGTGCTGAAAATCGGCAGCCACCACAGGTCGAACCGCACCACCGAGCCAGGTCTTGGGGCTTCGGAACTCGAATCCGTATTGAGCAGCCCATTCCTTGAAATCGGCCGGTTCCTGATCGAACAAGTAAGCTCCCCCACCGTACAACCGAAATCCGTACGCCAACTCGTAGCTCAGTAGCAGATCGACCGCTTCGTAGGAAAGGTTGACGCGCTGGCTTCCGTCAAAACTGTCGCGGAGAATATATTCATCGCCGAGGTGGGAAGATTGATGATACAAACGGAGGATCGTTGAAAAATCACCGTGCCTCAGCGCCACGTACGGACCCACAAAATAGTCGGCGTTGATCAGGTCCTTGGATTCGGAATCGAGGTCAAAAATCGCGAAAACGGCCGCCTGAATCCCGCCTTCAATGCGCCATTGGGATGCATAGCTTTTACGAACGAACGCGATGGTTTCACCGAATCCGACCGAACCGACGTGCTGAAGGTCGATCGCAGATTTGTCGTAGTAATTGTAACTGGCATAAAAGTGAGGCCATCGCGGATCGGCCAACAGGGGTTCGAACAGGCGACCCATATCCAGATAAAACGTCAAAGGTTCGTTAGACGGACTATATACAGGCGCGGGGGTTCCACGAGAAGTCTCTGCGACCGAAACCGCACGGGTCGAACTTTGCTCGATCACTCGTGGCTGGCTGACGAGGGTGACCTTGGTGACACCAGGAATCGAGGACAGGGATTTGATCAATTGCTGTTTTTCCAGGGTGCCAAATCCACGCTCGGGATAACGAATTTCCGTTCCGACGACTTCCAGACCCTCACTTTTCAGAGAAAACTCACGTTCCAGAATCGCCGCTGCGTATCCGGCAATGAATCGCTCGTCCGGAGTTTGGGCGGAAACCAAGCTTTCCATACCCCATCCGACGGTCATAAAAGCCGTTAACAAAAAAAGCATCTTTTTAGTCATATTTCGTTTCTCTGAGAGTTTCATTGGTACGTAACAATTCGCGGACGTATTCACGAACACCGTCCAAACCACGTCTCAAGGCCTGATGATTTCCGTGACGGTCGAAAAAAGCAATTGCCTTGGCACAATCGAATTGATTTTTAGGCCCCGTTCCCTTGCGGTTCACGATCGTGACGTCGGATTTAGTCAGTTCTCGGGCGATTTCCGCGACATCCTGCCAATAGATGTATCGCTCCGCCAGATTGAAAAACTCTCCGGAAACGGTTTCATCCCCGATTGCCAGTGCAACAGCGTCGGCCACGTCCTGAACATGAGTGATCTTACCACCGCCGGGAACATCAATCCGGTTTCCTGATCGGACGTCATGAATAATTCCGCTCCATTGAGATCGCAGGGCTTCCGGCGCAATCCCATAAACGGCTGCAGGACGCCAGGCACTGGTATTCATTTGAAAGCAATGGTGATAGGCTTTGAGATACGATTCCACCGCCGCCTTATATGCCCCGTACAACGATGTCGGCCAGGTCGGGTGGGTTTCGGTGATTAGTCCCCCCCATTCGTCGCTGATTTCGCTGACCGCAGCCACCGACGAAATGAAAATGAACTGTCGAATCCCGGCTTTACGTGTCAACTCCAGAAGCTTAAGAGAACCCATCAGATTAGATTCGAACCCGCTGATCGGCTCATTTCGTACCTTCCAATCGACTGAGTTATGAATCACCGCATCCACCCCCTTGACCAGGTGATGAAGTATTTCTTCCTGATCATGTTCTCCGACGACCAACTGATCAACCACGTCCCGGAGGTGATCAACTCGGGATGTTTTGCGGATCAGACCACGAACCGAATGCCCTCGAGCTTTCAGCGCACGAGCGATTGATGAACCAATGAAACCTGAACAACCGGTTAAAGCTACCCACATGAAACACTCTTTCTTGAAAATCGATGATCGTCTTATTCCGTCCGGGGACGGGTCATGGCGTCGTAATTCAACCGTTTGTTCAGGGTTTGTTCGTCCAATAGATCAAGTTCTCGAACAATCTGACGGATGGTTTTCCCCTCGGTCAACGCTTTTTTAGCGATTGCGGCAGCTTGGTCGTATCCGATCACCGGCGCAAGAGCTGTAATATTCATGAGGTTTTGTTCGACGAGTTCTGAACAACGTTTTTCGTTGACCCGAAGACCCGTAAGCAATTTTTCGATGAAAACACGGATCACTCGAGTCAACAGGTGTGCGGATTCCAAAAACGTGTCAATGATGACCGGCATCGCGACATTCAGTTCAAAAACACTCCCGATTCCGCCCAGATCAGCTGTTGCGATGGTCGTATCATTGCCGATGACCCGACATGACACCTGAATGACGCTTTCACAGATCACCGGATTTTCTTTCCCGGGCATGATCGACGACCCCGGTTGAATGGCCGGTAGGATCAATTCACCGATTCCGCATCGGGGTCCTGATGCCAACAGCCGGATGTCGTTGGCGATCTTGGTCAGACCGATCGCGATCATACGCAGATGACCATGCGCCACGACAAAATTGTCTCGCGTGGCTTGCGCGTGTGGGTGATTCTCGGCTTCTTGAAACTCCAGCGGTGCGGCATCGTGCAGTAATCGTTCGGTCAGAATCCTGCAAACCCTCTTGGCAAAATCCGGATGAGTGTTGATGCCTGTTCCGACGGCTGTTCCCCCGATGGCGAGATTCTCCAGCATCTCCTGTCGAGCCATTTTGGCTTTTTCAATCATTTTTGAGGCTGCGTCGGCATATCCACTGAAGACCTGACCCATTCGGATCGGGGTGGCATCCATCAAGTGTGTTCTCCCCACTTTAACGATTCGGTCCCAGTCCCGGCTCAACGTGTTGAGTTTTTGTTCTAAGTTTTCAAGGGTAGGAATTAATTCCCGTTGAAGAACCATCGCAGCGGCTATCTGCATCGCGGTGGGAAAGGTGTCGTTGCTCGATTGTCCCATGTTGACATGATCGTTGGGGTGGACTGATTTCCCACTTTTCCGATAGGCCAACTGGGCAATTACCTCGTTGGCGTTCATGTTCGTGCTTGTTCCCGACCCGGTCTGATAGACATCGACGGGAAAATGGGCGTCATGCATCCCCCGGGCAACCTCATCCGATGCGGATCGAATGACATCTGCTATATCGGGAGGAAGTTTACCCAATTCCAGATTCGCTTGCGCACAGGCCGCTTTGAGATGACCAAACGCATGAATCAACTCACCGGGGAGAGGACGTCGTGCGATGGGAAAGTTCTGCACCGCGCGGGCTGTTGATGCGCCATATAACGCATCCGCAGGTACCTGCATCGGACCCATCGTGTCATGTTCTGTTCGTGTCCGCATACCGTTATTGTAGGACTTTGTCGGAATACGGTTCTGCAAACTTTCACGACCCTTTTTTCGGACCCGAGAAGTACCGGTATCCTTTCAAATCCAGGTTTCCGCCCGGGCGCGCCCAAGGGACATCTTCAAGTTCTGATGGGAGTTTTCTCTCAGCCACACACCGGAGCATCACCTGCTTAAGGCCTGTGACGGCTTGCATCACTTTCCCTTCAACGGTAGCGGTTTCGGTTACGTACTGCTGGGCGAACGGAATGATCGGTGCTGCTTCGGACGCGCCATTGACGATCATTGTATGAATCCGGGCCATTTCGAGAGTGGCTACGGCTCCGTCATAGGGTTGTTTACGCAAATGACGGGAAATGATCCGAAGCATGTTGGCGTGTTTATGCTTGTCCGCAGGCCAGACACGTGGATGATCCGAATCGATCCGGTACCCATTTGAATCGACCGTAAGCGAACCATGGGAACCCTTCAACACGACGGTCGCATCGACCAGCTCTCTTTCGGCATGTGTGAAAAATACGGTAACAGGCACCTGACCCCGGATGGTCAGACGCAAGGCACAGGTGTCGTAGTTTTCAATGTCGTTAGCGCGATAAAGCTCTGCTTGCACCTGTTCAGGGACGGCCGTGACATGGAGTGACTCACCAAGCAGGAACATCGCCAAATTGAGATAATGAGAAATAGCGTTTTGTAGGGGCGAGTCCAGGACCCAGGTGTCTGCGACCCTGATCGCACCAGCCCATTTATTACGACCAAAATACGTCAAATCCCTCGGCCAAGACGCATAAACGATGGCGTACTGGATTTTTCCGATAGCTCCGTCGAGGATCGCTTGTTTGGCAGGAAGGGTGGGTGATGCGTAAATGTCTTGAAATCCCACAAGAACTTCACGCTTTGCATTATCTCGTGCGGCAATCATCGCATCGACATCCTGGATGCATCCGGCAGCGGGCTTTTCGGTTACGACATGACGACCGGCTGATAAGGCTACTTCTGCGAACGGTCGGTGCAGATGGATCGGAAGAGGCAACCAGACTGCGTCAAACTCTTGTTGTTCAAGCATCTGCTCAAAACTCGGATAGGCCTGAACACCTAAAGAACGAAGTTTCTGAATACGATCTGCAAACTGGTCCAAAGCAGGATCACACACTGCAACCAACCTCAGATCCTGTCCCCCGTTTTGAATCATTTGCTGAGCGATAGACCACGCATAACCGCCTAATCCTGCACAAGCCATCCGAATGGGTAATGAACCGTTCACGTTTTCTCCTTCATCTTGCCTAACTGTGCTGTGGAGAATAAGCGAAAATTCCCCCGAACAATAGTTCCCCTTGCATATTCATAACAGTTCATTTGGTATATACTTACATCTTAAGGGTTTGCTAAAGGATTTCATGAGGTTATTTAGAACATCCGTCAACGCGGTTCTGCTTGTTGCCATCACGTGCCAGGCACAGTCCTCCCAACCAGACTATTCGACCCCTCAAGGCGTTTTTCGGACTTACACCCAATCGATTGCGAACGGGGACATCGAGGAGTTGAAAAAGGCCTCGGTCACAACCGACAAACATCAGCAATTACTGAAAAATCAGATCAGCTACTTGGCGACCGAGAAAAAGTTTCGTGAAACATGTATACAAGCATTTCCGGGTGCCACAAAGGAGCTGGCAGATCCGACCCAGCAAACGCTTCAAGCTATTGCCAAAGCAGAAGTTAAGATCGACGGCGATACCGCGATGCTGTTCACACCCGACAGCCCCGAACCGGTACGACTCAAACGCATCGACAATCGCTGGAAGGTCGATCTCCCTGCGATGTATGATGACCAAGCGGTCGATGACATCCTCGCGTTCCGTAGTGCCCTTCAATTCGTCATGAATGATCTGATAGATGATATCCAGAAGGGTAAATACAAGACCTTCGATGAGCTGAAGAATGTGCTTGAAATCCGGGTCAAAATGAGAATGGCGCTACCCCCCGCGGAAGAATCTTCCGATGCAAATCCTTCGACCAAGCAAGCGTCTTCATGATCCGGGTCGAATCTGCGACATGTCGACGCAGTTCGAATTCCGGTTCCTATATCCTTCTATTATACTCTCGGCAGACACCCGATTCGCCCGTGAGAAAAATGCCCCTATACTTTGCGAGAAAATCGAAATAGTTTGTGAACAAACTTGAAAGCTTTATTTATCTAAGTCATGACGCGTCATCAATTTACAATCGTTTTGATGGTCAACTCGTTGGCCCTTCTGGCCGTGGCGGCCTTGTTGGCGTTCGTGATCGTAGATCAAATGAAACAATCTGAACCGGTTATCACGGATGTTGAACCCGAGCAAACCATCGATTCCACCGGACTTCCGATCCTCTGGACGGTACCCCCATTTTGAATACACCACACACGATGGAAGACGCATCAGCAACAGTGATTTGAAAGGACAAGTCTGGATCGCCGACTTTTTTTACACCCGTTGTGTTTCTGCTTGCCCGATTTTGACGGCTCAGTTGATGATTCTTCAACGGTCCATTCCCGAACCGAATGTCCGATTCGTTTCATTTACGGTTGATCCGGAGCATGACACCCCTGCGGTTTTGGCAGAATACGCCCGGACCTGGAGCGGCGACACTTCCCGGTGGATTCTCCTGGCAACCGAAAATGAGACACGGCTTCGTGAAACTGCGATGGGCATGCGGGTGGCCGCCCAGAAGACCAATGACCCGGTCGATCCGGTCATGCACTCCAACAAGTTCATCCTGGTGGATGCTTCAGGAAATGTCCGGGGTCTGTATGACAGCACGGATGCGGCTTCCATGCAGAAACTGATCGAACACGCCCGGTTGTTGGCCAATCATCAACCGGCACCGGCGGTGCGGCTGCAACTTCCCGATCAACCGACCGTTCAGGCCGGACAAGAGATCTTTATGACGTTGGGATGTTACGCCTGCCACACAAATGAAAGGATCGCGCCGAGGTTGAATGGGTTAATCGGACGAAAAGTAACTCTTTCCAACCAACAAACCCTGGTTGCCGATGAGGCTTATGTAAAGGAATCCATCTTAGAACCGTCTGCCAAAGTGATCGCGGGATATCCTCCGAACATGCCCCGATACGCAGCCTACCTCAGTCCGACTCAGGTCCAGGCGTTGGTCGCGTACATTGCTTCGCTGACCCCCGATACAGGACCGGCGACCGAACGTTCGGTCTCAGTCGATCCAGTCTGCAAGATGGACGTTTCGGTCGGTCCTGACACGCCTCAAGCCACTTATCAGGGAAAAACGTATTATTTCTGTTGCGAAAGCTGCAGATCACGTTTTGAAAAGAACCCCCAAAACTTCCTTAATCAGGACCAGGATAGTTCTCAATAAGATTGATTCATGTTGGGTGTCTTATCACCCCGAATTCACGTATAGAATGAATCAACGGTTTGATTTATAGTAATCCCGCAACTGGATCTGACACGTGACACAAATGTCTGAAACCAACGTCTCTCGCGCGGAACCGGCTGAAATTCGTCAGCAGTTAGCCGGTAAACATGTCTGTCCTTTCTGCGGGGTGATCCGTTCGGACCCCAACCAGCCATGCCCACGCTGCACCATGGAAGACACACCCGCTACGCGGTCATCCACCTATCAGCGGATCGGTCCGTGGTTTGTCCTTCAGGCCAGAAATCCGTCTGCACCGGGAATGAGATTTGCCACCCTGATTTCACTGGTCAAGAAGGGACACGTTACCCCGCGATCCATCGTCCGCGGTCCGACGACCCAGCAAATGTGGACTTTTGCCTCGCGGGTCAAGGGGCTTTCCCGTGAGTTCGGACTCTGCTGGTATTGTGGTGAAGGAATCGAAACGACTGCCGAGACTTGTAACCGGTGCAGCCATTCCCAGGTGCCCCCGTCGGACGCTCAGGCAGCGTTCCTCGACCCGGATTCCCCCGGTGTTCCGGAATTAAAGCTTTCGGCCTCGACCAATCCTGAAACAGGAATGGACGGTGGCGCGTCGCTCGACTTGCAGGTCGATTCCGCCTTTGGAATCAACACCACTCCGTCGGTCAAGACGATTCGTCCAGGGTCAACCGGTCCTGCTTCGACCACACCAGTGATAGGGGTGTCAACGGAATCACGTCATCTTTCATCCGTGCGTCCTACTCCCACTGCGGAAGAAAGCATTTTGTCTGCCAAAGAACTAGCGGCTGCGTTTCAGTTGAATTTCAAACCGTCGCCTGCATCTCGGGACACGCTTCTGGAAAACAAAAACTTAAAACCCCGTCTTTCACCCCCCCCGCAACGGATGGGTTTTTTAACCACGCTTCTGATTTTGTCGGTGATTGTCATCGCGGCAGTTGCCGTTGTTTTGGGGCTGCGGGCAGATTTGCGTGATCAAGCTTTTGCATGGGCCGCTGCCCAATGGGCCGATCTCAAGTCCGTGCTGGAAGCCCCCGCATCACCGGTCAAGGTCAATTCACCGGTTTCTTTCCCGGTTGATTCGTCAGATTCTCGAAATACTCCCGCACCGACTCCGAGGAAACTCGAATCACCCCCTACACCGATTCCGTCTGCAACACCCTCTGTACCTCCTACGGAAGTCACTAACAAAGTTGATCCGCCTGTGCCCACTCCCGCGGTTATTTCTCCCCCCCCCTCGGTTGTGTCATCTGCACCCACATCAAAATCTGACGTGCCTTCAACGCTCGATATCGATCAGGCGATGAGTCTTGCCCAACAGTTACGCAAAAACGCGATCGAAGCCGAGGGACATGACTGGGCTACAGCATTGAAACTTTACGAACAAATCCAAAAGCTTCCTCCCGAAGCCTGGCCGAAAGACCTTCAAATCCGTATCGACCGGGCCAAAGCCAATCTTAAACCCTGATCGGTCGGTTTCCGCTATTTTTGAAAGTTTATAACCGACTGAAACGCTATACTTTAGGCATGAACATCGTGGTCGCCATCACCGGTGCTTCGGGTGCCTTGTACGCCCAGCGTGTGATCGAAGGATGCGTTCTGGCAGGGGTTCATGTACATCTGGTTATCTCGCCCTTGGGGCGTCGTCTACTCCATGACGAAATGGGAATGGAAACCCCTGATCTTGAAGTACTGGCTGGGACCCCCCCATCACACGATTACGTTGTACAATTACAATGACGTCGGGGCCAAAATCGCGTCAGGATCATTTTTGCACGACGGAATGATCGTGGTTCCTTGTTCAAGCAACACTTTAAATGAAATTGCTCATGGGCTAGGAGACAATCTCATCGCACGTTCAGCGGCCGTTGCACTGAAAGAAAGAAGACGCTTGGTCATTGCCCATCGAGAAATGCCTCTTTCCCCGATGGATGTCAATGCCTATAAACTGTTAACCGATGCCGGGGCGATCGTAGCACCGTGCAACCCCGGTTTATATCTGAATCCGACAACGGTAGCTGAGATTGTGGATTTCGTCAGCGGTAAACTGCTGGACCTGGTCGGGGTCAAACATAATTTCGACACCCGATGGGATCCCAAACAACCCCGTCCACCGGTGCGATATTCAGACGTCACCGGTACAATACGATCATGACGATCATATCCAGAAAAGTCGATGAATCCTTGATGATCGGAAAACGTCTGATGGTCAAGGTAACTGATATCGATTCAACAGGCGCTCGGCTTTGGGTTAGAGGTCAGTGTGTCGGTGGACCGGATGACGGGCAGGAACTTGATCGAGCCTTTGAACTAGGTATTTCCGGAGAATTGCGACTCGGAGATCTCATCTGCATCAACATTGCTCGTGTGGCGGTGACCGAATCACGCGTTTACCTGAGTGTCAATGCACCCAGACACTTTGAGGTCCTTCGTAAAGAAATTTTCGATACCATGTCGCATGATACCTTGTAAGGACCGGGTGTATGCCTCAACCCCTTGTTCGCGCGTTTTTTTTTGACCGATTAATCGACTTCGCTGCTGACATCAAGTTGTCGCACAGTGTTTTTGCGCTACCCTGGGCAATTCTGGCGATGGTGATGGCGTCAAGGCAGAATCAACCTCCGGTTTTATACCTCGGGCAGATCTTGCTCATTGTGTTGTGCATGGTCACAGCCCGAACGGTGGCGATGGGAATGAATCGTATCCTGGACGCGTCTTTGGACCAACTCAACCCACGGACGGCTCGTCGGGCGATTCCCAGCGGTCGGTTGTCGATCCCGTTTTTCACCTCGATCACCATTGCTTGCGCACTCGGATTTGTTGTCTCGTGCATCGGATTCGGAATCGTTTACCAAAACTGGATTCCGCTGATCGCAGCCGGACCGGTGTTGATCTTTATCAGTTTCTACCCGTTGCTCAAACGATTCACGCGATGGTGCCATTATTATCTCGGAGCCGCACTGGGATTGGCACCCGTTTGTTCCTGGGTAGCGATTTCAGGATCCCTGTCGCTTGAACCGTGGATCATGATGGCTGCGGTTCTTTTTTGGACAGCGGGTTTCGACATCATTTACGCTTGCCAGGACTATGATTCCGATCGTGTCACCGGGGTGTTTTCGATCCCCGCTAGGATGGGGATCGTTCGGGCTTTATGGGTGTCTCGTATGACTCACTTGTTGTGCTTGGTTTGTCTGGTTTTGTTGGGATGGTATTCACCTCTTCTGGGAGGATTGTTCGCTATCGGGGTTGTGCTGGCTGCGGGGCTTTTGGTGACAGAGCATCTACTGGTCAAGGCTCAGGATTTGTCCAAAGTTAACACTGCCTTTTTCACGTTCAACAGTATGATCAGCACTGTTCTGGGGGTGATGGGGCTAGCGGATGTTCTGTTGTCCAACTGATCAGCGGGCAGGCATGACGATCTGGACCGATTGGTCAAAGACAGCGACTTGTTGTCGGACTTTCTGAGCTTCGGAACGATTTCCGGATTGGTCCAAGAGTTCAGCATATTTAACCCCGATCTGACAAAACGGTGTAAATGCTGCAAACGCAGAAGGTGTCGGTTTGGGAATCGTATTAAACACCCGCTCATAAACGATCAGCAGTTGCCGACCCTGTCCGTTTTCTCGGAGCGTCTTATCCGTCAGTTCCAGTGCTTCCAGTACGATCGGTCCGGCATATAGGTGTCGTGTGAGCACCTCACCCCAGGAAGATAGTGCCCGGTCGATTTGCTTAAGGCTCTTGTAATGTTTTCCCTGTTCGATCCGAATCCGAGCTATCAAATCCGGTCTTTGCCCGAATACCTTCACGAGCTGATCCAACAGATTAATCTGTTCCAGATTGCTTTTTCCCGCGATGATTTTTCGATAAACCTCGAAGGTCAGATCCGCATAAGGTCGTGCAGCCAATTGACGCACCGCTTCGGTGACCTGTGAGGTCTGTTGTTCAGTCATTACGCCAGTTGACCCGAGGTCACCCAGTTTCAACCAAGTTTCGCGGTTGGCCGGACAAAGATTCAATGACCGTAGTACGATTTCCACTTGACGAGCGGGTTCGAACAAATCCAAGACCCGTACCAGTGACAGTGCCTGCAACCGTTGATCCCACGTGGTATTTTGAAGCTCTCCTAAAAGTGACGTTTCGGATTCGGAAATGTTTTGTCTGGTTTGAGGGTCTTCTACCTGTCCTGTCCAGTACATTTGCTCGGGATATCGTCCGGAAGTCAGATCCCAGACGGTTTTTTTTACCCTGACGGGCGAGGTATCCGACCCAAGCGTGGGCGACCTGTCCCGCGCCGCCTTGACCAATGATCGTGACGGTCGGAACACCGAGCAGACGTCCGATCTGAGTGGCGTAGTACGCCTGATCCGTGCAAATCCCACCGTGTTTCTGGAGATTATCGAGAGTGTAAGCCAATGCGTCGATTTTTTTGTCTTCCCCTTGATAAAAGGCTGCCTTGTCGTACGGGACGTCAAAATAAAAACCACCTACATCTCCGCGTTGGTTGTATCGGTCCCACGCCCAGATCATTTCCTCTCGCGAAATGACCAGATCCACTACATAGATCTGCAAATTCCAAGGCATGGACCTCAGGTCATACCTGAGCCGGCGATTGTTGCGGGTGTAATAGTCATACAACTGCACAGCCCAATCCCCACGCGCAGCAGGATCATCGGAACTTTCACGTCGTGGTTCATCCCAGACCACGACCAAGGCCGTCACCAGATCTGGCCAATCGGCCATCGTTTCACGGTCTGTTCTATACAAAGCCCGAAGCACCGACAGGACCGCATCCGGACGTTCTGTAGGACCCAACGCGAGGCATAGGGTCTGCATCAATCGGGGATGTTGTACCAACCACAAAAGACAGGCTTTGTCCAAATCATCGGAGATGGGTGCCCGTGAAAAAAATACAGCAAACCGGTAAGCAGCAGACAACTCGATCAGTTTTTCCGGTGGAGTTTTCTCGTCCAGAACCGACCGAGAGAGGTCCTCGGATAAGGGGTGAATCAGTTCCGCCAGAGATTGATTTTGAACTGCCGTGGAAAGACGAACGGTCCAGGATTCCCCGTGGGCCTGCGAAACTACAATTGCCCACATCAACAGGATAATGCCTATCCCCATGTGTCGGGCTTGGTGCATTTTTCTATTATACACTCAAGTCGCAGAAACGTTCAGCAATGATTCAACAACCGACTCGGGCGGGGAATCAAACCGAAGGATTTTCACCCGTGGACCACGCGGCGCCCAGACCGTCGGATCGCTGTTGGGACCGAACATCGCTACAGTCGCTAACCCCGTTAACGCAGCTAAATGGGTTGGACCCGAATCGTTTCCTAAATAGGCATCCGAATCTTGAAGCTGATCTGCAAGCTGATCCAAATCACCACACCAGACGACCGGGGCGACCCTCTGGATGATCCGTAGATTCGATACCGGGAGCTTGTCTCGTTCGACTTCACCAAGAATAAAGCGGACATCCCATCCATATCTCTGCATGTGTGAAGCAACTCTGGAAAACGAATCCACAGACCAGTTTTTTTTGACCGAACCGCTACCGGGGTGAATGAGTAGTCGGCAAGGGGAGTTTTTTCTCGAACGACTGATGCCTTGGGATTCGATCAGATGATGGATCTGCCCTACCGCATCGTAGAGAACCGCAAGATCCTGCAACTGACGCCTTTGGTGTTCCCACACATGCACACCCGACACCGGATGAGGCGAAACAGGAATGATCATCCCCTGGTTTCCCGTCAAATCACGCAGGTGACAGATGAACCGGGATTGCGGTTCCTGAGAAAAAACAATCCCGATCTGCAATCCGTTGAGATACTGTCGCACTTTGTCTGAAAGTTGAGGCGGGTCTTGATAAAGCCCATGCCAACCCGTCTCAATATCCGCAAACTCGGTTTTGATGAATCGCTCAGCCAAACGCCCTTTTGAAACGGACGTCACGTATACGATACGACTTTGAGCCAACACCCGTCCCAACGCCAACGCGATCGGCCAAGTCATGACAAAATCCCCCAAAGCGGCATTGTGAAACAATAAAACGTTTCTTCGCATCATGCCGGTCCACCACCTAACCCAGGCGTATCAATCGTGAGTTCGGCCAGCGAATCGTCCTATCCCCCTGAATCCCATCAGACTCCCAATTTCCCGGAAGCATAGTACTTATCAATCCCTTCGGATAAGTCATAACGCGGAGTATAACCCAGATGCTGACGGGCTTGGGTGAGATCCGTTTCGGTCCAGTCCTGCGTAAAATTATACGGGTTCTTAAAATATTCTGGTTCGAGGTTCGTTTTCAGAACGCGATTCAGATTGGCGATTATTTCGTTGAAACTCCAGCTTTTTCCCGCGCCCACGTTGAAATTACCGCTGACTCGGGACCGCATGGCCAACAGGTTGGCTTCAACGACATCTTCAATATAAACAAAATCCCGTCGTTGTTGACCGTGTTCAAAGACCCGCGGACGCTGGCCGTTACGTATCTGAACGGCCAGTTGATAGATCATGCTAGCCAGTTTGCCCTTATGTGCTTCGCCGGGACCGTACACGTTGGAGTATCTCAATCCGACGATCGGTTGCGAGAGTCGGGACTGATAGATTTTGGCCAGTCGTTCCTGTTGAACTTTGGTAAAGGCATAGACATTCAACGGGTCATAAGGTTGGGACTCGCGCATGGGAGGGGGGGTTTCGACCGTATACGGAACAACTACTGGCCCAGACGACACGAGCTTGGGTATCGACGGCAAAATCGAGGATTTGTCGGAATTGTTCGATGTTGTTGCGCAAAAACCCGTGAACATCCTCCCCGGCCGAGGCCGATCCGTCCTTGGCGATAACGCCGGTGATGGCAGCCTGATGAAAAATGACATCAAACTTCCCATACCGTTCTGCCAAGTCTCGGATCGAATGAATATCCAGCCGATGCTCGAGCGTGAGCACGTCCCCCTCAAAATCGATCAGATTTTGAAAACCAGACGACAAAAATGTGTCCGCGGCAGTGACGTTGTGACCTTCCTGAACCAGACGTTTGGCCAGATTCGACCCAATAAATCCTGCTGCACCCGTAACTAGAATCTTCATGCCTTCAACATAGACGGACCGATCGGTTTGTCAAAATATCCCCCGGTGGCCGGTTTTGTTGAATAACATCTGCAATGATGGAAAATGACGATCGTACTTCCCCAAACGGATATATTCGTTTTGACAAATCCGTTTTCCGATCGCGATCGACCTTTTCTGATGAGGCATCTGTCCTTCGCCTAACTCGTGCAAGATGTCGCACACCGAAAGCGGATCTTGCCCGGATCGGCTTTCGCTTTTCTAGTATTCCTAACAAGGTCCATGAAAACCGGTCAAGTACATCTTCTATTCAGAAGTCACTCCCGTCATTGGGAGTCCAATCGGTTTGTCTACCCGGTCCTGAGTCGACGTAGCCAAGGATTGTCCATCGGAATCAACCTGAATCCGGATACCCGATGTAACTTCGATTGTGTCTATTGCAGTGTGGATCGCTCGGCCTACAAAGATTCCGATCCTGGCGTTGATCCAGAACTGGTCCGTATGGAGCTGCGGGAACTGTTACGGGATGTCCGGTCCGGACGATTCTGGACGTCGCACCCATTCGACCATACTCCCTCCCTTTTGCGACGCTTGAACGACGTAGCCTTTTCGGGAAACGGGGAACCGACCATTTGCAGACGACTTCCCGTCGTTTGCCAGAGGATTCTGGACGTCTTTCATGAGTTCTCGATCCAGGATATGAAGATCATTCTGATCACCAACGCCACATTGCTGCACAAACCGCATGTCATTGAGACTTTGGAGTGTCTTGACCGACATCACGGCGAAGTCTGGGCCAAGCTCGATGCGGGAACAGAACTCTACTATCGTATGATCGATCGAACGCGGGTTCCCTTTGAGCGGGTACTGAACAATATTCTTTATACCGGCCGCCAACGCCCGATCGTGATTCAGTCCATGTTTATTCGCTGGAACGGTCAACCCCCTCCCCCATCCGAAATCGAAGCTTATCTCCAGCGGCTGAAATGGTTAAATGACAACGGTTGCCGGATCCGTCTCGTCCAGGCGTACACCGTCGCACGTCCGACCGTCTGCGATACCGTTCTTCCTGTATCTGATCAAACCCTTGATTCCATCGTCGATCGGATTCGTCAGATCGGTCTTGACGCACAATCCTACCCGGCCCCAGCGGATCAACCGATGGATCGTTCAGTTTGATTCGGATGAAACCCTTGCGACCCAATATTTCCGACAAAGTCTATCGGGTTTGTATTCTTTCTGCGTATCTCAATCCGAACATCAACCCACGCAATTCGGACAGCCCCCGCATTCTGCCAATACACGTATACCCCGGATTCGGAACAGGCGGTTTGGAAAGATCGTCCATCATCGTGTGTCCGTGATCCGGACGGAAAGGCAACTGCCAGTCCGATCGACCGGTCTGACGCCGACGGTCCTGCTCGTCCAAAAGCACGCGAACCACCGCAGGCATATTCACCGAACCACCGAGGTGATCGGCTTCGTAAAAGGATCCGTCCGGAAGTCGTTGCGTGCTTCTCAGATGGACCGCATGAATCCTCGAAGAAAACATTTTAGCCATCGACACCAGATCGTTCTTCGGATTAGCGCTGAACGAACCGGTACAGAAACATAACCCGTTGGATGACGAATCCACCATCCGAAACAATTTTTCCACATCTGATGCGGTTGACAAAATACGTGGCAAACCCAGAAGGGGAAAAGGTGGATCGTCAGGATGAATCGCTAGCCTCACACCGACCCGCTCTGCAGTCGGGATGACGGCTTCTAAGAATCGGGAAAGATTTTCGGACAATACCCTATCGTCTATCCCGTCGTACCGAGCGAGCATGTCACGGATATCCTCGATCCGAAGCCCCAGCTTGACTCCCGGAAAAACGTCAATGATCGATTGCACAAACTCCTGCCTTTGTGTATCGGTCATTCCTTCCCACCAACACTTGGCTTGATTGATCTGCTCCGTGGTGTAATCGGACTCGGCCCCGGGACGTTTCAGTGCATGGATTTCAAAGGCGGCAAAACGGACCGGATCAAAGCGCAAACACTCCGACCCATCCGGAAGAACATATCGAATATCCGTCCGAACCCAGTCCAGAACGGGCATGAAATTGTATATCACCGTCCTGATTTCCTCGGCTGCTAGATTCTCCAGGGAGAGGGTGTAATTGCGAAACAGCGTTTTTAGATCTCCCCGGGCGGTCTTGACCTGTTCATGAACCGGAAGCGACTCGACGGCGGTCCATTTCAACCCGTGCGCGTCGAGTATTTCTTTTCGTTCCCGGATCGATTCACGGGACCAGGATTCTCCGTACGGGATCTGGTGCAGGGATGTGAAAACCGCTGTCGCACCGGACTGACGGATGTATGTCAGGGGTACGGGGTCGCCCGGACCAAACCACCTCATCGAAGGTTCAAGAAGATACAGATCGGGTGCATGGATGTTCATATCGCTTGGAATGGGTTATACCCCGGAAAAAACGGTGAAACCTCCGTCCACGGTCAGGACATGACCGGTCACGAACCGGCTGGCTTCGGCTAACAGGTAGTGAATCGCCCCGTGTAGTTCGTTTGCTTGCCCGAATCGTCCGAAAGGCGTATTCCGGATGATCAATTCTCCCCGTTCGGTCAACGAACCGTCTTCGTTGGTCAACAATCGACGGTTTTGCTCACCGAGAAAAAATCCCGGCATGACGGCATTGACCCGAACTTTTCCTTCGGTCCGACGGGCCATATCCACTGCCACCCACCGGGTGAAGTTTTCGACCGCCGCTTTGGCCGACGAGTAACCCACCACTCGGGTCAACACCTGCTGGGCAGAGACCGACGAAAAGTTCACCACTGCCCCACCCGATTTCATCATCACGGGCACAAACACCAGTGACGGAAGCACCGTCCCGTGCAGGTTCAGATCCACAACCTGCTTAAATGCTTCAAAATCCAGATCGGCAAAGCTTTTTTCGGGTGTGATGGTCGCTCCGGGCATGTTTCCTCCTGCCCCGTTGAGCAACCCGTCAATCCGTCCCCATTTCTCCAGAACCTGATCACGAACCCGTTCCAGCGACCCACGATCCAGAACATCAGCTTGCAGCCCCAAGCATTGTGCGTCGGGCATTTTTTCCCGGCAACGGGCTAGAGCAGAATCAATCTTTTCACGATTTCGACCCAGATACACGACACGGGCGTTCTGGGACGCTAGATAATCCGCAGCCGAACCGGCTAACGCGCCGGTAGCACCGGTCACAACAATCACACGGTCCGACAGATCGAACAATAAATTATCTTTCATGACCAGCGGAATTTAATCTACTTCGGCCGAAATGTCGCCTGCGTCAATCTGTCATGGCCGGGATGGAACCGGATGTCATTGCATCCATGCTCAGATCAGAGATGAACCCTCGATCCATCAAAATCTGACCGAGTCCGGCAATCATGGCGGCGTTGTCCGTACAATATACCCATTCCGGGAAATAAACCGGAACGGGTAGTGACTGGGTCTGGGCTCGTAATCCTCGGTTGGCACTGACCCCTCCGCCTATAACGACCGACCGTGACGGATACCGCTCCAATGCTCTACGGATCTTGTTCATCAGGACATCCACGCAGGCTTGCTGAAAGCTGGCACAGACGTCACAGACTTGCTGATGGGTCAGACTGTTTGACGGTTTTTCACGACCCGGATGGCCCCGAACATGGTATAACACGCTGGTTTTCAACCCCGAGAATGAAAAATCAAGGCTAGTTCGTTCCAAATAAGATCGTGGGAATTGAATCGCCTCGGGATTGCCTTGTTCTGCGAGACGATCGATCACCGGTCCGCCGGGGTAAGGCAGATTCAGAATGGCAGCCACCTTGTCGTAAGCTTCTCCCACAGCATCGTCGATGGTCTGTCCGATTCGAACGATATCGGTCCAATCGCGCACGTGGTAAAGCGCGGTATGTCCGCCGGAACAGACCAGACCGATGGCCGGCAAGGGGCATTGTTCGCGCGGCGACCTGTCGTGTGCGGAAAGTCGGACGGAATACAGATGCGCTTGAACATGATCGACCCCGATGAGTGGTTTCTGCAACGACCAGGCGAGTGTTTTGGCGGCTGTGACCCCGATCAGCAACGACCCGATCAATCCGGGCCTCTGGGCAACGGCGACCGCGTCGATCTGGTCCAACGTCGTCCCGGCTTGGCTAAGGGCCGAATCCAGCACCGGGAGGATATTCTCGATATGGGCCCGACTGGCAATTTCGGGAACAACTCCTTTGTACACCTGGTGCAGCTGAACTTGACTGGCAATCACGTTGGACAGAACACGGGTTCCGTCCTGAACGACGCTGGCTGCGGTTTCATCACACGTACTTTCGATGCCAAGAACCAGAGACATCTCGTTACCTGTTGATCTGAGCTCGGAGCACTTCCAAAGCCTTTTCCAGTTGCAAATCGGTCAATTGCGTGGTCGGAGCGGACGTCGGATAGGTGGCCGGCGAGGTGGATGCGACTCTCATCTTCTCGGATTTGAGCTGGGATTCGAGCAAAGCTGCCTGATGTTGAGGATCCATTTCAACCACCACATTGGGCTCGACTCCCCAAGTCGTGGCATCTTTAACCTTGTGAACCCGTTGACCGTTGGGTAGATACCAGTAAGCGACGGTGATTTTCAATTCCCCGGCGTTGGCGTCGAGGGGGACCACTTCCTGCACACTTCCTTTGCCGTAAGTTCTTGTTCCGACAACCGTTACGCGTTTGTTGTCCCGAAGCGCCCCGGCCACAACCTCACTGGCGCTTGCGGAGTGTTCGTTTACCAAGACGGCCATAGGAAAATCTGGCAAAGTTCCTTCCGATTTGGCCGTGGTGGTTTTTGTAGGACGGTTACGCCCTTTGACAGTGACAATTGTCCCTTCTTTGATAAACATGTCTACGATCTGTTCGGCTTCTTCCAGACGTCCGCCCGGATTGAATCTCAAATCGAGGACAAACCCTTTCATTCCCTGTCGAAGCAGTTCTTCTAGGATGGTCCGCATCTTCGCAGCCGTGTCAGGCGTGAACTGGGTCAAACGCAGATAACCGATCCGGTCAGACGCATCGGCCCAGAAATTCCATGAATTATCCGGATTTCGTGAAAAACCCTTGATCATCGGGACCATGAACTCCTGTCGTTGCATGGTCAGGTCCACATTCTCGGTCCCGCGGCGCATGGTCAGCGTGACTTCAGTTCCGGCAGGCCCCTGAATCTTAGGAATAACGTCTTCAAGACGCTGGCCGATGACCGATTCACCGTTGACTTTGATGATCACATCGCCCGGACGCACGCCGGCCTTCCAAGCGGGGCTGTCATCAATCGGGGTGATGACTTCAATCTGACCTTCACTGTTGACATTCAATTTGATACCGACTCCCTTGAAGTTCCCATCCAGAGCGTCATTGAACTCGTCTTGTTTGTCGGCCGGGATGTAAATGGTATAAGGATCGAGTGAATCGAGCATTCCGCTGATGGCGGCTTGCTGCAAACGGGTGTTATCAACCGGTTCAACGTAATTCGCTCCGACCTGACGATAAATATCGACCAGAGTCCGAACAAACGCGTAATCATCGTCCCTCTGACCAAATGAACCGGGGACCTGAAGCGCCAAAAAGCCCAGAATCAGGCCACAAGACAACCAAGCAATTTTTTCACGATTCATAGATTTTCAGTCGCTTTGAGAATAGCAGAGGCCACCGCCTGGGGGTTTTCCATCGGAGACAGATGACCCGCTTGGGGAATACGAAACATCCTACCATAGTTCACCTTCTGGTGGATAAACTCCATCAACTCGGGAGACGAAATTCGGTCCTCTTCGCCGACGATGATGTCCACCGGAAAGCTGAGCTTCTCGAGTGTCGGGAGATAATTTTCCCTGTCACGCATCGCGATACAGGCACTGGCGAGGGTTTCAGGACGCTGGGATTCCATGATCCTGCGGAGTTTCTCAACCACCACCGGCGAAGGACGATTGCCCAGCATGTTGGGCATCATCGCATCGGATACTGCTTTGGACCCCTGTTCCAAAGCCAGTTTTGCCATATCGTTGCGTTTGTTCTTGCCTTGCGTGTCATCCGATTCGGATTTGGTATCCAGCAAAATCATGTGCGATATCAGATCCGGACGTTCACTCGCTAGCTCCTGCGCCACATACCCCCCCATCGACAGACCCGCTATACAGCACGGAGCAAGTTTTTGCAGGGTCAAAAATCCGGCAACATCGAACGCCAGCTGACGCATGGTGAAATCCCCGGAAGGATCGCTACGTCCGAAACCACGCAAATCCAGTGTGATTGCTTTGAGACGATGGGAAATCAACGGCACAACGTCGTCCCAGATCCGTGAGTCCAACGGAAAACCATGAATCAACAGGATCGACGGACCGTTGCCACTTTCCTCATACCACAGCCGAGTCGATTGAACGAATGCGTATGGCATGATCTCATTCTAGCCATACATGAGCCTCTTGAACACTCACGACGTGAAACGGTCCGGATCATCGTCCCACAGAAGCCAGTTGGGTGTCGTTCAATATTCGTGAGATCTCCGACCGGCACGAGCCACAACCTGTACCCGCGCCGGTACAAGCTGCGATGGATTCAACCGAATCACATCCGTTTTGAATCGCCTGGCGGATCACTGACAAACGCACCTGCTTGCAGTTGCAGACGTCTCGATCCGTTTTCCGGGTCGAGGACGACGGTTCACAAAGAAGTTCCAACCGATTCGTTGGAAGAGGTTCGCCTCGGTCAAACGCCTGAATCGCTGCTGCCGCACCCGTCGGATCACCTACAAACATCGCTCCGATCAGACGGTCATGACGGACGATCAGCTTTCGATAATGCTTTTTCCGATTCTCAGTAATCTGTATCACTTCGTCATCTGGTAATTCTGGTTCGAGAACGCCCATCGAAGCCACTTCGACCCCTGCGATTTTCAGTCGGGCATATAACCTCGACCCGCGATACCGGGAAGTCGGTTTTTCGCCACTGAGAATATCTGCTAGCACGCTGCATTGCTCGAAGATCGGTTGGACCATACCGTAGACCTGACCGGCATGCTCGGCGCATTCGCCGATCGCATAAATCCCGGGAATCGCGGTCGCGAGGGTGTCATTGACAATAATTCCACGATTCACCGGAATCCCGGATTGTTGCGCCAGATCAATCCGTGGTCTGATTCCGCAAGCGATCACGAGCATTTCCGCGGGCAAAAAAGTCCCGTCGTCCAACGTCACGCCTTGGATCGAAGAATCCCCGTGAATCCTGCTGATCGTACGCCCACAGCGTACAAAAAGCCCCATATCCATGATCCGCTGTTTCAAAGTCTCGCCGGCCTGAGGGTCCAGCTGGCGTTCCATCAGGTGCCCCGCCAAATGCACGACCGTGACGTGCATCCCCGAATCGGCCAACACCTTGGCGCCTTCCAATCCCAACAGCCCCCCTCCCAAAACGATCGCATTCCCACCCGCCCGAGCCGCAGAACGGATCGACATCGCGTCGTCGAGTGTCCGATAAGCATAGACCCCCACTTTCAACGAACCTTCGGACGTCATTAATCCTTCCATCCGCGGGATGAACGCCCTTGAACCGGTCGAAATCACTGCCAGATCGTAAGGATGTTTTTGCCCGTCACTGGTGTGCAATTGACGCGCCATCGTATCGATCTGATCCACTCTCAACCCTCGGTGGAACTGCACATCCGATACGTCCTGCACGGAGGGTTCGAACCTGATGGCGTCCCCGTCTTCGCCCGCAAGAACACGTCCAAGAAGTACTCGGTTGTAAGCCGGTACCGATTCCTCACCGTACACTTCGATCGAATAACGCCTCGTCGCATGACGCAGCAGCAGGTCTTCGAGCAGTTTAGCCCCTGCCATTCCGTTACCGATGATCACCAGTTTACGCTTGGCCATAGTCTGAATCCTCAAGAAGATCGGGTTCTGTAGGTTTGGGTTCGATCCTGGCTGCACAGATTTTGTACTCGGGCATCCGGCTGACCGGGTCCAGAACGGGATTGGTCAGTTGATTGACTGCTTCTTTTCCGCCGTAATGGAACGGGATGAAAATCGTATCCGGGCGGATGTCGGTTGTGATCTGAACGATGAACTCCGCAGCGGCCCTTCGTGTGCGCACGATAGCCGGTTCACCCTCTTCAAGTCCCAACCGCTCGGCCAGACGGGGATGCACCTGCGCACAAGGCATTGGTCTGGCCGATCGGAGAGAAACGACTTTCCGAGTCTGTGCGCCCGAATTGTATTGCTCTTTATATCGACCTGTTGTCAGATAAAGGGGGTAAGTCTGATCCGGCATTTCCCCGGCCGGTCGGTGTTCGACCGGAACAAACCGGGCCAGACCATCTTCATGAAAAAACCGATCCGCAAACAATCGGGGAGTCCCGGGATGATCCTTCGACGGACAAGGCCAGAAAACCCCATCATTTCGATCGATTTTGTCGTAATCAATCCCGGAGTAATCCGCTGGTCCACCCCGGGTCGCGTTGGCCAATTCCTCGAAAATATCTTTGACATCCAAAAAATTAAACTGTTCTGACCGACCCAGTCGTTTTGCAAGCTCACATAAAATCCACCAGTCGGTTCGGACCCCTTCAGGAGGCTCGACCAAAGGCCGACGATGAATCACCCGTCCTTCAAGGTTCGTCATCGTTCCTTCTTCTTCGGCCCACTGTGTTACTGGAAGCACAAAATCCGCATACTGCGACGTTTCATTCAAAAACGAATCCGCAACGACCAGAAGGTCCAAGGCTTGCAAACCGGATTCGACGTGCCCCGAATCCGGTGTCGCTACTGCGACATTCGACCCGAATACCAACAACCCCCGGATCTGCTGACCCAAGGACCGAAGCATTTCCACCGCACTGAGTCCTTTTCGGGGTAATTCCGTTTCGGGGATGCCCCAGAATCGGGCGATTTCCTGACGATCGTTCAAGTTTTCAATGGATCGATAGCCCGGTAGCTGGTCCGATTTCTGACCGTGTTCACGTCCTCCCTGACCGTTGCCCTGACCGGTGAGAGTCCCATACCCGCTGAAGGGCTTGCCCACATGACCCATGGCCAGCATGAGATTAATCATGGCGCAAACACCATCCACCCCTTTGATTTGCTGTTCCGGACCTCGACCCGACAAAAGCATCGAACGTTCTTCACTTAACCAGATTACGGCTTGTCGAAGTTTGTCGATTCCAATACCGCAGACTCGTTCCACCCGATCGGGGGTGTATCGACTGACTGCTGATCGAACCTGCTCGAACCCGACCGTGCGTGATCGGATATATGTCTGATCGATCCGTTTCATCTCGATAGCCAGATGAAGCAACCCGTTTGCCAGAATCACATCCGAGCCGGGCGTCAGCTGCAGGTGCAAGTCAGCTTGACGGGCGGTGGGCGTCAATCGGGGATCGACCACGATGATTCTCCCTCCTGCCTCTCGCATTCGTTCAAAATACTGCATGATCGGAGGGAGCGTGTCCGCCAGGTTGCTTCCCCACAACATCACTGTTTTGGCGCCGGCAATATCCGCAACCGGGAACGGAAGCCCCCGATCGATCCCAAATGATCGGTTTTGACCGGCAGCCGCACTGGACATGCAATATCGTCCGTTGTAGTCGATCATCCGGGTACGAAGTGCGACACGGGCAAACTTGCCTAACAAGTATGCTTTTTCATTGGTCAAAGCACCCGAACCGAAGCACGCGATCGAATCCGGTCCGTTCGTCCGCTGGATGTTGATGATTCGTTCTGAAATCTCATCCAGTGCTTGATCCCATGAAACTTTCACGAAACTTCCGGACACGTTTTTTTTCAAAGGGTGATGTAATCGGTCGGACCGTTGCAACAACTGTCCGGACGTGAACCCTTTGATGCACATCTGCCCGTTGTTCACAGGAAATGACGGATCGGCTTTGGCTTCGGGCAATCCGTCCGAACCCACCGACAATGTCATTCCGCATTGGAAAGCGCAATACGGACAATGGCTTCGAACTTCTGGGAAGACCCTTGGGCGCGTACCTGTCATTAATAGACGTCCTTCATATAACGTCCTTGTTCCGTCAGGCGTTTGACGTAAGCCTGTGCTTCTGCAACATCACAGCCACGATGCGTTTTAACGATTTCGATCAATGCTTCGTGTACATCCTTTGCCATTCGTTTGGCATCGCCGCACACGTAGAAACAGGCCCCCTGTTCCAGCCAGTCGTACAGTTGCCTGCCTTGTTCGATCATTCGATGTTGGACGTAGATTTTCTCGACCTGATCTCTTGAAAAAGCGACATCCAACCTGTGAAGTGAACCGTCCGAAATCATCTCTTCCAGTTCATCCCGGTAAAGAAAATCGTATTGCTGACGCTGATCCCCGAAGAACAACCAGTTTTTTCCTTTAGCACCACTTGCGCGTCTCTCGTGTAAAAAACCTCGGAACGGGGCAATCCCGGTTCCCGGTCCGACCATGATGATCGACCGGTCCGAATCCGCGGGGAGTTTGAAATGTTTTGATTCGTGTAGAAAGATTCTCACTTTCTGGCCCGGTCTGATCCGATCCGATAGGAACGTTGATGCCACCCCTTTGGCATCCCGACCGATCGGCAACTTGTACCGAACGACGCCGACGGTCAGATGCACCTGTTCCGGATGAGCCAAAGGCGATGACGAGATCGAGTAAAGACGAGGCTGAAGTTTTCCAAGGCTGTTGACGAAATCCTCGATCTTCGGTCTTGCAGAGGGGGCTAGCGCCAAAACGTCTCCTACGTGGAGTCCACCGAAACCTTCCCCCCCTTCCTCTGTCAGCATTTTTTGGAGTAACTCGGACTCTGACTTATGGGTAGCCGAGCTGATCAACAGCTCGATCAGCTGCTCGGTGGGCGTGGTTAATACTCGTTCGCGAGTCAACGCATCCAGAAAACTGGTATGAGTTCCATCAATGGATCGTGCATCTTCCGCCCCGGTCGCACCGAAATGAAACAGAATTCGCCCCACTTCGTCCATGCAATTTTCAGGCCAAACCCCCAGTGCGTCCCCAGCCTGGTAGGAAAGATTCGACCCCTTCAAACTGATCTCGACGTGTCGGACTTCTTTGGTTGAGTGAACCGAGTTTAGTCTTACCGACCGAATCAGTGGTGCCGAAAAGGGATTTTCACGGGTTATTGCACCCGTCCGTGATCCGGGCGTGGGGGGAGCTGAAACCACAGTCGGTTTGGCGGAGATCGTCAATGTCGCGACCATCTCTTTCAGCTTTTTGGCCGTTTCCTTTCCTCCCGGGGAACATTTCGTCAGATCCTTTTCCGTCCCGTTGGCAATGGCTTCGGCATAGGTCCGACAGATGTAGCCGCAAGAGCCACAATCCAGTTGTGCCATCGCAGCCATCAGTTGTCGTTCGGGCGGACGTCCAGAAGCCAGCTCAAGTCGTTCCTGCATCGATAATGCGGGATCGTGCCAGGGAAACGTTTCCTCTTCCTGCCCGGCAGTTTGCGTCTGGGACGAAGGTTCGGATGGGACTTGCGAATGACCAAGCAACCCGGCAAAAAAACCATTCAACCAGGCTCGCTGGGAAGGCGTAAATGGAGCCGATTCGGGAATAACAGGAACAACAACGGACATCAGACCTCCTGTAATTGTTCGGTACCTGAAAAGAATCGAATCAGATCCGCTGTTTCATTTCGTCGAACAAAGGCACTGAATGACTCTTCGGAACTGCTACGGTTCTGCAGGTATCCATGCAAAATGCGTTCCAGAACCGGTCCTAGTTCATCGGCTTTGACATTTCGGAACAGTTCCCGACCTATCGATTGGTCATTTCCATATCCCCCTCCGACAAACAGGTGATAACCTTCGACAAAATCTTCCCCGACGGCAATTTTGGTCCCGAGCAGTCCTATGT
This sequence comes from Phycisphaerae bacterium, assembly GCA_026004655.1. Taxonomy (GTDB): domain Bacteria; phylum Planctomycetota; class Phycisphaerae; order Tepidisphaerales; family Tepidisphaeraceae; genus BPJO01. Next base: position 139,503 of record BPJO01000008.1, read on the forward strand.
CTCCGATAAAATGCTGGGCACACGAATGAGGACAACCGGTCAGATGAATGTTGATCGGGTGGTCCAAATCCACCCGTTCTTCCAGATAGTCTGCCACTTCCAAGGCGTGTTTTTTGGTATTGGCGTTGGCATATTTACACCCTGCGTTTCCGGTACAGGCGACCAAACCTGCCCGGATGCTCGACGCATCAGTGGTCAAGCCCATCTGTTCAAGCGCTTGAACCACTTGAGGCACGTTTTCGTCTTTGATGTCCGGGATGATCAGATTCTGCCACACGGTCAGACGAAGATGACCGGATCCGAATCGATCCGACAGATCGGCGATGCCCCGGACCTGTCGGCTGCTTAACCGACCGACGGGTAATACAACCCCGATATACGATAACCCCGTTTGTCTTTGGGGGTGCACGCCGATATGAGCGTTCTTCTTCACAGACGGACGCGGATCGAAAAGCTCCAGAGGCATTCGGTTCAGCGTTCTGCCGAGTTGCTTTTCACATTCCCGGATGAATCCTTCGAAACCCATTCGGTCCAGAACATATTTCAAACGGGCCTTTTTCCGATCCGTCCGATCGCCGTGCAGTATGAACGCCTTGACGATCGCCACAGCCGTTTCAATGCATTCATTCGGTCTTAATGCGATTCCCGTGTCGCGGGCAAAATCCCCATGTCCCGTAATCCCTCCAAGGGTCAATCGAAAATAGACTTCTCCGGTCTGTGAATGCTTCAAAGCGGTAAAACCGATGTCATTCGTGTCTTCGAGTGCCGAGATCTGCCCACCGCCATCAAAAGCAATATTAAACTTCCGGGGAAGACCAAACAGCTCTCGACGGTTCAGGATCAGATAGTGCAACTCTCTTGCCAGAGAACGGGTATCAATCAGTTCTTCGGGATCGATTCCCGCCAGCGGAGACGCCGTAATGTTACGGATGTTATCTCCACCCGCTCCACGATTGATGATCCCCAGGTCATACAGACCCTCAAGGAATTGTGTAGTGTCCGAAGGTTCGATTTCCCGTACCTGCAAGTTCGCACGGGTGGTGACGTCCACGTATCCCCCACCAAACTGATCGGAAAGGTCGGCAATACCCCGGAACTGATAGCTTTGGACAATCCCGCCTGCAAATCGCAGTCGTGACATGAAACTATCCTGAGCCGGCGCGACCCAGAACAACCCATAGTATTTGAAGGCCAGGACATCGGTTCCTTTGGGAGGTTCGTTCCGAGCAGCATGGGCTTTGAGGTCGTCCCAGATGTCTAGAGGAAACCGTTTACGTTTGGCCTGCTCCTCGGCACAGAGTTTTTTGCCCGCACGAGTCTGGAGGTCCTGAGCTTCATAGCAAATCCGCTCAGGACCTCCGGGTAAATCCGCAGAGGATAACCCCAGCGTCCCCGCGAAGGTGGCCCGCTGGGCGATATTAGCCCCGGCAGCGAAACCCTCCAGATAACGCTTTTGTTCCTCTGTAAAATCCTGCATAAACAAACCTCGGTTAGAATGTGAACTGTCCCGCGACGTAGAAGAAATCGATGTCGTCACTGGCACCGGTGTCTTCCAGGAAGTCCCCGGCAAAAAAGTGACTGTAACCGACATAAAAACTCAGATGCCGATTGACCTGCCAATCGAGCAGCAGATCCAATTCACTACCGACATAATCCTGATCACTTCCCCCCGCTGCTCGGAGAACGCCTCCTGCAACGTTGTACAGCGCGTCGTTGGTCTCGGCCCGCCAGAACCAGTGATAATCCGCTCGAAGTTTTACGGATTTCGCGTAAGGTCGATCCTTCACAAAGGTCAGTTGGATGCCCGGATGGATACTCATGATGTTCTGGCGACCAATCACATCGATATATCCGAAATAAGCATGTCCGAGCGGGAATAACTGATTGAAGGTGCCTTTTTCGCCATCGGTGGGATTGTCGTCCCCGCTGGCGTAATCAAATCCCAGATAAAGTCGCGGCGAAAGAACTGTATCAAACGTATATCCCCCTTCGACCGCAAAGGCGAATGCACGGATATCATCGGAACCGCTTTTTCCGAACTGATACATGGCTTCGACATCGAAGTCGAACGGCTTGGGGTTGCTGCTGATCCTTGCCCCCACGGTGTATGTGTCAACGTCCACAGGACGAGCGGGAGCCTCTGTCTGGGAAAGACCCAGGAAATAGAACTCGGCTTTGGTTTTGGCGTCTTTACCTCCCAACTGAGGCAGATTGAGGGTGTCGTAGATCCCGTAAAATGTCTGGTTGCCGTCCCCGTCATTCAGTTCTTCTTTGTCCACAATGACCGGACGCACCAGGAACAGGTCCAGCGTGTTGTTACCGGTAACCGTGCTGAGTTTTACGCCTTCGAAGGTCCTGCGGACGTTGGCCCAGTCTAAAGGACTGATCAGACGCTGGGCACCGTATATGAGGTCCTGACGACCCGCACGGAAGGTCATTGAATCCTTCTCGGCCGTGGGAAGGGGTATACGGATATCGAAGAAAAGCTGTTCCAGATCAATTTCGTCGGCGTCGATCGGACGAGGTCCGCCTTCCCGACCGTCGATCATGGCGGTTTTTACCTGGACAAAAGCACGAAAGACGTTGAACGCCTTGAAATCCGCATGAAACAACCCGCGTGTCAGGAAATAACCGTTATCATCCTGCGGACCGGCTCCGAAATTGTTATTGGAGAAATATTCATACCGCTCTCGCAACTGCCCCCCTAGGCTTAGCGAAAGATCCTCGCCCAGTGCGATATACTTGATCGGGTCAAAAAAGTCGTTTCCGGGCTGGTTCTTCAGATACGAATAATCCTCCGTCCATCGAACGACTGAATAAGGCGGCGGCTGAGTGGTTGGCTTGGTGACATTTGTTTGCGCCAAAGAACTCGATGCCATGGCTAATGCAACTGTAACAATAAAATGCGATTGATATTTCATAACTTTCCTTCCTTTTCCCTTTTTGAGATTCACGCAGCGGATGGTTTGGCTTTGCGGTGGTCTTGAGACTCCAGAAACTCGATCAACTGCTCACGCAGCTCGTAATAATGGGGAGAATCGAGCATTTGTTGACGATTTCGTGGACGAGAAAAGTCAACCGTCATGACTTTTCCGATCGTCGCACGCGGGCCGGTGGTCATCATGATGACCCGGTCCGAGAGATAAATGGCTTCATCTACGTCGTGAGTGACCATCAGAGCGGTTTTCTGGTCTTTGGCACATAGCTCGATCAGTACTTCCTGGAGTTCCATGCGAGTTAGCTGATCAAGCATACCGAAGGGTTCGTCCAACAGTAGCACCTTCGGACGCAGCGCAAAAGCCCTTGCCAAACCGACGCGTTGACGCATCCCCTGACTCAGCTCCGACGGTTTCTTGTGCAGCGAATTTCCCAGTCCGACTTTGGAAAGATAGTGCTGGGCAATGTCACGCTGTTCGGGTCGGGGTCGCATGCGGATACACCTGTTGTACTCCAAGCAGGACGTTTTCCAACGCGGTCATCCAAGGAAGAAGGTTCGGCGACTGGAAGACGACCCCACGATCCGGTCCCGGATCGGTTGTGATCTTGCCAGCCAACACCACGTCGCCCACGGTCCGATCGATCAGACCTGCGACCATGTTCAGAACCGTACTCTTACCACACCCGCTGTGCCCGATCAGACAGACAAACTCCCCTTCTCGAATGATCGTCGTAAACTCTTCCACGATCACCGCAGGACCCTGAGGGGTAGGGTATGTTTTCCCGAGTCGATACAATTCAAGAAAGCGGTCCATCATGGTTTAATTCTCCGTCGCTATTACATGAGCATTACGGAACCGTCGAATCCGATCCGAAAGAGATAATCTCTGGTGGACCGGATCGATTCGGGGCAATCCTCTGTCCCTGTCCTGATCCTCGGCCGGGGTCGTGCTCTTGCCTATCTCCCGCAGAATCTGGAAGATCCTTTTTCTCAGTTCCTGGAATCTTGGATTGTGATTGATCTGCTTCCGATCCCGCGGTCGCTCCAGATCGATCCTGACACCTTCATGAAGGGTTGCACCATTCTCTCCGGGAAGTAGCGGGATGACCCGGTCGGCCAGCAGGATGCCCTCATCCACATCGTTCGTGATCAGGACCACTGTTTTCTTTTCCTTCTGCCAGATTTCTCCAATCTCGTCCTGGAGGGTTGATCGTGTCAGTGCGTCCAATGCCCCTAACGGTTCGTCCATAAGCAATGTTTGCGGATTCATCGCTAGGGCACGGGCTACCGATACCCGTTGCCTCATTCCTCCGGATAGCTCACTCGGACGTTTCCGAAGTGCGGGTGTCAGGTTCACCATCTCGATGTATTTTCGGGTATGTCGATCACGCTCCTCGTCACCCCACTCGCGGAAAACGGCATCAACACCCAGGCGAACATTTTCATAAACACTCATCCAAGGCAATAATGAGTAATTCTGAAAAACCACTCCACGTTCCGGACCGGGACCTGTCACCTCTCGTTGATCAAATAGAACTTTTCCCTCGTCCGGCATCACCAGACCTGCCATGAGATTCAACAGGGTGCTTTTACCTGTCCCGGAAAAACCCACGATCGCGACGAACTCGCCTTTCTCGATCGAAAGACAGACGTCTTTGAGAACCGGTTGACCGGCAAAGGATTTTTGAACATTTTCAAGGTAAATGTATGACATGAGCGTCTCACTGAGCTGCCACCGAACCAGAGTAGCTGAAGAGTTTCTGGAGTGTGACCATGATCCGGTCAAGGGCAAAACCGATCAGTCCGATCGTAATCACAGCCACCAATATCATGGCCAGTGTCTGGCTTGAACCATTCTGGAACATATCCCACACGAACTTGCCCAAACCGGGGTTCTGGGCCAACATCTCGGCCGCGATCAGGACCATCCACCCGACTCCCAGCGACAACCGAAGCCCCGTAAAAATCAAAGGCAACGATGACGGAATCACAATCTTTGTAACCGTCTTCCATGGACTTAACCGCAATACCCTCGCGACGTTCAGGTGATCCTTTTCGATACTGGCTACGCCCAAAGCTGTATTGATCAGCGTCGGCCACAACGAACACAGTGCGACCACCACGGCACTGATGAGAAAGGACTTTTCCACCGGGGGGTTCGGTCCGCTCATCATCGCGCTGATGACCAGGGTGGCGATAGGTAGCCAGGCAAGAGGAGAGACGGGTTTGAATGTCTGGATCAGCGGGTTCAAGGCTATGTAGATCGCCTTACTCATCCCGCAGATGATTCCCAACGGGATGGCCAACGATGCACCGATCACGAACCCGGTAAAAACGGTGTATAGGCTTGTCAAAATGTAATTCGGATAGGTCGGTTTGCCGGCATAAGGTTGGAAAGGGAAGGGTTTTTCCGGAAAACGAGCTTCCCATTTGGCTTTTCTTAACGCTTGCTGCTGGTAGTATTCCTTTTCGCGCAATTTCTCGGCTTGGTGTTCGGCGTAGAGCGATTTGGCTGCGCTCCAGACTTCGCCGGGTCCGGGCAACGCGCCGATACTTGTCTGAATCCGAGGGGCAATTAACCCCCAGACCAATACGAACACTGTTATACCCAGTATCGGAAGACCGTAGGTCTTGCCCATTTCCTTCAGTTGTTGGGCCGGCTCATCCCAGGTGATCAACCGTACCAACGGCACAAACATTCCAAACCCTGTTTTATCAAGGACTTGTATTACTTTCGCGGACATAAAACAGCTTCCTTTCCTGTTACAACACGTTTTCGTTGCTGACCGACGACACCATCCGGACTAGTCCTTAATTCCGATCTGGAACTTTCGTAAGTACTCGTTGGGCTTGCGTCCGTCGTATTCGATCTGATCGATGAAATCACTGGTCGGGGGTTTAAAACCATCGGTCTGAGGGATGTCTTGTTCGGTCAGCGCTCCTTCTTTCACAAGTTCTTTGGCAGCGATGAGATATAGATCCGGACGGTAAACCGATTTGGCTGTCTCGAAGTACCATTCGTCCGATCGGGCAGAGTCGATTTGTCCCCAGCGGCGCATTTGGGTCAGGTACCAGATGCAATCGCTGTAGTAGGGATAGGTCGCGTTATACCTGAAAAAGACGTTGAAGTCGGGAACCGCACGTTTTTCCCCTTTTTGGTATTCGAAGGTTCCGGTCATACTGTTGGCGATGACTTCGACATTTGCCCCGACGTATTCGGGTCTGGAGAGGATCACACAGGCCTCTCGACGATTTTCCTCACTTTCATCGAGCCACTTGGCGGCGCGGATCAGCGCTTTAAGGACGGCGATGTGAGTGTTGGGGTATTTTTCTGCCCAGGCTTTGGTAACACCGAACACCTTTTCGGGATTGTTCTTCCAAATTTCGTAATCTGTGATGACCGGTACACCGATGCCCTTGAAGACGGCTTGCTGGTTCCAGGGTTCACCCACGCAATACCCTTGGATGGTCCCGGCTTCCAACGTTGCGGGCATCTGAGGAGGGGGCGTGACAGACAAGAGTACGTCGGCATCGGTCATCCCTGTCTTGTCCGATTCGGTGTAATATCCCGGTTTGATCCCTCCTGCAGCCAGCCAATACCGCAACTCATAATTGTGTGTACTGACCGGGAACACCATTCCGAACCGAAGCGGCGTGCCCCGCTTTTTGTACTCCTCAACGATCGGTTTTAATGAGCTGGCTTTGACAGGACGCGTGGGATTGTCACCGGCTAGGGTCGGGTCAATCTCTTGCATCTTTCTCCATATCTCATTACTGACCGTGATCGCGTTGCCGTTCAGATCCATGCTGAACGCGGTGATAATGTCGGCCTGGGTTCCGAAACCGATCGTTGCAGCGATCGGTTGTCCGGCTAGCATGTGCGCGCCGTCCAGTTCCCCGTTGATCACCCGATCCAGGAGAACCTTCCAGTTTGCCTGGGCCTCCACAGTGACGCTCAAAAACTCGTCTTCAAAGAATCCCTTTTCTTTCGCGATGATAATTGGCGCACAGTCCGTAAGCTTGATGAACCCGATTTTCAGTTCCGTTTTTTCGGGTGGTCCGACCTCTGCTTGTGAGGTCACACAAAACCAGCCAATAACATAGGTCAATAAAAACAAACAAAGTGCTTTTCTCATAGGAGTTACCTTTTGCTAAACCGTTGTCTTGACACTTGCGGCGAATATTTCAGAGTTGCGGAGTTTCATGGGTGGGGTATCTGTCTCAGGACAAGTAAGTTGTAACGACGAAGCCGCTTCACGATAGGGTTGCGTTGTTACGCAAGCCGAAGCACTCGCCCAGGGATCGACATCCGATGGAAGATGCCCCCAACGGATCATCTGATTCACCAACCATGCACCGTGAGTCACACTCGGAAACGTTTCCTTGAATGATCTCATTTCCCAATCCTGTGACCGAAAACCGGGAACCGTCGTCTTGGTCCCGAAAGTCCGATCAAGCAAAAGGGATGCCAAAAGAACTTCATGACTGACATTCAGATATTTGGGTCGGCTCAGTACCCGAACCATTTCCGTATAATGGTTCGGATCTGCACAGTACCGACACCCCCGCAGCACCGCACGGATCATCGGGACCAAAAGATCACTTTCCCGTTCGGCCCATTTCTGATTGACCGCCAAAACTTTATCCGGATGTCTAGGCAGGATGTCGGCCGTTAACGCAACCATCCGACCGGCCCCTGCGCGGTGTGTCAGAGTATTCCAGGGTTCTCCGACACAGAAACCGTCGAGATATCCCCCCGAAATCTGGGTCGACATCTGTGCAGGAGGCAGCACACATAGTCGAATGTCCTCGTCGGGTCGGATTCCCCCACTTTCCAGCCAATCCCGCAACAAATAATGGTGAACCGAACAACTGAACACGTGCGCAAATACCGGACGAATCTGACCACGCGACTGACGAATGAACTTTGCAAGCGTTGCTGCTGAGTTAACCCCGGAAAAGGCCATTCGCTCGGACAGGGTGATGGCATCCCCACCGCAACCGAGATTCATTACCGTCGTGACCGGAACCCCGGGAAAGACTTGACTCAGATACAGTTGAATGGGTAACCCCATTAACGCGTGAGAGGCCTGAAGGCTACCATACGCGAGTTTGTCACGGACATTTCCCCAACCGATTTCCCGACAGAGAGTTACCTCCAGACCTTCGTCCCGGAAATACCCCATCTCTTGGGCCAAAATAAGAGGAGCGGCATCGATCAAAGGAACAAACCCGATCCTGACCGATCGAACGGGTCCTGCTTTCAGATAAGCCGACTGAACCATATCATCTCATTACTTTCATCCTCCTGAGCGTCCGACATCTTTTCCTTTTTCCTTCTCCGTGTCGGGTTCGGGGGAATATAACAAGAACCTGTTGAATTAATCCAATTCATAATTATGATTGATTCCATTAAAAAAATTCATGGATGACGCATGATCGACGTGCACGGACTTAAGGTTTTTACCACGGTTGCCGAGAAATTAAGCTTCTCCCGCGCCGCTGAGACCCTTCTCATGACCCAGTCGGCCGTTTCGCATCAGATCGCCAAGATGGAGCGGACGTTCGGTGTTCTGCTTCTGAACCGGAACGGAAAGTCGATCTCGTTGACCCCGGCCGGACAGACCTTTCTACAACACGCCCGGTCCATTCTTCGGTCGATGAATGATCTGGAGTCGGCGGTTCGGACGGCTTCAGCTCCGGACCAGGGACGTCTACGCATCGGCGCCAGCGCGACCGCTTGCCAATACCTGCTCCCGGATGCCCTTCGTGAGTTTCGCGAATGTTTTCCCCGGTATGCCCTTTCCATTACGCCCGCTGACGGAGATGTCGTCCTCAAATCCCTGGAAGAAGGCACCATCGACCTAGGGATTCTGGTCATTCCCGATGCCCGCCCGAAATCGCAGTTTCATCCGATCTTCAGCGACGAACTGGGTCTGGTCTTCAATCCTCTTCACCCGTTGGCCAGACTCGACAAGATCAGACCGCAGGACCTTAGGAATCACCCGCTTGTCCAGTATAGTCGTTCTAGCACAACATTTCAGATGGTCGAACGACACTGGTCCAGGTTGAAAATTCCCATCGTCGATCCGATCGAACTGGGATCAATCGAAGCAATCAAGGAACTGGTCAAACTGGGGCTTGGCATTAGCGTTTTGGCCAAATGGGTGGTCGCGCCGCAACTGACGGATCAATCCCTCATCTGGAGACCGCTTCCGGGTTCTAGGTTGATCCGACGGTGGGTGGTAGCCACTCCCGTCCAACATGTTCCCACCTTAGCCGAGAAAACATTTATTGAGTTGCTCCGACAGTGCTGCCCGACCGAAGCCCAACCGTACACATCTCCTGCCTTTTCACATCAGCTTTACCAAACTTCTACAACGGAATCCCAAACTCCCATTGTCTGATCCTGCTACCGGTCGTTCCTTGATTCTGTCGTGTGAACGGTTATGGTCATTTTAAATGCTCAAACGAACCCCTTTTCACGATTTTCATATCTCAGCCGGTGCTAAAATGGTTGACTTTGCCGGTTGGGAAATGCCCTTGATGTATCGTTCGATCGTAGACGAACACCTTCACACCCGAACCAGCGGGTCGATTTTTGATGTTTCTCACATGGGTCGGTTGCAGATCAGCGGACCGGACGCCGAGCGTTTTCTGCAACAGGTCTTTACGCGAAACGTTGAACTTATGAAACCCGGTCAGTGCCGTTACGGTCTGATCTGCCAGGAACAAGGCGGAATCCTGGACGATGTGATTCTCAGCCGCGATAAGAAAAACTGGCTGATGGTCGTCAACGCTTCGAACCGTGAGAAAATCGTCCGGCATTTTCATACGGTTCGTCATCAGCAGGGGCTCGATTTTGACCTGTCCGACAACACCGAAAGCACGGCCATGATCGCGTTGCAAGGTCCCAAGGTCATCGAACGGATCAGTGGACATCTTGAAGAAGTCGCCAATCTCAAACGCTACGAGTTCGCTAGCGGTTCGTTCATGATGTTAGTCAAGTACACCGTCAGCCGAACCGGTTATACCGGAGAAGACGGCGTGGAAATTATTCTGTCGTCCAAAATGGCGCCGATGGTCATGAAAGCACTTGCTGGAAAGTTCGACCGTCCTGATACCACCCTCAAACCGGCCGGGCTGGGCGCCCGAGATACCCTTCGTCTCGAAGCGGGTATGCCTTTGTACGGTCATGAATTATCCGAGCAAATCGACCCCATTTCCGCCGGACTGGAATGGGCTATTTCCTGGGACAAATCTTTTATCGGTTCAGACGCGCTCAACCAAATCCGTCAACAGGGACCGACCCAAAAACTCGTGGGTCTGGAACTGGAAGGCAAGCGAATCGCCCGTCAGTTCACCGTTGTTAAAACGCCTTCGGGTGAAGGTCGGGTCACCTCCGGTACGTTTTCACCCACGCTCCAGAAATCGATCGCGATGGCGTACGTTCCACAGGTCGATGCGAAACCCGGAACGATTGTTTCACTCGATCTGAAAGGCCAAACCATCCCAGCCAGGATTGTTCCACTTCCTTTTTATAAACGGAATCCATCCGCCTGAGTGTCCGCGATGCTCGTCTCCATAACGTTGCTTTTCACGACACAAACTTCCTGATATCTTTGAAATGTGTTCGGAGCCTAAAATGTCAGTTCCTAATGACCGCAGATATCTTAAATCTCATGAGTGGCATCGGTTAGAGGGTGATATCGTCACCATCGGAATCACCCAGTTCGCAGCCGACGAATTGACCGACATTACTTATGTTTCCCTCCCCAAGGTAGGCACACGTTTCTCGGCCAATGATCGGTTCGGGGAAATCGAATCCGTCAAAGCCACCAGCGACCTGTATACCGGGGTGTCCGGCGAGGTCGTGGCTGTGAACTCCGAGCTCAATTCTAACCCGGCTGTGGTAAATACCGATCCGTTCGAATCCGGTTGGATGATTAAACTCAGGGTTTCCAACCCCTCCGAGTTTGATACGTTGATGGACGCAGGGGCCTACCAAGCTTCCAGCGGTCACTGATCATATCTAATTTGGTTGATATGTGTCATGCGTACATCGTAGTAGTTGATGTGCGTTGGTTTCCTTTTTTGCTACACTTGGGTTATGCCCATGACTGCTGCACCCGTTGAACCGACTTTGGACCTGACTGCCCCTTTGGATACTTTCACCCGACGACACCTTGGATCTACGGACGATCAGGTCAAGCAGATGCTACAGGTCATCGGTTTTGATTCGATTGATGCTTTGATAGACGCGACGGTCCCGATTTCGATTCGTCTGAAAAGACCGCTGCAAATCGGACCCGAACAAGGCGAATCGCAAACCATTGCCCAGTTACGGGTCCTCGCGGGCAAAAATCAGATTTATAAAACGTTTATCGGGCAGGGATACTATGACACGATCACGCCGCCGGTCATTTTGCGAAATATTCTGGAAAACCCCGGTTGGTACACGCAGTATACACCCTACCAGGCCGAAATTAGCCAGGGTCGACTCGAAGCGCTTCTGAACTTTCAGACGATGGTCAGTGACCTGACCGGTCTTCCCTTGGCAAACGCGTCTTTGCTGGATGAAGGCACTGCCGCTGCCGAAGCCATGGCGATGTGCGTGTCAATTCATGAGCACACCCGAAAGACCTTTCTGGTGGATCAGCGGTGTCATCCTCAGACGATCGAGGTGGTCAAAACCCGTGCACGTTCGATGGGAATTGATTGTCGGATCGAGGATTTGTCTTCAAAGGTCGGTAAAAATCGACTGCCGTCTTCTGAAAACGATTCATCCCTTGCGGGAATATTGCTGCAGTACCCGACCACCGATGGCGAGATCCATGATTATTCGGATCTGACGGATCAGGCGCATCAACACGGTGGATTGGTGGTGGTGGCAACCGATCTGCTGGCTTTGACGTTGATCACTCCTCCCGGTGAATGGGGGGCCGATATTGTGATCGGTTCGGCACAACGGTTTGGCGTACCCATGGGGTTTGGCGGACCTCATGCCGCGTTCATGGCAACCCGGTCCGAATATGCCCGCAAAATGCCCGGACGACTCGTCGGAATTTCCAAGGATGCTTCGGGTCAGACTGCTTTGAGACTGACCTTACAAACCCGTGAACAGCACATCCGACGCGAACGCGCCACTTCCAACATCTGCACCGCGCAGGTGCTCCTGGCGATCATGGCCAGCATGTACGCGGTTTATCACGGTCCCAAGGGCCTACGACAAATCGCCCAGCGTGTTCACGGATTGGCTTGCACCTTCGCCGATGGTGTGCAGTCTCTCGGGCACACCGTTTGCAGTGATGAGTTCTTTGACACCGTTTGTGTCATTCCCCAAGGACTGAACCTCTCTACGATCCGTCAACGGGCCCTTCAGGCTAGGATCAATCTCCGGTACACCCGAGACTCGGTGATCGTCGCCTTTTCTGAAACGACCACGCTGGACGACGTTAACACCATCCTGTCGTTGATGCAGACAGAAAACCGGGTCTGGCGGCGTCTGGATCATGCAGCCGTGGTAACCCATCCTTCCTCCTTTTCCCGCAAGACCCCATACCTGACTCATCCGGTATTTAATTCCTATCACACCGAGCACGAGATGCTTCGGTACATCAAAAGGCTTGAAAGCAAAGATCTGTCTTTGTGCCACAGCATGATCCCCTTGGGCAGTTGCACGATGAAACTCAATGCGACCACTGAAATGATCCCGATCACCTGGCCGCAATTCAGTCAGATTCATCCGTTTGCCCCATCGGACCAATGGCGTGGATATGCCGAAATGTTCGCCACTCTGGAATCCTGGTTGGCTGAGATCACCGGATTTGATGCAACCTGGTTACAACCCAATGCCGGCTCCCAGGGTGAGTATGCAGGTCTGCTGATGATCCGCGCTTATCACGAATCCCGTGGAAATGCGCACAAAAACATCTGTCTGATCCCCACCAGCGCCCACGGAACGAACCCGGCCTCGGCGGTGATTGCCGGATTCAAAGTCGTTCCCGTCCAATGTGATTCCGACGGAAACATTGACCTTCACGATCTGAAATCCAAAGCCGAGCAACACCACGAACACCTCGCTTGCCTGATGATTACCTATCCTTCCACCCACGGGGTTTTTGAAGAGACGGTTCAAACCGCCTGTCGAATCGTGCACGACCACGGAGGACTTGTTTACATGGACGGGGCCAACATGAACGCACAGGTAGGATTGACCAACCCGCGCATCATCGGGGCAGACGTTTGCCACCTGAACCTCCACAAAACTTTCTGCATCCCCCACGGCGGAGGCGGACCAGGCATGGGACCGATCTGCATGACTGAAGAACTCGCCAGGTTCATTCCCAGCCACGACTTAAGTACCGTTTGTTCTCAAAATGGTGTTTCAGGATGGGTCAGTGCTGCACCCTACGGGTCGGCGTCGATTCTTCCGATTTCCTATGCCTACATCGCCATGATGGGGTCAGACGGACTGAAACGCGCCACCGAATACGCCATACTCAACGCCAATTACATGGCCAAGCGCCTGGAATCCCATTATCCGATTCTCTATCGAGGCAAAAACGGGACCTGTGCCCACGAGTTCATCCTGGATTGTCGCACTTTTGAGCGTACCGCAGGCATCAAGGTAGAAGACATCGCCAAACGACTAATGGATTTTGGGTTCCATGCACCCACCATGAGTTGGCCCGTTCCCGGGACGCTGATGATCGAACCGACCGAATCCGAATCCAAAGCCGAACTGGACCGTCTCGTCGACGCCTTGATCATCATTCGGGAAGAAATCCGCGCCATCGAAGAAGGCAAAATGGACAAGACGGACAACCCTCTAAAACACGCCCCTCATACCGCTTTATCCGTGTCTTGCGACGAATGGACACATGCCTATCCCCGTTCGCAAGCTGCCTACCCCGCCCCGTGGTTGCGACATTGGAAATATTGGCCTCCGGTGGCGCGGGTCGACAACGTCTACGGCGACCGAAATCTCGTCTGCACTTGTGCGCCCGTAAGTGACTATTCTTGAGAAAAGGATATTCAATTGACTTTCAGACAACCGAATCAAATTGAATAGGGGTTTGTAGGCCTGCGGCTGCCCGGGGATGAAGTTCGCCTGAAAAGGGCTCATTTCACAGATCAGCGAAAAAAGCGGCGGAAGGGACTCGAACCCTCAACAACTAGCTTGGAAGGCTAGTACTCTACCATTGAGCTACCGCCGCGTGAGATAACGGTGATAAGATAACGTGTCTCATGCCTTTCGCCAAGAGCGCGGTCCACTTTGTTTCGAAATCTTCCTTGTCGTCTTTTGCTTCGTTGGTATGACCGTTTTGAACAACATCTTTGGCGGCGACGTCAATTGATAGGTCACCGTTGCACGAGAGACCGAAGCGTATAAGATTGGGTCGCACCAGGGATGGAACAAAAGCAGTTGAGTTTCAAACTGACTGATTTCATGGACGTGGCAACACTCCAGGAGATTCAGGATAGTTTTGCTGCCGTCGCGGGGGTCAAAGCCACGATCACCGATGCCGATGGCAACGTATTGACCAGCCCCAATCCGACCCGGGATTTTGTTGAACGTCAGATCGCCATCGCCCGTGCCGAACAGGAAATCCCCGAAGCGCAGAAACAAGGAAGAGAGTATGTGGCGCCGATCGTCGTGGCGGGTGAAAAACTGGGGATGATCCGAATGACCCCGGGGCATTCTCCCACGGTCGATGACCAGCAACTAGCAAAACTGGCGGAAAAGTTCGGACTCGAGCTGAAGGTTGTAAAACAGTTGACCAGGCAGCTTTTTTCTCACGCAACGGCCCGGGCGGCGGCGGTGCAGTTCGTGACCATGATCGCCAACACGGTCGCACGACTTTGCTTTCAGGAATACGAGCTTCGCCAGCGTTTTAATGAGCTGACGACCATTTACAACGTCACTATGATGCTCGGTGAACCACGGGATCTGCAGAAGCTGCTGAACCGGACTGTCCGAGCCGTCTGCGAAGTGATGGACGTCAAAGCCGCTTCGATTCGACTCATCGACCACGAGAAAAACGAGCTAAGAATCAAAGCCGTTCACAACCTTTCTCAGGAATATCAGAACAAAGGTCCGATCCAGATCGGACGAAACGAACTGGATAGTGTGGCTTGGTCGCCGAGGGGTTTCGAATATGTCAAAAACATGGCAACCGACCCGCGAGTGCAATACCCCGAGGAAGCCGCTCGTGAGGGGATTGCTTCGATGTTGTCAATCGGAATGCGTTATAAAGGACGACCGCTGGGGGTCCTTCGGGTTTATACAGCCGAAGAGAGGGTTTTCGAGCAACACGAGATCGAACTACTCAAAGCCATTGCCGCTCAGGCTTCTGCCGCCATTGAGAATGCACGTCTTCTTGAAGAACGACTGCAGAGTGAGGCCATTGAACGCCAGATCAAAATGGCGGCCGAGGTCCAGCAGCGTATGTTGCCAAGCTATCCTCCCCGGATACCCGGACTCAGTCTGGCGTATACGTATGTCCCCTGTTTTGAACTGGCGGGTGATTTTTTTGATTTCATTGACTTGCCGGACAACAATCTCGGTCTGGTGGTAGCCGATGTCAGCGGTAAAGGCGTGCCCGCGTCACTGATCATGGCCAGCGTCCGGGCGGCTCTTCGGGCTCAGGTAGATAATGTTTACTACCTGTACGAAGTCATCCGAAGGCTCAACATCATGCTGTGTCGGGATACCAAACCGACCGAGTTTGTTACGCTTTTTTATGGGGTTTACGATGCCAAGACCCGCCGGTTTACCTATTGTAACGCCGGTCACCCCCCGGCTTTGCTTTTACGTAACGGGGAAGTACGCGAGTTGCCGGGGGAGAATATGGTTCTGGGGATCGAACCGAATGAAAACTATCGACAGGATTTCGTAGACCTCGAATCCGGGGACGCGATCCTGATTTATTCCGACGGTCTCCCGGACGCCATGAACTTTGAAAAAGAACCCTACGGTAAGGAACGGGTATTATCGGCTTTTAGATCCTGCTCAGGAAAATCTGCCCAGGAAATTGCCGATCATCTCTTGTGGGATGTTCGACGGTTTGTGGGTTTGACCAATCGTTCGGATGATCTGACGCTGATCGTCATGAAGGTCGAATGAAACCCTGGTTCAACGCAACCACTGTGTCAGTGCACAGTACCAGTCGCTTGATGCAGATCCGGAACCATAATCGTCGGATCAGACGGTCACCGGGCGCTAATTTTAAAGCGGATGTAATTTCTTCCCACGCGTAAGCGAGTTCACCCTGGTCCATGTAAGCCAATGCCAGATTATGACGAACCGACAGGTTGTGCGGGTCGATTTCAAGTGCGCGGATACAGGCATTGATGCCTTGATCGAAACGCCCACGGAGGCACTCTGCAACACCCAGATTCTGCCAAGCCTTGATATTGTCCGGTTCCGACCCGATCAACCGACGAAGACAAGCCACCGCCAGACGAGTTTCACCAACGTCCAGCAGCATATTCGACAAATCCAATAGAACTTGTGGGGAATCCGGACGAAGCATCAGCTCGGCGCGGAGATAGGATTTGGCTCGGATCAGGTCCTGACGCTGGTAGGCGATCTGGGCTAAAAGCAGGTTGGCACCGATAAAGGTCGGGTCCAACTGAAGAGTCAATCGAAGCGACAGCTCGGCCTGTTCCAGATGGTTCTGGGCCAATTCGAGCTTGGCTTGCGCAAAGCTCACCCCTGCGTTGGTAGGGGCTTGGAGAGAGACTTGTTTTAACTTCGCGCTGGCTTCGTCCAGACGTCCGATCTGGATCAACAGATGTACGTATTCCAAGAGCGTAGGAAGGTGATGAGGATCGAGTTTGAGTCCGTCCAGATAATGCCTTCGTGCCAGTTCGTACTGACCGCGTAGCGAATAAGCCTGGGCTATTTTGGCGCGTAGACGAACGTTATCTCCGGACAGATCGATTGTTTTCTGCCAACAAAAGATCGCTCGTTCGTATTCTTTGCGGGCCAAGAGGCTGTGGGCGATATTTTCGTAGCAGACCGGGCACTCGTCGCGATAGAGTCTGGCCGTGTAAAACATTTCCTCAGCTGCCTGGTGATCGCCGAGTTCGGTATAAACGCGAATCCGATTGCAATAAGACGGTTCGTATTCCGGATCGGTCTGTTCGATTCTTCTGAAAACCGCCAAAGCTTCCTGATACCGACCGAGTTGATGCAGCGACACGCCCATGTGATTCCAGGCATGCAGATGATGGGGATCGAGATGGACGGCTTGGGTGTAGGCGTCTATTGCCTGTTCGTAGCGACAAAGCTCATCAAGACCTCTACCGAGGTGAAAGTGCCAATCGGGATTGAACGGATTCAGCGCCAATGCGGCGCGGAGTTCTTCAACCGCCTTCTGCCACCGCTTCTCAGTCATAAAACGTCTGGCCCGACGGGCATGATCGTCGGCATCTGTCCAATGAGAATGACTCATTCCAAATCCTGTCGCCGGTGCATATGTTTTACGCAGGTCAGCCCGTTGGAAGCAAGAGAAATACTTTACAAATATCTGTCCCCCGTTGTGAGAAAAAGCGCCCCCCAAAACGATCACAAACTATTTCAGTATAAAAACTTATGAATGATATGTGATTTATCCGCCTGAATGGTGTAATCTAGAGTAGCTTATAACGTTCTATAAGGTACAGGGAGAGTGCGGTTTTGATTCAGATCGTCGAGCAGACGCCTCACAAGGGTTCCAGCCTGCTGGAAGTCTACCGCGCAACGGGTTCTCCCGAAGCGTTTGCACAGATCATGCGCGCGTACGGAGCGATGGTCTTCAACGTCTGTCTAAAAGTCACCAAAGACCCCGCCGACGCGGAAGACGCTTCTCAGGCGACGTTTTTAACTTTGGCAGTGCAATTGAAAACCGGCGCGACGATCAGGTACCTCGGTCCGTGGCTTAAGAAAGTGGCCAAGCGTAGCAGTCTAGATCTGGTTCGATCCCGAAAACGTCGTTCGAGACGTGAAGCGATTACCGCCGAGAACCGTCCGGACTATTACCGCGTTCATCCCGGACGACGTTCGGAAGAATCCGAGCTTCAGCAGCTGATCCGAGAAGAACTCGATCAACTACCCACCAAGTATCGCATGCCCCTGGTGTTGCATTATTTCGGGGGCATGAATCATGAGCAGATCAGTCGAGAGATGAACTGCACCCCCGCCGCTTTGGGGGTAAGACTGCACCGTGCCCGCAAAATGCTCGGCAAGCGACTGAGTGAGCGGGGTATCAATCTTGAGTCGGCGGCGTTGGGGGCTGCCATTGCGGTTTCTGTCCAATCGACCGTCAGCGATCGTTTCATCCAGTCTACCACACACGCGATGGTCAGCATGACAGCGGGTCGTCCACGGGGGATGGGACCGTTGGCGTTGGGGGCTCATCTTCCGCCGAGCTTGGGGATTGTGCCCCAACTGGTTCAGGAAATTACCCAATCAATGGCACGTACTCGGATGCGGTACGCAACGTTGGCGTTGGCAGTGTCGATCACCTGTCTGGGTGGCGCTGCCGAAGCGGTCAGACATCTGCCCGATTCCATTCGTCCGAATCTGGAGTTCCTTGCCCCATCCAAGGCGCTGGAGAATCTGCTTCGTTGGAGCATTCCGACGCCTAGGGTTCAGGAAAAATCGACTGTTGCCGAAACCCCTCAACTAGCACAGATCGATCGTCCGGTCTTGGCGGATGACCCGAACTACCCGGCTTACGCCCCACCGGTGCCCTTACTCGCTCCTGTACGTCCTCGACCTCACCCACCGGTCCTGGCTTACAAAACGTCTACGCCGGTGCCTCCGGTCTCGACTCACACGCCTCATATCGATCAGGCACTGCTAACGAAGAAGAACCAGGTCTCGAACGACCAACCGATCACAACACTGACCAGGATTGATACAAGTTCGTCTAACCCGATAGCGACCCCGAACTCGCGACAGGGTTCCGTTTCATCAACGACCGGTTCATCAGGTGTATGGGATTCGTCATCGATTCCACAAGACAAGAACGATCCAACCAGTACTTCCGGATCCTCAAGCGCCAGACAGGATCCCCAATCTGTTCCTGTCTCGACGTATGTTCCGCCACCTTCGGCATTTCGTCCATCCTCGAGCAATGTGAATCCGACGACCATCATCCCGATTCTTAGTCCGTCGGTACCTGCCCGTCATGGGGATTTGCCAACCGGTCCGCAAATCCTCAGTCTACCCTCCAATGAGTCGATTAACGAAGGGTTTTATACGGCCACTGCCGGTCAATGCCAGGTCCATTGGTTGACACTTCGTCCGAATGATATCTACGTCCACCCCGGCGACGGGATCTACGCCTGGAGCGATTCTGCCAACGGTATCCATCAAGGCGGGGTGAACTCGGTCAATTTCACTTTGAATGACGCAAGCGGCTACGGCGTGTTTAATATCCAGGAAACTTCCCAACACATACCACCCTTGTACCTGCCCGACCGACCGGACACACCTTTATAGGGATCTGGGCAATCGATACGCTGGTGAATTATTCAGGAATCGATTTACAAGTCCGTTATGATCTGGTTCTGGCTCAGTCACTCGGGTTGGATGAGAAAGTCTTGAAACTTTGGGTCTATGACGGGCAAGAATGGGTCCGTATCATGGATTCGACATTTGCTCGGGACCTTGAGAATCACATG
>BPJO01000009.1 GCA_026004655.1 Phycisphaerae bacterium
GCCGAAATTCTGCGTGTGGCTAGAACCGACGAAAAAATGGCTTGGTCGGTTCTGGCCGAGCTGGTTCGTGCAGAATTGGTGACAGAGGGATTTGATGTGGGTGGTTATTTGATTACTCGTGAACCGGCTTCGATCACATTACTGGAAGTGGTCAGTCCCTTTGAACCGCTTTTGCAAAATGAAGGCGCCCGGATTACTCGGGCGATGAGACCGATGGTTTTGGATTATTTTCGTTCGATCACTTTTTCTGCCTGCGCAAGTTCGTGTCCGAGTGACTCGGTCGGGGATGAGCCGGGGGATTGTCCTCGGTCGGTTTTGGACGCTTGGAATAATTCAAACACATCGTCTTCTTGATCTTCCGGCGTTTCTTTCGGATCATCGCGGGTCTGATGAGTAAAGCAATCATACTACAGCACGTTCCACATGAAGGTCCTGGTCGGATTTTGCCTGTGTTCCGCGATTTTGGGATACCGACCGAAGTGAGACATTTGTATCGGGGGGATGAGGTTCCCACCGATCTGAGAGAAATCCGGGTTTTGGTAGTGTTGGGGGGGCCGATGGGTATTTCTGACATCGGTAAAGCGGAATACCCCTGGTTGACGGCAGAGGAAGCGCTGGTAAAGCGGATGGTCGAGTTGGACCGCCCGGTTCTGGGGATCTGTCTGGGGTGCTCAGATGATTGCCCATGCAGCCGGGGCGAAGGTTTACCCGAACGTAAAATTGGCCCCCCCCCGCCGGTCCTGGTCAACCGCCCAAACCGGTGGAACCGATCGAACCGCTTCCGGAAATCGGTTGGGGACCGGTGAGTTTTCCGTTCCCCGGAGGAACTGAACCGATTTTGTTCGGTGCAATCGAAGGTACGCCGATGTTTCACTGGCATTTTGACACGTTTGATTTGCCCAAATTGCCCCCGCCCCCCAATCCGCCGCCTCCCCCTGCCCCACCCCCTCCAACGGGAAGCGTTCTACTGGCCAGCACCCGAACCTGCCGAAATCAGGCTTTTCGGTTCAAAAATCGACTTTTCGGGTTCCAGTTTCATATCGAACTGGACCGACAAGGCATCAAGACGCTTACGGAGGGAAATCGTCAACAAGCTATCCAAGTTCTCGGCCCCGATGCCGAGCGAATCATCCAGGAAGGAACCGAACGATCTTACAATCGATATGAAACGGTCAGCAATCAGATACTTCGAAACTTTGTCCAGTTTTTTGAAGCTTTATGACCCCGTGTAAGTCTAGCTTGCCCTCCGTCCAATTCGATCGAGGGATTTGAACCGCGTTTATCGCATCGACTTGAGCTTACGAGAAAACGATCGGACCGATTCTCCGATCTGCGCGCGAAATACACGGTGAAACTGAGGATAACTACCAAACCCTGATTGAAGCGCAGCCGAAAGAGCTGTCATCGTCCCACGCCGATACAGGCTCAGAAATTGCTGCAGCCGACGATGATTCCGATAATCCACCAGACGAATCCCCATCTGTTGGCGAAACAATCGGCTGAGCTGTCCTACACTGATCCCCGCCCCAGCGGCCAGATGATCAATCCGAATATTCGAATCCAATAATTCCGCCGAGTGAATGACTTGAGCAACGACCGGATGTAACATTTGCTGAGGCAGCACTTTAGCAGACCGCTCAAAGGCCGACCATCCGGACAGAAGTAGATATTTGAGTCCGGAGTTGAACTCTGGAGGATAATTTCTGGCAGACTGAACCTTTTGGAACAAGTAAGCCAACTCCGTCGTCGTTGTCGGACTCAGCGATCGGCAGAAAATTTCTGTCGGACTCTTTTGACGTAATATCCGGGCTTGTCCCAGCTCGGTGTTTCGTAGCATGGTCTGACGAAAAACACCAATCCACATCCTGAAGTTCGAAGACTGTCTGACGATCAGGTGCTCCTGCGCAGGGAATAACCAGACCAGCGTACCGGTACCGAGTTCATACCGACGGTCCCTGAGTACGTAAGTCGCTGTTCCGGAAATGACCAAATTCACTTCGAGTTCTGAATGTCTGTGGGCCTCGGTAGATCGCTGGGGTGGTCCATATTCCCAGATCTCACCTAGAAGTTTCTTATCGATCTGCAACCGTTGAAACATTCTTCACCAGCCTGCTTGATAGGTGATAGCGCAAAATATGATAACTTTTGAAACAGAGAATGAGAAGACTACTCGACCGACTCGAATACAGTTTTAGTATCACGAGGAGACACAACATGCTAAAAGTGAGAACAGATCGTCTTTCCGAACAGGAACTCAAGCAGTATCAGGAGGAGGGTTGGGTCAAGCTCGGTCCGGTCATGGACGACCAGACACTTGAAGCAATCCGTGCAGAGGAAGCTCGGTTGCGCGGAGATCCGTCAGGCCAATTGACTATTTTCCGCAGTCAATGTGCTCACTATTCCGAACCTGTACGACAATACATCACCACAGGTCCACAAATTAACTTCGCAAGTCAGTTGATCGGTTCATCCAACATTGCGATCTGGTTTAATCAGTTTGTGACCAAGCTCCCCGATGCCGCCAGCGGCAAGAGCGAGTTTCCTTGGCACCAAGACAACGGGTACGTCGCCATTGAACCGGCAACGAACGTCACGATCTGGGTGGCTTTGGATGACGTGGATGAGAAAAACGGGTGTGTCTGGGTCATGCCCGGAAGTCATAAGAAGGGGTTGCTCGAACACAAAACGAAAAGTCCTGACAGCTGGCATCTGACTCTGGATATTCCGGGCGATGGCGTTCCCGCAATCCTCAAAGCCGGAGAGGCCGTCGCCTTTACCGGATTGACCCTTCACCGCAGCAAGCTCAACTACACCGATAGACCTCGTCGAGCTTTTTTCATGGAGTATGCTGACGTGAATTGTACCTATCATCGTGGGCACGATGCCCCCAAACCCATTCTTCAGGAAAGCAACACTTGGGTCGTTCGTGGTGCTGCCCCCTGGCCCGGAACCTAAGATAAAGGAACCGAGCATAAAACCGTCACTCGTATCCTCATATCGGGGTCGAAATTTTCGCGAAAATATCCCCGATGTGGATGAAGGAACATTATCGGTAAGGTTGACAAGTTTTTATATTCCTTAGACAACTTGGGTATGTCAAAACCTATTTCAGTTTTACTGGACACCGATATCGGTGATGATTTGGATGACGCTTTCTGTCTCGCGTTGATGCTTCGTTCGCCGGAACTGTCGGTTCGGTCGGTGACGGCCGTGTTTAACGATACAGTAGCTCGGTGCACCATGATCGCGGAAATGTGCGAGGCAGCCGGTCAAAAACCCCGGATCGTCGCGGGACTTGGTGGAATCATGTCGACCCGACCCCTTTCATGGGGAAGTGGCAGACGGATGCATTATGAATCCCAAAAACCCCGATTCGACGGACCCGGTCCTGAGCATCTCATCGAGGCATGGATGACGGCCCGGCGCGAATACGATGCGATCTTTACGATCGGACCGTTGACCAACCTTGCTGCGTCACTGTTGGCTGACCCTGATGTCAAACGAATGCCCCGTGTCATGATGATGGCCGGTGAGTTCCAGCACTTCGGTATGGCCGAATATAACATCCGATGTGACGTGGAAGCCGCTGCCCTGTGCTTCCAAGCCGGATTCCCGATTGATTTGATTCCCTGGACTATCGGGATCAAAACCAAACTGCATGAAGCGGATCGGAATCGGATCCGTCAGGCGAATACCCCTCTCGGACGTGTCTTGGCTGATTACATGAATCAGTTTCATGTATTTGAACCACAACGAGCGGATATGTTTGACCCGATGACCGTAGTCGCGTTGTTGAAACCGGAGTTGTTCCGCTGGGAACGCGGCTTTGTGACGGTAGAAATCCGCGGGGAACATACGTATGGACAGACCCTGTTCCGACGGGATCCCAACGGTCCACATCGCTGGGCCAGTGACGTCGATGCTGAAGCTGCCAAAAATTTCATGCTCGATCGTTTGACATAACTTGTTCGAAACCTATGAAGACTTTTTGTAATCCCTTACTGGCTTACGGGCCGGATCCTTATGCGACTTTCCATGACGGGTGGTATTACGTCATGGTCACGGAGCACGACCGGCTTGCGATCCGTAGAACTTGGGATCTGACCGACCTCAGAAACGCCGAGCGACGAGTCATTGGCAAGGCCCCTTTTTCCGACGAGTGCTATCAAAGCATCTGGGCACCGGAATTACACCGGATCGACGGAAGCTGGTACGTTTATTTCACGGGTAACACTGCGGACGACAATGACCGTAACCGTCGGCTGTTTGTCATGGAGTGTCTTGGACCCGATCCGATGCAGTCCGAATGGCGGTTCGCCGGTCGTCTGAAACTTCCCACCGACCGGTACTCGATTGACGCAACAGTGCTGCAGGACGGAGAGCGTCGTTATCTGATCTGGAGTAGTAAGCTCACTCGGTCAGATGGCTGGTATCAGCACATCATGATTACTCCTCTAATCACTCCGGTTTCGACGGGAGACTTTGATGTCATTCTTTCTGCTCCGACCATGGATTGGGAAAGACACGATCACCCGGTGAACGAAGGCCCTCAAGTATTGCAACGGGGAAACGACATCTTCGTTGCATTCAGTGCAAGCGCCTACTGGACACCGAATTACGCGATCGGGCTTTTACAAACCAGGTCAGGACTCGACCTGATGGATATCCGAAACTGGAAAAAACATCCTCAGCCATTTTTTCAGCAATCCCAAAGAAATGGTGTTTACGGGTGCGGTCATAACAGCTTTATCCAATCACCGGATAAGACCGAATGGTGGAACCTGTATCACGCCCGCAGTTCGCCCGGCGTGGAAAAAGACGGAGACACCCGAAACCCCCGTCTCCAACGGATCGATTTCGACTCAAGCGGGTTACCCATTTTCGGTGAGCCCCTACCGATCCATCATCCGATCCCCAAACCCTCGGGAACATAGAATTTCCTGTCGTGATGGCCGGCTCGTGATCCCGACGGAATGAGGTCATCGGATCATGCCTTGTGTACGCCAATTCTGGGGCGTTATCCCGACGTATTGACGAAACGCGGTGAAAAAGCGGATCCTCGATCCGAAACCGCAAGCCGAGGCGATTTGACCCATTTTCAAATCGGTTTCAGACAAAAGTCGCTTGGCTCTTTCGATTTTTACATGAAGAATTTCTTGAAGAATCGTCTTTCTTCGAACACGGCGGAAGCGCTGTTCGAGAGTTCGTCGTGATATGCTCGTAGCGCCGACCACCTCATCGACCGTGATCGGGCGATGCTGGTTGACCGTGATATATTCGATTGCCAGAGCAACATCAGGATCGGAGACCGAAAAGAGCCGCGTCGATTCTCTTTGGATTACACCTGTAGGTGAAACCAACACGATCTGATCTTCTGAGGGAAGTTGTTGATGGGATATTTGTCGATCCAGAAGCTCGGCAGCCAAGTATCCCTGCTTGGTGAAGTCGACTGAAATACTCGAAAGGGATGGAAAGGCGAATCGGTTGATCAATTCGTCATTGTCACATCCTAGAATCGCTATGTCTCGGGGAATTTTCAGACCGGCATCGTAGCATTCATTCATGATCTCCAGTGCATGCTGATCATTACATGCAAAAACCCCCACCGGACGAGGCATTTGAGCTAACCAACGAGCGCGACTGACTTGAGAGGATCTCGCACGCGATGGGGCAGAATTATTCTCGGAACCCGTGCGGGAGTATACGGGGACTTTTGCTTGATGGGCTGCTGCAATAAAGGCATCAGACCTAGCACGAGCCCAGTACGTATTGACATCACCCGGTGGCAGATCCACCACCAATGTTTTCACCCCGGCATCCACCAAATGCAAAGCAGCAATCTCACCGATCTTGTGATGATCAATCAATACAGAAGGAATATGACCTGGTGCGATGATACTGGCGATGTTCACCACCGGTATTTTCCGTTGCAAGAGCTCGCCCACTATTTGATGGTCGTACACCGATATGATCAAACCGTCGGCATCGAAAAGCTCGGCCATTCTGCTGTCGGTCAGCCGCCAAATTGGTCGTAAAATCAATTCCCAATTCTCGATATGTCCGTAAGCTGCCACACCAGTGGCTACATCCCGACCGAACCGGACAATCAAATCTACCAAAACGCCGATTCGTGGACGCCTTGATCGTGTCATCGTTCTACCTTTTACGATACGCATTGCTCTGGTTCGCGCAAAACTATATCCGATTTTCGCAATATTTAACATCTTTTTCTTTTTGCGCAGCTAAACTCATAATACATATCTTGGCTACGGAGGTTGTTAATGGATCGATTTGTTTCAGGAAAAACCCGGCGTCTGGGTGTACGTGGTTTCACACTGGTAGAGTTATTAGTCGTCATAGGGATCATAGCGCTTCTAATATCCATATTGCTGCCAGCGTTGAGAAAGGCACGCGAATCAGCGCAACGAGTTAAATGCGCTTCCAATCTACGACAGATTTATTCCGGGTTAGTGCTGTATGCCAATGAATACAAAGGGGTTGTTCCCCTAGGGTATCAAGGGAGCAATAACCCCGCGAACAACACTAAGCAGTTTAATTTCATGATGTTGTACGGTTATGGTTCATATCAACGGATTCCCGTAGGACTCGGAATGCTCATCGAAAACAAGATGCTCAGTTCCGGACTGGTGTTTTATTGCCCGAGTGTCAATGTCGGTATCAGCTTGGCTTATGACAGCACGGTCGGTGTAAACAACAAATGGCATAATCCACCTTGGACCGGAGCGAATATTCCCAATAACATCCGATCATCTTACGGAATTCGACCGGATTTTGGCTTTGACATACAGGGTACCAATCCCACACACGCTTGGGTCCCGCTGAACGGGAGTCGCTGGCCTCGACTGGCCAAAGATTTCAGGGGCAGTAAAGCCATCGTTTCAGATGGCGCATCACTCCCAGGACATGTGATTACTCGTCATCAGAAAGGACTCAACTCACTTTACAGTGACGGGAGTGTCATTTGGGTCGATGGTGCATTTCTCAAAAAGAAACCTCTTTATCCAGCCGCTCCGGATTTCTTATCGATTACAACAGGTGCATTTAATGTCATTTATAACCCGACGATGGATAACCTGTGGGCAGCACTTGACGAAAAGTGAAATTGACCTTCACAGCAGTGTGCCTTGCAGGATTAGCATCGCCACCGTGAAGTAAATGACCAGCCCCGTGACGTCGACCAGGGTGGCGACGAACGGGGCTGAGCTGGTAGCAGGGTCCAGTCGGAAACCACGTAGGATAAATGGTAGCATACTACCAGTCACACTCCCGAAAGTTACAACACCGATCAAACTGACCCAAACTGTCATCCCTACCAGCAAATAATGTTCCCCGTAGTCAATCCAGTGTAAGTATTGCCACAACACCACTCGGATAAACCCGATCATGCCCAGCCATGTCCCTAGGGTCATACTAACGCGAAGTTCTCGAAGTAAAACTCGCCACCAATCGCGCAGACGCAGTTCACGCAACGCCAAAGATCGAACAATGATCGTAGCCGCCTGAGATCCGGAGTTTCCTCCGCTGCTGATAATTAACGGAACAAATAGCGCCAGTACGACAGCTTTGGCAATTTCCTCTTCGAAATGTCCCATGGCGGTGGCGGTTAGCATTTCGCCCAAGAAAAGTACCGAAAGCCACCCACCCCGTTTTTTCAACATCGACAGAAAACCTACTTCCATGTACGGGGCATTTAGTGCTTCCATACCTCCGATTTTTTGGATGTCCTCCGTGGCTTCGCGGTTGACAAGATCGAGAACATCATCGACGGTGATGATACCGAGCATATGCCCCTGGTTGTCGGTCACGGGTAAAGCCACGCGGTCGTACTTTTCGAACATTTGAACGACTTGTTCCACATCGTCGGTGGCTCGAACGACCACCAGAGGACGCTGGTCCGCGTTGGAAACCTTAACCCCTGGATCCGCCAGGACGATTCGTTCCAGTCGAGCATCCTTTTTTAGAACGCCATTGTCGTCCACAAGATACACGACATTTAATGTTTCCTTGCCTTGACCGTTTTGACGAATAAACGCCAGCGCCTCACCGGCTGTCATGTCAAGCGGAAGTGCGACGTAATGCGGGGTCATGTACCGACCGGCTGTTCCGGGGGGATAACCAAGTAGATCTCGAACCGCTTGAAGTTCCTGCGGATTGAGAACTTGTAGTAGTTGACGGGTAACCGGACCGGGGAGTTCCTCAAGAAGACGGGTTCGATCATCGGGGGTCATCGACTGGACGACCGCCTGCATGACGTCGGTGCTAAATAGTCGAAGCAATCGCTCCTGCTGGTCCAAAGGCAGATAGGAAAACACCTGTCCTGCCAAATCTCGTGACAGAATACGGAAAATGACTGCGACGTCTGCATCGGGCAAGTCACCCAAAAGTTCGGCAATGTCCGAGGGGTCTAGCTCTGACAGGCTTTGCCGCAATTCTTCCCAACGCTTTTGGTGGATCAACTCCTCTAAATCGGGCTGCAGCAAAACGCCGATCATGCAAGCCTTTCGTCAATCTTTGAGAGGAGTGTATCTCATCACCCCCATAGTGTCATCTGCAGCATTTGCCGCATTCCGAAAAACATTCGGATGCAGACACAGGCCCATCCAACAATCGATCGACTAGTTTTGCAATAAGTTTATAGACTTCGGATGATTTTCAGTCGCTCCTGAAAACGAAGCGCATCGATCCCGTCAATATCCCCGTCCTGGTCAAAGTCAAAATAATCCAGATAACCGACCGAACCTGCTCGCGTGCCAAGAGTACGGCGGAATCGAAGGGCGTCGGCAGCATCCACGTCCGCATCTCCGTCGCTATCTCCGAACAGTCGGTGAAATCTGAACACCGAATCCGACACCAGGGATTGTCCATAGGAATCGGTGATCCGATCAGAACGGACTGCCAAAGTATAACGGCCGTCCGGAAGCGAGCCTGCACCAACCCCTGAACCGGTGAAAGTTATCGTGTACCTTCGTCCGTCAGCCGACGGGGTAATCACCAATGGGATCAACTGATCGGAGCTATTTCGGACTTCGATCGCATCCGATGACAGAATGACCCGTTTGTCGAAAGAGACATTCACCGTCCGTACCATGGATCTTTGAACACTGCCATTCTCGATAACGATCCCAGACAGAACCGGGCTTGGAGGAATGAGCGTATCGACCTGAAGTTCATCAATGTTGGCCAAATCCTGTCCTGTGGACAAGAGGGAGAGCGAGTTCTGATTGTCAGGGTTCAATGGAATCACTGTTTCATAAACCGACCAGTTATTCCATGCACCTGTCGGTGAAAAGGTGATGGTTTGAGCTTGCCCATTGACCATGAGTGTTCCAGTACGACTCGTTGCAGCCCCAAGTGCATACCGGAAACGAATGGTGGTCATACCGCCTTGACCACCGTCCACTTGATCGAACCGAAGAACACCATTGGTAGTCGGAAAATTGTAAAAACCGGTTCCATGAAATCCGGTATGGTTGTTATCCACGGATCCCCCCGTTCTGACCGCGTTTTCAGCTTGATAAATAATGGTATAAACAGGGTTTGCAGTAATTCTTACCTGAGCAGTTGCCGACCCCCCCCCGGCCGTGGCCGTGATGATGTCGGTTCCGGGAGTATCAGGTGCGATATAATAACCTGTATCATCGATCACGCCGGAATTGGCGGAGAAATAGATGTTTGCGGGAATTACATTTCCGAACTGATCTCTGGCAACAGCGGTAAACTGGGCTGTTTGATTCGTTTTTAATTCAACATCATTTGGTAGAACGGAGATTGAAGAAACCACCGGCGCATTCGTCAGGTTGGCGGTGGGAACGAGGTCGATCGCGTCATAAACAACACTAGGGCTCAGCCATGTCGATCCCGATACATAGCTTCCACTGACTAACGGGAGATCAATAGTATTGACGCCCGCCCGAAGGGCTGTGACGGGGATATTGTAGGTATACAGTTGATTAACACCACGGTAAGTGCCTCGTGTGATCCCCCTACTATTCAAGTCCCGGCTGGCCGACGGGATAGAGCTGGTCCATGCATAGGTTTGACCGGCATTGACCGTGATGCGGTTTCGTGCCCCTTCGAAACCAAGCGTAATACCGATTCGCAAAGTCTGAGGCTGAGACGCCTGCGCACTGGTGAGGGTAAAGGTTATTCGCTGACTGTTATTCACCCCCATGAACTGCGCCATGGGCCACTGTGACGGAGAATGCGTTCCGACGACGTAATTAGGCGTGGAAGTCCAGCTGCTCATTCTCACATCGGAGGGGTGCATGATCTCAATTTTGTCCGCGTTTAAGAAACCCTTGGGGGTTCCGTCCCATTCACCAATCCGCCAGGTCGCATTGGGCAGATAATAGGTGTTGGTGATATTCATTCGAGTGGTCTGACCGGCTTCGACCGTGACGGTACGGGTACCGACTTCCAATTCGTTGCTATAAAGGG
Source organism: Phycisphaerae bacterium (assembly GCA_026004655.1). GTDB lineage: Bacteria > Planctomycetota > Phycisphaerae > Tepidisphaerales > Tepidisphaeraceae > BPJO01. The sequence goes on from BPJO01000009.1 coordinate 10,459, forward strand.
TTGCGGTATAAGTACCTGGGCGAATTCCATCGATACGATACGCACCGGTTGTCGGGTCTATTTTTGCCCAGTACTGAGCGGTCGTGTTGCTCAGACCCACCACGCCTTCGCGAGAGGAGGGGATTCCACTAGCGAATCCGGTCAATGATCCTCGTTGTGTGGACGGAATCCATCCCTGAAGATTCAGGTCTTGCATCCAAGAATAATCTAGTTGTGCGGGGGGTGTAGATCCGTCGTTGAATTTCAATGCATAGGTATGAAGTCCTTGTCGATAGTTTTCGGTCTGCGTGTGACCGCTGAACATGTAATTATAGATTTCGACAGCACTACCGGCTTGGAAATCGATATCCTTGAAGAACGGCCCCCCGGCAGAATGCTCGCGATTTCCCATGTACATCCATGCCCCGACGGTCATACCGTTCGCAGAACCGACTAGCCCGTGGAAGGTGTTGTCGATCATACGTCGGCCCATGTTATAAAACTTGGACGTCGTCGTTCCGTCGGGATGTCCGAACACATCCGATCCTTCGATCGCACCGGTATTTCCCGCATTATCAGAGGGAGCTTCAGGGTTCGAAAAGACATTCCGATTCAAATAAGCGATGAAGCGTCCTTCACCGGGTCCTGCAAAAACATTGGTCGGTAAAGAAGCCAAATAGAGTGTGTCATCGCCTCTTCGGACCGCATAATACTGAATTGCACTGCTTTGACTGGCGATTGAATCGTCCGCAGTGATCAGAATCCATTGTCCCGCAGGATCTACGGTAGCCGTAACCCCGGTGCTGCTACTGAGCCCTTGTTGATAATGTGAATACCGATTGGTCACCGAATAAGGCGCCAGCATCTCGATTCCACGATACTTGATGCTGGTCAGATCACCGAGATGAATGGTACTGCTGGTGGTTCCACCTCTAAGCACAGTGAACTGCAGATTAGCCCCGTTGTCCACCACATACGTCGTAGGGGTGGTCGTGACGCCGAACGCCAGCAGGTATCGATTTTCTAATCCCTCGAGAGTAATCAAAGGATTCCGACAACCCGTTTTCTGGCTCTTCAACTCGTTGCTCATTAAATCGTCCTCCGCTAGCCCCCACCGAATAAGATTTTCAGAAAATTATATTAAATTTCAAGAAATTTTTATATTATCCACTTATTTTTCCTGCAAATACCTCAAACTCTTCTCACTTGACACCCCTTGGTTCTAAACGATACTTCGCACGGTTAGCCGATCTAAGAATCGGATAAGTTCCAAGATCTCAGCTTTGGAGAAACATTCTTGTGGTGTGAGAAACCCACAATCGTCAAAACCTTTGTCAGACACTTAGGTAAAGGAGCCACGGATGGCCGGGCGACGTACCGGGAAAAATCAAACTGGCGACTTGTTCACTGCAACCAATGGTTCGGATTCTTCGGACATATCACGACGGTCCGGCGAAGAAGATCGTGGGGCGTTGCACGAAATTGCTCAAAACCGTTATCTGAATTATGCCCTGTCGGTGATAACCTCCCGGGCATTGCCTGACGTCAGAGACGGAATGAAACCGGTCCACCGGCGGATCATTTACACGATGTGGCAGAACGGGCTTCGGGCGGACACCAAACACCGTAAAAGCGCCACCGTCGTCGGAGATGTGATGGGGCGCTATCATCCCCACGGGGATGCTGCCATTTACGAAGCCCTGGTCCGAATGGCGCAACCCTTTGCGATGCGTGCACCGTTGATCGACGGTTCGGGCAATTTCGGTTCCATGGACGGAGACCCCCCCGCTGCCATGCGATATACCGAATGTCGTCTGACGCCTATCGCGGCTGAGACCATTTACGAAATCGGTCAGGGAACGGTTCATTTTCGTCCGAACTATGATGGAACTCGCGAAGAACCGGTGGTTCTACCTAGCCGCATTCCCAACCTCCTGCTCAATGGGTCAGCAGGGATTGCGGTTGGAATGGCAACCAATATCCCGCCTCATAACCTTGGCGAACTGTGTAATGCTTTACTCAAATTGATCGATGATCCGGAAATCAAGGATTATCAGTTGGTCGCCAACGACGCTGTCCGTGGACCGGATTTTCCCACCGGCGGACAAATTCTAAATACCAAAGCCGAACTTCTGGAAATCTATAAAACCGGTCAAGGGGCGATCAAAGTCCGTGCAACCTGGGAAAAAGGTCCTACCACTCGCTCTTACCAGTCCGTGTACATCACCAGCATCCCTTACGGAGTCAATAAAGCGGAACTCGTTCTCGCGATCGCGGAACTGATCACCACTCGTAAGATGCCTCTGATTATCGATGTCAAGGACATCAGTACCGAAGACGTCCGGATCGAACTGCAACTGAAAAAAGATGCCGAAATCGACAAAGTGATGGCGTTCCTGTTCAAGTGTACGTCCTTGCAGACAAACTTTAATGTCAACCTGACCTGTCTGATTCCGACCGACAATCCGGAAATCGGTCGTCCAGAACGACTCGGACTTAAAGCCATTTTATGGCATTTTCTACATTTCAGGCTCGAGGTGGTCACCCGTCGACTTACCTACGAACTCGAACAGCTTAAAAAGCGTCTTCACACCCTTGAAGGGTTTGCGTTCGCGTTTGATATCCTGGACGACCTGATCAAAATCATCCGAGCCAGTGAAGGCAAATCGGATGCAGCCTCACGAATCCTTCGAAAGTACGGGATCGACCCTCACGGACCTCGCAAACCCAAGGACGGAGGGCTGGATCCGCAGCAAGTCGATGACATCCTTGAATTAAAGCTTTATCGACTGGCTCGACTGGAAATCAATCTGATCCGGGAAGAACTCGAGCAAAAGGAAAAACGGGCTAAAGAGATCCGAAAACTGTTAGCGGATGAAGAAGCAACCGGTCGATGGAAAATTGTCCGCGACGAAATCGAGGATATTGACAAAAGCTACGGTAAAACTCCGGAGAATAAACGCCGTACAAGAATCGAAGTTGCGGAAAATGAGGTCGAATATTCCGACGAGGATTTCATCGTCGCCGAAGACAATCATATTCTGGTCACCACTGACGGCTGGGTCAAACGTCAGAAAGAAATCAACCCTGAAACGACTCGACTTCGAGAAGGGGATCGAATCTTATCCCTTGTGTCGGGAAGTACCCGAGCGACGGTCGTGTTCTTTTCAAATTTCGGAACCGCCTATACAGCACGCATCATAGACGTCCCGGCCACGACCGGTTACGGCGAGCCGATCCAGAAGCTGTTTAAACTCAAGGACGGAGAGAAAATTATCGCAGCTTTCTCCATGGACGACCGCGTTCTTCCGATCAAAAAGACTTCGGTCAATCCGCAAAAACCGGATACCGTCCCGGAACTTCACGGGATGGCGGTGACCAGCGACGGATACTCTTTGAGATTCGCTCTGGACGCTTACCGGGATGTTTCGACCCGTGCCGGCAGACGCTACGCCAAACCGGCAAACGGATCCGAAGTTGTTCATGCCTCTGTCATCACAGGCAACGAGGTTGTCATTGCCGCTAGCCAACAGAGAAGGGTTCTTCTTTGTAAGGCCAGCGAAATCAATTTCCTTTCCGGTCCCGGGAAAGGCGTTTTGTTGATCAAACTCGATAAAAGCGATCGTCTCATGGCCGCCATCGCAGCCTCTGGAGATCGGGACACATTGACCGTCAGAATGAGCACCGGTGGTGAACAACGACTCAACACCGCGCGATATAAAGTCACCGCCCGCGGCGGCAAAGGACATGAGTTCGTCTCTCGAGGACAAGTCGTCGAAGTCCTTCGGGATCCTGTCCCACAACCTCAAACCCTGAGTTCAACTTAAACCGATTCATGTCGCGCAATTTGGTGAATATCTTTTGCCAATTGCCGACGCAGGGCATCCACGTTCGGAAACTTCATCTGATCTCTCACCCACTGAGTCAAAGCAACCCTCAGTGACCGACCATATAAATCCCCCGTATATCCGATCAGGTGCACTTCGATCTGGTACCGGGCTTGGGAAAAGGTAGGCGTCTTTCCGATGCTGACCGCTGCGGCATGAGTGCGTCCGTTTACTTCGCATCGTCCGGCATACACGCCATCTGCTGGGATGATGTGATCCGCACATTCGAGATTGGCTGTCGGAAATCCCAGAAGACGACCGCGCTGATAGCCCCGGATCACCGTGCCTTCCAGTTCAAAAGGCCTTCCAAGACACCGCTTGGCATCTTCAACACGCCCATAACCTAGCAACCATCGGATGATCGAACTACTGACATCGACGACCGACCGGTCCGAGAGCACGCAAGTCTGAGATGGTTCACGGTGAACCCGGATCGGTGTCGATGCGGCCCATTGCATCATCCGTTCGATGGAGCCTTCACGACCCCTTCCGAAGTTGAAGTTGCTCCCTTCCACAATATGGGACGGACGGACCTGATCTCTCAGCATTTCCCAAAACTTTTCCGCAGTTAAACCTAGGATCTCGGGCGCGGGGGGCAGTGTCACCAGATGAGTAATTCCCATCGATTCGAGCAACTGTTGCTTTCGATAGTTCGTCGTCAACCGGGGGGGGGCTAGTTCGGGACGAAGAACGGTCAACGGATGAGGCTCGAACGTCACAATGACGCGTGCCTCGGATTTCGACAGTTGATGCATCCGGGCAATGATGGCTGCGTGTCCTATGTGTACACCGTCATAGTTCCCGATCGAAATAACCGATCCCGGGGGAAGAGCACAGAGTCCGTCTAGTCCGGAAAGTTGATCCATGAGAACCCGGGAAAAGTATACATCACCGTTTGATAGGTTTGAGGGGATCCAGCTTGGCCGACTGCATGAAAGCGGCTTCGCGCTCTCGACACCCGCGACAACTGCCACACGGATCGGCATGGTCTTCGATACAGCTCCATGTCCGGTCCAAAGGCGCGTTAACCTGAAAACCCAGGTCAATGACCTGCCACATTTCCAGTTCGAGCAAGGGCGCATGCAGTTCCAAATCCGCGCGTCCGAGTGTCAGCTGAAACATTTCATTCCAGATCTGAAGAAACTCCGTCGCCTGAGCCAGTTCGTCTACGGAAGGACCGATCCGAAGCCCACAATAAACCGCTGTGGCTTCATAAACGTTGGCCAGAAAAGATGATGCGCCGATCAAAGGGACCAGATTCCGGAGTTTGGGAAAAATCGGGTCGGCTATTCGTGGATCGTTGCTGACACTGCCTGCAAGCGTCTTATCCTGGACCAGCGACAGGTATGGGACCGGGATGGTATGGTCGCGGAACGGTTTGAACTGGCTCACCTGTGCGTCGTACATCGATTTTCTTCGGACGGGTGTTTCGGGGGTAAGTACTTCGCCATATACCAGAATAGGACGATATTTCTGGGCTGCCAACGCGGTCACGACAGCAGAATTGATCGAACCATTGTTCAAAACGATGGCCAGGTCTTTTGCCATAACCGTTATTCTATCTGCAAAATGACTTTCAGGACATCATGACGTTTGGCCACGGAAAACGCCTCGACGCCCTGCTCGATTTTCATCCGGCGTGAAATCAGGCTAATTACATCAACGCTCCGATCCGCCAACGCAGTAATCGCGGTCCGGAAGGGTCCGCAGCGGCTTCCGATGATGGTTAGTTCATCGACAACCAGAGGGGAAAGATGAAGAGGTTGCGCGTCAGCAACGGTGCTTTTGAGGATGACCGTCCCGCGCGGACGTACCAGCTGCATCGCCAGTTCGATTCCCGAAGCCGAGCCCGTGCAATCAACTACAATATCCTGATCATGGCGCGGCGCTATGTCAGCAAGCAATCGAGATCGAATCTGCCATTTTTCGCATAACGCCAGCTTTTCCGGGTGTTTACCGATCACCCGAACGGGGCAACCGGTATTTCTTAAGACCTGCGCAACCAATAAGCCCAGTCGTCCGTCTCCGAGAACTGTGACCCAGGTCCTGGATTCGATCTGAACCTGCTTCAGCACTTGAAAAGCCGCTGCCAGGGGTTCGACGAAAACGGCTGCGTCATCGTCAATACTGTCGGGGATCGGGTGTAAATTATGACTCGGCAATCTGACATAGTCCGCAAACGCCCCGTCGTGGTTCAGGATTCCCAATACGCTGCGGTTGCGACAATGTGGTGATAACCCTGACAGACACATGTCACACCGACCGCAGACGCAGTTGATTTCTCCGACCACGCGTTTTCCGACCAAGGAGGGGTTTGAAGAGGCTTCAACTAGGCCCACAAACTCATGACCCAAAACGCCTCGGAAACCCATGTATCCCCGGGTGATCTGCAGATCGGTCGAACAGATCCCTGCCTGACGCACACGAACCAGTGCATCGCCGAGTTCCAATGCCGGTTCCGCTCGACGAGGATCAAACCGTAAGGAATCTTCGAAAACCAGTGCACGCATTACAGAACTCTATCCGAGTGGGTTTTGGGGTCCGGTGAGGTAATTCAACCAAGCCGATTGGTCATACTTTTGGTCCGCACCTGTCATGAAACGCAAAGATTGTCTTGCCTGCCAAGCCAATCCGAAATCAGGTCCGTTCAATTGATCGACCAGTGCCCGAGCCACCTCCATGGATCGGTAGTGGCGGACCGCCTCAGCCACAGCGATCTTCACGTCAGTTTGCTCTGAAGGATTATTCAACACTTTCAGTAACGGTCCGACCGCCCGGGGATCAGGCACGTTGGACAATGCTTTGGCAGCTTCGAGTCGAACGATCCAGTTTTCATCCGACAAAGCTTGTATAAACGTTCCTGTTGCCCGGTCATCTCGTGACCGATTCAAAGCCCGAATCGCGGAAGCTCGCACCGTCGGGTCTTGGTCGAACTCCGCAATTTGCTGATACCGATCTGTATAAGGCGCCTGCTTGCCGAACGAACGATCGACTAGATCGTTGATCCCGGCACGTCGTTGATCCGCGAAATTGGATTCCATCAAGACCGCAGCATTGACCGGGGTCTTGCCCGATGCCAATTCCATGACACGACGAGGAAATTCGACGAACATTTCCTGAAAAAGCCCCGACGGGGTAGACGTATCGACCTGCACAGGAACGGTCGTCGGACGCGACGGCGCCGGCGGAGGTAATGGGTCTTCATCATCCCTCGGAAAAAACGCGCAACCTCCTGTCACCAGAGATGTTATCAAAACTCCAGCCCAAACACTGACGAACCGTGAAGAAAACCGACGCATGAAAAATCCTCAAGCAGGCTGACACATCGCCGGTCGGATCTCTTGTTGATAAAGCACTTCCGGCGCAACACGCAGCGGGGAATCGACCACAAATCCGAGAAATCTCGGGGCGAGCTTGGCAAACCGGTCCGGGTCATCAGTCACATACGCCAAAAACCGGTTTCGATCATCACCAGATCGTAAACTGGCCCACAAGTTCGCCCGGGACAACCGAGCTGCCACATCTTCAGCACATTGATAGGCAGAGTCAATGATCGACACCTGAGGACCCACGACCGTCCGAATCGCCTTTTTTAACAACGGGTAATGGGTGCAGCCCAGGACTAGTACGTCTATCTTATGATCTATCATGGACTTAAGATATTGCTTCAGCGCCAACTGCACCAACGGGTCGTCCGACGAACGCCCCTCTTCGATCATCGGAACCAGCAAAGGTGTAGAAGTGAGAATCAGTTTTGCCCGATGACGACGCCCGTGAATCGCCCGCGCATAAGCCCCGGAACGGATGGTGGCTTCGGTGGCGATCACTCCGATCACAGGTTCAGGAATATTCGTCGCACCCGCAGCAGCCCGGGCACCTGGTTCGACCACACCCGTAATGGGAATCGGTGAAAATCGACCCCGCATCACCGGTAACGCCAATGCCGAAGCCGTATTGCATGCTAAAACCACATGCTTCGGCTGATGCCTTAAACCCCATTGAACGATCTGATGAATGTAATGTTGAATCGTTTCCGGAGTCTTTGTTCCATAAGGCAATCGAGCAGTATCCCCGAAATAAATGATTCGTTCACCTGGCAAACGGTTGAGTAACGCCCGAACCACGGTCAGCCCACCTAGACCGCTATCAATGACCAAAATCGGATTATTACGAGCATCCATGCTTGCCTACAATATTTATCGGACAATATGTTCCGGTGCCTTGACAGAAAACGATTCCCGATAAGACTACTTAACTGCGGACCGCACAAGGAGTTAATATGTCCACACTCGATGGTAAACGGATCCTTCTGGTCGACGACGATCCGGATATTCTCACCACCATGCAAGCCGCTTTTGAACCTACCGGCGCCACCGTCGAAACGGCCAATAACGGTAACCAAGCAGTCGAACTAGCTGAAAAATCTCATCCGGACCTCATCGTGCTGGATATGATGCTGCCCGGCCGAAGTGGATTTCTTGTGCTTGAAAAAATCCAAGCCGAGAAAAACAAAGCCAAAAAACCTCGCAATAGCCCCCCTTTTGTCATCATGATCACGGGCAATCAAGGCTCGCGACACAAAATGTATGCTGAAACCCTCGGCGCCAGCGAGTACTTCATCAAACCCGTCAAACTAGATAAGTTGATCGCTACCGCCGAAAAGTTGCTCGGAGCCACCTCGACCAACTGAATCCGTTCAACACAAGCCCATCAATTTGTCATTCGATTTTCACGAACGCTGCCTGATTACAGGTGGCGTTTTTATTTGACGTGCGCCATTAAACATCAAATCCCCCCAATTTCTCCCGATTGATTCTAAATGACCGTCGATGGATGCCCGACAAGATTGTCGGAGCGGCCGTTGCCGGTCTCCGGAGGCTCGGATCCGAGTCTCAACATGTTGTGACTGACCGGTCAGCTCAGAAATTCGGTCTGATCGGTTGGGAATGTTGAAATCGCGCGTCCGCGACCGGCCGCGCCTACCGAGAGGTCTGTGCTATGAATCGCAAGATTCATCTTACCCCATCCGTGTCCCCAATCTCTGCCCATGCAGAAGCCCTCGAAGAACGCAAGCTGATGGCAGCGCAATTCGATCTGGGCATGAATATCAACGTCGGTACCAGCGACGTACGCGATAAGGGAATTCCGCTGATGAAGCAGCTGGGTGTCCAGTCGGTCCGTGTCTGGTTCGGACCGGATTTTACCTCTCACACATGGGAAGGCCCTCTGCAACGCTGCGTAGACTATGCAGCAGCCGGTTTTGATGTCATGCTCATCATCAACCCGGAAGACGGGAAAGTCCCTTCTGCAACCCAGGTACGAAGCTGGTTCAAGTGGGCGATGGAGCAACCGTCCCTCAAGAAGGCCGTCGACCGATGGCAGATCGGGAACGAAATCGATCAGTCGTACTATTGGAACGGTTCTTTCAAACAATATGTAAGCAATTTTCTCAAACCGGCATCCGAAGTACTCCGAAGCAATGGCGAATCCGTTGTCTCTGCGAGTGTCTCATGGAACCCAGAAGACGTACGCCGATTAATCAATGAAGGTATTCTCGATTACGTCGATTATGTCGGGTACCATCCATATTCTAATAGCATTTCTCAACTGAGATCACGAATCGATGCGCTGAAGTCGATCGTCAATGGTCGAAAGCCGCTTGTCGCTAGCGAATGGAGCATCCGTGGATATGAAAGTAACAAACCAAGATGGGCTGCGTTGGTCAGGGACGCGTTCCCAATCATCCGAGATAACTTTGATATCAATTACTATTTTGCGCTACTGAACACAACGCTCACGCCTGCCGGTCCCGGGGGAATCATGAACCCTGACGGGTCAAGACAAACCGGATTCTTCAATGCGTTGGCAAGCGGAATGCAAGACGGGAACAACGACAACACATCCAGTGGATTTCCAAGCATCGCCAAAGTGAGTGTTTATCTTGAATCCACCGGTCAGAAAATCGTCGATTCTCTGTATAACGGCCTGACCATCGATCTGTCTCAATATGATTCTGATCGTCTGCGATTTGTTGCCGTTGCAGGGTCTGGCGTATCGAGCGTGCAGATTACCTTGAATGGCCAATCGATTATCGAAAACAACGAGCCTTATCAGTGGGCCAATTATTCCTCAGCCGCGGGGAGCTATACCTTGTCTGCTACGCCATGGTCACAGGATGATCTGACCGGGAAGCGAGGTAATGTGCGCACTTTCCGGTTCACACTGACCGGAAAGCCCCAATCCTCGACCGATTTCAAGGGACAGATCCGAGGTACGTTATGGAACGATTCCAATCAGAATGGCAAGTTCGACCGTAGCGAACGAGTCACCGGTATCAGACAGATTTTCTTGGACCAAAACCGCAACGGTAAGCTCGATCCTGGGGAACAGAGCACTTGGTCTGATTCCGATGGGAACTATATTTTCATGGGTCTTGCGCCGGGAACGTATTATGTTGCACGATTGTTCCCTAATGGATTCAGGTTGAGTAACAATTCCCTGGGTTATGTTACTGTTTCTCTTGCGACCAATCTCGTGGTCGGCGGTGTCAATCTTGGTTCAAGATACGCCTAAAATCCAACTAGTAAATCGAAGTATTTCATTTTGCCGCACATCGGAGGGGAGTGCGGCAGATTTTTTGAAGGCTTCGACACGGTTCCACGGGTGTTTCTCCGGGACTTTGTCTCGAATGTTTTATTGCGAGGTATTTTTACACCCTTATTTACGTGTTGTGAGGAATATCCGCACCGGGAATATTTTCTGATTAGATTTCCGATTCTGATTCGTCTATCTCAGTGAAGGCGTACAAACAAACCTTCATGAAGATCGAATGACCCGGTTAAGGTCGGACCGGATCGACAGGGAAGTTATGGTATCTGACAGGCTGCTCCAGTCTGTCTGAATTCGACGACCAATCTCTTCCCATTTTGATTCTGTTGCCTTCCGTCTAGCAAGGGACCGGGAATCTTTCCCCCCCTTAGAGTCCCAATGCCTGGACGGGGTTCGTGTGAACCTTTTTGCCGAATTTGATCTGTTTTGAGGTCCGAACGATCCGATTGCCTCCACGAGGCTCAAGATATTTTGGACAGGCAGATGCTTGATTGACATCGATGCCTTGAACGACGGGAGATCTTGAAAAAATGAAAAAGCCGATTCAGAAAAAGGTCACTTATTCGCCCCAAACTCTGGAAAATCTCGAGAACCGACGTCTTCTAGCAGCCGTTTACGATATCGGGATCAACATCAACGACGGGACCAGTAATATCAAAAACAAAGCAATTCCCGTACTCAAAGAGCTTGGGGTCAAAACCGTCCGAGTATGGTTCAGCCCCAATTTCAAATCCAAGTCATGGGAAGGCCCTCTTCAACGCGCGTTAGACTACAGCAATGCCGGATTTGACGTGATGATGATCATCAGCACGCCCAACGGGCAGGTCACCAACGCATCGGATGTCAAAAGCTGGTTCACTTGGGCATTAGGCAACTCCTCTCTCAAAAACGCTGTCGATCGGTGGCAGATCGGAAACGAGGTGGATAAAAGTCAGTACTGGAAGGGATCACTATCCTCCTACGTGACCAATTTTCTGAAACCGGCTTCGGAGGTCTTGCGGAGCAAGGGGGAAAAGGTTGTCTCTGCGAGTGTTTCGTGGAATCCCAATGACGTGGCAACGATGATCGGATACGGGATGCTGAATTACGTTGATTTTGTCGGATACCACCCGTACGGCAACAGCATCAGCCAGATCCAATCCCGCGTCAAACAGATTAACGATATTGTGGCAGGACGAAAACCGATCATCGCCAGCGAATGGAACGTTCGCGGTTACGAAAACAATAAAACGGAATGGGCCAAGCAGGTGCGATCCGTTGCACCGATCATTCGAGATGGTTTTGCTTATAATTACTATTTTGCCGTATTGAATACCACACGCACCCCTGCCGGACCTGCAGGTGTGATGAACTCCGATGGAACCAAAACGGACTTTTTCTACAAGCTCAAAGAGGGCATGAGCCGAAGCTCCGGATCGGATAATACCGGAAACGAATCCAGTGCGATTCCTAGTGTCGCAAAGATCACTGTTTATGCCGAAGACGGAACCAAAATTATCGATTCACTCACTAGCGGAAGTATCATCGACCTTTCTAAATATTCTTCTCGTAAACTGACATTTGTCGCAACGGTCAGCTCTGGAACTTCCTCCGTTCGACTCGTCATCGGCAGCACCGGTGTTACCGAAAACAATGCCCCCTACCAACTGAGCGATTTCGCAGTTTACAGTGGCTCTTACGCACTTTCGGCTACACCTTATTCTAAAGACAACCTCGGGGGAACCAAAGGTTCAACCCGTACCTACACCTTTAAGGTCATTAATTCGCCTTCCACGAGTTCTTCCAGTACAGGAACGATCAGCGGCTATCTTTGGAACGATACTGACGGAGATGGTGTTGTGGATTCCAATGAAAGCCGTACCGGTTCTCGAACCGTGTTTATCGATGCCAACCGCAACGGAAAACTCGATTCCGGTGAAAAAAGCACCGTTTCAGACAGTCAAGGCAATTATAAGTTCACTGGATTGTCCGCAGGAACGTATTACGTTTCCCGCTTGTATCCCAGCGGTTACAGGATGAGCAATAGCTCAACTGGTTATGTAACCGTGAATCTTTCTGCGGGAGAAAACCAGACGGGAGTTCTACTGGGAACCACTAATCAATCGTCCATATCTTCCCAAAGTTCTTCCAATTCCTCCGGTACTATCACGGGCGTACTGTGGAATGACGACGGAGACGGAATCTATGAAGCCGGAGAAAAAACCACTGGAATCCGCACCGTCTTCCTCGATGCCAACCGCAATGGAAGGCTGGATCCGGGTGAACGCAGCACTCAATCTGACAAAAACGGGAAATATGTGTTTTCAAGTATTCCAGTCGGGACTCATTACGTTTCTCGCGTCTTTCCGTCAGGCTTTAAGCTTAGCAATGATCCGCGAGGGTATCTGGGTGTTTATGTGACGTCCGGTCAAACCACGGTTGCTAACTTGGGAACGACGTATAAATAAAAAATCCCCCCTAATAAACGAAAGTGATCCTCAAAGGCCGCTTTGGGAGGGGAAAGCGGTCTTATACATATCCTTTTTTCATACCGTTTCACTGTGGAAGCTTATAATCGGGTGGAAAAAGCAGCACGGGTATTTTGGTGTTCCGGATCAGCTCGACCGGTACGTTCCCAGCCAGCAAACGTGCGAAAACATTTTTCCCTGTCAATCCCAGACAGATCAAGGTGACCTTTTGTTCTTCTGCGGTGGTGAGAATGGCCTGGGCGATGTCATCCGAAAACATCAACAACGTCTGTACCGATACCCCCATTGAAACGATCCCCTCCTGAAGCACCCGGACAGCCTTTTCTCCTTCGACTTCTTCCTGCTCTCGGGTCTGTCCTCCGGAGGGACGGGAAACATGCACAACCAGCACCTCTGCTCCTAGTCGACGTGCCAAATCCCCTACGGGGCCGATCAGTCGTTCGGCTGCTAGAGCGGAAGAAACAGCAGTTAATATTTTTGTCATGTCAAAGCTCGAACATTATTAGAAATCACTTTATACCACACACGAATCCCGTAAGAGCGTCAAGTCCTTCCTGGCTGGCGCTGGTCATGATTGTGTTTTTCTGTGGAAAAGATCATATCTCATTATCAGTTGTTTCATACGTCGCAAAGCCTTTCCACGATGACTTATGGCATGTTTTTGCTCGGATGATAGCTCGGCCGTGGTCTTTCCTAGAGATGGGATCATAAACATGGGGTCATATCCAAACCCGTTAGTGCCTCGTAACTCTCTTAGGATCGAACCTTCAACCGTATCCCGGACGGTGATGATGATTTGTCCAAAAGGATCAGACAAAGCCAACGTGCATACGAACCGAGCGGTCCGCTGGGCGTCAGGAACGTTTTGCAGTTGCTGGAGTAAAAGTAAGTTGTTAGCTTGATCTCCCTGACCGGTGCCGTGCATTACCGCCCATCGTGCGGAATAAACCCCAGGTGCCCCCCCGAGGGCATCGACCTCAAGTCCGCTGTCATCTGCGATCGTCCAATGGCCGAGTCGTTTTGCGTAGGTCGAAGCTTTGAGGCACGCGTTGGCAAGAAATGTTTCACCCGTTTCCTGAACCTCTCCTGATTTGGGAAAAGCAGACAGATCGCACCACTGCATGCTGGAATTTCCCAACATGTCTCCGAACTCAGCTGCCTTGCCTTTGTTATGAGTCGCAATTAACAGGGTCATGTTTATCGTTCCATCCCGCGTAATCCACCGGTTGTGCCAGGGTTTAGAGGATTGATCATGCGAGGTGAAGGTTCAGAAACTGCAGGCGTACTGTGCATCAATGTCTTTTGAACTTGCGGGATCTGGGCTAGAAATGGTGGTTGGTCCCGGACCACTTTTTTTCGTGTCATCGGATCGGTGACCGTGACCTGCTGGGCAACCGAATTGACAGAATATGGGAACTGCTCCCAATACCGGATTGCCTGAGCAAGAGACGGGTCTTGAATGACGACTTTCGGTTGTACAACTTTGACCGCGTGAGACTGTTCGAGCTGCTGAGCAAAGCTTTCGGGTAAAGGTGCAGGTGAAACGATCAAGGCTTCACCGCTGTTGGCTTTGGCTTCGCTTCGGGATTCGGCACTGGCCATTTCTTGTTCACGGATCGCCCTTCTGGGCCAAGCCCCGACACAGACCTGACTCATGGATTCTCCATGGTAAAAATAAGCTTCGACCCCCTGCGCGCGGGCGGCTTTGACGGATTCGACTGCCATTTTTTTTCGGTTACCAGGACGACCATTTTCGTCAAGGACGTCGTTGGTATAAGCCGCGATCACGATGGTCCAGAAACGTCGGTCGGGGTCGTTGGCGGGTTTATCCGCATCCAGTTTGGCCAAGTCCCATTCATCCGGGGCTTCAGGGTTAGCTGTCTCGATCGGGACTTTCAGCGCTCGCGGAAATATTTTTGCCCCGGACGGCAGGCGCATTTTTTCCAGCATGTCCAGATCTTCGCTGGAACGTTGTGCTTCCCGGGCATCGACTAGTCTGTCGATCGTCTTGTAATAACCGAAGTACAGTACGGAGTACCCTTCATGGTGCTGGACGTAAAAATCGTTTCGACCCGTTGTCCGGATCATCTGCTCCTTGACCAAGCGGGATTGCTGGACATGATCCGGACCCATATACCGGGTACATTCGATCGTAAATCGAGCGTCTTCAGGAATATTTGCTGCGATAGAAAGAGCCTGAATGCTCGATTGCTGCTGACCAGTCGCCGGCTTTTCAGACTTGATCAAGGGTGGTTGGTCAGGCGTAGAGGATGAAGGCACAGATACGCTTCCGCTCCCCCCACATCCAACGAGGCCCAATACCAGCCACGAAACTACCCATGTTCTCATAATCGTATCATAACACTAATTTGTTTTGCATTTCACCTGTAATTCACGGTCAAAAGTTTTCAACCGATCTCACAATAATCATTTTGACCGGCAAACTAACCTGTCCAGTGCCTTGCTGAACATTGTCATTTCAACAGGTTCTACCCCCCCCAACCATCCATTTTCCCGCTACCTTGACCCCGTATCGTTTCAGAATTGACACGTGAATTGGTTCTTCGATATAATGTCGCCTAATGTTCTTAGAGTTTGCTTTTCTTCGACTTTCTATTTCGGGGCTGCTTCGTCAGCTCGTAGTAGCGTCGTAGGAAGGTGGACTCCATTTGAATCGAGACCTACCCGCGACGCTCCGGCGATCGCGGTTTTTTTGTTATGAATCCGAACGGATAAGTAAGTTACCTATTTCAAGGAGATCCCGTGGACACCGTACGTATTTTCGACACGACCCTGCGCGACGGAGAGCAATCCCCCGGAGCCACTCTCACATTGCCTGAAAAAGTCGAAATCGCACGGCTTCTTGAAATGATGGGAGTCGACATCATCGAAGCCGGTTTCCCGATCTCATCCGAAGGTGACTTTCAATCCGTCAAAGCCATTGCCGAAGTCGTCCGCAAATCAGTCGTGTGTGCACTAGCTCGGTGTCACCCCAAGGATATTGAGCGTGCAGGACAGGCCATTAGTCCGGCGCACAGAGGCCGAATTCACGTCTTTTGTGCGACTTCGAAGATCCACCGTGAGCACAAGCTCCGTAAAGGCAAACAACAGATCATCGAGCTGTCGGTGCAGAGCATCCAGCAGGCTCGTTCCTATACTCCCGACGTCGAGTTCAGCCCCGAGGATGCTAGCCGAACCGAACTGGATTTTCTGGAAGAAATCACTCAAGCTGCGATCGAAGCAGGTGCAACGACCATCAACTTGCCAGACACGGTAGGATACGCGACCCCCGAAGGGTATGGATCGATCTTTCGCCATCTGATCGAACGCCTTCCGATCATTCGTCAGAAGAACATCATCCTGTCGGCACACTGTCATGACGATCTGGGTTTGGCAGTGGCCAATTCGCTTAGCGCTGTCATCAACGGTGCCCGACAGGTTGAATGCACGATCAACGGTATCGGAGAGCGGGCGGGAAATGCTTCTCTCGAAGAGTTCGTTATGAACCTGAGGGTCCGGTCAGATGCCTATCGACTGCGTACCAACATCGACACGACCAAGCTGTATCCGGCTTCCCGTATGGTCAGCACCCTGACGGGTTTGACCGTTCCACGGAACAAGGCCATTGTCGGGCAGAATGCCTTTGCGCATGAGTCCGGCATCCATCAGGACGGGGTCCTGAAATACCGCGAAACCTATGAAATCATGGATCCTGCATCTGTAGGCGTTCCCAAAAATGAGCTCGTTCTCGGGAAACATTCCGGCAGGGCTGCGTTCAAGGACCGCGTTGCTCAATTAGGCTATACCCTGACCGATGAACAGATTGAATCGACCTTTGTCAAGTTCAAAGCCCTGGCCGACAAGAAAAAGGAGATCTTTGATGAAGATATCGAAGCATTGATCGATGACATCCTCGAAAGATCCACCTCATTGTGGGAATTGCAGAATCTGCAGGTAATCAGTGGTACCAACGCCATTCCGACCGCCACCGTGGTTTTGAAAGATTCATCGGGGAAGGTCGATACGGATGCCTCCACCGGTGATGGCCCGATCGACGCGATTTACTCGGCTATTCAGCGAATAACCGGTGTTCGGGCGAGTTTAACCGATTATCGTATTCGTGCTGTCACCAAAGGCAAAGAAGCGATGGGCGAGGTGCAGATCGAGCTGGATCACAACGGAACTAAAGTTCGCGGAAGAGGCGTCAGTACCGATATCATTGAAGCCTCTGCGCAAGCGTATCTGGCTGCAATTAATCGTCTACGAATGCACGAATATCGTAACCGAGAAATCACGCAGCATTCCGGAGTCTGACTGTCGAATTTTCATGAAAGTTTCAATCGTCCGGTCGCTGAAAATTAATCATTGAAAAAGTTGTCGGATCGATTGGTATCCATACAATCGCACTCCTATGAATAAAGAAACAACCCTGAGTAAAATGTCCGAGAGTGGAGTGAGTGGTAGCGGTCATTCGCGCCCCTTCCGCGGAAGTATTGATTCCCTTGACTGAAGCACTGTTAGAGGGGGGAGTTCTCAGCATTGAAGTCACCATGAGTACTCCCAAAGCCATTGACGGGATTGAGAAACTGTCCGATCGGTTTGGTGATCAGGCGATTGTCGGGGTGGGGACCGTGATTGATGCAGCGACAGCTTCGGGACGCGATCCGGGCTGGGGCACAATTTGTCGTATCTCCCGTGACCGATGCCCGGATCATCGAAACAGTCATTCGACACGGCAAAGTCATGATCCCCGGTGCTTTTACACCGACCCGAAATCATTAACGCCTGGACACTGGGCGGCGATGTCATTAAAGTCTTTCCCAGCACTGCTTTGGGACCTCAATATTTTAAAGACCTTCTTGCCCCGCTTCCTCAGTTGAAACTGACTCCGACCGGAGGAGTCGATCTGAAAAATGTCGGACAATGGATAAAAGCGGGTGCCGTTTGCGTCGGTGTTGGATCGGCGTTGGTCACCAAAGACGCCCTGGCCCACAAGGATTGGGCCGGAATCGTAAAAGTGTCCAAAGCGTTCGTGGAGGCGATTCAGGAAGCTCGTCGAAGTTGATTCTTTTCGACGATTGCGCACGGGCTTGACGTGTTACTTGAGCGGTCTCATTTTGCGGATCAACGATAACAGGATGGTGTTATGGACATCGTTTTGATCGGCGCGGGCGGACACGGAAAAGTGGTGCTTGACATCCTGCAATATGAAGGCAAACATCGAATCATCGGCTTTCTGGATGCCGACCCGTCCCTGCATGGTACCGAAGTTGCGGGTGTTCCTGTACTTGGTGGTGTCAATCAACTACACAAGCTCAAATCACAGAAAGTTCGAGGCGCGATTGTTTCGATCGGGGACAACCGTGTTCGATTGCAGTATGCCCCGAGAGGCCTCTGAAGTCGGTTTAGATCTGATCCAAGCGATTCATCCCGGGGCGGTCGTTTCTCGATCGGCGAGGCTCGGTCGCAACGTCGTTGTCGCTGCCTCAGCCGTGGTGTGCACCGATGCATTCATTGGGGATTCCTGCATTATTATACCGCTGCGGTGGTCGATCATGAAACCGTTGTGGGTCAAGCCGTTCACCTCTGCCCTGGCGCAATTCTGGCTGGTCGTGTTCGGGTCGAAGAGTTAGCGATGATCGGGATGGGAGCAAATATCATCCAATGTCTAACGATAGGAGCAAGGAGCGTGATCGGGGCTGGTGCGGTGGTCCTGACGGATATCCCTCCTGATTGTACGGCAGTAGGCGTGCCCGCTAAAATCATTAAATCTTTCACAGAATCAGGTGCGTCAGTGTCTCGCTCATCCCAAGCCTAAGATGGGGGTGTCATTATCTCGAGGAGGATCTAACATGACCGACATCAAACTCACCGAATCCCAGATCATTGAAACGATCGAGCGACTCGAAGTTCAAATCCGAGACAACCCGTAAGCGTCTCGAACAAGCGCGTAGCGAAGTGGATAAGCAGATCCTCGCTCGCCAGATCGATGAAGACCCTCAGGCAAATCGAACAGCTCCGGGCCAAACTGAAGGGCTAAAAGTCTTTGCCTATGTAACGTGCGTTAAGAGCATCTCCCGGTTAATCTTTCCATCGCATGACGACTGCGATATTCCTGGCCGGTGGAATGAGCTTTGTTATTTCATTTCTGCTGACACGTATAATTATTAGTATAGCGCCACGGATCGGGTTCGTAGATAAACCCGGTCACCGCAAAATTCACCATCAGCCCAAACCCCTCGGGGGTGGGGTCGCTATTGTCTGGACATACGTCCTGATGCTCCTAGGCGGAGGATTGGTATTTGCCTCTACAGATCTATTGGGTCATCCGATCGAACCCTTGCAACAAGGGCTTATCCAGCAGCGACCACTTCTGTTTGCTTTTGTGGCGGGTATTCTGCTGCTACATGTGATGGGTCTGATGGATGACAAACGTGTTTGGGGACCTTATTTGAAATTATCAATCCAACTGCTCGTCACTGCTTCATTAGTGGCTTTTGCAGAATTTTATGCTCAATCGACTCCGTCGTTGCGCTTGCGTGTCTTGACCGCATTAGATGACCTGACCGGTAGCAGTGTTCCGTCCTTTGTAATTACGATTCTCTGGATCGTTGCCATTACGAATGCATTTAATTTTCTGGATAACATGGACGGGCTCTCAGCCGGGGTGGCAGTGATCTGCGGGACTGCGTTTTATGGTCACCGCCTTGTCCATCGGTCAACTGTTTGTCGCCGGGGCCTTAGCGGTTTTTCATCGGCTCAACGTTGGGTTTTCTGGCCTGGAATTTTCCACCTGCACGGATTTTCATGGGGGATTCAGGGTCACTGGTCCTGGGTTTCATCCTCGGTGTATTGACCGTCCGGACGACCTACTTACCTGTCGGCGAAGAACTGGCAGCCGGGTGGTATGCGGTTTTTGTTCCCGTTATCGTCCTGGCACTTCCGTTGTACGATCTGATTGTGGTCTCGATCATTCGGTTGTCGCGGGGAAAAAGCCCTTTTGTAGGAGATACCAATCATTTCAGTCACCGTCTGGTTGCCCGGGGAATGTCACGCAGAACGGCCGTTTTATGTATTTACCTGGTTACGTTCGCGACATCGATCGCAGCGGTCCTCTTACCAGAAGTCAAAACCACCTTGGGTGCCTGCCTGATTTTTGCCCAAACACTCCTGGTACTCGGAGTCGTTGCTATTCTTGAGCAGCATCCGCTACCTCATTCATCCCATAACGATTCAACAGGCAATCGATCATGACCAACCCGACCGTATCTTCATCAGATTCAGAATGGACCGATTGGCTGACCAAAATTGCTTTGGTCGTTGCAACGGTGTTAGTGTCGGTTCGGATCACCACGCTTGAGGTGGTACGTGATACCTTTGATTTAGGTTCGGCCGGGGCTGGTATTTCTGCCCCCGCCGCCACGACCACGTTGATTTTGGATCTGCTTTGCTGGGTTCCGACACTCCTGATTCTGGTTCGACGTGCGATTGATCCGCGGTACACGCTAAGACTTCATCAAAGTCATTTGTGGATGGTTCTCCTGGCTTTGTGGGTGGCCTGCAGTGGCTTTTGGGCGGATGATAAGTTTCAGGCGGTGATCAATATTTCGACATGGTGTGCTGCGATGTCCCTGGCCTGGGCGTTATGTCAGCTCGTCAGATCATGGACTCGGTTTCGGATGGTCATGGCATTGACCATCGGATTTTGCATCATTTTCGTTTCCCAGGCAGCCATTTATCGCTGGATCGAATGGCCGGAAACCAAACGGGATTGGGGATACACTTAAGCCACTGGTGATGCAGGCGAGAAACTGGACCGAAAATGATTTCGGGTTTCAGCAATTCGAACGCAAAGTACTGGCCGGGGAACTGGTTGGGTTTTACCGTTCTCCCAACACCCTATGCTGCGGTCGCAGCTATGACGCTGATCATTGCGGGCGCTTTCGCGATGCAACGGTATCGTGATCAGCCTAATGAACCATTGTTTCCGGTTTTAATCGGGGTACCGGTTTTGGCATGTGTCGCGGTGGTCTGGTTGACACAAAGCCGAACCGCCTTGGTAGGACTTGCAGGATGTCTGTTGCTGTTCGGAATGTGTTGGTGGAAACGGGACCTACTGACTCCGACGATCCAAACTGTTTTTTGGAATCGGGCTGATCGTTGTTGTTCTTGGTCTGGTTGCCGTGTTGTGTATCGGTCTGAGTACCGGGGGATTATTGCACGACTCACTGAGTTTCCGATGGAATTACTGGGTAGCCAGCTGGAAACTATTTTTGGACAACAAGCTACTGGGTGTCGGATGGGGAAGTTTCGGGAACGCATATCTGGCGTATCGTTTGCCGGTTGCGACTGAAGAAATCAAAGACCCTCATAACCTGTTTGTGAAGTTTGCCACGGAAACCGGAGTCATAGGTCTAGGTCTGGTCATTGCGTGGTTTGTTACGGTCCGCGCAGGAAATCACCCGTCCGATCGTTCCGAAGACGGTTCTACAAACGCGCCAACCGGTGGGTTATTGGCTGGTCATAGTGCCTCTTGGATTTCTGATACTTCGGGTGATCGTATATTGGCCTGAATCCCTGCTTCTCCCGGAAATGCCCAAACTGTTGTTGTTTAGTCTGGGACTGGGGTTTGGAATGTTGATCGGAATTGTCAGATCCCGCATTGATCTGACAGCAGACGATCGATCGGCTTGGCTGATTCTTCTCGGTTCGCTCGTCGCATTGGGCCGGTTTTCTGCTTCATGCCATGGTCGATTTTGCCTTTTTTGAAAATGGTCCATTGGTTCTGATGATGTTAATTCTCGGAAGTGTACTGGGTGTTCGTCACCCGGGGTGCTGCGGGAAAACCTTCGAAGACCGGATGGGCGCTGGTATCCCTTGGGGTTGTTTTTTGCGGGTTGATGACATTCCTGGCATTGTTGGTTATCCCGATCAGTTCTGCGGAAGCCAAATGGGGTCGAGCCAGGAATTTGATCAATGAACAACGGTATTCGGCTGCGATCGTCGAACCTCCGTGAAGCTTTGGTAACCACGCCCGGTTCCAAACTCCGAATATGCAAGACAGTGCGCAAAAGCCATGATCCTATCGCAGCAAACCGATCCACAGGAAATCCTTTCCATGCTGACCGAAGCCATCACCGCCAACCCGGCCGATCCGCTCAGCTGGCTGGAACGTGCCCGATTCCGACGCGCCGTTGCACCGTCGTTTACAACAGATGTCAATGCCATTTCCTCCGACTATTTTCAGAGTGTTTCCCGGAATCCGACCGATGTGGAGGACAAGAATCGAGTACGCAGACTTTCTCTGGCAGGTGGGCAAAAACACCGAAGCAAGGATCGAATACGAAAAAGCGATGAAACTGAACCAGATGCTTCAGGAAGACGAACCGAGAAGACTTCGACAGGACGAAATCGACGTAATCCGTCACCGACTCAAGTGATGAAAAGCTCGGTAATCGAACCGACTGATCTTGTCAGCCGACGCTTCCTTCGATGGGACACGCCCAAAAAGTTTTTGCGCCTCGACCGCGAACTCCATGGGAAGTTCTCGGAAAACTTCCTTACAGAAACCACTGACGATCATGTTGATGGCGTCTTCTAGTGCGATACCCCGTGTCTTACAGTAGAAAAGCTGATCTTCACCGATTTTGGACGTACTGGCTTCGTGTTCACAACGAGCGGTCTGATTACGTACTTCGATGTAGGGTTCGGTATGTGCCCCGCACTGATCACCGATCAGAAGGCTGTCACATTGGGTGTAATTGCGGGCATTGGTGGCACCGGGGAGTACTTTTACCAGTCCACGATATGTGTTCTGACCGTTTCCAGCAGAGATACCTTTGGAAACGATCGTGCTTCGGGTGTTTCGACCAATGTGAATCATTTTTGTTCCGGTATCGGCCTGTTGTTTCTTGTTAGTCAAGGCGACGGAATAAAACTCACCGATACTGTTGTCCCCTTGCAAAATGCAGGACGGATATTTCCAGGTGATGGCCGATCCGGTTTCGACCTGGGTCCAGGTGATTTTGGCATGATTCATGGCTTTGCCACGCTTGGTGACGAAGTTATAGATTCCGCCTTTACCCTGAGCATCGCCGGGATACCAGTTTTGCACCGTGGAATATTTGATTGTTGCGCCGTCCAACGCGATCAGCTCGACGACCGCAGCATGCAGCTGATGCTCATCCCGCATCGGAGCGGTGCACCCCTCGAGATAACTGACCGAAGCGCCTTCATCTGCGATGATCAACGTACGTTCGAACTGACCGGTCTTTTGTGCATTGATCCGGAAATAAGTGCTCAACTCCATCGGACATTGCACGCCTTTGGGAACGTAAACAAACGACCCGTCGGTAAAGACGGCGGAGTTGAGGGTGGCAAAAAAGTTATCCGAGTATGGAACAACCGTTCCGAGATACTTCTGGACTAGTTCGGGATGTTCCCGAACGGCTTCACCGAACGAGCAGAAAATAATCCCCTTCTCGGCCAGTTTCTTCTGAAAAGTTGTGGTCACCGAAACACTATCAAAGACGGCATCGACGGCGACTTTGGGTTCCTCTACACCCAAAAGAGCTGCCCGTTCGTTAACCGGAACTCCCAGTTTCTCATAGACCGCCAGAAGTTCCGGATCGACTTCATCCATCGACTTTTTCTTCGGTTTCGGTGCAGAGTAATAAATCGTGTCCTGGTAGTTGATCGGGGGGTAATGGATCTTGCCCCAATGATGAGGTTCGGTCATGGTCAGCCAATGCCGATAGGCCCGAAGACGCCAATCAAGCATCCATTGAGGTTCACCCTTTTTGTGGGAGATGAACCGAATGATCTCTTCATTCAGGCCGGGCGGGGCAGAGTCGGCTTCGATATCCGTAACAAAACCCCACTTATACTCCTGATTGGCCAGTGTTTCGATTTCTCGTTCGGCTGTTGGCATACGATCTCGACAGAATATTCAAGTCGGCCACTTAGACTTAAGTCGCCAACAGAACTTTCTGCTCCTTGGATCCGTTCGATTAAGCTTGGAAGCTGCTTCCACACCCACAGGTGCTGGTCGCGTTCGGATTCTTAAAAACGAAACCACGTCCCATGACTTCGTCTTTGAAATCGATTTCCACCCCGTTGAGGTAAAGATACGACTTCATGTCACAGAGTATTTTGATACCGTGAGATTCGAGTTCTTCGTCGTTTTCAGATTTGGGTTCTTCCGTCAGATCGAGCATATAGGTGAATCCGGAACACCCGCCGCCTTTAACACCTACCCGAAGACGGGTGTTTTCCTTGGATAAACCCTGATCTTCGATAATGCTCTTGATCTCCTTGGCAGCAGCTTCACTCAGTGCAATCATCTTAACTCCTTATTCGAACAAAAGTTACAGCATAAACGGGCATCTGAACTAAGTCCGAACATATCACTATAGGTCGATGAAAATTGAATTTCAAGTTTATCTTACCTCGACCCTGCATTTCTGCTCATTTTCTTGATTACGGCATCGATCCGTGCCATAACCAACTTATCAGCTAGTTTAACCTTCGAAGACATAACAGTGTCAGGTCATCGACAATTCCGTCCTGTTGGAAATCGAGCACCTGCTGAACAATTCTTTCGCAAGCGGCTTGACAAGGTCCCCCACGGGCGGATCGGGCGACCTGCAAAAGTCGATCGTTCCCAAAAAGCGTATTATCCGGATCCCGTGCTTCAGTCACTCCGTCGGTATAAAACAGAATCCCTTCCCCTGTCCTGAGAACCAGTTCATGTTGCTCGGCAGGTCCAAGATCCTTCCCATCGTCGATCCCAATAATTGGTCCGGTGGAATGGCAGACAAACTGAGGTTCGTCCTGTCCGTACAAAATCCCCGGCGGATGCCCGGCGTTGACATACATCAGACGTCCTGTCGAAGGCTGGTATTGGGCCAGGATCATGGTTACAAACATTCCGGTGGTGCTGTCGGCCATCAGTCGGGCATTGGTCCGGTCCAAGATCTGCAACGGTGACAACCCTTCTGTCGCAAGGTTTCGAACAACCGTTCGTGTCACGGCCATCATCAGTGCTGCAGGAACCCCCTTGCCACTCACGTCCGCGATCGTCAGAATCAGTTTATCAGGGTCCACAAAGAAGAAGTCAAAAAAATCACCACCTATCGTCCGTGCAGGAACGTTCATAGCGTGCAAGTCAAACTCCGTGCGGTCCGGAAAAGGTGGAAACGTTCTGGGTAGCAAATCCAACTGGATCTGACGCGCGATTCTCAGTTCGCCTTCGACTTTTTCACGATCGATCGTCTGTTGTTCAATGGCAGCAAACTGGTGTCTAAGCTGTTCGGTCATTCGGTTGAATCCGGCTGCCAATCGTCCGATCTCATCATTCGATACAACCGGAATCGGTGGGAGATCCAAATTCCCCGAACTGATGGCCTGCACCCGGCTTGCCAGTTTCTCGATCGGACGACAGAATCTTTTGGCGACAACCAGCACGATCAAAAGAAGCATCCCCATCGTCAGAGCCAAGAGGCCTGCTCGTTTAATTAACTGGTCCTGGATCCCCCCGAGCATTTCGGATTGGAGAACTGCTGTCACCAAAACCCAGCGGGTCGCGGAAATCGGTTCCAACGCGACAATATATGTCTCATTTTCCTGATAACCTGAAACGAAATCAGCCAAATGCGTCGTAACAAGCCTTTGTCTCTCACCTTCCATGGCCTCTCGAACCGCTTTTAAAAAGGCTTGGTCGGTATGATCCGACAACTGAGAAACAAAATCTTGCTGAATGATCTGATCCGGGTGGGAAATCAAACTGCCTTGTGTGTCAATGATGAAGTATCCCCCCTTACTTAGCGCCACAGGTTTGCTGATCGGCGCGGGCGACACCGGTTCGGGTGGTATTCTCGATCTTCGATCCTCCGGACGACGCAGAGAACGTCGAGCCAAAAATGCTTCGTCCTGAAGATGCTGAAGCGATTCCAGTTCAATGCTCGCTGAAACCACGCCGGCAAAACGATCACCACTGTAAAATGGAGAGGAATAAATCACCACCGGACGATTTGTCGGAGTTAGCTGACCTGCCTCCGTTGGATCCGTCCATGCCCCTTTGTTCCATTCCTTTGCCCGTGTAAACCAAAGATAGGTATTCAGTTTTGACGCATCGAACTGCAGGATATCCGGTACAGGATTGTCCCGGCGAAGTCCCATGATTTGAGGCATGCTGGGAGGACGTGGAGCGTCCTTGTCAAAAGCCAGCCAAATCCCGCTAATCCACGGATGCGGACGAAAACTCGAAAATAAAGCCCCTCGTACCTGGTTTTCCATCGACAAAGGACGACCCGTCAATGCGGCAGCAGTGGTGTCAACGATCTGTTGTATCGATATGAGTCGCTCGTTTACCTGAGCAGCACTACCGACAGCCCGTTCGGCAACCCGATTTTCACTCCACTCGACCGCCCGCTGAAATGATCGGTGATAATCCCACCATAAAATCACCGCGTAACCCACCAGAAGCGGTCCACATATCGAAAGAATTAGTTTTAAACGAATGCTCATGCTTCGATAACAGCATATACGGGACGGGTGTTACGATCACTCATCCCTTTTAAGAACGAGTGATCGCTCGTAAACTTAACAATTATGACCGACATTTCTTCTGATTCCGATTCAGTCGTGAACACAAAAATTGTTCCTCTTCAGTCGACCGTCACTTCCTCTTTGGTTCCGACAACAGGTTATGCGTCCCTGGCCATCGGGCCGCGCCTGTCCGTTATGATGTTTCTCCAGTACGCGGTATGGGGGATTTGGCTACCGTACATTGCCAACTATCTTGGCGCATCCATCTCTGAAGGGGGTTTGGGATTTACCGGCGCGCAGATCGGATGGATTTTAGGTCTAGCGGGTGCGAGCGGTGCATTATGTGCGCCTTTCATCGGTGGGCAGATTGCGGATCGTTATCTGAATGCCGAGCGCGCTCTGGCCATTCTTTTGTTGATCGGTGGGGCTATCAATATTGCGCTGGCTTACACCACGGATTATTACACGTTTCTTTTTCTTTCGATCGCTTATTCCGTCGTTTACATGCCGACCTTGTCTCTGACCAATTCGATCGCATTTCAGAACCTACCTGATCCGGAAAAGCAGTTTCCTCCGATCCGGCTGTGGGGCACGATCGGGTGGATTGTTGCATCGGTTGCTTTTACCACGCTTTGGTTGAGCTACTCGGGTCATCTGGATTGGTTACAAAAATATCGAGTTTTGACCGTCTCCTCTGCAGACACGGTGGTTTCCGTCGATACCGCGATGGCTCAGGCGCTGTCAATGGACAAAATTGTCAACACCCAGCGGGTCGCTCATGCGCTCGTGTTGTCGGGTCTCATTTCGTTTGCTTACGCGATTTATGCTTTAGCTGCCTTGCCCAAGACCCCGCCAAAGCAAAATGTCGCCCATCCGTTGGCCTTTGCAGAGGCGTTTGGCTTATTTCGGAACCGCGCATTTTTGGTCGTAACTCTGGTAGCGTTGCCGATTGCGATGATCCACCAGTGTTACTTCTTCAGGGCTGGACCCTTTTTCGAAAATGCGGTTGGCGTGGCTAAGTCGAACATCGGACCGGTGATGGCAATCGGCCAGGCGTCTGAAATCTTTTTCCTCCTGATTCTGGGATACTTCATCAAGAGGTTGGGTTATAAGTGGGTGCTGATCCTAGGGTGTTGTGCGTATACAATCCGGTTCGGGATTTTCGCCTTGGGAACCCCGGCTACTTTGGTGATTGCTTCTCAGGCGTTACACGGGTTGAGTTATGGGTGTTTCTTTGCGGGTTCTTTCTTATTGGTTGAGAAATTGGCTGGCGAGGACTTCAGACATTCGGCACAGACCGTTTTTGGTATGATTATTCTTGGTCTAGGACCGATCCTGGCCGGGTTTTATAATCAGGAAATCTTAGAACGTGTCAGCAGTGGGGGTATTCAGTACGGACCGTTATGGAGTGTGCAGGCTTTGGTCGCTTTGGGCGCGTTGCTAATCCTTTTGGTCGGATTTCCGCAAAGAATCGCTGATTATCAGAGCAGTCAATCGTGATAAGGTGGTACGGGAACCCCCGAAATTTGTCATTTTATCAACGATTTAAGTCTTTCCAGATTGATGGAGTCCCAATCTCGACCGTCCGGGTGTTTGAGCTTGGGGGTTTCTAGAATCTTGGGAGTGTCGCGCCATCGTTTATCCCTGATCATCGGCTTGAAACCTTCTTCTCCGATCATTCCAAGACCGATATGGTCGTGTCGATCGACTCGACTGCCCAGAGGTTTTTGGGAATCGTTCAAATGCCAGACTCTCACCCGTTCGAGCCCGACTGTCGTATCGATTTGTCTGAGCAGGTGCTTATATTGAATATTACCTCGAAAATCATAGCCGGCAGCAAACAGGTGGGCTGTGTCCAGACATACGCCTAGCCGATCGGAATGACGATTTTGCTTGATGATACTTGACAGATGCTCCAATCGGTATCCCAACCCCGACCCCTGACCGGCTGTGATCTCTAGACAAACGATCGTGCGATGATCGGGATATTGTCCCAGAATCAGATCCAACGCCTCAGCCACTCGTTGACATCCTTCTGACTCACAGGCAGGATCATCCCGTTGACCCATGTGTGCACCCGGATGCGTCACAAGATACGGAATCCCCAGCAAATGGCAGCGAACCAGCTCTTCCGTAAATAGTTCGATGCTTTTTTTCCTCAAATCAGGATCCGGCGAAGCCAGATTGATCAGATAACTGTCGTGGCTAACGACCTGATCAAATCCTAGCCTCCGGCATTCGTTTTGCCACCGCGCCCGTGACTCTTCACTCAAGGGAGGAACACGCCATTGCTGCTGATTTTTTGTAAAAACCTGGACCGTATCAAACCCTAGTCGTTCTGCTTCCAGAACGGCTTTGTACATCCCGCCTGCGATTGAAAGATGAGAACCGAACATTGAGAAATATCAAAATGAACATCGGGTAAAACACGAACCAGTCGATATCAATCCTTAACCCACGTCCTCTGAACGGGCAGGATTGACAGCCGAATCCCCCGTTGAAAGTGAATCACGTGTTCGCAGTTTAGCTGCCCGATTCAGAATCGCGATGGCTTCCTTTTCTGCTCGCTTTCGTTTCATTTCACGCAACTGAGACATTGTCCGGAGGATCGTTCGAACCATGAGGGTGGAAATTATCCCACAGACAAACGCGCCCACTGCCAACAATAACACGCTCGATTCGATCGTCCAGCCTTGTCCGAAAAAGATCCAAAGCTCTGTTTTGGTACCCAGGTTTTTGATCGAAAACAAAAAGATATAGACGGCGATGATCGAAAACACACCGATCTTCGTCCAAATCTTGATTTTCATCCACCAATTCATCCTGATGGCTCCTTAGTGCCCCGAAACACCCGGTGAAACAAGTTGTTGTACGGCCCAAAGCAAACCCTGCATTCCGGGTGCAAGATATAGCGCAATGGGGGTATAGAACAGTAAAACTATATAGGTGGCTAGACTGAGATATGGTCCGTAGGGAATTTCACGTCTTCCCTGACTCAACCATTGAACCAAGGCAATCAACAACCCGGCAGCCGGTGCGAGGAAAAATGCCACGGTTGTGGCACCTGCTCCGATCACTGCACCTATTCCGAACATCAAATGCACGTCCCCGAGTCCCATGGCTTCACGTCCGAATCCATAGCTTCCCACGATACGGAAGAACCACACAATCATCCCCCCGACGAGGGCGCCCCACAAGGATCCTAGCAACCCTGAGACCACTGTCTGAGATGAAAGTTGTCCCCACCAATGACCTAGTTCTGGAATACTCAATACCAGCACTACCAACATCCCGGCCAGCAAACAAGGCGGCATCAAAAACACCATTTCCAGGCGAATTTCCCGTCTCACCCGCCAGGCAGGCCAGACTTCGGGACGTTGATCTTCAGGTAACTGTTCACGATCCTTTTCCAGCAACGGTTGATCATCTGCAAACGAACGTCGAATCATTCCTTTTTTCAATAAAAACAGGCTCAGCAAAAGGCCCAAGCTTCCGCCTAACGTAGCGGCATCGATCCAAGGGGTTTGATGCAAGTTTCCTAGATGCCCTTCAGGAATGAAAAATGCGTGAACAATCATGCCAATTCCTGCCGTCCACCAGCAAATTCCTAGCGGAATGATGTAATGCTCCGAATCTATCAGACTCGCACCCAACAAGGCGCCGATCAACCACAAATGCAAAACCAGAACAGGCCAATCACGGATCAATTCCAAGGTGTCGAACTGGATCCGGGTTATCCCCATCATGTCCGAAGCACGGTGCACTTCATAAGGCCCCCAGCCGTAGACAAACAGCATCAGAAAGTGAAACAGGAAAATTGATCCCGTCAACAACTCCACGACTGGGTAACGTATCGATATCGGACAACGACAATACCGGCATTTTCCCCTCAACCATAACCATCCGATCACCGGCACGTTGTCGTAAAATGCCAACCGATGATCACAATTCGGACAAGCCGAAGGCGGAGAAACTATCGACATCCCCCTCGGCATCCGATACACAATCACATTCAGAAAGCTCCCAACACAGGTACCGAGAAAAAAAACAAACAACGCAACGGTCAAAGTCATCGGGTCCATGGGTTATACCAGTTTTGCAACCCTCACAACTACTTCATCCACCGAAAGATGAGTTACATCCAATTCCACGGTCATGACTTCTCGATAAAGAGGTTGCCTGACCTGCAGCAAGGTACGAACTTCTTCAACCCCCCCGCCCAATGCTGTTAATGACGGACGCATCTCTGCTGTGGATTGATCCCGACATATTCTTTCATAAAGCACTTCCGGATCAGCACTTAAGTAAACTCGACTGTGAGGACTCTGCTTGAGAAGTTCACGGTTTTTTTCTTTTAGGATGATTCCCCCTCCGCAGCTGATTACCGTGGATTCTTTTCGTAAGGCTTCTTCAAGTACGTCGGATTCAAACTCTCGGAAGGCCGACTCCCCGTCTTGCTCAAAAATGGTTTTGATTGATTTGCCCGCTCGTTCCACGACCCGCTGATCGGTATCCACAAAATCCCACCACAACCGATCGGCCAGTTTCATCCCGACGGTCGTTTTCCCACTCCCTCGATATCCTAAAAGAACAATGCCCATGAGCTGATTATCACGGCTAGTATCAAGGTCACAAGCCACAAACCCTAAGAAAATAATTCCGGCTGATCCGGGTCCTTAGCCAAGCTTTCAACCTTTCCATCACACAACCGGGTAATCAGAACGTCTCCGGATCGAATGTCTTTGATGGATCGGATCATTTTCTGGTCCCTTTTCCGGAAAGTTATCGAATACCCGCGTTCCAGAATCCGGTTTGGGTTCAGCGCCTGCAGCTGACGGTCCAGTGATTCCATCGTCTGCTTTCGACTCAGTAACCGGGTCAATCCGGCACGATACAGCAATCTGCCAAGGTTTTCGATTTTGGCCTTGAGAACCATGACTCTACCCCCTGGGTGCTGCACAGAAAAACGAGACTCAACCATGGTCAAACGACGCCTACACCCATCAGCCGTCTTATGCAGACCGACTTCTAGTTGTCTTTGATAGTCGTCCAATCTTTGTAGCATCTGGTTAATTCGATCGGTCGGACGTCGAAATACTTCATGTCTTTCGATCCATACTAATCTCTGTCGGGCTTGATTTAGTGTATGACTCAGCGACCGAACCAGACGCTCCGAAGCTTTTTCGATCAGATCATGGGCCCGTTTCCAGTGAGTAACGGCCACTTGGGCGGCTTGGGTAGGCGTGTGTGCATGATAATCCGCAACCAGATCCGCGATCGAGACGTCCACTTCATGACCGATCCCCGTAATGATCGGAACTCGACAGTCAGCAATCGCTCGAGCAACGCTCTCGGAATTGAACTCCCACAAGTCCTCCAGTGATCCTCCACCCCGGGCAAGAATAATCAGATCGATTTCTGGCTCGGAACTGAGCCTCAAAAGCATCCGGGCGATCCGCTCTGCACTGCCAGCTCCCTGGACCGGAACGTGACACAAAATCAGACGTATCCATGGGTATGACGAAAAAACCTTCCGTATGTCTTCAACAGCCGCTCCGTCTTGACTGGTCACTAGTGCGATCTGTTGGGGATAAAGAGGCAATTCTTTCTTTCGTGAAGGATCAAACAAACCCTCCTTCTCTAATTTTTCCTTCAGTGCGCGGAATTTTGCTTCCAAAACACCCTGCCCGATGGGAGTCAGTCGGGTGATATATAGTTGATACCGACCTCGCTGGGTGTATACACGGACAGAACCACGTACCACGACCCGCTGACCATTTTTCGGAATAGACGTCAACTTCTCGACATCGCTTTTAAACATCACACAGTCAATGCAGGATCGTTCATCCTTCAACGTCAAATAAATATGACCACTGGCACGATTGTAATTCAGATTGCTGATTTCTCCCTGAACGGTAACGGTCGTGGGAACACCGGACCGGATGACGGCACTGATCATGTCGTTGAGCTGCGCAACGGTCAGTGGAGGATTATCTCCCATCACAGGTTCTTTTGTTTTCCGACCTAGTCGGGCCGAACGCGACTGAAACTCGAAAAACGATTCGGTCATGTGATTATTCACCTCGCGAAACCCTGCAACCGAAGCCAGTTCGCGCACAGGATCGGCCAAGTGCTAAGGATAGGATCATTTTCTGCTAATCCCACCCCGTGACGACCCTCCTGATAACAATGTAACTCAAACTTCACACCGTTTCTGCGTAAAGCAGACGCATAAAGTAGGCTATTTTCTACGGATACGCCCTGATCCGATACGGTGTGAAACAGAAAAGCGGGCGGCGTATCTGGAGTAACGTGCAATTCGTTGCTCAACAAACCCACAAGGTATGGGTCTGAGGGATCCGCCAGCAGATTCTGACGTGAACCCGTATGCGCAGACGGGGGATGAAGGGTGATCACGGGATAAAGCAGGACCGACAGTGCCGGTCGAGTATCCTTTTCGTAATGGGTCGACAATGTGGCCGCAAGATGTCCACCTGCAGAAAAGCCCAATACACCAATCCGAAGCGGGTCAACTCCCCATTCCTTTGCCCGTTGACGGGTCATCCGCATCGATTGTGACAAATCGTTTAGAGGCTGAGGGTGTTTGTATGGCGCGACACGGTAATGGACGACGATTCCAGTGATTCCAAGCGTGTTCAACCATTCCGCGACCACGCCGGCTTCGTGTGGCGCACGACGGACGTATCCCCCACCAGGACAAACAAGCATCACAGCCCCGGTCGGGGAATCGGGTCGATACACTTCGATAAAAGGATGATCTTCCTGTGAATTACCTAGTCGACCTGGAACTTCGTCCCACAAGGGGAGCACGGCATCCGGTTTTCTGTCAGACATGACCTCATCATAATCAATTACTACAAGGATGCCGATCCACAAGGGGGTAAATCGAGCATGGTTTTCAATCCCCGGGGGGCTTGCAGGATCTTTCGGGCGACATTCACCAAGGCCGCTGAGGTAGCGGTATCGCCGGGGGTTGAACCCGGAACAAGCATCCTAATCGTACGTTCGCCAACAATCTCAATTTCATCCCGTGGATCATTCGCTGCCAATGCCATTTTCAGGTCCAGTTCGATCTCCAAACCGTTGCGGGCATACCGACCGGTATTGCGCATCCCGCACACGAATCCGGGTTTAACTTCTCCAAGGTCACATCGGATCAACTGATCGGCAACGACCGGCTCGAGGGTAATCCGGACATCACTTTGCATCGGGTGATGCCCCAACCCTTGGGCTAGCATTACCACACTTTCACCAATTCCCATATGTCCGATCTTTTCCTCATCGGCCAGGGATTTAAACTTTTCAACGGTCATTGTGGAACCGATTTTTCTTTGAAGGGGCAGACGTCGGGTCAACGCATCGACAACCCGAACTACGCGGACTTTCCGAACCTTCCCCACCATCGACGATAAAACGACGGGCAGCAGATCCATGACAAAACCAGGATTGACACCTGTACCGACCAGTGTCACACCGGCTTTGGTTGCTTCTGTATGAATGACATCCGCCAGATGAGGATGTCGAAACCACGGCCAGATCATCTGCTCACAGGATGTTACGCCATGAATCTGATGCCGGATCAAATCCCTCAGGGTAGGCGCCAGTCGGTCGAAATGCGAACCCGTTGTCACAATCGCGATCTGAGGTTTAGGATCAACTTGTTCGAGACTTTCCACTACCGGAGGCGATCCCGGAACCGCTTCGGAATCAAGCTCATTCAAATACTTGGATTGCTTGACCGGATTGATATCGACCAGACCCGATAGCTCAAGTCGGTTATCCTGTTGGATCAGCTTCGCTGCTGCAATACCGATCGGACCCAAACCTATGACTGCAACTTTTATCATGCAACACGACCGGAAAAGTTACTTATGGCGTTTCAAAGCAGCCCGGCGGATCACAAAAAAAGCTTCGTAATGTTCATCTACCTTGAACTGAGATTCGAGAAACTTCTGGGCATCTTCCAAAGATGTTTCCGGCTCGAGACAGTCCTGATAGATCAGATAATCGAGCATTGTTTTGTCCACGGGAATGGCGGCTTCATCCAAGCCGAACAATGTGGTGTATCCTTCGACATACGGGGTCATTTCTGGTAGTTCCCGCAACATCGCGCGAGCCTCCTTGCGACCAAGTGTTTTCAGACGATCGAGGCTCAGCGTGTGCTCTTTTTCAAAAATCCCATTGAGAGTTTCACGTAACATGACCGCTCGATGGTCGATCTGGGGATATTTCGTCCCAATCAGATCGATCACTTCAAGTTCGGTGGCAACCCTCAGTTCGTTCAGATCAACGAACTCACGGTCGATCACCTTCCACGCTTCGGCACACCGGGCATCGGTCGTATCAAATGTCAGAATGCCCGATACCAGTGCTCGAACAGGATCGATCACCTGTTTCGGATCCGGCTTGGCCTCTTTGAGAAGTTTTTTGACGAGGGATTTGAGATTTTCCGCATGCTTGGTCGCGTTTTTCATGTTGTTATTCAGTTTTTCCTGATTCCCTGATTTCGTTCTGTCCCGACCGAGATGCTTTTAACTCATCTTCCTCTCGGACGGCCTTATCGATCAACTCAAGAACGTTCAATTCTTTTTTCAAATCTTCGTCGATATGAAACTTTAGATACGGGATTGTCCGCATCGGAAGGGTTTTCTGTAATTTTTGTCTCATCATCCCGGCTGAATGCTTTAAAGCGTTCAGAGCAGCAGTCTGTTTGCCTTCAGATCCCATGATGGTGACAAATATATCCGCGATCGACAGGTCGGCCGAAACTTTCACCCGGGTAATACTTGGCATACCCGTCAAACGCGGATCGTTTAACTCCCGCATGATGATACTCATCAGCTCCTGCTGGAGAGTGCTACCGATCATTTCTGTACGTCTACTCATATAACTAATTTTAAGACAAACACTTATACTTAAATTCCTGTCGGGATCGGCCTACCCTTCCGCTCAACAGGTCGGACTACAGCATTTCCAGTTTATAATCCAACAAATTGATATTCCCGTTCATTCGAACCAAGTCTACGATCCGGCTCAACCCGCCTTCTATGTACCGTTTGTCGTTTCCGATCATAGCTATCCCGATTATGGAACGCTGATATTCGTCCAGGCGCGAAACCTCAGCCACACTCACATTATGCGACTGAGCAATCCGATCCTTCAGACTCCGTACCACCCGTCTTTTGTCCTTCAGAGTCCGGGACTCAGGAATGAAAATATCCAGCTGGAGAATGCCTACGTGCATATTCCCGTCGGCCCGAGACCTGAACCATTTTATTTCTTCCTGATGTTTAATATCCCTTTACAGTGTCCGCTGGAAGGTTTCCCGGATATACGCTTCGAACACATCGCCCACTTTGATATCGTCATAACCTGCCAGCTTAATGCCGCATTCCAGACCGGATTTGACCTCTTTCACATCATCCTTGAGACGTTTCAATGACTCGATCGACAAATCCTCGGTAATAATTCGTCCTTCTCGTACCAAACGAATCTTGCTGCCTCGCTGGATATGACCGTCTGTAACGTAACAGCCTGCGATGTTCCCCAAACGACTGACTTTGAAGACCTGACGCACTTCGGCATGTCCGTGGAGTTTTTCGCGAACCTCAGGTTCGAGCATTCCGGACAAGGCTTTTTTCAGGTCATCAAAAATCTCGTAGATCACCCGGTAAGTGCGGATTTCGATACGTCGTTGCTCGGCCATCGCGCGAGCGGCTTCATCAGGCACGACATGGAACCCGATAATCACCGCATTGGATGCATCGGCCAACTCAACATCACTTTCCGTGATCGGACCGACGGCTGCATGAATCACCTTGACGCGAACCTCATCGGTGTTTTGGTCCGTGACCGTCTTCTGCAGCGTTTCCACTGACCCTTGGACGTCGGCTTTGATGATCAGATTGATCGTTTTGACAGCTTGATCCTTCATCTGCCCGTACAGGCTTTCCAGGGACACCTTTGTCTTGTCGGCTAATTGCTGGGCACGAGACCGGTCTACTCTTTCCTGGGCGATTGCCCGGGCACGATCCAAAGAATTGACGACGTAGAACTTATCCCCGGCCTGGGGCAACTCCGAAAGACCGCTGATGACCACGGGCGTACTCGGACCGGCTGTGGGAATCGGTTTCATCTGATCGTTGAGGATCGAGCGAACACGCCCCCACCCGATTCCCGCAAGAACCACGTCCCCGACTTTAAGAGTTCCGTCTTGTACTAGGACCGTGGCAACGGGTCCCAGACCCGGATCCATACGCGACTCAATAACTGTCCCACGGGCCGGACCAGTCGGATCAGCCTTCAGCTCACGCAACTGGGTCTGGTAGTCCAAAACCTCAATCAGTTCATCAATCCCCTGACCGGTAATGGCGGATGTCTTGACGACTTCGGTATCGCCTCCCCATTCACTTGGGTTTAAACCGTTAGCAGCCAATTGACCCATGACCATCTGCGGATTGGCGTCGTCACGGTCGATTTTGTTCAGTGCGACCACAATCGGTACACCCCGCGGCTTTGGCGTGATTGATCGATTCGATGGTTTGAGGCTGAACCCCTTCAGCCGCGGAAACCACCAGCACGACCACGTCGGTCATATTAGCGCCGCGTGCTCGCATAGCAGTGAACGCCTGGTGGCCCGGGGTATCGATGAAGGTGACTTGTTTGCCACTAGTTTTGACCTGCCAAGCCGCGATATGTTGAGTGATCCCCCCTGATTCACCAGCAGCCACGTTCGCGGATCGGATTTTATCCAGCAGGCTGGTTTTCCCGTGGTCCACGTGACCAAGAATGGTAACCACAGGGGGACGTGGGACCAGACTTTCCGGTTTGACCTCACGATTGTTGAACTCGGCCAAAAGCTCGTCTTCCAGGGAAGGTTTGCTTTTGACTTTCAATTCGACGTTGTACTGCAACGCGATCAGGGCGGCGGCGTCGAAATCCAGAGACTGATTTACCGTGGCAAAGACGCCCTGTTTCATCAATTTCGCAATGATCTCGTTGCTTTTAACGCCGAGTTCGGCCGAGAGAGAACGAACCGTAATCGGCTCTTCGATCTCCAGGACTCCCCCTCTTTGAGCGAGACTGCGTGTCTGGGTATGGGTTCCACGGGCTTCGGTCTTGGTCAGATGACGGTCCGTCGCCTGACGCATGGCACTGGCAGCTAAAATTCGGTCGGCGCGGTCCCTGAGGTCCTGCTCTGTAAACTCCCGAAGTTTTTCATCGGCTTCGCCTCGTCTTCCGTCGGGACCACGACGTCGCGCACCTCCGCCGACTTTTTTCGCGCCCTTCTTGGTATCGGATTCTTCCTCGTCATCGATAATTCGCACCCCACGAACACCTCGCCCCCCACGGTCCGCGGGTTGTGGAATACCGATGCTGGTTGTCTGCCCGGGAGGGCCCCCGGCTGACGGGGAACGCTTACGGGGAGGGGCGACGATATCGGGCTGTTCTTCCCGGATGACTTTCGGTCCCTGGAGCTCGGCTTTACGCGGGATAAAGGGCTGCGCGACCGGTTTGGGCTTGTCGATCTTGACCGGTCCGGAGCGAGATTCAAGTTTCACGGTCGGTCTGGACCCATGAGACGAACCAACAGTCCGCGGTGCCACAACCACCGGTGATGCGGGAGCAGTCGAAGGAGTGGCCGGGGTCGATGAAGATCCAACACGGGGAGGTAACTCGACTTCGGGCTCGGAGGCAACCGGTTGATGAGAGGTCTCTGTCACGGGTTCGGCCTTCGAGCGAGGCGTTGACTCGGAAGAAGGAGCCGGCACAGAACCCATGCCTTCCTCGATCCGGTTTTCGGGGGGTGATACGATTTCGACGGTCGCCGAAGTCGCGGCAGGAACCGGTTTCGGCGGAGAAACCGGCTTCTGCTCCTGAGGTAAGGGAGTACCTTCTTTCTGGGTGTCAGTCGAAACGACGACATCATCCGAAACCGCCTCCGTGTCTGTGGATTCAGAAACGGGTTCGGTCTCTTCTTCCGTTTTACTACTTTTAGCAGTCGGTTTTTTCTTTTTCTTGGCAACCGTATCGGATTTGGTCGAAAACTTCCGGATCAGTTCGTCCAAAGCGCCGGATTCTTTCCACTCACGGATCGTCTCGGCCAATCCGAGCGCAAGATTACTGCTATGGTTCAGGACTTTGTCACCTAAACCCTCCTGACGACATTTCTCAAGAATCACTTTGCTATCAATGCCCAGTTCTTTAGCCAGAACACTGACTCTGATTCCTTTGCCTTTTGCGGTTTTTGCCAAACGAAACTCCTGCTGTGTTCGAAAATTATTCGTCAGTCCGCCGTTTTCTTAACATCGGACCGACGGTCATCATTCATCCTGAATTATACCTGCTCCTGCGGTTGCTTTGACTCGGACGTGTCTGAACCCGAAAGATCGTTCGTTTCGTCTGAACCGGAAGCCGACTGAGTATCTGCACCCAAGGCGGCCAACAGATCAGGCGTCTGATCTTTGGAAGCTTCTTTGGCAGCCTTTTCAGCTTCCTGTTCTTTTATGACCAATTTGGCTTCCTCGATGCATCGGTCCACGACACGCTCGGCCAGTTCCTCACTCATTCCCACGTCGTTCTGCAACGGAACCTCGCCGACTTCCTCGACATCACGCACATCGATCAGACCTAGCGCAATGATCTTATCCACCATCTCCTGCGTCACGCCTTCCACACTCTTGAGTGTCACATCCAGACGTTCGATTGCCTTTTTGAACTCTGCAGGGGTCAGAATGTCGATATCCCACCCGGTCAATCGGGCAGCCAGACGGACATTTTGACCTCTTTTTCCGATTGCCAGCGACAATTGATCTTCGTTGACAATGACCGTAGCACGTCCCAATTCAAAGCACAGAGACACCTCCGCCACTTCGGCGGGTTTCAATGCGTTGCTGATCAGGATTTGTGAAGATTCGTTCCACCGGACGATGTCAATTTTTTCTCCGCCCAGTTCTTCGACGATATTTTTGATCCGGCTTCCACGCACGCCGACGCACGCGCCAACCGCATCGACCTTGGTATCAATTGAGCTGACCGC
Organism: Phycisphaerae bacterium; assembly: GCA_026004655.1. Classification (GTDB taxonomy): domain Bacteria; phylum Planctomycetota; class Phycisphaerae; order Tepidisphaerales; family Tepidisphaeraceae; genus BPJO01. The sequence goes on from BPJO01000009.1 coordinate 50,010, forward strand.
GATCTTGGTACGAGACCCCGGTTCACGGGCTAGCGCTTTGATTTCGATGGTGCGTTCTTGTACTTCGGGGACTTCTCTCTCAAAAAGTCTTCGGATCAGCTCGGGATGGGACCGCGAGAGAATGATTTTGATCTGAGACGGGGTATCCCGGACTTCGGTAATCAACCCCTGGATACGTTCGCCGACCTGGTATTGTTCGCCGGGGATCTGTTCGGACCGCGGCATAATGGCTTCGGCCCGTCCGAGATTGACGATGATCGTGCTGCCTTCGATCCGTGATATGGTCCCCGTCGCGATCTGCCCGACGCGGTCTTTGAACTCTTCATAGATACTACCCCTTTCGTCCTGACGGATCAGCTGGATCATGACCTGTTTGACGGTCTGAGCGCCGATACGTCCGACGAGTTTCAGGTCTAATGGCTGGCCGAGCCGGGTGGCGGATAAATCGCCGGTGGTGCGGTCGAGTTGTACCGTGAACTCGCTGACGTCTTCGGTCCCGAAGTGTTTGCGCAGACCCGAAGCAATGGCCTGTTCGATATCAGCATAGATCTGGTCCCGCTGGATGTTTTTGTCCCGCGCGATTCCGTCAACGATTCGGATGAGATCCGGATTAGGCATTGTGTATTCTCTTGTTATTTAATTGTTAATATTCGTCGGTGTTCATACCACTCTGTCACGGACAGGTATGGTTCGATTCCGACTCATAAAAAACATACAACTCATCAAACGAATAACGCCACCCTTCCGGGTAGCGCTTTTTCAAATCCGAGAACAACTGAGGGATGACTCCGGGCCTTACGCCCGATCACCTCCGGTGACGTGCGTCAGGCCGCTGACCGCGGCGAAGGACCATGGAGTGCTATTAAGCGACTGCATGGCTTGGCTCGTGGGACAGACTCAGATTCATCCCGGTCACTCCGGGTTCGAAAAAGTGCACCTTGGGCAGATCCACGTACAAGCTGATCTGCGTGCCGGGCGACACACCCGACTGGGCTTCGACACGGCTGATCACGTGCGGATGATGCGGCGTGCTCAGATAAAGATCCATATCGTTACCCAAAGGTTCGATCACGTTTACCACCATCTGAACCGTCGTCGCCGGGCCGACTCCCGGGATCGGTTGCAGATGAAAATGCTCCGGACGAATCCCGAGCACCACATGCCTCCCGACATGACGCCCCAGGGCGTCTGTCAAATGGTCGGGGACTATTAACTTAAACCCATTTCCCGGCAAGGTCAACCGTCCCTGTTTGACTTGAGGTTCATCATGACGTTGCTGGACAACAGTTGCGTCCTCGAGAACTCCTTCCTCGAAGAATAATCGTCCCCCCTCCTGTTTAATCATTCCGTCGAAAAAGTTCATGGGTGGCATTCCGATAAACCCTGCGACGAATCGGTTGGCCGGATGCTGATAGGTTTTAAGAGAACTGTCCGCCTGTTGAATGACCCCATCTTTCATGACCACGATTCGGTCGCCGAGGGTCATGGCTTCTTCTTGGTCATGGGTGACATAAATGGTCGTCGTTTTTAACCGCTGGTGCAATCGTTTGATTTCGGCCCGGGTAGTCACTCGGAGCTTGGCGTCAAGGTTGGACAGAGGTTCATCGAACAAAAAAGCGGCCGGTTCCCGGACGATGGCTCGACCCACCGCGACCCGTTGCCTTTGACCTCCGGAAAGGGCTTTGGGTTTGCGGTCGAGCAAATGCGTAATGTCGAGGATCTTGGCGGCTTCACGGACACGTTTGTCGATTTCAGCTTTAGGGAACCCCCTGAGTTTCAACCCAAATGCCATGTTCTTGTATACAGACATATGGGGATACAGCGCGTAATTCTGAAAGACCATGGCAATATCACGATCTTTGGGAGGAATATTATTGACCACCCGGTCACCGATCCGGATCGTCCCTTCGCTGATCTCCTCAAGCCCTGCGACCATACGTAAGGTGGTTGATTTGCCACATCCCGATGGCCCGACCAGGACGATAAACTCTCGATCTGCAATCGACAGATCAATCGAGTCCACAGCCCGGACGCCTCCGGGGTATACTTTGGCAACTTTTTCAAGCTCTACACGGGCCATAGGGTTTGGTCCTCCACCACGATCATTATGAAATTATAATGATTCGGGCAGTTTTTGAAAGCGTGCGGTATTTTTGTTGCCACAATACGCACGACTTAATCAGTTTCGCGTATCAACCGTGTCATTTCTTCGGGCAACTCGACTCGGAAACACATTTGTTTGTTTGTACGGGGATGCGTGATGTAAAGCTCTACACCCGCCAACATCAGACGTGTAGAAGCCGAACCGCCATAGAGCTTATCCCCGACAATCGGATGCCCCTTTTCTGCCAGATGAGCACGGATTTGATGCTTGCGGCCTGTTTCTAGTTTTACACGTAATAAAGTTAAGTCGTGGTGTGATCGAATCGACCAGTAATGAGTTACCGCGGGTTTGCCTTGGTCCAAACGTCTTGTCCGGTGAACCGTGCCGTCGGCATATTCGACCAGCCGGTATTTGATAGTTCCCTCAGACGGGACCAATCTGCCATTGATCAGTGCGTAATAAACTCTCCGTGCCGAGTGACTATAAAACTGCCGTTTCAGTGAAACATAGGACTTATTGTTCAAACTGAATACAAGTAGTCCCGATGCGTCGTGGTCTAATCGGTGTATCAACCCGACCCGGCTGAGGGGCATTTTCTGACTTATATATTCCCTTAGATGAGTCAACAATGTCGGACGCTTTTCGCGTGCATGAGTACTGGTGAGCAACCCAACCGGTTTGTGAACGACGAGTAAATCAGCATCTTCATAGAGGACCGAAAATGTGGAGGCTTTCGGTGGCTCTTTTTTAACCCCTTCGAGAATCTCAACAACATCCTTTGCCAACGTAGGCGTCTTTCCGCTTTTAACAATTTTTCCATTCAGCCGAACGTGTCCTGCTTTGAGTAATCGCCGAATGCTCGATCGCGACCGTCCGGGTCGCAACCGGGCAACCGCTTCAAACAGAGGGATCATTTCGGGTGTCTCCATACTTCGGTTATATCCCTGATACCGCTAAACAAAAGATTCTAAATCGTGAATCACACGAAAGGTGTGATGAAAGATGCTTCCGGTGTTTTCTCATCAGAGGCCTGATGAGAGGACGTTTTTTTCGCAAAATGCTAAGTTTTTTTCCGAAAATGCCAACCAACCTTCCGACACGCAACAGTAGCTTGTAATACACCCCAGGGCGGAGGAAATCTAAAGCAGAGCTTTGGGTGAGTTTGCGTTTTATCTTTTCGAATACAACTAGGAGCTTCCGAATGCATTCCCCCCAAACGGTTTCATCCCTCCCTCAAATCGAAGCACTCGAATCAAGAGTCGTTTTGTCCAGTCTTCCGTTTACACCTGTAACTAATACAAGTACAACTATTCTCATTCGAATGATCGAAAACCTCGGTCGCGGGGTCACTGCTGTCCGGGCCAGTAGTTCCCAAGTTTTCATTAGTTGGCGTTTGCTCGCGTTGGACCCTTCGACGATTGCTTTCAACGTTTATCGTTCGGCAAATAATACCCCTGCTATCAAACTCAATGCATCCCCGATTACCACTTCAACCCAGTTCACAGATACCACCTTTAATCCCAACGTTAACAACCGTTATTACGTTCGACCGGTAATCAACGGGATCGAGCAAGCACCCAGTGGTTCATTTACTCTGCCTGCGAACGCTGCGATTGAACCGGTCGTACGCATCCCTTTACGTTCCCCAGGGACGGGGTATCACACACGATTCGTCTGGGTCGGTGATCTAGACGGCGATGGAGAATATGACTACGTCCGTGACCTCCTATCCTCGATCGGAACTTCACAGAAAATCGAAGCCTACAAAAGCGACGGGACGTTTCTATGGGATGTGGACCTTGGGCCTAATAGCCTGAATACTGACAATATCGAACCGGGATCCGCTACCATAAGCGTTGGTAACTGGGATGGCGTAACCGTTACGACATGGACAGTGATGGAAAATCCGAAGTGCTGCTCCGAACAGCCAACGGTGTACGATTCGGAAATGGGGCGACACTGACTCATAGCAACAGTCACGTACAGTTTATCTCTGTACTGGATGGAATGACCGGTGCCGAGAAAGCTCGAGCTTCATGGACGAATCCGTACCTCGCAGACGGTCCGATGGGAATGATGTTTACAATCGGATACCTTGATGGCGTTCATCCGAGCCTGCTGGTTAAGGGCAAAAATCGAGTGGGGTCGGGATCATTTAACATGCTGGTGCAGGCTTTCCGATTCAACGGAGTAACGCTGACTCAGCAGTGGGTTTGGGACCGAAACACTTCAGGACCCGGATTGGCAGACGGACATAATATCAGAGCCGTTGACGTGGACGGAGATGGGAAAGACGAGTTTGCGGACATCGGGTTTGTGCTGAACTCTGATGGAACGCTGCGATATTCACTCGGATCAACGGGCGGCGTGGTGCACGGGGATCGGTTCTATATCGGGGATTTTGATCCATCTCGGCCCGGACTCGAAGGGTACGGAATCCAACAGAATAACCCGTCCGGACTTCATGATTACTATTATGACGCAGCCACCGGTCAAATGATCTGGCAGCACTTTGATGCTATCCCCACCGACGTCGGAAGAGGACTTATAGCCGATCTGGACCCGGGGTATGTCGGGGCAGAATCCAGTGCCTTCAATGGGATCTGGCATGCGCCTACCAATAACCAGCTAAGCACCACCGGAATCTGGCCAGCATTCCATTTACATTGGGACGGCGATTTATCTGCAGAGCTTTACAATGATGAAAAAATAGAACAATGGAATCCTTCTACTCGCTCGGTCAGTCGATTGGTCACCACCTACCGATTCAATGCCACACAGGCTGACAGATACCCCATGATGATTGCCGATTTGTTCGGTGATTGGCGAGAAGAAGTCGTTCTGTTAAGCCCCTCTCAAGATCAGCTGGTGATCTTTACCACCAATCAGCCAACAAACTACAGGTTTTATACCTTGGCTCAAAACCCTCTTTATCGGAACAATATGACGGCCAAAGGATATCTGCAGTCTGCGGAGTTGGATTATTATCTTGGGGAGGGAATGTCTTCGGTTCCCCAGCCTGACGTCGTGTACGCCGGGACCATCCCTGTGCAGACGTCTACCTTTCAAGCAGAAAATGCAGTGATCCAGAATGCCAGCGTTGCCACCAATCATCGAGGGTATCATGGTAGCGGTTTCGTTGATTTTCCTCCAAATAATGGCGCGGTTCGGTTTAACAACATCCCCGGCGGAATAGGGGCATTAACGACGATTCGTTTCCGTTACTCTCTCGGTGCTTCCATCGCCCGCACCGGACGACTAATCATCAACGGACTCGAACAAAGCATTACCTTCTCCCCTACCGGGGGGTGGTCTCGATGGAACACCCAGGAACTTAAGGTTCCTCTCAATGAGGGTAACTCCAACACGATCATTCTACAATCGATCGGACAGGACCTGGCCAACATCGATGAATTGCAGGTCGATTCGTTAGTGCTTCCTCAACCCGTCTTGTCCAGTGTCGTTCTAAATGATGGATCCGCCCAGCGATCAACAGTAGAAACCCTCGAGGTCAACTTTCAACAACCCGTCGGAATGGATCCTGGTGCATTGGAAATTCGCGACAGAAATAATCAACCGATCACGTTCAATCTCATACCAGTCAATGGCGGAACGACTTATCAAGTTCGTTTCACAGATTCGTTGCCGGATGGGTACTACACATTCACGCTGAATGGTCTGAAAGTTCGGAATGATTATGGACAGAAACTTTCAGTCAATTATACCGGGACTTTTCACCGTCTCTTTGGTGACAGCGATGGGGATGGTGATGTCGATTATAACGATTATTCCCGTTTCAGAATCGGTTATGGTACCACTTTTTCTCAGCCAGCTTATCGCACCTATTTTGACTGGGATAAAGACGGGGATATAGACCATCTCGACTTTCAACCCTTTTATTCGAGATATCAGAAACAGATATGGTAGCGCCTTGGAGCCAAGGATCATCATCACTGCTGTGAAAGAACCTGGCGCAGGTGTTGGTCGAAAAAGCTCATGATTTGTCGAATTCGCTGGGGGTCTGTAGTGACACGATGTCCACGACCGTCCGAATCGACCTGATAAACGTGTTCCACGCCGAGTTCGGTCAGTTTATCGTGTAACTGTTTCAATCCGAGCTGATATTCGGGCGATTCGGCATTGCTGGTATTCAAAAACATGGGCGCACATTCTCGACTTAGATAGTGCATGGCGCTTTGCCGAACCCACTTTTCGCCGGGAGGTCCCCAAGCCTTTTCGAATCGGGGCATCATTTTGTCATCAGGAAGAAGTCTTGTGTAATCGAAACGGTTGCCGTGCACCAGAGCGGCTTGTACGAGTCCCGGCTCCGAAGCTACCGATACCGCCATCGTGGCACCACGACTGAACCCCATCAAACCGATCCGGGTATCCAAACCAAGTTGTCTTGCTTTCTTGCGAAGGGTTTCAACGGCTCGAATCATGCTGATTCGATTGACGGGAATGTCGTCAATCCCTTTATAAGGCGGAGCCACCGGATGATCGATCATGGCCACAGCGAATCGGTGAAACATTCCCATTTCCAGAAGGGTATCCTGGCAATATAGTAACGACCCGGAGCCCATCCGATGAACATTGTCACAGGTAATCTCGATCAACAACGGAACTCCGGAAGTCTCCAGCGGGTACATCAGATCGGCTGACAGAGTTCGGTCACCTTGCTGGTCATAGGGGATATCGGTTTCAAGCGTGTATCCCTGGGGCAGGATGAAAATCCGGTTCGGATTCACCGGAGAATCCCCGGTCAGGGCTGAAGCTTTTGAAGTCAACTCTTTTCGAAGTTTCAGAACATCAGGTGCGAGGGTTGCTGGATCGGGTTTGACTTGACTGTAATCGACTTCGATTACAAGCCGATCTTTTGATTGATAAACGGGGCCTGTTCCCACCCCTTTGAGGACTACCACCGTCTCAAACCCCTCGGACGGAGTCGTTGTCTCGGGTTTGTGAATGATCAGAGGTAAGTCAAAAACCGTCACCTCGCTGTGCCATGTCTGCGCCAACGACTTCGAACTTATCGCGACGAAAAAGAGGATCCCGAGTAGAAAACGCATGTTTCTGATTGTCCCATGCTGGTTTTGACACTTTGACCGAATTGATTGACGAATCGTTCGGATCAAAAGTCTGTGTTATTCTTGTGTTCATGTCACGGAAAAAGTCCTGGCAACTTTACCGACATTCCCGGAACGTGCTTGATGATTTTAAGAACCCTTCGTCCGTGTATCGGGGGGTTCCTTTCTGGTCGTGGAATAACCGGTTAAACCGGGATCAGCTTTTGAGGCAGATTGATCAGTTTCGTGAAATGGGATTCGGGGGGGTCAATATCCATGCGCGTACGGGACTAGATACGGCTTATCTCGGACAAGAGTTCATGTCGATGGTTCGGGATTGTACGGACCGATTAGCTGAACTGGGGATGAAAAGCTGGCTATATGACGAAGACCGTTGGCCGAGCGGGTTCGCAGGCGGACTGGTAACAAAGGAGCATAAGTATCGCGCACAACACATTTTATGGACGCCTACGCCTTACGGCAAAGCCCCCTCATGTCCTCCCACCACCGATTATGCCATCGGAGGACGGAGTGAAAACGGAGTTTTACTCGCGATTTTTGAAGTCCAGCTGAGTCAAGGACGACTGAAACGATATAAACGACTCAAACCACGACAAAAACCATCGAAAAGGGCTGATGTATGGTATGCCTATCTGGAAACCTCTCGTCCGAGCACTTGGTTCGGCGGACAAACCTATGTCAATGTGTTTTTACCCCAAGCCATTGATCGATTCATCCAAACCACTCATGACGTTTATAAACAATGGGTCGGTCAACACTTCGGAACAACCATACCCGCAATTTTTACGGACGAACCTCAGTTTGCCAAAAAACAGACTTTAGGACGGGCCGATGACAAAAAAGACCTTATCCTACCCTGGAGTGAAAAATTTGACCCGGATTTGCTGGATCATTTACCCGAGCTTGTCTGGAACTTACCCGGTGACGAACCGTCCCTGATCCGTTGGAAATACCACGAACAGACGACGGAATATTTTGCCAGCGCCTTTGGAGATCGTATCGGTGCCTGGTGTGAAAAAAACGGGATCGGGCTGACCGGACACTTGTTGGGCGAAGGTGACCTGCATTCACAAACCCGAGGCATCGGCGAAGCCATGAGACCGCTTCGATCGTTCCACTTGCCGGGAATCGATATTCTTTGTGACCGACACGAATATTTAACTGCCAAACAAGCCCAGTCGGTTGCCCGTCAGCTCGGTCGTCCGGGAGTCTTAAGCGAAATGTATGGCGTCACCAACTGGGATTTTGATTTTGTAGGACATAAAGCCCAAGGGGACTGGCAGGCGGCACTGGGTGTAACTGTCCGGGTGCCTCACTTGGCTTGGGCGAGCATGGCAGGTGAATCCAAAAGAGATTATCCGGCTGCGATCGGGTATCAAAGTCCCTGGTGGAAAGAGTATCCCCTTATCGAAGACCATTTTGCCCGTGTGAACACAGTGATGACACGTGGAAAACCTGTTGTTCGGGTGGCGGTCATTCATCCGATCGAAAGCTACTGGCTTTCGTGGGGAGCTGCGGAACACAACCAACTCGAATGGGAACAACGAAAAAATCAGATCGAACAGTTGACCGAATGGTTAATTAAGGGGCTGATTGACTTTGATTTTGTTTCTGAGGGAATGCTGACGAAGATGCCTCCGGCGGTTTCGAGGGATGGTCGATTGGTCGTCGGACGGATGCAGTATCAAGCGGTCATTTTGCCTCACCTTCGGACCATTCGATCCACCACACTCATGCCTCTTCTTCGGTTCGCCCGACGGGGAGGCCGGTTGATCATCGTCGGGCAACTGCCGGATCGTGTTGACGTTTCGCAACCTCTTAATGCAGCAAAACTTACCGAATGTAGTCGGGTTATTCCGTTTGAAAAAAAGGCGTTGTTCGATTTGCTGGATCCTTTTCGGGACATCAAAGCCTGCACCGCGGAAGGGACCTTGGTTGATTCGCTTGTGCACCAGATTCGAGACGAAAACAATGCACGGTATGTGTATCTCGTGAACACGGATCGTCGTCGATCTCGCGAGGTACATTTGCACCTGAAAGGACACTGGCGAGCAGACCGGATGGATACTTTTTCGGGTCGGATTGAACCGTTGGGTACGTATCTACGGGGCCGGGAAACGGTTATGTCACACCACTTTTCCGCGCATGGTCACCTGCTGATACGATTGCGTCCGAGCCGGCGGAATGTTCCGGTCCGTTCTCGTGTTACTTCCTGGAAGGAAGTCGGGCGACTTGAGGGACCCGTTCCGATTACGTTGAGCGAGCCGAATGTACTGCTGCTGGATCAATGTGAGTGGAAAATCAATGACGGGCCTTGGGAGCGTCGTGAAGAGATACTTCGCATTGATGATCAGGTGCGTCGACGTTTGAACCTTCCGTTGCGGTCCGGGCGACTGGCTCAGCCGTGGACGGATCCTTCGCCGGCGCCGGTAGTAGCAAACGTTTTCCTGAGATTTGCCTTTCAGACACGGGTTGCTCTTCATAACGCCCGTTTGGCAATCGAACTGCCTTCCTCGGAATTTCCCGAAAGACGTTACAAGGCCGAGCTTTGTGATCAACGGGGAGCAACGATCCAGATCCCATTGATCTCGGACGGCTGGTGGGTCGATGAATCCATACAGACGGTTCCTCTCCCTCGAATCGATCCCGGTCGGTACGAATTGATTTTGACGATTCCGATGACCCGCAAGACGGATCTGGAGTGGTGTTACATTCTGGGAGATTTTGGGGTGAAAGTTTCAGGACGAGACGCGCAGATCATCGAACCCGTGCGTCGGCTATCTTTCGGAGACTGGTGTCATCAGGGACTACCCTTTTATGCGGGAAATGTGACGTATCATTGTCGGGTTCGGGGTCATGGAAAACCCTTGCGACTCGAATGCAACCAATACCGTGCCCCCCTGCTTTCAGCTATCTTGGACGATCGACAGATAGGAAAAATTGCTTTTGCCCCGTTTGCGCTGGAATTAGGTGCATTACAGACTGAGCATCGTCTGGATATTACCGCCTACGGGAACCGGATTAATGCATTCGGGTGTCTGCACCATACCGACGACCAGATCCGCTGGGTCGGTCCGGCTGCCTGGAGATCAACCGGTAGTGCATGGTCATACGAATACAATCTACGAAAATCCGGTATTCTCACCGCACCGGTAATCAGTCAAGCCCAAACCCAATAAATCGAATCAGGCGACTTGTGTTTTCTTTTCTGTTTCTTCCAAGACCGCAAGCGCGTCCTGATGACGTCGATAAAGCACCCACAGTGTGCTGCAACCGACGTAAAGATACCCGCCGGCAAAAATCATGAGGAATGGAATCGTGGTCAGTGCAGCACTGTATTTGATGCTAATCACGATAAAGCTGAGCATATAGATCCCAAAAGCGATCTCGATCGCGGGCAAACAGAGTTTGGAAAAGTTGAACTTCGGTGCGTCCCGCATGACCACTTTCTGGTGTTTTCCGGTAACCCCGTATTTGGGTGTTCGGACAAACTCTGCAGGCTTTCGTCGAATCATGCTGATGATGGCTTCGATCACCGCTTTGGTATTGTTGACGCATACCCCAACGCCTAATGCCATAATGAACGGAAGGTGGAAAAGTGTCTTCCAACCGGCTAAACGTCCGAATAGCTCCTTCTGGGCGTAGATGAAAAAGGTGCTGGCTGAGCAGGTCGCCAACACGAACAGACTCAAACCAAATAACCAGTTGTTCATGACCGGTCCGGACCACTCGGCGTTGGGTTGTAGCGCCGGGATCATCGGGGATTGATTGATCTTGACCGGAGAAAGATTGAAAATAAATGTCGGATACATCAACAAGGTCATCAGGACCATTAGGGGATAAACCACTGTACAGGTCAAATGGAAAAAAGCCTCTGATTTGATGGACCAAGGCAATTTGCTGGACAAAATACGAGGCAGCAGTTTGATGGCAGTCTGCATGCTGCCTTTGGTCCAACGATGGGCTTGTTGTTTGAACGAAACCATTTCGGGAGGCAATTCCGCAGGCGCGACATATTGAGGCAGATATACAAATTGCCATCCTTTTAGTTGTGCGCGGTACGAAAGATCGAGGTCTTCGGTCAGGGTGTCATGTTGCCAGCCTCCGGCTTCTTCGATTGTCTTTCGACGCCAGACCCCTGCAGTACCATTAAAGTGCATAAACCGACCGCTACGGTTACGAGCGGTATGCTCGATCACAAAATGACCATCCAGAAAGATCGCCTGGCTTTTGGTTAGTATACTTGCATCACGGTTCAGATGATCCCATCGCACCTGGACCATTCCGACTTTTTCATCACTGAAGTGGTTGATCACATTTCGGAGAAGATCAGGAGGAGGAATGAAATCCGCATCAAAAATAGCGATGAACTGCCCTTTGGCAACTTTCATTCCTTCTTGCAAAGCCCCGGCTTTGAACCCGTCTCGATTCTTTCTATGGAGGTAAACAATATTAATCCCCTTGGCAGCCCATTCTCGGCAGGCGGACTCGGCGATTTCCGCAGAGTGATCCGTGCTATCATCCAGAACCTGCACCTCAAACCGGTCGCGGGGATAATCCATCCGGCATGTCGCAGCTATCACACGCTCGGCCACCATGTCCTCATTAAACATCGGAAGCTGAACCGTCACATAAGGCAATTCGGACTCTTCAAAAATCTTCGGGGGTCGATGAAGATTATGACGGTGTTTCACATAAAGATATACCAATACGTACCGGTGAAACCCATATAACGCCACCAGACACAGGATGACAAAGTAGAGTGTCGTAATGGAGAACGTGATCCAATGTTCCATAAAGCTCTTAACTTCCCTGTTGTCATTCACCAGCAATCCGAAAGGTCGATTCTCGCCCCGAACTCGGGGTTACTTCGTTCATTCTCCCCCGGACCGTTCATCGACACATGTCATTCACGGGTTACTGAAGCGAACGATTCGACTCATTAAATCGGTGAAACCGGAATGTGTCAATTCGGACCGATGATAAATCTCACCCCCAAACGATAGCGACTTTTCATCGAGCAATAACACCTAAAGCCTTTTTGATTCATTGTTTACGAAAAACCCTCTCAAAGAACTTACTGGGTCAGTGACATAAAAGCGTCTTCGAGATCGGCTTGTACTTCGGCAAAATGACAAACCGGAATCCCGCGTTTTAACAAACCGAGCAGGCTTTGGGCTAATTGACTATCGTCTGCGTTCACTTCGTAGCGTAGCTTTCCATCCGGTCGTTCGGAGACAATTTCTGACCATTCTCCCGGGGCGGAAGAGAGTACTTCCCGCGCGACGTCGGCATGTTTCAAGACCACAATTTCGATCAATTTTTTAGTTCTGGTCTTTCGTAGTACTTCTTGCACTGTTCCACTGATGATCAGATTCCCCTTGGAAACGATCCCCACGGTGTCGGCAACGTCAGCTAGTTCGGGAAGAATGTGGGAGCTGACCAGCACCGCTTTGCCGAGTTTGGCCAAATCTCTGAGCAATCCTCGCATTTGCACCCTGGCGCGTGGATCGAGTGTCGCAGCCGGTTCGTCTAAAATGATGACCTTGGGATCATGCAAAAGCGTCTTGGCGATTCCCGCCCGCTGCTTCATTCCGCGGGACAAAGCCCCCATGAACTTGTCCTTGAACTCATACGCATTGGCAATCTGCAGACATCGTTCGATTCGTTCGGGGCGTTCCTTTTTCGGGATCTTGTAAGCTGCTGCGAAAAAATCCAGATACTCCCATACCCGCAACGTCGGATATACTCCGAAATTGTCCGGCAGGTATCCCACCAGCCTCTTGATCAGGTCTTTATTTCCTGTGACGTCTTTTCCATCGATGTATGCATGACCGGACGTCGGATCCAGCAACCCGCAAAGAATACGAAAGGTTGTTGTCTTTCCCGAACCATTAGGACCGATATATGCAAAAACCTCGCCCGGATAAATCGTCAGATTCAGCTGATTCAGAGCCAAGTGATCCCCGTATTTTCGGGTCAGATTTTCGGTCCGAAGAATGGGTTCAATCGTTTTTGTCATGATGTGATCCGTTGGTCTTGTGCTTTTGGTTTTTAGTAGACACCGTTTTCATCGTTGTTGCGTCGGCCAGGTGGTTTTGATCGGTTGAGGCGTTGAGACAACAGTCCCCCACAGCGTGGCGTCGAAACGAAGGATTTGCCAATTCGGAAGGGTTGCAGGTCCACCTCCGAGGGTTCCCCAGACCGACTCTCCGTCCGTCGGCGTTGCTGTGATTCGAAGCCAGATCCATCCGTTGGCATCGATGTCTTCCGGTTTAAGGTCGATCTGTCGGCTTTGTCGAGTGTTCGTGTTATCCCATTCCATGACCACTTCCCCAGTGGGACGATCCTGCACCTTTCCTTGAACGACCTGTCCTCGTTGGATGACAAAACGGTACCCACGGGCACGAAGATCCACGTCCAGATGGAGCCTTTCCGGCTTAAGAAGCCCCATCGCTTGAGGAGACGACAAACCAACCAACCAAGTCCCGCCTTGTGAAGCTTCGGTCCATCTGGCCGCTTCGGTTCGGTAGGGTAGCGAAACCGCGGCTTCTCGTCGGATCTGAACAAAAGCCGGGTCCACACGAACCGTCTGTCCGACCTCACAAGCCCGAATCCTGACCGGAACACGTACCAAAGTCTGGCTGATCTGCTGTAATGGAACCGAAACCTTAACGTCTGAACCCGGTTTGGCATCGAAACCGACCAGCCTTGGTTCAAGTGACCGACGCATCAGACCCCAAATCGGGTCGCCACGGGCTTCGACGGTCATCAGAATTTCGGTCCTTAACTTTGATTCGTCATCCACAATGACACCGGCGGCGTGACTGTAGTCGCCTGGCAGATTTCGGGCACCGATCGGAACCGTTTCATCCCCCGCCCGTATCGAACCTAGCGGAATAACGCTGGCACCGATCAACAGACGGGGTGATTCCAAATGAAACGACTGAGGACCTTTCAGCGAGAGAAAAGCCCCTTGCGAACCCCATGTTAGCTCACATTCAACTTCGGATGACGGATACTCAGAAGAAGTGATTTCCCAAACACTCCCTAACGCACCGGTTGATGCGGGAATCGAGTTCACTTCGAACGGAAACATGTAAACCCGAGCGGGCTGACGTCCGGCTGAAAATATCGGGTTGACAGCCGATCGGGCAGATAATTCCATACTTATCCCGGAACTAGGGGCTGGACCAAAAAAGGTTGTCGTTTCTCGTGTGATCGAAGCTCCGTCGGCCAAGTCATTCACCCCGATCCTCGCCATCATGACAGGCTGATCCGTCGATCGAATCATACTCAGACCCACTATCACCCCGGCCAGCAAAATTCCCCCTACCGCGCAAAACACAATAGCTAGAGGACGTCTCCGGGTTCCTACGAAGAATATCGCAACTCCTACTAATCCTGTATAAAACAAGGAAATACTCGCTGCCGTCTTCCAGGACGGCGCTTGCGCCCCCACCATCCGGGGAAGAAGGTCTTTTAACGTTACCCCTGTCGAAACCGCCTGAATCTCGCTTGAACTGATTGATTCCAACAATCGTTCGGGGTCATGAAAATCAGGATTCGAAATCCCCAGTAACTCGGACCAGATCGCGAAAGACGCGCTATCGTTCGGGCTTAGTGCGCTAACAGGAAAAACGACCATCACAATCCTGCCCAAGCCGTACGGTCGATATGCCCCGAACGTATTTTCCGACGAAGACACAACTGCAGTGGATTGTGAACGTAACGCCCCTACAAAATGTCGAACCGTTTGTGTGAAACGGATCGGTGGAAACTCGCGTGATTCGAGCATGTCCGATTCACGCTCGCCTACAAGGTCCATGGGCAAAAACGGACCGATCCAGGAAGCCTGAATCGATGAATCCTTTGGAATCACCACTAGGCTCGCCCCACCAGCAACATGATCCAGCAAAGCCCGTTTCTGGGCAGGATCCATGCGTTCCAACGCTAACTGATCAATCATCACCACCCGCACGGCATCCCAAGCAAGACCTCGGCGACTCAATCGATCTACCGAATCGGTTTTCAACGTGAACTTGTAACGACTGTTGCGGGTTAACAGGGTCGTCAGATCAACCGGATCATCTGTTTCATTTTGAAAAGGTTGATCGGATACATACATCACAATCACACCGGGTAAACCGGTCGAATCGGCTTCACCTAATCCCGTAGACGCATCCGAAACTGCATAAATGAAATCGCGAGCCAGCTCCGCACCCTCTCCTGTACGCCATGATAGCGTGGCTAGCGGTTCAGACTTTTGACCCGAACGAGCCACCTTCACCTGCCGCAAAACCTTGACCAACATTTCAGTTCGAAGACGACTTTGGGCAGGAACACTTACCGGAAGCACCCATTCGTACCCCCCACTGGTCAAAGACCCCGCCGGGAGAACAACCTGACCAGAAATCGAACGACTAGTCGGATTTCTGCATTCGACCTGGATCGCAAGCCACCTTCCCGGAGGATAGATCGGTCCTGTCGTAAGCGATGCGACCAACTGTTTTTGGTCCTGTCCCCACACTAAACTCGAACAGAACATGATCAGCGTAAACACAGTCCCTCGATACCACGCCAACCATCACCTCCTGATTGATCCTAGCTAGACTAGTCAACGTTGTATCATGGGGCAAGCCAAGTATGTCGCGACTATGAGCAAATCGTCGTAGCTATCAGCCCCACAAAACTTAGGTATGAAACTAGCCACATTCACCAACACGGTCCCAAACCAGATCGATGCTCGTACTGTCCACGGCTGCCCGTTATATGCTGCTTTTGGATCTTGTCCGTATCAACACCAAACCCAGCCTTATAACTATGATGTGCTCGGAAGGATTGAGAATGATCGGATATTTTCAGAAAATTGCCGATCAACACACCTTACACCTTGGTACGCCGGGGAGTGGCGACCGAAGATAGCAATCTTGCAAGCAATAAAGTGGATGCCCAATTCTAATCGGTTGTGACAAGTGACGTCTCGGTCACAGGTGACTTTCCTGATTAACAGAATCTGCTCCTCGGTCACTTTACGTCGAGGAGCAGATTCAGAGCCGGCTGTCGCAAGGTTTTTAGAAAGAAATCGGGTTATCCAGTGGCTCGATTGGTCTGGTAACCCTACTGTCGTCCGACGGCGTCTGGCTGATCAAGCTCATGTCAAGCAGCTTCCGTGTTGATCACGCAATTAGGCAACGGGATCCGCATTCACCTTCGAGCAAACAATTCACGAGTGTATCACTTCAATGGTGATTCACCGCACGAGACAAATCCGGATCATCTCTGCACATGCTCTCATAACTCCTCTTTATGGCAAACCTCGACTTCACCACCACACGATTTGCAGGAGTGTATGACTTGACCGGGGATACTCGATTTACCCAGCTTCACCCACGTTTTCACAATGTTAGTGCAGTCTGGACATTGATGATCATCAACTGTTTTGTAACGAACGATTCTATATGCCGTTCGAGAATCGCCGCCTATCACAGGTACCTTGGCGTAATTGGTCTGACACTTCGAACAGGTTAATACCACAGGGTCTGTATTTTGCCCAGCATTCTTAGATATCGTTGAACTATTGGGTGACTGACATCCTACTGTCAAAAATCCGAACCCGATTAGAGGTGCAACTAATAACTTAGAAACCGCGATCATAAAGACTCCTTGTTGGGAAAGACCGACTTTGCCTACGGCCGAAATTCTCTCTACTCACAACTTTAACGGACGTGAAACCTGTGAAAGTTCAAATCTTGAACACTTTTTGATCATCTTCATTTCGCGGGGAACTGTACGGCTTTATTCAATGATAGATTGTCAGACATCTACGATATATCGTCTGACTTGGTCATTTGTGGGATTTCCCGATTGCTGACCATCTTTCACAAATACATATGCATGTGACGGTCGGGTTGTGGTGTATGTATTAACTCATTAAAAAAACATGAGTGAATCGCCCGTCGATCAAGATTGAAAGAAACTAATCATCATGCTACTGACGAATCTCGTTGATTAACGTTATCAG
Organism: Phycisphaerae bacterium; assembly: GCA_026004655.1. Taxonomy (GTDB): domain Bacteria; phylum Planctomycetota; class Phycisphaerae; order Tepidisphaerales; family Tepidisphaeraceae; genus BPJO01. The sequence goes on from BPJO01000009.1 coordinate 67,225, forward strand.
TCTCTCGATTGGTAAGCGACCCATCAGGCACATCCAAGTACCATCGACCTCGGACATCACCATATTCACACCCTCGGCCGAACCGATGCGGTATTCCTGTCCGTTGACTGTCCGAACCTCGCCATATGGCGAGCGAATGTCATGAACTGAAGCCATGGCGAGCGTGATGGGCTGCTGATCAACGTAGAAGGTCAGACAAGCCATCTTTTTTCGACCGATCTGGTGGACACAGCATTGCATCAACTGCATGTCTGATACGTCGGGCAGTATGGGAGATTCAGGCCATTTTCGTCGCATTACGGCCTGTGCCTCCTGAATCGATGACACTTTGGTCGTGTAAGGTTGACCGCTCACCGCGTTTTCAAAAATAGCCGCTAGTTTTTGAGGGGTCGCCACTGCAGGTCGAGATGTAAGAATGATGAATACGAGAGATAATGTGGTGACCACCAGAAAGCTTGCAGCAACTGCTCGTATGGGTGTAAGCACTGGCCACCGAATCAGTCGGTAATTGGGTGAACGTTCTACGGATAAAGCCTCCCGCAGTTTTGTGTCGAACGCCGTCGTATCGACTGTGGTTGAGCGCAACTTTGCGAGTCTCCGAGCTACCACTCGATCGACAGGATTATCAAAGTTGTTCGAGTCTGCGTTCATAATGCCTCCGGCATTTTCGATGAAGGTCACCGGATCAATCGATAATCTCTCGCTTTGTTTACCAACTTTTCCTTCAACATCGTTCGTCCGCGATGGGCTCGAGACTTCACTGTACCGACCGGGATGTTCATGATCCGGGCCGCGGTTGCGAACTCGAGCTCTTCCACATCGACCAGGAGCAATGTCCACCGTATTTCTTCTGGTAATGTCTGCAATGCTTCAATAATTTCCGTGTCGGCGAACTGCTCCATCAAATCTTCGACTTTCTCAAGCTCGTCATCGGTTTTTTCGTACTCCAGACCCGTTGTCTGATCGGCTACGGACGTCAAATGATCGAGACTGAGGCTTGCACTCTTTGCCGCCGATCTCAGACGGTCGATACGCGTATTGCGAAGAATCGAAAGCAACCATGCTTTAGCATCGGTCCCCGGTTGGAACTGATTCATGAACCGAAAAGCCTTGATCATGGTCTCCTGAGCCAGATCGTCGGCATCAGCGGAATTCCGTATCAAAAAGCGTGCGGTCCGCAGTACCGTATCACGAAGAGGCCAGAAAATTTCATCGAACTTCCTCAGAACTTCGTCCGTCTCATGCTTTTTTCTCCTTTGTTGTGTTTCTTCATTTAACATAACGCTGCATCGAGTGTTTCAGGTTCCCTATTCCATAAGCTCGATTGGGAACAATGGGTATTCTTGCCTGATTTCGGAACATGATATCTACCCCAACCCTTAAACTCCCACATTCAATGGGTTTATCGTTGTGACAAGATCGGATCAGATGCTCCCTGCATCTGGAACACATCAATTGATTTCAATGGGTTCGTTGCGGTGTTGCCACGCGGAAACAGGTATCGTTATGAAGGATTAACTTCATCAGGCCTCTCAAGGCAGTGTGGAAAGAATTTGTTCGATTCAGTCGAAGCAACAAGACACCAGTCGAACTTTTCCTCGCGTCTGCGCGCGATGCTTCCCTTCCCACGGCGGTCGTGTAACTTCTGTTACAGGTTGAGCTTGTGAGCCTTCGCAAGGGATCGGCTGCAGTTGAGCGACGAGGAACGGGTTACGTTGGCGACGATTGGCGTGGGCTGAGTCATGCAGCGCACGAACCGATCGCGTCGACTGTGACCCCGGCAAGAATATCTGCCGGGCAGCGTTTATTCGTCGCGACAACGTGCGAGACATTCAAGGCGCGATCGAAGCCGATAGGACGCCCGCCGCTGGCGTTGATATATTTGGTAGCGTACGGAATTTCGGTCGTTCTCGTGTCGGCCGCCGGTGCAATGCGCTGAGGCGGCGCGCTGGAACTCAATCATTCGGCGATCGGCACCTGCGGCGGGTGGTCAACCGGGAGGCGGTTGCTGTGCTCATCGACGTGGTAACTGACCGAAGGCTTCGGCCGGGGGGGTGTGCCGCGACGCTCGGTGACGTGGCGGTGTTCATCGTGCGGGGGAAGGGAACAGCCGCCCGCCAGGATTGCGGCGACGCCGGTAAGAATGAGTGCTCGTTTCACGGGAAGGCTCCGTAGTGCGCCGACGGCCGCTGGAGGCCATGCTGACCGGCCCCCAGCGGACGACGACACAACTGGTTCAGTGCTTGTGGTCGTCGTGGGATTCCATCTCGTAGGAGCCCTTCGCCTTCCCCGAGTCGGTTTCGACTTCGACCCAGATCTTCGCGCCGGCGGGCAGCGGCTTGGGGACCGTCACGTCGGCGGCGTAGGTCTTCTCGCCCTTCACGAGGGCGGTCTTGGTGTCGTCCTTGGCGTCCTCGGTGCCGATCCAGACGCGAAGGGCCTTGGGGTCGGCCTTGGCGTCGATCAGCTTGATGTCGAACTTCACCTTCTCACCGGCCTCGGCTTCGCCGATGAGGATGACCGAAACGGTGTAGTCGCCGACCTTCTTGCGGCCGAGCTTGTGGATGGCGTCCTTGCCGTGTTGGTGGCCGTCTTCGGCGAGCGCGACGGGCGTGGGGCTGAGCGCGGGCGTTGCGGGAGCGTTTACACCGAGCAGGACAGTGGCGAACAGTGTTGCGTACATGAGGGTCTCCTTGGAGAAAGGGTCAAACGGCCGCGCTCTCGACGGGCAACGGTGCCGGTGATTCGGAGCGCGGCTTGTCGTTCAAATGGAACAGTCGATAGAGCGCCGGCAGCACGACGAGCGTGAGCAGGGTCGAACTGATGATGCCCCCGATGACGACGGTGGCCAGGGGCTTTTGCACTTCCGCCCCGGTGCCGGTGGCGATGGCCATCGGGACGAAGCCGAGCGCGGCGACGAGGGCGGTCATCAACACCGGGCGAAGCCGCGTGAGCGAGCCTTCGCGAATGGCGTCATCGAGGGCCTTGCCTTGCTCGCGCAGCTCGTTGATGAACGAGACCATCACCAGCCCGTTCAGCACCGCCACGCCCGAGAGCGCGATGAAGCCGACGGCGGCAGTGATGCTGAACGGCATGTCGCGGAGCCACAGCGCCACGATTCCGCCGGTGAGCGCCAGCGGCACGCCGCTGAAGACCAGCAGCGCGTACTTCACCGAGCCAAACGTGCTGAAGAGCAGGATGAAGATGAGGAAGAAGCAGACCGGCACGACGATCATGAGCCGTTGCCGGGCGGCGATGAGGTTCTCGAACTGCCCGCCCCATTCGAGCCAGTTGCCGGCGGGCAGTTTTACTTGCTCGTCGATCTTCGCCTGGGCCTCGGCGACGAAGCTGCCAATGTCGCGGCCGCGGACGTTGGCCTGCACGACGACGCGGCGCTGGCCGTTTTCGCGGCTGATCTGGTTGGGGCCTTCGGCGATGTCGATGCGGGCGATCGAGCCGAGCGGCACGAACCCACCGTGGCCGGGGTTTGCGGCCATGTCGGCGATCGACGCGACGGCGGGCGTCTCGGTCTCTCCGGGTGGCAGCGGGATCGGGAGATTGGCCAGGCCGTAGATGTCGCGACGGACTTCGTCGGGCAGCCGCACGACCAGATCGAACCTTCGGTCGCCTTGGAAGACCTCGCCCGCCTCCCGGCCGCCGATCGCGACGGCGATCACGTCCTGCACGTCGGCGACGTTGAGCCCGTAGCGGGCGATGGCGGCGCGGTCGATGACGATGTTCATCACCGGCAAGCCCTCGGTCTGCTCGACCTTCACGTCGGCAGCGCCGGGCGTCGACTGCAGCGCCGCGGCAATGGCGTTGGCGGTGGGAACCATGTCCTCAAAGCGTTCGCCGTACACCTTGACGGCCACGTCGGACCGCACGCCAGAGATGAGTTCGTTGAACCGCATTTGGATCGGCTGCGTGAACTCGTAGTTGTTGCCGGGCACGGTGGCAACGGTGAGTTCGATGAGCCGCTGGAGCTTGCCTTTGTGGGTCGTCAGATTGGCGGCACCGTGAGCGTGACCTTCGCCTTCCTCGCCGTGTTCATCGCCGTGCGAAGCGGCGGCCTCGGCTTTGGACTCCAGTTCCTCGATAAGACCGTCAATCTCCGCTTCGCTGCGCCACTGCTCCTTGGGCTTGAAGATAATGAACGTGTCCGACACGTTGGGCGGCATCGGGTCACTGGCCATTTCGGCGGTGCCGGTCTTGGAATAGACGAACGCCACTTCGGGGATCGTTGAGACGGCCCGCTCAACGTCGGTCTGCATCCGCTGCGACTGCGTAATGCCGGTGCTCGGGATCCGCATCGCGTGCATGGCGATGTCCTTCTCGTCGAGCGTCGGGATGAACTCGCTGCCCATGCGGGAGAAGAGCCAGAGCGAGCCGAGGAACAGCACAACCGCCACAGGTACGATCGCCCAGCGTCCCTTGATCGATGCGTCCACCAGCGGCGCGTAACCCTTCTTGATGCCGCGGACCGCGAAGTTGTCCTTCTCGCTCACCTTGCCCGTCACCAGAAGCGCTACCAGCGCGGGCACGAGCGTCAGCGACAGCACGAAGGCGGACGCCAACGCGATGATGACGGTGATCGCCATCGGCTGGAACATCTTCCCCTCCGTGCCTGTGAGGAACAGGATCGGCAGGTACACGGTCACGATGATCGCCTGGCCGAAGACGGAGGGGCGGACCATCTGTTTGGTCGCGTCGGTCACTGCGGCGAGCCGTTCGGCGAGAGTGAGCCGCCGGCCTAGTTCGTGCTGGCGATGACCGAGCACGCGCAGGCAGTTTTCCACGATGATGACGGCACCGTCGATAATGATGCCGAAGTCGATCGCCCCCAGGCTCATCAGGTTGCCGCTGATCTTGCCCTGCACCATCGCGGTGCTCGTCATCAGCATCGACATCGGGATCGCAAGTGCGCAGATGATCGCGGCGCGGATGTTTCCGAGAAGGAGGAACAAAACGACGATCACGAGGATCGCGCCTTCGGCCAGGTTCTTCGTCACGGTCTTGATCGTCGCGTCGACCAGCTTAGTGCGGTTCAGCACGGGCTTGATGATCACGCCCTCGGGAAGGCTCTTGGCGATGTCGGCCACCTTTGCCTCGACGTCGGCGGCAACGGTTCGGCTGTTGGCACCGATGAGCATCAGCACCGTGCCGACGACGACCTCTTCGCCGTTCTCGCTCGCCGAGCCGGTGCGCAGCTCGCGGCCCACGCCCACCGTGGCGACATCGCGCACGTAGATCGGCGTGCCGCCGCGGCTGCCGAGCACGATGTTGCCGATCTCGTCCTCGTTCTCGATTCGACCCGCAGCGCGGACGGTGTAGGCCTCGCCTTTGTGTTCGACGAAGCCGGCACCGGTGCTGACGTTGTTGCGCTCCATCGCCTCGATCACGTCGTGAAAGCTCAGGCCGTAGCTCACGAGCTTCATCGGATCGGGCTGGACGTGATACTGCTTGACGTATCCGCCGATCGAGTCGACGCCGGCGACGTCCCTCACGCCCTTGAGTTGCGGGACGATGATCCACTCCTGCACGGTGCGGAGGTAGCTGGCCAGTTCGACATCGGTCTTGAGGCGTTCGCCCTCGGAGTTGAGGAAGCTGCCGTCGCTCTGCCAGCCGGGCTTTCCATCGACGACCGTCGCGCCCTTGCCGTGCGGGTGCGCGTACTCGACGGTGTACATGAACACTTCGCCCAGGCCGGTGGAGATCGCGCCCATCGTCGGCTCGGCACCGGGCGGCAGGCTGGACTTGGCCGAGTTGAGTCGCTCGGTCACCTGCTGGCGTGCGAAGTAGATGTCCACGCTGTCAGCGAAGACGGCGGTCACTTGGGAGAAGCCGTTGCGGCTGATCGACCGCGTGTACTCCAGCCCCGGAATGCCCTTGAGTGCCGTCTCCACCGGGAACGTCACCTGCTTCTCGATCTCCTGCGGCGAGAGCGCGGCAAACTCGGTGTTGATCTGCACCTGATTGTTGGTGATATCAGGCACCGCGTCGATCGGCAGACGCTTGAGCGAAAAGACGCCAACTGCCGCCACGCCAATCGCGAGGAGGACAATGAGCCAGCGGTTCTTGATCGAGAACTGCAGAATATGTTCGAGCATGTTGAAGTTTCCTTAGATGGATCTATCTCGTACCAGCAGTAGCCGCAGCGAGTTGGCGATAACGACGAGGGTGCTGCCCTCGTGAAGAAGGACAGCAGGACCGATGCGCATCCAGCCAGTGATGGTGGCGAAGATCAGCAGTGCGATGACCGCAACCGAGATGAACAGATTCTGTCGGATCGTCGATCGGGCACGGCGGGCCAGATCGATCGCGTAGCCGAGCTTCGAGAGGTCGTCACCCATCAGAGCGACGTCCGCGGTTTCCAGCGCCACGGCGGTTCCCGCTCCGCCCATGGCGATGCCGACGGTGGCGTTCGCCAAGGCGGGTGCATCGTTCACGCCATCGCCGACCATGCCCACCGACCCGTGGGCTTTCGTGAGTTCGCGGATGAGCGTGAGCTTGTCTTCGGGCAGGAGATCGGCCCGGACCTCGTCGACGCCGACAGCGCGGCCGACGGCCTCTCCGACGCCTTTGTTGTCACCCGTCAGCATGATGAGCGGGCGTACGCCCAACGCGTGAAGTCGCTGCACCGATGCTGCGGCGTTCGACCGAGGACGATCCGCGACGCCGATCGAACCGAGCCAACGATCACCCTGACGCACCGTCATGACGCTGCGCCCGGCCGATTTCAGTTCTTTGACCGCTGCAGCGATGGCGGATGGCACCGCGATGCCGTCTTGTTCCCACAAGCGGAGGTTGCCGACTTCGACAGGTTCGCCGCCGACGGTCGACCGCACGCCGCGCGCGGTCAGGCTCTGCAACTCGCCGGCTTCGGGAAGGGCAAGCTTCTCCGTCTCGGCCCGTCGAACGATGGCCTGCGCCAGCGGGTGCTGGCTGCGTCGCTCGACCGCGGCCGTCACCGCGAGCAAGGTCGGAGAATCGACGCCATCCGCCGGGCGCAGGTCGGTCACTTCGGGCTTGCCTTCGGTGAGCGTCCCGGTCTTGTCGAGCGCTAACGCGCGGATCGAGCCGAGGTTTTCCAGGTGCATCCCACCCTTGATGAGCACGCCGTTCCTGGCGGCCTGAGCAATGCCCGACAGCACCGCCGACGGCGTGCCGATCGCCAGTGCGCAAGGCGATGCCCCGACGAGCAGCGCCATGCCCCGGTAGAAGCTCGCCGACCAGCTCAGCCACCCGACGAGCGGCGGTACGACGATCAGGAGGACGCAGGTAACCAACACCAGCGGGACGAAGATTCGCTCGAACCGCTCGGTGAACTGCTGAGTCGGCGCCTTCTGCGTCTGTGCTTCCTCGACGAGCTTGATGACGCGGTCGAGTGTGCGATCGCCGACGGCCTTCGTCGTCGTCACTTCCAGCGCGCCATCGCCGTTGACCGTGCCGGCGAACAACACATCGCCTTCGGCCTTGTCGACCGGAACCGACTCGCCTGTCACCGGGGCCTGATTGACGCTCGACCGGCCGGAGCGAACCGTGCCGTCGACCGACACCCGTTCGCCAGGACGAATGATCACGACATCGCCGACGTTGACTTGTTCGATCGGCATTTCCCGCTCGACGCCGTCGCGAATCACGCTGGCCTTCGCAGGGGCGAGTTCGGACAGCGCCCGGATCGCCCCGCGAGCCCGGTCCATCGCGTAGTGTTCCAATGCGTGGGCCAGCGAGAACAGGAAGAGCAGGAACGCACCTTCGATCCACTCGCCGAGCACCGCGGCCCCGACCGCCGCCAGAAGCATGAGCAGGTCGATGTCGAATGTGAATCGGCCGCGACGCCAGCCCTTCCACTGGTGGCTCACCAGGTCGTACGCGCCGAATCCGTACGCCGCGACGCAGATAGCGACGACGGCAGACGAGTGGAAGCCGAGCCATGTTTGGCCGATGAAGGCGACGGCGAGCAGTCCGCCCGCAGTCAGGCTCCAGACGAGTTCGCGATTTCGCGAGAGCCAGCCGCCCGTTCTTGGGGCACGTGGCGCACCGCAGCACGAACCTCCGTGGTCGTGCCCGTCGTCGTCGGCGTGCCCGGCTTTATGCCGCTGCTCGTGCTTGTGCGGCTCGGCATAGCCGAGGTCGATCAACGCGTGCCGGACCGCGTGGGCGTCGGTCTTTGACTTGTCGAACTCCACCCGGGCGATCTGTGCCGCGAGGTTCACCGAAGCGGCGAGGACGCCGGGAACGCCGAGCAATTCGTTCTCGATTCGACGTGCGCCGTCCTCCGCTTCGATCGCGAGCAGCCCGAGCGTCGCGTGGCCGAACTGGTCGGACACCTCCGCACCGGCGGCACGCACAATCCGTTCGACCTGTGCCAGCGGGACAGCATCAGCGTCGAAGTGGACGCAGAACCGCGCCGGACTCTTGCCTTCGACGGCAACGACGTGCGTACGGAGCAGGCCCTTGTCCGCATTCAGCAACGACGTGAGCCGGGCCGCACACGCATCCCGCTCGTCGGGTACGTCGGGTAGCAACACGCCGAGGTCAAAGATGGCCTTTCGCTCCTGCATCAGACGGCCTCGTCCCCTTCCTGGCCCGTACGGATGCGCACGACGCGGGCTGCTTCTGTCACCCACACCAGGCCATCGCCCGGATTGCCCGTGTGCGCCGCCTTCTGGATCATCGCCACAAGCTCATCGCAGACGTCGTCTCCGCAGAGGATCTCCACGCGGGTCTTGCGCTTCGGGTAGATGCTGTCTATCGTCGCTTCATAGTGCCCGCCTGACCCACGACCCCGCCCATGTCCGGTGACATCGACGACCGTCGCCCCCGGAAAATGCGGCAGCGCGTGCAGTGCGGCCATCACCTTGCCGAGCATTTGCGGCTGGAGAACTGCTTTGATTTCTTTCATGTCAGCTCCTGGTTTGTGGGTTCAGTGTTCGTGCGCCGCGCCGGCCTTGCCGAGTTCGGCTTTGAGGATGAAGCTGCCTGAGACGACGAGGGAGTCGCCTTCGCTCAGCCCGTCGAAGACCTGAACCATGCCGCCGACGGGCGGGCCGATCTTGACGGGCTTCTTGGCGAAGGTGTTCGGCTCGCCCTCGACCGGGACGAAGACGGCCGGGCCTCCCTCAATGGTCTGTACGGCTTCTTCGGGGATCGCCAGAACCGCTTCGCCGTCGGCGGCAGGCAGGATCGTCGCTTGGGCGAACATGCCGGGCTTGAGCGTGCCGGTGGGATCGGTCAGTTCGACGCGGACCTTGGCGGTGCGAGTGTTCGGGTCGAGCGCGGGGGCGACGTACGTGACCGTTCCCTCGACCGTGCGGTCCTTCAGCGCAGCCGAGCGGATGCGGGCGACGCTGCCCTTGCCGGCATCGGCCACGCGGGCCTCGGCAACATCGGCGATCACCCAGATCGTGCTCAGATCAGCGATGACGAGCAGCGCATCGCGGTCGGGGCGAACCAGTTCGCCGAGCGTCACTTCACGCTCGATGACCTGCCCGTCGATGGGGGCGATGACGTTGTAGCGTGGCACGATCTCGCCGGTCTTCACCAGCGCCGCGACAGCGTCCTGAGACATGCCGTAGAGATGCAGCTTGTTCTCGGCAGCGGTCGCGGCGGCTTCCGCAGCACGCAAGTTTCCCTCGGCCGTGCGCCACTCAGCCTCACGCTTCTGCACCTCCGCCAGCGCGATGCCCTGGCTTTGGTCGAGCAGTTGCTTCGCACGGTCGTAAGCATCCTTGGCCAGTTGCACGGCGGGCCGGGCGGTGTCGACGGCGGTGCGCTTCAGCAGGTAATCGCTTTGCGCTTCGCCGAGTTCGGGACTGTCGACGATGACCAGCACGTCGCCTTTCTTGACGACGTCACCGAGCTTGATCTTCAACTCTGACGCGCGTCCCGCGACGGCCGAACCGACGTGCGACATCGCGTCGGCGTTGAACGCCACGCGGGCCGGGGCGACAAACGCACCGGCGAGCACCGCCTTCTTCGCCGGTGCCGTCGTGACGCCGTATTGTGTGATAGCGGCGGGCGTTAGTTTCACCTCGTCGGAATGCGCTTCGCCGCCGTGGTCGTGGCCGTCGTTGTCGGCGTGCGGGTCTTCGTCGTGCATGTCGGCGACCGAAGCCGCCGGCTTCTTTTCGTTGCCGTGGTCGTGCTCAGGCCCGGCGAGCAGAGCCGAGCCGGCGATCAGCACGACTCCGGCGCTCAGGGCGATCAGGTGATGGGTTTGCTTGTTCATGATTGCTTTCGATGGAGGTTTCAGGGGTTCGGTTGAGTCGTTGGAACAGACACTGTGAGCGAGCCGCCGATGGCGCGTTCCAGCCGCACCTGGGCGATCGCGACTCGCCGCTGCAACTCGACGACTTGAGCTTGCGTTGACCGGAGGTCCTGCTCGGCCAGCAAGAGCGCAGTGATGTCGGTCTGGCCCGCCCGGAACTGCGCTTCCGCCTGTGTGAGGCGACTCTGCTGCAGTGGGATGAGTTGATTCTGAACGCGGTCAAGGTTGGCCTGTAAACCCGTCAACGTCGCGTGGGCTCGGCGGACGTCTTCGACGACTCCGCGTTGCGTCGCGACGAGCTGATGCCGGGCTTCGACGACGGCAGCCTGCGCCCGTTCCTTGGACGCCTGTCCCACATCGAAGAGCGGCACCGGGATCGACGCACCGGGTCCGACGGACCAGTCGCCGTCGCGCTCCGCGTCAACGCCGACTTCGGACCCATCCAGGAGTCCCCAGCCTGCGAGTTTCCAATCCGCGCCGAGTGCGACGAGTTCCCATTCCCGCTGCTGAATCTCGGGCCGGCGACTCGCCGCGATGGACAGCAACTCTCTCTCTGAAGGGACAGGGCCGGTGGTTCGACGCCATCGCGCGATCGTCCATTGCGCCGATGAACCTGGCTGACCGAGAAAGCGGGCGAGTGCCAGCCGCTCGTCTCGAAGCTCGATCGTGCGGTCCGCGATCTCGGCTTCGAGTTCGACCTGCTGCGTTTGGATGGTGATGACGTCGAGTCGCGATCCCTCGCCGATTCGCAGCCGCGACTCGGCAAGGTCGTTGAGCCGCTTGAGCAGCCCGCTGCGCTCCTGCAGCACAAGGAGCGACGCCTCCAGCGATTGCACCGCAAAGAAGTGCTCCTGCGCCTTCGCTGCGACATCCAGCACGGCCGCCACCGCATCGGCGCTGCTTGCCCGGAGCCTTGCATCCGCCGCGCTCGTCGCCCCGGGCCGACGGAGCACCACCAGAAGGTCAGCCGCGATCCCCACATCGATCACCGGCTTGCCGCCGGACTCCGGGAACCGCAGTCCCACGCTCACGATTGGGTTCGGCAGCAGTCGCGCCTGTTGCGCCTCGGCTTGAGCGATCCTCACCCGAGCCAGCGCCGCCTGCACTTCCGGGCTTCGCGTCACGCTCAGGCGAATGACCTGCGCCACATCGAGCGAAGCGGGTTCCGTCGACGGATGTTCGATCGGCTCGGCCTCCGTGCGAAAGACCAGCGCCTCGCCCGGCGCGAGCCCGACAGCGTCTGAGGCCACAGCCTCGGCATCAGGCCGGGGCATCGGCCCAACGCATCCAGAAAGCAAGAGCGGTATCACGCCGCCGATGGCGGCCTTCAGAAATCGTACGTACACGGGGTTCCCTCGGTCTTGAGTGCAATGGACAAATGAGAACACGTGCCAACGTCATGGACGCGGCAAGTGGGATTAAGCTTGACCAGGATTCAGCACCGAAGCGCGATGGAGCAGCAGAACGTGCGCGCGCAGAAAGACCGCGGCAACTCATCGAATGTCGCGGCAGCAAGTGAAATGGCAGGCGTGGGTTCAAGAACACCGATGAGTACGGGCAGCAGCGTGGTCAAGAACTTAGCAAGCGGTAGGCCCGTCGCGGAGGGGGTTGAGTTCCCGTCAACAGAAACGGCAACGTCGACGCAGGTGTCGTCGTCGTCCTCGAGGCCGGACAAAGGTGCCAAAGGCGAAGACGCCGACTCATCACAGACAGATCTGTTCACCGACTCATGGCACCCAAGAGCCACGTGGTCCTTGGCGAAGCACACGATGTTTCCATCCGGCATAGCCAGAAGCAAGCGGGGGAAAACTGCGAGCAGTAGAATGGTTGAAACCATCCGCAACATATGACGGTGTAATATATCGGACAGAAAGTCGCAAGTCAATGAACCTGTCATGGCTTTCTCCGCCGCGGTAGCGCCGACCGTCGGCTGCGGATCAACCGCGACTTGCGAGCGCAGCCACACTGGCGGCCTTACCACCTCCGTGTCATTCCCGACGGGCATTCGAACACGAGCGACCGAACCTTCCTGCATCATGAGCGCCTTTGCGGTCGTCATGAAGGAGTTCCATTCTCGGTAGCGTTTTGAGACCACGCCGCGCACCGCCGACGACAGACCGCGTACCGCGACGACGGTCGCCCTATCGCTTCGGTGTGATCCTCAAAATCGTCTTGAACGCTGACCCTGTAGCGGTGCCCCCCGGACAACTTCCCCGCTCGGACGAGCACAGGATCGACTGAATCCGTTCACATCAATGGGGAGGAGAGGTGGAAAATGTGACGTGAGGAGTACAACTACGCGACTACGCGGACAGCCATCCAATATGGCGCTCCGAGTTATCCACAGGTCGCTGTCAGCCTCTGGTAGAATTGAACCACCGCATACGGAACAGAATCTCTGCGGCAATACGAATCTCATCTCATGGCCAACAACACACAACCTGCCGCAGCGCCCGCGGCAACCAACCGCATCTTCACCGGCGTGAGCTTTCAGCCGGATACGTTGCGGTATTTGGACGCACTGGCGGAGAAACTGTCGACTTCTCGCAGTTGGGTGCTGAACCAGATCGTGCTCGAACACGCGGCCCTGGCGCGGCAGAACGTGCTGCGGCCGCTGGAGACGCTGGCGCAACAGCCGCAGACGATTATCAAGTAATCACATCCTCACATCATGACAATTCAATCGCGGACGCGACACGGCAACGACTCGGTTGAGCCGTTCGCGGGGTTTGCGTTGCCGACGTCGAACACAACCTGGGCGATGAACCAGTTCTTTGACGTGTGCCTGCCGCATTGTTCGCGTGGGTGCGTCCGCGTCGTCGGCGCGCTGCTCCGCTGGACGATCGGGTGGTGCGACCACGAAGGCAAACCGCAGCAGGAACGGCACACGGTCAGCTACGCGGAGTTCGATCGCGCGGGCGTCGGCAAGGATTCGATCAAAGCGGCACTGGCCGAGGCGATCGAGAGACACCTCATTCGGTGCGTTCGTGAGCCTGTGGTGCAGCGTGCGGGCCGACCGGCAGTGTCCGGGTTGTACGAGTTGGCGTGGGACGATGGCGTCGAGTACGTGAAGGATCCGGCACGGTTCCGAGGCTTCTTTGCGGGCGAAGGTCATCGGACGCCCATCCCGGACCAGTTCTTCGATGTCGTGTTGCCGAATGAGACGCTGGCGGTGATCAAGGTCGTCGGTGCGGTCATCCGGTTCAGCATCGGCTTCACCACCAAGTGGGGCCACCGGCGTCAGTTGGCGTCGTTGTCGTACGAAGACATCCGGCGGTACACCAAGCTCGCCGACCGCACCTCCCTGTCGGCGGCGATCGAGACGGCGATCGCGAGGAACTACATCCGACGCGTCGAGGCTGGGTACTTTGATCCGCGTGGCGGACGGATGAGCCGGAGTGCCGTCTATGCGCTGAAGTGGCTCAACGACGCGGCTGAGGAATCGAACGCTCGGAAAACCCGACCGGAGGAATCGACCGCCGATCAACGCTCTGAAACCCCGACCGGCAACGCTCGGATTTCCAGACCGGCCAAACACTCGGGAATCCCGACCGGCTTACAAATAACAGTTAGAAAGAACATGATTAAACAACAGGTGGGGGTGGAGGTGACAGCAGCCAGAAGGTCAGGCGGACGAACCGCCGTTGCTGTTTCCTCTGAAGAGGATCGGCAGGCGGCACGGCAGATGCTCACCGATGTCGGGTTTGACGAATGGGCATCGGAGGAACTGGCAGCGCGGTATCCGGTGGAGCGGATCGTGCGTCAGATCGACTGGCTGGCACTGCGTCGACCGAGTCGCAATCCGCTCGGACTCCTCCGGCGGGCGATCGAGGAGGATTGGCAGAAGCCCGATGCGGTGCGAAGTTGGGTTGACCCAACTGCATCGCCAGACCGTCCCGAGGAACATGCCCGCGTGCAGCAGCAGGTCGCAGCCCTGAGTAACCGTTTCCGCGTATGAAGGTGATCAACGTCGTGAACGCCAAGGGCGGGTGTGGCAAGAGCACCATCGCGATGAACCTGGCATCCGGGCTTGCACTCCGTGGCTACAAGACCTTGCTCGTCGACATGGATCCCCAGGCGCAGGTGACCAGCTGGGTGAACCTCGGCGACGGACTCACCACCGACGGCACGCTCACCGCCGCGCTTGCGGGAGAGTGCGGGCTGGACGAGGTCATCCAGGAGACGCGGTTCGAGAACCTGTCGTTCGTCGCCTCCAGTGACGGGCTCGAAGAACTCGGCCGGGCCATCACCGACCGGGACAACTACGTGACGCTGTTCGCGCAACTGCTGGTCAACCTCCGCCGCCCGTTCGACTTTCTCGTGATCGATTCGCCGAACCAGCTCAGCCCGGTGATGGAACTGGCGATCTATCCGGCCGACGCGTTCGTCATCCCGTTCGAGAGCACCAAGGCCGTTCGCGCCTACGCCGGCGTGTACAAGCTCCTGCTGCACCATCGCCCGGAGGAGGAACACCACATGCTCCATGTCGTGTCGAACCTGTCGAAGCTGCCGGGACTGCGCCGCCGCGTGGTGGCGTTGATGAAGGCCTACGGCATCACACCCGCCCGCACCGAGATCCGCACCTGCGGGTGGACGGCCCAGGTGGACGAGGCCGGCGGCTCGATCTTCCACTGGCGACCCAACAGCAAGGGCGCGCACGACCTCTCGGCGTTGATCGACGAAGTGCTCGAATTGTTCGGCATGCGAGAAGCCCGCGCAGACTCGCCGGGGGAGGGGGCCAACGACGTTATCGTCGCCGATCATGACAACCACCAATCCGACGCGCCCGATCCTTCCGTCGCCTCGGCAGGCGACCCCGCCGCCCCAGTTTCCGCCGACGCCATCGCCGGCAACGGATCCCTTACCAGCCCAACCGAACCCACACATCATGAAACTGCCTGAAGGAAAGAACCGCCTCGACCTCGTTCGCTCGGGGCTCGGGGATTTGAATACCAAGAAGCGCGGCCGCCTCATCGTCGCGCTCGACAAGCTGAAGGAAGACCCGCGGAACGAGCGGAAGACCTTTCGTCGCCTCGACGAACTCGCCACCAGCATCCGCGCCGCCGGGCTGGTCGAGCCCCTCACCGTCACCCCGGACGACACACCCGGCGTCTACCGTATCCTCAC
The DNA here is from genome assembly GCA_026004655.1 of Phycisphaerae bacterium. GTDB lineage: Bacteria > Planctomycetota > Phycisphaerae > Tepidisphaerales > Tepidisphaeraceae > BPJO01. Next base: position 82,622 of record BPJO01000009.1, read on the forward strand.
CGGCCACCGCCGGTTCCGCGCCGCTAAACTCGCGGGATTGACCGAAGTTGAAGTCATCATCCGCGACCCGGAGGACGAACTCACACGGCGTCAGAAGTCGATCATTAGCAACGTCCAGCGCGAAGACATCGGCCCGGTCGAGATGGCCGAGGCGCTGCGGCAGATGATGGACGAGGACCCGCGGGTCAAGAGTCAGGATGACCTGGCGAAGCTGATCGGCAAGGACAAGAGCTGGGTCAGCGGCATGCTCCGCATCCTCGACTTGCCGACCGAGCTTAGAAGGGAGGTTGGGACGTCCCAACTCCCGGTGCCGTACGAAAGCATGATCCGCATCGCCCGGCTCGACGACCCGCATCAGCAACGCGCCCTTGTCGGTGCCGCACTCGGCGGGGCGAGCCACAAGGAAATCCGCGAGCGGATCGACACGCTGAAAGGGAAGTCACTGACGACCAAAGCAGCAGGGAAGTCGGCTTCCCCGTCGCCGCTCACGAAACCGAAGCAGGCGTACGCGACGACGGTCGACACGACTGTCGTCATCCAGTCGCACACCGACGAACTCTCGAAGTCCCGCATCGTGCGATCGCTCGAAGAAGCACTGAAGATCGCCAGCGGCAACTGATCGCCGCGTCCAAAACTCGAATCTGGCTCAACCCGGCCCTTTGCCGGGTTTTGAGTCGTAAGACGCAGAATGTGCGACGTTCAATTCGTAGGCGGGTCGTACGGCTTCCCGTCGATGTACAACTGTGTGTCAGCCAGCGGTATCACTTCTTCGCTGCCCGCGAAGGAATCGGAAGCGGCGCGGACATATATTCGAGTGGTGCTGATCAAATGATGGACCGCAGCTTCCGGCGCAACAGGGCCGAAGAACTCCGGTCGCACGTCGGGCGAAAGAATCAAAGCGCATTGGCCTCTGCAGCCAGGTAGCAGCCCCTTGATCTCGCGATGATCAACCGCGCTGACATTTGAAACGAGCCCATCGCCTTCCAGACGGGCCAATACTTTGACCGCTCTCGCAGAGACCGTTCGCGACGTGTTCTCAACAATAACTGTCATCATCATCTGCGACGAGCTACCGGGCCGGAAAAGCCCTGTCGACATATCAACACGTGCCGCGACGACGTTCAGCACCGCTCGTGCCGGTCGGTGTCTCATCAGATCGAGCATCTGATGCGGTGCCGGCACAGATTTGCCGCCTTGACGATAGTAGTACACGTTGTCGAGCGATTGGTGAGGTGCCCATTGACTATCGTCGACACTGATTGAGAGGACGACACGTCCCATCGGGATCTTGGACGCGCTCGGATCGCGAACGACCTCATTGACAGTCACGCTGCTGACGGGGTAGCTCGTACAACTGGTAGCCAACGTCTCGACGTACTCCCGGGTAGGCTGCCTTCCCTTCAATGGGTCGACACCATCGAAGGTGGTGTCGTCGGCAACCCCCAGAAACACGTGTCCGCCGCCACTGTTCGCGAACGCGCCAACCGCTTTCGAGAGTTTTCCGCGTACGTCCTTATCTTCGAGCAGTTTGCCACTCTTGCGATCGAAGTGATCGCTCTCGCCGGCCAGGGCGAGCACTTCCGCTTCTGTCCAGACGTGATGTCTCGGTTTGATCAATGGCATGGATTGCCTCCCTTGTGTCAATTCTTGATCATCACGAATGCGGCGAACAACAGCAAGGACACGCCCGCGTTCACAGAACATGTGCGTGTCCTTTACAGGCATGTCCTATCGGACACCGGCTGCCGCGCGAGCGCGTGTCAGCCTTTCCCAACCGGTTTCCCAACACGTGGGAAACGTCGTCTGCTCCCTAACGTGAGCAGGCATAACGGTTTGTGCGTGCGTCGTCGGGGGCAATGCGCCCCCGACTTCGGGGTCGGCCCCGGTCGGGGGAACTTCGTTATCACTCGCTCCTCCCGCTGCGGGCTCCCGCGTCGCCAGTGCGATCGCGTCCGGCACTGCGGGCGGCGTCGATTGACGTCCGTCCTCGGCGACTCCGACCCCGAAGTCGGTGGCGCACTGAGCGTGCGGGAAGATGCCCCCGGCATCATTCCCTTCCACTCGGGACGGCGGAGGCGTACCTCCTTGCCCTCGCGGTACGCTCAGGGCCCCGACGACGCACGCACACGCACAAACCAAGTCGTGTCGAACCCGCCGCTATCGCAGCGGCGACACGACGGTTCCGCGGGCACGCCCGCGACAACCGGCAACGAACGTGTTGCCGCAACGAGCATCGCTCGTTGACTCTCCCGCCGCCGGGTGCAAACAGCACCCCCGTTTGGGTGACTCACCTGAACGGGTGGACGCGCGATAGCGCGTCCGGCGGCGGTCGCGTGGTCGCCAGGTGCGGCGACCACAACCCGTCGTTGTCCATTCCGTTGAGCGCAGTTCTCGAGAGCAAGGACGCCATCGTGGATGGCGTCTGAGAACTTCGCTCAAAATCGCTTATTCGCCTCTCACCGCTGCGACAATGCTGTCGCTCCGTCGTGTTGCCGACGAGTGTCGTGACCAAGTGGTGTGTCGCTTCCCGGCTGCGGTGAACGAACGTCCACTCCACGTCGGCAACGACGACGGCCTCGCCTGCCGCGGCGTCAGACTCCCCGCTTAGTCGCGGGGCGGGGCGACGGCGAGTGCGGTTCCCGGCTCAAACGCGAAAGGCGATCCAATGCAGTTCACGGGTCATACGCTCCACTTTGGCGACACCATCCCCGGCGACAATCCGTTCGTGCTCGACCCGGACGACCTGTCGACGCACGTCGGCATCTTCGGGCGCAGCGGTCGCGGCAAGAGCAAATTGCTCGAACATCTCCTGCGTCAGGTCCTCAACGAGTGGCCGGCGTCCCAGGGCGGTTGCCTCGTACTCGACCCGCACGGGCCGACCTACGACGGCCTCCTATCCTACGCCGCCAAACTCAACGTCCGACGTCCGATCGTGCCGATCGACCTGCGCGACCCTTCGTGGGTGGTGGCCTATCACCTGCTCCGGCCCCGCGGCAGCGCGAAACAGTCGGTCGTCGTCGATGCCCTGATCGAGGCGATGCTCCATGCCTGGGGTGCTGCGGATGCCGATGCGACACCGCTGCTGGCGCGCTGGTCGGGCAATCTCTTCCATGCCCTCTACGCGATGCGGGCAACGCTTTCCGACGCGATGGAGTTGATTGTCTCCCCGACGACCCGGCGTCACGTCGCCGAAGCCCTCGGCGAACATCCCGCCGCCCGGGACTGGCACTTGGCCGCCGACGCCAAGGGCGTTGAGTTCGAGGCGATGGTCTCCAGTACCGTCAACCGACTTCGCCGGTTCGTCGGCAACGACACGTTGCGCATGATGTTCGGGCAGGGCGACGGCCGCCCGTCCTTCGACTTTGCTAAGGCGGTCGCCGAAGGGTGGATTGTGCTCGTGTGCCTGGCGACGGAGGGATCGAACGTCAGCCGCGAGAACAGCGATCTTGTCGGCTCGCTCATGCTGTCGGACCTCTGGACCAGCGCTGCCGACCGGGGCAAACGCGACCGCCAGCGACAGTATCTGGTCGTCGCAGATGAGTTCCAGCGGTACCTGAATCCGAGCATCGCCGAAGGGCTCGATCAAAGCCGAGGCTTCGGCCTCGCCTGGCTTCTGTCGTGCCAGTACCCCCCGGCAAACGCTCTTCAACGGCGGCGAAAAGGGCGAGCACCTGCTCGCCAGTCTCATGGAGAACGTCGGGTGCAAGCTGACATTCCAACTCACTGACGAGCCGAATCTCGGCCCGCTGGCGTCGTGGCTGTTCCGCGGCGTGTTCGACCCGAACCGCGTGAAGTTCGATCTGTACGCCACGCGCGTCGTCGACTATGTGGAGGAAGTCCGCGAGTCGGTCACGCGGAGCGAGAGTACGACCGAGACGCAGAGTTCCTCGACGACCACGCAGCGCAGCACCAGCGAGTCCAGCAGCGAAAACTGGCTGCCCGATCCGGAAGCCGACGACTACAACGTCGGCGAGTACGGCCCAGGCACACGTGGTACCTCGACAACCTCCATCGAGGGCGAGACCAACGGCACCTCCACCGGCGAAACGCGCGGCAAGAGTGTCAGCCAACAGCACCTGCTTCGCCCGATCTTGGGCACGGAACTGGCCGGGCGACAGTTCTCGGGTCTCGACGAACAACTCTTTGAGGCGACGCAGATGATCTTTCGTCTGCCGCCACGGGTGGCACTGGCGAGATCCGGTGACATGCCCGGCCCGGTCATGATCCGAATCCCGACGATCGACAGCGGGGCGGGTCGGCACTACGCCCAGCGTTTTGCGCGTCGCAGCGGCGCGCAGTTCCCATTCATCATCCCCGCGTCCGATGCGTCCAAACTTCTCGAATCGCGGCAGACCGACCTTCGCGCCCGGCTCAACAATGACTCGCGCGGTGGCGGCACCGACGATCCGTCGGCGGCGGGGCGTCTAGTTCCGAAGAAGCCGAAGAAGTCGTGATACACTGAAAGGAGTTCTCATCGCCATGCCAAGCACCATCGCTCGCCCCGGACGTTCGCCACAGGCACGTCGGCACATCACTGACCGAGACATCGCAGTGCTGCGGAGTCTGTTCGATGCCCGCATTCTCACGGTCGCGCATCTGGCCGAGATCCACTTCGCCGGCAGCAACGAGGCGGCCCGAAAGCGCATGATGAAACTCAAGGCCGACGGTTGGGTAACCGAGCGTCCGCGCGAACGTGTGTTCGATCCGTCGATCCTCCACCTGACCCGGAAGGGATTCTCGCACCTCAAACAGCACGGCCACCTCGACGACTTCCCCGCCCTGGGCTGGGAGACGATGGAGAAGCGCGTGCAAGTCTCACCGTTGACATTGCGGCACGAACTGTCGGTCGGCGACGTGCAGGCCGCGTTCTATCGGAGCGCGAGAGCTGAGACACGCCTCCGCATCGCCGAGTTCCGCACCTGGCCGCGGCTGTTTAGCTTCACCACCACGCGCACCTTCCCCGGCGGGTACACGAAACCCGTCACCATTCGTCCCGATGGCTTCATCAAGATCTGCCGCGATGAGGGCGCGTTTGGCGAGACCGAGTTCTACTTCTACCTCGAAGTCGACCGCAGCACCGAAACCGTCGGCAACATCGTCCGCCGCCTGCAAGGCTACGCCAACCACTACCGCACTGGGGGATTTGCCGTCGCCCACGGCGGCACGGTCGACCGACCCGATCTCTATCCGTTCCGCGTGCTGCTGATCTGCCGCACCGAAGCCCGCTGCCGCTCCATCGCCAACGCCGCCACCGAAACTCGACCGGCCATTCGTAATTCTGCGTGGTTCACGACGCTCGATACAGTCACCGCGTCTGGTGCTCATCAAAGAGTTTGGAGAACTGCCAGCGACTTCGGCGTGGAGGAATCGTTCCCTCGACCATTGGTTGGTGATGTCGCGCCTGATCCACTTCTTCACCCGGTGCCCGACACCGCTGTCCCTGTCGACGCCCCGATAGATCCAAGTCTTCCCGCAACCGCCGAATGACGTAGCGCAGCGGTCGCCTTCGGTCTCGTGCCGCCTCGATCGGCACTCGAATCGTATGAAGAAGCCCCCGATGTTCGGGGGCTTCGTTACTACTCCAACAGAGCAGCAAGCTCATTCGGCGGGAAGTCCGTCGGCTGGTTGCCGCCGGAGAGGCGGAGCCAGCGGACGTAGTGGGGATAGGTGATGTGGGTGAACAGCGACGCGGCGCAGGCCGTGCCGGCGTCGTCGCCATCGGGCAGGAGCGTGATGCGCCCGCCGGTGACGACCAGGTCGCTGATGAGGCGGCCTTGGGCTTCTGAGCAGGAACTACCCATCACCGCGACGACGTCGGAGAATCCGCACATCGTCAACCACCACACACTCGCGAACCCTTCGACGACGATCAGGTGCTCGACCGGCTTCGTCAGCCGGTGGGCGTTGTACAGCAGCAGGCTTTTGTGGAACTCGTGCCGCACGCCATCGCGCTCGCGAGCACCGGGGAACAGATACTTCGGGCAGTCGTCGCTGATGCGTTCGTCGTCGACGATCCGACCGGCATAGCAGACCAACTCGCCTTCGATCGAATGCAGAGGAATCGCGATGCGGTCCTTGAGCATTCCGCGATTGCAGAATCCCAACCCGAAGGTCGCGATCGCCTCGGGCGTGAGCCCGCGTGAGGCGAGGTAAGGGTGCGTGGGATCGAGTTTCTCTAACCGAAACGGTAGCGGTGCATTCACCACGACCTGCAACGGTTCGGCGGTGGCGGAATTGTCTTGGCGACCGGAATCGGAGGTGGTAGACTGCGTGTCCCCAATGGACGGTGCGGTCATCCCCTCCGTGCTGATCCTGCTCGAAGCCGTGGTGCTAGAACACCGCGGCTTCGCGGCTTGTTGGGCCGAAGCAGAACCAGCATCAGTAACCCGACCGTTCGCTGACTTCTCCACACCGGGCGGCGGATCGAATGTCAGTTTGAACCAGTCGACGAGCTTGAGTGCCGCCTGGCGAACGTGCTGCGGATCGGAGCGGTTGAGCCCCTCCATTAGCAGCACGAAGTCCAGCGCGTTGCCGGAGGCTTGGCAGCCGAAGCATTTGAAGATGCCTTTGCCGAGATGGATCGAGAGCGACGCGGTGCGGCGGCGTCCATCGGTGCGGGTCGGATGACCCGGCAACGGACACAGCGCGGTCGCCTGCTCGCCCCTCACCTTTGGCTCGATCTGGTAATGGTGCAGTACATCGATCATGCGAACCTGTTGACGCAGGCTCCGAAAATCTATCCAAGGTGTGGACATACTGTCTCCTTTCTTGAACGTGTAACAGGTGGGAACGGATTCGGGACGGTTTTGAGCGGGCTTCTCAATAGTCCTCCGGCAATAAGACGGTCGTGACCGAGCGGTCATGCTCGGTGATGACGTAGAGCTTGCGGCCGGCAGCATCGCAGTAGACGGAGAAGAGCCGCAGTCCGCAGAGCAGAGCGCGTTCGTTCTCGCGTCGGTCGGCTTCGCACAACTCGCCCCAGTCGCCCGCGGCATGGCGGGCGACGCATTCGGCGACGCTGGTCTCATCGAGCACATCTAGGGCATTCTGGGTAATGACCAGATGCCCCAGCGGGAACTTGGGGTCGGAAAGAACGATCGGAAGCATGGGCAATCTCCTTTCGGGAGGTGGGAATAAAAAAGGAGCCGACGCACGCGCGTGGCTCCGTGGAACGGGCAGGAACGGGTTAAGACAGCAACGGGTGGTCAGCGGTCGGAGGCGTTTTCGGCCTGCCGCGCTTCTTCACGCTGGCGACGGACATGCCACTCCAGCCAGGAGTGCGTGTCGTTCGCCAACTTCGCGAGGAGCGGCAGATCGCCGGCGTTGAAGCTGGTGACATCGTGCCATTGCTCGTCCTTGTCGCGGTAAGACCGCGAGAAGGTGACGGAGTGGAACGGGCCGTTGGCGCCGTTGTTCTCCCACACCGACGCGCGCAGATTCTTGTACCGGATGGTATGAATCGGCTTGTTCGCGCGGGAGTCGGACTCGGACGGTGCGGTCGTCTTGGTGGACGACGATGCTGGGTTACGGGTAGTGGTAGTGGACTTGGCCATGGTTGGCCTCCTCTCGGTAAGGGGTGACGGAACGAAGAATGGCAACAACGATGGGCGGAACAGGTCAGGCAGGTGGTGAGTCGGACTCGGGTGTCGGCGCGGGCGGACGCCCGGCCTTGAGGATCGCGTCGGCGGCTTTGAAGATCCGCTGGATGCTGCGGTCGGGAATCTGTTCGGACTTCGTCCAGTGCTGGATGTAGCCGCGACTGAACTCCTGGCCGCCGAGCCCGAGCGAACTGCAGCAGAGCATCGCGACCGATTCGGCCTCGACCTCGCGTAAGTCGCGGGGTGTCGGTGTATCGGTGTCGGACAACTCGCCTGTTGATTCTGCCGTGTGGCCGAGGATCACGTGGGCGACTTCGTGCAACAGTGTGCGGTGTGGCAGGAACGCGATCAGTGAGACGGAGACGTTTCGCTGATGGGCATACCCCTGGCAGTTTCCGTCGAGGTGACGGAAGGGCACGCGGGTGATGTCGAGTTGCGAGAGCGCCTGCGTCTCATCCCAATCGGGAATGACGACCGGTGTGTACGGCTCGCCGTCGGTCTGCGACAGCGTGAACCAGAAAGGACGCTCGACGAAGATCGTGCGACGGGAGTCGTCGCCGTCGGCATCGTGTCCATTCGGACGCGACGCGATCGGCGGACCGCTTCCCTTCGTGCGAACGGTGACCGGCATCACGAGCTTGAGGGCTTTTTCACCCCGACGCACATGACGTCCGACCTTGAGCCAACCCTTGAACGTGTGCAACGGCCCCGGTTCGATGCCGCGGACCAGGCATTGCAGGTGGGCCAGCATCATGTTGCAGAGGCTGTAGTTCCAGAACATGGAGTACGCCGCGGCGATGACGCCGGGCTTGGTGACGGCTTCGGTCAGCAGATGCTGCCAATCGATCCGGGAACTCGGACGCGACGCCGAAGCTTCGGGTGTGGATGCGCGCATGGGTGCTCCTTGTCCCGCGATGGGCGGGACGATGGGTGGATGACGACAAAGAACGGGGTTACGAAGGAAGAGCTTCTGGCATCAGCATGCCACGAGTTGCGCGCGGGCGCAAGTGACCCGGCAAGACCGATTCGAAAACAGGCGTCGAGTTCTACTGATCATCTGGTCGCACTGAGTTATGATTTCCTCCATGAATCCAGAAGCAGAGCAGGCGAAGGTTCCCTTCGCGCAGTGGGGTTTCGGAACACTGGCCGGCGCGAGCTGGGTTGGCGTGTTAGCCATTTTGGGATTGCAGCTCGAAGGACCTGGACTGAACACGGCGCTTCGATTGCTGGTTGCTGCCGGGACGGTTCAGGGCGCGATGGTGTTCTTGCTAAACATGCCGAAATTCACGACGCCCATCTTGGTTCGCGTAGCTGCAGCAGTCAGCGTGATCCTCACGCTCGTCGGTTACGGCATCTTGATCTGGTCCAGAGATCCCGTGTCGGGTCTGATCTACGCGGTACTCGCGTTCGTTTTTGGCGCGATCATCATCCAGACCAATCCGTCGCCGTCGAGCAATCGGAACACCAAACAGGTGCAGGCCTGCGCCGAAAAAGAGACCAAAGCAGAGATCTGAAGCGTTCATTCCCCCCACCCTGCAACAGAAGCACCCGCCGCCGCAGCGTTTCAGTCTACGTCCACCCCGCAGCCGTCAAGCCGCTTCGGGCATTGACCGCCGCGAGGCCCCGGCCGTGGCTGCTCCGCTCAAGCGGCGGCGGGATGCTGTCGCCCGCGGTCGAAATACCAGCACACATAATCAATCACTTTCATGGACAATCATCACGAGGAGCTGTTCCCAACCGGGACGCTCATGATGACCAACACCATTCACGAACTCGTGCGGCAGGGCGTGCTCACGTTGGAGTCGTTACTGACGCGGCACCGCACCGGCGACTGGGGCGATGTCACGCCGTCCGAGGCCAACATCAACGACACGGCGGCGCATCTTCGCCTCCACCAAATCGTGAGCAAGTACCGCGTGAACGAGCAGGAGGTCTGGGTCGTCAGCAAGCCGAACGGGCCATTCACGCTGGTTCTGACTCGGCACGAGTACGAGTCCACCGACATGCCACGGTAGACAAAGCGAACACCCCGCGAACGAGCGGGGTGTTTTGCTCTTGGGCGACGTTGCAGGCTCCCCACCCCCGGTGCTTCGCATCGACCCCTCCGGCTCCACCCCAGGGGCGCTCCCGCGAGTCGGCAATTAGGTATAAATAGTTGAAAGGGCTCGATAGTTTTGTACGCTACGCCTGCACTTCGTTCATTCTCGGCCATCTTGCGTATTGGCCAACGCATGTTGAGGTCGGCGGCGGACTACGAGGTCTGACCAACTTGAGAAGAATCATATGAAAATCGATCGCCTCCTTCTTCGCTGGTATAAGTCTTTCAACATCAACTACAGGCGCGAAGCTCCCTCAAAGTCGTCGAACCTGCCCACGCCCTGGAACCGACTGCATGTAGGAGACAAGCTCCAGGAGCACTTCCCTTTTATCGAGATCCCGATCGAAAGCGACATCACGACCATTGTCGGCGCCAACGAGAGTGGAAAATCTCATCTGCTGAGCGCGGTCGCTAAAGTCCTGACTGGCAAAGGAATCGATGGTCGTGACTTCCAGCAGACTGATCTTTGCCGCTATGCCACCATGCCAGCGTCGATTGCGAGTAGCAAGCGGTGGGCAAACATCGGTTTGAGAATCACTTCCAGCGATGAGGGTGGCGACATAACAGGGGCACTGCGGGCGGCGGGGATCACCGATGCCGCCAAGGCCGAGGCAATTGCCATCGTTTTGGGCGACCCTGACCCATCAATCGGTGCTCATGTCTTTATCGACGAGAATCCGACCGCGCGAAAGATTAGCCCGGAGCAACTCGCAAAGATGCGCGAAGTATTGCCACGAGTGGAGTTCATCAATGCGAGCGCGGCGCTGCCTGACAATCTGACGTACGACGAATTGGCGAAATGCCTGGGCAACGCCGAGGACGGACCGTCTCTCCGCTACGGTCTCGCGGTGGCGCAGGATGCGGCTTCGTTTTTGTCCAAATTGGAGTTGAACTCGAAGACACAGCCGAGCGAAGACTTGATCAAGAACCTCAATGCCATCCGCCGCCGACTGGAAGCTGAACGTGCAGACGTGAGCGAGGATGCGAGGCTTGCCGGACTTCTCTTGACCGAGGTTTTGGGTTTGGACGCCGAATCGATATTGAAGATCCTCTCGCTCCCCTCCAGCGATCGAGGCTTCATTGACTACCACGTGAACGGGTGGAATCGCTCGATTGCGGAGCGACTGAATCTGCGGCGGTTCTGGCGACAGGACGACCAGGCGGCCCTGACGCTTCGTTATCGCGAGGGCATTCTGTACTTCGATATCACGGATAAGACCGGCGCGACTTATACGTTCAAGGAGCGGAGTTCTGGCCTGCGCTACTTCCTCAGCTACTACATTCAGGCGAAGGCGATGGAAGTATCGCAACGAAACCGCAATGCGGTCGTCCTGATGGACGAACCAGATTCGTTCCTATCCATACTCGGACAGCGAAATCTGCTGTCTGTCTTCGAGTCGTTGGTAAGTTTTGAATCGTCCGCCCAGACATCTCAGCTGTTGTACACCACGCATTCGCCATTCCTGATCAATCAGAATTTCCCCCGCCGCGTGCGTGTTGTAACGAAAGAAGAATCCGAAGAAGGCACGCAGTACCAAGGGCGATCGAGCGCCCGCAGGTACGAACCCGTTCGATCTGCCCTGGGAATTAACTGCGCGCAGACACTTTTCATGGGGGCGACCAACCTTGTTCTTGAGGGGCCAACTGATCAGTACCTGCTGACCGAGGTCGTACGATTCAAATCAAAACCCGATGCCGTTTCTGAATGGCTTGACCTTAACGCAATTGCAGTCGTGTCGGCAGATGGTGTCGACAACGTGGAGAAGGTGTTAACAGCATCTCAGTGGGGAGACGAACCAATACCGGCAACGGTTGTGCTGATCGACTCGGATCGTCCGGACGTCAAGGAGCGAATCACGGGGCGTGCCAAGGGTGCGAAGAAGCTCGTCGAGTCAGAGTTTGCGCTGACCCTAGCCGACGTATTGGGAAACTCCGTGATCACGATTGAAGATCTGGTACCGTGGCGACTCTATGCGGAAGGGCTCCGGTGCTACGTCGAGCGATGGCACCGAGTTGTGTACGAGCAGAAGGCTGCCACGATCCGTGAGCAGTGGCTTCGCAAGCCGACAGATCAGCTGGGCAATGCCGAGAGAGCCAAGAAGCTCATGTGTGAGTTGCTCGGAGGGGCGAATGCGTTGGACAAACTTGGCGTATTGACAGAGGTTGTCCGCATCGCGTCGGCCGAGAAAACAGAGCTCCCAGACGAAGTAGGCCAACTCTCCAGCAACGTGCAAACACTGTGTAGAACGCTTTCAGCCAAACTTGTACTGAGCCGACAGCAGGCGTCTCAAAAATCGGTGGCCTCCACACTCAAAAGGCTGGTGCGTGAGTTCCTGCTCAGCCGCGAGCACGGCAGCAGTCTTGTCGATGTTGAAGATTTGCTCGGAAGGCTTGACCGCGAAGCGCGTCAGGTTGAAGACGCGAGTGTCGAACTTCGCAAGGTGCTCTCCGACTTGAATGCCCGCTTGTCTTCGATCCTTCAGACCGGGCAGACTAGATTCACTGGCGAGGATTGGCGGGTTTGGCAGGAGCAGTTAGAGTTGATCAAGCGCTCGCCGCTCACTCCGATGAACATTGTGACCCCAACCGGACGCAACCCGCAGGGAATCGCGAGTGTGGGAACGCCTTCTGAAGCCGTCCGGCCGAACGTGGACAGAGACCTACCGGTTTCCTCTGGGGCTGGCGTGGTCGCGCCGGTATCGAACTCGTCAGCCGGATGAGCCAGAGTGAACGCCACGTAAAACAGCGTGCGTTCTCACGGGACATTCGTAAGTACGTCATTGCCGTCCGCAATCACGGTATCGACGCCGCCCCCGGCGTTGATGATGTCGATGACGCCATCGTCGGTGCGGCTTTCGAGGAAGGCGAAGATCAGGTCGTCGCCGTTTCCGCCGCTGATAGTGTCGGCACCGCGGCCGCCTGCGATGATGTTCGGGCCGGCGTTGCCGGAGAGCAGGTCGTCGCCGTTGCCGCCGAGGAGGTTCTCAACATTGTCGAGAATCCAATCGACCTCACTGGGTCCGCCATCGTTGGCGAGGCCGTCGAGGCTGGCGACCACGCCTTCTCCGCGCCCGCGGTCGGTGTACTCGACCAGGTCGATTCCGCTGCCGCCATCGAGCGTGTCGTTTCCGAGTCGGCCGACGAGTTTGTCATTGCCGCTGCCACCGGCGAGATAGTCGTTCCCGCTGCCGCCCAGGAGAACATCTCGCCCCGCGGCCCCGGCGAGCGACGTGGGCTTCGTGACTGTCGTCTCCACCGTCACCTTGTCATTGCCCGAGCCGGCGTCGACGGAGATTCGCGAGATCGTGCTGGCGGCGAAAGTCGCGAGAATGCCGTCAGCCTTCGTCCCGACGCGGATGCGACCGTTGACCAAATCAACCCCGATCACATCTTTACCCGTTGTGCCCGTCACTCTCAGGAGAGAACCGGTCTTGATCACGCTCGTGAATGAGCCGACCGGTCGTATGCTACCCGTGAGTGTCAGATCATATGGTCCGCCCGCATTTCCATCGTCGTCCGATGCGACGATGGTGTAGGTGCCGCTTTCGGTCAGGCCCTGGACGGAGACACTTGTACCAGTTGGATCACCTCCATTGACAGCGATCCGGGCGCCGCTGGGGCTGTAGACTTCGATCCGCGGGTTGAACGCGAAGGTGGGCGTGGTCTCCGCCATCGTTACAACGATGCTGTCACCCGCAGAAGCGGAGAACGTGGCGACATCGAGATCGCCCAAATCGATCGTGCCATTCCGGGTCTGACCGCTCACGATCGGGCCATCGTCCCCGCTCGCCGACTGCACGCCGGGCGCTTTCACCATCGTCAGCCCGTACGGGCCGCCCGCGTTTCCGTCGTCGTCTGAGGCGACGATTCGGTAGGTGCCCGTCTCCGAGACGCCCTGCACGGCGATTCTTGTTCCGGTGACGTCGCCGCCGTTGTCCGAAAGCAAGGAGCCGGTTGGTCCATACAGCCTGATACGGGGATTGAACGCGAAGGTGTCGGCCGTCTCGGCCATGGTTGCGACGATACTGTCGCCCGCCGATGCGACGAACGTGTACTCATCTGCCTGTCCGCCCGAAGTCAGCGTCGCGTTGATGGTCTGCCCGGAGGCGATGGCCGCGAGTAGTCGTCGGGGTTCGAGTGATTCGGTGTGCATATTGCGTGCTCACTTTCATGTGGGGTCAGACCGCGGCAGATTGCAGTCACTGGCCTTCAGGTCCGTAACCGCATCGCTACGGCCCGATCGTCATCATCCAGAAACGGCGACGTGTGTATGGCGGTGTCGAGCGTCGCAAAGGTCACCTGCGCCAAACACCGCACGGCTATACCGGCAACGGTGAGCAGCACACCGCTTATCCCGAGGGCGACGGACAGCGGAAAGATGATGGCCGCGCCCAACGCCGCGTTACTGTCCTTGCTCGCAGCCCCGGCGACCGCGGTGACGACACCGAACGCGCCGATACCGAATAGCACAATGCCAACGATCGCGACGAGCAGCCCCAGCACATTCACGGTTCCCGCGACGGCATATCCATCGCGATACCGTCGAAATGCAGACGCCGTCCAAGGAGTGCGAGGGGTGGCGTTCCCCTGTTCCAATGAAGTGTTGGCGGTGGTCATTTCCCCACCCCGCGTTGGAGGTGGTAGGTCTTCACGACCTTGTTCTTGTCGAACACGATCGAGAGCTTGTCCGCTTCGTCCTTCGACTCGCCGCTCGCGACATACGGGAAGAACATCGTCTGCCCCTTCGTGACGCGATACTCGTAGGTGTAGATCATCTCATCCCCCATCGGCACTGCGCGCGTGGGCTCGCCGAAGAGCGCGATGACGTCCTCCATCGTCGTCTTACCCTTGATGATCCGAGATACTTCGTCGTCCTGGATTGGTTGCCCCGAGGTGTGCCGTTGCGTCGCACAGCCGGCGACCAGAATCATCATCAAGAACGCCGCCAGATAATGTTTACCCATGACCAATGAACCTCATTTCCCTTAAATCGTTCGACATGCTTTGCCCCACAGAGCAATCGAAGCCGACGATATACTCCAATGGATATAAATACAAGCTATTCTTGCTCTATCAAGTGATACAGTCTGTCGCAGTCGCTCCGTAGCATCATCGGGGCGTGAACTCAGCCCGTGACATCTTCGGTAGGCGGCTTCGGACGTTTCGGAAACTCAGGGGCCTGACCCTCGAACAACTCGGCCAGAAGGCCAAGCTCGGCTTTGCCCACATCTCCGGAATCGAGCGAGGCGTAAAAGTGCCGTCGTTCGAGGCGATCGACCGCATCGCCGCCGCCCTCAAGATCAAGCCATACGAACTTTTCCTCCCCGACGGCTTGGCGTCCCCGGACGCCGACCGAGAGATCAAACACTTGGTGCAGTCGATCACGCAGGATGCCGACGACGCGACCAAGCAGTTTGTGCTCTCCACGCTCGCATATGCGCGAAGCATCGGAACCGACTGATTCGCGTTCCCTGCCAAAGCCGAACCGGCGCGTTTCCGCACCGGTCGGCATCTATTCACTTTTTGTTCGACTGCTGCTGAACCTGCGCTTCGGCGAGTTTTTCGCGGCCGTCGTTGTAGCCTTCGCGATGGGCGTCGCGAATCTCGCGGTCACTGCTCGGGAAGTCGAAGAAGCCGTATTCCGACTTGCCGCTGATTCCCTTGCTGTGCCCGTCGCGATGTGCATCGGACCGCTCGGATCGGTTTGCCATAGTCACCTCCTTTCTTACGTGCTGTGAACCTGACGGCGCGCAGTGTAAGGGAGGTTTCAATGTGACTCGGGCGGGACGGAAGAATCTTCCCCGACGTCACCCCGCGCGGTTCCGCGCGGAGCGACATCGGTGGCACAGCTCAGAAAGATTTCGCTTGACAGGAGCTTTTCGCAGACATCCAGAACTGTGTCGGTGACGTCGATGGTACTCAATCGTCGTCGCACAACTCATCGACACGCTCTCGGAGCGTTCGGGATTTCGCCGACCGGCGTTTGTGGGTCGCAAAGAGTCTCTCGACCGAGTGCGAGTCTGCATCCTTGACCGTCGCCAGCAACATCTCTCGCGTCGGCACGATGACGTAGCGTTCAATGTCGTCGATCGGCTTGGCGTTGGGATATTGGTCGGAGCAGATCTCGAACCGGAAGCGGTACCAGTTTCCAGGCTCCAGCACATCGCCGAACATGCCTTCGGCGGCGCACTCGCTGAACATCAACACGCCATCCCGGTAGCATTTCACACGCGGAAAATAGTCGCCGTACCCGTGCGCTTTCCAGAATATCTCTGCGAATCCAGCCGGGCTGAACACAATGGAGACTGCGATATGGCTACCGCATGTGGCGTGGTTTCCGAGGATGGCCTGGAACAACTGCGTGACTTCCTCAGCCATCTCGATTGCCGAGATTCCACGAGAGACCATCGCGTTGCGGAGTGTCGTCACCGGTGTCAACGACGAGGTCGTCGGCCGGGGCGGCAGCGGAAGGGGCGCGGGAGCGGGCGCAGGCGAGGAGGACGGTTTGCCCGGCTGGCATCGCCCGCGGTTATCATTCCACGCTTCCCAAATGGCCTGGAGGCACGCACCGACACCAAACAGGGCGACCATGATCAGCGCAGCAGCAACGCCCAACACGACCGCGCCTTCGGCGAACAATTCGAATGCGGAGGGGTTTTTCATGAGAGTTCTCCTGTTAGTTGCCTTCGTCAAGGGTCTCGGACGGATCGAACGCACGATCGACGCTGTCCAACGTCTGGCCTTGCTGGAAGCCATCGAGTAAAGCGAACTCGGGGTGCTTGCGGAGTTGCTCGCGGACCTTCGCCCCATGCACGCGTGCTGCAAACTCCCGCTTGATCGCGTTCTCTCGATCGATGCACATCTGCTCGAACGCCGTCGGCGGGGTCGGGGGCGTCGGTTCGGCTGGGACGGGTATGCCGCGAATGCGGTAAGGAAGTGCGTCACAGACTTCCGCGCACGGGACGACGAGCGGGAACAACTTCCAGACCAGGATCTTGTTCCCGTTGGAGGTGTCGATCATCTTGACCCGCAAAGAGGTTGTCGAGAGCGGTACCTGGGACTCGATGTCATCGTCGCTGGTCATCGCGCAGAACTGGGTGGCGTTGCCCTCATTGTCGACCGCGTACAATTCCACGCGGAAGACGAACGACCGCCAGAGGTCGCGCTTCATCAGTCGGGCGACAATATGCGTTCCGAGCAGGAGCGTGTCGAGCTTGTACATCGGCTCGTCGATGTGCTGGTAGTCGATGAGGGACTTGAGTTCGGCTTTTCGGCTCGGTTGGCGGTCAATGGTGTCGAACAAAAGTTGGAAATTGGAGCCTACTGACGCATCCATTTTGCTATCCTCCTCTCGACCGAGCCGCGAGGGGTGGTGAACCGCTCACGACTTCGGCCGAGCATGGTCTCCCGCCGGCCGTAGCGCTTGGCGAGCGGCGGGTAGGTGCGGGCGATGAGCGGTTCGCCCGTGCGACCGACGTTCATCAAGCGGGCCAGAACTTGATGATTATTCAGCCCGCTGAACGCAGACGCAGAGTAGATGTCGCCAAACTCCCGCGAGAGATTTTGTGCGTCTTTCTCGCCTACCCGGAAGCACATGACTGATCCGCAGTTGCCGCGCAGCGCCGACAGTAGCGTCGGACTCAGTTGATCCAGGTACTGGTGCGCGGCCACCACGCCGATGTTCATCTTGCGAATCTCCGACAGCATTTGTGCGAACGTGTCGGTGGAGGCGAACGACTGCACCTCATCGATCAGGATGTAGAAGGGCCGACGCTCCGCCGGAGGCACGTCTGCCCGCGCCATCGCGTCGTGGAAGAAGGCGTTGACGAGCAACGCACCCATCAACGATGCGCTCTCTGCGCCGAGTTTCCCTTTTGACAGGTTTGCCAGGACGATCCGACCGGTGTCCATCGCGAAGCGAGGATCGAGTGATCGGCGGACTTGCCCGAGCGTCAGCCGCAAAGGCGGCGACGCAAGTACGGCCATCACCTTGTTCATCACCGGCCCGGCGATCTCCGCACGGTATCTTCGGTCGTAACTCTCCCACTCGCCCGTCCAGAAGGTGTGCGTCATGACATCCTTGACCTGTCCGACGACCCAGCGTCGATAGTCATCGTCCACGAGCAGACGCGGCACGCCGAGCAGACTGACGTTCTGGCATTCCAACAGTGCGGCGAAGCAGTTGCGGAGAATGTGCTGCATCCGCGGCCCCCACGAATCGCCCCAGATTGAGTGGAAGGCGGCGATAACTCCGTCGACGACCAAGTGTCGCCGGTCCGGTGGTACGGGTGCGAGCACGTTGAAGGCGATCGGGTGCTCCAAGTCCGACGGGTCGAACCAACACACGTCGTCGATCCGACGCGATGGGATCAGATCGAGCAGTTCGCCGCTGATATCGCCGTGGGGATCCAGCAGCAGTATTCCGGCATCCGTTTCGATCAGCTGCACCGCCAGATTCTTCAAGAGCGTCGTTTTGCCAGTTCCGGACTTGCCGATCGCCCACAGGTGGGTCATCAAATCGGAAGCGTAAAAGCCGAGCGGCGTCGTGCCGCCGAAGACTTCCCGCTCACCCAGGCGCAGGAACAGTTCATCATCGTGGCCGTTCGGCATGTCGCTCCGCACGCACATGAAAGCTGCGCGCGAGCGTGTCCCGCCGCTGGAATGGACGCGGGTAGCCAAGAGCCACCGGGCCCCGCGACGACATGCCTTGCGTTTGTGAGGAGTCGTCGGCCTAACGAAGCGGGACGCGTTCACGAACGGCTCGCGCCGGGTGGCGACGGTCGACGGACACGCGATGAAGGTAGGCGTTCATTGTAACACGCGCGACAGTGCGAACATTCAAGTGTGATATGATTGATCGCATTAGCAGTAACCATCACACACCATCCCCATGAGTTTCTTCAAGAGTTCCAAACCGCCGGTGCGGGAGAACGCGCCCGCGTCGCCACTTCAGCAGCCGACCCTCGCCCAAATCGTCACCATGCTGGAGCAAATCCAGCGTCGCCTGGGTCGTATCGAACGCGACCTCATTGACGTCAAAGCCCATTTCAACGTCGCCCGTCGTCCGATGCGTCCGATGCCCGGGTCGCAACCCAACGCCGATGAGCCCACCATCGTATGAGCCAGTCACCCCACACACGCCTGCTCGAACCACGGGGACACAATGAGTCGGACGTCGACTTCCTCGCCCGCCTCATGGGCCATCACTTCGACTCCGTTCGTGATGATCTGCGCGACTTGAACGACAAGGTCGATGACCACACCACGCGGCTCACCCGGATCGAAAACCTCGTCCTCACCTGGCACGATAACCGTCTCGCCGAACTCGAAGACCACGTCCGCCAACTGGCGATCAAGGTCGGGTTGGAGTTCCACAGGTAGCCATCTATCACGGCGGGACGTGTCGGAGCCGGGCTTGATTATTGCGTTTTGGCTGATTCTGCCGATCATTGTCACAGAACCAGCGTGCCCGGTCCCTGCCTATAATTTCAATCGGAACCGTTATGGCCCTGCAGTTAACATTGCCACCGAATGCAATCCGCGATCGTTTGTCTGAGATCGGAGACGAGATTGCCGTCACGGCCAAGCAACATGCCGTCAGCGATTTTGATCTGAGACTGAGGGCGGGGCTTCATCTTCCGCTACTTTGGCACGAAGAGAATTGGGCCGACAGGCTTGCGGAGCGTGAACTGCTTGATGAACTCGCGAACGAGATTGAAGACAAGCAACTCTTCTACAGGACCGCATTCCGGCCCGTGCATCCGCCCGCAGGCGGTGTTCGTGAACTGAGCCTGTTCAGGTTGTCAGCAGATGACGTCGCTACGACCGCCAGAGCCATCTTTGAAAACTTTCATTACCTCAACAGCTTCCGTCCGGACGCGCAATACTTCGCACTCGGTGTCTCCAAGTCCCATCCCTGCAGTTTTTTCTCGCTGTCTGCATTCGACCTGCCGCATCTCCTGCCTGCGATCGGCGCTGCAGCGGATACGACGGTGGCACCTGGACGTATCCTTGTTCTGTCCCGAGCGTATGCCTTTCGCTGGGCTCCGCACAA
This sequence comes from Phycisphaerae bacterium, assembly GCA_026004655.1. Lineage (GTDB taxonomy): Bacteria > Planctomycetota > Phycisphaerae > Tepidisphaerales > Tepidisphaeraceae > BPJO01. The sequence goes on from BPJO01000009.1 coordinate 102,372, forward strand.
CTGGGCATCACACGGCATCTCTGAATTGCTGAGAATGGTTCGCGAGCAGTATCCACAGGTCGAAGCGTTGGTCACGTACCTCAATCCCAACTTAGGATTTACTGGAAGAAGCTATGTGGCATCCAACTGGGGTTTGATCGCGACCGAGAAGCTGTCGACGATCTCGTATCTCAATCGACGTTACATCACGGCACGCCGAGTCTCGAGCTTGGATCGGCGCGAGCGTGCGAAGGTGGTGGACGTGCACCTCGAACAATTACCCCTGCGGCTCTATGCTTTCGGCTGGGGACGACTCGCGGCACTTCGATGTTTCGCAGGTCGCCCTTGTGAAGTAGAAGCGGCGACCTTTGATCCTCGCGGATAATGTCGGAGTCAAGTGGCTGAGTGTGGAGGTCCGTATGCGATTCTGGGGAAGGGCGACGCAGAACGTGCTGTTGCTTACATCGGGGGGCAAGCCGACGTATATGCGAGACCTGCTCGACGTGATCGCGCTGCCACCGGGTGCGCAAGCACATTTTACATACAAGCGAAGGCGTTTCGATGACGACGCGTATGCGGCGTTCCGACAGACACAAGTTGCCCGTGGCGTGCTCGGGTATCTGCTGTTGAGCGCGTCTGGCCGACGCGTCCTGCCGCTTCGTTATGTGAGCGAGGTGCGGCTGGCCGAAGAGCCCTCAACGGATGACAGCGAAGTGGCGCTTCGCGTACAATTTCGCGTCGGCGGCTTCGCCAGCGCGGTCGACGCCGCACGCTTGGCGACCATCGCAGCGTCGGGAGTGTCCGAGCCGAACGTGGACCTTCCGCAGTATGTGAGGATTGTCCCCCAGGAGCTACTTCGTGAAGCTAAGGACCAAAAGTTTACACCGGTCACCGAGTGGTTGTCTTTCCTGAACTCGCTGCGAGGCACGCCTTTGGGTGCCCACATCTTGTTCCATGTCGCCGGTACATATCATCTGGGGTCGCGATTCTGGCAACGACGTTCCCCGATCCGTGCCTGTAGTCGTGCCGGTTGGCTTCCCCGACGTGAAATCGGGTATTCTCGCTACGCCTTTCAGTCCGCGAGGCTCTACTCAGTTGAGGTGTATTCGTCGCTCCCCGACACCGTGGACGGCGGTGCCCGACTGCGAGTCACCTCCGACACCTCGGTCCTGTCGGTCGCGTATCCGCAATTGCATACGGTCGCCGGGATTCGGCCGAACCAAGTGGTTCTCCTTCAGGTCCAGAGACTTCAGGACACACTGGATACAGCCGTCAGTATCGAGATGGAGTTTGCCAAGCCAGCCACTTCTACGCCGGAACCTTCTTGGAAACTCGAACCGGTCAAGGAAGCACAAGGTCAAGCTTGGAGGGCTTCTCCGGAGCCGAACACCGAGGCGGGCACCGAGAATCCAGCGTCCGCGCTTTTGTCGCCGCGAGTGACATTCGGAGTCCGTTGTCACGTGTCGCTTCGCACCATCGGCGCCGCAGCGGTCTTCATCATCGTCGGGCTGCTCCTTGCGCGGGTGAACGCGGAGGCCATCGTATTCGCGGCGAACCGTCTCCCCGATGAGTACCGACCTCCGGCCGCCACGCAGCCCACGACCGTCGCTCCGGCTGTGCCCGTGTTCCAAGCGGTCGGTTTTGGGATGGTGGCGCTCGCCGCCTATGTCGGATTCCGGAAGATCCCAGGCTAACTGCAGACCTCAACGAATCAGTTGACAGTTCGTGCGTTGGTGTGGCAGAGTTCGAGTGTGAGTTCCTTCCCTCTTCAAGGAAGCCTTACGGCGCTCGGCAGGCACGTGCCTGCTGATTGACCAAGGTTTCTTTGAGGAGCAACCCCATGCCTCATCCGAATGTTGACCCCATACAGTTCGCGGAACGTCACCGTGCTGCCCTGTACCATCTTGTCGACCATATCCTGACCCATGCCGGTGCCATCTACACCTCCGACTTCGAGGAACAGGTCAAAGAGGTCATCGACACGTTCGACGCCTATGCCGGCCGCACGATCGGGTTCGAACCCCAGCATCCCGATGACGGACTGGATCACGCGTACCGCAGCCATAGTTTCGTGACCGCCCAAGGCGCGGCACTGCTGGTCTTCGCTCACGCCGCCACCCGGATGGCCGTCGAGGGTCAGAATCAGGCGTTGCGGGCGCTGGTCGACGCGCTGTGGACGGAGATCGACCGCCTGTACCGCCAATTCTTTGATACCGTTCCTCCGTACCTCGCCCCCGGCCGAACCGGGTGATGGTCGCCCCAATCCCCCGTTTTTCGGGGGTTTTTCGTATATGGGGTGAGACAATCGCGAAAAACCGACCGTAACGCGGGTCCGCAACGGTAAAATCCCGGGCATGTTAGGCGACATCATGACAAACCCGGAGTGGCGGAAACTGCTCGAAGACCCGGCGGTACGCGAGACGCTCGTTGCCCGCTTGCGATTCGTGAAGAACTACCTCAACTATAGCTGTACGAGAATCAAGGCGAAGCTGAACCTTGGCATCAGCTCGAAGACACTACACCGCTATCTCGCTACCTCTGAGTTGCCAGTGACGGATGACCTTTGGCGTTTCGTTCAGGCACTTTACGGCGATGAGCCCGGGAGTGCGATGCGACGGCTACTCGAAGATCATCAGGCTCGAACCCGGCATGGCACCCTGCGTTGCTCTGAAGCCGCCGCCGAGATGTTCTTTCCCCGTCCGGCGCGGGTTCGGCAGCTAGGCTCCAAACAGATCTGGAATAGCGCTTGCACGGCCTCTCACATCCTGTGGGAGGCCCGCTCGTTACCATCCTGGATGTTCCCACGCAAGGTGTATATCCACCTCGTGCGGCGCGTAATGCGGCATTCCGACATGGAACTCACCCCAGAGCAGCAGAAAGGACTGCTCGCTGTGGATGCAATGTGGCGTTCGACGTTCTTTGAACGAAAGAAGGAGGGCGCTCCAGTCGCCCCGAAAATTGTCGTAATCGCGTGCGCCACCGGTGTCCGCCGCCTCATGCAGAAGCGATGGCCCTTCGCATTCTTGAGTGAGTCGGAATTGTCCGACACGCTGGATTATCTGGAAGGCGACGTGCTTCCGAAGGGCGTACGGCTTCACATCCTGAAGCAATCCTTCTTCATCCAGCCGATGTTTCACGCGCTCGAATCCCCGCAATCGCTACACGGGTGCTTGGGAACGATTGCAGCGTTCGATGACAACATGATCGTTCACAACGTCAGGGTGGACACGCTATTCGGCATCGCTCGAAAGAACGACGCGGGTCTGTACCAGCCGCTATGGCGTGGATGGTTTCGACAGCGCACACCCGTGTTTGAACGTGCGATTGAATCGCGGTGCGATCCGATCGAGACGCCAATGAACAAACTGAGAGCGTGGTTCGACGAGGGTGTCGCTTACCGCGCGAATCGACTTGCCGCACCATCGACCACGGCCTAGGATAACGCCACTGAGAAACTCGCTATCACAGCCCGCCTTTTTGCGGGCTTTTTTTATTGTGTAGGCGTGAAACGCGAGCAGGCATCCCTTCAATCCCCCTTCACTCTTCGGCCCGCGTGGGTCACAGACGAGTTGATCCGAAGTACCGTGCGCGTGTTTTCCCGGCATCAGACCACGCCAATCACGGATTCCGACGCGATAGAAATGCTGTTGAATGCGGGTCGGCTCATGGAGGTACTGTCTACAACGTCGAAGTGTACAAAGACCGACAAGGATTCGGCCTAGATTCCTGATTCGATTTCTCGCGCCATCAAAAAAGACCGGGCCGCATTGAGTGCGAGACCGGTCTAAAAGGACGCAGGGACTTATGGAACCCTCTTGAGAAGTGCCGACGGCATCCACTTGTTGACACGATCCCGGAGTGCGGAATCGTCGAGCTTGCGTTCGCGCGCTTGCTCGAAGAGGACGGCGGATTGGGTTACAAGATCGCTCTTCTTTCGATCGTTGGCCGGTGCGTTTACCGCGCCTTTCAACTCGGTTACGAGATTCGACAGTTGCAGCTTAGTGAATCCCGACAGCCAGTGACCGTCGGGTGTCCAGGTCGTGCGAACATCAACTTTCAACTCGTCGACCAATAAGCGAATAAACGGAGTCGGTCGCGCGAGGTTGGCGGTGAGGCATTCGACGACAAGCAGTTCGATGATCGCATCGAGCTTCTCGGGTTTCAGCTTCGCCAGCTTGGCGTAGGCGTCGATGTCTTCGATGAAATCGACGCCGACAAGCGGATCGAGGTCCGTGCGTAGTTGCTGCAGGCGATCGAACGCGGGCGACTTGAAGTCGTCCTGCTCGGCCGCGAGCGTCACCGCGTTCACATCCCGACGAATCGAGAACGCCTCGCTCGCACGCACAGCGTGTGACAGGATCAACACGAGTACGCGACGCAACACGAGACTGTTTGCGAGCAGAGCCGTCCGAACCGCGATCACCTGATGGGCGAAAGCGGCGGCGGTCTGTCTCTCGGACAGATCGTGACAGGTCGGCGTCGGAGTCGCGGATGAGCCCGCTTCCCCGTCTGCTGAGACGTTGCCGGAGGAGCCGTTGTTGGCGCCACCACGATTGCGAACCGCACGAGGCACACGAACTTCCCGTCGGACTTGACCATCGGGCAAGCACAGCAGGAACATGGTCGCCACTGATTTGGTCGCCTCGGAGTAAATAACTTCGGCGGCCTCTTCGATTTCACGTTGCTCGGTCTCGATCGTCTCGAACTGGCGTTCGAGCTTTTCCTGGCCCTTGTCGTCATCCTCTTCCAACGCGTCGGCCTTGACTTCCAGCTTCCGCCACCGATCGTCCAGCTTTTCCAGCCGGGCCACTGTGGCCGGATCGTATTCGCGCTCGGGCATATCCATCGCCCGGAGTCGATCCGATGCGTCTTCGTAGCGAGCGACGATAACTTCGCGCCAGCCGTCTTCCAGCAGTTTGTTCCGCTCGGATTCCAGTGCTTTCGTCTGCGCTTCGGCAAATGCCGACCGCTCAATGAGCATCTGGTCGCCGAACAAATCCTGACTGACCACCGATGGATCAAGCGTAGAGACATCAAACAGTGCATGTTTGGCGTCAATCCACTCTCCCGCGATGACGTTTCGGACGTGCTGTGCATGCAGCGCGTGCGAGCCGTTGCGGCTGACTTCTTCCCATACTGAATTCTGCCGATCTGGCGGCACGCTGGCGAAGGCTTCCGCCGTTGCCGTGTCGATAGCATTCCCGCGGTACGCGGCCTTCACGTCCGCAATCAGTTCGGCCAACTTCATCCGTTGCCGGACGTAGCGAACCGTCACCCCGAACTCGGCGGCGATTGCATCGGCATCCTTGCCGTCGTGTGTTGCCAGTCGAGCAAAGGATTCCGCTTCATCGAGCGGGTGCATGGGCTCCCGCCCATAGTTCTCGCCAAGCGCAAGTGAATCCGCAGTCGGATCATCGACATCCTTCACGACGCAGGCGATGCGAACATCGCCATCGCCTTTATGGATCTCTTTCAACGCGGCCAGACGCCGGTTGCCAGCGATTACGAGATAGTAGCCAGGCTTCCCTTCCGCGGGTCGAACGACCAGCGGCTGGAGCAGGCCCTGGGAGCGGATGAGTGCAACGAGTCGCGCGTGGGCCTCGCGAGCGGGCTTAACCTTTCGGGGGTTTCGCTTGCTGGCGACAAGTTTGGAAAGAGGAACTTCAATTAGAGTGCGTGCCATGAGGCACCTCCTGAAATGGAACATCGCGTCCGTTACCGCTTCGCACGTCGCGATGCGTGTGAGGACGCTCCATGCCGGAGCAAAGCACGGTTCGAGCAAATGCGCAAGCGATACTGATCGCGGAGCGTTCACGATCGCGAACGGGTCAAAAGTAGACGAAGCGGCAGGCGCATCGGGGGCGGCGACACCACCGCGCGGTGCCGCGCGGGCCGGTGTGCAGGGAGAGGCGGGAAACGACCGCTTTCCGCGAGGTTCTCAGTAGAGAATCCGATAGAATGCACGCATCGCTACAGGAGTGTTTCCGATGCCCATAGCCCGCACCAAACGGTATGTCGCCTTCGCCCGCGTCAGCAGTCGTGAGCAGGAGCGAGAGGGCTTCTCACTTGAAGTTCAACGGGAAGCATTGCAGAAGTACGCCGAGAAGACTGGCGGCACGATCGTGAAGATGTTCCGCGTTGCCGAAACCGCATCGAAGCGAACTGAGCGAACAACATTCAAGGAGATGCTCGCCTACGTGAAGCAAAACGCGGCCAGGCTCGATGGTGTGCTCTTTTACAAGATCGACCGAGCCGCCCGAAACCTGTTTGATTATGTCGAACTTGAACGGCTCGAAAGTGATTTTGGTGTTCCATTTGTCTCGGTCAGCCAGCCGATGGACTCGAACCCGGCCGGCCGCATGATGCGACGGACGCTCGCCAGCATGGCGGCGTTCTACACCGATCAGCAGTCGATTGATGTTCGCGAAGGGCACGAGCGGCGCGTCCGCGACGGCTGGTTCGTCTCGAAAGGTCCGTACGGGTATCGCAACGAACGCGTAAACGGACGAAGCCTCGTTCGCATCGACGAACCTGCGGCGGCAAATATTCGTCGGATCTTCGAACTGTTCGCGACGGGGACGTACACCATCGATTCGTTGTGCGACAAACTTCACGCCGAGGGGCGGGTGTTCCGCGACAAGCGACCCAAGTTCCCTCGCTGTTCGGTGCATAACATGCTGACCGATCGGGCATACATCGGAGAGATTGAGTACCAGGGCCAGTGGCATCCGGGCAAGCACGAGCCGCTTGTAGATGCGACAACCTGGCACCGCGTGCAGGCGTTGCTCGGGATCAAGACCTACAAGCACAATGAATTGACCTACGCCGGCGGCCTCATCCGATGCTCGCACTGCGGTAATCTCATCACGGGCGAGTCGGTGACCAAAAAAGCGACCGGCAAGCAGTACGTCTACTACCGATGCAGTGTGTCGCGCTTGGGCGACCATCCACGGCATCGGGTGACAGAAGCGGAACTCGACGAGCAGATCCTCGCAGCGTTTCAAAGCATGAAGCAGGATGACGAAACCGCCGCATGGTTTGGCGAGGTGCTGCGAGCCCGCACGACCGACGAACGCAAGGAGACGCAGCAGGAAGCGAAGGAATTGCAGCGGCGGATGACTTCCCTACGACAGCAGCAAGACGAGTTGCTCAACCTGCGACTGCAGCGAATGGTCGACGACGACGGCTTCGCAACCAAGTCAACGGAGTTGCGCGATCGCATCGCGTTACTCAAAGAGCAGATCGATGGACTGGACGTCACGCGTGGCGAGCAGGCAGAGCAAGCGATCAAGGTTTTCGAACTCTCGCAAAGCTTGTGCGAGAAGTGGGTTACGGCCAACTACCACGCAAGGAGACAGATACTCGATATCGTGTTTTCGAACTTCCGCCTCGATGGCGTAACTCTTTGCTACGAAATGAGAAAGCCCTTCGCGCTGTTAGCGGAAGGGCTTCTCGTCTCGTCAAATCGGGGCGACAAGATTCGAACTTGCGACCTCGTGGACCCAAACCACGCGCTCTAATCCAAGCTGAGCTACGCCCCGAACAAGACGTGCGAGACTATCACATCCCGGAAAAATGTCAAAATCCCCACACACGCCGATTTATACTCATGACAACCAGAGAACCCTCATGCGGTCGTCTTGTTCTCAAAAAAACCAAGCGTATAATGGCGTCCCAAGGCACTGTAGCTCAGTTGGTAGAGCAAGGGATTCATAAGCCCTGGGTCGCCGGTTCGAGCCCGGCCGGTGCCATTGACGGTTGTCAAAAACACGCCAACTCCCGAAGACGGGTAAAAACGTTTTGAAGCTGAGTTATTTCTGCATGTCTTTAACCGACCACCGGTAACGGACGCGACGATTTTTCCTTTTGGATCTTTTCCCATCCGCTACCTAGCTCACCGATCGGGTCCGGGGGCAAAATATCGACTTTCTTTTCTCCCAGTTTGGCTTGTCCGGTTTTGACCTTGTGCTGGAAGATACGACATTCTTCCAACAGACGGTCGAGGATCTGCTCTTCGGGGACGTTTGCGACTTTTTCCCCTTGAACATAGATGATCCCACGACGATCCCCGGCGAAAATGGCGACATCCGCTCCTTCGGCTTCTCCAGGACCGTTCACCACACATCCCATGACCGCGACTTTGATCGGTAGCTCGATTTCGGTTTCGAGTTTTTTCCGAACTTCCTGTACGAGTTTAAACAGGTCTACCTGAATTCGTCCGCAGGTCGGACACGCGATCAGTTCCGCCCCTTTGCGCTGGCGCAGGTTCAGACAGTACAACAGTTCCAGTCCGTCCTGAACCTCATAGATCGGATCGTTGGCATAACTGATTCGGATGGTGTCCCCGATCCCCGACAGTAGTAGGTGCGCCAACGGAGCGATCGAACGGATCATTCCGGTTTCGCGTGGTCCTGCATGAGTAACCCCTAAGTGAAGAGGGTGATCAAACCGTTTGCTGATCTCCGTATAAGCGGCTACCACCAGCATCGGATCGATCGACTTGGCGCTGATGGCGATATCGTAAAAGTTCCGGGCATAAAAAATGTCGAGATACTCTTCCAGCTTGGTGATCATGATCGCCAACAGGTGCCCGTACTTGTTGTAAGAAAAGACCCCCCCAAGCTCTTTCATTCGCTTTTGCTTGTCCTTGCGTTCGATGATCGACCCTTCGTTGACGCCGACACGAATAGGGATTGAGCGTTCTTTGCAAGCGTCAATCACTTTTTCGACCTGCACACGGTCATTGATGTTTCCCGGATTCAACCGGATTTTGTGGACCCCGGCTTCGATGGCTTCTAGTGCACGCTGAAAATGAAAGTGCACATCGGCAACGATGGGAACGCTGACCTGGGGCAGGATGTGTTTAAGGGCTTCGGTGTCTTTTTTTTCTGGTACGGCGACCCGGACGATATCCGCCCCGGCAGCGGCAAGTTTGTGAATCTCGGCGACACACTTGTCGATGTCATGAGTGTACCCTGCGGTCATGGTCTGAACACTCACCGGCGCATCCCCGCCGATTGCAATCCGTCCGACACGGTCGTCTCCGACGATGATCTGTCTCGTTTTACGACGCTGAATCATGTTTATATCTTAGCCCAGAATCGGGTTTTTGGCACAGCGTGGAAGTCGGGGTTCGCCAGCTTCATCAAATCTTGGTAAAGTCGCGGTAAGACAGTGCTGGAGGCATTTATACCGTGACAGAATCAAACACTCACGTTCAACAACAGGCAGAAGATACCATCGAAACCAAAGAAGTAACCCAATCGGTATCCCGACAACAGATGGCGGGGGTGCACCAGCATGCTACGTCGTTGCTGGCGGAGGTCGAAAAGCTTCCGGGCGGAGACCTCGTGGGTGAAATGATTGTCACTGCACTGAAGTTGCTTCGAGACGATAACAACCGTGCCGACCTCAAACTGATCAACACATCATTGAAAGAACTTCGGTACGCACTAAAAGTTTTTTCCCCGTATAAGGATGTTCGAAAAATCAGCATCTTCGGTTCGGCCCGGACTGTTCCTGAGCACCCAGACTACCAGGCGGCTTTGGAGTTCGGACGTCGGATCGCCGAAGCGGGTTGGATGGTCATCACCGGCGCAGGAGGGGGAATCATGGCTGCAGGGCACGGTGGGGCGGGGGCAGCTCCGTCATTCGGTCTGGCTATCCGGTTGCCTTTTGAACAGCGGACAAACGAGTTTATCGAAGGGGATCCGAAACTGATCAACTTCAAGTACTTTTTCACCCGAAAGCTGATGTTCGTCCGCTCGTCGCACGCGATCGCGTTGTTCCCGGGGGGGTTCGGAACCATGGACGAGGGTTTTGAAGTGCTGACACTGATTCAGACCGGTAAATGTGCTCCGATGCCCGTCGTCCTGATCGATCATCCGGGTTCGGATTTTTGGAAGGGCTGGAACTATCTGGTCCAACAGCATCTGCTGAAAAACGGATTGATCAGCCCGGACGATCTGCACCTGTACAAAATTACCCAAGACCTTGACGAAGCTGTCCGGGAAGTGACTCATTATTACAACACGTATCACAGCATTCGGTATGTCCGGGACATGTGTGTGCTTCGTCTTCAGCGTAAACCCAGTCCCGAACAAATGGCAGAGATTCGCAGAAAGTTCGGAAGACTCTGCACACGCGGGCAGATCGAATGTGTCGATGCTCTTCCGGTGGAAAAGGACGAACCTGCGATCCAAAACTTGCCCCGTCTGACTTTCTATTTCAACAAACGGGATCAGGGCGGGCTGAGGCTTTTGATCAATTATCTGAACGATCACGTATGAAATCGGAGAAATGATAACGTGAGGAGTCGTGGTCTTATGTCGGTAACGGAAACGTCGGGTCGTTTAGGATGGTGGTTGGAGGCACGTTTCGGGTTGAGCCTTCATTGGGGACTTTATTCGATTCCCGGAGAAGGGGAATGGGTCCGTGCTATTCGGAAAATGACGGTCCAGGATTATCAACCTTACTTCGAATCGTTCAGTCCGGATCCGAATTGTTGTCGCGAGTGGGCGCGATTGGCCAGGCAGACCGGAGCCGCATTTATGGTTTTAACGACCAAACACCATGACGGATTTTGCCTGTTCGATAGTCGGTTGACGGACTACACGTCGGTCAAAGCGCCACGGTGCCGTCGGGATCTGGTCCGGGAGTATGTTCAGGCTCTCAGGGACGAGGGTTTAAAAGTCGGTTTCTACTATTCTCTGGTCGATTGGCATCATCCGGATTATGGTCCGGTGTACGGAGACCGCCAGCACCCGCTTCGTCATGACCCTCAGCAGAAGCAATTGGACCGGTCACGGGACTGGTCGCGTTACATTTCCTACATGCACGGACAGGTGCAAGAACTGCTGAGCAATTACGGGACGATTGATCTTCTGTACTTTGATTTTAGCTATTGGGATTTTGCCGGTGAAAAGTGGTGTGCTTCGGACCTGATGCGAATGGTGCGCAGACTTCAGCCTCATATTATTACCAATGACCGGCTGGGTTATGAGGCCATCAAACGATCGGATCCGCCTGATTATGTCGGGGACTTCGATCATGCCGAGCAGAATCTTCCTCGGGAACCCGTGAGAAACCGCAGTGGTAAGCCGGTTCCATGGGAAGGTTGGTTTACGATTAGCAACAGTTGGTCTCACAGTCGTACGGACACCGACTATAAATCGCCTGCGACGTTGGTCCGGGCACTGGTCAATTGTGTCAGTAAAGACGGAAACATGTGTTTGAACATTCCTCCGGATGAAAAGGGGCATATTTCTCCAGAAGTCATTGCAATTCTTCAGACACTGGGTCAATGGATGCAAAAGAACGGGGAGAGTTTGCGTGGTTGCGTCTCTGCCCCGTTGGAAAAACCGGAATGGGGACGGTGGACGCTCTCACGAGATGGTCGGTATCTTTATGCTCACATTCTGGATCAACAGATCGGACACATCTGTCTGAAAGGTTTACGTGGACGGGTTAAGAACCCGATCGTTTTAAACACCGGGCAACCGGCTTATCTGACGGGGTACTGGAATCCGGGAATTCAAACATTCGATTCCCCGGACGACATATTCCTGAACTTCAGTCCCGAAGTGGCCCGAACGTATCCGTTGTCGGACCCGCTGGACACGGTCGTTCGATTCGAAGTGATTAATGACCCCGACGAAATCGAACGCGAAAATCGACGTCTTGACGAGGAATACGCCCGAGCGATTTCACGTCAGCCTTTACCGTAGAAAATCTTTAAAACCGAGATCACTGATTGATTCGAATCGATTCGGGTTGGAAGTCGAAAAGTCATTCAAACGGAGGAAGCTTGGCGAGTTTTCGCTGAAGGCTTCGACGATGGATTCCCAGTTTTCGAGCAGCTTGGGAGATGTTGTTCCCACATTCGGTCAAAACCCGTTGAATGTGTTCCCACTCCACCCGGGCGAGGGTTGGTTGATTATCGGGGACTTGGGGTGGAAGCTCACCGTCCCGTTCAAAGGCGGCCAGGATCTGGTCGGCGTCTGCAGGCTTGGTCAGATAGTCCATGGCTCCACGATGAACGGCTTCAACAGCGCTGGCGATGGACCCGAATCCGGTCAAAATGACTATGTCAATGTCCGGATCAATCTTGATCAGTTCGCTGAGCAGATCCAAACCCGTTTTTCCGGGCATTTTCAGGTCCAGGACGGCTCGTTGGGGTTTGAAGCGTTTGACCAGTTCGATCGCTTCGTCCGGGGTCGGAGCGTCTAGCGTCTCATACCCTCGGGTTTGAAACGCCCGAACCAACCGACGACGAAAAATCGCGTCATCGTCGCATACCAAAATCGTGGGAAGGCTCTTGTTGACGGGGGGATTTTGAACAGCAGATCCAGACGGGGTCGAAGGATTCATGATCATCTCACTTCCGGGGTACATCCCCGTGGTTGAAGTGTAACAGGGTTGATATAAAAAGACAATATTGTCCTTAAAACCTTTCTTCTCCACCGGGGAAAATCTCTTTACTCTGCTTTGAACTCGAGCAGCAAACGGGGGTGGAATCGATCATCGATGTATGTTAGGTTTTTGTTTGTAAAAGGTCAAGTTTGTCGATCGGTTAATTGGTAAGAACGGGCTGTTTTATCCGTCAATTCGGATCGTCAGGCCAAGGGTAATTCGAGGGTCGAAGTGGTTCCTTTTCCAGGTTCGCTGGTCATTCGGAAGTTACCCCGAAAGTTCTCCGCGACTAAACGAACGAGGAACAGTCCCAATCCCATCCCGCGGCCGGGTTCTTTGGTGGTAAAAAACGGGTCACCCGCCCGTTTCAACACCTCTGCATCCATCCCATGACCTTGATCCACCACGTCGAAAGCGATTGTCGACCTCAACCGACGAATGATCAGTCGGACTTTCGCATCCAGGGGAGAAGCATCGATCGCGTTTCGGATCAAGACCGTCAGGGATTGTTCGATGGCAGGACACGGACAAGCGATGGAATCGCCACCGACCGGACCGAGAATCTCCAAACGAGACTTTTCATCCTCTCGGAGGTGCTGTCGTAAACGTTCGAGCAAATCTGACAATGGAGTGGTGACGTTGGAGGGATCGGTCGCCACGTCCACCCTCATACGATCGAGAATGAATCGGCATCGGTCGCATTCCTGACGGATCAGTCTGGCGTCTTCGACCAGATCGGGCGATGCGGGGAGCTTGGCAATAGCCAATTCCAGTTCCTTAGCGACCACAGCGATGGTGGCGAGTGGGGTTCCCAGCTCATGGGCTGCCCCGGCAGCCAAGGTCGTCAACGTGCTGAGCTTCTCATGACGCTCGTTTCGTTCTCGTAGTTCGCGGATTTCCCGTTCGCGGGCCTGCAAAGATCGGCTGACCCTGCCCGAAAAATAAGCTACCAACGAACCGATCAACGTGAGGTTGGCAATCAATCCTAGCGTCCGTATCGCGGGGGAAAGTTCCCCATCGGTCAGACGGATGGGGGTAATGACAAACAATGACGAATACCCAGCAACCCCGGCAATCACGATCAGCCAAGTCCAACCACCCCCCAACATGGTCACCGCCATCGCTACGTGAACCAGATAAAGCGTACTGAACGGATTTTCGGGCCCGCCGGTGCAGATCAACAGTCCTGTCAACAACGTCATGTCCAAAAGCAGCACGACAAAAATCACCCAGGTCGGGACAGACCGGGTTTGAGACCATTTCCACAGAATCACGTTGCTCAAAACGGTGATCCCGACTACCACCATGACCGGTGTTAACGGTGCTCTCAACCTCAGTGCATGGGCGACAAGAGTAGCGGTGAGTTGACCAACAATAGCCAACCAACGAAGTCTCATTAGCCAGATCAGAACGATTCGTGGTTCCCGAACGGGAGGGAATAAGGTGGTCTCATGTTCGTTCGTCGAAATGTCGGGCCGCGGGTTTTGCACGATTGCAAGTGTAACTCGAGGATTGATCGAGTGCATCGTTTTGATTTTGTTCGAAGGTTTAGGATCACTGGCTTGACAGAGCGACTCAGAAGACTAAACTAGGTTTCGGATTGGACACAATAAGACCAAGCAATCATTAGACAGCCCGGTTCGGATCGGTGCATACACGGTTCCGTTCTCGGCTGTTATTGTTTGCGCGTGTAACATATAAGTGGTGCTGTGAAAACGAGTTGCGTTTTCTGACAATTTGATGAGCGGGATCAGGCCGGACAAAAACGAACGAAAGCCTGTCCCGAAACATGACCGGGCTACGTCAAAAACAGGTGGACGTCGGCTACGGTCTTTTATTCGTTTGATTCGGCGAGTCGATGCCCTGATCGATGATAAGTCCTGAAATAATAGCGATTTAGGGTGAGAGAAAGAGGTCTTGCGATGAAGGTGAACGAGATCCGAGATTTCAGCAAGCGTGGCGATGCCATGGCGGTGCCCAACCTGATCAAAGTCCAACAGGAAGCCTACCATCGATTCCTGCAAAAGGACGTTGATCCTTCCAAACGGAAAGATGAGGGTTTAGAAGCCTTGCTTCGCGAAGTGTTCCCGATCGTCAGTTATGACGAAAACCTCCGTTTGGATTACATCGGTTACAGTTTGTCCGAATCCCGATATACGATCGATGAATGCAGGGCGCTGCGTCTGACCTACGGCATGCCGTTTCGGATTTCGGTCCGTCTGAGTCGTAAGGACAAGGACGAAGTGCTCGAAGATACGATCTATGTCGGTGAAATCCCGATCATGATCGGTGGTGGCGAGTTCATCATCAACGGTGCCGAACGGGTCATCGTCAATCAGCTGCATCGTTCTCCCGGGGTCGATTTCCTTGTCGAAACCCAAGAAGGGGACCGTCCCCTCCACGGGTTCAGAGTGATTCCCGAACGCGGCTCCTGGATCGAGTGTTCGGTCACCAAGAAAGATGCTTTGGCCGTCCGGATCGACCAGTCCAGTAAGATCCCTGCGACCACCTTCATTCGTGCGTTGGACCCGAAGTATTCCACCTCCGAAGCCATCATCAAAGAGTTCTACACGATCGAAAACATCAAAGTCTCTCAGCTTCAGCCGAACTACTACGCCGCCTCGACCATTATTGACACCGAATCCGGCGAAGAACTCGTCAAAGCCGGGGCCCAGATCGGTGAAGCCTTGAACAAAATCCAGGCCAGTAATCTGAAGACCGTTGCGGTGGTGACCAAGGTTTCTGATCCCCTGATCCTCAACACCCTCGCCGAAGATTCTTCCGAATCCCACGAAGCTGCCCTGATGAAGATTTACGCCCGGTTGCGTCCGGGTAATCCTCCTCAACTCGACAAAGCCAAAACCCTCTTCCACGAAAAGTTCTTTGACGAAAACCGTTATCGTCTGGGTCGGGTGGGTCGTTTCCGAATCAATCGCAAGTTCGAGCAGAACGTTCCGGAGACCGAAATGGTTCTCCGAAGCGAGGACTTTATCGGGTCGTTGAAGTACATGTTTACCCTCCGTTCCGGTGAGGGGTATGTTGATGACATCGATCATCTGGGGAATCGTCGTCTCCGGACCATCGATGAACTTGCGGCTGAGGAGCTTCGCAAGGGTTTCTTAAAACTCAAACGGACCGTTCAGGAAAGAATGTCCCTGAAAGATCCCAACGAGATCACCAAGATCGCTGAATTGGTCAACAGCAAATCGATTTCGTCGGCCATCGACTTTTTCTTCGGACGTGGCGAATTGTCGCAGGTGGTGGATCAGACCAATCCGCTGAGCACGTTGACGCACGAGCGTCGTTTGTCGGCACTGGGACCGGGAGGATTAAACCGCAAACGGGCCGGGTTCGAAGTGCGTGACGTCCATATTTCGCACTACGGTCGGATCTGTCCGATCGAAACTCCCGAAGGAACCAACATCGGTCTGATCGCATCATTGTCGATTTATTCCGACATTGACGAATATGGGTTCCTCATCACCCCGTACCGGGTGGTCAAGGACGGGAAAGTGACCGGAGAGATCAAGTACCTTCGTGCGGATGAGGAAATGAAGGCCACCCTCGCCCCGCCTGACGTGGTCGAAAATGGGGAAATCAAAAAAGGTCAGGTCCTGGCACGGGTGCAAGGGGATCTGGCGACCGTCTCGCACAAGGAGGTGGAATATGTGGATATTTCACCGAAACAGACCGTTTCGGTCTCCGCGGCTTTGATCCCGTTTTTGGACCATGACGACGCCAACCGCGCGTTGATGGGATCGAACATGCAACGTCAAGCGGTGCCTTTGTTACGTACCGATCCTCCGATCGTGGCTACGGGAATGGAAAAACCGGTCGCCCAGAACTCGGGGATGGTCGTGCGGGCTGAAAGGGCGGGAGTGGTCACTTATGTCGATGCCGAACGTATCCTGATCGACAATGCAGACGAATACGTGCTTCGCAAGTTCCACGGGTTGAACGAACGAACGTGCCTCAACCAGAAGCCGATCGTGAAAAAAGGTCAACGTGTGAAAAAAGGTCAGATCATCGCCGATTCCGCAGCCACTCACCAAGGGGAGCTGGCACTGGGACGGAATCTTCTCGTAGCGTTCATGACCTACGACGGATACAACTTCGAGGACGCGATCGTCATCAACGAACGTCTGGTCAAGGACGACACGTTTACGTCCATCCATATCGAGGAATACGATGTCGAGATCCGGGAGACAAAGCTGGGTCGTGAAGAGTTTACCCGAGACATTCCGAACGTCAGCGAACGCGCGCTGGCGAACCTCGATGAATCGGGGGTCGTCCGTGTCGGTACGCGGGTCGGTCCCGGCGACATCCTGGTGGGCAAAATCAGCCCCAAGAGCAAGTCCGAACTGACACCGGAAGAAAAACTCCTGCACGCGATTTTCGGTCGGGCCGGCGAAGACGTGAAAAATGACTCCCTGGAAATGCCCGCCGGTGAAGAAGGGGTGGTCATCAAGACTCAACGTTTCAGCCGACGCATGCACATGAGCGATGAACAGAAAAAATCGCTCAAAAAGGAAATCGACAAGTACGAAAAAGAACAAAACGCCAAAGCCGTCGAAATCTTCCGTCAGATGATTACGGAGATGAACGACGTGACCGGTCAGATCATGGTCGACCCCGACACCCGACAGAAAGTCGGTCAGTCCGACAATATCGAGGTCGTCATGGAGCAGATCGAGACGATCACAGAATTGACCGAATCGTCCTTAGACAAGTTTGCCCAGAGCTGGGTCAAAGGGACCAAAGAAGCCAAAGAGCAGGCGATGAACACCTTCAGTCGGTTCTGGCCTCGTGTGCAGGCGGTCCTGAAGGAAAAGAACCGCAAGATGGAACACATGAAACGAGGCGACGAGCTTCCTTCCGGTGTTCTGGAAATGGTCAAGGTGTACGTCGCCACCAAACGAGCACTTTCCGTCGGCGATAAAATGGCCGGTCGACACGGGAACAAAGGTGTCATCGCGAGGATCGTCCCCGAGGAAGACATGCCTTTCCTCGAAGACGGAACGTCGGTCGATATCCTGCTCAACCCCCTGGGCGTGCCTAGCCGCATGAACGTTGGTCAGATCCTCGAAACCCATCTGGGTTGGGCTGCTGCGGTTCTGGGCTTCCAAGCCATTACCCCGGTATTCGACGGTGCCACGGAAGACGAAATCTTCCAAGCCGTCGAAGAGGCTAATAAGGCCGTCATCGAACGTCGAAAAGAACGGGTCGCCAAAAAGCAACCCCTGGACCCCCGACAAATCGATGTCGAAATGCCTTACGGGGGCAAGATTCAGTTGTACGACGGTCGAACCGGCGAACCGTTCGAACAAAAAACGACCGTGGGGTACATGTACATGCTTAAGCTGCACCACCTGGTGGATGACAAGATCCATGCCCGGGCGACCGGACCGTACAGCCTGATCACCCAGCAACCCCTTGGTGGAAAAGCCCGCACCGGCGGTCAGCGGTTCGGGGAAATGGAAGTCTGGGGTCTGGAAGCTTACGGAGCTGCTTACGTGCTTCAGGAACTGTTGACGGTCAAATCCGATGACGTCGAAGGACGTACAAAAATCTATGAAAGCATGGTCAAAGGCACCAACACGCTCGAAGCCGGTACTCCGGTCTCATTTGACGTGTTGTGTAACGAAATCCGCGGGTTGGGATTGAACATCCAGCTCGAAAAGAAGAAAGGTGCCGCTTCGGATGAGGACCTGATGTGAGATGACCGGACATGGCCTCGGCCTTGAGAAGACTCGGCGTGTTTCTATTTTGCCTCGGCGGTTTGACCGTGGTGATAGGACTCGTCCCGATCGGCTTGGCTTGGGTTGATCAACAGATGGAACAGACCTTGCTGGCCGTTGCAGTGGTCGGCGGGTTGCTGGTGGTATGCGGTCTGGTGATGGATTTTCTGGGTAGCCAGGCGGTCCGCGAACGCCAGCAGACCGGGAATGCGGTGACGTTGGAAAATGAACCCAAACCCCCGACGATGCGCTTATCCGCTTCGCCGAAGGGCAAAAAGGGGTATCAAGAAGACTTGATGGCTTGATTTTGATGCTTCCGGTTCACAAACCGGTGGATCCAGTTTGGAGAAAGACGATGTCAGAAGCCCTCTATGATCGTGTGAACGATTACGGTTCGGTAAAAATTCAGCTCGCCAGCCCTAACGACATCCGTTCATGGTCGTTCGGCGAAGTCAAAAAGCCCGAAACCATCAATTATCGAACCTACCGTGCTGAGAAGGACGGTCTGTTCTGCGAGCGGATTTTTGGTCCGGAACGGGACTGGGAATGCTCCTGCGGCAAATACAAGGGCACGAAGTACAAAGGTATTATCTGTGACCGTTGCGGGGTGAAGGTAACCCATTCCCGCGTGCGGCGCAAACGGATGGGCCACATCAATCTCGCAGCCCCGGTCGTTCACATCTGGTTCTTCAAAGCGCTTCCTTCACGTCTGGGGGCGCTGCTGGACATGAAGACCAGTGACATCGAAAAGGTGATCTACTTCCAGGATTATGTCGTCACCGACCCGGGAAAAACCCCGTTGAAATCCAAACAACTGCTGACCGAGGAAGAATACCGGTCCGCTTATGAAAAGTATCCCGGCGAGTTCGAGGCCGAAATGGGCGCCGAAGCCATCAAGAAGCTGCTCATATCCCTCAACCTCGACGCGGAACAAAGGAAAATCCGCGAAGAAATCGAAAAAACCAGCAGCAAGCAGAAGCTCAAGGACTTGACCAAGCGTCTAAAAATGATCGAAGCCATCCGTGGTTCGGAGAACAAACCCGAATGGATGGTCATGGACGTCATTCCGGTCATCCCTCCGGATCTGCGTCCTCTGGTCATGCTGGAAAGCGGTAACTTCGCCACCTCCGACCTCAATGACCTGTATCGCAGGATCATTAACCGTAACAACCGTTTGAAGAAATTGGTAGACCTCAACGCCCCCGAGGTCATTATCCGCAACGAGAAGCGGATGCTCCAACAGGCGGTCGACGCGCTGTTTGACAACGGTCGATGTCGACGACCGGTTCTGGGTTCCAGCAACCGTCCGCTGAAATCCCTGACCGACATGATCAAAGGCAAGCAGGGACGTTTCCGTGAAAACCTGCTGGGTAAACGTGTGGACTATTCCGCCCGGTCGGTCATCGTGGTCGGTCCGGATCTGAAATTGCATCAGTGCGGTCTGCCGAAAAAAATCGCGCTGGAACTCTTTCAGCCGTTCATTATCCGTAAATTGCGTGAACACGGACTGGCCGACACGATCAAGTCGGCCAAACGGATGCTGGAACGCAGGGATCAGGAAGTCTGGGACATCCTGGAAGAGGTGATTTATCAGCACCCGGTTCTGTTGAACCGTGCCCCGACCTTGCACCGAATGGGTATTCAGGCGTTCGAACCCGTGCTCGTGGAAGGTAACGCCATCAAGATCCATCCGTTGGTCTGCAAAGGCTTTAACGCCGACTTCGATGGCGACCAAATGGCCGTGCATTTGCCTCTTTCGATCGAAGCCCAGGCCGAGGCGCACGTGCTGATGCTCAGCCCGCACAACATTTTCTCCCCGGCCAACGGTTCGCCGATCATTACGCCTTCGCAGGACATCGTGCTCGGGTCGTATTACATCACGGTGGACCGAGAGGGAGACAAAGGCGAGTTCAGTTACTTCAATTCGGTGTTCGAAGCGTTCATGGCGTTTGATCAGAAGAAAATCGCTATGCACACGCGAATTTTTGTACGCCTTCAGGACCGCGATTTCGTGATTCCAAACGATAAAAGCGGTCCGGTCCCGATCGAACAGGTGAGCTTCCAACACCTCGAAGAGCATCGCAAACGTCATCAGCCGGGTTACACCCCCCGTGAGATGCCGTCGAATTACTCCAGTCGTGTCATTCTCACGACGGTCGGACGGTGCATGTTCAACGACATCCTGCCCAAGGAAATGCCGTTCTACAACTACGGTCTGACTTCAGGCGGATTGTCGCGTGTGATCGCGGACACGTATGAAAAGCTGGGTCGTCCGGCCACCATCGATCTGTTGGACAACATGAAGCAGCTGGGTTTCCGTCGCAGCACCCTGGCAGCGCTTTCGTTCGGGATTACCGACGTCCGTTCCCCGGAATCCAAAGCCGCTATCCTCGAAGAAGGTCAGAAAAAGGCCGACCGCGTCGAGAAAAACTACAAGATCGGTGCGATCACAGAACAGGAACGTTACGCCCAGCTGATCGAAATCTGGTCGCATTGCCGCGAAAAGGTCGCCGCGGACCTCTTGGCAGGTCTCGAAGCCGATTATCGCGACCCTCAAGGTCATCCGGTGACCAAAGAAGAAGCCCAGAGCAAAGGTTATCTCCGGTATCTCAACCCGATCACCATGATGCTCGGTTCCGGTGCCCGAGGGAACAAATCTCAGATGCAGCAGCTCGGTGGGATGCGTGGTCTGATGGCCAAACCCTCGGGTGAAATGATCGAAACCCCCATCCGATCCAACTTCCGTGAAGGTCTGTCCGTGCTGGAATACTTCAGCAGTACGCACGGTGCCCGCAAAGGTCTGGCCGACACCGCGCTGAAGACCGCCGACTCCGGTTATCTGACCCGTAAGCTCTGCGACGTGGCGCAGAACGTCATGATCCAGATGCTGGACTGCGGCACGGTCAATGGGGTGACCAAATCGACCATCTACAAAGGCGAAACCGTCGAAGTACCCCTGGAGGACATGATCGTGGGTCGTACCGCCCGGGATACGATTCGAAATCCCATTACGGACGAAACGATCGTGGCAGAAAACCAGATCATCACCCTTGAAATCGCCCGAAAAATCAAAGAACTCAAGTTGGAATCGATCCGTGTCCGAAGCCCGTTGACCTGCGAAAGCCCCCGTGGTCTTTGTGCCAAATGTTATGGCGTGGACATGTCCACCAACAAGCTCGTCGAAGAAGGTATGGCCGTCGGGATCATCGCGGCGCAGTCGATCGGTGAACCCGGAACCCAGCTGACCATGCGTACCTTCCATACCGGTGGTGTGGCCAGCAGCCAACTGATTGAAAACGATATCAAATGCTCGACGGCCGGGACCATCGAGCACCGGGACATTAATGCCGTCGAAGTCACCGATCAGGAAGGCAATAAGCGTCTGATCGCGTTGAAGCGCAACGGTGAAATCGCGGTCGTCGATTCCAAAGGACGTGAACTCGAGAAGTTCAAAGTGCCTTACGGGGCTACCGTTTTGGTGGCTCACGGGACCAAGGTCAAACCCCGCGACCAGTTGTGCACCTGGGACCCGCACATCACCCCGATCCTGGCGGAAAAGGCCGGTATCGTGAAGTACGAGGACATCGAGGAAGGAGAAACCGTCCGTCTGGAAGAAGAAAAGAAGGGTTCGGGATCGGCCAAGCTGGTGGTTACAGAACACAAAGGGGAGCGTCACCCCCGAATCACCATCGTCGGCGACGACGGAAAGATCCTCGACTTCCATTACCTTCCTGCCAAGGCGCGTATCGAAGTGTCCGACGGTCAGAGGATCCAGGCCGGTCAACAGTTGGCTCGTCAACCCAAAGAGGCCGGTGGAACCGTCGACATCACCACCGGTCTTCCTCGGGTTACCGAGCTGTTCGAAGCCCGCAAACCCAAAGACCCCGCAGTCCTGGCCGAGATCTCCGGAACGGTCGAACTCCGTTCTGACCGTCGTCGTGGCAAGATGACCATCATCGTCCGCAACGAAACCGGAATGGAACGAGAACACCATGTCCCGCAGGACAAGGAACTGATGGTTCACACCGGTGACGTGGTCGAAGCTGGTGACCCGCTGATCCGTGGTCCGGTCATCCCACAGGAAATTCTCCGAATCAAAGGCGAAGAGGCCCTTTACACGTATCTGCTGTCCGAAGTGCAGAACGTGTATCGTGCTCAAGGTGTGAAAATCAACGACAAGCACATCGAGACGATCGCAGCCCAGATGTTACGCAAGGTCAAGATCGAGGACCCCGGTGATACCCGATTCCTCCCCGGCGAAGTCGTCGACAAGTTCCGTTTCCGACGTGCGAATGAGGAAATCGCCAACAGCTATAAAGTCGTCGATCCCGGAGGCACGTCCTTCAAGGAAGGGGACATCGTGGATAAAGAAAGCTTCCGACAGGCCAATGAGACCGCCGAGGCGTCCGGGAACCAGCCTGCCAAGGGCAAAAAGCCCCGTCCTGCCCGGGCTAAACCGTTATTGTTGGGTATTACCAAAGCTTCTCTCCAAAGCGAGTCGTTTATCTCCGCAGCCAGCTTCCAGGAGACGACCAAAGTCTTGACCGAAGCCGCCATGGCCGGGGCGAAGGACATGCTCTTGGGTCTGAAGGAAAACGTCATCCTCGGTCACCTGATCCCTGCGGGGACAGCCTTTAACCCGCATCTGAACCTCAAGATCAAGAAACTGGTTCAGGACGAAACGGGCGAATCAGTGGATCGGACGACGACTTCGACCGAGAAAACTCAAACGACTGGCGACGTCGTACCTCAGGCAGGAACCTGAGGATGGTAAGTTAAAACCGTGAAGTCGACGGGTGGCTTTTGAATCGATCAAAAGCCACCCGTTTTTTGGACCCCCGATCATTAGCCGTAAACCTTTTTTTAAAAAAGACTTATAAATAAAGTATTGCACCCCTTCTCGGTTCCCCGGATCGATGACATCTTGACAATTCGTGTATTCATGATTCAAACTTCCGCCCCCCGGAGTGTCTTTTTGACATATTTATGAAAACGAATGTGTCACAGGAGGGGTGAGGGTTTGACCGATACGTGGTCAGGGGTGTGTGAGGTTAGAGGTATACAATCACAAAGGCGTGAGCCGGAAAGAGCAGGACATGGCCAAGAAAAAAAACGGCAAACACCTCGTGATCGTCGAATCGCCCGCCAAAGCGAAAACGATCAATCGTTACCTCGGAGACGACTTCATCGTCAAGGCGTCGATGGGGCACGTCCGGGATTTGCTCAAAGGTGAAAAAGCCATCGACCTGAACACTTTTACACCCCGTTACGAAATCATCAAAGAACGGGGAAAGGAAAAAGTCGTTTCCGAACTCAAAAAACTCGCCAAATCCGCCCCGGACGTGTATTTGGCGACCGACTTGGACCGTGAGGGAGAAGCTATCGCCTGGCACTTGAAAGAGGCTTTGGGATTGGATGATGACGTCAAACGTGTCATTTTCAACGCGATTACCAAGACCGAGATCCAAAAGGCCTTTGCCAATCCTCACAAAATTAACATGGACCGGGTCAACGCCCAGCAGGCCCGAAGAATTCTCGACCGGATTGTCGGATACGAGATTTCACCCGTTTTATGGCGGAAAGTGGCCAGGAAATTGAGTGCCGGACGAGTCCAGAGTGTAGCTGTCCGTCTTGTGGTCGATCGTGAACGAGAAATTGAAACCTTCATCCCGGAAGAGTTTTGGCGAATCACCGGTATCTTCACAAACCGTCTCGAGGACTCATCCTCATTGATGACCCAGTGGCGGGAATGGAGTAGCTCCGAACACACCAAGGCCGACGAGGACAAGTGGTTGAGAGAGCAGGGTTGTTTGCGGGCCGAACTGATCGAAGTCGACGGTCAGAAGTTTGAACCGAATAACAAGGATCAGACCCGACAGGTGGCAGAGGCTTTGGGTTTTGTCGTTCAGCAGGAACAGACGGTTCCGAATCCTGATGGGAAGGGGCCTGCTCGTCAATTAACCCACTTTTTCGGTTCAATTGATCAACCCGGACGGTTCGATGTCCGCTCGATCGAGAAGAAACGCGCCACCTCGCGTCCTCCCGGTCCGTTCATCACCAGCACGCTGCAGCAGTCGGCCAGCAACCGTCTGTATATGAGTGCCAAACGCACCATGCAGATTGCCCAGATACTTTACGAAGCCGGTCATATTACTTACATGCGAACCGACTCCACCCATCTGTCCACGGATGCGATTCAGATGGCCAGGGATCATATTCGCGCGGAGTTCGGAGACCGTTATGTGCCCGAGAGGCCGAACGTATACGCGTCGAGCAACAAGAACGCCCAAGAAGCCCATGAAGCAATCCGTCCGACGGATCTGGCGTTCACACCCGAACTGGCTAGTCAACAACTCAAAGAAGATGAAAGTAAGCTGTACCGGTTGATTTATAACCGGTTCGTGGCTTGTCAGATGTCCCCCGCGGAGTTCGATCAGACAGCCGTTCAGATCGTGACCGATACCCGACTAGGTCCAGTGGTGTTCCGCGCCACCGGTCGAAAACTGGTCTTCGACGGGTTCATGAAAGTGGCGGGCATACCCAGCGACGATCAGCTTCTCCCTGACTTACAAGAAGGTTCGAGACTGTTTGCGATCGATATTCGACCGACACAGCACTTTACCCAGCCTCCGCCCCGTTTTACGGAAGCTTCCCTGGTCAAAGAACTGGAAAGCAACGGAGTAGGACGTCCCAGCACCTACGCATCGATCATCAGTACGATCCTGGAGCGCAAATATGTGGCGATGATCGATCGACGTTTGTATCCGACCCTATTGGGAAGGGTGGTGACCGACAAACTGATGCAGGCCTTTCCGGAAATTATGGATGTCGGCTTCACCGCTGAGATGGAGGACAAACTGGATAAAATCGAGGAGCAGCATCTGGATTGGATTCGATTGTTACAGGACTTTTATGGTCCGTTTCACCAGACAGTGGAAGGGGCGATCGAAAAGCTGGATCATGCCGGGGGAATGGAATCGGGTTTTGTATGTGAAAAATGCGGCAAACCGATGCTTTACCGGATTAGTTCGAACGGATTTTTTCTGGCTTGCAGTGATCGGGAGTGTGGAACGACCAAACCAGTGGACGAGTTCGGTAAACCGGTATTGCGAGAGGAATCTGAGTTTAAATGTCCCAAATGCGGGCGGGTTATGATCCGACGGAAAGGAAAATTCGGAGAATACCTGTCTTGTTCCGGATATTCTGAAAAAGACGATCAGGGCAATCCCGTTTGTTCCATGATCGTGCCGGTGAGCAAAAGTGGAGAACCGGAGGCCCCCAAGATCGCCCCGGTCATCACCGACATCCTCTGCGAAAAGGATCAGGCCCCGATGCTCTTGAGGCACTCCAAACGCGGACCATTTCTGGGTTGCAGTCGTTTTCCGAAATGTCGAAGTACCAAAATGTTGAAAAACCTGACGCCCGAGCAGATCCGGACGATCGAAAAACTGTTGCCGGAGCTTCGTAAGCGGGTACAGGAGTCTTTCGAGCAAGCAAGTCGGATGACCGGGAAACCGGTCGAATCATTCGGACGGCTTCCTCAATTGCAGATCGTTTCCGAGACGACCGACGAACCGAAACCCAATCGCGGTCGTAGGTCTAAAAAGGTAGTGGCGAGCTAAGTCCATTTTTCACAGAAAGTTGCAACGATTTTGCGGTGGATGCACAATCCTCCTGTGGACTGGCGTGTCTGTTGGGAAAAGGAGTGTGTGTGAAAAAACGGATCGTCTGCTGGGTTGGGGGTTTGGGCATGGTACTGTCGGGAGTCGGGTGTCGGGATACGACTCCGCCTCCGCCTTATTCGTCGATCCCTCCGACAGGGACTTACACCACGCTGCGAGGGACGACACCAAAACCCTTGCCCACGCCAGACGAATCGCGGGATTATCGCCCGATGTTTCAGGATACGCCTTTGGTGACCCAAGTCCCACCGGAGCAACCCGAGTTTGTCTCGGCCTATCAATCGGTCGGTCGTCCGAGGATCGCGTTGTTTGTTAATCGAACGTATGGTGGAGAAGCCTCCGTTCCACCGACAACCCCCCCGGAACAGGCCCGTCAGCAGGTCGGTCCGGGTGCGGTCGAGCTTCCTCCGCCTGCACGGATCGATTATGACGCGATGGAAAACATTTTGACCGACTGGTTTGCTGCCGGGGGAAAGGTCACATTGGTCTCGGCTAAACTATCGGAATCTCAGATCCGTGCCACAGCGAAAGGCGATTACGAGCCTTTAAAAGAATTGTCGGACAAGCAAAAAGTGGATGTTTTGATCTTTGTCCGTGCGTCTGAAACACGCCAGTCCCCTCAAGGCGTGGCTGTCCGACTCGTCGCAGAAGCGGTGAATACCGCGGGTGGAGAATCGATCGGACGAGTGGTGGTCGATTCACCCCCGTTTCTGGAAAAACGGGTCATTAATGAATACACGCGGTTCATGGCGCGTAAACTCATGAAGGACATGACCGATACGTGGCAAAATGCCCCGGTCGATGCGTTGCCGGTTGAAAAACCTTCCACCCAACCCCAGTGAACAGATCGAACCTATGATGAACAAAAATACTTCTCTCATCGTGTCTGGTTTTCTTGGGCTTTTGCTGGTCGTCGGGTGCAAAAGCGTGAATCCGCCTTCGCGTGGTCGTGCCGATATCACCGAGCACAATAAAATCTTTTTCAGTCAGGAACAACGGGAACGGTTGCGCGAATCGACCGCGATCTTGGGGGACCGGGTAGACCGGGACCAGTTCGGTCTGTTGACAGTGGTGATCCCGATTCGAAGTGCCGTTCCTCGTACGCTTTATCTGGAATATCAATACGCGTTTTTTGATTCATCCGGTCGGCAGGTCGAAGGACCGGTCGGCTGGTTACCGATCACCCTCGAAGCCGGTTCCCCGGGTACCATCCAGTTCACCAGCACCAACCCCCAGGCTGCGGATTATCGTTGTACGATTCGTTTTGCACGTTGATAAATCCCCCTGACCGATTTGGAAATCGGTTGATTCTGTTGATAATCATCTTTCGAATGGAAGATAAGGCTTATCAGCGATGTATTAATCCGTCTTGTGCCG
This sequence comes from Phycisphaerae bacterium, assembly GCA_026004655.1. Taxonomy (GTDB): domain Bacteria; phylum Planctomycetota; class Phycisphaerae; order Tepidisphaerales; family Tepidisphaeraceae; genus BPJO01. Next base: position 129,559 of record BPJO01000009.1, read on the forward strand.
CGACTTACAGCGTGGATGAAGTTCGCGTGGCTTGTGCGCGGTGCGGATCTCTGTTGGACATTCGGTATGACTGGGGACATTTACCAGTTCCGAAATCCATGAGCTTTTTCGAACACCGGTGGGCGACCAAAGGAACAGAGGTTGAAGGAAGGCTCGATTTTTCGGGGGTGTGGCGTTTTCGTGAACTGATGCCTTTTTACCGTGAGGAATCAGACATTGTAACCATCGGCGAAGGTCGCACGATGCTTCAAAATGCCACCCTCCTGGCCGATTACATCGGGATGAAGCCCGGTTCGGTGATGCTGCAGTATGAAGGACTCAATCCTTCAGGTTCATTTAAAGACAACGGGATGACAGCGGCGTTTACTCACGCCCGGATAGTGGGCGCCAGACGGGTGGCTTGCGCTTCAACGGGCAATACGTCCGCCTCGTTGGCGATGTTCGCCTCATTATCCGGGATGCAAGGGGTTGTTTTCATCGGTTCGGGCAAAATCGCTTTCGGTAAACTTTCACAGGCCTTGGACTACGGCGCTTTGACTTTGCAGATTCAGGGGGATTTTGATGCCTGTTTGTATCGGGTCCGCCAGATCGCGACTCAAGTGCCGGGACTGGGAATTTATCTGATGAACTCGGTCAACCCCTTCCGGCTCGAAGGTCAAAAATCAATCATGTTCCGGATCCTCGAAGCCCTTAACTGGGAACCGCCGGACTGGATCATTGTTCCCGGAGGGAATCTGGGGAATTGCTCGGCTTTTGGAAAAGCGTTCGAGGAGCTGAAACAACTAGGATTGATCAAACGCATCCCTCGATTATGTGTGGTCAATGCCCAAGGCGCCAATACCCTGTACGAACTGGTCAATCAACACGGTGTGGTCTGGGAAAACGGGTATTACGATGCGCAGAAGGTGAATCAGTTTTACGGTCAGCTGAACGAAGCCGGGTATCGCGCGCATACAATTGCTAGCGCGATCGAGATCGGTAGACCGGTCAATCTGCCCAAAGCCCTTCGTGCCCTGAGCATCATGAACGGGGTGGTGGTCCAGGTGGATGACGAGACGATCCGGGAACACCGGGCGATGGTCGCGCGATACGGGTTTGGATGTGAACCTGCCTCGGCAGCAAGTGTCGCAGGGTTGACACAATTATTGTCCAAAGGTCTGATCAGTCGGGATGAAAAAGTCGTTTGCATTCTCACCGGTCATGAACTGAAAGACCCCAACGAAACGGTCCGTTATCATACCGGGATCGATATGAAAGCCGTTCAGGATATGGCGCCGAAACACGAACCGACCGGAAAACTTTCTAATCGACCGGTGGTGGTTCCCGATACCCTCCAAGCCATCGTTCAGGCACTAGGGGGGGATATTCGGATGCTGGAAAAGGTGGACATGAATGATCCCGGTGCACATGTCCCGGTAAGAGAATACTGACAAGTAGCCAGAAACCTCGACCGGCGACAACGGTGTGTCGGAGGTTTGGAGTCGGATCAAATGACACGGATTGCAATTACAGGTTGTGCGGGTCGGATGGGGCTTAGACTGGTGGCTTTGGGACACGAACACTCCCAGACCCAGATCTCGGCCGCCATCGAACGGGCAGATTCGGTGCACATCGGTCGTGACGCCGGGGAATTAGCCGGAGTGGGACAAATCGGTGTGAAGGTGACAGCCGATTTACCGTCAAAACCGGATGTCCTGATCGACTTCACAGCCCCTGTGGGCACACGCAACTGGTTGCAGATCTGTCGAGAACTGAAAATCCCCATGCTGATCGGGACCACCGGACTGACCGAAAACGATCACCGATTAATCGATCAGGCCGCTGAGGATATCCCCGTCCTTCAGGCGGGAAACATGAGCCTCGGGGTGACTGTTATGTGCAAGATCGTCTCCGAGGTTGCTCGAATGCTCGGTCAGGACTATGACGTGGAGATCGTCGAAGCGCATCACCGGTTCAAAAAAGATGCCCCCAGCGGCACGGCAGAGATGATCGCCCACAGTATTCTCCAAGCTCTCCAACGACCGACCACCGAATTACGATACGGTCGTCATGGAACGGAGTGCACCAGAACACCCAAAGAAGTGGGTATGCATAGCCTCCGAATGGGTGATGAAATCGGGTTGCACACCGCCTATTTCGGGGGATTGGGAGAAAGGCTCGAGATCACCCACAAAGCTACCAACCGCGACACCTTTGTTCACGGGGCGCTGCGGGCAGCCGTTTGGTTAACCCATCAAAAACCCGGCCGGTATACCATTGGGAACGTCCTTGGGATCTGATGCCCCCGATAAGCCATCTCACGTCCGTTTCGTTGATTCGTTACCATCTGAACGCAGATCCGTTCAGAATCAGACGATCCGGATGAAATTTGGTCGATAGAATGAATTGGAATGACCCAGATCCACCCATTCGCAGGGGCCGTTGCCCAAACCCCCCAAGCTGCCCGGTTGGCCCAGGTGGATCGGGACCAGCAAATCCGAAAAACCCTCGAAAAGCAACGCGCAACCGGTCTAACCGATCAGCACCCCGATGAATACGTCCAAAACGCCGACAGTGTTCAACCCGTCGGGAATGAAACCTCAGACCGTCAGAAGTCCAACCCCCGTAAAAAACCACCATCTAAGTTCGATCCGGATTCTCCCGAAGATCCTCCCCGTCTGGACGTTCGGGCCTGAAAACCGTTGCTGAATTACGGTTGTCCTGACACGGTGGAACACAGGTGATACAAAAAGATTCCGGTAGCGACCACCACATTCAGAGAATCCGTCCCTAGTTGCATGGGGATTGTTATTCGCTGATCGCATCGCTGGATTAGTTTTGGTTCTAATCCGGGACCTTCGTTACCAATCAACAAGGCAAACCGAGGCATCTTTTTCACCTCGGTCAGGGGAGTCGATTGCGGGTCCAGGACGGTGGCCAGTAGGGGGATCTGGTGGTGTTGGAGACGGTTCAATTCATTATCAAGATCGGTCGAGGTGACAAGTTGGACAGAAAAGAGGCTACCCATCGAGGTACGGACGGTCTGACGGGTGAAAGGGTCTCTGCAGCGTTCACCTAGGAGGATGGTCTGAACTCCGAACGCAGCCGAAACCCGGATCAACGCGCCGAGATTGGCCGGATTGGTGATTTCAGGCAAAACCACAATAGGTTGATGCATCGACCGGTCGGGCACACAACGAACCGGTTCCGGACGCAACCCCAACCCGATGACCCCTGAATGAAATGCAAAACCCACGATATCCTGAACGATTTTGAGAGGGGCAACGATCAGCTGCGTCTGCGGTTGAAGATAGGGTCGAACATGGTCGATCCTTGATTCGGCGCACAATACCCGTGGGCAGGCATATCGACTGGTCAAAAGTCGAATGGTGACCTTTTCCCCCTCTGCCAGGAAATAATCGTCCGATTCTCGTCGATCCGGTCGGGTCAACTGACAAAACGGTTTGACCAGCGGATCCGATAAATCCTGAAGTCGAGTGACGTTCATATCCGGATCATCCCCGGTTCTTCGAGTCTCATACACCAACGCGGTCCGGTTACAGGTTTTTCAGCGCGCGATGACCGATATCCCGACGGTAATGCATCCCGTCAAAATGGATGAGAGACATGGCTTGGTAACATCGTTGCTGGGCATCACGCAGGGTGTCACCCAAGGCAGTCACAGCCAACACGCGTCCCCCAGCGGTAACGAGTTGTCCGTCTTTCAGTTCCGTTCCTGAATGAAAGACTTTGACATTCGGCATCTGATCCGCCTGTTCGATTCCCGTGATCACGTCCCCCACTCGGTTTTTCCCAGGATATCCTTTGCTCGAAGCCACCACGCACATGGCAGGACGAGGATCCCATTCCAGCGTGATCTGGTCCAGCTTGCCTTCCACCACAGCCAGCATGACGTCGAGCAAATCACTTTTCAGTCGCATCATCAGGGGTTGGGTTTCAGGATCGCCAAAACGACAATTAAACTCCAGTACTTTGGGTCCCGATGCGGTCAACATCAATCCCGCATACAGAACCCCTTTGTATTCGATCCCGTCACGGACCAGACCGTCCAGGATGGGAACAAAGACTTCACGCTCAATTTGCGAAAGGATCTGGGGGGTTACGATCGGGGTTGGGGAATAAGCCCCCATCCCGCCGGTCATCGGACCGGTGTCCCCTTCGTCGATGGTTTTATGGTCCTGACTGGTTTCCATTAAATAGATGTTCCTCCGGTCGATGAAGGCCAAGATGGAGCATTCCGGACCGGTCAGGAACTCCTCGATGACCACCTTGGCGCCTGCATCTCCGAAAACACGTTGTCGCATCGTCTGGTCGATGGCTTGGAGGGCATCACTTTCCCGGTAACAGAGGGTTACGCCTTTGCCTTTGGCTAGTCCGGTGGCTTTGATGACGATCGGAGTACCCCGATGACGCACATATTCCTCCGCAGCCTGGGGATCGGAAAACATTCTGGCGTCGGCAGTGGGGACTGCTTGTTGACGCATCAGATCTTTGGAAAACCATTTGTCGCTTTCGAGTCTGGCAGCGGCCTGGTTCGGACCAAAAACCCGAAACCCGGCCTTTTGTAGACGATCCGTTAACCCCAGCGCCAGAGGATCTTCCGGACCTATTACGACCAGTCCTGCCTGAATCTCCCGGGCCGTCCGTTCGATTTTGTCAAAATCTGTCACCCCGATCGGTCTGCAATCGGCGTACTGACCAATCCCCGGTGAACCCGGCAAAGCCACAATTTTTTGCACTTTCGGGGATTGAGACAGTTTCCAAGCCAACGCGTGTTCTCTCCCACCCGATCCGATTAACAGAATGTTCATAATTTCAACACTCCAACAATAATAGGGGTATCGCACCAAGTCTGAAGAATCAAACCCGAATCCACGGTTCCGGATTTTTCACAACTAAAATAGACTTTCTCGCGTATAATGTCGAAAGTCCTTAGTCGGAAAAGAGGAAACATGCGGAATATCAAAATTTACGGATTGGGATTTGCCTTTGTCATTTTGATGGTATTAGTTGCCTCATCACGCGCAGGGGTTGAAGATTTAAAAGGCAAAGTGGCTCCGGATTTTGAGTTGACTACTCTGGACGGCAAAACCGTGAAACTGTCGGATCAAAAGGGCAAAGTGGTGCTCCTCGATTTCTGGGCGACTTGGTGTCCACCTTGTGTGGCGGCTTTGCCTCATGTGCAAAAATTGGCTGCCGATCAGGAACTGGCCGAAAAAGGATTGGTGGTCTGGGCGGTCAATGCCGGGGAACAAAAAGCCAGGATAGAGTCATTCGTGAAGAAAAACAATTACACCTTCACGGTTCCCGTCGATAGCCACACCACCACGCTCAAGGCTTATGGGATTGAGGGCATTCCGACCCAGATCGTCGTCGGCAGGGATGGGACGATCGTCCATGTGGGTGTCGGTTTTTCCGGTGAAGAGGGAAACAAGAAGCTGGACGAGGTCATCAAGTCTGCCCTGGCACAAAAGTAGGTTGTGAATACACATTACTCCCTGTTTACCCCTGTCGCGGATAACGACAGGGGTATTTTTATTACACACAAAATCAGGCAGGTACTTTCATGAGTCGTGCGCCTTGTTGGGCACAACTGACCCGATCGCGTCCTGCTTCTTTGGCTTTATACAAGGCGGTGTCGGCACTGGCCATCAGCTCATCGGCAGAAGCGCTTCGACAGGTTGAAAGGGAAGCAATACCGATTGACATCGACACCCCTAGAGGGCGTTTGAGCATTTGTGCGGTGACCGTTTTGAACTCCTGACGGATTCGTTCAACGACCCGTTCGGCTTCGGCGGCGCTGGCGTGAGGAAGCAGAAGGACAAACTCGTCTCCGCCGTACCGGGCTGCGACATCTCCACGACGCAGATTCGACTGGATGATCTTGCTACCTAAGACCAGCAACTGATCTCCGAACGCGTGCCCGAAGGTGTCATTCAGTTGTTTGTATCCGTCAAGGTCGATCATGACCGCAGATAGGTCATGACCATACCTCTGGGATTCGGCAAACAATTGTTCCAGTACCTTGCTGTAATGCCTTCGGTTGTAAAGACCGGTCAACGGGTCGGTGGCAGCCATCTGCTCCATGCGTTTTAGCGAATCCTCCAACTGTTGATTAGTTGCCTGAACCTCGGCTAAGGCTTTTTCCAGATTTTCGCGAAGAACCTCGTTCTCCAGCCGGAGCTTGGCCACGGTGAGATTCTTTTCGATCACCAGTGGAATGGTGAACATGTAATCGCCTACCTTAACCACATAGTCGGTGGCCCCTTTTCGGATCGCTTCAGCAGCCATCTCTCCGGAGTTTTCACCCGTGACCATGATGACAGGTTTGTTGCAGTGCGACGTGATTTCCGTCAGTAGCTCCATGCCCGTGGCATCCGGGAGGTTGAAATCCATCAGAATCAGATCAAAGTCCGATAACCGGTGTCGCAAGGCCTCGGTCCGGCTGCCTGCACAGATCACCGTGTTCTTTCCGAAATGGTCTTCAATAATTTCTCGAACCAGTTCACGCTGGTCCGCATCATCTTCGATCATGAGTAGTTTCAGTGGCTGCACGATGAAGTCCCTGACCAATGAGTTACAATTCAAACCAAGATTAGACAAAAAAACTCGAACTCCCGAACGCCTTTCTCAGTTCTAACGACGACACACTTCCTGGGGCAGACGATGCTCGGGATACTGATGAATGCTTAGCCAATAGTTCGTGCTGGCCAGAACGGTTTTGAGAAACTGCTCCGCGTTGGCCGGTTTGAGCGTATAGCTGTTTGCGCCCAGGGATGCGGCCTTGCGCATCTGTTGTTCGTCGCTGACGCCGCTCATTATGACCACAGGAATGTGACGAAGTTTTGCATCCCTTTTGATCCTTTCCAGTGTTTCCAGACCGTTCAGATAGGGCATTTCAATGTCCAGATAAATCAGTCCCGGAAGTCGGTCCGGGTTATCCCGGTTGGCGGTCAAAAGATCGACGGCTTGCTGACCGTTTTCGGCTTCGGCCACTTCATTGGTCACTTTGCATTCACTGATGGCATCCCGGATCAGCATGCGACAATCCGGATCATCATCCACCAGAAGGATTGAAATCGGTTTGCTGTTCTGTTCAAGCATGACTTTGACTCCCGATTACTTCGTTTGTTCTAAAGATTGCGGTTCGCTGACATAAGCGTTTTCCTCCTAAGCAGCCATCCCGTGGGTGTCTTGGGTTGAGATCACAGACGACGGTGACTTTCCGGTAGCAGGAACGTATTGTCCGTTGATCGTAAATCGGAAGGTACTTCCCTTTCCGGGATCGCTTTCAACCCAGATCCTTCCCGAATAGGTCTCGATAATGCTTTTAACACTCGCCAGCCCCACGCCTTTGCCCGAAACGTTCTGGGACGCGGTATTTTTCCCTCTCCGGAAGACAAAGAACACCTTTCCAAGATCGTCCGCATCGATCCCCAGTCCGGTGTCCCGGACGTAAAACTCCGCTTCACTCAGACGGATCTGGCAACCGATGTGTATTTCGCGAACTTCTCCTTCTCCCATGTACTTGATGGCGTTGTCGATCAGATTCTGGAACACCTGTCGAATGCGGGCACGCTCGCAATGCAACGCAGGTAGCGCCGTGTCCAGAATCAAATGGATCTGACGTGTTTTCAGGTCATTTTCGAATAGGCCTCGCAGGTCCCACATCATTTCTTCGAGGTTCACCGTCTCCATGGCTTGTCGTCGGGTTTTGATCCGCGACAGTTCGAGCAGTTCATTGATCAGATCGGTTTCGATTTCCACATTCTTTTTGATCCGTTCGAGTCGGTGAATCGAATCCTCATCCAGTTGATCTCTTCTCTTCATCAGCAGCATGGTTACCATTCCACTGATGTTTCGGAGTGGGGCATTGAGGTCATGGGAGACCGCACGCAGAAAATCTTCTTTCTCGGCGATTTCAGCCATGAGCCGCTTGTTGGCAGCTTCCAACTGAGCAGTACGTTGTTCGATTCGTGACTCCAGATCACGGTTTGCGTCTGCCAGTTCCTGGTTGGCCTTTTTGAGTGCCTGTTGTTGTTGACGAACCGTTCTAGTCATGTCATTGAACTTTTTCGCCAGTTCACCAATTATGTCCGGACGGTCCGTTTCGACGCGGGCATTTAGGTCGCCAGCGGCGATGCGCCCGGTGGCATGAACCAGTTGACGAATCGGCAGAAAAATCCGTCGTACCAAAAGCCAGGCAACAGGGATCGAGGTGATGACCAGTACGACCCCCCATTTGACGGCTGTCAATGCGATGCTACGAGACTGCTGATCCAGTTGCTCTGCAGAAATATCCACTTGCACGAATCCAACAATCTTCTGGTCAAAGACAGAGAATACGGGACTGGCTGTACTGATAACATCCAACGAGTCCTTTTTCATCCAAAGGACTTGTCCCAACGAAGTGGTGTTTCGGGGATTGAACGGTTTGGGGGGATTTAGATTCCGTGTACACCAAGCGATCGGTGTGCCGGATATGTCGTAAAAGACGACTTCCGTGATCTTGCCGCTGGACCGGATCAGTTCTGCTGCCACGTTCGAAAGTTGCTGAAGTTCTCCGGATATCAATGGATCCGATCCCAAAGCCGCCAGTGTCAGGGAAACTTGACGAACCTGGGCTTTGAGTTCACCGGACATCCGGTCCTGGGTATCTTTCAGCGAAAGAATCGCAAACCCCCCCAAAGTCAGTGTGATCATGCACAAAAAAGTGATGACGATTTTGGCTTGCAAACCCAGCCTTTGGGATAGACGACGGTACCATCGTTTGCGTCGATACACGCGATCCAAGGCCGAGACATTGTCCGGTTCGGGGTGGAAGTTGTGTAACGATTCTGACATCGACAGCGATATATAAGTCCTTGTCTTGTTTCGACTCCCTTTCTAATCGAGTTAAGTAGTGCGCGCATAAAAACAGGAAGTTGGTCAAAAATTGACCGGACAGATCGTCCCATAAAGAAAGATGCAAAGTCTTTCTTGAAAAGACTTTAGGGCGTGGGGCGGGATCGAACCGTTACCGTCATGGGTCGATCGACCCGAAGCGGAAGACGCAAAAGCACTCGTCCGTCGCTGAGTCGTTCGGCCGAGTCGATCAGACGTCCTTCGACCGTGGTTGTCACCACACCGGGGGGTAGATCACTGATTTCAAAAAAAGGAGCGACGCAGGACGTCGTCCGGGGTCGAAGCGTGAATTGAATGCGAGCTCCCTTGGCCGAGAGCTGGTATGCCCCTAACACTTCATTATATCCATCATTATCCGAATCCCCCGGGGTATGCACCCGCAGCATGACCGTGGTTTCATCGGGTTGAACGATTGCGGGGGTCTGATGGGCAGCGGCTACGTCGGTCTCCAGAGAACCATGGATGCGGATCTGACCGTCCTGAATGACCCGTCCATCCGAGTATAAAACCCACGTTCGTACCGGTTTGGCACTACGAAGAATGATCCGTGTGGAATTGTATTCCGATACGACCCATCCCGAATCAATCGCAGCCGGGGTGAGTGCTTTGATATTGAACCGTCCCGGTGCTTCAATTTGCGTGGTATAGCCCTGCTGGCGGATCACCCAACCCATGATCGGATTGGAACGAGTATCCAAAAGGGTTCTTGTGTTATTGATCAAAACAACATTGTCAATCAACGTGGTCGCAAGCCCCCCTGAAGCGTCAAAGATCACCCGAAACTGAAACTGTTTGTCCTTGCTCGACTGGATCTCGGCAAGACGACGGGTCAGATCAATCCCTACAAAGGTCCATCGTCCTGCGGGAATAGTTTTGCGACTCTGTGCCAAAACGGTTTCACCGTCGAGCAGTTCTGTCTGAACACTGGTATCGATCTGTGGACGTGCGTAAGCACCCAAAAGTGTCCATTCCCCAGGAAAAGCGGTGGAGAACAAAACCGAATGAATACGAAAAGTGACAACAGAATGAGAAAATTGCAGCGAAAACTGTCCGGTTTGAGCCAGCGAACTTAAAGAGATCGGACCTTCAGATTCGGTAAAAACGAGATCCGACTCGTGCTCGAAGTCTAAAAGCGTGCGAACACGCTGACCCTCAAGAGAAGTATCCTGTTCTTGAAGTTGAAATAACAGGGGTTTCCGGTTGTCTTCCGGAAGGTTCCGCAAAGACTCCCTTGAAGTACAACCCAACATGACAACCAGGGTCATCAGAGGCAATACGTGTCGATAACTCATATTCGATGTAATCGATCATACATCATTATCGTTATGGTATGAAAGAGAGGTCCGATCGGAATATCTCATACGGCATCGGTTGATGGATTTATCGAAGAGAGTCGATCGACCGATTGGTCATGTTCTGGTCGTTCGGCTTACTCTAAAAATGACCTGGAAATCTCGGAAAGAACGGGGTTTTAAAATGAGCCATGCCTTGATGGTGGATCATGATAAGTACGTTGCACGGTTTGACAGAGAATCGCAAGCCGATATAGTAAGTTGCTCGAATACGGGCTCGTAGCTCAGTTGGTTAGAGCGCGTCCCTGATAAGGACGAGGTCACAAGTTCGAATCTTGTCGGGCCCATTCCCCTTTTCTTCGTTATAATTTTATATATACCCCCGCTGCACGGGCGTTTTCCCGGGTGGTTCTGGTTTTGAAGCGTCTTATCAACGCGTTGTTCTGAGATGGCTCATCATCAGAAGGTTTTTGCCGCTCAATAGTCGAATCTCAGGGCTGAGTTCACGAGTTTAAACGATTCTTATGTGGTATAAGGATGTACGGCTGGAGGAGATCTACTATTGGGTGCGGAAAAAATTGTTGAAAGCCGAAGATGGGAGTTGAACCCATAACCCCCGCTTTACGAAAGCGGTGCTCTGCCATTGAGCTACTTCGGCGAGACGCGTAATTTATCGTCAGAGAGAGGCGATAGCAATACCAGGGATCCGTGCGTGACCGAGCTTGACACGATACAGGGTTCGATGTAATTTGCATTGCTCAAATGTGAGACGGGGGCGTAGCTCAATTGGTTAGAGTACCGGACTGTCGATCCGGTGGTTGCGGGTTCGAGCCCCGTCGCCCTCGCTAACGAAACGACCCTCTGCTGATGAAGCCGAGGGTCGTTTTTCATATACTTTCCATAACATGCAACACGATCGGGATAAGTGGCTGGATGTGGCGTTAAAAGAATGGCAGGGCGTCTGTCGGGCAATCGAGACAGGTCGACAGATCCTGTTGTTGCGCAAAGGGGGAATCCATGAAACTGAAGGCCGGTTCGAGGTCGAATACCGTGAGTTTTTACTTTTTCCGACCTGGTTGCATCAGAATCCGAAATGGGTGAAGGAAGCGGACCGACATTTGTTTCAGCGCCGAGATCAGGAGCCGAATGAAATCGAAATCCGGTCGTTTGTCCGGGTGACGGACATTGTTCGAATTCGTACCCGCGCTCAAATGGACGTAATCGACGATACGCATATTTATCTGCCCCCACTGATTGACATGCGATTTAACTACAAGCCTCACAACCCGTTGTACCTGCTGCTGGTCAGAGGGTATCGACTGACCGATCCGGTGAGGGTTGCCAACTTGCCTCATTACGCGGGGTGCAAATCTTGGGTGCCTCTGGAGATAAAGATCCCGATCGGGTCGCCCGCAGCGGTCCTGTCGGATGACGATTTTGAAAGATCACGTCAGCGCCTGTTGGAAAAGGTAAGAGGAGTTCGAGTCGAAAACGATCCGATGACATAACGCTGTCAGGGTGTCCAAGACCCTGCGGTGGTGCGACAAATAGCGCAGCAAGTGGTAGGGGGTCTTTGATTCGAAGAAGAAAATCCATACACTTTTGGGTTGTGGGAACGTAAGATTTTTATTGAAGACGACCGCATTGGAAAGGACCCCGGTATGCCTCTGATGACCACCAAACCGATGTTTGATCTCGCCTATAGTGGCGGGTTCGCGATCGGTGCTTTTAATGTCAATAACATGGAAATCACCCAGGGGATTATTGAGGCTTGTGCTGCCGAGCAAAGCCCGTTGATCCTCCAGGTCTCCAAGGGTGCTCGTAAGTATGCAAACTATCGGTACTTGCGTCACATCATCGCGGCTGCGGTTGAAGAACATCCCGAGTTACCGATCGCGATTCATCTTGATCACGGTGATACGGTCGATCTGGTTCAGACCTGTATCAATGACGGGTTTACCAGTGTGATGATTGACGGCAGCCATCACGATTACGAACACAACGTCGAATTGACCAAAAAGGCAACGGATCTGGCTCATGCCCATGGTGTGACTGTCGAAGCCGAACTGGGAATGCTGGGAGGGATCGAGGAAGACGTGGTGGGTTTGTCAGCCGAGGACTACGAGAAAAATATCGAGAAGTTCCTGACCGATCCTGATCAGGCTGCGGATTTCTGGAAACGGACCGGTATAGACAGTCTGGCGGTAGCGATCGGGACGAGTCACGGGGCTTATAAGTTCAAACACGAAGCCAAGCTCGCTTTCAACCGGATCGAACAAATCATGAAAACCTGTCCCGGACTTCCTCTGGTGATGCACGGTTCTTCAAGCGTGCCTCAAGAGTTTATTGACTTGGTCAACAAGTACGGCGGAGCCATGCCCAACGCCAAAGGCGTGCCCGAAGAACAGATCAATTACGCCGCCAAGCACTATGGTGTTTGTAAAGTCAATATTGACACGGACTTGCGATTGGCTTTGACGGCTAAGATCCGTGAGGTCTTTGCCACCAAACCGGCCGAGTTTGATCCCCGGAATTACCTCGGTCCAGGTCGAGAAGCCATCATCAGCATGGTCAAGCGCAAAGTCGGTCCTTCCTGTCTCAATAGTGCCGGAAAAGCTGAGGCCGTCATCAAGCACTGGGAAAAACTCGGAAAACCCCTCCCCAAATATTATACGAAATAACTCGTTTTCGATTTTTCCATCGATTCCCTAACCGGCCCGGGTCTGAGGATCCGGGCCGGCAGTTTTGTTGAATTGTTCTGCGACGGTTGACCGATAAACGCACAAAGGCAATGGGTTGCCTGGTTCAATCGGTTATCACGGAAGATCATGTCCCATCCCTATCTGACTCATCTTGCAGAACTACGCCAGCTCGATGCCAGGCTCGACCAGCGACTGGAGCTGATCCAAAAGGCTGAGACGAATCTTAAACACCTCCTCGAAGTATTGCGCAACCAGGTCACCAACGCATATCCGGTCTTAAACGACCTTAAAAAGCTCGTTCATCAAGCCGACCAACGGGCTGAAGAAATCCGTTCCTTATCGGAAAAGTCCGAGATGGTTCCTGAATCCTCGTCACGGATAACCCACGAACTCGAATCAGCGATCGAACAAGCCAAACAAGACATCGATGCTTTTTCTGCACCGATTCGCCAGCAGATGATCGATGAACTGCGTGCGGTCGTTCAAGCAGCTAAATCGAGTCTGGCTTCCATGTACGCAACTCCCGCGGATGTTGCCGATAATTCAGGTCATCAGCAGACCCTCGATCGGGTCGCAGAAGGATTTCGGATCGAAGCCGACCGTGTCATTGAGTCCGTTCGTCAGAAACTAATGGATCAGGTCGATCTGCTGCGAACCGAAGCACAACTGCAAATCGATCCGATCCTCAATCAATTGACCATCGCTCAGGAAGCTGCCGGTCAACAGATTCAAGACCTCGCCAGGGCTCACGAAAAGTCTCTTCAAAATCGTGTCCAGCAGATCGGTTCAAGTATGCAGGAAATCACCCTCTGTCTGGAGGAACGTCTGGCACAACGTCTGGATTCTATGCGTCGAAGGGCTGAAGAAGCATTAACTCAGATCGAATCGGTCATGAGTCGACGCGCGGACCAGTTCCTGGTCCGGATGGAAGAAAGGATACGATCCAGCCAAGAGCAGCTCGTGAGTCAGTTAGAATCCATCTACCCCCGTATGGACCAGCAGTTGCGGGATGCCGATCGTGTTCTTTCGGAACGGGTCCGACAGATGGAACAACACGCCGAGGCTATGTCCAGCTACCTTGAAAAAAAGCTGGTATCCGAAGTGGAAGAGTTGATTCACCCGGTTGCGTTTAAAGCTTCAACACGAAATCGCCTCGGTCACGGGCACCGCAATGCCCGTGACACGGATAACTCATTCGGACGTTCCACCCCGTCCGGGAAGTGCAGGTCGAAAGTTTTCGTGGGCAAAAAAGGGGAAAATGTCGTCAAAAGATTCTGAGTCGGTGTCAGAAACCGAAAAAATGGCATAAATCGTTTTCGACGCTTAAACTCCCAGAATGCTGGCTCGAATTTCATTCGTTCGTGTTGATAGGCATCGATCCGGTGTTGTGCGAAATCGAATGCGATGTGACCAGGCAGGGTTTGTCCAAGACGACAATTGTGGGTTTGCCCCAGGCCGCAGTGAAAGAGTCGATCGAACGAGTCAGACGTTCGATTCTGCACGGTGGATTCATGTTCGCGGCTCACGGCATCCTGATTAATCTAGCGCCGGGGGACGGGGACATCAAGAAAAGAAGGTCCTGCCCTGGATTTGCCGATCGCGATCGGTCTTTTGCGAGCAACCGGGGGCATCACCACCGAAAAACACAAGAATTATCTGATCGCGGGAGAATTGGCGCTGGACGGACGTGTTCGAAAGGTGAAGGGGGGGCTTTCGATGGCCATGCTCGCGAGGGATAAAAAGTATCGCGGGGTGATTATTCCCTACGAGAATGCCCGTGAAGCAGCCGTCGTCGAGGGGGTGGAGGTCGTTCCCGTCACCAACCTGAGCCAATGTGTCGCTTTTTTGAATGACACGTTAAATCTTGAGCCCATATGAGTTGGACGGTCATCCTTATGCTCAATCTCAACTCGATCCGGTGTTGGATTTTGCGGACGTGAAAGGACAGGAAGCGGGTCAAACGGGGCATTGACCATCGCGGCTGCGGGGGCCCATAACGTTTTGATGATCGGTCCTCCCGGGACAGGCAAAACGATGCTCGCGATGCGATTAGCCGATATTTTACCCCCTTTGAGTCGTTCAGAATCGTTGGAGACGACCCGCATTTACTCGGCCATGGGTCTGTTGCCCGACGACAGTTTCGCTGATGGACAAGCGTCCGGTCCGGACGCCTCATCATTCAGCGACTGCGCAGGCGTTGATCGGAGGAGGGTCGGTTCCTAAACCGGGGGAAGTGTCGCTGGCCCACAACGGAATCCTGTTTCTGGACAGAACTACCTGAGTTTCAAAGGTACGTCTTGGAAATGCTCCGTCAACCTCTAGAAAGCGGCGAAGTCACGGTCTTCGCGCGTCCACGGGTCGATCCGTTTCCCGGCCAGTTTCATGCTAGTGACCGCAATGAACCCCACGCCTTCCGGACACGCTTCGGATGACCCGCGGGCTAGGCAAAAATACCTGTCCAAGCTCTCCGGACCGTTGTTGGACCGAATTGATATC
Source organism: Phycisphaerae bacterium (assembly GCA_026004655.1). GTDB lineage: Bacteria > Planctomycetota > Phycisphaerae > Tepidisphaerales > Tepidisphaeraceae > BPJO01. The sequence continues at coordinate 144,953 of BPJO01000009.1, forward strand.
CATGTCGAGGGTCCCTGCGGTTCCTTACCGGGAACTGACCACAAAACACCGGGGTACCGACTCGGCTACGATGCGCAAGCAGGTTGAACGGGCAAGAGCAATTCAGAATCAACGATTTTCCAGCAGTCAGACCCAATTCACGCATGAACAGCCGGGACCTGCAAAAACACTGCGAACTGAACGAAAACAGTCTTCTGTTGATGAAACAAGCCATGGAAGAGCTAGGACTCAGCGCCCGGGCGTACGACAAAGTCCGACGAGTCGCCCGGACGATCGCGGACCTAGACCAGAGCCCTTCCGTGGAAGAGCATCACATCGCTGAGGCCATTCAATACCGGCTTTTAGACCGGCGTTTTTAAAAAATAACCGAATACGATCAGGACACGGTCCGAATGATACCCGGCGAGATTTGAGGTCTGGTCAGGAAACAAATACAAGCAATATGAATGATATAAGTTTATTTTTTAAAATGACTTAAATAAATTTCCGGGTACGACGGGTCGTTCCGGTTGGAGGAAACGGGGACGGATCCGGTTCGTCATTTGCGGTATAAAACACGGTGCCTCTTGTGAATCGGGGGGTTTAGCGCATACAAACGGATGAATGCCTGATCTTTCTATTCAACTGTCCTGGTCTGAAGCTGTCGAATCCGACCATGACCTGTTCGGGGACATGTGGGTACGCGACGGAGTACGCGGATTTCATGAATCTTTCACAGGTCGGTGCGTTTGTAACCAAGTCGATTACGCGTGAAGAAAGGCCCGGAAACCCACCGACGCGAATTGTGGAGACCCGTTCGGGTATGATGAATGCGATCGGGCTAGCCAACGTCGGATTGAAACGTTTTCTGGCAGAGAAAATGCCTCTGATCCAACAGATGCCCCTGTCCGGTGATCGTGAACGTGGCCGGGCACAGTTACGACGACTATGTCGAAACCTGCTCAGCCATGAACGATCTGAATGCGATTGCGGGGGTAGAACTCAATGTATCGTGTCCGAATGTCTCAGACGGTTTGACGTTTGGAACCGATCCGGTTCGTTTAAAAGGATCTGACCCGACAGGTCAAGCAGGTTCTGCCCCGCAAACCGCTGATCGTCAAACTTTCGCCAAATGTCGAGGATATTGTTGCAACGGCACGAGCCGCGATCGAAGGTGGGGGCCGACATTCTTTCGTTGGTGAACACGTTTACCGCGATGAGTGTGGATATCTGGAAGCGCAAACCCCCGTCTGGCGAACGTGACCGGGGGGTTGTCCGGACCGGCGATCAAGCCCATTGCCGTGCACCTGGTCAGCCGAGTCTATCGTGGAATCGCTCGTTCCACAGGGACACCGATTATTGGAATGGGGGGGATCCAGTTTTGGCAGGATGCGGTGGAGTTTATTCTGGCTGGGGCGTCTGCGGTTGCGGTGGGAACTGCGTTGTTCGTCGATCCTTCGACTCCGAATAAGATCTGCGAGGGTTTGGACGAATACCTACAGAAAATCGGTATGGATCGACTGAAAGACCTGGTCGGGACCTTGGAATTGCCCGAAGAAATGCCTCCACCCAAAACCGCTTACGTGTAAAGCAGGTTGTCCGGACCGAAGTTTCCCGGTCGAACCTATCATTCTATACGTGGCTGCGGATACAACGAACTCAACTTCTCCACCTTTGCCTGCCGAACCTTTCGGTCAGACCGGAGTCCGTCAGTATTTAGGGGTACGTCCACGGCGAAGGTCGTCACGCTGCGGTCGGCCAGCAACGGCGCAAAGAGCAGCCCCACGGCGCCGACGCCGACGATCAAAGCGGCGTCGCCTTCGAGCAGCGAAACGCGGTCGAGCGCCCGCAGGCAGCAGGCCAGCGGCTCCATGAAGACGGCGCGCAGGTCGGGCATTTCCTCTGGCAGCGCAAGCAGCGTGTGTTGCACGTGCAGCGCCGAGGCGCGGATGCACTCGGCGAAGCCGCCGGGATCGATGTTGGTGCGTTTGAAGAGCGGGTCCATCGGGCCGCTGCCGCGGCGCGTGTAATGCGAGGCGAAATCCGGCGCGTGGTGCGCCAGGGCGACGCGCGTCCCCGGCTGCAGGGCGACGCCATCGCCCACCGCCTCCACCACGCCGACCACCTCATGCCCCAGATGGATCGGCCTGGGCGTCCCAGGCGAATACACTTTCATCAGGTCGGTGCCGCAGACGCCGCAGCAGCGCATGCGCACCAGCGCCTCTCCCGCCCCAATCGTTGGAATGGGCGCCTCCATGACTTCGACGACGCCTGGAGAGGGCGAATGCAACAG
>BPJO01000010.1 GCA_026004655.1 Phycisphaerae bacterium
GTCCTGAGGGGCATCGGAATGCACAGCCATACCCGTATGACATTTCCGATTCAGGTCGGGGATCGAAAGTTTCGATCACGGTACTGGATCGAGCCGTCTCTGAGCTATGCGAACGTGGATGTTCGTATCTATCTGGACGGTAAAGTGGTCCATGAAAACAAAGGGTTCAAAGCCGGCGATCTGTCACCCGTTGTTGACGTGGATGTAACCCATGGCAAAACACTGACGCTCGAAGTCGATTATGGTCAGGGTTACGACGTACAGGACCGGATTGTCTGGGTCGAACCGGCCATCATTCGAGAATAAAGTCCATTCGATCAGATCAAGCCATGGGCGGCTTTATAGCAATTCCAAGTCAAATGGATTTGTCCCTGATGATGGGCTTCGTGCCAGGTCAAAAGGATGATCGACTCGGCCAAAGAACGTTTGACGCCACCAAAATCCTGAACCTTATCCAATTCTTCCTGCGAAGCGTTCTGAAGGAATGATTTTAAGGCAGTGTAATGTTTGTCCAGAGCGGAACGAATTTGGATCAAGGAAGGGACTCGCTGGTCGCTGGGGGTTGACCCGCCGGCAAAGTTCTCAACCAGTTCAGGATCGACAGGTTGTCCCCCTTTGATTCGGACATTGAGATATCGGTCATGGGTGGCAGCACAATGCATCGCTTGCCAACCAATATGAGCCCGTCCCGGGGCCGGTCGCCATGACAGAACCTTGTCCGGAACCTGTCCCGATTTTTCGATGTCATCAAGAGTGGCTAACAGACGAGACCGCGCAAACTCCAAGCCAGCAATAAGAGTTGACTTGTCCATAGGATCATTCAACTTTGTAAAAAAAATTCAAACTACTTGCACTTTACGTCCTGCCCGACGTTTATTGTTAATCATCTTGCGTCCGTTTTTGGTTTTCATGCGTGCACGAAAACCGATCTTACGAGCCCGTTTAACCTTACTGATACGATGGGGATAATGCATGACTTCCTCACACAAAACGAACCGGACCGTCAACCGACCCGAATAATATAAGTATTTTATTTGGAAACACTTACGGCAATTGTTTCGAACGCCGTGTTTCCCTCGTTGTCCGTTGCCCGGAGGGTAAGCGTATGCTGACCTGGGGGTAACGGGCCCAGATCCAGCGTGTATCGCTCTTCCGGGGAATCCGAAATATTATCATCCGGAAGCTTGCGCTGCCAGTGCTGGACGGAATTTATCGCATAATCCAGACTCGTGATAAGTCCGTTTCGGTCTACCACTCGGAAGGTCACAGTTGTTCCGTTGATTGTCACATCTCCAATGACTGGGGCCGTGTTATCGATGGCGACCGTTTCTGAGATTCGGCTTGCGGTGTGTCCTTGTCCGGGTTCATTATCCAACGCGTCCGACGCAACCACTTTGATTTCATATCGTCCGTCAGCAGCATCCCTGGCCGACCAGGTATAAGTGGGATTTTCCAAGTCCTTGGCCAGTTCCACCCATCCTCCTCGTCCGATGGCTCGCACGAATACGGTGTATGTCAGCTTATCCTCGTTCGGATCAGTGGCTGACCACGTAATTGTCTTGGATTTAGGCTGATTGGGATCATTTTCCACCGTCACAGAGTCGATTCGCGGTGCAATATTGGGTTTTTGATACGCCAAGCGGATTTCTTCAAGTGTCGGAACAGACTGGCCTTCGGATCTAAACTCCAGTTTGTACTGCAAATACCGTGCTGAAGGAGAACGGATGTCCAGAAACTCTTTGGCTTCCTGAGGCTCGGACCAGTCGGACCAGGTGGCGGATTCCGCATCTTCAGTATTGCCCGACCGCGTGCTGATCCACAGTTGGGTTCCTTCGGGAAGCCTCCCGCGTAGCTGCATTTTTCCGAAACGACTCATCAGACCTGCGTCTAGAACCGGACTGGTATAAAACCCCTTACGAGCGATATCCTGGTTAAGGGAGTACACACCTCCCATGTTGCTAGTGGCCAGGTAAAGGGTCCCGTCATCGGTCTTGGCGATCCTGGAAATCTGAGCGGCATTGGTGTGAACGACCACCGTTTGCTCTTCGGTGGTGGGGTGAATTGCATACAAATTTCCGGATTCACCAGTGGCTAGGTAAATCCAGTCCCCGTCAACGACTAGATCGTAGATGACCAGTGCGTCGCGAAACAATTCTGTGGCCAATCCGGTTTCGGAAATACGATAGAGTGCATTTCCTGAGTTTTCTCCGGACGAGGTATTTCGTCCGGGCTGGATAGGTCCGGAAGTACTTTTTCGGGATCCGTCGGGAGTGGACGCCTCTGAAGGCTGCGTCGTTACTGGTGGGGCCGGCAGATCGGCAGGTGTTTCAGGAATGATATCACTTGAGTGATCGGGAAGTTTCGGGTTGCTCGGAGTTTCAGAAGGCAAATTCGATTCACGAGCAGGCTGTTCGGGTTTACCGGTCGGAGAATCGGTTTTAGAACGAACGTGCTCACCCGCTTGGGCAGTTGCGACCAGCAGCCGATCCATCGAATCCAATGCCAAGGACGACACTTCGTCTTCCGGCGCGTCAAAAACCAGTTCCGGTCTCGTTCCCGCAAGGATCCGGTAGACCAGTCCGCTACGGTCGGTTCCCGCGTATACACCCCCTTTTTTGTCGACCAGTAGACAAAGCACATTGTCCCCGTCGAGGGTCGCTATGACACGAGGCTGGGGAGATAATTCGATCACCCGTGCGGGCGTGCCCACACCGATGACCATCCGATGACCGTCGTCGATGATGGACCAAATATAGTTGATATCCTCCGGTTTATACACGGACTCCGGACGTTCTTTGCCCGCATCAATTCGAAACAGCTCGGCTTGTCCATCAGTGACGGCGACATATAACGAACCTGTCGTGTCACTGGCTAATGCCGTGATGGTTTTTCCCTCAAAACGTGCGATCGTATCAGATTTGCCCTGATGCAGTCGTATGACTCGGGAATCGGGAAATGTCGCGAAAACAACCGACTGATCGGGCATTCGGATCAGTGATGTAATCACGACCGTACTGTCCTGCGGTTCCGGCCATAAGGGGTGAAGCTCACGGGAAAGTTTAACGTTCCCTTGATTGCTGATCACCACATTCTCGTACTCTCCTGCGGAAAAATCGTTGAATGTCGTATGCGTCCAGTACTGTGTTTTCACAGCCCAGACCGACGGGGATAATCCTAAAACGCCTGTAAACAAGAGAACCCAAAAACGCTTCATGTTCTCTAGACTACCCGAGCCTCCACAGGGCACCAAATTTTCACACCGACGGGTTACGGATTCTCCGTGTCCTCAACAGAAACGCGGTCCAGGGGTTTTCGGAGCATCACCAAGCCCAGAATTCCTGCTTGAGGATCGACGCGCAGCGTGCCGGTGTCTCGAAGATATCGAAGTAACTGGATCTGTAGATCGGCTTTGGCCTGATCATATCGATCCTGCGCATTTAAAAGTGAACTTTGGGCTTCAACGACCTCTCGTGAATTGGTTACTCGACCCAAAAGAAGAGATTCATTGGCAAAATCAAGCCTTTGCCTGGCCAAATCGATCCCGGCCTGTTGTATCTGAAGCGAATACTCGGCTGAACGGATTTCGCGTTGAGCTGCCCGGACTTCGGACAAAACACTTTCCTGAACTTCGACCGCCAGGCGTTTGGCGCGTTCCAACGCAATTAGTGCCTGACGATAAGCGTTACGTTCCGGAAGTCGATCGACCGGTAGATCAACCCTCAGCCCCACGTCATATTCAAGTGTACGGGAGTCGATCTTACGAGCGGGATCACCCGACGGATTTGAGATCGATGCTCCTCCGGTCAGATCCACGGACGGACCGAGCTGATTGGCGGCGTTGTGGACCCCCCGCTGCGCATCGTCCACCCGATCACGAGCGGTTTGAAGCTCCAATCGATATTTTAACGCCAATTCCTCCGGATCGACGGAGTTCAGATCAACGGATCGAACTTCCACGTCGATCGGTGTCAGTTCCAGCATGGTCTGAACAGGCATCCCGATGAAAACTTTAAACGTGTCCAGATCCGATTGAAGAGCGACCTGAGCGTCATTCAGAGCATCTTCGGCGCTGAGCAGGGACTGCTGGGCCCGTTGGACTTCCAACGCAGTGACACGCCCGGCCATGAATAAGGCTTCGGTCCGTTCGACCAACGCCAACAAGTTCCGATAGTTCGTAAAACGGTTTCGAAGCGAACTGTAACGTGTCAGTACCCGAAAATATCGACTAGCAACTTCGACCGCGAAAGATCGACGGTACGATTCAAAATCCCGGGTAGCGTAGACCAGCTCACGCTCGCTGGAAATAAGGGACTCCAGGTTGATCATTCCCGCATTACGCCACAAGGGGATCGAACCTCTGATCGCCAGCTCGGCAGTTTCGCCGTCGGTGACATTCTCATTCAGGGCGTTGATGAACGAAACCAGCCCCTGAGCGACAATTTCGCCCCCGTAGGGTAGTTGTTGGCGTATTCCCGCGGTCTGAGTAACGGTAAACGCGGACGCGTAATCCGACGCAGCCTGAGAACCGGTGTACCTCAGATCCGTTGTCACAAAAGGCCTAGGTGAAAAAAGATGACGTTGAAGCGTCACGTTCAGAGCAGACAGATAAAGCTGCTCCATTCGGTCCCGGTAGGAACGACTGTTTCGGACGGCATAATTGATGGCCGCAAAAAGGTCGAGTTTGACCGAGTCCCCAGTAATCGCCGGCGGACCGTAGGTCAGACGATTTCGTTGAAGTCGATAAGCGTCTTCGAACACATTCTCCCCGATGGTAGGCAGGGGAGATTCATCCGGGACAGGTGGACCTAGCGGTTCTACACGCAGAGACGGGGTAACGACCTGGATCGGGGCAGGCCGGTCGGTTGAATACCGTGTCAGAGGAACCGGATCATAGGACTTTCGGTTAATAACAGGTTGGGTTGTCGATCCGACGTCTATTTCAGGCGTGTACCCAGTGACGATTTTCTGACGTTCCCGGATCAAAGCCTGAACCTGACGGTCGGTCTGGTCGCGGTATCCATCGGCTGAGCATCCTGTTATCCAAAACCCCAGCAGTGTCACTAAGACGCGATAATGCACCGGATGAATCCTGTTTAGCGTATTCCACACGGTCCGGGGCCTCCACAACGACCACATATTGTCATCGTTGATGAATCGGACCGACCGGATCCTTCGGAACTGACCGCAAACACACTTAGTTTTCGTTCTGTTTGAGGCGATTGACATTCCGGACAAGTAACTGATTCAGAACGGGTCATCGAACGTTGGAGTTTCTCGAATGCGTGACCGCACTTTCGACAAATATATTCATACATTGGCATAAACACATAGTATACGCAAAAATAGCCCGTCTGTTGAAGGAGGCTGACGCAATGATTCACAATTCGGATAAGTTCATTAACCCCGCGCAGGTGGGAGGAGTTCAACAATACTTGTTCGACAACGGATCATCCCGGGGGGCTCGGGTTATGGAGGTCAATACCGGTGCCGGATTAAGATACCGGGTCCTGGTGGATCGGGGACTTGATATCGACCAAGCTTTTATGAACGAGCAGTCGTTGACTTTCCTGTCGCACCGAGGACCCACACGCGGCAGCAAAGCCTACGATCAAGGATTGGACTGGTTGAAAAGCTTTCCGGGTGGGCTGTTGACCAGCTGTGGTCCGTTCAACACCGGCGCCCCTGCCCAAGATGCAGGGGTCGCCTGGCCTCTGCACGGCGAACATTCCAATACCCCCGCCGAGATCGAATCGATCATCCAACCCAACCCCCGAGCCCGTCAATACGAAATGTCCATCACCGGAATAATCCGGTATGGTGCTTTTTACGGACCGAATCTTGAACTTCGAAGGGTGATACGGTCGCGTCTGGGCGAACCAGTCATCGAGGTCGAAGATGTTTTTACCAACGTCGGAAATCATCCTGTCGAACATGCGTGGCTGTTGCATGTGAACTTCGGATACCCGTTATTGGATGAAGGGACAGAGTTTGTGTGTAGAATCCAAGGGCATACTCCACGACAGGATCCGTCCTCACAGGCTTATTTCAAAAACTTGGACGATGGCCGATTTTTCCCAGCACCTTCGGATGAACAGGCTGGCGACGAACACGTGTTTCGGTATGTCCAAGCCCAATCCGAACCAGACGGGCAGGTTCGATGTGGTTTATGGAACGCAAAACGGGGATGGGGTATCGTACTGACATACGTGGCAGAGCAATTTCCAAGATTAGGTCAATGGATGCATTGGGGAAAACACGAATATGTCGCGGCTTGGGAACCCATGACCGCCGGAGTGGAAGGTCGTGATAAAGACCGTTCTCGCGGGTGGTTACGTGTAATTGCTCCGGGACAACAGCAGTCCTATTGCTACAGCATTCGGGTGGTGAATCAACGCAATCAGATTTTATAAATTGAGGATTAAAAAGCTTTTATAAATCGACTGATCCAAGCTCATGTGGGTCCGAGTCGGTGTTGTAATTCCCGTTTGAGGACTTTGCCGGTCGGGGAGCGGGGAAGGTCGGAAACTTGGAAGACTTCTTTAGGTTGTTTCCAGTTGACTACTCCCTGTTCACGGAGGAAGGCGCGAACGCTTTGTGTGGTTACGGAATGACCTTCTTTAGGTACGACAAACGCCACGACGGCTTCACCTCGGCTTTGGTCAGGGCGTCCGATCACCGCTACCTCCGAGATATCGGGATGTAGGCTGAGGAGTTCTTCAATTTCTCGTGGATAAACTTTTTCTCCGGAGACGATGATCAGGTCCTTTTTACGTCCGGTGATGTACAAAAAACCGTCGTCATCGAGACGTCCGAGGTCGCCCGATCTGAAAAACCCGTCGGCTGTTTTGGCGTTTACAGTTTCGTGAGGGAGGTTTTGATACGATTTGAAGACCATAGGACCTCGGATCAGCACTTCACCGGTCTGACCGAGGGGGAGTGGGTGGTCGTTGTCGTCGACAATGCGTATTTCGGCACCGGGGATCGGTTTCCCGACCGAACCGGCGCGATATTCATGCGGGGTATTGAAGGCCACCGGTCCGATGGTTTCGGTCAGTCCGTAACCTTCAATCAACCGAGTACCAAACCGCTGTTCGAAGGCTTCGCGGACCTTAGCCGGAAGCGGTTCGCCTCCTGAAATCGGGGCGAACATGGACGAGAAGTCTTCCGGACCAGCCTCTTTGAGGCGCAGAAGGGCCGCATACATGCTCGGAACCCCTGCCATGACCGAAATCGAGTGTTCGCGGATTTTTTGTATCGTGATGACCGGACTGAAACGAGCTGTATAGACCACTTTGGCTGCTAGGGTCATCGGGGCGATAAAGGTCGCGAGCATTCCGGTGGAATGAAACAGGGGAACGATCCCGAGAAACCGATGCTTTTCGGTTAGTCGGGCGTGTTGGATGCAGGCATGAACGTCGTGATGAAGATTGCCGTGGGTTAGACAAACGCCTTTGGGAAGTCCGGAAGTACCGGAGGTATAAAGGATCGTAGCTAGGTCATCAGGTTGATATTCCGGAGGGGAATATTGAGCAAAAGGTCCCGGCGGTGTTTTGGCAAACTCCATTAGATCGATTTTTTGGCAGGGGATGTCTTTGATCCGGTCTCCCAGAAGTGAAATCGTCAGGATCGTATCAAATCCCGCATCCTGAATGATGTGTCCGATTTCCCGGGGTCCGAGGAGAAAATTAATCGGGACCGGGACTTTCCCCGCCAACAACGAACCGTAAAACCCTGCGACAAATCCCGCTCCGGATGGTAGCAGAATCCCAACCGTTGGTCGATCGGTTTTCTCTTTTAAAATTCCGCCCAAAGCATAGGCGGTTTGCATGAGACGTTGGAAGGTGTATTCTCCCAGATCATCGACAATAGCGATTTCGTTCGGGTAATTTGTAGCATTATCAAATAAGGGTTTAAGAAGCATAGGTCTTATCCGGCTCGTTCGCGTGTATTGCCGGATTTTAAGTTATGAGGCACGGATGCGAAACAAAATTGCGATTCTTATTTTGGTCTTAATTTGTAATGGATTGTGGGGTTGTGCGACGAATCCACGGTCGGGCGAACTGGATCAGGCTCGAACCGCGCTGGCCGTGAGAAATTATCAGGCTGCCGAGTCCGCCGCTCAGACGTATATCGCCCGTCAACCCAACGGCCCACAGGTGGCAGAGGCGTATTACCTCAAGGGACGGGCATTGGAAGATCGGACCGTCTCAAGTCTTTCTGAAGCACGGAAAAATCTTCAGCAGGCACGGATTGCTTATATCGAAGCCCTCAAATCTCAGACGGCAGACCGTGTATTGGATGCCTTGATCCGGGCTAGTCTTGCTGACGTAGCCTATTGGCAAGAAGACTATGCCACTGCTGCCGAGCAGGGAATTGCCGCTTATGCCGGGCTTGAAGATCCACAAACCAAAGCTTGGACGCTGTATCGTGCTGCCGTCGCTCAGCAAAGGTTGGGACGGTTCGAAGAAGCGGATAAAACCTTTGCACTGGTCCGGGAATATCACCCCAATACCGAACCGGCCCAACGGTCAACAGCCCGGATCGGTACCCGCGCCTTTAATGTCCAGGTAGCGACTTTTTCTAACCCGTCCTACGCCCAGACTGCAGCGAATATGCTCCAACGACAAGGATATCCTGTCTCGGTCCGAACTCTCGCCGATGGAAAAACGGTCGTTTTATCCGGTCCTTATCCCACCTGGGGACAAGCCGGTTACATCAAAGCAAGGCTTCAGTCGAGTTTTCCAGATGCGCTGATCGTGCCTTGATCAAAACCCTTAAAAGGACATCGGGCTTATTCAGTCTACGGTTCGTCCGGAATGAACTTTAATGCTACTGAGTTGATACAGAATCGTTTTCCGGTGGGTTCGGGTCCGTCGTCGAACACGTGCCCGAGGTGACCTCCACTGCTAGCATCGATGACTTCCATGCGGCCGCTCCCGTCGGGATCAGGTCGGATGATAACTGCCGATTCGTCAATCGGGCGTACAAAGCTCGGCCAGCCCGTTCCGCTGTCGTATTTGTCGTGACTGCTGAAAAGGGGTTTTCCGGTCGCAGCCGAAACGTAAATACCTTTTCGTTTCTCGTTATAATAAGCGTTCTTGAACGGACGTTCGGTTTTTCCCTCAAACATGACTTCATACGTGCACGAAGGAAGCTCCTGTTTCCATTCGTTTCGAGTTTTAGAGGTCGATTGAGTCGTCGGCTGTGTGGAAGCAGGTGTGTTCGAGGCTGACGATTCGACTTCACACCCTGCTACTGACAGGACCAACAGCAACCCGCAAACGCGTCTTAGACTCATGATTTTACCTCACTTATGCTAAATTATACGCAAGACAGGTGTCCGAAAGGGGGGGAGTTTTCAGTCGCGCAGCACATCGAAAAGGAAAAAATGAAAACTTCTGGTCGTTTCTCTTGGATTTTTGCAAGTGTGCTGCGCCGATGCACGACAAACGCGCACCAACAGGGGTTTATAGAGAAACAAGGGCTTCGGGGGTCTTTTAGTCCCGGTCCGTCCTACTGAAGTTTGTTCAGAAAGGCAGCCAGACGATCAATTCCTTTGTCGATCTGTTCGAGACTGGTGGCAAAACTGAGTCGCACGTGTGTATCAAACCCCGAATCATTTCCGGGAACGACGGCCACATGATCCGTTTCCAAAAGGGCCGACGCAAAACTGATAGCGTCGGTGATCGTATGACCCTGGATCGATTTTCCGAAATAGGCAGAGACGTTCGGGAAGCAGTAAAACGCGCCCTGAGGTCGAACGCATCGGATGTTGGGAAGCGCACAAAGCCTTTGCCACATATGATGACCCCGTTTTTCAAACTGTTGTCTCATCGACTCGATGGCTTCGGCGCCGCGCGGGTCGGACAATGCCAATGCTGCAGGAAGCTGAATAAAACTGGTGATGTGGGAAGTCATCTGACTTTGAAGTTTGTTGATCGCATCGATGACCTCTTTCGGTCCCCCGATGTACCCGATCCGCCAACCTGTCATGGCAAAGCTTTTGGAATGACAGTTGAAAGTGAGTGTTCTTGGAAAAAGATCGGGGTGCAGGGTCGCAAAACTGACAAACTTCAATCCGTCATAAAGAAGTTTTTCATAAATTTCGTCGGAAAAAACAATCACCTGCGGGTGTCTGACGATGACATCCGCCAAGGCTCGAAGTTCGTCCGGCGAATAGGCAATCCCACTCGGATTGCTCGGGGAATTGATGATAACCACTCGAGTTTTCGGGGTGATGGCCTGTTCGAGCTGCGACGGAGTGATCTTAAAACCACGGGATTCATCGCCCGGAAGAATGACCGGAACCCCGCCGGCCAGTTTGACCTGTTCAGGATAACTGACCCAGAATGGGGACGGTATGATGACTTCGTCGCCCGGATTCAAAACGGCCATGAAAGCCATGTAGAGACAATGCTTTCCTCCGGCGCCGGTGGTGATGTTCTCAGGTTTATACGGAAGATTGTTCTCGCGGTTGAACTTTTCCGCGATGGCTTGTTTGAGTTCAGGAAAACAAGGTGTCGGCGTATACCTGGTCTGACCTTTTTCCAAAGCGGACGTTACCGCCTGTTTGATGAAATCGGGGGTGTCAAAATCGGGTTCCCCTGCACCAAAACCGACGACATCGACTCCGGCCTTTTTCAGCGCGTTGGCTTTGGCAGAAACCTTCAGTGTGATGGACTCGGAAACCAGATTCATTCGATCAGCCAGTTGCATAGATATTTCCTCGGTCTAGAGTCCGAAAACACTACCGAATGTTGCGTCAGAGGCAAGGGTAGTGGATACCAAACACCCCCTCGGGTGGTGTAACTACTTAAAATTCTTGTATTTGTGTCGTACCGATGGTTATGATTTCAGGCGTTTTTGGGTGGAGTTGTGCTTCGTTCACGTCTTTGAGGAGCAAGAGAGGAAACGACATGACAGGCAAAAGGATAGGCCGATGGGGAATTGTGACCTTGATGGGAGGAGTGGTCGGTGGAACAGGTTCCTGGGTGCAAGCTGCCGGTGAAGCTTCGTTGAAGTTGCCGGTTCAGCTTCGGGAAGGCGGGCCGGAGTTTTTTGGACTTACCGGTCATCAATTGCTCATGGGGGGGCTGGTGGTTTGTCTATTGGGTTTGTTGTTTGGTCTGGTGATTTATCAGCAGCTCAAGCGCATGCCCGTTCATCGATCGATGCTCGAAGTCTCCGAGCTGATTTATGAAACGTGCAAGACCTATCTGTTTACCCAGGGAAAATTTCTTCTAATTCTTTGGGCATTTATCTCATTGGCGATGATCGCGTATTTCGGATTTCTGACCGAAGGAGATCCGGACCCGGTCACTGGTGCTGCGACTCACGGTATGGGCGCAACCAAGGTCGCGATCATTCTTTTGTTCAGTCTGATCGGAATGGCCGGTTCGTATTCAGTGGCCTGGTTCGGGATCAGAGTCAACACTTTTGCCAATTCACGAACAGCCCATGCGTCGTTAGCGGGCAAGGGATACCCGTGCTATTCGATCCCGCTTCGGGCGGGAATGAGCATAGGCATGGTGCTGATCAGTGTTGAACTGGTCATGATGTTGATCATCCTCCTGTTTTTGCCTCTGGACTTGGCAGGACCGTGTTTTATCGGTTTTGCGATCGGTGAATCGTTAGGGGCTGCGGCCTTGCGTGTGGCAGGTGGAATTTTCACCAAGATTGCCGACATCGGGGCCGATCTCATGAAGATCGTTTTCAATATCAAAGAAGATGACGCACGTAACCCTGGTGTAATTGCCGACTGCACCGGGGACAACGCCGGTGATTCCGTCGGACCTACTGCGGACGGGTTTGAGACGTATGGGGTGACGGGAGTGGCGTTGATCGCATTCATTCTCCTGGCCGTTTCAGACCCGTTCGTTCAGGTCAAACTCCTGGTCTGGATTTTTGTGATGCGTCTTTTGATGGTTTTGACCAGTGGTGTTGCGTATCTGCTCAACGAAGCCATCGCAAAAGCCCGATTCGGTCAGGTAACACGGTTCAACTACGAAGTTCCTTTGACGACGCTGGTATGGTTGGCGTCTATTCTTTCCGTGTCCGCTACATACATGGCTAGTTATTTGTTGATCCCCAATCTTGGTGGACATTCTGATCTTTGGTGGAAACTCGCGACGATCATTACCTGTGGCACACTTGCAGGTGCGATCATTCCGGAGGTGACCAAAATCTTCACTTCCGTAAACTCCCGTCACACCCGTGAAGTGGTGACGGCTTCCAGAGAAGGTGGAGCGAGCTTGAACATCCTGTCCGGTTTAACTGCTGGTAACTTCTCTGCGTTCTGGGTTGGTGGGATTACGATCGCAGGACTGATGGCGATTGCTTATTCGATTACCGTACTCGGTGGAGAACAGTTTACGTCGATCATGGTAGCACCTGCCATCTTTGCGTTCGGACTAGTGGCGTTCGGATTCCTCGGTATGGGACCCGTCACCATAGCGGTAGACAGTTACGGACCGGTGACCGATAACGCCCAAAGCGTCTATGAACTGTCCCTGATCGAACAACAACCCGATATCGTCAATGATCTGAAAACCAACTTCGGACTCACCCCCCGGTTTGAGGAAAGCAAACTGTTGCTAGAGGAAAACGACGGAGCAGGAAATACCTTCAAAGCCACCGCTAAACCCGTTCTGATCGGAACGGCTGTGGTAGGCGCAACGACCATGATCTTTTCGTTGATCGTGCTTCTGACCGATCAGCTCCGAAACATCGAAGCGGTTCAGAAAATCAGCATTCTTCATGCCCCATTTTTTCTCGGGCTGGTCAGCGGTGGGGCGATGATCTTCTGGTTTACCGGTGCCAGTTGCCAAGCAGTCATCACTGGTGCTTATCGTGCGGTCGAGTTCATCAAACGGAATATGAAACTCGACGGTTCGAGTAAAGCCAGCACCGCTGACAGCAAACGTGTGGTCGAAATCTGCACACGGTATGCGCAGTCTGGCATGTTCAACATTTTCATGGTCGTTTTCTTCGGAACCCTTGCCACAGCCTTTATCGAAGAATACTTCTTCATCGGTTTTTTGATCGGAGTGTCGGTGGTCGGGCTTTTCCAGGCGATTTTCATGGCCAATGCCGGAGGCGCCTGGGATAATGCCAAGAAAATCGTGGAAACCGAATTGCGTGAAAAAGGAACTGAACTTCATGCAGCAACCGTGGTCGGGGATACAGTCGGGGATCCTTTCAAGGATACGTCGAGCGTGGCATTGAACCCTATCATCAAGTTCACCACATTGTTTGGTCTATTGGCCGTCGAACTCGGACATCAGTTGACGCTCAACCACCAGACCGGAATTCGGGCTTGGTTCGCGATCGGATTCGGAATTGTCGCACTGATTTTTGTGTACCGATCGTTCTACGCCATGCGTATCCAGAACCGCCAGTGAAGATTCGGGTTCTTCTCATCCAGGAATGGCTTGCTTGGGTTCCTGAAAAACTGTCTATCGAACCTCCAGGGCAACGATGGTCAGGTCGTCTTTAGGAAGGATACTGCCGTTGAATCGATCGATCTCGGTCGCAAAATCGTCGAGTATTCGTGACACCGGTTGATTCGCTCGTTTGAGAAGTTCGCTCCGCCAGCGATCATTGTCCGTCCCCGATTCGTCTGCAAAAGCAACTTCGATCCCGTCGGTGTAGACCAATACCCGGTCTCCGGGTTGCAGGCGGATACGACAGGTCGAAAATGTCTCATCCGGAAAAATTCCGAGCAATGCCCCGTCGGAATCCAGCTCGGTCATGGTCCCGTCCCGGATCAATAGGGGTTGAGGATGTCCTCCCCGGGCGATACTCAACTCCAGTGTCTGAGTGTTAAGCGTTCCATAACAAGCCGTCGCGAAGGTGGCGTTGGAGAGATTTTGCTCGCACAAGGAGTTGTTCAATCGCGACATGGTTTCCGAAGGATCCAGAACACGGTACGTTCCATTCGAGATATCCTTCGTAACCAGGGCATTTTTCATAAACATTGTCAGAAGCGCTGCTGGCATACCATGACCGACAGCGTCAGCGACATAAAAACCGACGTGAGATTCGTCCAGCCTCATGACATCATACAAGTCCCCACTTACGTAGCTGGCGGGTCTGAAAAGGGTATGGAAATGTACTTGACCGACCTGAGGTAGTCGTTTGGGTAAAAAATCCTGCTGCAATCGTGCTGCCAGTCTCTGTTCTTCATCCAGTTTGGTAATGATCCCATTCACCTGTGCGTCACGTCGTTTCAGTAAGTTCAGCTCAAAACTGAGCTGATGAATCTTTTCCTGGAGTTGTGAAATATGTTCGTGAATATCCGGATCCACCTGGGGAATGATGCAAGCGATGGTGTCGTTTCCGAAGGCAGGTTCGGTTTTTTCGTTCGGTATACAATTATGATAGGAAATCTGGCTCATGTCGGACCGACGCTTTCCTTACAGAAGGGTAATACAACATCCGTACGTTATGTCGGTCCGGAAGAGAGTCGGTTTAAGAAAAAAGTTTTTTCAACATGAAAAAATAACGTATTATCGGACAAAAGTCAGTGCTTGGGGCGGAATATCTACTACTTGCCCTACAACCAGACCCAATTCTGTCGCTCGACCAGCATTGAGTTCAATCGCAAACATGGCCGGTCCGTCCGAAGAGGTGGTCGACAGATCATGGGGTTGCATCTGTTTGATCGAAATGATCCGTCTTTCGGAGTTTAGATAGATGATGTCGAGAGGAATATAGGTGTTTTTCATCCAGAACCCTCGCTCGGCAGCCTCCGGGAAGACAAACAGCATTCCCTGATCCCTGGGCAACGACGAACGAAACATCAATCCTCGACTTCGTTTCGCGGGGTCGTTAGCCACCTCCAGGCGGATCAGTTCTCGACCCAGTTGGACCTGAACAAAATGAGACGCGGTTTGCGATGATGCAGTGGTGGGAGGCGGTGACAAGACCGATTCACGACAGCCGCTGGTCCACAGCAAAAGACAAAGTAGAAGTAAAAATACCCGATTCATGGATGATTATTGTGTTTAAACGTTTCCCGCATTTTACGCGTCAGACGAAGATCGACATAGGCCAGAAACAAAATGGCCGGTAATAGCAAAAGCGTCAGTATCACACAAAACAGGGCGATCCAGCGTCGGTCCGGATCCCCGGCCAGGTTGTAGGCCGAGTAGAACGATACTGCTAGGACGATCATCAGAACGCCGCCAGTCCTGCGCAAGCGGATTCGCAATCGATTGTCTCGATCCGTTTCAAACCCCTTCAACGAAGATGCCCGTGATGCATGCAGGATATAAAACCACCCGGCCACAGCTACAAGGATCGAAAAAATGGCGGGTAAAAAGACCATACGGAACTTTTAAATCATCGATCCGGTAACGATTCGCTCAGGAAGAAGTTGAATCTGAAAGTCCATTTTTCCGATAGGAATCCAGGGGCAATTCCTGAATCCGTTCCATGGGCAACCCGATAATATTGGAAAACGAACCGGTCAGACAGACAACGAAGGGGTCGGGATCCTGAATGCCATAACCACCGGCTTTGCCACGCCAGTTGCCTGAAGCAACATAATCATGCACCTGCTGGGAGGTAAGAACTTTCATCCGAACGTCCGAGGTGACATGATCGACGATACAAGGCTGATGATCTGGCCCTACTAAAGCGATCCCGGTGATGACCTGGTGTGTGCTTCCAGAGAGTTGTTCCAGCATCTGACGAGCGTGGGATTCATTTTCCGGTTTTCCGAGGATCTGATTTCCGAGTACCACAAGGGTGTCGGCTGCGAGGATCAAATCGTTCGGATGACGAGCACGTACGGATTCTGCCTTGGCGCAAGCCAACCAACGTGCGATTTCATGCGGGGGGAGGTCTTTGGGATAAGCTTGCTCGTCAATATCGGCAGGGACCGTGACAAACTCATACCCGGCTTCGTTGAGCAGCCGAACTCGCTGGGGTGATCTCGAAGCCAGAATCAGTTTCATCAGAATTTCACTGCTAAGTCTCCCACCAAAGGCGGGCGGACGACCGGTTCATACCGCGCGGCAATCTTTCCGTCGATAATTTTTTCGACCACCGCATTGGCGACCACGGTATCGGATGAACCGACGATTGAGAAGACATCGCCAGGCTTGACTTCGTCCGGACTGATCTGATCGATCATCGTCAGGGGAGATTCGGTAATTACCGCAGTAATAATTCCAACCCGGGCCCGGGGGTTGACCTCATGAATGACCGCCTTGAGAGAAGCCGCCTGATCGGATGTTGGAGGCGGTGCAACCGATACCTCTTTTTTTGTCGTCCCACAGCCGGTCAAGAGTATTCCAGTCATCCCCACAGAAATGATATTAAAAGCAAGACGCATAAATGCTCCTTGGATATCCACAAGCTTTTAGCCTTTATTTACCATCATAACCCGAATGACAGCAAGGAACATGCGTCATTCACGCCCGATATTCAAAATCGATCCAATGATTGGGGAAATGTTCAAGATTAAAGCTCGTCTGCTCCGATAACTTTTTCATCAAGGATTCATGATTCGATTGTTGTGCCTGAGGTCGGGAGGCTGTTGGAGATGACCAGTTATGGTACTTGTGTTTTGATCAAGAATCGACAAACGACACGCTTCATCTGGACCGACGCCGTGCCCCCAGGCTTTCACAACAACGACCCGTGCGTGTCTATGAACTGTCGGCTTCGCGATTCTTTGTGGGGACACACGTTTGAATGTCTCTTCTACCGGTCTACAAGTGGAGTTTCCATCTTTTGCACAACTTCTCCCGGGTCGCTTGGTTAATGTTCCATGTCGGGGTTGAAGAGGGAGGCAGGCCACTAGCCAACCGACGATCCATGGTTCCTGCACGGGTTGTCTGGTCAAAACGGGTTACTGAAGATCGCGAATGCGTCCGGGTGGGGCTAGAGTTTCTCAGTTTCACAACCGCCCGAGCCGCTTGAATGACAACCGGTTGGCTGGATAGGAAACAGCAACCCTGATTTTTTCAATCACAGTTATGTGCCAAGGGGAACTTCTGACGTGCCTGAGGAATGAATAAATCCGTTCCCGAGCGTAAAATCAGGTCTCATCGGGTAAAATCTATCCGGTGAAGATTCAGCGGTTTCATTCCCGTCGTGTTTGGCTTCTGCACAGCCTGTTGCTGCTGGCGGTATTGGTCGTCGCGTATATCTCCGGTTCGGTTCAGTACCGCACGATCCGTGATCAACGGATCGAAGAACTGAGAACGCAACAACAGAACTGGGCCAGAACCAGCGGAAATCTCATCGAGCAAAACATACGGCTGCTGGCGGTTATGCTTCCTGACCTCGAGGAGCCTTTGCCCGAATACATCACAGTATCCGGAATCTGGTTGAAAAAGATCCTCACAATCGATCGTTCCAATCCTCAAGCGTTATCTCATTTATCCGAAGAAAGTAATGAATCTTTTCGTCAGCAGGTTCAACAGCTCTGTCAACAAACGGAGGACGGTTTTCCTCGGATCCTGTCCAATGGTGCAGACATCTGGTTAGTCACGATGACCCGAGATACCCATCAGCTGCGGTTGGGACTGCTTTCAGGCGAAAGAATCGCCTCGGAACTGCTTGCGATCAAGTCCCGTGTACTGGATGCCGACAGTTATCTGATCGTCGATGAAAAAATGGTTCTATCCGGGACAGGAATCGTGGATTCGATGGATCAGATCATCACAGATGCCTCGTTACTTCAAGAAATAAAGTCTTCGATGCAGGCCGGCTTGGTGGGTGCGCCTGCCCCGGATTGGCAAAGCAACGGAGAATTAACCCTTTTGACCTTGCAGCCGATTATCCCGGTAACGGGGGCACGATGGTTTCTGCTGATCAAACGCGATAACGTCGATGCCTATGTCGATCAGAACCTTCGACCATTAATTTGGGCAGCTGGTGAGTAGTTCGGTCACGATGGTGGTGGCGGTCATGGTCATTCTGATTTCGACGACCATTTCTCTGTTTCCGAGGACGTCGACGAATCGAACGGTTTACGCATGGAGATGCTGAATCGGGGATTTTACAAAAGGCCCGATCCATTCAGCTCAAATGGTTGCCTCCGCCTTGCCATCAGACCGAGCATTATCGAATCGCAGCGGTGAACGAACCGGCAGCCCATATCAGCGGGGATTTCTATAACTGGTTTGATCTGTCTTCAGCTCCGGGAGATCCTTCTCGTACCGCGTTGTTGATCGGAGACGTTTCCGGGCATGGTCTTCCTGCTGCCTTTCTGATGGCGACCACCCAGTTGATTCTCAAGAACACACTTTTTGCCTCACCGGACCCCGGAAAATGCCTGACGGAACTGAACCGTCAGTTGTGTTCCTGGCGTATCAGGGGGCAGTTTGTCACTCTGTTGATCATGGTTGTGGAATATAACGAATCCCGGATCTTGATGGCGTCGGCAGGGCAGGCAGCCCCTCTGCTCAAACGAGACAATGACTGTTTCTCGGTTTCAGTCGAATCGCAACTGGTGGCAGGCGTCGATCCGACAATGCAGTATCACACTCAATCGGTTCCGATTCGCAGGGGAGATCAACTTCTGTTGTTCACCGACGGTGTTGTTGAAACGACCAACGAATCGGGGGAGCAATTCGGGTACTCACGGTTGATCGAGGCTTTCCGAAATGCTCCGAAAGAACCTCAAAAAACGTTGCATAGCATTTTGGGGGCGATCGCGGCACACCGGCAGGGAAACGAACCCGATGATGATCTGACCATGGTGGCTTTCCAGTGGTCCGATCCAATATTAGATACTCGACGCACGACGGATAAGTCAGGTCATGGTCTAACCAACCGATTCGGGTCTGAACTACATCAGCGTCCGTAGGTCACGTGTGCCACCATAGGATGCGCTAGCTTCAGATATTCGCCCATGCTCATGGTCACCGCGTCGTGATGTGTTCCGGCCTGAAAGGTCAACATGGTTTGATCACATAAGGAATCATCCATAATCGTCTTTATACGAAACATTTCACCGATAGGAGGTTCTGCCCCCACTTCACAGCCATCAAAAACACGTGCCAACTGCAATTCGCTGGCTAGGCTGACGATGGTTGCGTCCAGTAATTCTTTGATCCGTTCCGGATCTACTTTTTTATGAGCCGGAACGGCACAAATGACAAACTCGCCGTCGGCTTCGACGACTACGGGTTTTTACTACCCGCCAACCGCTTTCTATGCAACTGCTGGGCCAAATCCTGTGCTGTGTACGTATTCGGGTGGGTATTCCAGACGTAACGAGCCTGGTGCCGGTCAAGGTATTCGCGAACCGTCATGATGAACCTCCAGCCATGCGTTTCACGAATTTTATTCATTCGTTGGTCATAAGTGCACAAAAAATTGAACAAACACAAAAAAAACATTGCGGTGTAGGTGTTCATCGGTGAGAATGTTTCAAGAATGATCAAAGTCGATCTTCATTCCTAAATCTTTTCAGGGAAATACGTTATGACATTAGGCCGGAAAATCAGTGTGTCCGCTTTGCTCACAACAGTGGTCTTGATAAGCGGATGCGGGCAGGAGACGCACGAATCTCTCATGCAGGAAAATATCGATCAAATGAAAAAAATGGTCGATGCCATGAAGAAGATCAAAGATAAGGATTCTGCTTTGTCGCAGGGTCGATACGCTTAAGTCCATTGATAGTAAGCTCAAAAGTATCGAGGAACGATCTAAAAAGCTGCCGAAGCTCTCTTCTGAGCAGGAAAAAGTGTTGGAGGATAAGTTCAAATCGCAGGTTGATCCTTTGATGCAAGAAATGCTGGCTGAAGGTTTCCGCATCATGTCATTGGGCCCGGAGGTGCAGACCGCTTTGGAAGGGGCCATGAGTTCGATGGGGCAACAGTGACAGAGTTAATCCATTATTTTGACAGTAATTTTACCTATTTACACGCTTCCCGTTTGAGGAAGCGTGTTTTTAGTTGACGGACGGGTCTTCGGGAATTAGATCCGGTTTCACAAAACGGCTGAGATTCGCACGGGTGTGCAAACGGGTCCACAAATGAGGATCCGAAGCAAAAATATCGTTACTGGTTGCGTCAATTACCAGCCAACTCCCCTCGGCCAATTCGCCTTCGATCTGTCCCCGAGACCAGCCCGAATAGCTGGCAAAAAGTTTAAACGGTTCGGATTGATTGCGAATCAGTGTCTCAATGGCGTCTCGGTCGGTGGTGACAAAAACACCTTCGACCGGTTCTTCTCCACCGATGGTCGGATCGGTATGAAGGACAAACGCCGGACCCGGGCAGGGCCCCCCGAAGTAGACTGGAAGCTTAACATCGTGGGCCGCTTCGATGGTATCTCCAAGAGCCGTTGCAATGTCCAAAGGAGTAGGACGATTAACGACCAATCCGAAGGCCCCGTCCTCGTCATGGCGTACGATCAGAACGACCGTCCGGGCAAAGTTCGGATCGACCAGAGGTGGGGTAGCCAGCAGGAACTTTCCCGTCAACGACTTCATATCGGTATTGAACGCTGCGAACCCCAGCGGATCAAGCCTGCTTAGTCTTCGTACGACACATCGATTAAACTTAAATAAAAGACTATCGAGTCTTGTTTTTGACTTTGGGATGTCGATGATGTTGTCATGAGCTGGTTCAAAGATTTGTGGTTTCAGACCGAAACGATTCCCCACGCGATTTTGATGGTTGTGCTGGTCTGTGCGATAGGGTTGGCGTTAGGAAACCTTCGTATTCGCGGGGTAGGGCTTGGGATCGGCGGGGTGTTGTTTGTCGGGTTGGCATTCGGGCATTGGGGTTGGTCGGCCAATTCAGAAGTGCTTCACTTTTTGAGGGAGTTCGGGTTGATCCTGTTCGTTTTCACGATTGGGATTCAAGTCGGTCCCGGTTTTTTTGCGTCCTTGAAGCGAAACGGTTTACCTTTAAACGTCGCTGCAGCAGCGATCGTACTTTTGGGGGTAGGGTTAACGGTTGTTCAGTGGTCGTACGTGATGGGGGGTAGAAAATCTGATTTACCGGCTGCGGTCGGGTTGTTATCCGGTGCGACAACCAACACCCCGAGCATGGCGGCGGCCACGGCTGCGTTTGCGGATTTGAAGCAGTCGGTGTCATCCGGATCAGTTCGAGCAACCTCATTGCCCGCATCGGGTCTTGATTCATCCACCAACTTTTTATCGTCAGACGAATTGGTCGCTACGACCCTGCCTTCCGGGACTGCTGCGGACCCCTTTTCTCATGCCGCTTCTGACATCGGGGCGGCTTACGCGATCGCGTATCCGTTTGGCATTTTCGGTGTCTTACTAGCCATGATTCTGGTCAAACTCCTGTGTCGTATTGATATTCATCAGGAGCAAAGAAAGTTGTCAGAAAAGATGGCACACCCGGCCTTGGACGCGATCAATCTGGAAGTAATTAATCCTGCACTATCGGGCAAAAAGATTTCTCAGATTCCTACACTGAGGGACCGGGGAGTCGTAGTTACCCGTCTGATGAGGGATGGACGAGTGCAAGTTGCTTCCAAAGATACATCGCTTCAGGTTGGGGATGTTTTGACGGCTGTCGGACCGACGCAGGACTTGGCAGAGCTTGAATTGATTATCGGCCAAAGAACCTCTCAGGATGCCAGAACCGTCTCCAGTGGGATCGATGTCAGGCGGATTCTGGTTTCCAATAAACACACGGTGGGTAAGACGATCGACGAACTGGCACTGGGTGACAAATATGGTGTGAAAGTCACACGAGTATTGAGAAGCGGTTTCGAACTCCCTGTCACGCCGTTTACTCGTCTGCAATTTGGAGACCGGGTGGTCGTTGTCGGTGAAACGGCGTCCCTGCCTCAAGTGGTTCATGAATTGGGAGATAGTCCCAAAGCATTGGATAAGCCGTTATTGGTTCCCATCCTGATCGGTATAGCGTTGGGGGTGATCTTGGGAAGTGTACCGATAGTGATTCCGGGTCTGCCCGTACCACTGAAACTCGGTTTGGCGGGCGGCCCGCTCATCGTGGCGATCGTTCTCAGTCGCGTTTATAGGATCGGTCCATTGATATGGTACATGCCCAACGGGGCTAACATGATGCTTCGGGAAATCGGGATCATCCTCTTTCTTGCATCGGTGGGGCTTTTATCCGGTGAGCATTTTATGACCACATTGCAATCCAAGGGCCTACAGTGGATTCTGATCGGTGCGGTGATCACCTTCGTGCCGGTTCTGGTCGTGGGGTTGCTTGCCCGTATCTTATTTCGAATCAACTACTTAACGCTGGTAGGGTTGTTATCAGGGAGTATGACCGATCCCCCGGCTTTGGCTTTCGCACAGAGCATCACGGGGTCGGACGCTCCGACGGTTTCCTACGCAACGGTATATCCTCTGGTCATGTTGCTTCGGGTGTTGAGCGTTCAAGTGCTCGTGATACTTCTGGCAAGTCCGGTGAGTTGAAATAACCCGCTCCCCACGATACCGGGGGTAACAGTGGGAAACTCCGCGTGATCCACCGTGTTCAATTCAACGGGTGTGTGCGGTCGTATTCATTGACCGATCAGAGGGTCCTGGTTTTCGGGTCTTCCACGAGTAAAGTTGAAGTTGCGTATCGGTTCAAGCACTTTCATGACCTCATCGATTTTGTCTTGTTCGACCGGGGAGGTGGCGTACCGGATATTGGCTAGCATGTTCCGGGGGTTAGCTGTTCCGACCAGGGTGGTGGCGATGTCGGGATTGGATACACAGAACTGAATGGCCAGTTGAACGATATTCCAGCCTCTCTCCCGGCAAAACTCCACAGCCCGACGGCAACCCTGCTTGATGACATCACTGGCAGGATGCCAAGCCGGCGGCGGTCGATCGGTTAACAACCCCATCCCCGTTGGAGAAGCATTGATAATCCCGATGCCTCGGGTTTTCCACTCAGGAATACAGTCCAGAAGTGATGTATCGTTCAGTTCATATCGGCAAAAGGACAGAACGGTTTCGACCATACCGGGGTCGGATTTTTTCGACCGTGTTTCTTAAAACCTTTAACGGGAGGCCCGTAATACCCACATGGCGGACCTTGCCCGTTTCCTTCAATTGATGAAGCGCAGGCAGCGTTTCATGGATGATCTGATGAATGTCGGCAAACTCGATATCATGACATTGAATCAGATCAATGTAATCAACGTTGAGCCGGGAAAGTGATTCATCGACCGATTTCAGAACCCGTTTCCGGGAGAAATCAAAGACTCCTTCGTCGTACTGTCCAACTTTGGTGGCCAGGTAATAACGATCCCGCGGGACCGAGCGTAGCGCTTTACCCAGAACGGTTTCTGCCTTGGTAACCCCGTAATAGGGGCTGGTATCAATAAAATTGATGCCATGATCCAGTGCCAGATGAACAGTACGAATTCCCTCATCCTCCTGGATATCATGAAACACGCCACCAAGCGATGATCCACCAAGGGAAAGAATTGATACATGGAGTCCGGTTTTCCCGAGAGGTCGAGTCAGCATATCGTATGCAATATACAAGCTAAAGTGCCCGATGAGGAAACGTTCCGATTGCAGGATCCGGGGTTATGTTTTTCAAAATCTGCGGCAGTCCGAACGATCAAAAAGAAATTGACCTGTGCGGAGAAAACGGATAATTATGTCCGAATAAAGCGTTTCATATGGCGCAGAGGGATTGAGTTTTAAAAGTTTCCACGGAATTAGTCTATGATTTTTACAACGACAACGGAATACGCGATTCGCGGTTTGGCCGAGCTGGCCGGACGAAGCGACGGCCGGAGTATGATGCTGGACGAACTGGTCGCAGGGACAACTTTGCCCCGGGATTTCCTGGCCAAGGTATTCCAACGGTTGGTCAAAGCCGGTTTGCTCAAAAGTGCCAAGGGACGAGGGGGGGGATTCCGACTCGCCAAACCGGCTCATGAAATAACACTGCGAGAAATCGTCGAAGCCATCGACGGGGCGATTCACCTCGATCGTTGTGCCGTCGGTCTGGACAAATGTAACGATCATCAGCCATGTCCCCAGCATGACCTCTACAAACCCATCCGTCAGCGGTTAAAGGATTACCTGAACTCGACCACGGTTGCTGACTTGGCAGCAAGCCTCAAAACCAAGCAGGCCTGGCTGAAGATTATTGAAAACCAGCAGACCGAAAAAGAACGACAATTACTTTCCGTCCGGACTGCTAACAACAAATAAAATAGCCGTCCGTGACAAACAGCGGATTGAATGGGCTACTGTGTTCAGATCGGATTGTGAGTTGTTTTTCAAAGGACAATCTGCGCCGAAGGAGTATTGAATGGCAACAACAGTAGTACCTACGCAAGCAAATCAGTATGTCCGGGCCTGGGTCAACCAAATGGTAGACCTGACGCGACCGGACAAGATCATCTGGTGTGATGGTTCGGTTGAGGAACGTGAACGATTTTATGAGCAGGGATGTGCAGAAGGTATATTTGTCAGGCTCAATCCCCGGAAGTGGCCGGGTTGTTATTATCACCGATCAAATCCGAATGATGTAGCCAGAACCGAACACCTCACCTTCATTTGTACGCCAAGCCCGGACGCGGCAGGTCCGACCAATAATTGGATGAAGGACAAAGACGCCTATGAAAAGCTCACCGAGCTATTTCGAGGCTGTATGAAGGGGCGGACCTTGTATGTTGTTCCTTTTGTCATGGGACCGATCGGATCACGTTTGGCAAAGGTCGGCGTTCAACTAACGGACAGTCTTTATGTCGTTCAGAATATGGGGATCATGACCCGTATGGGCGAGGTTGCCTGGTCACAGCTGGGGCAAAGTAATGACTTTACACGTTGCCTACATTCGCTGGGGGATCTAAATCCTCGACGACGGTTCATTTGTCACTTTCCCTTCGACAATACGATTTGGAGCTTCGGATCGGGATATGGTGGAAATGCGCTTTTAGGGAAAAAGTGTCTTGGTTTGCGCATTGCGAGTTTTTTGGGCCGTCAACAGGATTGGATGGCAGAACACATGCTGTTGATGGGGATTGAAAATCCCGGTCCCGACGGACGATCCGAAAAGACTTATGTTGCAGCCGCTTTCCCGAGCGCTTGTGGGAAAACGAACTTTGCGATGCTGGTTCCGCCCCAAAAGTATGCTCAGAAAGGATGGAAAGTCACGACAGTCGGGGACGATATTGCCTGGATGTGGGTCGACGAAAAAAGTGGTCGATTGCACGCGATCAACCCGGAGACCGGATACTTCGGCGTCGTACCCGGAACAAGCGCCACGTCAAACCCTAATGCGTTTGAAAGCATGAAACGTGATACCATTTTCACCAACGTGGGTCTTGTTCCTCTTGAGGATGGGACCTACGACATCTGGTGGGAGGATTCGGGGATGCCCGAACCCTCACGGTGTATCAACTGGGAAGGAAAAGAATGGACACCGACGTTAGCAAGAGAGACCGGAATCAAAGCGGCGCACCCGAACAGTCGTTTTACGGCACCAATGTGGAACAATCCTGCGTTGGATCCCCGCGTGAATGACCCTTCGGGCGTTCCCATCTCTGCGATCATTTTCGGAGGAAGACGCTCTCGTACGATCCCCCTGGTCTATCAGGCATTCAACTGGGTGCACGGGGTTTATATCGGTGCAACCATCGGCTCGGAGACCACTGCAGCTGCCACCGGACAGGTTGGGGTTGTACGACGAGACCCAATGGCGATGCTGCCTTTTATTGGTTATAATATCCGGGATTACCTGGTTCACTGGTTCCGCATGAGAAAGAAAATGGTGGATTGTCCCCGCGTTTTCATGGTGAACTGGTTTCGCAAGAACGAGCAAGGCAAGTTCATTTGGCCGGGTTTCGGGGAAAACATGCGGGTCTTGAAATGGATCGTGGACCGGTGTCATGGTCGGGCTTATGCGAGGGAAACGGTCTTAGGATGGATGCCCCGGGCGGAAGACATTGATACCGAGGGGTTGAATCTGAGTTCTCAGGACATTGCCTTGCTGGAGTTCGTCGATCCGGATGAGGTCAAATCCGAAATACTGAGTCAGGAAGAGCTTTTTCTGAAATTGGCGGGAGATTTGCCCAAGGAAATGATTTTTCAACGCGAGCTTTTGATAAGCCGTCTCTGACACACCAGAACGGGTCAAGCAATTTCCTGCAAGGTATCTTGACACAGCTAAACCATCGTTGAATATGCAGTCTAGGAGAAGCTATTCATGATCAAACTTGCTGCTTTTGCGGACGAAATCGACCCGAACATCGACACGCAGATCAAACATTGTCGGCTGAACGGTGTGACCCACATCGAACTTCGGATGGTCAACAAGATCAATGTTTTGGATTTTTCCCCACAACTCCGGCAGGAAATCAGGGAAAAAGTGATCGATGCCGGGATGGGGATCAATTGTATCGGTTCTCCGATCGGAAAAGTCGCCATTGATAAACCCTGGAACGAGCATTTTGACCGGTTCAAGGTGGCTGTCGATGCTGCGATGTTTTTCGAGGCGCCGATGATCCGGGTGTTCAGTTATTACCCTCCCGGTGGCGAAGGCAAGGGAGATATCCTGCCTCATAAACAAGAAGTGGTCGAGCGGTTTTTGAAGAAAGTGGAATACATTCGGGACTTGCCCATCACCCTCGTACACGAAAATGAAAAGGGGATTTTTGGGGAAAAAGGTCCTCAATGTGTGGAGCTGATGAAGTCGGTCAATTCTCCGAAACTTCGGTCCGCCTTTGATTTTGCTAATTTTGTCCAGGCTAAGGACAAACCTCTCGAAAATTGGCCTGTCTTGAAACCTTATACGACGCACATTCACATTAAAGACGCGGTCATGAGCGATGGTCACGTGGTCCCCGCCGGGAAAGGGGATGGCGATGTTGAACCGATTCTAATCGATGCTTACCGAAGCGGTTATAGCGGTTTCCTGACCCTTGAACCCCACCTCAAGGTGGCAGGTCATAGTCATGGTGAGACCGGTCCGGAGCTATTCAAAATCGCCGTGGACGCGCTGAAGGAGATCCTTTCGCGAAATAACATCCCGATCAGTTCCAACGGTCGATAAATGTCTAGCCATTAAAGCCCTGCGAGGTCACTGAAGTCGATGTATGTCCGTTGAAGCAGATATTACTCAATGGATTCAACGGCTAAGCGATGCGGATTTGCCTTGGCGCCCTAGTTCTCCTGACCTGAGAACGCAACTCATACAATCCCTCAAACGTCCGATCGACAAGGGTATTGTGATGTTGTCGGGTCCGGAAGAGGGACCGGGTTGGTTCGCACAACGGGTGGAGGATCACCGGGTCGATTTTGAGACGGGTTTAAGTTTATTACAACGTCTGGTATCGGCTGAATATACGACTGTTGATTCGCGAATGATTGATCGGTTGGGAGGGTATCCGGTTCGAGAACCGAGCCTTCTGGTCAGCCGACTTTTGGATCGACGGTTAAAATACGGAAGATCTCCGGTCGAAGTCGGGGTGCTCTGGGTCGATGCGCTGACTGTAATCCATCTGGGCCAGCTCAGTCGTGGACAGCCTGTTACCCATCTGCCTGTTGTGATCGATGACCACATCCGCAAACAACGATTCCGTCTGGAGGTCGGAGTCAACGAAACGGTTGAGGGTGTGATCAGACAGGTGGGAATCGATCCTGCACAGATTTCACATTGTACACAAGGTCCGGCTTTGCAGAAACGCGTAATCGACCTGAAAAGGCCGATCTGTCACAGCGAATTGTGGTTTCACGTCTGGCCTTGCAGGTCTCCCGGGAATGTTCGTTCTTGCACCCGTTGCGGCGAATGTGTTTCGATCTGTCCGGTGGGTTTGCACCCGGCCGGACTTTTAGAGTCTGCTAGCAATCACGATTCGATCATGGCAGAACAATTTTATCTGCAATCCTGCATCGAATGTGGGCTTTGTGAAGCCGTTTGTCCATCGGAACTGCCTCTTTTGGAAGCGATACGGGGTTTGAAGAGGTTGACGGAATGATTGTCTGGAAGGTGGACAAAAGTCTGTTGCAGGACCTGCGACTCCTGACCGGGATGTGCATTCCGATGGGGGCAGGAATGATGGTCTACGGATGGCGTGGTGTTCTGACCATGATGTTGGTGGTGGCAGGATCGGTCATGGCGAGAGAAGCTTTACGGGGATTAACGATCTGGCCGGTTTCTATCCGCAGGCTCAACCTGGTATCAGAATCATTGCTGGTGGGCATATTTCTGCCTGCAGGTTTATTTGACGTCGATCAGTCTATGCTTTCAACGTCCGCACGATGGCCTTTTGCGTTGACGGCAGGCGTATTGTTGGTGTTGTTGAAATGGGTGATAGAGCGTATCGGAACAACTCGTCTATCACCCGTTGTTCTGACAGTTTTAATCCTGGCGGCGTTAATTCCTCGCGTATCATCGGACGATCGGGTGCTAAGCCCTCAGTTCATTCTTCGGGGAGATCTACTCGGTACCTCAGTGACCGAGAGGTCGGTTTCGACGGCCGATCCGTGGTTCTTGAATCGATCAGGGGATGTTGTTCTTCAGACGTCACGTGCGGCTGAGCGAATACAGGACTATCTGCAGGCTCATGTTTCCTCCGACCGTCATGTGCGGACACTGACACAACTGGTCAGTGATGAGTTGCCCCCGTTGGAGGATTTGGTCATTCTCGGTCAACCGTCAACGATTGGTCAAGCAAGTGGGATCGGACTATTGATCGGGGGATTATTTTTGGTTCATCGTCGGATGATGCCTTTTCGCATTCCGGTCATGATGTTAATGGTGCTGGCCGTTCTTTTACTGATCCTGCCAACACCGATTGTGATTGGAAGTGATCAGACGGTCAGTCGATGGCTGGCGGCGCGTGACGGAAGGGTGGGTTGGGCGGTCGGATTAACATTTGTCAATTATTTGCTATTTGCATCCTCGTCATTGGCCGTGTTTTTTTTCCTGGCATCCCGTCCGGGGGTTCGTCCCCTAGGGCGTCATAGTAGTATGGTTTACGCGATTCTGATTGGGACATTGTCTGCTGTGCTGATCCGATTTGTTTCGGTCGAATGGGGCCCGTTGATGGCGGTGGCGATGATTCAACCACTGACGCCCTGGTTAGATCGCCGTATCGTGTCACGTCCGATCTAGACAACTCAGAACGATTCGGCAGACGTGTCAGGAATCAAACGTTAGCGGGCACAAGTTCTTGTCGGATAATCTGACCGTTTGTGTCTCGATAGACGGGTCGGTAAAGGGTGTCTCGTTCGACCGGTTTTCGACGAGCTTCGCGTATAAGTCGTTGAATATCCTGAACATGCAGTTCCTGATGGGTGGTCCCGCGTTGTCCTTCCCGTTTGGTGATGTCGTACCAAACGACTGTTCCGTCAAGGTCATTGCATCCCCAGGAGAGCGCGACTTGCGACAAATGGATCGATTGCATGATCCAGAAGGCTTTGATGTGAGGGATATTAGGAACCATTAGCCGGGCAATCGCCAGGGTTTTGAGATCCGCCAGACCGGTCGGGCCGGGCAGATGACCGAGTTCACTGTCTTCGGGAATAAATGATAAGGGAATCAGACAGTTAAAACAGGCCGACGAATGTTGACGATCCGGATCAACCATGTGGGCGGACGGGGTGTTTTTCTTGAGAGAAAGGCTTTCCTGCTGCAATTCTCGAAGTTTGATGAGGTGGCGAACCCGTTCGATCGGTTTCTCAACATGCCCATAAAGCATGGTCGCGTTGGAATAGATGCCCAATTGGTGTGCGGTTCGGTGCACCTCGAACCACTTATCCTGACGGACTTTGCCTTTAAATACTTCATCATGGACTCGGTCATCAAAGATCTCGGCACCCCCTCCGGGAAGAGAACCAAGACCGGCTTCAGATAAAGCGATCAACACCTCGCGAACACTCATTCGGGCGATCCGAGATAAATGGACAATTTCAACAGCTGTAAAAGCCTTGATATGGAGATCAGGACAAGCTTGACGAATCCCACGCAGAAGGTTGAGGTAGTAGTCGAACTTCAACCACGGATGTAGCCCACCAACGATATGGACTTCGGTCGCACCGGATTCGGAAGCTTTGCGAGCGGCTGCGACCACTTCTTCGACGGTCATTTCATACGCGCCTGCCTCGCCACGTTTCCGGTAAAAACTGCAAAACTTGCAACTCAAGGCACATACGTTCGTGTAATTGATGTGACGGTTACGGTTGTAATAAACCACGTCCCCATGAAGGGATTCACAAACATGGTTGGCTAGTCGACCGATTCCGTGAAGATCTCGAGATTCATAAAGCTTCAGGCCGTCGGATTCGTCCAACCATTTCCCGGAAAGGATCTTTTCCGCGATGGGTCGAAGCTTTGGATCTTGAACAGGTAACATATCAACTACATCCTAGCCTTAAACAAAATGGGAGACATCTTCAGGCGAAGTCGAAAGTTCTGAAAACTCATATGTTCGTATAGTCGAACAGATCATCGAATGAAGCGCATGTCCCCGAAATTAGGGACGGCCCGGATCGGTAAGATGGGCAACTTATAACCCGAAGGCCAATAGACGAAAAAAGCCTTTCCGAGCATAAACCGTTCGGGAACGACCCCGGCACTGGCTTGGAGATGTTCCTCTGGAAGATCAAGACGGGTGTTGTCTTCCCACAGTCGACCGTCTTTACTGTGCGGGGAGTTATCGCCCATAACAAAGTATTCGTGCTCTCCAAGGGTAACTACATGATCAAGGTTCCCGTTGGCAAAAGCCCGCTGCACGCCGGGCATGTCCGCACCACGATAAATATTATCTCGCCATAGTTTGACATGTCGCAGCGTCGTTCGAACACGGTCGCCTTGGATCCGGGCACTTCCGATCGGAAAATCGTAAGGATGAGAAATGACCCATCTGACGTCCGGACGATACTGTTCCGGGGTTGTGCTGAGCACCAATCGACCATCAATGTAAACAGAAACACGATAATCGACATTTTCGATAGACAAATGGTGGATCCCGGATAAATCCTGGTTTTTCCGGGAGATTTCGGTGGTCTGACCGTTTTGTTGGAGCAGTAACCTGATCTGTCTGGTTGAAACTTCTGCAATAAAGGTTTCGCCGGGGTCTGCATTGTTCTTCTGACGAGTCAGGACGGCTTGTAGAGTTCCTTCTCCGGTAAGATTTTCAAAGAAAAATTCGAGTTTCAGATCTCCCGCAGCGACGGACGGGACAACACTTCCGATCTGATTATAAGCCATCTTGTCGTTGAAACCCGATGCGCTCGGATTGGACAGCGGGTTAAAAGACAGTGTTCCACTACCTTGCAGATTGTCAAACACAAATTGTCGGGGAGAAATGTTTCGGTCAACGAGATCATTCAACCAACCGCTTCCGGATGTTTGCTGCCAGGGTTGATGCCAGGAACCATTGATGTCTCGTGGTTGCCCGCGTGACTGGGGGACATAATCCGCATCGAAAATAATTCTCCAGACGGCATCCTGAACCCAGCGGGGCTTGGTCTGGACCGCATAGCTATCCGGATTTTTCGGGTCAGTCCCCGGACGAGCGACATAGATATCCCCTTGACCAACGAAAAGGGACTCTCCGGGTTTTCCGATCAACCGTTTGATGAAATTGACACTGTAATCGCCCGTGGTGGTGTCCGGAGACTTGAATACGACTACGTCCCAACGTTTAGGTTCGTCCCCGAACAGATTGAGATACTTCATCACCAGAATCCGATCTCCGAACTTCAACGGTGGCTCGGTCGCGTCATGATCAGGATCCGAAGGCAACTCTTTAGGGATATTGAATCCACAATTGGCACAATAAAGATTGTAAGTACCGGCTGCGTTATCTGCGATACTGAAGCTGTTTCCGGTCGTTGGATATCCGACAGAAAATCGGTACCCGCAATCGGGACAACGAAAATCCATATGGGCCCCTAACAGGGTCGGAGCCATCGAACCGGTAGGAATGACGAACGCTTCAATCACAAAGCAGCGAAA
This sequence comes from Phycisphaerae bacterium, assembly GCA_026004655.1. Taxonomy (GTDB): domain Bacteria; phylum Planctomycetota; class Phycisphaerae; order Tepidisphaerales; family Tepidisphaeraceae; genus BPJO01. Next base: position 31,893 of record BPJO01000010.1, read on the forward strand.
TATGAAAGCCAGAATAAACGCGACCAGAATCGATTCGATCGTATCTTTGACCCCGGTCTCTGATTTTTTTCCTGAAGGACTGCTCATAGGCGGTTGATACTTCCTGCTGAATCGTGATAGTTCTATACCGTGACCACTGATAACCTGATACTATCAACGATCTGACCGGAACTATCAACGACATGATCCAGATTCCATCTCACATTCGAGGACTGATTTTTGACTGCGACGGGACCATTGCTGATACCATGCCAGCCCATTATCGGGCGTGGGTCGAAGCCCTAGGCGAACACGGTGTCGAGTTCCCCGAAGCCTTATTTTATGAACTCGGTGGAATGCCGACTCCTAACATCATTGCTTTACTTAATGACAGGCACGGGCACAACATGCCCGTCGAAGAGACGGCGCATCGGAAAGAGCTGATTTTCGAGCAAAGACTCCATGAAGTCCTTCCGATCGATCCGGTGGTGCAGGTGATTCGTGATTATAATGGTAAGCTACCCCTGGCCGTGGCGACCGGAGGATTTCGACGAATTGCCGAGAAAATCCTCCGAACCGTCGGTGTCTGGGACAAAATCGACGCATTAGTTGCAGCCGAGGACGTTAAACAAGGGAAACCGGCTCCGGACGTCTTTCTTGAAGCTGCCCGACGAATCAACGTCGAACCATCGTTGTGTCTCGCATTTGAAGACGCCAATCTAGGTATCCAGGCCGCCCGAGCTGCGGGTATGGATGTGATCGATGTCAGACAGTATCCGAAACGACTTTCGAAAAAGTGATTTGATCACGATCGTTTCATCTATTCGATTGAACAAATGTGAAGACGGGGAAGGATCTGATCGACGTCCGACGGGTTGATTTCTCCGGGACGGATCTGCATCGCATTAGAAGCCGCGCAGGCTACACCCAGACGGACAGCTTGCGGGACGGACCAACCTCGTTCCAATCCCACTGCCAATCCCCCGGCTAGCGCGTCGCCTGACCCGATCGGGCTGACCACATCAATGGGAGGCGATTTAATTTTCCAGCGAACCTCCGGAGTGGCGATAACCGTAGGACGCGGTCCGTCCGAAATGATCACAGCCCGGGCCCCCTGTTGCAAGGATTGCCGAACCGCGGAATCCGGATTGCTGTCATACGTCTGAACGATTTCCTGACGGTTGCATTTGATGATTGCCCCGCGACTTGCTGCCTGTTTCAAGGGGGGGCCTTTGGCATCGACGATGACGGGTCGTGTATGAAAGAGGGTGACAATTTCGGCATACAAGTCATCGCCAAGCCCCTCGGCAATCGTTCCGCTACAAATTACGATCGAAACCCGGTCAAGTAGTGTTTGAAGGATCTGAAGCAACTGTTGGCGGTCTTTCGGTTCGGCAGGGGGGGCCTCCTGGACCAATTCGGTGGTTTGTCGGGTTTGACGATCTAAAAGGGTGACACAGACACGCGTGGGTGAGTTCGAAATGACAAATCGTGACTCAATCCGCAAGTGCACCAGCTCCTGTTGGATGAATTGTCCGGTTTCACCCCCGAGAATGCCGCTACAGATGACATCAGCCCCGAGTTGACGCGCGACTCTTGCTGCATTGATGGCTTTGCCCGCAGCCGACACGTAAACCTCCCGGGCACGATTAACGGTATCGGGAATAAGTCGTTCAAAGGTCATCACCCTCGCCACTGCGGGGGACGTGCCCACACACAGAATCATGGTAGCTCCATTAACATTTCGGTGCAGCAAGGTCGAAAGCCACAGGATTGAAACAGATGACGCGCGACTTCGTTTTTCGTAGCCGTTTGCAGACGAATCTGACGTACCCCCAGCGTTTTGAACCGTTCGACGACCAGGAGTGTCATCTGTCGTCCCCATCCTTCGTTTCGGTAATCAGGTTCGATCCATAGATCATGGATCCACCCGCATTCGGGCATCCAATAGATCGGAATCTCTTTTTCGATCGTGCAAACCACGTATCCCACAATTTGGTTGTCATGGGCTGCCACGAGAAATACGCTGCGCGGGTCTGTTGCACGCTGTTTCAACCAGTTTTCGTACTGCAATTCCGGGTTTTCGATGGTCCGAAATCGCGCAGGATCCCAACGTTCGTGGAGTTGGCATATTTTTCGGACCAGGGGTAAAACGTCTGGAACATCGTCAACAGTGGCAGGGCGAATTTCCATGAGTTTTATCCTATCACACGCGCCCAGTTGTCGTACAAAACGCCCCGAACCGCCGGGTCGGGGAAACCCGATTCTGCTAACGCGTCATAAAGCAAGGGTAGATCAGCACTTGTACGAATTTCGATGGGAACTTGTTCGCGTCCGAGCCCGCCGTCCATGTCGGTTCCGAGTCCGACATGATCGGGATTGCCAGCCAGGTCGCAGATGTGTCGGATATGGGTAACGACGTCCTGAAGCGTTGCCCGACGTTTTCCATACTGGTCATCCGGGAGCAAAAAACGGTCGTAAAAATTAATCCCGATTACCCCTTTTTTCTGAATGATGGCCCGGATCATGTCGTCACTGAGATGTCGTTGGTTGGGGTCGTTTTGAACGATGGATCTGCAGTTGCTGTGAGAGGCAATCACCGGACCGCTAGCAAGATCCAACAAATCCCAGAACGATTCTTCTGATAAGTGTGATAGGTCGTGAATCATTTCCAGTTGGTCGAGTTCTCGGATGAGTTCCTGACCGGCAGGAGTGATCGGTCCGGGACAAGCAGTTCCTCCAGCGAATCGTGTTGCCTGCCATGCTAAACCGACGATTCGAACCCCTTGCTCATAAAACCAGTACAGATCATCGGCCTTGCGGATGCAGTCGGCGCCTTCGATCAGGAGATTGACTCGCGGTGTGCCGGGACGGTCTGCAAATCCGAGTTCACCTTGTGAAATCCACCGTTTGTACCAGCCGATCTGTTGGGATGCTTGTTCATAGGCTTCGTCTATGGAACGGTAACCGGGATGACGATCCGTTTGAGGTTGACAGAAAATGGTTCCACAAATCCGGGTGACTCGTCCCTGACGAAGATCAGGTAAGCCTACGGTAGCAATTTCATTGTCCACCACCGGTTGTGTTGATGCGGGGTGGGTGATGTCCCTGCCTCGCAGCTGGTTCATCGCCAGATCCAGGTGAGCATCAAAAATCATGAAATCTTTCATTCTCTGCACAACTCGATCAAGTGACGCACTACGCATCTGCCTAGAACGGAGAGGTTGTACCCACCTTCCAACAGGCTGACGATTTTTCCACAGGTATGCTGATTGGCACATTCGACCAATCGACGGGTGATGTCGGCAAAGCCGTCGTCGGTAAGTTGAAGTTGGGCCAGCGGGTCTTCGGCGTGGGCGTCGAATCCTGCACTGATCAGCAGCATTTCGGGTTTGAAACGATCCACCACGGGCATGGCACGACGATCGAAAGCTTCCAAATATCCACGATCGTCCGTACCGGGGGAAAGGGGAATGTTCACGGTCGTACCTCTCCCGGGACCGTCACCGGTTTCGTAAGCGTAACCGGAACCGGGATAAAGGGTATCCGGGTGCTGATGCAGGCTGATGAATAAAACGCTGGGATCGTCTTCAAAACAGGCCTGAGTTCCATTTCCGTGATGAACATCAAAATCTACGATCGCGATTTTTACCGAGCTGATATTTGTCCTGCAGGTAACGGGCAACGATCGCGATGTTGCTGAAGAGGCAAAACCCCATGGGACGATCAGGCTCGGCGTGATGTCCGGGTGGACGACACGTGGCAAAAGCCCGTCGAACCTGTCCGTGCATCACCGCATCCCCGGCAGCAAGTCCACATCCGACCGAAAGCCGGGCAATATCAAAACTTTGTGGACACGTGGGAGTATCTCCCTGGTCCAAAACCCCGCTTAGATCACAAACGTGCTTGACCCGATCAATGATTTCTTGAGGGTGAATTAAACGAATCACCTCATCCCCTGCAGGGAATGGGGTAATTTCGACCAAAGAGTTCGGTTGAGGAGAAATTCCCATGTCAACACGAAAATCAGGAAAAGGGTCCGGCGAACGGACGAACCCCGCTTCCCGAACCGCGCGGTGAATCGCTCGAATCCGGTCCGGACGCTCTGGATGGCGAGGACCTGTCTCATGCTCGATCAGTCGATGCGAGGAAACAAATCCAACCATGTCCTGATTGTAGACGATGGTTCGACCGGTGCCACCCCCGCGACAAGTCAATGATTCAGCCTTGGACGTCCGATAAGTTAATTTTTTAAAAGAACTTACATAAAAATTCGGTCCGAAGACGTCTGACGTTCAGAGAAATTGGTAGGATAGAGGCATGTCTGAACGTTTCCGGATCTTCGGATTGGGATTGGTGTCAGTAGTGCTGATCGGATGCGAACGTCGGTCCGAGTCTCCAGTGGTTTCTTCCTCTACAACTGCGGCAACCCAGACCGTGCTGCATGATCCGCCTGCCACCCAACCGGTTGCGCCCCCTCAGACGCTGATGTACATCTCTAGGCCGGATCAGCCCGAGTTTATCGCTGTTTTTCCTCCAGCCAAGCTCGTTCTGAGAGAAACCGACGGAAGAACCCAAGCATCTTTATTCAGTATCGATCCCCCTGAAGCCCTCAAAAGTGGGTATGCGGGCAACACTTTTTTCCTCGAGATGACCTTCGACGCAACAGGAGCTGAACTCTCCGGCCAAGAGCACTTGTTTTTGAAAAGTCCACAGGAAAAACCGGACGATGATACCGGCATTTTCCTTTCCGGACGGGCTATCATGTTACAACCACTCGAAGCAGCTGTTCGGATCGAGCAAATCGAACATGTCTGGACCGTCACCCCTGGCAGGAACTTTTCAGGAGTTTGAGCTAACCAATCCTGACGCCGTGGCGCGTGTTGTTCAACTTCGGACCAGCATGAGTCCCGAAGTAGTGATCCGGAAATGAAACGGGTGATTCCACCGTTACCGCGATAAAAATCGGCCCATCAGTTGATGCCCATGAGAAACGGTTTCTCCTTTAGAAGCTTCGGATTCGTTGTAAGATCGGGCCCCACCGGGGGACAGACCTGTTCCGCACATTGCAAAAAGCGTGGGGGCGTAACCGTGTTTGCGAGTCGAAATATTGGTCGGATGATCGGGCATTACTAAAAGTCGCCATTCGGGGAACGTTTGCAGCTTGTTCAGGACAGGACCGACGATGTGGCGGTCAATAGACTCGATAGCTGCGCACTTGGTCTTCCAGTCGGCTTGATGGGAAGCTTCGTCCGGAGATTCGATGTGTGAAACCACGATATCAAACCTGTCGAGAGCGTCGCAGGTGGCTTGGCCTTGACCGACATAATCGGTGTCATGAAAACTGGTCATTCCCGGGACCTGGAGATTTGTCCAGCCCAGAAGATTCGCCAGTCCACGAAGCAGGTCCACCCCGGTGATCATGGCCCCTGCATCTACCCCAAAACGCTCGCAAAAGCGCGGCATGGCAGGGGGGTGGCCTTGTCCCCATAACCAGACCTGCGTTGCAGGATTTAATCCACGAGCGGTTCTGGACTGGTTGACTTCGTGAACGTCAAACATTCGTTGGGATTGCGTCAAAATGCTGCGCAACAACTCGGCCCCTTTTCCCTTAGGAAGATGGTCCGTAACAGGTTCGTCCAGCATCTCATGCGGAGGTTTGGTCTGGACATCAAACGTGTCGGGAGACCCGCGATAGATCATCAGGTTGCGGTATGAGACGCCGGTATGAAACTCGATACCGGGGACTTGGATCGTCCGTGAGAGGTCGCGAATCATGATAGCGGCTTCGGAATCGCTGATCCCCCCGGCCGAGTGATCTTTCATGACCCCATCGATCACCGTAACCAGGTTGCATCGAAATACCCAGTCGCTGGGGGATAATCGGATGCTCTGTGCAGCGGCTTCGAGTGGGGCGCGTCCGGTGTGATACACCGCAGGGTCATACCCCAGAAGAGACATCGTGGCTACGTCCGATCCGGATTCGAATCCCTCCGGGACCGTTTTTGCGGTTCCGATCACGCCTTGACGGGCCACTTGGTCCATATTGGGTGTATTAGAAGCCTCTAGCGGGGTTTTTCCCTGCAACACATCCAACCCGTCATCCGCAGCACCGTCGGGAATGATAATCGCGTATTTCACGTTTCGTCCTGACTCGAAATTTCCAAATCTTGACCCGATTTTTAGGCAAACTCTTTGGGTACATCGACGATCCGAAGACAGACCGTCGGCGATTTTATCGTCGCAAGGGCATCAATCTCTTTCAAGGCTGCTTGAATATCTCCCTCCGTGGCACGATGCGTCACTACAACAACGGGGACTACGCTCACATCTTCTTCACTTTCCTTTTGGGAAACCCCCGAGAGGGAAATATGGTGCTTGCCCAAGGCCGCAGTAATATCGGCAAACACACCCGGCACGTCGGCGGCTGAAACACGCAAGTAATACCGTGATCGTAGTTGTTCAAAGGGCAAAACTCGAGCAGGCTCGAGTTGACCGGGATAAATGTTCAGCCGTGCAAATGTGTGGGGAATGATTCCCAGTGCAACACCCAGTATGTCGGCGACTACCGCACTGGCTGTGGGCATTTGTCCCGCACCTCGACCATAGAAGAACTGATGCCCGATCGCATGACCGTACAAACTGATGGCGTTAAACGCGCCGTTAACATCCGCTAGTAGTTCGCCGTGATGGACCAGTGTCGGATGAACACGCAATGACAACGAATCACCCACCCGTTCAGCGATTCCCAACAGTTTGATCGCGTATCCCAATTCTTCAGCAAATCGGATATCGTCGGCTTGCAGGGTATCGATCCCGGTGATGTGGATGTCACGTTCATTGACTTGGCAGTTAAACGCCAGCGATGCCAGGATAGCCAGCTTTTGGGCCGAATCACGACCGTTGACATCCAGTGTCGGGTCGGCTTCGGCATATCCTAGCTTCTGCGCTTCGGACAACGCCTGTGAATAGGTCTGACCCTTTTCCGTCATTTGGGTCAGAATGTAGTTACAGGTTCCATTGATAATACCGGTCAAGGAATCGATTCGGTTGCTCAAAAGACCGCGGGTAAGGGCATCAATGATCGGAATACCCCCTGCACAGCTAGCTTCAAATCCGATCGAAACCCCGTGTTTTTTGGCTAGAGGAAACAGGTGATTTCCGCGGGCAGCCAACAGGGCTTTATTGGCAGTAACAATATGCTTGCCGGACCGGATGGCTTCATTAATCGGGCTTTCGGCACCCAGACCTCCCATGACTTCCACGACGATTTTCACCCTCGGATCGGATACCGCCCGGGTTGTGTCCGTATGAAGGTTGTAAGTCTTTGCCAGATCAGCATTTTTGTTTACATCCCGACAGACCACATGACACACCTCGAACCGCAGGCCCGTGCGACGCTCCAGCAAATCCTGCTGTTCCGACAGGATCGCCAACACGCCCCTGCCTACCACTCCCGAGCCCAATAACGCAATTCCCACAGGTTCATTCATGCATCTTCCCTTTCAGGAACCTGCGAATGTAGAGATTGTTCGCTCGTTGGCAACTATCAATGATCCTCGTGATAGACGACTCATCACTCTTTTTTCCCGAACTTCCGAAAAATATTCAAATATTCACAACAGGCACACCAACCCTTTGCGCATCTAGACGATACATACACAAGTGAATGTGGTCGATTCATCCACGAGCCATGCAAGCAAGGAGGCCATGATGCTCGACAATTCTTCAGGGACGGTCTTACGCTTTCCTGACCCCAAACGGGTCGATCTTCACGTCCACACGCTAGCTAGTTCGGTCGCAGGCGAAGCGGCCTTGAACGCGATCGATTGTCCTGAATGCTTTTCAACCCCTGATGATGTGGTGAAACAGGCCCGACGCAGAGGCATGGATTTTGTCTGTATCACGGACCATGACACGATTGACGGGGCTTTATCGCTGGGTCCGCGATCGGATCTGATCGTCGGCGAGGAACTGACCGTTCGTTTTCCGGAAGACCGATGCTGTTTTCATTTGCTGCTGTACGGGATTGACATCACCCACCATCAGATTCTGGAAAACCTTCGAGACGATGTTTATCAGGTGGCTGATTACATCGAAAAGCATCAAATCGCTCACTCGGTGGCGCACCCGCTGTATAGGCAGAACGACCGATTGACCCGTTGGCACCTCGAGAGGCTTTTGTTGCTGTTCAAAGGATTTGAAGTGTTGAACGGCGCTCATAGTCCTCTGCATCGAGAAAACATCGAATCCGTCCTCAATAATCTCACCCGTCAGCAAATCGCCGAACTGGCGGATGCTCATAAAATAATCCCCAAGTGGCCTGAACCTTGGTTCAAAACCCGGACCGCTGGCAGCGACGATCATGGACTACTTAATATCGGTCGAACCTGGACCGAGTTTCCCGGCGAAGTAACCAGTATCAGTGAAATCCTCGAATGTCTGCGTACCGGCGCATGTCAACCCGGTGGTGAAGCAGGTTCATCCATCAAACTCGCTCATCAATTTTACAGTGTCGGGGTGAAGTATTATTCCAGAAAACGAGTCGACCGCTCTTGCCGGTCTGACCCGTCCCAGATCGTCTGGTCCTTGCTGGCGGGAGAAAATCAGCAAAAGATATCCAAACTTCACTGGTTCGGGTCCAATTTTCGTCACAAGTTTCAAAGCCTAACCCGAAGCATAGGCTTGGCCCGATCACACCCCAGTTCCACTCCCGCATCCGGGACGACGTTCTTGTCGCAGGCCTTCTTGAACAGTGTCCGTAAAAACCTGGCCCGATATCCCGGAATGACCCAGATGCTCCAACAAGGTCTTCCACCCCTAGCCGCCCATCAGGACGCGTTCGAATTGATCTCGGATATCAATCGCGACCTTTTACAAACAATCACGGATACGGCTTGCAAACAATTCAATAACGGATCCATCCTGAGCCTGTTCGATGCAATGAGTCGGATCGTTGCGCAACAGTTTTTTCTCTGGCCTTATTATTTTGCGCTGTTTCATCAGAACAAAGAACGCCCTTGGATGAATCAATTGACCCGGATAAATCCTGACATGCGTCCTCACACGCTTCGGGTCGGACTCTTTACCGATACTCTCGATGAGATCAACGGGGTGGCCCGATTCATCCGGGATATAGCACACCAGGCGGGATTACGGGGCTGTCATCTGACTGTTCATACCAGCGTTCCAGAACTCAAATACACTGTTCCCGGACGGGTGAACTTTAAGCCGTTGCTCAGTCGCCCCATGCCCTTTTATCCCAACCTGACTTTGAACATTCCGCCGGCTCTGGAAATTATGGAATACGCGGACCGCCAACAGTATGACATTGTTCATTGTTCCACCCCGGGGCCGATGGGATTGTGTGGATGGTTGGTCAGTCGGATGCTGAGAGTTCCCTTGGCTACGACCTATCACACGGATTTCCCAAGTTATATCGAGCACCTGACCGGGGATCATCGGTTTGTCCAGATCACCCGAAGCTTCATGAAATGGTTTTATTCCGGTGCTTCGGTCGTGTTCAGTCGTTCACAAGGGTATCGAAATATTCTGAAAAACCTGGGCTGTCCTGAAACATCTCTGAAAAGCATCATCCCCGGAATCAATACCGACATTTTCAAACCTACGGATCGGATGTCATCCGATCACCCCAGCCCGGACCACCCGAACCCCTACAGGTTGCTTTACGTCGGGAGAATCAGCGTCGAGAAGAATCTCCCGTTTTTAGTTCAGGTCTACAAAAAGTTGTGCATAGAACGTCAAGATGTCGAACTAGTTGTAGCAGGGGAAGGTCCTTATGCTTCGGAAATGAGGCAAAGCCTCGACGGGCTACCCGTTTGTTTCACCGGGCCACTGACCGATGAACAACTGGTGCCCCTGTATAACAGTTGTGACCTGTTTTTATTCCCATCCCGGACAGATACGCTCGGTCAGGTTGTCATGGAAGCCCAGGCATGCGGGTTGCCTGCGATCGTTTCAGATCAAGGCGGACCTTGCGAAATCGTCGTCCATGATCTGACCGGACTGGTGTTGCCTGTCGATCAGCCCCAACTCTGGGTTGATGCAATTCAACGAATCCTAGATTGTCCGGAACAACGGGAGCGTTTCGGACGTATCGCGGTGAGTCGTTCTGCTCGATATTCCCTGTCGAACACCTTCGACGCGTTCTGGATGGAACATTTCCGAGTACTCCGGCCGGAATCCGAGCCGGTTGCGCCTATTCACCTGCCCGCAGGTTCCCGACAGACTCTTTCGGTCTGAACCACTGCATTCGATTTAGAGTTCAACACGAAATCCACTACATCTTTTATAACAGTAGGATCGTCTAGTACTTCATTATGGGTTCCAACCACAAACTTGGACCACCGGGGAAAAAAAGCCTTTTCATACAGTTTTCGACCTTGTTCAAACGGGATAATTTCATCATGAAAACCGTGAATCACCATGACGGGTCGCGGCCACACTGCTTGAACCCTGTTCCCCGGATTGACCTCAAACAAGTTGTATCCGCTATGCAAACAAGCCATCGGCATGGCCAAATAACGTGTCAACAGGTTCAGAGGAAAAATCATGTATCGATCTGAAATATAACGACTTAAATCAACCAATGAGCTAAAACATCCGATCACCACCACACCATCAATCCGCGGGTCGCTGGCTGTAGCCTCGATCGCTGAAGCCCCTCCCATGCTCGCTCCGACAACGATCAATCGGTGCGATTCGTCCGGAAAGTGACTCTTTAAATAGTCAACCGCCCCAATTACGTCCTGCCATTCGCTAGCACCGAAGGTGGAAAGTTGTCCTCCAGAAGAACCATGCGCGCGAAGGTCGATCGTTAGAACATGAACCCCCGCGTCGTGCAGCATTCGTAGCATGGTCCAGGCACTTGCCTTACTCGCACCTAAACCATGGCAAAGCACTACGGTGGTCGTCGAAAACGATTTTGACGGAATCCACCAACCTGCAATATGGATCCCGTCCGGGGTCCGAAAACCGATTGTTTCATAGTCAAGATTCAGCACGCCTGCAGGTGAATCTACCGACATCGACACAACCTTCGGACGGTAGACCATGACCGCGCTCATCACCCAAGGCAAAGTAAAACCGGCAAACAGCATCACCCTAAGCCCATGGATCCCCCATCGCCAGAATGATCGGTAACCGGCATTGTGGTCCGGCGTGAGCTTGCGAACCCCGATTCTCAGAATCCAATCCATGCCTTTCAGCAATAGTATCAACGAAACCCCCCAATAAATTGCAAGCCCGACCTGTGCATATGACATCGTTCCTCCCGTCGATGCCACGTACACCCCCAGCACAGCCCCCGTCAGAATGATTCCACTGATCCATGCGGTGATTATCGTTCGTTTTAAACGCAAGCCGCCTCGGAGCAGAAATACGCTCAGCGAACAGACCGGCAAAACGGCATAAACCCCGCGAAGAATCAAGGATGCGATCATCAACACGCTAGTCATCTGCCGTCAAATGTCGGTTTACTACCAGGATTCATTCGATTTTTGCAGAAATGTGAAAAAGCACATCTGCTCAAGTCCGTCCCGAACCCCACGCAGAAGGAAAAGCTTATAAAACCATGCCAGGTCTTGTTCCGACGGATCGAACAAGACCGCTGATTCTTCTCCAACAACTTCTTCCGGGCTGGTTCCCATCACATCTTCTGCGAGAAAAGCAATGTTCATTTCATAAACCGTTTGTGTGGAAAGAGCACACACGCCCCGTTCTCTGACCAGATCACGAAACCATCTTTCCTCGAGCCGGATCTGATCGGCTTTATGAAGTAGTTGTTGGTAGGTCTTGGTTTTTTCATCCATTTCCGACGGATCAACCCAACGATGCTCCTCACGGGCGTTTTCAAGCATTGCGTCAAAATGCGACTGAAGACGCTGGTAAAATACTGCGACCTGTTCACCTTCAAGCCAGCGAAGAATCATCGCTTCTCCGGGACGACGATAAATGTGGTAGTCGTTGGTGGAAAGATCGTAAGTCCTGTATGCATTCAAAACTTGTCCTGCCAGTTCGGTCTGGTCGGGAGGAATGACGGGCAGTGATGGTTCCGCAATGGATTTTTCAAGTCGGGCCATTCCGCGTTGGACTTCTCGTGCAGTGTCCCCTGAGAGGGTGGGAAGAATAACGGCATCGAACTTGCGGCACCCCTCAAACACGGCCGCAATCTCGGCGTAAAGCCTGAATTGATTCAACTCCTCGGACACCCGGGTAAAAACGTCATCGGACTGTTCCTTCGCGTCATCGTCGCGCATATCCATTTTATACCAGAATCCGACCAGATCTTCAGTAAAACGGTCAGCGGGTTCACTCTGTCACTTTGACACCTCGACCGACTCTCAACTGTCAGCCTGACAGAAACACTGGGGGAAGTCTGCAGAGGCGGATTTTTTATAAGTCTTTTAAAAAGAAACATTTAAGAATATTTTGGCCGTCTTGTTTTTCTGGCGCGCCGCTTGATATGCTTGGGACGCGGGTGGTCCTAGGATCATCCGGCACGAAGGGATAAGAAAACCGGTTCGTTTGGAAAATCGAACCGGGTTCATGAGTCGAATGAGTTTGATCAATACAAAAAGGAGAACCGATGGCCGCCAAAATGCTGTCGTTTGACGCAGAAGCCCGTAAATCGTTGCTCGAAGGCGTGACCAAGCTCGCCCGAGCGGTCAAAGTCACCCTCGGCCCGCGGGGTCGGAATGCGGTGATTGATAAAGGTTGGGGAGCACCTACCGTGACCAAGGACGGGGTGACCGTTGCAGAAGAAGTCGAGCTTAAGGACAAGTTTGAGAACATTGGTGCCAAGCTCGTCAAAGAAGCCGCTTCCAAAACCTCCGATGTCGCCGGGGACGGTACGACCACCGCAACGGTTTTGGCCGAAGCCATTTTCCGGGAAGGTTATAAGGCCATCTCTTCCGGAACCGACGCCATGGCTTTGGCCCGGGGTATCCGAAAGGCCGTACAAGCCGTCAGTGAGGATCTGGCCCGTCAGTCCCGAAAGATCAAAGGCAAAGAGGACATCCAGTCCGTTGCTACCATCTCAGCCAACAATGATCCTGAAATCGGACGGATCATGGCTGATGCATTTGAAAAAGTCGGTAAAGACGGTGTCATCACGGTGGAAGAAGGCAAATCACTTCACACCGAAGTGGACGTCGTCGAAGGAATGCAGTTTGATCGGGGTTATCTTTCTCCCAACTTCATCACCAATCCCGATGACATGACCGTTGAGCTGGAAAAACCGCTCATCCTGGTCTTCGAAGACAAGATTTCCTCCGCCACCAAGTTGATTCCGTTGCTGGAGAAGATTCAAAAAGTCAAGAAACCGCTTCTAATCATTGCCGAAGACGTGGAAGGCGAAGCTCTGGCGACTCTGGTGGTGAACAAACTCCGTGGAATCCTCAATGTCGCTGCCGTCAAGGCGCCCGGCTACGGCGACCGACGAAAAGCGATGCTCGAAGATATCGCCATCCTCACCGGTGGAAAAGCCATCATGAAAGACCTCGGGATCGAGCTAGATAAAGTCGAACTCGAGCACCTCGGTACTGCTAAGAAAGTCACGATCGACAATGACAATACCACCATCATCGAAGGGGCCGGCGATACCCGTGACATTCAGGGACGTATCGAGCAGATCCGAAGAGAAATCGAGATCACGACCAGCGATTATGACCGTGAGAAGCTTCAGGAACGTCTTGCTAAGCTTGCCGGCGGTGTCGCTCAGGTGAATGTCGGGGCTGCGACCGAGACCGAAATGAAGGAAAAGAAAGCTCGTATCGAAGATGCTCTCCAAGCCACCCGGGCTGCGGTCGAAGAAGGTGTCGTCGCCGGTGGCGGCGTGGCTATGATCCGAGCTACTCGTGTGTGCAACGGCAACCTGAATCTCCAAGGTGACGAAGCTGTCGGAGCCAAGATTATCCGCCATGCTCTGATGGCACCGTTGAAACAGATCGCCGAAAACGCAGGTCAATCCGGCGCGGTGATCGTTCGACGCGTCCTCGAAGCCAAGGACAAAGAAGGTTATAACGCCCTGACCGGCGAGTTTGTCGATATGTTCGAAGCCGGGATCATTACTCCTACCAAGGTCGAACGGACAGCGCTTCAAAACGCGGCCGAGGTGGCCATCCTGTTGTTGACCACCGACTGCATCGTGGTCGAAGCACCCAAGAAGAAATCGGGAGCCAACGACCATGACCACGACCACGGCGGAATGGATGACATGATGTAAACCAACGGGCGATTCGTCATAAACACCGGAAAGTCGATACCCGACCCGGATGCTGGAAACGTATGAATCGTCTCATGTGAATTGAGTTGCTAAATTATTGTGGATACGAGGTGAAAAAAACTATGAAACTGAAACCCCTGTATGATCGAGTTGTTGTAAAACCGGCTGAAGCTGAAGAAAAAACCCCGTCCGGGATTCTGCTGCCCGACACTGCCAAGGAAAAACCGACCCGCGGCAAAATTGTTGCGGTGGGATCCGGCAAGTTGGATAAAAACACCGGAAAAGTGCATCCCTTGAACGTATCCGTCGGGGACGTGGTGTATTACGGGAAGTATTCAGGAACGGAAGTCGAAGTCGACGGAGAAAAGCTGGTCATTGTCCGCGAAAGCGATCTGTTAGGTGTCGCAGAGTAAGGGCGATTGGTGTTGTGTCTGATAGGTTTTGCCAGGCACCGACACTCAAAAACTTTTGTGTGGTAAAAGCAGAACACTGAAACACCAAGAAATCGGAGCATCATCATGGCTGCCAAACAAATGTCATTCGAAAACGACGCCCGTCAGGAGATCGCGTCCGGGTTGTCGCAGCTGGCCAAAGCTGTAAAAGCGACCCTTGGCCCCCGCGGGCGGAACGTCATTCTTCATAAGTCGTTCGGTTCACCTCGGATCACCAAGGACGGGGTGACGGTCAGCAAAGAGATCGAATTGCCCCAGCCGTTCGAGAACATGGGCGCTAAACTGGTGAACACCGTGGCTTCTAAAACCGGTGACAAAGCCGGTGATGGAACCACCACTTCGGTGGTCCTGGCTGAGGCGATCTATCTCGAAGGACTGAAATATGTCACATCAGGCGCGCTGAATCCGGTGACCGTTCAACGGGGTATTCTCAAAGCCACCGAGGTGGCTTGTGATGCCATCAGCAAGCTCGCCAAACCCGTGAAGGGGCATGACGACTACAAGAAAGTCGCCACCATTTCGGCCAACGGTGATGAGCACATTGGTACTCTGATGGCTGACGCGATGGAAAAGGTCGGTAAAGAAGGAGTGATCACCGTCGATGAAGGTAAAGGGACCGAATCGGTGCTGGAGTACACCGAAGGGATGCAATTCGATAAGGGATATCTTTCGCCCTATTTTCTGACCAATCCCAGCACCCTCGAAGCTGTTCTCGAGGATGCTTATATCCTTCTGTACGAGAAAAAGATCAGCAATCTTGCGGATCTGCTTCCCCTACTGAACAAGATTGTCACCAGCGGTAAACCGTTGCTGATCGTGGCTGAGGACGTCGAAGCCGAAGCACTGGCAGCGCTGGTGGTGAACAAGCTTCGGGGTATTCTCAAGGTCTGCGCGGTGAAATGTCCCGGTTTTGGTGATCGACGCAAGGCCATCATGGGTGATCTTGCGGTGGTGACCGGTGGTCAGTTCATCAGTGAAGACCTGGGGATCAAGCTCGAAAACGTCGAGATCGAGCATCTGGGACGTGCCAAACGGGTCGTGGTCGACAAAGACAGCACCCTGATCGTCGAAGGCGCAGGCACGAAGAAGGAGATTGCCGCACGGGCGGATCAGATCCGGACTCAGATCGAAAAGACCACCTCGGATTACGACCGTGAAAAGCTCCAAGAGCGCTTGGCGAAGCTGACTGGCGGCGTGGCTGTCATTCGGGCCGGGGCAAACACCGAAACCGAAATGAAAGAACGCAAAGACCTGATCGACGATGCCCTCCATGCGGTCCGCGCCGCTGCAGAGGAAGGTGTGGTCCCCGGCGGGGGAGTGGCGTTCCTCCGAGCCATCGAAGCCGTCGAAGCCGCTCGTAGCAAGGCCAAGGGTGATGAGAAGGTCGGTTTCGATATTCTGATCGAAGCGCTCAAGGCCCCGGCCCGTCAGATCGCCGACAATGCCGGGGAAGACGGAGAAGTCGTCGTAGCGACCATCCTCGAAAAGACCGGATCGTTCGGCTACAACGCTGCAACCGGCGAGTACGGCGATATGTACAAGTTCGGAATCATTGACCCCGGCCAAGGTCAACAAGACAGCGCTGCAGAATGCTGCTTCGGTTTCGGCTCTGGCGCTGACAACCGATGTGCTAATCACCGAACTGAAGGAAAAAGACGGGAAACCGACCAATCTTGTCGCAAACGCGGTGGCCTGATGCGGGACCGTTTGATGTTCGGGAAAGGTCCTTGAAACGACCGTTCCGGAAACATAAAACCGAGTAAAAAGCTTATGCCCCGAGGCACGGAGACACGGACCGAGAAATCGAATCGTGTTTCCGTGCCTTTCGACGGTTGATGAGCTGTTTCCCCGGGCAAACGAGTATCGCATCCGTTTTGAAAATGTGATAAACAAGCGGGTCTCATGTCAGTCAAACTCGATTATTACGAAGTCCTCGGCGTTTCTCGCTCTGCAAGCGAAGAGGAGATCAAACGCGCCTACCGCAAACTGGCGATGAAGTATCACCCGGACCGAAATCCGGGAGATCAAGAAGCCGAGATCAAGTTCAAACAGTGTGCCGAAGCCTACGAGGTTCTCAGCGATCCCTCCAAACGCAAAAGATACGATCAATTCGGTCATCAGGGGGTGCAAGGGCAGGCGCACCGATTTTTCGGGAATGGATGTCGGAGACATCTTTTCGATGTTCGAAGACATTTTCGGTGCCGGTTTTTGGCGGTTTCGGGGGCAGAGGTCGTGGTGCGGGAAATCGTCCGACGCGAGGATTTGACCTGGAAACACAGGTCGAGCTTTCATTGTCCGAAGTGGCTCAGGGAACTGAAAAAAACCATCGAGTTTGAAAAACAGGAAATCTGCAGCACGTGTGACGGATCGGGTGCCAAAAAAGGATCCGGTCCGGTCACCTGCAACGTCTGCGGTGGGCAGGGGCGTGTCGCGCAGCAAGGGTTTGGTGGAATGTTTCGCATGGTAACCACCTGTCCACAGTGCCGAGGACGGGGTACCATGATTCGGGACAAGTGTCCGGATTGTCATGGAATAGGACGTGTCTCAGCCAAACGGGGTCGTCACCGTCCGAATCCCCCGCCGGGGTTCACGAAGGGCAAGCGGTCCGAATCACCGGGGAAGGCGAACCGGGAGAAAACGGTGGTCCACCGGGTGACCTGCATTGCTATATCACGGTTAAACCTCACCCCATGTTCACCCGGCACGGGAACGACATTGTGTGTCAGGTCCCGATCAGTTTTACCCAGGCAGCACTCGGTGCCGAAATCGAGGTACCTACCCTCAAGGGGACCGAAACCATCACCATCCCCTCAGGCACACAGCATGGCGAAGTGTTCAAGATCAAGGGCAAGGGATTACCCGACGTCCGGTCACACCGGTCGGGAGATGAAATCGTTCAGGTGGTCATCGAAATCCCCCGTAAGCTCAATGAAAAACAGAAGCAGCTTTTAAGGGATTTTGCGGCTACGGAGGACAACGAGATTATGCCCCAGAAAAAAAGTTTCTGGGACAAACTCAAACAGGCCGTGACGGGTGAATGAGGTACGAACACCCATTTGCGGAGATGGTCTTAACTTGCCAACAGGAAAATACCATGAGCGAAAATGTCAAAAACCAATCAGAAGAAGTCACTCAGACGTCCGAGTTGTCAACGCCCCCATCTGCAGGGGATGAGCGATCCGAGATCGAGAATCTGCGAGCCGAGAAAAACGCCCTTTTTGAAAAACTCGCTCGTACGCAGGCCGATTTCACCAACGCACGCAAACGACTCGAAGCCGATCTTCAGAACCGCATCCAATACGAACTGTCGAAGCTCATTGAAAGTCAGTTACCTCTGATCGATAATCTCGAGCGGGCCATTCAGGTCGATCCGTCCAGTGCCGATACTGCGACGGTCCTTCAAGGCGTCCAGTTGGTCCATGACCAGTGGCTTGACCTGCTTAAACGGTTTGGTGTTCAGCCCGTATCGCCCAAGCCGGGAGATGCTTTTGATCCGAGCAAACATCAGGCGGTCATGCAGGAACCCAGCGACTATCCGGAAGGAACCATTTCCCGTCTGGCACAAACCGGTTACGCGTTGAATGACAAGTTGATCCGTTCCGCTTTGGTGGTAGTGTCCAAAGGCAGAGCGGATCAGCAATAATCACACATGCGGACCCTAGTTCAGGAGTTGATATGCCGACTTATGAATACGTTTGTGAATCGTGTGAACATGAGTTTGAGCAGTTTCAGTCCATTACCGCTGAACCGATTAAGTCCTGCCCGGAATGTCGGAAAAAGACGGTCCGTCGCAAAATAGGAACCGGGGCAGGTATTCTGTTCAGAGGTGGCGGTTTTTACGAGACGGATTATCGATCGAAGAGCTATACCGAAGCCGCAAAAAAAGAGGCCGAAGCTTCCAAATCGTCTGGCAACACCAAAACGGATAATGGATCGCCCTCAAAAAGCGAATCCGCCGCCTCAACATCGTCTCAGACGTCAAAGGCTTCTTCGCCGAGCAAAGGTAAATCGAAGTCATCCGACTGATCTCTCGGTACTTTGAATCGGGAGACAACGGACTTTATGATCAGAAAAAAATCAAAGAAGGAAATCCAGCTATGTCTTTGAATCGCCAGCAGATTTGTGAATTGGTCAGCAAGAAACTATCAGAGGCTTCGTCGAGAATCACGACAATCAAATCTCTGGTCGGTTTAGACGGTTTCGTGGACAATATCATCGCGGTCGTGGATAAGCGTCATGACGCGACGAATTATGAACCGGTCAGGACGATTGACGCTTTCGGAAAAAAGGTGCTGGCGGCAGCGGGTCAGTCTTCGAATTATGAACTGGTAATCAGACAACAGAAGCTCGGCGGAAATGGCCCGATCATGGCTAACGCACTGGCTTCGTTCGGTATAAACGTCACATACGTGGGAAATCTCGGTTATCCCACGATCCATCCGGTATTTGCAGATTTTGCCAAGAAAGCCAAGGTCATTTCGATCGCCGAGCCGGGATATACGGATGCGTTGGAGTTCGAAGACGGAAAGCTCATGCTGGGCAAGCATCAATCGCTGGGGGATGTCAACTGGGATAACATTCTCAACCGGGTGGGCAAGGAATCCTTCAAACAGATGCTCTCAGAGGCCTCATTGATCGGGATGGTCAATTGGACTATGTTGCCCCATATGTCACGCATCTGGGCCCGACTATTGGATGACGTGATCCCGAACTTCGAACGTCATTCTCGCAAACTGTTTGTTGACCTGGCAGATCCCGAGAAACGCACCCACACGGACATTCTGGACGCGCTAAAACTATTGACCCGATTCCAAGATCAGGTGGACGTAATTTTGGGTCTGAATTTGAAGGAATCGATCGAGATCGCGGATGTTCTGGGGTTGCCGGGGCAGTCCGATCCCGAACCTTATATCGAATCCACCGCCCGGTCGATCCGGGAAAAATTGAATATTTCCTGTGTGGTGATTCATCCTCGTCGTGGTGCCGCAGCAGCAACCCTCAACGACTCAGCGAGTTTTCAGGGTCCGTTTGTTCAACAACCTAAAATCAGCACCGGGGCAGGCGACCATTTCAATGCCGGTTTCTGCCTCGGACAAATCCTGGGCATGAGTGTTGTCGAAAGTCTCTGCTGTGGTGTAGCCACCAGCGGGTATTATGTTCGTTCTGCAGAAAGTCCGACCTTGTCCAAGTTAGCGGAGTTTGTTGCTCAACTTCCCCCGCCCCAAACCTAAATCGAACAGTAATCGTCACCCACGCCCGTTCGGACAACAGGGTAAAATTCTACGCGTTAAGAAGGTTTTGGACTATTCGATGTATAGGAGCAATCTATTTCACATTCGGATTTTCGATAGGTAAAAGATTAGCAACTCAAGATCGACAGATTTAAAAGGAGCCAACAAATGTCTGCGGAGTCTCAATGTCCGTTTCACAAAGGAACTAAGTCTTTAAGAGGAACAACCAACCGCGATTGGTGGCCAAATGCGCTTCCTCTAGAAATCCTTCATCAGCATTCGAATAAGTCCAACCCTATGGGGGAAGATTTCAATTATGCAGAGGAGTTTAAGTCGTTGGATTACTGGGGTTTGAAAAGGGATTTGGCTGCATTAATGACTGATTCTCAGGACTGGTGGCCAGCAGATTTCGGTCATTACGGACCATTATTTATTCGAATGGCCTGGCATTCAGCCGGGACGTACCGAATCGGAGACGGTCGAGGCGGGGGTGGGCGGGGTCAACAACGATTCGCGCCATTGAACAGTTGGCCTGATAATGTCAGTTTAGACAAAGCCCGTCGATTGCTTTGGCCCATCAAACAAAAATATGGTCGAAAGATTTCCTGGGCGGATTTGATGATCCTAGCCGGAAATGTGGCACTGGAGACGATGGGATTCAAGACCTTTGGTTTTGCCGGAGGTCGGGAAGATGTATGGGAACCCGATCTGGACGTCTATTGGGGCCGAGAAACCAAATGGTTGGGAGGCGATTTACGATACGCCCACGGTTCAGAAGGAGTTGAAAAAGAAGGAGGTGTTGTCGTATCGGATGACGATGCTGACGGAAAGATACACTCCCGAAAACTTGAAAACCCACTGGCTGCGGTTCAAATGGGGTTGATTTATGTCAACCCTGAAGGACCGGACGGAAATCCGGACCCTATCAAGGCAGCCCATGACATCCGGGAAACTTTTTCCCGAATGGCGATGAACGATGAAGAAACGGTCGCGCTGATCGCCGGAGGGCATACGTTCGGAAAAACCCACGGAGCCGCACCGGCAACCCATGTCGATGTTGAACCCGAAGCCGCTCCGATCGAAGCCCAGGGACTCGGCTGGAAAAATAGTTTCAGGACAGGCAAAGGCCCGGATACCATTACTAGCGGGCTTGAAGTGACTTGGACAACCACTCCGACTCAGTGGAGCAACAATTTCTTCGAGAATCTGTTTAAGTACGAATGGGAACTGACTAAAAGTCCCGGCGGGGCTCATCAGTGGGTGGCCAAAGACGCCCCCGAAATCATTCCGGACGCTTACGATCCCAATAAAAAGCATCGTCCAACCATGTTGACCACCGATCTGTCGCTGCGATTCGATCCGGTGTATGAAAAAATCTCCCGTCGGTTCATGGAGCATCCGGATCAGTTTACCGATGCATTCGCCCGTGCATGGTTTAAACTGACCCACCGTGATATGGGACCCCGCGCCCGATATCTCGGACCGGAAGTGCCTCAGGAACAGTTGATCTGGCAAGACCCGATCCCCGAGGTCGATCACAAGCTGGTGGATGATCGTGATGTTGCTGAACTGAAAAAGAAAGTTTTGGCATCCGGATTGAGCATTTCACAATTGGTGTTCACCGCTTGGGCTTCGGCTTCAACGTTTCGAGGTTCCGACAAGCGCGGTGGGGCAAATGGTGCTCGGATTCGACTCGCCCCACAAAAAGACTGGAAGGTCAATCAACCGCAACAGCTTGCTAGAGTATTGGCTCGACTGGAAAGCATTCAAAAAGAGTTCAACCAGTCGAAGACCGATGGGACAAAAATCTCGTTGGCAGACCTGATCGTGCTCGGCGGTTGTGCTGCGGTGGAGCAGGCAGCCAAGAATGCCGGTTTTGAGGTCGTCGTGCCTTTTACCCCCGGTCGAACGGATGCCACGCAAGAACAGACCGACGTCGAAAGTTTTGCGGTTCTTGAACCCAAAGCCGACGGTTTCAGAAATTATCTGAAGGATCGTTACGCCATCCCTGCAGAGTATCTGCTCCTGGACAAGGCTCAGCTGTTGACACTTACCGCTCCGGAAATGACCGTCCTGGTCGGTGGAATGCGTGTACTCAACGCGAACGAAGGTCAATCCCAGCACGGGGTATTTACCAAACGTCCGGAATCTCTCACCACGGATTTTTTCGTAAATCTGCTGGATATGGTAAACGAATGGCAGCCCATTTCCGAAGATCACCACCTGTTTGAAGGACGATGTCGAAAAACGGGTGCCATCCAATGGACAGCCACACGTGTGGACCTGATTTTTGGAAGTAACTCCCAGCTCCGCGCAATAGCCGAAGTCTATGCCTGTGCCGATGCGGGTAAAAAGTTTGTAGATGACTTTGTCGCCGCCTGGACCAAGGTAATGAACCTCGATCGGTTTGATCTCCTGAGGTGATTGAATCGTTGAAAAACGTTCCCTCAGGTCCGGACGTTGTAGGTAGCAGCGTAAATCGGGTATGAGATCAATCGTCTTCCTCGTCGTGATTGAAAAAATCAATCACTTGGACAATCTTCGTCTGTGCAAACGGTCCTATAGACGGGATTTGTACGGGTTAGATGACCGTCGGTAGTATAGAAGGGATATTGTGAAGGACTTGATAAAAATGGGGGAGGCATTATATTACCAGATTCTCATTAATTTGGACTGACTGGAGCAAAGAACATGGCAGTGAAGTTACGATTCAAGCGAATGGGTCGTTCACATCAGGCGTTTTTCCGTCTGAATGCGGTCGATGCGCGTTCGCCCCGTGATGGCCGGGTGATCGAGCAGCTCGGTTCGTATGATCCGTGTGCAAAAGATCAAAGCAAGCAGTTTCAGGTTGATCTTGAACGATGTAAATACTGGTTAGACCAAGGCGCGATTCCGTCCGAAACGGTCAGCAGCCTATTGAAGAAGTCCGGTCTGGAGCACAAACAGCTTCGTCTTCCTAAGCCGGGTAAGCCCAAACCCCAAGTTGAAGAAGCAAAATCTGAATAATTCTGAGTAAATTCTCAAGGGTGTCCGGCAAAAACGAGCTTGGGAAGATGTTTTCCGGAGTAATATGGCCTTGCGGATCGACATCCTAAGCCTGTTTCCGGAAATGTTCGATGCCGTTCTGGGTGTCAGCATTCCCAAACGGGCGGTCGCGAAAGGATTGGTCAGTTTTCATCATACCAACATTCGGGATTTTGCAGTTGACAAGCATCGTTCGGTCGACGACCGACCGTTTGGTGGGGGCCCAGGAATGGTCATGATGTGTCCGACGGTGTTTGACGCCGTAGAGCACGCAGAGGCCCAAGATCCACGACCTGCCACTCGCGTGCTTTTGACCCCCCAGGGACGGGTCTTGGATCAGTCCCTTTGCCAAAGTTTGGCCCGGGAAGACCGATTATTGTTAATCGCGGGTCATTATGAAGGGTTTGATGAGCGGATTGTTGAAGGGTTGCAACCGCTTGAAGTGAGTATCGGGGATTACATCCTGTCCGGTGGTGAGCTGGCAGCGATGGTTTTAATTGATGCAGTGGTTCGATTGCTTCCAGGTGTTCTGGGAGCCGAATCAGGCGCCTGGGATGAGAGTTTTGCCGACGGATTACTGGAATATCCCCAGTACACCCGTCCAAGAGAGTTTCGGGGCATGAAGGTTCCTGAAGTTCTCTTTTGTGGAGATCATGCCCGGATTGCACGTTGGCGGTCCGAGCAACGAAAATATCAGACCCAGAAGAAGCGGCCTGATCTATGGGAAAAATACCTGAAAAAAAGTTAATACCATGGTAAACTCATGGTTCTGAAAGCTTGGAGACCGTATGCGAAACAAATTAATCGACCTGGCTGAACAATCGAGCCTTAAAACTGACGTGCCCCTCATCCGACAGGGGGATACCGTGGATGTGCATTGTCGTATCGTTGAAGGGGATAAAGAGCGTATTCAGATCTTCAACGGAACGGTCATTATGATCAAGGGGAGAGGCATCAACCGCACCTTCACGGTCCGACGAATCGTGGCCAATGAAGGTGTCGAACGAATTTTCCCGATCCATTCCCCCATGATCGAAAAAATCGTGGTCAAACGTTCCGGCGAAACCCGACGTGCCAAGCTCTTTTACCTGCGGAATCGTGTCGGAAAAGCTACCCGCCTTCAGGACAAAAAAGTCCGAAAATCCCAGGAAACACGCGAGCCGGCTTTGGCAGAGGCCTGAAAAACCTCGGGTCGAAAAATATATCAAAAGGCACGGAGCAGAACCCCGGTTTTTCTTCGTGCCTTTGGCTTGTGTTCCCAGAGGAATCCGGGCATAAGATAAGATGATGTTTCAGGCTCTGTTGAAAAGGCTGCTCGGTGAATCAGGATCTTCCCTTTCAGATCCCCTCGGCGAAAGGGGCGAAAACGTCGCAGCCAAGTTTCTTACCTCCCAAGGTTACCGTATCCTCCAACGCAATTACACCACCAAAGCGGGTGAGATCGACATTGTCGCCCGAGACGGAAAAGTCCTGGTGTTTGTTGAAGTGAAAACTCGTACAGATCCGAACCCTCGCCCGGAGGATCAGGTCAACCTCGAAAAGCAACACCAGATCACCAAAGCTGCTCGTACCTTTTTATCCCGGTTCGGACACCCTCAACCCCCGGCTAGGTTCGATGTCATAGCCATCGTCTGGCCTGAAGGAAGAGAACCTGCCATCCAACATTACAAAAACGCCTTCGAAGCCACCTTTTGATCCATTGGATGGATTTTGGACTCGCCCTTGTATTAAAGAATATCCATGATCGATTCTCACTGTCATTTGACCGATCCCCGATTGCTGGAACAGATTGACACGGTTTTAGACCGTGCTTTACAGGCCGGGGTTGAACTGATCACCACGATTGCGACGGACCCTCAAGACGCGCGCTTGGCGATTGAGCTGTGTCACAAGTACCCCGATCGAATTCGTTGTGCCATCGGAATACACCCCAATGAGTCCGACAAATATTCCCCGGAAAGTATCGATCCGTTAAAGGAAATGGCGACGGATTCGTCGGTCATAGCTGTCGGTGAAACGGGATTGGATTATTATTGGGATACGGTTGATCGACGACAACAACACCGCATGTTTGAGGCCCAGTTACAATTAGCCCAGGAACTTCATAAGCCCGTTGTCATCCATTCAAGGCAAGCCATCACCGATACACTGGCGGTTTTAAAATATTATCCGGAAATCCGATGTGTTTTTCACTGTTTCACCGGATCCATGTCCGAAGCAGACCAAATCATCGAGTCGGGATACTTTTTAGGTTTTACGGGACCGGTCACGTTCAAGAAAAATGACGCACTTCGCGAGGTGCTTAGAAAAGTACCCGAGGATCGAATTTTGATTGAAACCGACGGCCCGTATCTTTCTCCCGAACCGGTACGCGGAAAAAAGGTCTGCGAACCGGCTTTTGTTCAGTATGTGTTATCCACGGTCGCTAAGGTCAAGGATTTGACTCTGGATCAGGCTGATCGGTTGACATCTACCAACACCCGGCGGTTTTACTGGATTGAATAAGCTCGGTGGATCATCAATCGCGCAACACCTGCATCAGGCAAAATAATTTTTTTGGGGTGGTTTTTGATCCAAAATCAGGCATTTGGACTGATCTTCTGTGACAAATGCGCACCACCAACAGAGAATACGGAGGCCATTTTGACAAATAACCGAGGTTCTTGAACCGTGAGTTGACGCGCACAAGCAGGGACGTACATTTTCGATATTACCTATCAAAAAGTAGGGAGATCATGCGGTTGTCAAAACGAACGGAATACGGATTACGGGCGATTGTTCAGTTAGCCAAGCTTTGGCCGACCCAGTACATCCAGTCAAGGGATCTGTCGGATCAAGAAAATCTTCCGAACAAGTTTCTAGAGTCCATTTTGCTTGCGTTGAAACGAGGGGGTTTTTTGGAAAGTAAGGTAGGAAGCGGTGGGGGATATCGTCTTAGCCGTGCACCCCGTGAGATCATGGTCGGAGATGTCATCAGACGACTCGAAGGACGACTCAGTGCCCGTGACCAGGAATCTCCGCGTGAAACCGCAGCCGGAGAAGTGGCAGTCCATCTTATTAATCAGAAACTCACACAGGCGACCGACAAGGTGCTCGACAGTATCACACTCGAAGAATTGCTCGACGAGGTCAACAAAACCACCGGTGGACACCAAGAAATGTATTATATCTGATGTCCGATGGAGGGGGGATGTGTCATGCGTATTGGAATCATCGAATTGAATGCCCCTTTTTGCCAGGCCGGACTCGCCGGTTACAGCGATCGGGCAATGAGGCTGGTCGCAAGACGACGCGGATGCCCTTATGCCGTTACCGAAGCTCTTTTGGATGTGATTCTTCTTTCAGGAGGACAAGGACTTAAAAAATCAATCGACATCAATGACGAGGATCACCCCGTAGCCGGTCAAATCATCGGTAGCGAACCACAGACGATGTCGCGCGCTGCCCGGATCTTAGAACAACATGGGTATGATGTCATTGACCTTAATTTTGCCTGTCCGGTCAAGAAGATCAAGAACAAAGCCCGAGGCGGACACATGCTACGAGACGTGGAGCGAGGCATCGCCATCATGCGTGCCGTTCGTTCGGTTCTTAAACCTCAAACACCGATCACGTTAAGTCTTCGAAGATCTTTCGATGATTCGTCAGAATCCCGGGACATGCTTTATCAGATTCTCGATGAAGCCTGGCAACTCGGATTTTCGGCTGCCCGAGTGCATGGTCGAACTGTCGAACAGAAATACACCGGTCAAGCCGACTGGAGTTCGCTGATCGGATTAAAACGCCAATACCCCGATCGAATCATTCTGGGAAGCGGTGACGTTTTTAATGCCGAGGATGCGGTACGAATGAAACGACAAACAGGGGTTGATCTGGTCTGGATTGCCCGAGGGGCTATCGGAAATCCCTGGATTTTCCGTGACGCCATACGATTGATGCAGGGAAAAACCATTCAACCCCCGACGGTTCACGAACAACGAGATGCCCTAGTCGAACATTTTGACCTAGCGATGCAAATTCACGGCGAATCCATAGCCGGTCGAAGAATGCGCAAGATGGGAATCAAGTATGCAAGATTTCACCCTCATGCTGCGGAAGTCAAAAAGGATTTTATTCAAGTCAGTAGCCTGACCGACTGGACATCGGTTTTGCAACGTTGGTATGACACCGACGCGCCAGGTGTTTGGCCTGCCCCGGATGCTGCGGATGAAACACGAGAAGATTCAGCGTGCGCGATCCCGGAACCTTCTTAATCACTTACCGGAAGACAAGTCTTGCAGTTCTCCGGAAAATGTAAACGACCGGAACGCGATCAAACGTCGGACTTGGCAATAAGCCGGTCCTTCAACTTCCGAAGTATTTCGGTGTACTCAGACAAGGACAAAATCGAATGCGGCTTGACCAGGATGACCACGTCATAGGGTCTAGGCCAATCCGCAACCAACGCCCGAAATGCTTCGCGGATCAGTCGTTTGATTCGATTGCGTTTGACAGCATTTCCGATCGGTCGTCCGATCGATATTCCGAGTCGCGACTTTTGTACACCGGGATCGGAAACCGGTGCGATCGCCATACCGATCGGTCCTGACCAGGCGCGTAGATGATAATCCAGAACTTTTTTGAAAGTCCCATATCCCCCCAGGCGTGATTGAGACCGGCGGGTGTGACGCATACAGGTTGTTGACCCTTGGAAAATTCAGTGAATGCCTTGTTCGCCCAACCATCGTTCGGCATCGATGGCGGCTTTGCAGCCCATTCCTGCAGCACTGATGGCCTGTCGATAAATCGAATCCGATACGTCCCCAGCTGCAAAGACACCATCAATATTCGTATATGTTCTAAAACCGTCTTTCAGTCGAATGTAACCGACCTCGTCCAGTTCCAAACCCGTTCCACGCAGAAAATGCGTGTTAGGAGTATGACCGATGGCTACAAATAATCCCTTGACAGGTAAATTGGATTTCTCACCCGTTTTCACGTTCCGAAGTATCAGAGATTCCAGATGCGATTGTCCGATGACATCTTCGACCACGGTGTCCCAGATGACCTTGGCTTTGGGATTTTCGAGAATCCGTTTTTGCATGGCTTTACTGGCCCGGAAAGCATCACGTCGATGAATGACGTAAACGGTCGAGGCAAACTTGGTGAGGTAAGAGGCTTCTTCCATCGCAGTATCACCACCACCGACGACGGCAACGGGTTGATTTCGGAAGATGGGCAACGCACCATCACAAACAGCGCAGGCGCTGACCCCGCCTCCGGTCTGAGCAAGCCTCATTTCGTTGGGTAAACCCAACCAGTTCGCGCTAGCACCGGTGGCGATGATGACCGCTTGGGCTTCAATGACGGTCTGATCGCTGGTGGTCAGTCGGAAAGGTCGTTTCGAAAAATCACAGGCCACGATATCCTGCGTTTCAACCCGTGTACCGAACCGGACGGCCTGGTCCTTGAACAGTTGCATCATCTCAGGACCCGATACACCCTTCGGAAACCCGGGGTAATTCTCGACTTCGGTGGTCAACATCAGTTGTCCACCGGGCAATTGGATAGAAGGGGTCTGTTTAGGCACACCTTCGTAAACGACGGGGTTCAGATTGGCTCGGGCTGCATAAATAGCAGCGGTCCACCCGGCCGGTCCAGATCCGATGATGACGAGTGTTTCTTTCATGGTTGGCTTATTCATCATAGACTAAAGTGGTCTAAGATTCATCCTTGGCAACCACAAGGATGGATTCTTTGATCATACGGTTGTTAGGATGGAATATCGTGACGATGGTTTAAGAGTTATGCAGGAAGAACAACCTGTCGAAAAACTTCAGAACCAGTACTCAATTGAGTCCGACTTGGGTTCCATCGATGTCACCCCGGAAGAAATTCCGGTGACACCGGAATTGATCGGGTCGTCGCCCGGGAAAATCTCCCGTTTGATCGAAGAAGCACCTGCTCAGCAGGGGGCAAAAGTATTGGAACAACTTCCTTTGGATCTTGCGGCTGCGGTAGGGGAGTATCTGGATCCCAAGACGGCTGCCAGAATTTTCAAGGAAATCGATGCAGGAACCGCAGCCAGCATCATTCTGGCGATGCACCGTCCTGAAGCGGCTATGGTCCTGTCGGAAATGGATCCGGACGACCGGGTGGATATTCTCGGACTCGTTGATCGAGAGGCGCATGACGAACTTCTGTCCGAACTCGACGCCGCGATGGCCGACGAAACGCGAAACCTCGAGCAGTATCCCCCCGATACCGCCGGCGGGATCATGACCACCAATGTCACAGCAGTTTACGAATACTTGACCGTCGATGACGCCATCAATCTGCTTCGCAGACTCAGTGAAGAGCTTGAACAGATATTTTATGTCTACGTCATCGACCGTCTGGGGCGTCTCGTGGGCGTATTGTCCATGCGCGACCTCATCTTGGCCCGTCCCGAACGACAACTACGGCATATCATGATCAAAAATGTCCGAAGTGTTCCTGCAACCATGGACCAGGAAGAAGTCGCTAGGATCATGCGCGAAAGTGGTTACCTCGCGCTTCCCGTGGTGGATAATCGAAACCGGTTGATCGGACTGATTACGGTCGATGACGTGGTGGACGTCATTCAGGAAGAGGCTACTGAAGATGTTCAGAAACTGTTCGGCGCGGGTCCCGAAGAACGATTGAACAGTCCGTGGCATTACAGCTACCGAAAGCGGGTCGGATGGCTTTTGGTCAACCTTCTGACCGCATTTGCCGGCGCAAGTATCGTCGCCGCTTTTGAAGGAACTATTGCTGAAATCGCGATGGTGGCAGCCTTGATGCCGATCGTTTCGGCTGTGGGAGGCAATGCCAGTGTCCAAGCCATGGCGGTGACAGTTCGAGGACTGATCGAAGGGCGTCCGGACCGACGTCTGATCCGACAAGTACTTGCCCGCGAATTGATCGCGGGGATTGCCAATGGTTTCACAGTGGGAATCGTCATATTGGTTGTTACTGTCGGATATGCGATGGGCAATCTGCCTTTTGTCAAAGCGGTCGAGTTCGGCATTATTGTCGGTGTTTCAATGATCATCAATGTGACGTTCGGGTGTATGATCGGTACCGGTATGCCGATTATCATCCATCGGCTGGGGTTTGATCCTGCTCAAAGTGCGACCATCTTTACAACCGCATCGACGGATGTCTTGGGTTTTTTCTTACTCCTGGGACTTGTCACTCTGGTACTGCTTTAAATTGTCTCTGGTTCAGATATGCCCGATCCAGAATCGTTTCAACCGATACCCGGAACCAACATTGATCCCGTGCAGTTGTCCGATCTTTTTCTCGATAGGGAAATGTGAATGTCCGCAGAACACGTGTGTGATTCGGTGATCACTCAGGAGCAACTCGCCGATCCGTTCACTACCCAAATAAGCCCGGGCAAAATCCCATGCTGGGGTGTGCCTGGGAGGCAATAACCCGGAAAAAGGAACATGATGAACCGCAGCGACAATACGATGGTCCGACGGAACGCGTGATAACGATTCTCGTAATCCCACGAGTCGTTCTTCAAGAAAAACTTCGTCCGACCGACCGAGTTTGACGTTTTTACCGTCATTCCAACGGGCAAATATTGATAGCGATTCGGGGGTCAGATCGGGTCCGACCAGATGATCCAACCCAAGATGCTGGGCCGCACCCGGAGAGATTTTGGCTTCATAGAATCGATGAGGGACACCCAAATAAGCTGGAGCATACGAATAATCATACCAACCGACCGATCCGATGACCGAGACCCCTTTCCCAACGTAGGGATTCTCTTCAAGCCAATGCCATCCTAACGCCTGAACTCGTTTTGGGAGCTCATTGACAAAAAGGTCATGACTGTCGGCACGGCGGGTCCACAATTCATGATTGCCACACAAAAATAACCGGGGACCCGAAAATTCAATCTTTTCTAAAGCCGATTCGAGTTGGTCATCATCGGCTGTTGATGTATCTCCAACCAACAACAGTATGTCTGCCTCGATCTGATTGAGTCGTCGGATCAGATCCATGGCCTGGGGTCTACTTCGCGGGTGGTTGATATGCAGATCAGCAGTCACTAAAAGACGCACACAGGATCATAGGCAAAAAAACGTCGATCAGTGAAGCGGTAGCTCCGACGTAGCTGTCAGATGTCGTTTTCGTGCCAGTCGAGCAACGGCTGCCAAACCAAGCCCGATCCGATTCCGATGCGGCGGACGGGCACCACAAAACGGACATTCCGTTTTCCGATCCGTCGGAAGAGGTCGGTGACATTCTCGGCAATGCACCCAGTGCCCCCTTTTTTTCCATCGCCGAACCAAATTCCATCGCCATAGCGCGTGCGCACCAAAGAATACTATTACCGCGTTAAGCGAAGAAAAAACCAGAGATCCGATCAGAAAAGGATATACCATGCCCAAGTTCTGCCAAATGAAACCAAAAAACGATCGGATTCCGGTCAAAAATCCCTCATGCTCGATTCGGGTCATCGTTCGTTTGATTTCGTCCAGAAACCCCGTCGGCTCGGACCACGTTACGAATAAACCAATGTGGTAACACAACCAAATTGCAGGCAACATGGTCAGGGGATTGCTCACCCAGCAGCAGGCAAACGCCAGAGGAACGTTTCCTTTCAGCTTCCAGGAAAAAAAGCAGGCAAACGGGGTCTGCATCGGGATCGGAATCCAGGCCCAGAACATCCCGATAGCCAAACCCCGTGACACACTATGTCTGTTCAGATGCCACGCCCTCGGATGTGAAATGAATCGAGTCAGCCAACCGGCCTTTTCTCCTTCAAGCCGGTTGCGGGAAGGCATGAGTTTTCTGAAAAAACGTCTGGCCATACATCGAAGGCGTCTTACAGCTCCTCGGAACCCTCGGCATACATTAGAAAGACATATATCCCAGAATTCGGGTGTTCGATCAATGGGTGAAGATATGGACCGGGGGACGTCTCAGTCGGGCGGTCTGAATACGCGCAAGTCGAAAATCCCCCAATCGGTCTTCTTCGGCAGGTCGGGGGGGCTTCTCGATTTTCGGAGGAAGCTCGGATTCGTGTAAAGGTTTATAAGGAACCGGAGAGCGTGAGAGGGGACTGATCTTGTCCTGACGCGGGCTGTCGGGTTCAACATCGATCAGCAGAAAACCTGCTTCCTCGCAAGTAAAAACTTCGCGCGCCAAGATTCTTCTTTCGATCTCTTGAATGGAAACACCCCAGTACTCCGCAGCCAGTGTCGGGACTACCCAGCATGACATATCTTGACTCCTGAAAAACTCGATACACAGCTGTCATTTCATCGTCATTCGATCGAGGGATTCATCGGTGGGGAATCAGAGCGTCTGAAGAAGATATTTGGGTTACACGTGAAAACATACCGGTCGGTATACTTCCACAAAACCCGGATTTAGTATAGTACCCGGTTTTTTATGGAGCCGTTCAGGAATACCAATGCATAATAAAGCTATTTCAGAGATTTTTACCGGTCGTCGGTTCGAGGATACCTTTGTTAAGGTAGCAGGGTGGGTACGTACACGACGGGATAGCAAAGCCGGCGTGAGTTTTATTCATGTTTCAGACGGATCCTGTTTCCACACGCTCCAGGTCGTTGCACCCCAGACGTTGTCCAATTATGAAAACGAAATACTGAAACTAACTGCCGGCTGTTCGATCATTGCAACGGGAAAGCTGGTTGCCTCGCAGGGAAAAGGGCAAACTCTGGAACTTCTGGCGGATCATATTCAAGTGGTCGGATGGGTGGATAATCCGGACACGTACCCGATTTCTCCCAAACCACACAGCATGGAATATCTCCGTGAAGTCGCTCATTTACGCCCACGGACCAACACGATCGGCGCTATGACACGGATTAGACATACACTGGCCCAGGCGGTTCATCGGTTTTTTGACCAACGCGGTTTTTTCTGGATTCATACCCCCATCATCACCGGTTCGGATTGCGAAGGTGCCGGTGAAATGTTCCGAGTCAGTACCCTGGACCTTGCGAATATCCCCAGGAATCCTGCAGGAAAAGTGGATTTTTCAAAGGATTTTTTCGGACGTGAAACCCATCTGACCGTGTCCGGACAGCTCAACGTGGAATGTTACTGTCTGGCCATGAGTAAAGTATATACTTTTGGTCCGACATTCCGTGCCGAAAACAGCAATACCGCCCGTCATCTGGCGGAGTTCTGGATGATCGAACCTGAAATCGCCTTTGCTACTCTGGAAGACGATGCCGAGCTGGCAGAATCATTTCTGAAATATCTGTTCCGAGATGTGTTGGATCGGTGTCAGGACGATCTGGCATTTTTTGCTCAAAGGGTGGACAAGGATTGCGTTCAACGACTCGAATCTCTGGTCAATACGCCTTTCGAGCGCATGACTTATACACAAGCCATCCGGGTGCTCGAAGAATCCGGGAAAAAGTTCGAGTTTCCCGTCAAGTGGGGCATGGATCTACAAACCGAGCACGAGCGTTATCTGACCGAAACACTTTTAGGTAAACCCTTGATCGTGACCGATTACCCGAAGCAAATCAAAGCCTTTTACATGCGACTCAACGACGACGGAAGGACCGTTCGCGCGATGGACGTGCTGGCGCCGGGAATCGGCGAAATCATCGGTGGAAGCCAGCGGGAAGAAAGACTTGACGTGCTGGACCAGCGTCTGGCAGAGATGAATCTCAAACAGGAAGATTATTGGTGGTACCGGGATTTGCGTCGCTACGGGACAGTACCCCATTCCGGTTTCGGATTGGGATTTGAGCGGGCTGTCCTGTACGCCACCGGGCTTCAAAACATTCGAGACGTGATCCCATTTCCCCGCACTCCCAACAATTGCCGTTTCTAAATGAAAAAGATTCAACTTCAGGATTTTCGGATCATCAGGGGATATAAGACACAGGAGAAAAGCAATGAAGCTTAAAATGGTTCGCCATCTTTGGGGAGTCGAAAAGAATTGGACTGAAGCTTTCAGCTTGTTCAGAAAAATGGGATACGAACTTATCGAATCCCCCATGCCATCGTTACACCAGCAACAAGAGTTCACCGAACTGAGACAGAGAAATGATCTGTCATACATCGCGATGGCATTTACGTCAGGAAATGATCCACAAGCTCATCTGGAATCATTCCGGGGTCAGCTGCAGGAAGCGATTCGGCTAGGGGCCACGATGCTGACAGCTCACAGTGGTCGGGATTGTTGGGATGACGAAACGAGTCTGGCATTTTACAAAGAGGTAGTTCAGATCGAGAAGGATTCGCCGATTCCGGTTGCTCATGAGACACATCGTGGGAGAGTCTTTTTTAATCCGTGGACGACCAGAAAGATTCTCCAGCATCTCGAACCTCTCAAACTCTGCTGTGATTTCAGCCACTGGGTATGCGTAGCCGAACGGTTGAACTGGGATGACGAGGAAAACACGATCCTGCGTCTGGTAGCGGATCGTGCGATACATCTGCACGCGCGGGTGGGATACGAACAAGGTCCTCAGGTTCCTGATCCGTCCGCGCCAGAATACCGTCATCATCTTGAAACCCACCTAAAATGGTGGGAAATCGTCTGGAAGAATCAGCAGGTTCGAGGACTGGCATTCTGCACGGTTACTCCGGAGTTTGGACCTCCCGCATATCTGCACACACTTCCTCACACCAACGTTCCTGTTGCTGATCTATGGAACGTGTGTGAATGGATGTCAGAGCAGGTTCAGAATCGCTATGCATCGACGATCGATACCCGTTCTTGAATGCGGATTTGGGACCTTACGACATGTCAGATCGCATCGACCTGGCTGGCGAGATTTTTGAACGTGGTGGTCTTGTTATCGAACGTGAGTTTGACGGTTCCGGTAGGTCCGTTCCGTTGTTTGGCAACGATGACTTCGGCTATATTGTCGGGGACAAAATCCGGTTCGGACTGACGATAATAGTCTTCACGGTGCAGGAGCATGATAACGTCGGCATCTTGTTCGATCGACCCGGATTCGCGCAGATCAGACATACGTGGTCGGTGTCCGTCTCGGCCTTCACTGGCCCGGTTTAACTGGGACAATGCGATAACCGGAATATTCAGTTCTCGGGCGACAGCCTTGATGCCGCGAGAGATTTCGCTGATCTGTTGCTGTCGGCTTTCGGGGCCGGGATTGTCCATCAGCTGCATGTAGTCGATCATGACGGCTTTGATATCGTGCTGTTGTTTGAGTCGTCGGCATTTCGCCCGGAGTTCGAGAATTGTCAATCCCGGGGCATCATCCACCCAGATCGGCATTTTGTGCATTTCATTGACCATCTGTGCGAGTCTTCGGAACTCGTTCGGGGACAGAAGTCCTTTTCGCACTCGTTGGGAGTCGATCTGGGCGCGAGAGCACATCATCCGCTGGGCTAGCTGCTGTTTGCTCATTTCGAGCGAGAAGACAGCAACTGCATGACCCGCCGAGGCAATGGCTTCGACCAGGTTCATCGCAAATGCCGTCTTGCCCATGGACGGTCGGGCAGCAACAATGATCATTTCCCCGCCTTGCAGTCCGTTGAGCATATCGTCCAACTCGTAAAACCCCGTGGGAAGACCACGACGAGTGGAGTTTTCGAGCATTTCATAGACCTGCATGGCGATTTCACCAAGACCGGTCATGTTTCCTGAAACCTTTTTGTCCGCGATCTCGAAAACTCGTTTCTCAGCCCGATCGATGATTTCATCAACTTTTTCGTGAGGTGAATAGGCTTCACGCAATGCGTCATTCGATGCGGCGATTAATTGACGCAAAAGTGATTTATCACGCACGATCTGGGCATAATGCATCCCGTTAGCGGCTGACGGGACGGTATTCAGAATCTCGGCCAGATAGGCCGTGCCTCCGATTTCTTCCAGTTGTCCTCGTTTAGAAAGCTCTTCACGCAGGATGACTGCATCGATCGGACGATTGGCTTCATAGAGCTGCAGAATGATCGAAAAAATGATCTGATGATCGGCCAGATAAAACGCATCTCTCGAGATCATCGAGATCACTTGTCCGACCAATTCGGTATCCAGCATCATCGAAGCCAAAAGGCATTGTTCGGCTTCGATCGAATGGGGGGGTAATTTGTCAAATTGGGTTTCGGAAGAGGCTAAACGAAGCGATTCTGACATGACATCACCATCCCTGGCCAAACTCGATGAGATCAGTTCATTATACGTATTGGACCCGGTGGAAGGGAGCTTGTTTATCGTACATGAAAGGTTGTCAACGAGTTATCCACGGATCGATCCACAAAAAACACGGGACGAATAGATTCATCCCGTGTAAGAAAGGTTTTTGTGAAAAACAGCGGATTCGAATTATTCCGAAGCCGAAGTAGTGGCCTTTTCGGCTTCGGCTGCGGCTTTGGCTTTGGCGTACTCGTCCATCGCAGCCTTGGATTCGGCGTCGGGAGCGACCCAGACCTTGATTTTTGCAGACAGGTCGTCGGCAAACTGAACAACAACGGTATACTTTTCGATCCGGTCGAGCTTTCCGGGCAGGATAATGTCAGCGGCTTCGACTTCATACCCCTGGGCTTGCAAGGCATGAGCGATATCACCCGCGCCGACCGAGCCGAAAAGATGCCCCTGCTCGTTGGCACGACGTTCCAAAGCCACTTCTACACCCTGAAGTCGGGTAATGAGGGCTTCCTGTTTGGCCCGTCGTTCCCTTTCGATTCGTTCGATTTCCTTTTTACGCTCTTCAACCTTTTTAAGATTGGCTGGAGTGGGTTCAACAGCCAAACCTTTGGGCAGTAAATAGTTACGAGCAAATCCGGGCTTCACTTCAACAACATCGCCGACTTTACCGACATGCCGGACCGATTCGTTTAACAGAACTTTGACATTTTTCTTTTTCATGATGGTTGTCCTTTCACACCAGTTAGCGGCTAAAAGGCGGTTTTACGCAAAACCGAATGGACCGATCAGCCGCAGCCATGACTCAAAAACTTTAAAACGGAATATCGTCGTCCGAAAACTGAGACGTCTCACTTTCGTAAGGCGGGGATGGATCGGATTTCTGAGAACGTCCTTGATTGTATTTCGTCCCGGTCCGCGTTACACCTTGCTCCGGATCGCTTTCCGAATGATCGGCTGAGGGTGTAGCCCCACGACCTTCACCGAGAAACTGGAAGGTTTCCACAACGACCGACAGTTTTGATCTTTTACCTCCTCCACTTTTATCTTCCCACTGGTCCAGTTTCAGACGTCCTTCGAGATAACACTGTCGACCCTTGGCCATGTACTGATTGAATACTTCGGCACCTCTTCCAAGGATCGCACAATCGATAAAGGTGGACTCTTCACGCGATTCGCCTGAGGCTGTTTTGTAACGACGCCCGACCGCGAACCCGAACTCACATACCGGCGTATTGCTTCCGGGAATGTATTTAAGCTGCGGATCACGGGTTAGTCGCCCGATGAGAATTACTTTATTCACGTCCGCCATATGAACTCTCGGTTATACAAGACGCCTGATCGACTATTTAACGGTTACGACTATCGAATCAGCATTATGCGTTAATCATATCTTCATCCCGCCGGCGTGAGGAGCGTTCTCGCGGAACGAACCCCATGTCGGTTTTCTCGGAAGAGGGAATAGGTGCAACGGGTTGGGGTTCGACGCGTTCCATCTCTTCCTTCGACAGATGCGATGCGTCGGTGATCAACACTCGAAGGATGTCATCCGACAGATTGACATCGCGGGTGATCAGAGCGTTGGCCGTGTTCGGGGCGGTGTAGAATGCGAGGATGTAAAGGCCTCGCTTTTGTTTTTTTATTTCATACGCCAGTTTTCGTTCGTCCCACTTTTTCAGAACGATGATTTTCCCGCCGTGCGATTCGATGATCGAACGGACACGGTTTAAAGACGCATCGACTTCGGCATTGCCGGGGAAAAGAAAAAGACCTTCGTATTGAGTTTTAGCCATAACACTTTCATAAGCTCCCTGGCACGGTGTTGGTCGTCTCGGGAGTAAAGACGACCGCCGACTGAAAACGGGTCAGAATTTACTGACCCCCGGTATTGGAGGAATTGAACTGCGACATGGCAGTTTCGATTCCTTTATCGATCCAGGTCAGGATCGCGCCACATGCTCGATCCACCGCTGGATTGATGAGCTTTTCCTGCTCCGGCGTCCACTTTCCCAGGACATATTCGTGTCCGGGGATAGAAACAGGGGCAGGGTCAATGCCGATCCGAAGACGCGGATAAGCATTGGTTCCGAGTTGCTGCTCGATATCCTTCAGACCATTGTGCCCGCCGCTCGAGCCGGACCCGCGGATACGGATCTTACCACACGGAAGGGCCAAGTCATCCAGGATCACCATCAGATCCTTCGGTGTCAACTGGTAAAAGCTCAAAACCTGTTGCACACACCGCCCTGACAGATTCATGTAGGTCTGGGGTTTGATCAGAAGCAGTTTTTCCTGTCCTGCGTCTGATAACTCCACACGACCGTCTAAAGTCAACCCATCAAACCGGCAACGGGCCATTCGGTCAAACTCGCCGGGAAGCACCCATCCGAGTTTTTCGGCCAATCGTTCGACAACTTCGAACCCGACATTGTGTCGAGTTGCGACGTATTTCGAACCGGGATTGCCCAAACCGACGACCACTTTCATCGCTGGATCACAGGGGAGGCATGAAGGGTCGGGACGGCTGACCGATCATGACCTAGCGGACCTTCTCATTTCTGAGTCTCAGCCGACGCGGCTTCAGCATCTTCTTTCTTCTCTGCGCCGATCACTTCAGGCTCGGAAGCACCTTCGACCGGGGTTTCGATCTGTTCAAGCACCTCTTCGACCTTCGCAACGACCAGGTCCGGATCGGTCAAAACCCGAATACTGCCTCCGAGCTTGATGTCGCTGACGTGCAGCTGTTCGTCTTTACCAAGATTGGACACATCGACAGCAATGACGTCCGGGATCTCCGTAACCACGCATTCGATTTCCAACTCGTTCAGAATTTGCTGAAGAACGCCGCCTTCTTTTTCGCCTTTGGGATCTCCCTTCAGTTCGATGGCGACGGTCAGTGTGACCCGTTCGTTCAGATCAACCCGAGCAAAATCGACATGAAGCACTTCCTGACCAAACGGGTCATACTGCACTTCTTTCAGAAGAACCGATTCAGTTTTATCACCGATCTGAAGATTAAATACGTGCGACCCGTGGTTCAGATGGCTGACGAGTTCCTTTTTGTTCAACTGAAGAGGCTGAACCTCTTGTTTATGTCCGTATATTACGGCAGGGACCAGTCCCGTTTTGCGAAGACGGGCATTAGCCCGGCTCCCGAGGGCTTGGCGTTTTTCGGCTTTGATGGATACAGGGGTGGACATTTCAAACTCCTTATCTTTCAGGCTTTCGGATCCGACGTGTCGAAAGCCAACCAGTTATTTTTCAGTATCAAGGTCATATGCCATTATTCCCGTTTTCTTCCTTAAACAGGGCAGAAACCGATTCGTCCCGGTGAATTCGGGCAATGGCTTCTCCGAACAATTCGGCCACACTTAAGACAACGAGTCGGTCCTTGATCGGGTCAGCCCGGTTCCCGATAGGGATGGTGTCAGTCACTGCCAGCTTGGTAAACGGCGCCGAGGCCAGTCGCTCCAAGGCTGGAGGAGCGAAAACCGCGTGTGTGGCGGCAATATAAATATCCTTGACCCCGTTGTCCTTCAAGATTTTACACGCTTCGGTGACGGTCCCAGCGGTTGTGATCATATCGTCCACGATCAATACGTTTTTGCCTTCTACGTCACCGATGATGTGTTTGGCTTCGGTGGTTGATCCGCTTTTCCGTCGTTTATCGATGATGCAGATTTCTCCCCCCATGATGTTGGCGTATGCTTGGGCCCGTTTGACATTTCCCACATCCGGGGAAACAAAGACCCGATTAGTCAGTTTAAGGCTTTTGAACCATTTACACATGACCGGGCTGGCGTTCAGATGATCGACGGGAATATCAAAAAACCCCTGTACCTGTGCGGCATGCAAGTCGACCGACACCACTCGATCGGCACCTGCTCGTTCGAGCAGATTGGCTACGAGTTTGGCGGTGATGGGGACCCGGCCTTCGTCCTTGCGATCCTGACGGGCGTATCCGAAATATGGGATCACCGCCGTGACACGTTTGGCGCTGGCTCGCTTGAGACAGTCGATCCAGATAAATAGCTCCATCAGGTGGGCATTGGTCGGATACGACGTAGGTTGGAAAATAAAACAGTCCCGTCCCCGAACATCTTCTTCGACCTTGACAATCAGTTCGCCGTCCGGAAAAAGCTCTGTACGTCCTCGACCCAGGGGTAGACGAAGATAGTCACAGACATCCTGGGCCAATTGAGGGTTGGCCCGGCCGGTAAACAGCTTGATCTTGGTCGCGTCCAGTGGGTTAGCCATGACAGGCATCCTGTTTGATGTCCGGGTTTCGACGAAAAAATAGAGCTTAACAATACCGAAGATTAACCAATCCTTGACACCAAGCAAATATGCACGGTTGCAGTTTTGAGTATTTGTTCTGTGGCAAGAGACGCTTTCCAAAAAAGCTACCCGGCCTGGATTCGAACCAGGACAAAGAGAACCAAAATCTCTTGTGCTACCGTTACACCACCGGGTAGTGATTTTCAGATCTGTCTCGAACCCTTGACCGATGAAAACCGGAACAGGAATCGAATCAAACGAGGAAGACTCCGACAGGGCCGGTTGCGGTGACCGGCAAAACCAGGCCCGGATCGCCTAAACCGCAATCGATCCGGCTCATCTACCTTCGCAGGATACACACCTGCGCCTCTCGACGAACGCCCGTTGACGACAATTGTAGTCAACGAAAAAAGAGCCTGATTCAGCAGGCTCTCCTTTTGAACCTATTCTTGCAGATCGAAGAATAATTTTCAAGCCCGACGACGCCTGCGAAGCATCAAAAGACCAGTCAGGGTCAGACCGCTCATCCAAACGGGTTCGGGAATGGCTGTGACAGTGATCTGGCCAGCAGAAGCGGACGAGGAAATAATATTCCCGTCCAAAGCAACACCCAATCCGATGAAATTGATCAAGAATTGCTGACCCTCAACCAACCCGGAAGTATCAATCGTAATCCGGAACAATTCTCCGCTTGCAGCGATACTTTCTCCGTCACCTGTTACAACGCCATTCACAAGAACAGCGGAGGAAGAGGGAAGTGGATCGGTGGTGGTGATATCTCCAGTGGGCGTACTTTCAAAAATACTCAGTGAGGTGTCAAAAACGGTGATAGGAACTATATCCGTGCCACCTGCAACAGGGCCGCCGTCTCCTATTCGAAGATCAAATGTGATGGCATCGATCGGGTCCCCCCCGGAAATCGTGATGGGAAATAACCACCGAACTTGTCCCCTGGGGGTATTGAGACCGAAGGGGCTGATACAACCACCGCAGCCGAGGTTGAAGAAACCAACGCTCCTACGGTAACTGCGACAAGGGATGAAACAAAACGAAACCAATTCAGACTAGCCATTTTATCCACTCCTCATTTTCCACAAAACTGACAAACTGAACAATATACGTGTGGTAACGTCAATATTACCTATCCCGCACAACGTCATGACAAATCAGACATTGATCAGTTGAACGAGCGTTCGTCCCGAATAATTCGAAGTAACAATACTCATATCCAAAGCATCCACCCGTCCGTCCCGATTCAGATCAAACCGATTATTGACGCCTACGGTGTTTCTTCCGCTATAGTTAGCGGTTACAACGGAAGCGTCTATTGCATTCACCGTGGTATCTCCCGCAACATTTCCGGATTCACCAACAATGTTCCCAAAATAGAACACATCCGGGCTACTAAGTCCAGTGTTATTTGTGGCTCGGAGGGTGACTTGTAGCCAAGTATTCTTGATCAACCCGTCCGGCCAAATGAGCGTGATTCGGTCTGAACCGTTGACCCCCTGACCATGACGAATAGTAATTTCAGGCATGGTAAGAAGGGGAGACATTGACGACGGGGAAGCAACATTGCCTATTTTAAAGGCCAGATCTTCTTCGGTTAGGGTACCGGTAGGCAAATTGGCCAGGTCAATGATGATCCCGTTAATGCCTTTGGCGTAATTGGTGTAATGAGAGAAATTGGCTCGTCCTTGTCCGGGTCGCAAAGCCGTTTTATCGGTGGCGATCGCTGCATTATCCGAGCTGTTGGCTTGGGGGTTGTTTCCGTCGAATACGCTATTGTTATAGAAAATGTACCGACCGACCACAGAAGTCGGCGCGATCATCGACCAAGTCTCAGTATCACTGTCAGAGAGGGTGTCGTCCGGAAGGTTAATGTTAATAATTCCCGAACCTGCGACTCGGACACTTAGACCATAGGTCCCCGTTCCGGAGGTGTAAGCCGATAAACCGGAAATCGTGAACGTGGTATTATTGGTGGTGCTCACGCTGAGTGTAGCTGGATTAAGAGCAACAGGTTGACCATTTTTAGTCAGGAGGATGTCGTCAGCCCCGAAACCATTTACGGCACGATTGAAAACGACCGTCGCTGTGTTCAAGGCAGTAGTTCGTGGGTTCGGGCTGATGGGTTGAACATCGGCCCGCAAAGGTGCCAAGGTGTCGGCTACCGATTGATTGATAACCAGTTGAGGTGCAAAATCCCCCCCGGCATATTCTTTGCTAGCCACCCGGATTCCGCTGAGTGCGCTGTCCCCGTTATCGACCCTTCCTGTCATGGCAAAACTGATAAAACCATCCTCTCCAAGGCCGGTTTTAACGTAGTTGGTGACATCGATTTCTACCCAGCCTCGGGGGTCAGCACCGAGCGTGATTGCGCCGTTGGACAGTAGATTGGAGCCCGGGTTATGAGCATGCCAATCATCCAACGTCAGCTCGGACCAGAGAGTCAGGGGTTCGCCGAATAATTGTTTCTGATAATCGCTGGCTTGGGCAAACGTGATGGCTCCACCGGTAGGAACTGCGGGAATGGATGGATCGTCTTCAAAACCCTTAATGTAGACCCGGAGTTTTGCAGAGTCGATTTCCCCGGCGATTCGATTTCTTAGATCGAACTTGAGATACCCGGTACGAAAACCTGAACCGACCAGAATATCTGTTTCGGTTCCATGAGTGGCAGTGGAGGTGCCCCCACGGGTAGCGTACGTATCATCCGATGCCACAACCCCTTTGGTTGTCAGTTGTCCTCCCGAAACTTCGAGGGTGTAAATCCCATATGCAGGATCTTGATCGTCGTCAGTCAGGCGCAGCATCATGCGATACGTTCCGGGTTTGAGGGCAACACCGCTAAGACGCATGGTGTCATCGTCCAAACGGGTCAGGGTCATCCCGGCTGGGACGAACCCGGCGACCAGTTTGAAAGTCGCGTTGGACGGATTCGCAACATCCCCCAAAGACAAGGCGTTAATGTCGTATGTAAAACTTTGACCGGTATAAATGGACCCGATCACGGAATTGTTCGGCAGAAGAGGAACCTGATTGATCGGGTCATCGATATCCCGAATCAGTTGCTCTTCATCTGCGTAATCCAGAAGGTATTGCCATTTGACAGCTTGCCCGTAAGCATAACCATTGGCCTGTCCGAGGTATTCCTTGTGTCCCCATTGACCGTTTCGATTCCAGGGAGAGATGTCTTGGAAGGCGGCATGGGTTTTAAGCCCTCTTGCTTTATAAACCTGAAGTTGGGCGGCATATACTTCTGCCATCCGGGGGTTTCGATTGATTTCCTCGATGAACTTTGTGAACCGGTCATTGTTGTAAGGATTGGTGTCATCGTCCGGATAGTTCTGTTTTACATATTCTGAAAGGCTGTAATTGCGGGTGGCTCCGGGTGTGGTGGAATCGACGATTTTGCCATCCTTGATGTAAACCCACTGTCCATGGGTGTAGAGGCTGGGGCCTCCTTCGTAGGCGAGATACTTTAACCCGAAGGCGGATGCAGTTTGCAGGTTTTGATTCGGGTTGAACTGTTGGGCTGTCAGAGAGAACTTGGTGATCCAGTCGTCGATGGCTTGTTGGATTCGAGGGTCATTCGGGTTGCCGTAGTTTACGTTCAACCAGTCGATTTCATTGAACAGGTGTTTGACAAAGGCGTTGTTCCCGAAATAGGTGGTCACCGCCAGGACATGACCCATGTAATTCGGTTCGCCGACCCAGTCGTCCGCCCGATTCTGCATCGCGGTCAAGTAAGAATTATTATAAGACTGTTGCCCGCTGAAAGCCGCTGCCACCCGGACGACATCCGAACTACGGTCGATATTGCCCGACAGACCTGCGGTACGGAACTCCTGGTCAAAGATCCGGAACATTTCCGCGGCCCGTCTGCCGTTGAAAGCGGGTTTACTGATGCCCATCAGACGGGATTGTTCCA
Organism: Phycisphaerae bacterium; assembly: GCA_026004655.1. Classification (GTDB taxonomy): domain Bacteria; phylum Planctomycetota; class Phycisphaerae; order Tepidisphaerales; family Tepidisphaeraceae; genus BPJO01. The sequence goes on from BPJO01000010.1 coordinate 76,156, forward strand.
AAGCCCAATCGCCTTGGGGAAAAGAACTTCCGGAAGACCAGATTTCATTAGAATGTTCGATGTAAAGCTTCAATCCCGGGTTGAGCCCCGGCTGACCAGGGATCTTACCGGCAAACATCCGAGCGACATTCCGAATATAGTCATCGTTAGCGGCATGGGGAATGTTGATCCAAGGATTGACATTCAGACGATTAGACAAATCAATAATCCATTCCCATGCGACACCGATTTCACCGTATTTATTTGGATCGTTGATACCAGGTACATTCAAAGCTTTCCAATTCGTATTCCCATTGGCAAAGGCATGATCAGCCGGTCGGCGGTCGGACCAATTGATCTGTGGATTCCCATTGGTTTCGAGCCAGTCCATAAACCGGAAATAAGACGCTTTGGAAGATATCTCCTGCAAGTGTCGAATATATTGCGGGTGCCAAAAAGGATTGGGATTTTCAGAAGTCGGCTCGAGGGAACGGACCTCAGGTTGATCCGGGTCGGGCATCCAGACATGAACATCCCGGACGTAGTCTCCTCCTCGGGCCAGATTATCGACCTGAACCCTTAACCGGCCGTCCGTAACGCGATAGACACGACGATTCAGACCGGTTTCTACGGGTGTCAATTCCGTACCGTTGCTTCGTCGAAGGGTGACCACTCCATCCCCGACCCAAGTCACGGTGTAAAGCCCAGGAGGGGCACCCGTAGGATGGTAGCTGTTCTGAAAAGGTTTAGCGTTATAGGTGCCTGCGGGAATCACATACCCCCGACTGTCCAGGTTGGCGGTGGGGACCTTGGTATTGTTGAAATCCCGGGCTTCACCCTGCATAAACCCCCGACTTTCCATTTTCAAGGCATCCGCAAATACCCAGAACGGAGAGTAATAAAAAATTCCTCCTAGATTGACCGCTACTTCCTTATATTCACTGTTGTTGATGGATGTTGCGGTTAAAGAGGAGGATGACGGAACCGGGGATAACGTTTCTGCGTAGAGTGGGGTCGAATCACTTAAAAGGCGCCGGGGTTCCAGTGTTTCGACCCGACAAAAACCTTCGATTCGAGGGGGTGATGAACTTTTCTTAATCGATACGCGTTGAGAGAAAAATAGTTCCACAGGCGCTCCGCGTTTTCCAGGGTGCTTGGCAAGTTGATCAATCCGGACTTGCACATTTATTCCCATTTTTCGCTCCAAATGCAACAAAAAAACAGCTATTTTCACCGAAGGCCCGCGGAATCGCCCCCCCAATCCAAGAGAAAATAAAAAATTTGATTACCGGGAAGTTTTTGAATGTTGGGCGATACTCATCTATGGAATGGCACGGACGCATGAAGGATCAGCCGAGCGACGAGCAACTTTTAACTCGATTATCGGTTGACCCCCAGGCGGTGCGACTTCTGTTGGAACGGCACGGGGCTTATCTGCAGGGTTTGGCTCGTAGTTTGACCCGTTCCGAAACCGAAGCCGACGATGCAGTGCAGGAAACGCTCATGGCGTTGCTCAAAGCCCGATTCGACGGTCGGTCAAGTGTCAGAACGTTCATTGTGTCGATTCTGATCCGTCAGGCGGCTGTTTTGAGACGTAAACGTCGGGGATGGTTGAGGATCGTTCCGGAAGTCGAGGAAACTTCTGATCCGAAGACCGGTATCCAAGAAGTCGATGCCCGTCTGGATTTGGCGACGATGTTGCAAAAACTGGCTCCGGAGTATCGCGAAGTCATCGTCCTGCGTGAACTGGAGTCGATGACCTACGATGAGATGGCCGGGGTGCTTGGTGTACCCAAAGGAACAGTCGAGTCCCGACTGCACCGGGCCCGGGAACAGTTGAAACAAATTTGGAAGCATCAAGACGAAACGTCTTGGAAAAGGCAATGAATTGTCCGAATGATCAATTTCTGCACCGCTTCTATGACGAGGAGCTTTCGCCGGAAGATCGGCAGCGGGTTGAATCGCATCTGGTAAGTTGTTCCACGTGTGCTGACAGGGTCCACGAACTGCAGTCGATCGGAAACAGGATCCGCCAAGCCTCGTTCGGTGAACTGACCTCCCGGACCTTGGTTCGTTGGCACCATACGGTAATGGACCTGCAGGAGCGGTCGATCCGTCGGTTGGCCGGTTGGATGACCGCAGCAGCATCGGTGGTGCTGGTGGTCTCACTTTACACCGCCACCCGAACTCAAGCCCAGACGGCCTTGTCGGATGTTCATGACTGGGAAGCAGCTGTCGTCGGAATTGATATCGAGTCAGCTTCTCCGGATATCGCGACTGCCCAGTGGATCGCGACGGATCTGTCCCGCACTACCAGCGGAGGTCAGCCATGACCCGGATGATCGTTATCACTGGTTTCATTATCGCGTTCGGTGCCGGACTCATGAGCGGAATCGTATTGAAATCTTACGGCCCGGGTGCTCCTAAACCCGACAAGCGAGACCCCCAAAGTTGGATTGCAGAGCAGCTCGAACTGAATCCTGAACAGCAAAAACGACTGAAAGAGATCTGGTCCGGCTTCGGTGGAAGACGCGATAACTGGCAGAAACGCGAACAGATCCGCCGGGAACGCGACGAAGCCATCGCAAACCTGATTCGTCCCGAAGACATGTCCGCTTATGACCAGATCCTGGAAATCGCCCGACAGAAAACCGAGGCACTCGAAGCCGAAGGAAAAGCCCGATTCCAAGAAGCGGTCGAAAAAACAAAAGCCTTTCTCACGGAAAAGCAGCGGAAAAAATATGAAGAGTTACTGTCCCGCGGACCCGGACATGGTCGCGACGGTCGTGACCGTGAGCGGGACAAGCCTGGACCTGGACCCAAGCCGGGTCGTCCGTAAATGTGCTCGGACTGGAACTTTTTTTTAAGGAGTAGCGCAATGAATTGGAAAGCAGTTTTTGCAACCATTGCAGTAACATTCGCAGGAGCGTCAACGCTGGTGGTAGCCCAGGACGGTGGACGACCCGATAGAGAACGTCAGCGGGGTGAAGATCGTCGACCCGAGGGTGAACGCCCCGACCGTGAGCGAGGCAACAGAGATCCCGGGCAATGGCAGCAGCGAATGATGGAGCGTCTAAAAGAGGAATTGAATGCCCCCGACGATGAATGGGGTGTCATTCAGCCCAAACTCGAAAAGGTTATGGTAGCCCAACGCGAAGCCAGGGCTGGGACGATATTCGGGGGCGGACGTCGTGGCCCCGGCGGGCCTGGCGGCGGTCCCGGACCGGATCGTCCCCGGGACGACAGCCCCGTAGCCATGGCAGCACGTGAACTTCGGACTGTCTTGGAAAACCCGAATGCTTCCGGCGAAGAAATCGACCGTAAACTCAATGCTTATCGTGATGCCCGCACCAAAGCCAATGAAAAGCTCGAAGACGCTCGAAAAGAACTGAGAGAAGTTCTTACCGCCCGTCAGGAAGCCGCTTTGGTCATGGCAGGGATTCTCGAGTAGTTTGTAAAAATCCACACTGTTGCGTGTCCACACGGGTCTTTCCGCCGGGCCCGTGTGGCACGTTCTTCAAGAAATCCGATGAAATTAATCGATCAGATAAGACAATCAGGACTCCTGGATGACACCGCAATCCATCGCGCCAGGGAGATGATGGATTCGGGAAAACCCCTCGAAGACGCCATTCTCGCTGCAGATGGAGTCAGCGAGGAATCGTTATTGCGTTATTTGGCCGAGACGTTCTCGGTTCCCTATGTAAATCTTGAAACCCAGTCCCCTTCAAAAGAGTTCTTGTCCCAGTTCCCCCTTCGGGTGCTAATTCGTCATAACCTGCTTCCGCTGCGCGAATCGGATGGGACAATACTGGTGGCTGCTTCTAGAATCAGTGAGACCACCGGAATTGATGAATTGCGTCTTTTGACCGGACGTGATATTACGCTCGCACTGGCCCCGGCCGGGGAGATCGCGCGTCAACTCAAAACCATTGTCGGGATCGGCGCTGAAACCCTTCAGTCCTTGGATGCCGAAGCCGGTATTCAGGTCCTGGATGCGGAAGACGAAGGTGATCTGGATTCCGAATCGGCCGCTCATGACGCCTCGATCATCAAGTTCGTTAATCAAATCCTGACCGAAGCCATTGACAGCCGCGCAACGGACGTTCACATCGAACCATTCGAAGACCAGCTTCGGCTTCGATACCGGATTGACGGGGTCCTTGTCGAAGCCAACGTTCCCCCGAGCGTTCGGCGTTTTCACTCGGCGATCGTTTCGCGAATCAAGATCCTGTCGCACCTGGATATCGCTGAAAAAAGGCTGCCACAGGATGGAAGAATCAAACTCAAGCTGGGCGGCAGGGAAATTGATGTCCGAGTTTCGATCATCCCCATGATTCATGGCGAAGCGGTCGTTTTACGCATCCTGCACCGTTCCAGTGCACTACTGGGAACGGAACACCTGGGAATGCACCCCCGCGATCGTGAAATATTCGATCAGGTGCTGGACATGCCTCATGGTATCGTACTGGTGACCGGACCAACCGGGTCCGGAAAAACCACGACCCTTTATGCGGCACTTAGCGCCATTAATGATACCGAGCGGAAAATTATCACAATCGAAGACCCCGTCGAATATCAGCTCCGGGGTGTCAACCAGATCCAGGTCAACAACAAAGCCGGTCTGACCTTTGCCCAGGGACTTCGGGCTATTCTCCGACACGATCCGGATGTAGTTTTGGTCGGCGAAATTCGCGACCGTGAGACGGCTGAAATTGCGGTACAGGCTTCACTCACCGGACACCTGGTTTTCAGCACCCTGCATACCAATGACGCGCCCGGTGCGGCCACGAGATTGATCGATATGGGCGTTGAACCTTATCTGGTGGCGTCTTCGCTCGAAGTGGTCATTGCCCAAAGATTGGTTCGTTTGATCTGTACACAGTGCAAAGCGCCCTTGCCTGATGATCTGTACCAGCGTGCCCGAGAACGATTTGGCGATCTTGTTCCACCGGTACTTTACTACGGAAAAGGTTGTCGGGCTTGTCAGAACACCGGGTTCCGTGGACGGCAAGGGGTATTCGAAATGATGGCGATCAATGACGAGATCCGTTCTCTGATTTTGCACCGCGCGCCATCACATGATCTGCGTCGTGTGGCTGTCAAAGCCGGCATGCGAAGTCTGCGTGAAGACGGTTGGCGTGTGGTCCGCGAAGGACGGACCACCATAGACGAGCTGATGCAGAACACGAAAGATGAGGATCATCAGTTGAAGTTTGGTAGTGACGAGGGATTGTGATGGCAGCCTTTGCTTACGTTGCGGTGGATCGATCCGGAAAACGGACTACAGGTGTGATCGTTGCAGACTCCAAAGCCGCGGCGATCGATTCGGTCCTTGCCCAAGGCCTTTCACCGGTATCTGTCAATGAATCCGCTCCTAACGATTCTCGTAGCGGTGGACTGATCCGCAGAAAAGGGAAAATTTCTCAACACGCGGTCGAAACGTTTACCCGTGAACTGTCCAATCTTCTTGCGGCTGGTCTGTCGATCTCACGAGCATTGGCATTGCTTAAAAGAGAAGCTTCCAATCCTGCCGCCAGGGAAGCATGGACAAAGATTCATGACGATGTGGTGGGGGGCCAATCCCTGGCCGATTCACTGATGCAGTTTCCGCAGGCATTTTCGAGCGTATATGTTGCGATGGTACGCGCCGGAGAAACTGGAGGATTCCTGCACGTTGTGCTGCAGCAGATCGCGGACTTTCGACAGAGAGATCAGGACCTGAAATCCAAAGTCCGATCGGCATTGATTTATCCGGTCGCGTTGGCATGCATTGCCAGTGGTGTCATGATCTTCTTGTTGACTTATTTCATCCCCAAGTTTGGGGCGATTTTTGCACAGTTCGGCGACAAGTTGCCGACTTTGACACGTGTTGTTGCCGGCCTCAGTGGGTTATTGCTTCAATACGGAATTATTGTTTTGATCGCGGGAGCAATCGGTATTTTTGTACTACGTCGGTGGTTGTTGACTGAATCCGGCAGGCGTACCTGGGAGAAACTGTTGCTGTCCATGCCTTTGCTAGGCACGGTCATGTCACGTTTTGCATTGGTCCGTTTTGCCCGCATGCTAGGAACGTTGGTAGGTGCGGGCGTTCCTCTTGTGGCGAGCCTTAAAACCGCCCGCGAAGCCATCGGAAATCAGATCCTGGCTGATAGCGTGACCCGTGCAATAGAACAAGTTCAAAGAGGAACTTCATTGAGCAAAGCGCTTTCGGAAAACCGAAAACTCTTCCCCGCCAGCGTCATTGAAATGATCGCGGTGGCCGAAGAGACCGGTAGAGTCGATCAGGAGTTGATTCGACTGGCGACCACGTACGAGTCGGACCTAGACCGTCAACTCCGGACTTTGGTCGCTTTGGCAGAACCGTTGCTGCTGATCGTGATGGCGGCTTTGATCGGGACAGTAGTGGTTAGCATGCTGCTACCCGTATTTACCTTGCAAGACATGATTAACTGAGGTTTGTGATGAATGGAAGGAAACATATGGCAAAATCAAATCATCGGATTCGCGGTTTTACGCTGATCGAATTGCTGCTGGTACTGGTGATTCTGGCCGTCCTGGCGGCGCTGGTCATTCCAAAGTTTACGGGTCGATCTCAGCAGGCTCGTGAGACGGCAGCCAAAACGGACATTTCCCGCATTGCCACTGCGATCGCGGCGTTTGAAATCGATACCGGTCGGTTCCCTACCAGTGAAGAAGGTCTTAACGCGCTGATCAGCCAGCCCGCAGGTGTAACCAACTGGCACCAGGCGTTTTCAAAGATGCCGATCGATCCTTGGGGAAATCCCTATCAGTATCGTTATCCCGGACAGGATAACCCCAACGGTTTTGATGTGTACTCTTTTGGTCCCGACGGTCGTGAAGGGACAGATGATGATATCCGGTTTAAAGGATGATGCCTTGAGTCGATATCGGTCGAGTTTTGGTTTTACGCTCATCGAACTGGTCATCGTGTTGATGATCATCGCACTGACCATTTCGTTGGCGGCGCCTTCGTTAGGTGGATGGAGCACGGGTGCGAAGATGCGAAATGCGTGTGATGATTTTTTGGCCACGCTTCGATTGGCCCGCGGACAGGCGATCGTCGGCGTCTGTGAACAAATCGTGACCATCGACCCAAGCAACGGCACATACGCTATTCAAACCCGCAACGGGGAAATGGTCGAACCCGCACCAGGACCGTGGGGTACTCCGATGAGCGTCCCGACCGGTTTTACTATCGATCTGCTCAGCGGTGGTCAGGGGGGGACATCCATCGTGTTTTATCCAGACGGGCGGTCCACACCCGCGCTGATCCAGATCACTGCACCCGACGGACAATCACGCCAGATCGTTTCTCGGGCGCCTGCTGAACCGTTTCGTATTGTCGGGGGTGCCCCATGAAGTCAAAGGGATTTACGCTCCCAGAAGTTCTGGCAACCATGCTGATGTTGGGCATCATTCTGCCCCCGGCGATGTATGCCATGACGACCGCCATGCGCACCAGTTCGAGAGCCCGACACACGGCCGAAGCGGCTCAGTTGGCGCAATACAAGTTGACCGAACTCGCAATCACTCAGGATACCACTCAGTTTACCGGTAGCGGAACTTTTGGAGATGCTTGGCCAGAATATCGATGGGAATCGAGCTTTACGACCGGGGATTTTGATGTGTATGTCTTGACGGTTCGCGTTTTGTGGTCAGAACAAAACATCGAACGCTCCGTATCTCTTTCCACGATCGTCGCCCCTTCAATCTCTCAGACAAGTAGTACGGGAGGCGGATCATGAGTCATCGTGGTTTTACGCTTCTCGAATTGCTCCTGGCAACGGCCATCTCGGCCATGATGGCGCTGGTGATCTATTCGGCCATGGTGACGGGATTTCGCTCGCGGAATACCGCAGCCGTGCAAATGGACGATATCAGGTCTCTTTCGATCGTCATGGACATCATCTCTCGTGAGTTTGATTCTATCTTGCCCCCGACAGGGACATTATCCGGTCCCATGGTCGGATACGCGATGGGAAGCCCGGGCGCCGAAGCGGATTCGGTCAAGTTTTTCAATCTCGGCAAAGATCGTATCGTTGACTCCCCACTAACAGAGGGTTTTCGGCAGGTGGAACTGGTTCTCAAAACCGATGCTGCTCAACCCGTGCTCGTCCGACGTGTATGGCGGAACTTGCTTGCCCCGACCATTCCTCCCCCGGAAGAAGAAATCATCTCCACCGAAGTAACCGGTTTTTCAGTTCGGTTTTTTGATGGAACTAGCTGGTACACGGAGTGGGATTCGACGTTGCAGGAGGATTCGCTTCCGGTCGCCATCGAAATCACGCTTCGCAAGTCACCCTCTCGACAGTCTGATCGAACGGAACCCTATTCGATTTCGCGAATAATTCCACTGTCATGCGCTTCCCCTGTTGAAACGACGCAGGAGGGTAGCAATGCGTCATAATCACGTTCGACAAGGGAGTGTGATCATTGTTGCAATGATCGTTCTTTTTGCGCTCGCAGCCACAGTACTTACAATGGCCCGAAACGCACGGATCGATATGTCGCTGAGCGCGAACACACTCTCTGAGCGCCAAGCCGAATCCATTGCAACAGGTGCCGAACAGTATGTTCTGTCCATTCTTACGTCCTATCGCGACAGTCTGGATGATCTGACCGAATCGCAGTTTAGAGAGATCCCCATCGGCGGGGGATATTTCTGGATCGTCCGGCCGAATTATGGCGATGATTCTCTGCCGACGTATGGACTGCTGGATGAGACTTCCAAACTCAATCTCAATACCGTTTCGCTTGATTCTCTCCGACTGCTGCCAGGGATGACTGATAATCTGGCAGGTGCCATTGTGGACTGGCGCGACAGCGATGATGAGATTTCAGATAACGGAGCGGAAAGCGGCACCTATCTCAGTAAGCGTGACGGGTATCGAACCAAGAACGCACCCTTTGAGTCGGTCGAAGAGCTTTTGTTGGTCGAAGGAATGACACCCGAACTGCTGTACGGCTATTCAGCCGGTACCAGAACCGTCGTTAGCGAGTACTATCAGATGCGCGGACTGTGTGATTTTTTCACTGTTTTTACTCGGCAACCGAATACCGCCTCAGACGGAACCGCACGAATCAACATCAACATCCAACGAACTCAAGCCAGAGAACTTCTGAGAGAAAAACTTTCACGATCACGTGGCGACGAAATCATGAACCTGCTGGGGACTCAGCCGGTTGAAGATGTATTTGACCTGGCCAGTAAGACTCGAATGACTTATGACGAGCTTCTACTGGTATGCGACTATCTGACAACCCGACCAACGAACCAGCAGCAGCGAGGTCTGATCAACATTAATCAGGCGCCGCGAGAGGTTCTTCTCACGCTTCCCAATCTGAGCGAAAGTGAGGTTGACTCTTTGATTTCCAGGCGATCAACCGAATCTATGACCCATCCAACATCAATCGCCTGGGTCTATGACGTGCTCAAGGAAAAATCGGTGGGGCTGGCCAATCTTATAACCGGACGCGGGAGGCAGTTTTGTGCCGACATTGTAGCAGTCAGCGACAGGGCACGGGCGTTCAAATGGATACGTATCGTGGTGGATACCACCTCTTCGACCCCTCGAATCGTTTATCGACGAGATTTAACCGAGCGAGGCTGGCCTCTGGATCAATCTATTCTCACAGCATTAAAGGGTGAATCAGGAGGTATGCGTTAATGCGCATTGGCGGCACATCAGTTGTTGCACTTTGTCTTGGGCACGATTTCGTCATCTGTGCGCTCGGTGAAGTCCGCGGAAATCAACGTATCGTACGGAAAATCGCTCGGTTCGATGCGGGCGGACCTTTGTTCGATCGTCCGGAAGCAAACGGACGGGCTTTGAGCCAGTTTCTGAGGGATCATCAGTTCGATGCTACTCGTGCAGTTGTCGGAGTGCCTGCAAAATGGGTCATTGCCCAAGAAAAGGAACTTCCACCAGTCAGTCCGGTGGAGGCATTATCAATTCTGCGTCTCCAGGCCGAGCGAATGGCGATGGGGGATGCCGGTACTCTCTTGACCGATACGGCCGGGGATATCCAATCGGCTGAAGGTCGTGTGCTTCTGGTGGGGATGTTGAAAACTCAGGCCGAGAACATTCAAAAACTTGCCGACGCCGCCGGTTTGAATCTGATTGGGATTTGTCCGACTTCATTGGCCACCAGTGCGTTGATCGAATCCGATCACGACCTTATTCGTGTAGGGGAGTCTGGGGCAGAGCTGGTGCAGTGGCGTAGCGGTATGGCACGTCTGCTGCGTCCGATGCCGGTCAATCATGAAAAGGATCTAGTTCTTGAGACCCGGCGTGTTCTGGCCATTCGGGGACAGACCGGACGATTAAAGCTTTATGACCCACGGGGGCTTACGAGTGATGAGCAGAATATTCTTTGCAAAGATCTGGGATCCGAGGTCGAATTGCTCACCCCGGATGAACTGAATATTCGTATCGACACGTCGGCGATGAACGGATCTGCAGAGGTACTTGGGCGTATTGGGTATCTTCCGGCTGCGGCATTGTCTTTACTGGCGTTGGATCCTCGACGATTACCGGTCAATTTCCTTCAGGGTCGTTTGGCGCCTCCCCGACAACGTCGATTTGGTCGTACGGCCTATCTGGCCGCTGCGGCTTTATTTGTCGTAGTTGTTGGGCTCATCTCGCTGGTCATGTTTGTTCATGCCCGGGAATCCGAGGAGATGGAACTGAATGAAAGACTCAAAAGTATCGCCAAGGACGTCAAAGAGGCTCAAACCAGGCTCGATCAGTTCCGATTCGGAAGGCAGTATTTTGAATCCCGCTCAGGATATCTGAACTGCTGGCGTGAGTTGTCACAGACATTTAATTATTCCGAGACTATCTGGGTCACGGGTTTCGTGCTTCGGTCCAGCGGAGAAGGCCAACTCATGGGAAAGAGCACCGACCAGAGGCTGATTCTGTCGTTGCGCGACCGTCTGATGAACAACAAATTCTTTTCGCGAGTTCAGTTGTTAGACCTGCGCGAATCCAGTGGTCGGAACAATGAGATAACCTGGTCCATCAGTTTCGTGTACTCGCATGCGGAGGCTGGGAAATGAACTTGTCTCGTCGTGAAAAGATCATCGGTCTGGTTGCAAGCGTCGTGGTGGGTGGACTGATGCTTGATCAGCTGCTTGTTTCTCCCATGTTAGAAAGACTCGATAACGCCACCGCAATGATCCAGCAGCACCAGGAGGATCTGCAGAAAGCTGAATCTGTGTTCAGTAGTGATCTGGCTGCACGCAAACGATGGAAACAGATGGTGGGCAACGGTTTCAAGACTGATGCCTCAGCGGCTGAGGGGCAGCTGCTGGATCGTGTCCGTGATGCAGCACAACGTTCGGGAATCGGTGTTCAGGCATTCAAACCTGAACGCAGTGAGAAAGTCAACGGATTTTATCGGATTACGATCCGTGTGACGGCCACCGGCAATGCCTCTCAAACAGTCCGGTTTCTTTATCTTCTTCAGACTTCCACCATTCCCCTGAAGGTGATGGACCTGCAGATCAGTTCCAGAAAGGATGGAACGGACGATCTAGCGATCCAGATGGGTATCTCCACGATTTTTGACGCCCCTGTTCAAAAGGTTGCTATGCGGGACAGTCAACGGGAGGTTATCCCATGAAGTACAGCCTGCTAATCTTATTTTTAATGATCTCGGTAGTTGAGGCTCAAAACCAAAGGTCTTCTTCAGGAAGTGATATTCCAGAAGAGTACCAGGTGATTGTCAGTCGGAACATATTTCTCCGAGAAAGACAAAGACCCCGCGAACCTTCCACGCAGCCGGTCGTCATTCGTCCGGTAGAAACGCCTCCAGACGTACCCGAAAGACGTTTCGTTTTAAGAGGTGTCGTGCTCGAAGACGAAGGTATTCGAGCTTATTTCGAAAACGGATCAGGTCAGATCGTAAAAGTTTCGCCCGGAAATCCTATAGCGACTGGGTACATCAGCCAAATCATGATTGATACCGTCACATATGTATTGCCTGACGGCGAAGTACGACGGATCGAGATCGGACAAAATCTCGAAGGAACACGTGTCAGCGTCTCAACAAATCGGACGGGTTCGTCAGGAACATCGTCTAGCTCAACATCCGGGGGAGCATCCACAGGTGCTACGGGAGCAAATGAAATAGGCAATTTGAGTCTTGAAGAACGAATGCGCCTGCGTCGTCAACAAGGAAGATAGGAAGGAACCTGAAATATGAAACAGAATAAATCATATCGCGTTATGCTGGCGGTTTCTCTGGTGGTCAGCCAGATGATCGTTGGAGTATCGGCGCAGGAAGTCCACACAACCCAAACGCCCTTAACCACTCAACCGACAACAGCGCAACGAAACTCCGGTGGCGTAACACGTCAGAACGGTGGCATGTTATTAAACTTTGTTGATGCCTCCATTGACATTATACTTGACGAGCTTTCTTCGGCTGCGGGTTTTATTGTCGTCAAGGAAGTCAAACCTGAGGGGAGGGTTACGCTGGTCAGCAAGCAGCCTGTGTCACCTGCTGAAGCAGTTTCATTGCTGAACACGGTACTGCGTAACGCGGGTTATGCTGCTATCCAGCAGGATCGGATTCTCAAGATTGTCAACAAAGATGTAGCAAAACGATTGAATATTCCCGTTCGGTCAGGGAATGATCCAGAGAAAATCGCCAAAACAGATGAACTGATCACCCAAGTGATTCCGCTGCGGTTTGCCGATGCAACTCAACTGAAAACCGACTTGGGACCATTGATCAGCAGCGAGGCGGATTTCACTGCCAACGCATCGGCGAATGCCCTGGTGATTACCGACACCTCTGCGAATATCCGACGAGTGGTGGAAATTGTCGCAGCGTTGGACACCAACCTTGGTTCGGCGGTGGACGTCAAGGTGTTTCAGCTCAAGTTCGCCAACGCGACCACCGCAGCCCGTCTGATCAACGAAGTTTTCGGAAATCTCGATGCAACCCGTCCTCAACAGAATCAGGGAGCAGGCAACAACCCTGGCCCTGGGGGAGGAGGCGACGACGGGCCGGGAGGTCGTTTCCGAAGGTTTATCGAGCAGGCTGCCCGCAACAATCAGCAGAACAGTCGTACCGGAAAAGTCTCTGCAGGGGCCGATGAACGGACCAATTCCATTATAGTGACTGGTCCGTCAGACCTACTGGAAACCGTCGCCGGGGTGATCAAAGAACTGGATTCTAACCCGGCAGCCGAGGAAACCGTCTATGTTTATCGTCTAAAAAATGCCCAGGCACTCAATCTCGAGCAGGTTTTAAATAGTCTTTTCAATGGCACTCCCATCACCAGTCGAACCAGTACCAGTAACGCGGATGTCCTTCGAAACGCACGGAGCTCATCGGGGAGCTTTTCCGGAAGCGGTCGAAGTGGTAACACCGGTACGAGGAGCAACACCGTTACCAACAGTCCCTTCGGAACGTTCGGTGGGATGTTCGGACAGAACACCGGACGAACACAGACCTTCGGCGGAAATCGGGGCAATACCCAAAACGTATCAGCCAACGCCCAAGCGGTTGCCAGTGATCTGGCGGGCCAAGTCTCTATTATCGCAGATACCGATACCAATTCACTGCTGATTCGAACTGCACCCGGAAATTATCCACGCGTCAAAAGCGTCTTGGACGAAATGGATAAACCCGTTCGTCAAGTGTTGATCAAGGTTTTGATTGCTGAAGTCACACACACCAATGGATCAGATATCGGGGCGGAACTATCCGCTTTGAACATCCGCGCAAGCGGAAATGGGCAACAGGCTCAGACCAATTTCCTTATCCCCGGTATTCAGCAGAATGGGACTGGTTTGGTGGTTCAGTTACTTGAAACCGATTTCCAGGCCACTATCCGTCTGCTCGAAACTCAGGGAAAACTCGACGTGCTCTCAAGACCTTACATTCTCGCATCGGATAATCAGCTGGCTTCGATTACGGTGGGGCAGGAAGTTCCTTTGATCGATAGTTCTCGCATCACCGACACCGGTCAGACCATTAACACGTTAAGTTATCAGGATGTTGGTATCCTGCTGGACGTGATTCCATCCATTAATCCGGATGGACTGGTGATTCTCGACGTCGCGCCGGAAATCAGCACCCTCACCGGCGAAACGGTTCCCATTTCCGACACTGCATCCCAGCCAATTATTGCCAAACGCTCAGCGCAGACTCGTGTAGGCGTTCGAAGCGGAAATACCATCGTCATCGGAGGTCTGATGGAAGACCGAGTCACAGAGTCTGTCAACAAAGTACCTTTGCTAGGTGATATTCCGCTTCTCGGAGAAGCTTTCAAACGGACCGTTAAGAACAAAGCCAAAACGGAACTGCTCATCTTCCTGACCCCTCATGTTGCGGACAGTCCCGAACAGATTCCCGGTATGTCTAAAGACGAGGTCGACGCGACGAAACTGCTTCCCAAAGCGATAGGTCCGGGTGTTTATGACGAGCACAGGCAGGGAATGCAGCGAGGTGATCCCGCAGCAACCACACCCTCTTCCGATCCCGGTTCTGGCTCACAGGAGTGACGTGTTCATGAAGTTCCATCAAGTGGCTGTCTTCAGTCTGATTTACGTACTGGCCGGATGCAAGTCTGTTTCAACCCATTCTTCGACCTCAAACGGGTCGGGTTTACAAACAACTTCGATAAATCAGGCACCGATCAGCAATACCGACCCGTGTGCAGGAAAAATGCATGACATCAGCGGCGCATTTCTCATGTATCTACTACGTTATAATGATTTACCCGAAACGCTTGACCAACTTGCGCCTTATGCACAGCAGATGGGAGTAACGGACTTTCGCTGTCCCGTTTCGGGGTCTGCTTATGTGTATCAGCGGGATGGCATTCTGTTCCCTGAACAAAATGCTCGAGTGATTCTCTATGATCCAAAACCTTCTCATTCCAACCACCGATGGGCGATCATTCTCGGATCGCCCACCCCGGAACAGCCGCCTCGCACTAAGGTGATTGCACTACCGGAAAGTTTCTTTTTATTACGGCCCGGAAATCAAGACGCACAATAATAATCAATAGACGTGGCCTATTGGTTCAAGCCTCAAACATGAGCCTGTAGTGAAGACATGTCTTTTTTACGCAGAACGATACAGCGAAAAATTGCTTCAACGTTTACTGAGCACGTCTTGTTCATATCGTCGTACTTCATCCAGCCATTTCATTCCATGAGGAACACCAGCCTGCTCGCAATAATAATCCCATACTGCCCCGGCAGGAAGGAGCTTGATCTCTTCCAGAAGCGCAAGACGTCGGGTATGGTCACCGGATTCTTCCGCTTGACGGAGCAACTGGATCGGTTCAAGCAACGCGATCAATAAGGCCTTGATCATATTGCGGGTTCCGATCACCCAGGCAGCCACACGGTTGATGCTGGCATCAAAATAATCCAGTCCGATGTGTGTTCGGTTGAGATAGTTGCCCCGAACCAGTTCTTGAGAGATCTGCAGCAGATCATCATTCAAAGTCACGACGTGATCACTGTCCCAACGGACACCCCTCGAAACATGCAGCAGAATACGGTCCAGAGACATCAAAACGGACGAAATTTTGTCAGCCATCTGTTCGGTGGGGTGATAATGACCGGCGTCCAAGCAAACCAGCTTTTTATTGCGGATCGCATAGCCGAGATAAAACTCGTGAGATCCGACGACATAACTTTCAGAGCCAATCCCAAAAAGCTTTCCTTCCACGGAATCCAAAACCAGAGAAGTATTGATCTTTTCAGAAAAAATGGCGTCCAAGGATTTCTCCAGGCGCTGGCGTGGGCCTGAACGATCCACGGGGGTGTCTTTATACCCATCCGGGATCCATACATTATTGACGCTAGGCGAGCCTAGTTTTTCCGCAAATGCTTTTGCGATCTGACGTGAAGCACGGCCGTGATCGATCCAGAAACGACGAATGCCTTCATCCCGATGGGTTAATGTAAATCCTTCGGAGGCCTTGGGATGTGCAAAATAAGACGGATTAAAATCGACACCGATCCCTATCTGTTTGGCCCAGTCCATCCATCGGGAAAAGTGTTCGGGCGACAGGGCATCCCGGTCCACCTTACTCCCCCCGGTTTCGGCATAAATCGCGTGGAGATTGAGTCGGTGTCTGCCCGGAATCAATCGATAGGCCTGTTCAAGATCAGAACGTAATTCATCTCCGTTGCGTGCTCGTCCCGGATAGTTTCCCGTCACCGCCAATCCCCCGCCCAGATCCGCAGCGTGCTCAAACCCGCCTACATCGTCTCCCTGCCAGCAATGCAGCGAAATGGGGATGCTCTTGAGGACGTTCAATGCTGAATCGACATCAACACCCCATTCGGCATAAATGGATTTGGCTTGCTGATATGCTTTTTCCAAGGCGGCTGAGGATGTGTTCATAATTTTTATCGTCTCCGGTTTACGCGGTGAATGAAGAATGTTTAGGATTACTGTCAGAAAACAATAGCATCGAGATACCAATTCTCTTTTAGAAAGGAAAATTATCAATGACTCATCCTGTCAAAACCGGCTCACAAGTTCAGCGCCAGTTTGTTAATTTTGCCTGTTACAAGCTAGATCCGGCGTTTCGCAGGCTTGATTCATCGACCAAGGAATCCGCAAGAAAAGAGCTTATTGAGACACTCAATACCAGAATTGAAGGTTTGCTTTGTTTGAGTTATTCGGTCACAGGATTGCGTCCGGACGTTGATTTTATTCTCTGGCGTATTTCGCTTTCGCCGGATGTCTTTCAGCAACAGACTCGAATGATCAATAAAACTGTTCTAGGCGGGTATCTTTCGACGCCTCACAGTTTTCTTTCAATGACCAAACGGAGCATGTATATCGATAAAGTTGATCCGTTTCATACACATGAAAGTCGGACTCACATCGTTCCGGGCAGACGTAAATATCTTTTTGTCTATCCTTTTGTGAAAACAAGACCCTGGTATCTGTTGCCGATGGAAAAGCGTCAGGAAGCCATGGACAATCACATTCGCGTAGGAAACAAGTATCCGTCGGTGAAATTGAATACAACGTATTCCTTCGGACTGGACGACCAAGATTTTGTTGTCGCGTTTGAAACCGATGAACCGAAAGACTTTCTTGATCTGGTCATGGAATTGCGTGAAACCGAAGCAAGTCTCTACACCCAGCGAGATACGCCCATGTTTACGGCCATTCAGATGCCGATCGAGCAGGTACTGGATCTGATGTTCTGAGTTCGAAATCCGCCCGAATGCATCATTGGGTCTTAAGAGTTTGCATGAGCATGAGATCGCCAGATCGGTATCGAAGAAGCTCCCGTTCAGCGAACTGAAATCCTCAGATGGACGGGAGAAGGCATCGTCTCTACAGAGGAGAGTAAGCCGATAAAAATCGAAGCCGACTCTACATGAGTGCTATTACGGGATCAACAACCGGATTCAGGATATTGGACAGTGCTGTGGATGTCGTCTAGTGTATAAGATCTAAGTATGAGCGTTCGCTGGGTTTTTCTGATCGTGACAATGACGGCAATGGTTGCCCCCAGGCAAGCCATGCCGTTGGTTGTTTCGCCCGCAGCTCAGGCGTCTGGCGTATTCCGTCATCATTGGATCGACCGCTTTCGGGTCCGATTGTTCCGCTCAATCACCCGCAACTCAATCACCCACAACGCCTTTTTGCAGAGAGTCACGTTTGAACTTCCTCAACTCAAGCTTCCCGGTCGTGGGGATCGGACGACTCGTTCACCTCGACCGATCCTATACGATCGATTCCGATTGTGTCTGCCGCCGCCCCCGGGCTGATTTCCAACACTGGACGGTTTTCACCCATTCTCCCGGATTCATTTCTACGGTTTGAAGTACAGACATACGGAACAAAAATATGATTTTTGGCAAAACACTTACCCGAATATTCGGCTCACGAAACGATCGTTTGATCAAGCGGTATCGCAAAATTGTTGCGCAGATTAATGCTCTGGAACCCGTTATGGTTGAGAAAACAGACGCGGAACTTCGCGCCAGAACGTTGGAGATCCGAGACGGCCTGATCCATAAAAAGCTTTGTCCTGAGGATGTTCAAGCCGAATGCTTGGCCATCATGAGAGAATCGATGGACCGGAACATCGGCATCCGCAATATTTTCAATCCCGAATATAATTTCAATCCGGATCAATTTAAGAATGACCAAGTCTTCGATGCCTTTGCAGCGATCGAGGACCGTATCATTCAGGGGTTGGCGGATTGGAAAACGGTTCCTATTCCGGTGGAGATTTACAAGGCCGTTCGCGAGATCTACCCCGAATCCCGTCCCCCGTTCCGTGCCCGATGTTTCGACGTGCAATTGATAGGCGGGCTGGTCCTGTACGAGGGAAAGATTGCCGAGATGGCGACGGGGGAAGGAAAAACCTTTGTAGCACCTTTGGCATGTTTTTTGCGTGCGTTGGAGGGAATGCACTGTCATGTGGTGACAGTGAACGATTATTTGGTCAGGCGGGACGCGCTGTGGGTTCGCCCGGCGTTTGAGGCGCTTGGTCTTTCCGTAGGTTACATCCAATCCGATATGGACCCCGGAGGAGAATCCCGACGGAAGCAATACGAATGCAATGTCACTTACGGAACCAACAGCGAGTTCGGATTCGATTATCTGCGTGACAACATGAAACCATCAGTCGACCAGCAGGTCCAGGGACCTCTGGATTTTGCGATTGTGGACGAAGTGGACAGCATCCTGATTGATGAAGCCCGTACACCTTTGATCATTTCCGGTGACGCGGTGGATGATCCCAAGAAATACATCGCTGCTGACGCAGTTGCGAGAAAGATTATCGAACTTCACAAACCCTACGCAGAAGTCGAACGTGAATGCGAACACTGGAAGCGTGCGATCAAGGCTGCGATCGGGGATGCGGACAAGGCCACGAACCGACAGGAAAAACAGGAAGCTTTGAAACGCAAAGAAGAAGCCGAGCAGAAACTGTCCGAAGCCGAAGCCAAAAAAAGTGGCCTGACAGCCTATTATGAGGTGGAACTCGATCGCAAAAGTGTTCATCTGACTCACGAAGGCATCGCTGCGGCTCAGGAGGCAGCCGGGGTAGGAAGCTTTTACGTGGGTGAAAACGTCGAATGGCCTCATCTGATGGAACAGGCGATGCGGGCGCACGTCGTATACCATCGCGATAAGGACTATGTCGTCGAACGGGGGACAGGCCCACGATCGACCGGAGAACTCGAAGTCGTCATCGTGGACGAGTACACGGGACGAAAAATGGTCGGCAGACAATGGTCGGACGGGTTGCATCAGGCGATCGAAGCCAAGGAACGAGTCCCCATAAAAAAGGAAACCCAGACACTGGCTACCATCACGCTGCAGAACTTCTTCAAGCTTTATAAGCACCTAGCCGGAATGACCGGTACTGCAATGACCGAAAGCGAAGAGTTCAACAAGATTTACAAACTTGAAGTGGTCTCGATACCCACCAATCGACCTGTTGCCCGAGTTGATTATGACGACCGGGTCTATCGCACCGAGCAGGAAAAGTGGGAGCAACTGGTGGAAGAAATAAAACTTTATTCCGATGCCGGTCGACCGGTGCTTGTGGGTACCACCAGCGTGGAAAAAAGCGAGCGTCTTAGCCGTTTCCTGACGCAAAAGTACGGTATCAAGCACGAAGTTCTTAACGCTAAACAGCACGAAAGAGAAGCCAATATTGTCGCTGTTGCCGGACAAACCCATGTCAATGCCCGCGGAGAAAGGGTCGGAAATGTGACCATCGCCACGAACATGGCCGGTCGTGGAACGGACATCAAACTCGCTCCGGAAACGTGGTTTGATGTGGAGCAGAAGGGAGATACGTATCTTCTGAAACAGCGAGGGACCGACAAAATAATCGAGGTGAAACCCGACAGCCCTTTGATCAAAGTTTTTCAGCTCCGACCGGGAGTCAAGTTTGTCGGCGGGCTTCATGTCATCGGCACCGAGCGGCACACCAGCCGACGGATCGACAATCAGCTGCGCGGACGTTCCGGACGCCAGGGAGATCCCGGATCATCACGTTTTTATTCTTCCCTTCAGGACGATCTGCTTAAGATGTTCATGGGCGAATGGACCATCAACGTTTTCAAAAAGATCGGGATGGAATATGGCGAAGCCATTGAATCGAAAATGTTGACCCGCGGGATCGAGCGGGCTCAGAAGAAAGTCGAGGAACGGAACTATCTAGCCCGTAAAAACCTGCTGGAGTATGACGAGGTGATGGACCGTCAGCGACTGACGTTCTACGGCATGCGCCAGCAGGTGCTCGAAGGGATGCACATCGAAAATGTCATCTGGGACATGATCGGCAAAGCGATCGAAGACGCGGTCGATCGTTATGTCGTCCAGGACTATGTAGCAGCCAATATAGCGGAATGGGCCAGAAATAACTTCCGAGTGAGTATCGACGCCACTGAGCTACAGGGCATTCGACGTTTTGCCGATGTCGAGGATTACATCAAATCCCAAGCCAAGCTCGAGATAGAGACAACGATCACACAAACGATCGGTGAATATCTCGGAGAGAGCCCTGAAGACCCTTCGGAATGGGATCTGAAGAGTCTTGTAAAACTCGGTACCAACGAGTACCACATTCGTCTAACCGAAGCCGAGATCCGGCGAATGGACGCCAACGAGTTAGAAGAAACGTTCAAGCAGTCGGCATTGGCTTATATTGATCGCCAGGACGTCAGTGCCATCAACGCCTTCCTAGAACCCAACTTTGCCGCCAAGGCCTTATGTAACTGGGCTACTGAAAAGTTTGGCGTGAAGGTGGATGTTGAGGAAGTAATGGCTGACATCGAACGTCAGCATTTCAAACCCCCGGAAGAGATCATTTCCCTCATCGAGGCGCGTGCAAGGGAATCATATCGTCGAAGAGAAATCGAGTATCCCATAGACCATATTTTAGGGATGCTCGGAAGTGCCGAAGTATCTGTCATTGATAATCCTTATGCTGCGGATTACCTGCGGACGTGGACGAGGTTTAAGTTCAATCATGAGTTTCCCCTGGAATACATTCAACAGACCCCTGTCCGTCAACTACGTGATGAACTGATCGGTCTGCAGGAGCGCTACCTTTTAGAAGGGCAGCTCGAGCGTGACGTGGATACGATACTAGCAGCAGGGCCGGACCTGTCCCGTGTGGCTGATGCGTTTAACCAGCGGTTTGGTCAGAAAATCACCCCGCGAGATCTTGATCCTGCTACGGCTGAGACCCGTAAGGGCACCAAGGAAATCGATCAAGACGCTAGCGGAACGGTCACCACACGTGACATCCTTCTGAGACGTGCACGAGCGATTCTAAGGGATGAACTGACCCGCCTCGAGCAGTACGTCCTGATCAATATCTTTGACCAGGCATGGAAGGATCATCTGTACGCCATGGACGTTCTCAAAGGCGGGATCGGCTTACAGGGATATGCCGAGCGGGATCCTCGTGTCATTTACAAACGGGAAGGTTATAAGTTCTTCGAACAGATGCTTCAGGGCATTCGCGACAAGGTGACGGATCTGATCTTCCGCGTACGTGTTGAAGGTAAGGAAGTGACGACACGAAGCGCTTATAACGTGCGAAGCGTGGAGCATCAGGTTAGTGAAAATTATGGTGTGGGAGATAATGTACGCGAAACAGCCGAGCAGTTGTCGGTCGGTCAGCCGTCTGAAACATCGGTAGCGGCTCCGACGCCGGTGAAGACGATCGTACGCGATCAACCCAAAATCGGGCGAAATGATCCGTGTCCGTGCGGGTCGGGCAAAAAGTACAAAAACTGCTGCGGAGCCCATGTATAATTCGTTGTCGCGGGGATGAATGACTCGCAAGTCATTCATCCTTTGCGATGACCGAAAATGCCTGTTCGGCCGCAGAGAGCGTCTGGTCGATGGCTTGCTCGTCATGGGCGGTCGAAACAAACCATGTTTCGAACTGGCTGGGGGGGAGATAAACGCCTAGATCGAGCATGATATGAAAGAATCGGGCAAACTTTTCGGTGTCGCAGGCTGTCGCATCGGAGTAGTTTCGAACAACCTTTCCGGCCTCTTTGACGAAAAACGGACAGACCATTGAACCGACACGGTTGACCGTCAGTGGGACACGCGATTTTTCGGCGGCGTTGGCAAGACCGTGGGCGAGTTGGGCAGAAATTTTTTCGAGTCGTTGATAACAGTCCGCCTCCCGGAGTAGTTCGAGCGTAGCTAGTCCACAGGACATGGCCAGCGGATTACCGCTCAACGTTCCGGCCTGATATACCGGTCCGGAAGGACTTACCTTCTGCATGATTTTTTTCGGCCCTGCGTAAGCCCCGACGGGAAGTCCTCCCCCGATGATTTTTCCCAAGCAGGTCAGATCCGGTTTCACATCATACAAAACCTGTGCACCTCCCCAAGTGACGCGAAATCCGGTCATCACTTCATCAAATAAAAGCAGTGCCCCGTTTTGATCGCACAACGATCGCAAACCCTGCAGATACCCGGGTTCCGGTGGAATCAGTCCCATGTTCCCGGCAATGGGCTCCACCGCAACGCACGCGATCTGATCGGGGTATTTCCTGAACGCGGCTTCAATTTCCTCCAGCGAATTATAATGAACACTGATCGTTGCGGACGTGATCGAACGCGGAACACCCGGAGAAGATGGCGTGCCTAGTGTCAGGGCGCCGGACCCGGCTTCGACCAGAAGGGCGTCGACGTGTCCGTGATAACAACCGATGCACTTAACAATCAAGTCACGACCCGTAAATGCCCTAGCCAGACGCAACGCGCTCATGGCGGCTTCAGTCCCGGAATTCACGAATCGGATCATCTCCATTCCAGGAAGGGCGGACAAAATCATCTCGGCCAGTCGCGTTTCAGATTCGGTTGGTGCTCCAAAAGTCGTCCCTCGACCCAATGCTTTTGTAATCGCGGTGATGACCAGATCGTTGGCATGTCCGACGATCAACGGACCATAACTTCCGACATAATCAATATATTCATTTCCATCAATATCAGTGATTCGACATCCTTGAGCTTCCTTGATAAACCGAGGAACACCACCGACAGCCTTAAAAGCGCGAACGGGGGAGGATACACCTCCGGGCATTACTTTACAGGCTTTAGCATAGGCGGATTCCGAATGGGCTGTGGATCGTTTGGGTGTATACATCGCGTATCACATCTCAAAGCAATTAACGGTTGGATGCAAGAGTTGGATATGTTCCTTCCATAAATAAATGTACGACTCGACTTTAAGAGTTTAAGTGTTCCTTCAAAAACCTTATGATCGATTCCGGTTTTCCACAACAGCTCCAAGCGGTGATAGGCGATGTTGAGGACATGACAGCATGAAGAGAGTGTGAGTTTTTAATTCCTAGTTGCCTATCAGATTAGTAGGGATATACTAAAATCGGATGGAGACAGGACCGATCATTCCCTCTGCATTGATGCTGGCTGAGGTTCCGGCCGGTCGTATAGTTGAACACGTGACCGTGGCCTACCCGAATGAAGCCTGCGGGTTTCTAGTCGGGTTCGATTCGCCAACCCATCGGACGGTCACCCAAGCGATTCGTTCAGACAACGTCTGGGAGAATCCTTCTGAGCGAGGATATCGGTTTGCGATTAGTTCCACACAACAAATGCAGCTGGAACGTTCACTCGTGGGAACGGGAAAATCGCTGGTCGGATTTTATCATTCCCACCCCGATCATCCGGCTCTACCGAGTGAGTTTGACCGTGAAGCTGCATGGACATTTTACAGTTATCTAATTTTGAGGGTGAACAACGGGCTGGTGCAGGAGATAAAATCGTGGGTCTTGGACCATTCCCAGCAGTTTGTTGAGCAATCTGTTCAACCTTTGAGTTCGGTTTTATAGTGTTAAATCTTTCGCATTTCAGGAGACGATTCATGCCACTTAAACCATTAGGTCGCGTTTTCAACAATATTACGGAATGCATCGGGGGAACTCCCCTGGTTCGGATCAACCGTCTGATCCCCCCCGGTCAGGCGACCGTACTCGCCAAATGTGAGTTTTTCAATCCGCTTTCAAGCGTGAAGGACCGAATCGGGTTGGCGATGATCGAAGCTGCCGAGAAGGCGGGAAAGATCAACAAGGATACGGTCATCATCGAACCCACTTCCGGTAATACCGGAATCGCATTGGCGTTCGTGGCTGCTGCCAAGGGGTACAAAATCATTCTGACCATGCCTGAAAGCATGTCGATCGAACGCCGACGACTTCTCAAGGCGCTGGGTGCGCAACTGGTGCTTACCCCAGCTGCTGAGGGAATGAAAGGTGCCATCGCCAAAGCAGAAGCCATTGCCGCGGAAACTAAAAACTCATTTATTCCACAACAGTTCATGAACCCCGCCAACCCGGAAATTCATCGGGCGACCACCGCAGAGGAAATCTGGCAGGATACCAACGGTCAGGTGGATATCATTGTAGCGGGCGTCGGAACCGGCGGAACCATAACCGGTGTGGCAGAAGTCATCAAATCACGCAAACCAGACTTCAAAGCGATTGCCGTCGAACCGGTGGCTTCTCCTGTGATCACCCAAACGCGTGAAGGTCAGGAAGTCAAACCCGGTCGGCACAAAATCCAGGGGATCGGTGCTGGCTTTGTTCCTGCTAACTTGCATCTGAATATTGTCGATGAGGTCATTCAGGTGACGGATGACGAAGCCTTTGAATGGGCACGTCGTCTTCATAAAGAAGAAGGTATTTTTGCGGGTATCAGCTCCGGCGGAAACATGGCAGCTGCTGCCAAAGTAGCTGCTCGTCCGGAGAACAAAGGCAAAACAATCGTGACCGTCATGTGCTCGATCGGTGAACGGTATTTGAGTACACCCCTGTTTGATCCGGAATAATCGGCCAGCCCAGCCCGTGAAAGAAATCACCCCTGATTCTTGCGGATCAGGGGTGATCTTATTTCCCAAACTACAAAAAGTTTTATCGGATTCTTTTCCGCACTAACAAGCCTGCAATTCCCAGACCAAGCAGTGAAAGGCTCGCTGGTTCAGGGATGTTGGATTCGACAGTCAGAGAAGAAACAGTCAATTCATGAGGTGTACCCGTAATACCATTATTGTTAGCGCGGAAACCAAAGGCCAGACCATCATAGGAGAGAGTCAATGGAGTGGTGTCTGAACCTGACAGCGTGACAAGGTTAGTAGTACCACTGTTCAACTGATAGGAGATATCGAGATTCCCAGCGTTATTCGTGATCGTAAGAATCGCTGTATAAGGCGTGGACACCGTCATGGTGACACCGGTTCCCGTTGCCGAGGAGGTAATATTGGACCCCACGATATTAAATGCCCCACTCCCGGCATTAGCGAACAAAAGGTCTTGAGCTTCGCTGGTAACAGCCGGGTCGGTGCTTTGGTCAGGACGCTCATAAATAACGTTGTTTCCTGTTGAAGCCTGTGTCCTAGCGACATATCCCAACCACCCTGCAGCATTTCCCGTGGCGTAAGAACTGGGAGTGGCAGTAGAAAGCCCAGAGTTGGTCAGTGCACCACCAGTGACAGGACCATTGCCCCCGGAGTTATAAAGCCCAAGATTAAAAGTACCCGAGCCAATGTTGATCATTCCGTTGGTGGTGAAATTGAGAGTCAACTTCACATAATCACCAGAAGATGCCAAGCTAATAGGACTGCTGGAAAACAAGGCTTGCATTTCGACAAAACGCGAAGACGTGTTGGTGTTGGACAGCTTCAACGCTCCACTCGCAATACTACTGGCAGTGGCATTTCCGGAGGACAGAACCGCATAGTTTGTCGATGTACCCGTCGGTGCGGCCGGGGAAGCTGCATTCAACGTAGAACTACCAAACGTATCACTGAGAATAGTGGCCGCGCCGGCAGAAGGAACAGAAGCTGTCAAAAAAGAGATACCCAAAGAACCGATGACTGATGCGTAGAGTGCGTTACGCATACCTCTCCTCTCTGAAACAATCTCACCCGGACTAAGACGTGAAGATCATGCAGCGGGTGTGAAACCACATGATTACAACTGAAATATAACTCTTTTGACTACGAGATCTCTTGAAAACAGTGTAAGCTTTGCGTCAAAGCGTTTAGATTTTCAGTCACCTTGTTAGCGAATGAAGAAAACTCGAAAACACCAAACCCGGAACAAAAAGATAAAAAAATCAATCCCTTGATTCGGCTACCGGTTCGGATTTACGGGTCGGGAACGTTGACGACTGCGGATGAAGAGGTTCGATGGATGCTGAGGTAGCCTTCGAGGTTTCATAGATCACCCGTCCGTCATCGGTTTCATCCCTCGCCATGGTTCGCAACGCAGCAAAAAACTGGATCATGTCTCGAATCCCACCGATTCCAAACCATACAAGTGTCACCATTGCAATCAAAAAGGGAAACCCTACTGCAGTAATCAACCAGTATTTGCTCCACCATTCGATCGGCCATTGGTAAAAAACCAGATTCCAGACGGAAACAACCACATTTACTACGAGAAGAAGCATGGACCACCAGAAAATCCCGCCGGAAACGAGTTTATCAGTTTTCGTGAAATTGCCATCAAACTGAAGAATATTCCGTAACTTGAATCTTTCACGAAGGGACATCAGGGGGACGCTTTGATCCCCGGGCAGGGCATATGGTCCGCGGTGCAAGAGCTTATCCAGGTTGTAATCAGACCGACAGGTCAACCAGGACACAACAACATAGACCGCAAATGCCGAACATGCTGCCAAAAAAGTCATTTGCATCCCATTGAGGTAAAATGTGCCAGGCCATTCTATGGTCGGAAACAAGGGTTCGAGAATGCTATTCACGATCCATCCCCAGCTGATACGGTTGGTCAGCAGGATGCCGATCAGTGCCAACGTCGAACCCGTGATCTGCGCACTCCAGGCACCTGCCGTTGTTCCCTTTTTCCAGTAGAGTCCTCCGATAATGGCTGCGCCTGCGCCTCCGACAAAGACCCCCGCGGTCAGTGCCCACCACAAGGCAATGTACTGGGTTTGCTGAAAAACCATACTGAAGAAAAAGGCAAACGAAGCGACCCCGATGATGGCTAGTCGCAAGGCCCACAAATGACCGCGTGGAGAGAGGGGTTTTTTTCGTAAGGGAAGAACTACGTCCTGTACGAAAATACTTCCCCAGGAGTGCATGTGTCCCGAATCCCCTGCCAAAAGCCCCATGATCATCATCGCCAGAAAAAGGCCTTTGACACCAGTCGGTAGAAGATGGCTGAGGGTGATCGGGACGGTCATCTGCTTTTGGATATACGGATCCGAAATTTGCCCGATTTCATTGTGTATAATGACAGAATCTTGCGCAAAATCAGGGTGTTCGAGGAATGTCACCGCGCTGACTCCGAGCATCAGGATCATTAGTAGGCGGGCATACGTTCGCCAGTGTCCAAGGACATGGCCCATCCGGGATTCGTGAGCGGATTTTGCTGCCGAATTGAATCCCTGTTTGTTTTGCAAGGCCATGGTCGAATAGGCCGTAATTAGCAGACTCATGGCAACAAACCAGATATTGAAATCTTCGATTTTATAAGCGTCAAAAGGATTGATATGAGACTTGCCCGGTTCGGCAGTGCTCATGACTTCGACGATTTCGGTCCAATTGATTACAAAACAGATGGCGACAATGATGATGAGGTAGATCGCGTGTGAAAGGATCCCTTCGATACAATCAGTTACCATCAGGGTCACTTGGCCCCCGATGGTGGTCATGAAAACGGTTATACTCAGATACGTGAGCATCAGCACAGCGAGGGTTGAAATTTCGATTCCCGCTATCTGAACCGTCAGAGGTAAATGAAGAAAATAAATGAAAAACCGAGCAGAGACGGCTGGGAAAATTCCGTAATTCAGAATTCCACTGATAAATGCCAGCACACCCATGAACAGTCGATAGTTTCGACTGTACCTGGCTTCGAAAAACTGGGCTAAGGTCAGCGCCCGGGTTTCTCTGAATCGATACACCACGAAGCCGCTGATCCCGATTAATAAGAGGACGGGGATAGAAATCTTTTCCCAGAAGTTGAGGACAAATCCTGAAACCAGAACGACTTCAAATTTGGACATGGTATTAGCCAGTCCGGAATCCGATTCGCCCCGTGCATTGGCCAGTAAATACCGACCCGCACATCGTCCAGCCGACAGGAAATCAGCAACGCTTTTAACAAAACGATTCGTATAAAGCGCCACTACCAGAACAAACGCCAGTGGCAGCGCCACTAATATCCAATCAATGATTTGCATGGTTTTCCGGCAATCAGGTGAAAGCGTATTTCACTTTGTTGGCATGACCTTTGCTGCCAGTTCATTCAGATAGATTTCGAGGTTCGTATACCCGCCGCCGTTAGGGGCAAGGGCCTGTCCATCCTGAGTGTCGTCGGGGTTCAAACCGTTTTGAGTTTCCCAGTCGTCCGGCATGCCGTCTTTGTCTCGATCCGAAGGAGCAGGGAGAGAACGAAGGACGGGCCAACCACCCACATCTGCAGGTGAATTGATGATGGACCCCGTACGGTTTTTGACATCATTGATCACTCGTTGGTCCACAGCGTCGCGACTGAGGCTTGCGCCAGCGTATTGTAGAACTTGTTCGAGAGCTTGTTCTGCGGAAGTTGTCGTGATTTTGGCTCCTTGGAACGAGAATGCGACCGGGACTTGTTGAAGATCGACGGGCTCTTTCCAAATCGAGCCTTTCGTGATAAGTCCTTTTAGATTATCTGAAGTGATTTCTGGATTACCTTCCATAACATTCCCGGAGAGGAAAATCCGCGTGTTGCTGTTCCAAGCATTAAAAAAGGCGTCGGTATGCTGGGTACTAGGTCCGGGTCTGAAGTAGTTACCGACAAAATCGATGTCAGCATGTTCTCCGCCGTAGGAACCACCCCCACCCCAGTTATAAATGACGTTGTTTCGAAAATCAGTCAACCCACGTGTGGGTTCAGCTGCCAGACGGGGAGCACGACTTTCACAGTGTGCAATCAGATTATGATGGTAAGAACCATGTCCCCATCCGGTTCCATACCCGTGATGACCTTTTTGATGTACGGATAGATTCAGTGGTTCGGAGATAATCGACCACTGGATCGTAACATCCCGGCTACCTTTAACCACATCGCTGACCGAATCCGTGGACCAGCTGAGTGAACAGTGATCGATAATAACTTTCTGAGAGTTCCAAATGGTCAAGGCGTCATGTTCTTGTTTTAGCTCATCTCCGGGCCGGGAACGGATAAACCGAACGATGACGTTTTGGGTGTTTCGGATCATCAGCTCCTTGCCTCGCAGGCAAATCCCGTCGCCAGGGGCGGTTTGACCGGCGATGGTGACGTTCGGATGAGAAACCTCCAGACGCTTCTCAAGATTGATGGTTCCTGAGACGCGGAACACAATGGTTCGGTCTCCACCACTGAGGGCTTCACGGAGAGAACCTGGTCCGGAATCGTTGAGGTTAGTGACCTCAACAACAGGTTTCCCACGCCCCCCGGTCGCGACAGCTCCAAAACCCTCAGCCCCGGGAAAGGCGGGAACGGAGGGATTCGATTGAGCAAAAACGGTTGTTGAAGCAAGTAAAGCACTTAGGGCAAAGATCGAACGATTCATGGTGCGCATAAAGTTAAACCTCAAGTTGGACCCTTTCCGGGAGGGGGTGTTCGTTTCGGGAAAAAGGTGTTACTGGGATCGATTTTAGAACCAGCGAGGTTAGATCTTTTGCCGAGAGTGTTTGCCCGGTGTCTGCGGATTCACGCGCCAAGAGACAAGCTGCAGTGGTAGCCAGTGAATCATGGGCGCCGATCAGAGCCGGGCTACGTCCTTCGACATGATCGATGAAATCCTGCAGGATCGTGGGAGGCTCACGCAATGGATAGGGGGTCGATCCGTCGTACTGGTCGTTGATCAATCGAACGGATCTGGGGGTGACTTCCATAACCCCTTGTGTGCCGACAATCCGCAGTCTGTCATCTCCATGTGACGGCGCGTTGGTCGGTCGGAGCATATCAATGGTCATCGATGCAAAACGATTTCCACAGAGGACGAACTGACACAAAGCGGTCATTTCCATGGTACCAATCGATCGGGGGGCTCCTTGGTCGGTGTGTAAAGCGGTAACTGACTTAATTTGGTGTCCGCCGATCCATAATATCCAGTCGATTCCATGAGAACCTACCCAGGGAATGGTCCCACCATAAGTTTCTCGTTTCTCGAAGAAGGGACCCCCGTTTACCCAAACGATATGACTTTTGAGCGTTTATCAAACGGACATCTCCGATCGCACCTTCGCGGATCAGATGACAAGCTGTAAAAAAACCGGGTTCATAACGGGAGATCTGCAGTGCTGCAAAATGGACATGTGGGTGATCGGTCAGAGCCTTTCGAAGTCGTTCGATATCTTTAAAGTGAAGGGCTACCGGTTTTTCGATCAAAACATGAATTCCCCTTTGGATACAGTCGATAGCCATATCGGCATGGGATTCCAACGGACCACAAATGACCACAACGTCCGGAAGGACGCTGTCAATCATCACACGATGGTCATCAAAGATCCGCGGTAATTGTCGATGCTGTTCGCACCAATGGAGAATCGGATGGACGGATTCTTCACCGGCTTTGCACACCCCGCTGACGCGAAGGTGTGGGTAGTCAAAAAGGCATCGTAGAATTCTCTCGTAATGACCGCGAACACCAATGAATCCGATGCTTTTGATTTTCATGATCTCTAATCTCTGTCAAAGCTGCCGATATTATGGATCATAGTCCGGCAGAAAGCGGCACTTCCGCATTTCTGCGAAAGCACCGTGCGGAGGAAGCTCTCAGTTCAATGTGTGCTGGGTCTTGTTATCAACCACTCGGTTCGTGGCGGTTTCGGCCCATTGTCGGCCATTGATCAGATTTCGGTTTGGTACTTCATTGAACTTTCGCAAATCAATTGTCAGAACTTCGCCACTCATCAAAAGGACGTTGGTTCGGGGATTGTCCTTTGTCCCGTGTGGAGTGCCGACATATCCTCCGAGCGATGCCCAAGCGCTATCCAGCGGATTGACTTCGCGCACCAGGGTGAAAAATCGGAATGTGATGGCCCCACGATTGCTAGGAAGAAAAGGTCGCACGTCGGCAAGCACGAAAACGCCTGGAGGCACATTCACTCGTTTTTTCAGAGCATACTGCGCTCGATCATCTGCGGTGGGTGATGCCGTTGCCGACCACCGGTCCCAATCGCCGAGGTTTCGGTTATAGATGTAACTCCATTTGATTGGTGTTTCGCTTTGACCTGTTGTGTGATAACCGATGGCAGGATTGTAGGGAGGCATTTGAGTTGAGGGACAGCTCAGAAACTCATCGAGGGAGGTTGCTTCGATTGCTTCGATGGCAGCTCGACCGTACAGCCAGTCGGTTCCCGCAGTGTTGGCCAAATTAGCCTTGAAATAGAGACGTGCAATAGTACCGTACCAGTCTCCCGCCTCCCAGCGTAATCGGATCGAATTGGCCGGGAGAACATAATCCTTGTAATCATTCGTATACAAAGCCATGTAGTTGTACAGCTGGCGCATGTTGGACATGCACTTGACGGTGTTGGCTGAAGATCTTGCTTTTTGAAGGGCCGGAAGGAGAATTGCAATAAGAATTGCAATAATACCAATAACAACAAGAAGTTCGACTAACGTAAAGGCCGATCGGCGGTGAGAAAAATTGTACCGTTGCATGACAGCTCCTCGCGGTTGAAATGAAAGCTGGTGACGTCAATCACTTTTGCTGTTGGAATCAGTGTATACCCTTTCATATCAGAGGTGTTCGAAATAACGTAGTAATATTGCATCATTTGATTTAGCTTTTGCGGCAGCACAAAACTGAAAAGATGTTGCGGAAATGGCTAAAAAATCAAGTGAATTGGACACTATTTCAGAAAAGGCTATTGTAGAGTCCTGCTTGAAGTGCGGAAACAAGGATCGGGTCTGTCCGATCCGGAGGTGCAAGCCGTGCGAAAACGACTGCGACGCGTTGCGTTGATTGCCGAGACGCAAGTCTCACCACGTCGAAGGATGATCAACGGTGTAGCTAGATATATTCGGGAGCACGATCCCTGGGCAATTTATCTTAAACCATTTGGAGCGGATAAATCTCTGGACCGATGGCTGCAGTCTTGGCAGGGTGACGGGATCATTGCTGCGGTGACGGATTCGGAGATTGATCTATTGCAACATCACAATCTGCCGGTAGTTGATCTGATCGGAATTTATCGACGAGAGGGTGTTCCCCTGGTGCGGACCAATGATCGAGCGGTCGGTCGGGTCGGCGCAGAACACCTTCTAGACAGAGGATTTCGTCATTTCGGTTTTGTGGTGTATCCGGAACATTCCTGGTCTACACGTCGTTGCGATGCATTTGTGGAACGCTTAAAGGAAGAAGGCTTGGGCTGTATTGTTCGATCAATCCCATTTCCTCGTAGCGGCGCAGGTGGACCGGATCTTTGGGAAAACCAACAGAAAATGCTCTGTCAATGGTTGGAATCCTTACCCAAGCCGGTCGGGGTCATGTGTAGTACCGATCTCTTAGCTCAGCAGTTGTTAGAAGCATGTCTTCGATCGGAGCTGAATGTTCCCGAGCAGATTGCGGTTCTTGGTGCAGATAATGATGAACCCATTTGCAACATCTGCTATCCGTCCTTGTCCAGTGTCATTATCAACGACGAGCAGCGGGGTTACATGGCAGCAGCAGTGCTTGATAGGATGATGAATGGAGAGCCACCTCCCAAAGAAGTTATTTGGGTGGACCCGATCGGTGTATTCAGTCGCGCATCCACCGATATTCTTGCGGTCGAAGACGAACTCGTGGCCACTTCTCTGCGGTTTGTCCGTGATCACGCCTGTGAACAGATCAGTGTAGACGATGTAGTCAAACAGGTTCCGGTGTCTCGGAGTGTTCTGGAACGACGATTTCGCAAGATCATTGGTCGCTCCATCAATAATGAAATCTTACGAATCCGTTTGAATACCGCAGTACAGTTGTTGTGCGAAACGGATTTAGCGATCAAAGTCATTGCCATGAAGTCCGGGTTTAGGAGTACGTCATATATGAGCGCGGTGTTTCGTGAAAAACTTAACCGTACACCCGGTTCTTACCGTGGCGATGAAAAATCACGTCGTTCCAACCGATCGAATGTTACGGCTCAGGCGACCCGGGGCTTGGAGTTTTAAGTTACAGTGCACAGACTTTCACAAAAATTAACAAGCTTTGAGGGATTGACGGGCAATAAGCTGTTCCGTTCTTGCGATGAATTGCTCAACGACGGTCATGGCTTCTGAATCATTCATTTGGTGTGGCGGATGCTTCATGGTCCAGGCGCAAACCGCATCCAGTGGGCCTCCTAGCTTGGCATCTAAGGCCAGTTTGCAACATCGAACGGCATCCACGACGACTCCAGCACTGTTTGGCGAATCCTCCACACTCAGCCTTAACTCTAGATGGAGTGGTACGCCACCAAATCCCGTCCCCTCAATGCGCAAAAAACAGATTTTGTTGTCTTTCAGAAAGGGGACAAAATCGCTCGGGCCGATGTGAATGTTCTGATCATCCAGGGGCAAGTCTAACTGTGATTGGACGGCTTCGGTCTTGCTTTTCTTCTTGCTCGTTAACCGTGATCGGTTGAGCATATTGAGAAAATCCGTGTTTCCGCCCATGTTAAGCTGATAGGTGTTGTTGATCCTCACTCCCCGGGATGCAAAAAGTCGGGCCAAGACACGATGCGTAATAGTAGCGCCGAGTTGAGCTTTAATATCATCTCCTACACACGGCAAACCTTTTTCACGAAAGCGTTCAGCCCAGATCTGGTCGGAGACGATAAAACAGGGGACACAGTTCACAAAAGCCACTTTCGCATCCAGGCAGGCCTGTGCGAAATATTCGGTAGCTTTTTGCGCCCCGACGGGCATGTAGTTGACGAGAATATCGGTGCGGGTTTGGGATAAATGTTCCGCTACATCGATCGGGGGAGCATTAGCAGGAATGAAACGCACCTCTTCCGGATAATGATCCATGTGATCGCTTATTCCATCCAGGATAGGGGACATTTGAACCACGGGCCCGATACCGGCTGGCAAAGGATGAAAGATTTTGGTGTTGTTTGGAGGAGCTACAAGTGCATCGTTCAACGGACGTCCGACTTTTCGAGAATCGATGTCGAACGCTGCGACGCATTCAATGTCACTTACCTGATAGGGACCTATCCGCGGATGCATCAGTCCGATAGCCGAATCCTGGGGTTGGACATTTGAATAATAATAAATCCCTTGAACTAAAGAACTTGCGCAATTTCCCACCCCGGCAATGGCGATTCTGATCTTTGACATATCTTTAACATTCCATTTTAAGCTGCAGCAACCATTCCGTGTTGCCTTTGCTTCCTTTAATCGGACTTTCTACCCGATTTACAACAGACCATCCCGACGATTCGATCCTCAGGATAACATCCGTAACTACTGATTCCACCATATCTTGTGGCAAAATTCCCTTTCGAAGAATTGTCGGAGATGCTTCATAATGAGGTTTGAGCAGGGTGACAATTTGTCCGTCCGGTTTAAGCAGTTTTTTCGCAGCCGGAAGGATGTAAGCCTGTTTTGTCCAAGCACAATCAATCACAACCAAGTCCATGGTTTCAGGCAAACTGACGTGCATCGCGTTGGTTCTTTCTCTAACGACGACACGGGCGTCTTTTCGTAACTTCCAATCCAAGACCCCATATCCGGTATCTACGGCATAAACACGCTTGGCCCCGTATTGCAGAAGACAGTCGGTAAACCCCCCGGTCGAGCAACCCAGATCCGCACAGATCAAACCTTTGACGTCCATTCCAAAGGTCTGAATGGCGTGTTGCAGCTTAATCCCACCACGAGAAACAAAGCTCACAGACAAAATATACTCTTGAAAATGAGAAACTACGTTTATTGTTTATTACTTCGGGGAGTTGAAGAAGGTCCCGTTGTCAGAGAACCAACCCGCGCTTTCCAGGCAGGATACTCCTTTTCAAGGCGATTCTTGGCCCAGGCGCCATACCAGCGATAACCGGTTCGACGTTCGGTTTCGATTTCCATCAGGTCATATCGAATAACGCCGTCTCTACCGACAAAAATCGGACGATTGGTTCCGATTTCATAGAACCTTGCCCAAAGAGGTCCGGCCTGTGGATCAAGAACCACATATCGTTCGAATCCCTTGGGAGTTCCGGGCATCGGACGGTCTTCGATCCGAATTCCCATGATTTTGGTCTTCTCAAACCACTCGGCTGCTGCATCGACGGCGGCAATGACTTCAGGTGAAGGATTCTCAACGTGCATCAATAGATTCATGACCGCTAAAGATTCCTGACCAGCTAACGCCACAGGTTCAAATACCCTGGCCGGCGCAGGGGCCAACGTTTTTTCATCATGCTGAGCGGCCCAGACGGTACGCTTCCCATTGACAATCACTTGGCAGTTCAAAATGCACTCAATTCCCCGGTCCCAGGCTTGGCGGGCACGCTGCTTTCGGTCCTCATCAAGGAATGAAAAGGTTTCGGAGCTAAAAACATCTCGAAGTAAAAACATGATCCGGGCCATTGTCCCGTCATTAAACGTGATATACCGACCATACCCCGAAGGTGGAGGGTACGACTGAGGCCAACCCCCGTTGGGATATTGGGCTTGCAAAAGGTAATCAACAGCTCGATTGATGGCAGAACGTATTTCAGAATCGTGTGTCGCGTTATAAACCCGAGCCAAAAACTGAATCTCAAAATACCCAGCCGAATTATCAAACGTGGCGTGACGATCGGTATCTTCGTTACCCGGTTTTGCTAAAGCGGTTTCAGTATTTTTTGGCCATCCCCCTTCAGGTGTCTGCCATGCCAAAATATTACTGGCCATCTGGCGAGCTTCGTCAGAACGGTACCATTCCGGAGATTCATTCAGCTTCTTTGAAGCCGATGTATAACCCCAACTGATGGTAGTCATTAACCATCCCACCATCACTCCCCCAATAAACGTTCGATTTAAGTACCAGCTCATCAATCCCAGTATAAGACGATACGTTACTCCAGACAAAAATGTTTTATTCGAACCAAGATCGAACGATCGTGTAAAATCGGGCAACCTATGGCTTCATGACGCTATCCGGCAATTTCAGGAACTCTTCGGTCGGAGGATAAACGATCTTGATCCGTTGACCACTTGCCAGAATACCGGGCAATTTCGCTTGGACCCAGGCAATTCGCTGGGGAGGATCAATATAACCCACTTTTTGAAGCACGTGTCTGATGTGTTTCGGGATTTCAATCCATGTAACGGAGTCCGTCACAAGCTCACTCGATCCGTCAACCCATACTCTGACCGAGGGAACATTGTCGGACCAGATCAGGAAGACTAATTTATCGTGGTTCATATAAACCAGTTGAGTGGTATAGCGGTTTCCGACAATCGGTGAGTCATTGAGCGGATCGCGTACCATACGCGAGTTCGGATCGATCTGATCATGCAGCAACGTCATGACCCATCCACGTACTTCCGGGGGTTCAACCCGGGGAGCACGGGGCGGAATCGGTTCTGGCTGGATGTAGGCAGCTTCGTGAGGTATTAAGGGAGGTAAATGGGCCGGTTCGGTTGAACCAGATAACTTTTTTTTCATGAGAATGAAAAAGCCGGGGGCGATTAATATCAGCAACAACAGAGCAAAAACAAGGTTGGCTTTCGTTTCTTTGCGCATATTGATCCATATCATGATAGCGTAGTACCACGCTGGAAAAGAGTTCGTCGTTGCCGCGACCCAGAATTCCCATAATCCCAAAATCTAATACGGTTTTGACTCTAAAACTGGTTTAAATACTTTGAGTAGGGGTCTTACCCATCGATCCTGATCTCACCTGAAATGGATGCATATGAGGTTGACCATAAAGTTCTGGCATTGGCTGAAGAATATCGATTTGCTGATTTTGGTTTCTGCGTTGCTGATTGTGACAGGCACATGGTCATTTGTCGGTTTGTTGGATGAAGTACAGGAAGGAGACACACATAACT
Source organism: Phycisphaerae bacterium (assembly GCA_026004655.1). Taxonomy (GTDB): domain Bacteria; phylum Planctomycetota; class Phycisphaerae; order Tepidisphaerales; family Tepidisphaeraceae; genus BPJO01. Next base: position 113,169 of record BPJO01000010.1, read on the forward strand.
TTGACGAAGCAATCCTCCGTGCGGTCGGTCAATGGCAGGTTCCAGCGTGGGTGGAGGAGGTCGGTCGGGATTTGACCGCGTTGGGAGGAGTTGCAGTGTTGAGTCTGGTAACACTGGCCGTTGCGGGATATCTCGTGTTGGAACGTAAACATCATGCTCTCATACTGCTTTTCATCGCTACGTTGGGGGCTTTGGTTTTGAGCTTTTACCTGAAAGACCTGATTAATCGACCACGTCCAGACATTATCCCTCATCGAACGTATGTTATGACTCGAAGTTTCCCGAGCGGGCATTCGATGTTATCCGCATCGGTATATCTGACCTTAGGAACATTATTATCCCGTTTGACGGACCGATGGTTATTGAGAACCTATTTTGTGGGAATTGCACTGCTGATAACAGGACTGGTGGGACTTAGTCGGGTATTCCTGGGTGTTCACTGGCCGAGCGATGTGTTGGGAGGATGGACTGCCGGACTGGTTTGGGCAATTTTATGTGGGTTGATTTCCCGGTTTTTATGGAAGCAAGAGCCCGAATCCGTCGACCGAAATGACTCACCGCGGTCAAAAGGAACGTGATATGCTGCAGTCTCTTTCTCCAGCACAAAAACTCCAATTATGTCAAGCGGTAGAGTACGCACTCGAAATCCCCGAAATATCTGTTCGTGTCAAGCAGCTTTATGAAGAGATTCAACAACAGGTAAAGTTAAAAAATCCGAGATGTGATCGTTCAGGCAGGTGTTGCCGGTTTGAGGAATATGGTCACCGGCTGTTTGTAACCACAGTAGAACTAGCGGCCTTCTTCGGTCATGCGAAAAGCGGTTTGTTTTCCACGCCCCGGACGATTAACGAGGGGTGTCCCTACCAGGTCGATCGGTTGTGTACCGTACATTCGTATCGACCATTCGGGTGCCGGATATTCTTCTGCGATCCAACTGCGACCGATTGGCAACAGGAGCAATATGAACATTTTCACTTACAGCTAAAGCAAATACACACGGATTTTAATGTTCCATATATGTATGTCGAATGGCGGCAAGCACTGCGAGCCCTGTTTAACCGGTGAAAAACTTCTTGATTTGGAAAACAGTCATTTGTCGTTGGATGGCTGCGATCGATTCCAGCAAAGGGATCTGTTTGGGGCAGACCTGCACGCAGTTTCCGGCTTTTCCACACTCATGGACTCCGCCTTCGCCCTGAAGGGCGGCTAGACGCTCGGATTTGAGTGCTTGACCGATCGGGTGATCGTTGAAAAGCCGGGCTTGCGAGATGACCGCAGCGCCAACAAACTTGTTGGTCGGTGTGTACTGCGGGCACGCCTCGAGGCAGCAACCACAGGAGATGCACCGCGAAAGAGGATAACGTTCATCATTCAATTCTTGGGGGATGGGAGGACCGGCGCCCAGATCATAGGTTCCATCAACTGGAATCCATGCCTTGACCCGTTTGAGATCATTAAACAAACGTGATCGGTCAACCCATAAGTCTCGGATCAGCGGAAACTTAGTCATGGGTTCTAGCGTTATCGGCTCGCCGTCGGGAGAGACCTTGTCCACTAAGGCTGAACAAGATTGCCTTACCCGACCGTTGATGATCATTGTGCAAGCCCCACAGACCTCTTCAAGGCATCCGGAATCCCAAACCGGTGGTGTAGTAGACTTACCCTCAGCGGTTGTGGGATTGGCAGCAATCCACTGCAAACAGGAAATGATGTTCATATTAGGACGCCAGGGGACATGAAAAGTCTCCCATCGAGAAGGTTTTTCGGGTCCGTCCTGCCTTTTGATTCTTACAATGACTTTTCGATCCGTTGCAGTGCTCATAATCTTGTTCCTAATCGTATGTTATGGTCCATAAATAGATAGGACAAGAAACAGGCTTATCTGTCATTGAAATTGAAAAAGACTGCGACAAAAAGGCTGTACTGTGCAAATCGAAAACCGTATTCAACGAGCAGCTTCGAATGACACAGACGAAAATGATGCCTGATTAACGACCTGCTACCGGAGCCGGGGGAGTAACCATCTCTGCACCCATGACGGGCTGCTGGGTTTGGCGTACCAAATACTTCAGTGCAGCCCGCTCTTCGTTATTATCTTCTCGATCACTGAACGGATCTCGCTGAGTCATTTTACCGTCAGGTCCCATTACCAGAATATAAGCGCGTTCAAGTTTTTCATCAAAACGGATATCAACGAGTCGAGAACCCGTTCCCCAATCCGTTCCTGCATCGCGCCAACCTACTTGATCGCCTGGATAAACCGAGAAAATACGACTTTGCCATTTTCCACCGGTCCATTTGAACACTTCCATCCGAACCGAGGACGGAACACTTCCTGATGTCCAGCTGCGATCCGCGATAAAGTAACGTGTGGTTGTTTCGATAGTGCGTGGTTCACTCCAACCGTCTTCCTTGATCGTGGACCAGATCGCATACTGTCGAGCCAGTTCCGGTTTGTCACGGGCAACCAGGTTGCTCTGCCAAACCGGATTCTTGATCGCATAAAGCACTTGATAACGGTAGGTGTGACCTTCGACAACTTCTGCGTCAAAAAACCAGCCATAAATCGTCGAGGCTTGTCGCGGATCGAACAGAGCTGGAGGTAAAGGGGGTAATTGCGGTTGGCCGGTACCGGGTTGAATCTGTTGACCGGGTGGTTGAGACCAACTTTCGGGATTGAACTCCTCCTCCATCATATCGGGTGATCGGATGAACGGAGGCGGGGGTGGATAACGTCCTCCGGGATAATTCGGGGGTGCAACTTGAGCCAATTGAAGTCCTGCCAATTCGGCCAGACTTTCGGACCGACTCGCATCTTCTACCTTAAACTCGGGAAACTCGGGGGGGATATTTCCCGGACGTCCACGTCTCGACGGTGGTGATACGGGCTGACGAGGGGTTGGTGTCGGTCGATTTTCCCTCTGTAACCGACGCTCCTCAGCCCGTCTAAGCCGTTCCGCCTCTTTAGCTGCTTTAACTTGCTCTTTGACATCATCCAGGTTGGTCGGCGGGTCCCAAGGACCTTCACCACTCAGCAACGTATAAAAGGGCGGACGGAGCAGATCAGATTGTCCCTGCGGACTGGAAAACCAGGCTTCGTATTGACCGATTTCCTGAAATCCTGCGTTGGGACCGGGCAAAGGCCAAGGCTTGATACCATTATCCAACGGTTTGACTTCGACGGGTTCAGACCAGCTTCCGTCGGGGCGCTGCTCCTGACGTACCACTTTGATCGCCAGGATCATAGTTGTCTGGCCTGGGGGGATGCCGACCTCCTGGAAGGATTGATGGATTTCCGCAGGTTCGATTCTGTATTCACCCCGAATGTAATTCAGATCAGTGGCGTTGGCGGGTAAGACGGTTGTCCCTGTCCCGACAGGGGGTACGGGCTGAACGGGTTGAGCGCCACCGACCGGACCGATCACGACTTGAGCACGAGCGGTTTTAAGTCCAATATCAGGCAAAACTTCACTGGGGGGTAAATCGGGAAGCCTCTGCACCAGTTGTGGGGCATCCGGAAGCTTGTCCGGATCTTTCAAGGTCGGATTAAACGCGATCGAACTAGTGAAATTGGTGTTGAAAATGGTGACCGGACGGTCGCTGATCCCGGCCATAGTGGTCCGGTGCTTTTCCAAGGGATCTTCCTGTGCATTGCGAGGCGGAACTTTCTGGCGGGTGGTATTGATCTGATCTTCAACACTCTTGGCGATTTTGGCTACTTCTAGATCAACATTCCCCGGTCGTAACGGGGGTTGTCCGGGAACTTCGACCGCGACAGGGGAGGTCAACACATAGTTCCATAGGATCAGAATCAGAAAGATACCCCCCAAACCAATCGCGATCCATTGGCAATGTTGTTCGAGCAGTTCGACAACTTTCTTCATATTACACCTGCGGTCTTTTCCTTAACGACGTTGCATTCACGCACTCGGATCAAACTAAAACTCTCCACCGGGAGGTCCTCCCGGGTAATAGCCACCCGGGTATCCGCCTCCTTCACCGGGTGGAGGCGCGATTACTCCTCGAATAATATCTTCGGGCATATATTGTTTGAGTATTTCTCGGAGAAACAGATAACTGCCTTTGATTCTTAGCTGGACAACCGGTGTATTTCCGTACAGATAACCTTGAACGGCGTCCAAAGATGCGTCGACCGACTGAATGTCGATATTAGCGAAAATAAAGTATCGATTTCGATTCAGGCTAGTGAGGATCTGTGAGACTTCGGTGGCGTCCACGATCATAGTGACGTCAAAATCGACCGGATCATAGAACTCGTTGGATGCGTGTCCGAATGGACGGGTGGTGTAATCCGGCGTGATCTTGGTCAGGGGGTTAGATGGCAAAACGGGGGTTCCAGTATCTCCAGTAGGGCGGGGAACTGGAGCAAACTTGTGAGTTATTTGAACTTTCAACAGACGTTTGATCGGTGAACCCAATACCCCGGGCGCCGGTTTCGGATCCTGTTGGTGGGCAATTTGATTGGTTTCACGAATCGCAAAACAAAGTTGCTCCTGAACCCATAGTGTCAACTGGGCCAGGAAGATATCGTTGACGCTTGGAACGGTTGTCCCAGAAATTTTGGGATTAATTTCAAAAACGGTTAACGGATCGGCGTACATAAGGTGCTTACGGGCCAATTCGGTACGGTATTCGTTTGCGACGTCCGCAATTGCCCGAGCGACCAACGCTCTGACTTCCTCCTGGTTGACCACCTGCCCTCCCTGAATGATCGTACGCTCGGCGGTGATTTGAGCGGCACGCTCATCCTGTCGTTGTTTAATGTCCGTTTCGGATGGGGGAACCGTAGAGTCAAGGACTTGTTTGAAAAGAGAGCTGGAATCATCCAGCTGACCGTTCGGCAGATAGTAGATGCCAAACCGTTTCTGGTATTGGTCGATGAAGGCACGGCCGGTCGCCGGGCTGCTGATAGCCGGAAGTGTCCCCGGAACTAGAGGCTGGATCTGCTTGTCTTGGTCTTCGATTACGAAACGAAGAAATCGCTCGGCACTGGCTTTCCACCCTTCAGTCATTTCCTCGCCCTTGGCAATAAGGGAAGCGGTCGGGAATTGTTCCAATGGCTGTTTATCTTCTTCTCGGGGACTTAAAGAAGGCCAGTGCCGCTGGGTACGAGTCAGATTCTGAAGGTCGGTTCCGACTTTCCATCCTTGCTGAACATCCGCACGAAGGGATTCAAACATTCCTCCTAACGGGAAAAACAGAAGAATGATGCACAGGATCGCGACGACACCGAAAATAATACTAAGGATATTTTTTTTGATTAAACCCATGGTGAAGTTCCTTGGTCACTCCTGCACGGAAGAAACGGATTCATCAGGACTTGGCGGAGGAGTTTTCTGATAGGGTTCGGGGTCGATTTCGACAGCGACGGCGAGCGTAAACTCCCAGTCTCCTAAAAGGCTTTCTTCGGTCAGACGATCTTTAAACGCCGGATCATCAGCCGAGGACAGATTAGGATTGCCACTTACAGGACTACCACCACGAGGGATACCGGTTCCCCATCCTCCGGGACTAGGTGGTCCACCGAACTCAAATCCGTCCTCGGGAGGTATACCGAACGGTCGTCCACCTCCGAAACCCCCGAACGAACCCGGTTGAGGGGTAAACGGTTGTTGACCCGCATCAACCGTAATACCTCGAGCTTTTTGGGAAGCTTCATATTCGGCCTTGAGTCGTGCTAGACGAAGAGGGTTTCGACCAATCCGGTCACTGCTTATATACCTTACTTGCCGCACGGCGTACTTGAGATTTGGACGTTCTGCTGACGGGGCAATCGACATTAAAGCCTTTTGGACCTCATCCTCAACAAATTTCGGAGCATCACGCAAAGGACAGGTAAAACGCATCAGAATCACAAACCCTCTTCCTTTTCCCGAAGGATCGACCGTCGGAGCAGTGCCCTCGGGTGAAGGGGGAGTGACTGGGAAACCAACTCCCGGACCTCCGGAACCGCCCGTGGCAGACAGGCCTTCACCGAGTTTGAAATCACGCATTTTCAGGTGAGTCATCAATAACGGGTCATAAAAGGAAGTGATTTCGTCAATCTGAATGATTCGACGCTGGTCGCGAGGAATACGTTTGATGGCTTGGATGTCAGACGTATTCATTGCCTGCTGAAGTTCCGGTTGCATGGCTGGCAATTTATTGATCATCTCGGTTAGAAGATCGCGCCAGAAATACTTGCCTTCTGTCAGCATCTGCAGATTAGCGACAATCGTCCGCTCGTTTTCACCAAAACTTTGCAATTCGTTCCATTTGCTCGAAAGGTTTGAAGCTTGTTGAAGAACGGACTTGTTGGCGTTGCGAGTGGCTTCAAGGTTGGATCGTTGCATGTCCTCGATGAAGTATCGGGCGCCGACGATCGTGACACCTCCGACAAAAAGCGCAGCCGCCAGCCCGAACCATTTGGTTTTTTCCTGCCACATGCGTTCCCGTTGGATCGCTTTGGGAAGCAGTGACGAGGTAACCGCTGCTTCTCCCATGGCCTGAAGTGCAAGCCCATAAGCCCCGACGATGGACAGAAGTTCATCCCCGAAGCTAGCAGCTTGTTTGGGATCGGTCGGCGCTCCAGCAGAGATGGAATCGATCCGCTCGACAGGAAGTTGCAGATTCTGTTGGAGATATTTTTGTAATCCGGGAAGCTTGAAAGTTCCGCCGAGCGCATACGCTCTCAAAATCTTGGCCTCACGATGGGCCGATGAATAGAACCCGATCGATCGTTGAATCTCTGCGACCAGATCGGCAAAAATGGGTCGCATGTGCTGGAAGATTTGACGGGCGTATTTGCTGGTGGCAGCGTTGCGCTTTAGGTCTTCTGCCTTGACAAAGTTAAGTTTGAAAGCCTTGGCTAGAGCTTCGGTAAAATTGCTGCCACCGATCGGGATAGAACGCATCCAGATACTGTTGTTGTCAGCGATAATTAAATCAGTGTTGTCAGTCCCGACGTCCACGACCAGCGCCACGCCGTCATTAAATCGCCTGTCATGATGCAGCGCGTTGTAGACGGCTAGCGGATTCATCTGGACGGTCTGAACATTCAGATCAAAGTCAGTGAAGTATTTGATATGCTGATTGACTAGCTCGCGGCGCATCGCAAAGATGCCGACTTCGACCTCGGGGCTGTCTTCCCGTCGGAACAGCTGATACGACCACTCGACTTCATCAAGTGGAAACGGGATTTGCTGGATGGCTTCAAACCGAACAATTTCGGGAATCTTTTTATCCTCGACGGGGGGAAGTTTGACGAAACGGGCAAAACTGTTCTGACCGGACACCCCGATCGAAACCACACCACCTTTGAATGAATGGCGTTGCACAAAACTGGCCAGTGCCGTCTGGATCAGGGATTCGCGGTTGTCACCAGCTTGGGAAAGAATCGTCTCGTGTTCGATGAAATCAAAATCATCGATCCGAATCGACTCTCCGTCGCGAATCAGTTTCACCGCTTTCAAGCCGCGATTACCAATATCAATACCCCAAGCGAATCGTGGGTTGGCCATGCTGATACCTCAGAGGGTGCTATATCTTTCCGCCCGATTGGTCAGGATCAGAACGTATCACGCTCTAAACCCCTATCTCATCCAACCGTTATGCCAAGAACTATAGATTAACCGCAAGCGTAGCTACAAGGCAATAATCCTCAGGCTTCATGCACAGAAATAAAATCCCGGAATGTTTCAAATTCGAAACACGGAGGGTTTCTTCAAAAATACGTTGGATGATCACCTGAAGTTCGTGGATAAAAGAGATCAAGTGATCACATAATTGTTTCCTGACGTGGTATTCCGTTAGGTTAGAGTAATGCTCACATCGCTTTTCATCCGGGGCTGGAATATCACAGCATCAGACATAAGTAAAAGTGCGTGTTCATTCTTCCCAATCATCCAACAAGAATCCGGGAGCACTTAACAGACAGGTTCAGGTTATGAGAAAAATTTTTTTAAAGGTTGACATTTTTAAACCCGATCAATATCCTAACAGGAGAATGAACAAATTCCGAACCCAGACGGTGGTGACTTTCGTCCAGTTCGGTCGCAGCGGGTCGCGTGGCTCGTCTGCAAGTTCAAGTCACGAAAGGATTTAGATGAAAGAAATCTTTTCAGTCGACGCAGCAGGTGGTCTAAAAGGGTTTTAAAAACATTAAAACCTTGTTAAGCCATGGTGGCTTGGCTCTTATTCCTTTCTGAACTTCAACGAATTGGAAGTCGAAAGGGTTAGTCCCGTTCGATATTCAAGCCGTTGACCGGCTAGTAATCGTTCATTTTCACTTTCGAATGTGACAACGAAACTCAAGACCATCCCAGGCAAGCATCGACGAGGAAAAGAAAAGTTCATCACTCCCGCCCGGCTGACCAAGATACCCGGGTGCCAATAAAAGGAGGCCAACGTGGCCAAATCATCTTCTGAAAAGACCGATACCAAAACGGTCGATCCCAAATCCTCTGTATCATCGACATCGGCTGTACTTCCCATCGCATCTTCCAAAACGGAGTCGAAAATAGACACCAAACCCGTGATGAAGGATATTCCAGCGCGTCCGTCAGATTCCGCCCGGGATCGTGCGTTATCGTTGGCCGTTCAACAAATCGAAAAGCAGTTCGGCAAAGGAGCTGTCATGAAGCTCGATGGTGAAAAACCGGCTTCGATTGACGGCATCCCGACCGGTTCTCTTTCGTTGGACATTGCGTTGGGAGGATACGGAATTCCACGGGGAAGAATCATCGAAGTATTTGGTCCGGAATCTTCCGGTAAAACGACATTGACCCTCCACGTCATTGCCAATTGCCAGAAAAGTGGGGGGGTGGCTGCCTTTATTGACGCCGAGCACGCACTGGATCCTGCCTGGGCTAAACGACTGGGAGTTCGTTTGGATGACTTGCTGGTCAGTCAGCCTGATACCGGAGAACAGGCCTTGGAAATTTGCGAGCTTCTGGTCCGGTCCAACGCCGTGGATGTGATCGTTGTGGACTCCGTCGCTGCTTTGATCCCCCGGGCGGAAATCGAAGGAGAAATGGGCGATTCCGTCGTCGGATTACAGGCCCGATTGATGAGCCAAGCCATGCGAAAGCTCACCGGTGCCATTTCAAAAAGCAAATGCACCGTCATTTTCATCAACCAGATCCGTGAAAAGATCGGTGTAATGTTTGGAAACCCCGAAACTACTCCCGGTGGACGCGCCCTAAAGTTTTATGCGTCCGTTCGAATCGACGTTCGGCGTACCCAGACGCTCAAAGACGGCGAAACTTCCATCGGTGCGCGAACCCGTGCCCGGGTCGTGAAAAACAAAGTCGCACCCCCTTTCCGTGAAGGAGAGTTTGATATCATGTTCGACCGCGGAATCAGCTACGAAGGCGACCTAGTCGATCTGGGGGTGGCTGCCAATGTCATCGAGAAAAGCGGCGCCTGGTTCAACTATGGTTCCGTCCGACTCGGTCAAGGCCGCGAAAATGCCAAACAATTCCTCATGGATAACAAAGAACTAGCCGCGGAAATTCATCAAAAAATTCTCAGCACCAAACTGTCCCAACCCATAACGACCGATGTCAACCCCGAATAAAAATCATTCTGAAAAACCATGATGTCGGTCTCTTACCTATTAAAGGCCGACATCATGGTTGAGTCGTGTTTGTGAACCCTGGAGTCATAACGCTTTAAACAGAGATTGAGTCGTTGGATCGAATATTCGACAAGATTATTTCTGCAATCATTCTGTGAAAAAGTGGAACTGTTCTCATTAGTTATTTCCGAAGAGAATCAGACCATGATCGAGATCGAATACCGAAGAGTTGCCGACCAATCCTTGCGGCTGGATATTCATGGTTCTAATCCCGGAAAAATCAAGCCGATCGTTTTTTATGTGCACGGTGGAGGATGGTGTAGCGGGACACGCAAAGACGAACAATGGCTCTTTGATGAACTGGTCCGATCGGGTTTTGTAATCGTTTCTGTCAGTTATCGATTAGCACCCCAGCACCGCTGGCCGGCCTGTCTGGAGGATGTCTCTTATGCCTCTCAGTGGTGTCAGGATCATATCGAGAAGTACGGCGCCGACCCTTCCCGAATGATCACGATGGGATACTCAGCGGGGGGACATCTGGCTCTTTTGAATATGCTGACATCCCCGAATGTTCGTTTCCGTGCCGGTATCGGGCTTGCCGCGCCGGTCGATAAAGTCCTTGATATACTGCGTCGGGGCGGACAGCTGAGTGAATCGATCAAAAATCTTTTCGGAGTCGATAAGGTTGATGCCGAGATCGCCAACCACCTGTGGGACATCTCGCCTATCAATCATCTTCGTCCCGGTCATCCTCCGATACTCATGGTCGGATGCACGGAGGATTCGTCGGTTCCGTATATCCAGGCGGTTCATTTTCAGAAACGTGCGCATGACATCGGTCTATCATGCGACTTAATGTCAATTCCTCGAGCCGGTCACCGGATCACCACCTGGTCGGATTTTCATCCTTCCTGGATGACCGAGTTGACGAATTGGATACACCATCATGCTGAGTAAAAATAGATCCTGACGACGCTGAATGATCCGTGGCAAATTAAAACCATCCTTGTCGTTTGAAAATTAGCAGCATGGTCAGAACAATTCCCAGCATCGCTGCAACGCCCACCCAAAAAAGCGTACATCGAATGAAGGCCTGGAATATCGTCAAAGTTCATTCCAAAGAAACTTGTAATGACCGTCATTGGTCGTGCGATTACACTCACGACTGTCAACGTTTTCATGATTTGGTTTGTCCGATGCTAACCGATGACAGATAAATGTCCCGGACACTTTGAACCAGATATCGGTAGATCTCAATGGTTTCCACAGCCCGGATCAAGTGATCCTGAACGTCGCGAAGATAAACCCTCGCCTGTTCTCGAATGAAAAGGACATCGCCTCGGGTCAACTGGGCGATGATTTCACGCTGCGGACCGATGATTCTGCGGAGATTCAGTAATTCGCGTTTTTTCGCTTACTTTGCGTAGCAGCTCCTGGTGGGGGGCGATCGCGTCTTCTTCCGTTTCGTCGATCTGGTCCTGCATCCAGTCAAAGATCAGAAGGTAATGATCGACGAGGTGATCCAAAATGTAATGAAGCAACATGTCCACTCCATTATCACGGATGTGAGCCGGGTTTGCATCAATTTTGGCGCGAGCGTCCTAAACGGATGCCATGACTTCTTCATGGATGGTGACCAGATATCGTTCCGACAAAATGATATCCCGTTTCTTGGTTCTGAGATTTTCCCCGAAGGTGGAAAGATCCGGTCCGTGGATCACCAGGTAGTAATACCCGGAACAGCAGATATCTCCGATATGATTGTAACTTTACGATTTCCGGCATCTGGTAGTACTGGATGGTGTCTTCAATAGCCAACGGGTGGAATCCAAAAACATCATCCATAATCGCCAGTTCGTCGTCATCCAGGCGATCGAGGTCTACTCAAAAGACGGATTGAGGGTCGCGCAACGCACTCAGCAACATGGTTTGGTCAGTATTGGTCAAAATTGAACTTACACGTTGATTATAAGATGAGGATGAACGAGTCCGAATCAGGTGTAAATATGAGTTGATATGTGTTGTTGGTCGATAGAAATCATCGAAACAATTTATAACCAATGCGCCGGGATGTGGGGTGTTGTCGAGGCTTGATGCGGAACCACAAGTCTCATCGGGCGTGAGATTCAGAGAGTGACTTTGACGTTCTTGAGCTTCTCATTTACCGACGCGATGTCCGACCGACTGGACAAATCCAAAACCGGGGCCGAGATCTTATGAACAGTGAACTTTTCTTTGAGCACATCAATACAGTATTGGGCTGCGTCGGTGATTTCATATTCACCCCTGGGGCTGGGTTGGATCGAGGCACAGGCTTTGAAAATATTCGGAGTAAAGACCCAGCAGTTCATGCTTACATACACATCATTCCCCATACTCATAAGGGTTTGTTCGTCAGGTTTTTCAATAATTTGTTTCATAGATCCGTCCGGATTGATACGTACGACGCTGAACTTACTGATACGTTCAGCCGCAATATTGCTACCCCGGAGCATCGCATTTTTCTCAAAAACCGCGATCGCAGGCGCGGAGGTCTGATAAAGGGCTGCAAGGGCTTCGGAAGGGTAAAAGTTGTCCGAGTTGATCATCAGAAACGACTCACCATCAACAAAGGTTTCGGCAGGACGTACCGCGTCTGCTGTGCCCAAGGGTTTTTCCTGGATCGCGAACTGTATTTCCAGAAAACGAGTCTTCAATGTCTGACCGTAGTATTGGCGGATTTCGGTGTGTTCGGGTCCGATGACAAGGCAGACCTGTCGGAATCCGGCATCGGCAAGTCCGGAAAGTACAAAGTCAAGGAACGGTCTTCCGAGGGTGGGAATCATGGCCTTAACACCGGTCGATGCGATTTTGGCTGTTTTTTCATCGAGCTGCGTGCCTTGTTCTTGTTTTCGCATGCGTGTTCCGAGTCCGCGTGCGAGGATAACTGCCTTTCGAATCACAGTTTTTTCCTCCAAAATGAAGCGTTGGTCATTTGTTTATCCACACGGGTGGTGGCTGGATATCGTCAGACGGATGAGGTGGGGATTTCAACGGGGGTTTGGGGAAAATCAGTCGGATGGTCATATCGTGTTCACAGAGGATCTGACAACTAAGTCGAACTCCGGATTCCTTGTCCAATCCGCTGGCGGATAGAAGTGTTTTCTCAGCCTCGGTGATCCGGTCCGGTTCACCCTGAATGAACTGAACCCGGCAGGTGGTGCACTTTGCGTTTCCGCCACACGAATAATGTTGATTTCCGCCAGCATCATCGATAATGGCGTTGATAAGGCGTTTGCCGTGAGGAATATCGAATGATCCAAGTCCTTCAATAGTCAATTGAGGCATGTTAGAAGATTACCGTGATCGGGAAAGAAATCAAAACGGCGATAATGGTCAGATAGGGATGATCTTGTTAGGATAACTTGCAAGGGAGAGGTAGGTCTCATCCTGGCGTTAAGCAACCAAATCTTATGGTTTTGAAGTTTGAAATATATCGTAACGGGGAGCGTCTGAGGCATTTCAGCCCCATCAACGCAATGGCAGTCGGGCCTGAAAGCATCCCTTGGACAGGAAACGTCACTTTTCGTGACGAACATCTGTTGGTTTCCCGAAATGATGACAACGCGACCGGGGTGTCTTTGTTATGGGATCTGGGCCAACCGGGCATGTATCAGATGGAAACGACACGTCTTCCCTCCCGGACCAAGCCATACATCCTGAATGTCGAACTGGCCCGGTTTCGGTTGATGAAGATCGTTCAGAAACAAGAAGACTGGAATTTATTCGATTTTCCTCACACCGAGAAACTACAGCAACAGTTTCGCGAAGCCCAAGCGTTGTTTGCTGAATCACTGGCGCATTTGGACAAACCCGAAACCGCGTCAAAACTAGCCGACCGATCAATGGCAATATCGGTAAACTTGTCAGAGGAACTGGCGCGTTTTCACGCCGAATTGTTGCTGAATCGTCGTCGGTCGACCAACTCCATGCCCCGTCATCTGTTCGGATGTCGTGTGGATTGGACCATCAACAATCAAAAGTACCGCGACATGATCTGTGAGATGTGCGATTTTGTGGTGGTACCGATGCCATGGAAGCTCCTGCAGCCGACCGAAGAAGAGTTTTTAACCAAACAGCTGGATGACTGGATCGAAATATTGGCTAAGAAGCGGATGTTGATCATAGCGGGTCCGCTGGTTGAGTTGTCAGACGCGCAAGTTCCGGACTGGCTTTACATTTGGGAGCATGATTTTGAGACGCTGAGAGATCTTGCTTATGACTATGTTCGGAAAGTCGTTTCTCGTTATCGACGGGCTGTGACGGCATGGAATGTGGTGGGGGGGTTGAATGCCACCACCGCTTTCACATTGTCATTTGAACAAATGATCGAATTGACACGGGTACTTGTACAGCAGGTCCGTACGATCGCCTCCAACGCACGAACCATCGTGACGGTCAAACACCCGTTCGGGGAGTATCACGCGCATCCCCCATCCGACGGTTCCTCCGATGTTGTATGCCGAGATGGTCGCTCAGGCGGGGATGCATTTCGACGCTTTTGCCCTGGAACTGGAAATGGGAGTGCCGACACGATGTCAGTTTACCCGCGACCTTTTCCAAATTTCGACGATGCTGGATCGATTCAGTACGCTCGGAAAACCCTTGTTCTGCACGGGTTTTGGTGTTCCCGGAAGAGCCTCTCCTGATTCGAATGATGTGTCAGGTGGAGCACTAGACCCCGCTGTGGCAGGACGTTGGCATGAACCTTGGTCCCCGGAAAGACAAGCCCAGTGGCTGGATGAGTTTTCCCGAATCGCGTTGAGCAAACCCTACGTCGAGAATCTCTGCTGGGCTAATTTTTCGGACATTGCCCCCCACTTTGCCTAGCGGTGGTTTGCTGACCGACATGCTTCAACCCAAACCGGCGATGAAATCCGTCCAGGCTCTTCGAGAACAAATGGGTAAAAATGCCCGAAAATGATGCGTCCGAATTACGATCGTCCCGATTTCTGACCTATACGCCCGGTCAGCGTCGGGTGCTGATTGTGCTACTGGGGATCATGTCGGTTTATGTGATATCTCGACGCATCAGCAACCCCGTCTCGGTTTCAGACCCCCAACCATCAGAAGGTGTGCGGGCTTTTGAACTTGCTGATCGAATCGATCCGGAATACGCCGACTGGCAAACCCTAGCGATTCTTCCGGGAATTGGTGAAACCAGAGCCAAAATGATCGTCTCAAAACGTACCGAGCTTCAAAATGCGAAACCGAACAGACGTGCGTTTACACGAGCCGAAGATCTATATCTGATCAAAGGAATTGGTCCTGCGACCCTGGAACGGATACAACCTTATCTGATTTTCCCTTCAGATCCCACCACGATGCCCGAAGCGTATTAATCAAGTCGGTCAATCCCGGAGGTTCAATGTGAGAAGACTTGTCGATTGGATTGGGTGAATGAAGGATTGGATGTTCTCGCAGTTGAGTGTTTCTAACCGAACGGATTGTTCGACAGTGAATTGACCTATGCGTGTTCGTTCAAGCTGAATGAGGTATCCACCCACTCCCAAAAGTTGGCCGACATCACGTGCGATCGACCGAATATAGGTTCCCCGTCCGCAGTCCACGCGTATTTCAAGATCAGGCCAATCGTATCGGATCAAGTCGATTCGATCGATCCTAACCGGACGAGGAGATAGCTCAATTATTTCTCCCTGTCTCAAACGATCACTAGCCCGTTTACCTCTGATCTTCAAAGCGCTGAACGCCGGCGGCGTCTGTTGGATCAGCCCGGTCTGAGAGGCCAACACCTGAAGAACTTGTTCAAGGCAAGGCGCATAAGCACCGATCGTTGGTCGGGCTTCGGATTCAGGGTCGTCCGTCGGGGTCGTAGCTCCAAGGCGGATCGTTTGCGCGGTATTGTTTGGGCTGATTCATGAAGGTCTCGCAAAGCCGAGTAGCCTGCCTACCTACCAGAACAAGCAGCACGCCGGTGGCAAATGGATCGAGCGTGCCTGCATGCCCGATCTTAAACTCTTCAGGCAGTAATTTTTTAATATAATTAACGACCTTGGTGCTACCCGTGCCAGAAGGCTTGTAAATGTTCAATATCCCGCTTTGCATGAACTTGATAATGCAGTACTTTTTACTACAAATGAAATGACATGATATGGAATAAAGAGCGAATCATTGCCGAACTAAAAGCGTTGTACAAGAAAAAAGTTGATTTATCGTACAACAATCTGGCCAAAAAGCGTCAGGCATTGGTATCCGCGGCGGCTTATCATTTCAAGTCCTATCGTAACGCGGTCGAAAAGGCAGGAATCAATTATGAGGAAATTGTTCGTCGACCCCGATGGAACAAACAAAAAGTCATTGCGATCATTAAATCCGCCAAGAAAAAGGGATGGGATTTAAACTGGTCATCAGTGACCAAGCGTAGAGACGATCTAGGCAAGGCAGCGTTTGCCGCCATTCAAGGTAGGTTGTTTGGGTCGTGGGACCGAGCATTGACGGCAGCGGGGTTGGATGCCGATGAAGTGTCACGCTACCGACGTTGGAGCAAAAATACGATCGTATTCGAACTCAAAGCCAGGGCTGCCGACGGCGAAAACCTCAACAGTGGGGCGGTTCAACAGGAAGACCCCGGACTTCACGCAGCCGCACTCCGATACTTCGGCTCGTATGACAAAGCACTTCGTGCTGCAAGAATAAACCCGAATAAAATCCGCAAGCGCAAAACTCATCGGGAATAACATCATTGCCCGGACAGTCCAATAATTTCTACGGCTCTGGCTAGTGTGGCTCGGGTCAGAAGCATCACCACAGCCGGGGGAAACTCCATCTGGGGATTCTCCCGATAAGCTGCTGGAATCACGCGGTGTGCGATGTCGTGAATCTCACGTTCGACTGCCTGCTGACGCTCGGAAATGCGTTTCGTATCATGACGCGGAAGTGGATCGATCACGTCATAAGCCAGCATGAGTGTCGAAACCTGCCAATCGTAGTAACTGTGGGTTCCATCTGCCATGCGGATATATGACCGAGGAACTCGTCCAGAGGCAAGTCTCATACACCAAATTATAAACCTCGGTCCATCTTTGAGTCCGGGGTTTAAACGAGCTGAAACTCATCATCCGTATCTGATTTACGCAGCCATTCTCGCACCAATAAGTTGCCCATGAAGAGTGGTAAACGTCTGACCGTTCAGCGTGATGACATTGAAGTAATCCGTTCCGACCTGCTGATAGGCGTTCCATTCTGACGCTGTCTGGAAACCGGCGTTGATATAACCAGTTCCGATGTAGTTCTTGGCATCTTCGCCTACCCAGTTGGCCGTTTTCCCACCGATCGACCAGAGGTTCCCGTCGATGCGTGTAAACGAATCCAGGTTTGTATCAACGACTCGGATACCGGCAGCCGACCCCGAACCGATGGTCAGGTTCGGAGCGTAATAAAGGTTATTCAGAACCTGAATGCCGTCCACCTTCCCATTAACGCTGATCATTCGGCCGCCGGTGTCGGTATTGATACCCGTATTGTTCTGGATGATCAGGTCAATGACTCCACGATTGTAGGTCGAATCAAACCCGTCCACGTTGATGGCTGTGAAACCATTGGCTTGGATCACGTTATCTCGAAGGGTGATGTGCTCTCCCCCATGATTTACATCAATTTTATCGTTACGAACGCTATTACCTTCGAGGATGGCATACTTGAAACGGAACTCTGGATGTCGCAGTCCGTCGGCTTTTCCCAGAGGTCCTATCTGGAACGGACCGTTGAGCTTGTTGTCCGCCAGATACGCGAATGTTCCGGATTGGACGTTCAGTGCGGTCTTGCGGATGTCGTATTGATCGGCGCCCGAACTCCGACGTTCAATGTTCGCAAAATCATTGTCCATGACCAAGATTTTGTGGGTATAGTTGGCACGGACGATATGCTCGCGGGTACTGTTAACGGCTTTGTTTCCGATAATGACGATGTTCTCACCTTCGCTCCAGACAAAGTACTTACGGAGTCCGGTCAGCAGCGGTGCTTCGTTGTCCTGGAACAGGAATCCATGGGGACGCTGATTTAGGTTTGCACCGAACTGAAGGTTGAGAATCTCAACCCGTCGAACGGAGATATTTGTTCCTGCGGGTTGGAAACCCAGGGGTGTTCCTGAATCATTAGTATCTTTGTTGAAGATCGAGTCCAGTGACAGATCCTGAACCGCGATATTGGTTGCGCTGCTTTTGGAGCGGAAAAAGACCCCGGTATTTCTAGCGCCGGTCCACAATAGTGTCGGACGATCACCAATCCCGTACGCTCCCACGACGATATTCGATCCGTTGAGCCACATCGTGGAATCAACTTCAAAAGTGTCGCCTCTCCGAAAGAGGATTTCGGTATTGCTTCCCGCGAGTGATGCGGCTTTTGCAAACGTTCTGACGGGACTGTTGACGGACAGACCGGTGTTGTTGTCGGAACCGTTTGAAGCCACATAAATCACTTTGCGATTGGCAGAAGTGACGTTGATCGTGATCTGCGCCTTATCGGTTTTACCGGCCTTGTTTGTTACGGTCAATGTGATCTTGTAGGTGCCCGGTTGATCGTAAGTGTGGGCCGCGTTGAACCCCTTGAGCTTGTTGTAGCGTGAGCCTGCATCCCCGAAATCCCACGTAAATTGTGATTCGTGCCAGTCTCCCAAGCCCAATCGTGAAGCCAATGCGTCCACATGAACCGCGTGACCGGCGGGGACCGTCATAGAGATTGCCGTAATGGCCGCCTGCGGCGCTGTACTGTCCGAGGTGTTATCCGTGGGTAAGGAGTCGTTTCCACCCGCATTGTCCGGGGTAGTTGGTGTCGGACTGGGAGCGGGTGTTGGTTGACTGTTTCCGTCCGTTGAAGCCGGCTTACCGGAATTGTTGCTGGATGAACTTCCTGAAGCGGAATTGATCACATGGAATGTAATACCTAAACTTGAAAGCACAGCTCCGGTATTCTTATCAATGGCGTGTCCGACGAGGGGTGTGTGTGCCAATCGTCAGATTCATGGAACGGAACTGGCCGGCGTTGTCACCCGCCAGCGCGTAGGGGGCAAATTGCTCGATTCGGTACATTTTCTTGCCGTCCCAGTCAAAACGAACCGCAGCGGTGCCGTTCAGATTAGCAGCAATATTCAGCTTGGAAGGAAGCTTAGCCAGATCCAGAACGTTCCCTGTGTCGATACTGTGATAACCGATAACCTTATTTCCGTTGGTCGCATCGATAAGTGAAAAGCCAGTGATCCGGGGAATCGAAGAGGTACTGGCAGGTTTTGCGGAACGACTGGATGTTACCGCACTTATATTATCCCGACCTCCACCCCCGTATATCTTATCATGCCTTTCGACGGCATCGAAAAAATCGTTCCCCCCTTCTCCGAACAGGGTATCGTTCCCGCTGCCCCCATCGATGGTATCGTTCCCCGCTCTTCCGTGGATCCGGTCGTTTCCATCTCCGCCATACAGTCGGTCATATCGGGAGCCGCCATAAATGGTGTCGTTACCTGCGCCCCCTTCGATCCGATTGGTCCCACTGCCACCGACAACCCGGTCGTCACCGTCCCCGACATAGATGTTCACAGGCACTTTGATCTGGTCACTTACCTCGATGTAGTCGTTGTGGTCCCCCCCCACGATGGTAATAGACTTCAGACCGGCGATGAGACGGCTGGTTTGGGTTCCGTTCATGACCGTCATTACGCGATTCCCGGTAACTTTGACCTGGACGGCGTTCTTACTATTCGCCAGCCCGAGAATCGATAAGTTCCCTGCCTCAAAAGAGACCGAGGAGAGCATCTGACGGGTTTCGAGCGTTTCAACAACCGCACGGCCGAGGATGTCAGAGGTTTCAGATTTCATACCTCCTACATCGAATGCCGGAACCTGAGAAAGAAGTGAAATTCAACGTTTTCTACCCCATTACCGCAACTTTTCTCACCCCCCGGACCGGCAAAGGTGTAATAACCCGAACTCTAGGGGCGATAATCCATGGGGTATCAGTACTGATCCGGGCGCCTTAGGAATACAGTTCTCGGACCTTCCGAGCCGAGGGTTGAGAAATGTCAGGTGTTTCTAACCTGTCGAACATACGCTTTTACCGACCGTTTGCGTACAATTATGGATGATGAGGTATTTTTGGACAGTTTTTCTGGCTAGTTTTCTTGTGTTGATCGCTGCTGGTGAGGTTTTAGCCCTGTCAGTGGAGCAGGAGAGAACCGTATTTACTCATCCGACCTCCATGCCAACACGTCCGCCCCAGGCAGTTGTCATTCCCATCCACGGGGAGATCAATGATTTCACGTTCTCGATTCTAAAAAGCCGGATCGAACAGGCCAAAGCCGACGGGGCCGATACCATCATTTTAGAGCTTAACACTCCCGGTGGAGCCGTTTCGGCAGCGATGGATATAACCCGGTTGCTCAAGGAAACCGGCGAATCCATGCTAACCATCGCCTATGTTCAGGAAATGGCTTATAGCGCCGGAACTCTGATCGCGTTTGCTTGCCATGAGATCGTCATGGAAGAACGATCGATGATCGGCGACTGTGCCCCGATCATGATGGGGCAAGGGGGACTGGCAACCCTTGAAGGCGCCAACCGAGCCAAGATCGAAAGCCCTCTCGTCGCCGAGTTTGAAGATTCGGCCGAGCGGAACGGACATGATCCGGTTCTGGCAAGGGCATTTGTTCAGTATCAATATACGGTTTATGTCCTTGAAAATGAAAAAGGCGAATGGAAGTATGTAGGAGCCAACGAGTTACAACGGTATTTGGATCAGGGTTGGAAACTCGCTACGGACATCAAAAACCCGATTGATGATGAATTGACCTTATTGACCGTGAATGAGACTACGGCGACCCGGTTAGGGATTTCGACCGGAATTTATAAGTCGATTCAGGATTTTGCCGACCAAAGAGGAATTCAAATCATCAAACGCTATGACGTTTCCGCGGGTGAAAAAATCGTCGGCTGGTTAAGCAGCAGCGGCGTTCGAGGGATCCTGAGCGTTGTTTTTATGTTGTCCCTGTACATCGCTTTTACCAAACCGGGCACCGGAATCCCCGAAGCTTCCGCCATCCTCAGCGGGGTCCTTCTGTTCGGGATTCCGATGCTGACCGGATATGCCGGCGTTCTTGAGATTCTCCTGATCATTTTAGGGGTCTTACTCCTGGTGGTGGAGGTATTCATTACCCCGGGCTTCGGGTTTATGGGGATTACCGGTTTACTCCTTATACTTGCGGGTATGGTATTGACATTCGTTCCGAGCGAAGCCCCCGCGATTCCAGACGGAGGGAGTATTTTTCCTCAGTTGCCCCAGACCCGAGAAGGTCTCAAAGAAGGTTTGCTGGTGGTGACCACAGGGACAGTCGTATCATTCGGACTTTGGTTGTGGTTGTCGCGGTACTTGCCGCGTATTCCGTATTTTAATCGACTGATCCTGACCACAACGGTCGGCAGCACCCCCGAAACCGATGACCCGGCCCGTGAAGCCGTTCAGTCGGCTTGGCCAGCGGTCGGGACCCGGGGCGTGGCTGTGACAGATTTAAGACCAGGCGGTATTGGTCGATTTTATGACACCATTATCAATGATGAACGGAATATCGACGTGATCTCTGATCATGGATTCGTTGCCTCTGGCCAAACCATCGTGGTTCGAGCCAGGCACGGTAATGAAGTGATCGTTAGAAAGGCGTGATCCGGATGCTGTGGGTGTGGCTGGTCATTCTGCTCGTCGTAGCTTTGGGTCTGTTCTTTGCGGAACTGTTTGTACCTTCCGGTGGATTGTTGGCAGTGCTCGGTGCGGCCTGCATGACGGGGGCGATTATCATCTGTTTCAGGATCGACCTTTGGTTGGGAGCAGGGATGCTGGCGACGAGTGTCATATTCGCACCGTTCGCGATCGGTTGGGGGGTGAGCTTGTGGCAGAAAACATCTTTGGGCAAGCGTATGATAGTGACCGAAGTAGCGGGTGAATTGCCCAAACCCAAAGTCCTGATCGGTTCGATCGGAACAACTCTGACGGAATTAAAACCGATGGGCGAAGTTGAAATCGGTGACGTTAGGGTTGAAGCACAAAGTGAAATGGGGATGATCATTCCACCCGGAAGACGTGTAAAGGTCTTGGCGATGAGTAACGGGGTCGTGACGGTTCGAGAAATCAGAGAAATGGCTTCAACAAGTACGGGTTGATAAAGCTTTAAGGAAGGAAATGTTATGAGTATTTTGGCCGCGAATGCCGGAGATCTAGTGATTTATGGCGTGATCATTGTTGTTCTGATCGTCGCCTTGATCCTGTTCTTTTTATTTTTCAATTTTATCAATCTGTACATTCAGGCGCTGGTGTCAGGTTCGCGGGTGGGATTCCTGGACTTGTTCGGGATGTGGTTGCGGAAAATCAATCCGAATCTGATCGTGGCTGCGAGGATTCAAGCCACTCGTGCGGGGCTTCAGATCAGTCAGCAGGAAATGGAAAGTCACGTTTTGGCTGGCGGAAATCTGATGAGAGTTATCACAGCCATGATCGCGGCCAACAAAGCAAATATCGAGCTGAGCTGGAAGACCGCCACTGCGATCGACCTTGCCGGACGAGATGTGCTCGATGCGATTCAGACCAGCGTTTATCCCAAAGTCATCGACGTACCTAACCCGCAACTAGGCCGTACAACAATTGACGCAGTAGCCAAGAACGGAATTCAGCTTAAGGTCAAAGCACGAGTCACCGTACGAACCAACATCCAGAGGCTAGTCGGTGGGGCGACCGAAGAAACCATCATCGCCCGTGTCGGTGAAGGGATCGTTTCAGCGATCGGGTCTTCATCGGATCATACAGCGGTGCTCGAAAATCCCGACCACATTTCCAAGGCCGTTCTGGCCAAGGGTTTGGACGCCAACACCGCCTTTACCATTCTTTCGATCGACATTGCGGATGTCGATGTCGGCGATAACATCGGTGCCAGACTCCAAGCTGAACAAGCCGAAGCCGACAAGAAACGCGCCCAGGCCGAAGCCGAAAAACGACGCGCCATGGCTGTGGCTAGCGAGCAGGAAATGATCGCTGAGCAGGCCAAAAACCGCGCCTTGGTCGTTCTTGCTGAAGCCGAAATCCCCAAAGCGATCGCTGAAGCTTTCCGGAATGGAAACCTCGGCGTCATGGATTACTATCGCATCCGGAATGTTCAAGCCGATACCAACATGCGGGAAGCAATTGCCAAGCCGGATGATAAGCAATGATCCTGTTGTCAACGACTCACATCATCCTTGCTCAGCAAAACGAAGAGTTCAGCATATTTAAGCTGCTCGCACCGATCCTTATTTTGCTTTTCTGGTTAATAACGCAGATCCTCGCATCGATGGCTGAGAAAAAGAAGAGAATCCCTCCTAGTGAAACGATGGAGAATCCCCCGATCTCCACCGATTCGGAGGAGTCGGTTTTTCAACCGACTCCTCCCCCCAGGCGGGTCCCCCAAGCCCCGCGTCAGGGCAGACCCCGTCCTCCCGTTCGTCAACCCAAAAAGACGATCAAACAACCCCAACCGCCTGCTCTTCCAAATCGCTACAAACCACAGTCGACCCAACCCACGTCGGCGGACACGATCGAAATCCCTCCCCAGTTCTCGACCTCGAGTCCGAATCTTTCTTCACTGCCCTCTATCGGGGCAACCGAAATCGGGGCTTCGGCTTCGGGTACGACTCAGTCCGATGGGCCAAATCGCCTTCACCGATTGCGTGCCATTCTTAGGCCGGCCAATCTTCGGAAAGAGTTTATTCTCACCGAGATTCTTCAACCCCCTGTCGGACTCCGCTCCGATTCCATCCGCTAATTAAGTCGGATTCTGTCAAATAAAATACATGAAAACTTTGGTCATCAATGCGTCCTCAGACGCTCGTCACTGGACTGTTTCGCGGGTTGACATCAATTCGAGTGCATTGGCTTCGATCAGACGTCTTTCGAGTTCGCGATAACGTTTTTCACGTTTAAAACCGATGTGCATGGTCAGATCGGCCTTGTCCGGAGGACAATCCCGACGGTCGATGGCAGCGTCGATGACCTTGATACCGTGTGCTTGCAGATGGTCGATGGTGGACCGAACGCAATTCGGAGTCCAATTGACTCGGATCACAATCGAACGATACTTGATCTGAGGAACGCAGCGTTCGACGTAGTTCAACAGCCACAACGCCGACACAACAATCAGGGTGCCCATCATAGTCGTAACATAAAGCCCCAGACCTGCTCCCAAACCCAACGCGGCAACGCACCACAGGGCCGCTGCAGTTGTCAGTCCACGGATCGATCCCTTGTTGTGAATGATGGTCCCTGCGCCCAAAAAACCGATCCCGGTCATCACGCCGTACGCGATACGACCCGGATCGGTGCTGATCTGAACGCCATCAGTGTTCTGGTTTGGCCAGTGTACTGTTGCGAGTGAAATAGAAATTACCATGACCATGGCTGAGCCTACGCACACCAAAAGATTGGTACGGAAACCGGCCTGTCTTCCCCGGATCTCTCGTTCCAGCCCGACCAACCCCCCGCAGATCGCTGCTAGCGCCAGTCGAATCAAGTGTTCGACGGGTGTCCCGAATCCCCCGGCCCAGTTGGTTATCTGAATATCAATTTCTTGAAGTGGAATCACAGACTCAAGTGTATCAAAATCCGGGTGTCTACAGAACAGCCAGGGAATCTCAGCATAACTCGATCTGAACTGTCGAAAATCCCGGTCTTCACGTTACAAACCCACCGCTAGCCAAACCGGACAGGTCAAGAGGCAAAACAGGTGTGTGGTAAGTACGATCCGAACCGCCGTCGGAGCATCTCCCCCGAAGTGACGAGCCAAAATGATCGGAAATATCGCAGCCGGCATGGAAGCCTGAACCGCAATTACCCGGTCCAAGGCTGATTCAAAGGGTAAAACCCAAATCAGAATAAGAAATAAAACAGGAAGTACCCCCAACCGGATCAGCAAACCACTTCCAATCACCCCCCATCCCTCACGAAAATTGGCGTCTCGCCATACATCGGCAATAGTGGCTCCGCTGAGCAACAGTGAAAGAGGAATGGCGCATTGCCCGATCATTTCAATCACCCGAATCGCGGGTGAGGCATGGATCGTCAGCAATTCCCATGCACCGGAAAACCGCAGCACGATCGACAAAAGAATCGCAATCATGACCGGGTTTAAAATGCCCAACCACCCTCTTTTACCCATCTTCCCGGATATAATAAACAATCCTAACGTCCACATGGCTACATCGACCCCTACATTATGGAGCAGAAGGGTAGGCAATTCCGGACCTTGTCCGGGGAACAATTCGCCCATCAGGGGAATAGGGATATATCCATAGTTGAACATACCGACAGACAATACGAACGTTCTCCGATGAGCCGCGGTGGTTAAACCCACGGAACGTCCCCACATTCGTGTGAACACCCATGCGACAGAAAAACCCATGGTTGTCAGAAAAAAACCGACCAGAGGAGGAAGCAGGATTCCTGTACTTCCTCCAGGCCAGGGGTTGGTGTTCATTTGCGCTAGAACAAAACAGGGAAATAAAAGTCGAACCGTCAATTTGACGAGGGTTGAATCGGCTTCTTCGGTCAACCAGTTCAGATGGCGAACGACCACTCCGACAAGAATCACCCCGAAAACCGGGATCAAGGCCGAGAGCATCGTCAACCATTGGTTCATCAGAGAGGATTGTAAAAATCATCGTGACGGACCGAGGATATGTCGTCGCGTCGATCCGTCACGAGAGTTTTGGCAAGAATCATCAATCCAGAATATCGAGGGTGGCAAAATGTCCTTTTTCGAGAAACTCCAGACTAGCGCCACCACCGGTGGAAACGTGACTGACCTGATCCGCTAGACCGAAGACTTCGATCGCTGCCGCGGAATCCCCACCGCCGATGATCGTCGTAGCCTGATTGGACCGGGTCACGTCAGCCACGGCTTGGGCGACGGAACGAGTCCCTGCCTGGAACGGTTTTTTCTCAAAAACACCCATGGGTCCGTTCCAGATGACCGTTTTGGCACGGGCGATTTCCTCGGTATAAAGGGCAGACGTTTTGGGACCGATATCAAACCCTTCTTGATCGGCAGGGATCGATCCTTGGACCACGCTTGTAACCGCATCATCAGTCATTTGATCGGAGACGACGGTATCCACCGGCAAACGGATTTTGGACCCGGATTTCTTAAGCAAATCACGGGCCAAATCAACTTTATCCCGTTCGACCAAGCTTTTTCCGACTTCTTTCCCCTGGGCTAGGAAAAAGGTATAGGCCATTGCCCCCCCGATCAGCAGGGTGTCGGCTTTATCAAGTAGCTGCTCGATGACAAGAATTTTGTCAGACACCTTGGCCCCACCTAGAATGGCGACAAAAGGACGCACGGGGTTGCTTATCGCGTCTCCAAGAAACTTGAGCTCTTTCTGGATCAGAAAACCGATCACCCGGGGCTTGCCTTGCATCAGTTGAGGAGCTCCGAAGGTGCTGGCATGTTCCCGATGAGCGGTTCCAAAAGCGTCATTGACGTAAACGTCCCCGAGCTTGGCCAGTTGTTGGGCAAAATGCGGGTCGTTTTTTTCCTCTTGTGGGTGAAATCGTAGGTTTTCGAGCAGTACGACATCCCCGTCCTGCATCTTGCCAACGGTCTGTTCCACATCAACACCGATGCAGTCTGCGGTGAAAGTAACGGGTTTACCCAGAAGATTTGACAGATGATCCGCACAGGGTTTGAGGGAATATTTTGGGTCAGGTCCGCCTTTGGGTCGACCCAGATGAGACATCAGGATCAGCCGTCCGCCCCGGTCGATGACGTTGCGGATCGTCGGCAAGGCCTGAACGATTCGTCGGTCATCCGTGATTTTAAGTTCCTTGTCCAGAGGAACATTGAAATCGACCCGCATGAGTACTTTTTTGCCCTTAACATCCACGTCTGCAACGGTTTTCTTAGCCATCATTTACTCCAGGAACAGGAACTAGGCGTCGATGCTATGGGAGTCGGGGGTTAAGTCAAGCCGGCTTACATATTCGGATAATCTGTCCTGTCGGTTGATAAACGCAAATCAAAGTTGCTGAACGGGAGGAGGACCGTAAACTCGACTTCGTGTTGTCCATCGAAGAACTTTTAAAAGACTTGACCGAATCTCAAAGACAGGCAGCCACCCACGTGGACGGGCCTTTGTTGATCATCGCAGGGGCCGGATCAGGTAAGACACGGGTTTTGACCCGTCGAGTGGCTTATCTGATGTCCAACGGGATCAACCCCGCTTCCATTCTGGCTATTACTTTCACCAACAAAGCGGCCGGGGAGATGAAAGAGCGTATCGGCAAGCTGTTCGGTCGGAAATTGCATGACATCGGTCGGCTGGATCAGCAAAACCCGTTGATTTGCACGTTTCACTCTCTCTGTGTGAGGATTCTGCGTCATTATGGTTCTCGGTTCGGTCTTGCGAGTTCATTCACAATTTACGACTCCTTGGATCAGAGCAAGCTGATCAAAGAAGCCTTGAAATCACTGGACATTAGCTCCAGCAACTTTCCACCGGCTCAGATCCATTCGGCCATCAGTCATCTGAAGAACCAACTGGTGACTCCCCAGGATTTCGCAGCTTCGGCTTCCGGATTTTACGACAAA
Source organism: Phycisphaerae bacterium (assembly GCA_026004655.1). GTDB lineage: Bacteria > Planctomycetota > Phycisphaerae > Tepidisphaerales > Tepidisphaeraceae > BPJO01. The sequence goes on from BPJO01000010.1 coordinate 140,396, forward strand.
AATGTCGCACGTGTTTACGGACGGTATCAAAAACTGCTGGAATCAAACAATGCACTGGATTTCGACGATCTTTTAATGAAGACGGTGCACGGACTTCGTGATCATCCAGACGTACTGAACGAACTTCAGGATCGATTCCAATACCTGCTGATCGATGAGTATCAGGATACCAACCGCGCTCAGTACGTGCTGGCTCACGCGCTGGCAATGAAATACCGAAACATCTGCGTGGTGGGGGACCCGGATCAGTCGATTTATGCTTGGCGCGGTGCGGACATTCAGAACATTCTGGATTTTGAAAAAGATTATCCGGACGCGAAAGTCGTCCGTCTGGAGCAGAACTATCGTTCGACCAAAACGATTCTGGCGATTGCTTCAAAACTGATCTCTTACAATACCCAGCGCAAGGAAAAGGGGTTATGGACCAACAACGACACGGGTGAAAAAGCCACGTTTTATATCTGTCGCACCGAAGAGGACGAAGCCAACACCATCATTGAAGAGCTGAAAAAGGAACACAAGCAGGGACGTCCCTGGAGTGAAATGGCGATTTTTTATCGAATGAACTCTTTGTCCCGTGTGCTGGAGGAAAAATTGGTGAGCGGGCGTATTCCATACCAGATTGCCCGCGGGACGGCGTTTTATGACCGGAAGGAAATCAAGGATTTACTGAGCTACCTGAGGGTTCTGGTGAATCCGCAGGATGAAGTAAGTCTGGAACGGATCATCAACACGCCCCCCCGGGGGATCGGGGATGAGAGCATTCGAAAAATTCGGACTTGGGGAGTGTCGCAGGGTCTGGGTCTTTGGCATGCGTTGACACGAGCGGAAGAAATACCGGATTTATCAACGCGAGTGATCAAAAGTGTACAGGCCTTCCACCGGATGATGGCCCGGTTGTCCGAAGAGGCTTCAAAGGTTCAAAACGTGTCCACCGAAGCAGTCGCAGAGGATATGTTTGCCGGACCGCCGGACGTGGGAATGGTCCAAGGCATCATGCAGGAGGTGTTTGAGCAATCGGGCATGCGGGCTGTCTTGGAAAAGAGCGCGGACCCAGACAAACCCGAACTCGCCAACGTCAAGGAATTGATTAATTCCGCAGCCGAATATGACCGGGAAAACCCCCAGGGACGTCTGGAAGATTATCTGGCGCAGATTTCCCTGATGAGCGACGTAGATCAAGTTCGTGACGGTGGGGGAGCCTTGACCCTGATGACGCTGCACGCAGCCAAGGGGCTGGAGTTCCCCGTCGTTGCTATGATCGGGATGGAAGAAGGGATTCTTCCTCACGCACGGGCGCGGACGGATCCCCAGCAAATGGAAGAAGAACGTCGTCTTTGTTTTGTCGGGATCACACGTGCGCAAACACGACTGATCCTAAGCCGGGCCTTTACCCGAACCATAATGGGGCGTCGCGAACGGACCATCCCTTCACCCTTTCTGAATGAAATGCCTGTAGAAATGATCGAGGTCGAAGATCGAACGATGATCGATGATGAATCAACCGGTCTGAACGATAATTACACCAGCCATTTCCGTCCCGGACAGATCGTCCGCCACGCGGTTTTTGGTCTCGGACGCATTTGCAACATTTCAAGTATGGGAAGGCATACCCGGGTGGTGGTGGAGTTTCAAAAAACAGGTCGAAAGACATTAATTCTGGAATATGCCCAGCTCGAGACCCTACCATGAACTGTTGCTATCCCGGGCGGATGACGACGGTTATTAGGTCCGTTCGAGCTTGTGCGTAGGCCTGACGGAGTTCCTGTTCGGTCGAATAAGTTTTAGATGGGATTACGCGGCATGGAACACGGGCTTCAACACGGTCATACCGAAAAATCCATGGGTCAAGACGAAGTTCTTCTGCAGAAAGACGATGGACGTTCATTCGAAACAAGGGTTGCCCGGGGGCCCGGGAAAGACTAGCCGACAGGGCAGAAGGCAAATGGGTGCAGCAGACCCACAAGCTCAGGACATCCATCGCTTGGAGAAATCTGAAGTTATGCTTGAGTTTTTCCTCTTCAGGATCGGTCCATCCGTCGGCCAGACCCAGTCGCAGGGGACGATCGATTCGTAATCCGATCTGACCTCGAAGCGATTCCAACTTTTCGATCATTTGGTGTTGAAACTTGTTCAGTTCGAACTGTTGTCGGAGCTGTTGAGGATCAAACCGAACCGGGGAATTGGATGAAACATTCATCGCAGAAAGTGACAGACCGTGCAGACATACAAGCAGACCCGCATACGGATGAACTGAAACAGCCTTGTCAGCACTTTTTAGCCAGGCTCGGTGGGTAATATGTCGCGGTGCTTCGAAAACGTCCAGGGGTATTTTGGCGGGTGAAAGAACGGGCAAATCATCAAATAGGCGCCATCCCGCGTCATGATGACGGATTCCCAGAAAGGTAGCTTCTGCAGGATCTGGAGAATGCATGAACTCAGCATCCACCTGTCTAGCCAGATCTTCGGCCAAGATCGCGTGATCGTCTTGCGTGATCAGTTCATATCCCTGAAGGGTCTGTCTGCGAATCATTATTCAGAATATAGCCATGAGTCAGGGAAAAAAACGAAGTAGTTCATGTCTTGGCTGGAGGTTTCCAGAATCCAGCCCGTTCATTCTCGATCTGGGCGGTAGCCCGGCGTTTTCCCTTCAGTAAACATGCCCATTGGTAACGATTAACAAACCGGCGAAACTCTTCATCCCCATACCTTTCCGAACGAGTCAGAAAACCTTTCAACCATCCCCACATCATGGCCGAGCTGCCCACAATCACCGGTGGATGAAACAACCGATATACGCAACTAGCCAGCATGTAGGTAAACCCTGTGCCCATGAAATACTGTCCCATCCCGTGTCGGACACGACCGGTCCACCAAGATTTATGGCTTGTTCCCATCGGACGCAGGTGAATAAAACGTGTTTCGGGTTCGTCCAGACTCCCTGCCTGCCAGCCCAGCATCCGACAACGATGACAATC
>BPJO01000011.1 GCA_026004655.1 Phycisphaerae bacterium
CGTGGTCGCGGATGAATCTTTGGACTTTCTCCGCCTGGCCGATGAGGGGAGAACCGATCGAACCGGACCCTCGGTTTGGTGTGATCGCGACCGATCTACCTCAAAATGCCTGGCGTGAGTTGCCCCAGATCCTGCCTTATCTGGGTATCGGGCGTATCAAACTATCGGTTTGGGACTCCCAAGAAGACATCGAATCCTCTCCGCTTCCTTTTGCCTTGTTGTTAGAATCGTTTCGCAATTTGGGAATCACACCCATCGCCTGTCTGACCGCTCCGCCTCCCAAAATATCGAAGCTGATCGGAGCAGATCGTTGGTCTCAGATTCTCAAGGCCCCACCCGAAAGTTGGCAACCTTCGTTGTCATACCTCGTATCCCGATACTCCGGGTATCTGGACCAATGGCAACTGGGACCGGATGAGCAAGCCCTCGATTTTGTCAATGATATTTTCGATGAGACGAGCCTATCAGGCGGTTCTTGAGCAGTTTAATCATTTGATTGATCAACCAGACCTAGCCATGCCCTGGCCGGCGATGTTCGAAGCCGAGGGTCCGATGCCCCCGACCGTCGCGCTTTCGATCCCCAACCAGGTGCTCCCGGAACAGATCCCCCTTTACTTACAGGATCTTCGGGGTTCCGGACCCTCAACGACCGGTACGAGCAAGGTTTCTCTCAGTCTCCTGTCCCTGCCCGAAGACGGATACGACCGGCAAACCCGAATTCGGGACATGGTCCAGAGGGTTGTTTACGCGCTTGCAGGTGGTGCAAACCGTATTGACCTTCCTTTACCCTTCAGCAGCGTCCGGAGACAAACCGAATCCCCTAACAAACAACCCCGGGAACAGTTTCTGATCCTCCGCACCCTCGTGCAGAATCTCGGAAAAACCACCTACAAAGGACAAGTTCCTCTTGGAGAATCCGTCGAAGCCTTTTTATTCGACCGAAACGGAGAAGGCATCCTGGTGATTTGGTCCAAATCCGGCTCCGGTCAAACACCTTACCCTGTCATCCAACTAGTTCTTGGTAAACACCCCCAGCGAATGGACCTGTGGGGCAACCTCTCCCCGGTCCTTCAACCCAGAAACGAAACCGGTGTGATCGAGCTGGAAGTCGGACCTATTCCCACTATTTTGATCGGAATTGACGGACATTTGGCCCAGTTGCGGGGGAGTTTCGCGTTTGACAACCCATTGATCGAATCGAGTTTCAAACCCCATGTCCGTCGATTGCGGTTTACAAACCCGTATCCGGTCCCGATCAGCGGACGTCTCAAAATCCAAGGCCCCGAACGGGTGGACCGTTGTCCTCCAACAACCCAGCTTTTCATTGGCCCCGGGAGAAACGTATGACGCGCCCGTGACGATCGAGTTCCCCTACAACAGTTTTGCCGGGACCAAAACCATCGACTGCGATGTCGAACTCCAAGGCGCAGAAAACCGTTCGTTCAAAGTTCCGGTCCTGCTGAAGCTGGGACTGGGCGATATCGGTCTGAGCACGATCGCGCTTCGCGACAGAGACGACATCATTGTCCAGCAGGTGATTACGAACTATTCCAACCGACCGGTGAACTATACCGCCTTACGTATCCCGTTTCCGGGTTTGGCCCGTCAGGAACGTCTTGTTATCGATCTGAGTCCGGGAAAAACCGTCATCAAGAAATATCGTTTTTACCCAAGTCCGTTTCCCGGAAAATGGTTCTCCCCAGGTCGTCCGCTCGGGGGTGAAAGAGACCGAAGGGACTCGTGTCCTCAACGAGCAGGTCCAGATCCAGTGACCCACACGGACCGGTGGATTTTACTCGGTTTCCTCAGTCAGTTTGAACTCGGCCATCACTCGCGAGGCGACTTGAGGCGGGGCCGGTTCGTACCGGGCAAAATCCATGACATAACTGCCTTGTCCACCGGTTACGGATTTGAGCTGGGACTGGTACTGGAGTATTTCGGACAACGGGACTTCGGCTTTTACTTTGGTCAAACCACCGGGCATCATGTCGGTTCCCAAGATCTTTCCCCGTTTACCCGACAAGTCACTTGTGATCGTGCCCAGTTTATCTTCAGGGACTGTGACCTCGATGGATACGATCGGTTCCATCAAGGCCGGTTTGGCTTTGCGAAATGCATCAATAAACGCCCATTTCCCGGCCGTCTTAAATGCCACTTCCTTGCTGTCCACCGGATGGTGCTTCCCGTCGTACACGATCACCCGGACGTCCTGAACCGGATACCCCGCGATGATTCCGTGTTCCATCGCTTCAAGAATTCCCTTCTGAATGGCCGGGACGAATTGACCGGGAATGGCCCCTCCGAAAATTTCGTCCACGAACTCAAATCCTTTCCCACCATTTCGTGTCGAAAGAGGGGAATCCCCGTTGAGGGGTTCGATCCGGAGGTACACCTCGCCGAACTGCCCTGCCCCGCCGGTTTGTTTTTTGTGTCGGTGATGACCTTGTGCTTCGGCCAAGATCGTTTCACGGTAACTGATCTTGGGGGGACGGGTTTCGACCGTGATGCCTCGATGGGCCAATCGTTCCAACACCAGCCTCAGGTGCAGCTCACCGAGACCGTTGATGACCAGTTCGTGGGTCTGCTTGTCCACGTGCCAGGAGAACGTCGGGTCTTCCTCTGCGATCCTGGCTAGGTGTTGACCGATCTTGGCTTCGTCGCCTCGATTTTTGGGTACGATCGCCAGACCGAACATACTCCGGGGAAGGTTCTGCGGTTTGAGGTGGACGCTGTCCAGGGCGTGGTCGTCGTGCAGGACGTCATTGAAGCGGATTTCCTCGATCTTGGCGACGGCGCCGATATCCCCTGCGATGATCTGTTGGACTTCCTTATGTTCCTTGCCCTGCAGATGAAAAATATGCCCCAAACGAATGCTTTTTTTATTGTGCCCGATGTAGACCTGAGATTGTCCGGTGAGTTTGCCCTGGTGCACTCGAAATACAGTTAGTTTACCCACGAAAGGATCGGTCGTCACCTTAAAGACGTGTGCCAATAGCGGTTTGTCTGGGTCGTTGGAATAGACAAAGGGTCTTTCGTTGTCACGGTCATGTTCTCCTTCACCGGTCAGGAACGGACGTGGGTTGCCTTCCAGAGGGCTCGGAAAGTGCATCACGATCGCGTCCAACAACTCGACGATTCCAACCCCGTTTTTTGCGTCGGTAAACAGGATCGGAACGACATGCGCTTCGTCCATCGCCCGCTCGAACGGTGCGTGCAACGATTGGTAATCCGGTTCTTCCCCGCCAGATACTTTTCCAGAAGATTGTCATCCATTTCGACAATCTGATCGAGAATACGAGCGTGCCACAGACGAACCGTGTCAAAATCCGACTTGCCTTCGGCACCTAGCAGACAATCAACCACCCCCGATCCGGAACCGAAGGGCAGGTTGATCGGAAGACACTCCGGACCGAACGACTGACGTATCGTCTCGACCAGACGAGATAACGACTCGGCAGAAACCTGATCGATGCGGTTTATGATGATGGCCCGAGGAAGATCGAGTTCACGAGCCGATTCCATGATCCTGCGGGTTACCACCTCGATCCCGGCATTGGCGTTGACGACCACCGCAACCGTCTCGACCGCGGACAGACATGACAATGCCCCGCCTAAAAGGTCAGGAGCTCCCGGACAGTCGATCAGATTGATCCGACACTGTTTGTGGTCGCAGTGAACCACGGATGTATAAATCGAATGCTGGTGTTCGATTTCCAGTTTATCGAAATCCGAGACACTCGTTCCTTCGGAAGTCGAACCACGGTGAGCCTTGGCGCCGGAAGCAAAGAGCATCGCATCGACCAGCGAAGTCTTGCCGGCGCCAGCGTGGCCTGCCACGAGAACATTCCGAATCTGAGCCGTTGTATAACCCGACATGACAGCCTCCTGTTAACCACAACCTTGTTTGACCCTGAAGTTTACCACGTCCTACGGACAAACCGACAAATAAATCCGACCAGAACATTGTCGCACCCAAGACACAAAACCTGTTCAGACAATGGTTTGCGAAAGGTTTGTTCCAGATCGATTTTAGAGACCTTCTCAACACGCCCTTGCTCGGTCTTCCCGATTGAATGAAAATCCGATTTTCATGAATAATGGCATGGGACGCGACAAAAGAGTGCTGCTCCTGGTGTGGTTGATCGCACTAGGGGTCTTGATGGTGGCCGCTTGGGCAGATCCTCAATCCCGGACACAGGAAGCCCGGGTCTTGTTGGGCGCCCGTGAGATGCTCGGTAAGCCGCTGGAAGGATGGTTGATCCCGACGGCCAACGGGGAGCCAAGACTGAACAAACCTCCGTTGGCTTACTGGATATCTGCAGCGTCTTTCAGCCTGTTGGGCACGAATGTCTGGGTCGGACGCTTGCCCGCAGTCCTGGCGAGTTGGTTCACGTTGGCTCTGACGTACGGGATCGGTCAACGGTTGTTCGGAGGACAGGCGGGGTTATACGCAGCAGGAACCCTTTTGTGTTCCTGGTTGTTTTTTCGTTTCGGTCCCTTGGCTGAGACCGATGTATTGGGGATGTTTTGGATCACCCTGTCAGCTTACGCAATGTTGCGTGCGCGGGAAGGTTCAAACCGATGGATTTACCTCATTGCTGGTTGTATCGGGGGTTTGGTCATGACCAAAGGCCCACCAGCCGGTTATGTGTTGTTGTTGATGTTGGCGACCGATCTGATCGATCGTCGATTCAAACCTGGTTTGATCCGAACAAGTCTGACGGTTCGTTTTGTCACCGGCGGGGCTATAGGATTGACAATACTCATAGGATTGCCCTGGTTCTTGTACGCATTTCAGCATGCCCAGGGGTATGAATTGGTTGATGATTTATCCAATTCGGCACGAGGCGGACGTGGCCACGCCGAGCCTTGGTGGACCTATTTTCCGGAACTGTTACTAGCGACTTTACCCTGGACTCTGGTCTGGGTCATCGCGGGCTGGGCATCTTTAAAGTTGATTTTAAACCGCACGAACTTTTGTCGGGAAGACCGTGAGGGATTGATATGGCTTTATGCGTGGGGAATGTCGGTATTGTTACCGTTGATGTTCTGGGGCAACAAACAACCTCATTACCTTCTGGCGATGATCCCGGCGATGATGTTAGCGGTCGGTTGGGTGATCGACCGGACGACCGGTCTAAATTGGCCCGAGTTGCGGGTTCCGGTCGAAGCAATTCTGACCACAATGCGTTGGTTGGGATGGTTGACCGGATTGGTGGTAATCGTAATCGCCTGGAAGTTTCGTCCGGGTCTTTCTTGGGTTGACATCACTATCGCTTGTGGTGTTATCTTCTGGATGACCACCATCTTGTGGATCACGACTCGTCGGATTTTGTATCCAGCAATGACAACCGTGGTCGGGTGTGTCGGGGTAATATTGTTGGTCAAATCCATTTGGGCGCCCACCCTCGAACCAGCAAGTGCGTCGGACCTTGCACACGAGCTTAACAAACGATTTCCCGACGCCATGTTCGTTTTCCGGGGCCCTCCGTCGTTGACCCTGTGCGTGGCTATGGAACGTGTCATTCCCTCGATGACCGACCAACAACTGATCGAGCTGGCAGCCCACCCCCCATCAGATCAACCCATCGTGTGTTTGTATGAAGCTGAAAAGGAACCGACCCCGTTAGAACACTTTCGTGTGGTGCTTCGTCTCGAAGCAGGCGAACAAGATCTGATCGTCGCCCAGCCCCTGTCAGAAAAACCTTTGTTACGGATTTCCGAGATTCACTCCAAAACCCCGGCCCCGTCGGTCGCATGGGTGGCAAACACGACCGCCTCGATCCGAAATCTGGATTGATACGCTTGACGAATCTCCTGAACGAATGACTCGACAAACCGGGGCTGGACCAATGATACCGTGCATCCCCCGAACCCCCCTCCTGTCATCCGCGACCCGTAGACCCCTTTGAGATTCATGGCCGTTTGGACCAGAAAATCGATCTCGGGAACGCTAACTTCATAATCATCCCGCAACGATTCGTGACTTTGCAGCATGAGCTGGCCCGCTTGTTCGTATCGACGCGACGTCAGACATTCTGCGAACTTCAGGCATCGTTCATTCTCCCCTACCACATGGCGGGCACGTCGGAAGACCACATCCGATAGACCTGTCCGTCCTGTTTCAAGTTGTTCCCGAGTGACATCGCGTAATGCACGGATAGCCGGATCGGTTTTACCGAAATATCTCACCGCTTCTTCGCATTGCTGACGTCTTTCGGCATACTCCCCACCGGATAATTCGTGTTTGACCATCGAATTGGTTACCACAACGGTCAATTCGTCCTTATCGAGAGGGACAAACCTTCGTGACAGGTCCCGACAGTCCAAAAGCATGGCGTGATCGGCTTTTCCGGAGACGACGATCGTCTGATCCATGATCCCGCAAGGCACATCGGCAAAGTCGTGTTCGGCCTTTTGACACAGCTGCGCCAAGGCCGATTCGTCCATGGATTCGCCTGCCAAGGTCAGCATAGCCCGGACGGTACCCACTTCCATGGCCGCCGAGCTGGACAAGCCCCCCCCCATCGGAAGCGTGTTAATGATCAGACAATCCATTCCCACCAGCGGAACGCCCTTGGCTAAAAGCAAAGCGATCGGTCCCCGGACGTAGTTGCTCCACTTGGGTTCTCCCTTGGTGATTCTTCCGGACAGACTCATTTCTGCAGTCGAACCGGGAAACAATGACGACTTGACCACGACTTTTCCGTCGGTCCTGGGTCGACAGACGAAAAAAATCTGAGGCTCGATGGCCATCGGAAATACAAAGCCTTCGTTGTAATCGGTGTGTTCTCCGATCAGATTGACCCGTCCCGGTGCCCGGATCACGTGTAGGCGTCCTCCTGACCCGAACTCCCTCGTAAACTCGGTTTTGAGCTTGGCAAGTGTCATAGACCGATCAATGTACGTCTTTGACCGAATCACGGTCAAGCTTTGGAAATATTCCACCATGCGCTATCATGTCTGTATGCCGGATCAGGACCTACACCACCGTCAGCAGGCACGATTCATCGTTTTCGACGGGAATGAAGGGTGTGGCAAATCGACCCAGGCCGGGCTGCTTCAGGAGGCTCTGCTCCGGAGACAGATCGATTCGATCCTGGTTCGCGACCCCCGGGACCACACGTATCGGAGAACTGATTCGTGCGATCCTGCTGAACCCCGACCACGATGAAATGGCCATGCGGTGTGAAATGCTGTTGTATATGGCCGCCCGTGCACAGATGATGAAACAGATCATTCAACCCGCTTTGGAAGCAGGACGATGGGTCATCTCGGATCGTTTCATTTCCTCGACACTCGCGTACCAACTTGGTGGAGACGGGTTGACCGTCGATGAAATCCGGACCGTCGGACAGATCGCGATCGGGAACCGCTGGCCTGACCTGACCATCATCCTCGACATGCCCGTTGAACGATCCATCGCACGTGTTCAGCGAGCCAAAGACCGGATCGAACAACGCCCCTTGGCGTATCACGCTCGGGTTCGACAAAACTTTCTCGCCCAAGCCAGAGAGTTTCCTGACAGATATCGTGTCATCAACGCCGATCAGGACCCGAAGACCGTTCATCAGGAAGTCCTCCAGCAACTCTTGAATGTCTGATTTTTCGCCCGCCATGTTCGATCTGTTTTACCCCATCCTCGATCAGTCTGATCCCATCCGACAGATCTTGACTGCTTATCAGCAATCCCGCTTGCCGCACGGGTTGATCTTTGCCGGGCCTGTGGGGGTTGGCAAAGCCACCACCGCCCGCGCGTTGGCCAAGTTCTTTTTGGCCGACCAGGGTCAGGATCAGTATGCCATGCGTCTGATCGACGCCCAGACGCACCCCGATTACCACGTCATCACACGCGACCTGATCCGTCTGACAAGCAAAACCAGCAAAGCCACCACCCTGTCGATCGATGTGATCCGCAACCATCTCATCGAACCAGCAATGAAGAAAAGTGTTACAGGCGTGGGCAAAGTTTTTGTCGTCGAGGAAGCGGACCGGATGCAACCTGCCGCCCAGAACGCACTTCTGAAAACCCTTGAAGAACCTTTTGAACGCACCCTGATCATTCTTCTGACGCCGATGCCTGAATTGCTCCTTTCAACCATTCGTTCTCGAACCCAGCTATTTCGGTTCGGTCAATTGCGTCACGAAACGGTTTTGAATCAGTTGAAGCTCCGGGGTATCGACCCCAAAACCGCCCGTACAGCAGCGGACCTAGCCGACGGTTCTCTCGGAACGGCCATCGAATGGATCGAAGGCGGGGTCATCACTCACGCCAGCGACCTGATGTCACACCTAGACGCTTTATTGACCAGGCATACCGCGTTCGATCTGGCCGAATGGTTTAAACAGGCTGCACAGGCGTATTCCGACCGACAACTCCAAAAAGACGAATTGGCCAGCAAAGATCTTGTCACCCGTCAGGGAATAATGGTTTATTTACGTTTGATCTGTCGATGTCTGCAGAATCATCTGCGACAGACCCAGGACCCCGATCGACTCGAATCGTTGTGTCAAAGCATCGACGCTGTGCACCTTTGCGAAGTTTATTTGTCAGGCAATGTCAACATCTCGTTGGCGGTTCAACAATTAAGTGCCCGATTGAACCAGCTCCATGCACTGTCTTTTGTCACCCCAGAGTAAGCCTCGCAGTTCATCCACTTTATCCATTTTGACGTCCGACGTTCTTATCGGGTTGTATTTTTTCTTTCTTTCCCCGGCCTGTGGTGCAGTCTTATCGTATGGCGCATCGATTTTTCATCGTGACTCGATTCCGGGGTATTTCGTTGGTGTACAGCACGGTTTTGATGCTGACCTTGATGGGAATCGTCTCATTGGCGGTGGATTGGGGGCGTGTGCAGGTCGCCAAGTCCCAGCTTCGTGCCGCAGCAGATGCCGCCTCTCGGGCGGGGGCCTATGCATTGCCCCAAGACGTCAATGCCACGATCGCCGCTGCGATCCAAGCCGCCCACGATAACCACGTGGACGGTACTCGACTCGTGCTCGACCCGTCGCAAGACATCGAACTAGGATTTTGGAACACCACCACGAAAACCTTTACAACGTACACCGGTAACAACCGTTCCCAAGCCAATGCCGTACGTATCATCGCCCGACGGATCGCGACCCGAAATACCGCCATTCCCACCCTGTTTGCCTCTGTTCTTGGCAAACATTCCCAAGATCTCACGGTAGAGTCGATCTCCATGCGACTTGCCCCCGTCACTTTCCAATACGACATCCCGGCTACCGCCAATCCATACCTGGCCGGTATGCCCGACGGAACGATGGCCAGCCCCAATAACCCCCACAATTCCCCCGACTATGCACCTTACCAGTCTCCCGTCCGGATCAATATCCCTGTCCGGGAAGGAATGCAGTTTTCGTTCAAAACCATCACCGGTGGAGCCAACAACGACAAACAATGGTCCGAACGATACCAACCCGATGGAAATCTTTCCTGGATCACCAGCAACGACACCGCTCAAAACGGCGGGGAACTCGGTAAAAGCGATCTCAAAGCCCCCATCAACGCGTTAGTCGGTGTCTTCCTTTCGGACGAAGATCCCCGATTCAGACAAGAGGGACTTCCCCCCAAGCTCGACTTCAGTACCCCGGCTTCCCGCGATTTTACCAATCTGGCTCCGAAGATCGCGCAGGTCTTTTTCATCGGCGACGGACTCCGATCCGACGGAACCGCACAAACCTTCACCGTGCCTAGAGGGGCCACCCGGTTTTACCTAGCCAACTGGGACGGGTACGAATGGAACAACAACGTCGGACTGCGAACCACGTCCGTCACACAACTCGGATCCGTCGTTACCGTGAAATGAAACCGAACGGGTTGGCATCTGAGCGTATTCTGCCCCCTCAGCACAGTGGTCCGTTCTCGTCCCGTTGTTCGTATTTACCCTCCAAGACCTCGCAAAACCCAGATTGACGTGCCTATACATACGCTCCGGTCTGCGGCGCTACTGCTTAGCCAAGATTGAGACCACGACTTCTAACAAGGTGACAGAATCGATGACGATCGACACGTGACAAAAGTCTTGAGAAACCCGCGCAAGTGTATTGAGGGGGAAAAATCTTCAAAAAATAAAGGCCGGACACTCGTCCGGCCTCCGGAACTGCGTGTGGTCGGGAATCACGCAGCACCTGCTCACAAGGGAAAAAATCACCTCACCCTCAAAAAGGGGGACTTGAAAATACACAAGTTATATCGGCCATCCGTGAAGTTTTCTTCACAGAACTTCTTCACTACTCCATTTGTCCACAGATGTGTTTCGAAAGTGATTTCTTGTAACTCATATCATCTCAACGACTTAGTTCTCGCAGAATAAAGACGCGTGGTTTCTGATTTTTTCTATAATCTTAGATTTTTGTGCGGATCAAGAACCATTGACAACCCGGAAGTTCGTGAATATATTCACGAAAAGTCTATAGAATATGGTGCTATAAATTACCCGACCGGTTGACGGATAGTTGATCGATCGGATTGTCGGGGACCCTCCCTCGAAGAAGGCCCCCCTCCTTCTTCCCCCCCGACTGTTTGACCCCGGAAGACCAGGTCCCCCCACCTGGTCTTCTTTTTAGTGCCCCACTATACTACAATTGTGGTTTTTTGAGGCGGGTTGTAATGTCCACTCACGAAACCCTGCTTGCACCCATGAGGGGTTCGGCGAATCAATCCTGCAATCGGAGTGGAAGGGTGTTATTTGTTCAAGTCCAAGGGCTCAGAAGACGGAAGGGTCCAGTTGGATTTTAAAACTTTGACAAACGGGTCACGTCCTTGAGATCGCTGTTCTGCTAAATCCAGTAGGGCCGCAGCCCGACGTTCATTCGCGGTGTTGTAATAGACATAGGACAACAAAATGGCTGCACCGGTATCGTTGGTGTTTTTTTCGACCAGCTCCCGAAGATCCTGTTCGATGACCTTCAGCCGATCGGCTCCGATAAACGCCCGTAAGTCGTACTGTCCGGCCAGGAGATTCTTGTCCGCAGAGAGGGTTTGTCTCAGGCTGAGTTCGGCTCGACGGTAATACCCACCTCCGAGTTCGGCATGGGCGCGTCCGAGCTTGATCAAAGGGTTGTTCGGGGCAATCTGCTGGGCCTGTTCGTATGTATCGATAGCCGAATTGAATTTTCCTTCGCGCATCTGCTTTTCAGCGCGTTCCAGGAGCTGATTCAAGGCGGATTTTTTATCATCGACCAAAGATTCGAACCGAGGCGGTTTCATGACATCCGGTCCGACGTTGGGTGCATTGTCGTCTGGATTGTTGAGATCGGGTTGATTGGGATTGGCTCGTGGGGTGGGTTGATCTGAATCGCCCGGGGAGGCGTTGGATTCATTCCGGGCACGGATCGCCTGATTGAACTCGTTGGCAGCCCGCGCATTGGCTTCTCCGGGACGTGCAGGTCGGTTCCGGGCACTTTCGACGAGTTGGGCATAGACCCGGGATTGATTTTCAGGACTGATCAGCCTGTATTGCACGCCCACTTCGGTCATGGGATCAGACCGGATCGCGCCGGTTTTGATGGCATCAGAGGTTTGGGCAGGTTTGATCTGATCGTCAAGACCTTGGGCCAAAAGTTCGGAATCAAGACGATTCGGATCAGTGGGTCGTGATTCCTGAGTTGGGGTTGAGGGGTTTTTGTCCCGAAACAGGTTCGCCAACCTCGCTTCGTAACTGGTTCAGCAATTCCGGGGCAATCCGGCTGGACGTGTTGAGTTGCGTGTAATCGGAAAGCTGGCCCGGGTTTAATGATTGTGCCTGGACGACGGAGGGGACTACAATCGCTCCGGGGTTAAACTGTGAATCGATCGGTCCGGGCATGGCAAACAGATCGGGACGGAACGACATTTCGACAGAAGATGTAAGCGTACTCTTGCGAGGATCGGTGGTTCTCCAGGGGGTCGGTGTCGGTGGGACCCATCCTCCCCCACCAGGAATCATTTGCATGCCCGGGGGAGGGGGAACTGCGCGGGAGTCCCCGAAGAAGGGTTGTGTTTCGGTTGCATTGAAGCTAGCCATTCCGGAGGTGGAAACGCCCGACGATTGACGGATGAAGTTATCACTGACGCTGGTGGCCGTCGATCCGCGGAAGGCGCGAGGGTCTGTCGAACCGAGACGTCCGCGAAAGGCCTTTCCTCCGGTGACATTCCCGTAAACGATGTCGTTGGCTAGTTGCCAGGGTTTGGGTTGCTCGCTTCGGACGTTGCGTCCACCGGAACCGATGCGGTTGTTGGCGTCATTGGCCCCTGAACGATCCACCTGATATTGGGCCAAAGTAATCCCTGTAGAGGTCAGGATTGAAACGACCACGGTTGTCAAAGCACGTTGAAGCATCAGTTACCACCTTCCAGACAGAGGCGTATCTATTCTATCCGATCAGACGCTTCAGATCGACGAAAGTTGCTTGAAAAATGTTCCGGTCGGTCTTCCCATCCGGGTCGAACGGTCGATTTTGAGCTGAAAGGACCTTTATTCGTCGGTCGCCATTGCGTACCCCCCTTTGAGGTTGCGGACTTTTTCAAACCCGGTTTCGCGTAGGATTCGCTCGGCGACAAACCCACGCTGACCGACCTGACAAAAAACGGTGATCGGTTTACCAGGGTCGAGTTCTCCGATGCGTTCGCGTAGTTGCTCCAGAGGTATGTTGATCGCCCCGGGGAGTGTTCCTGAAGCAAACTCGTCGGGGGTACGCACGTCCACGAGCAAATCATTGGCGGCTTGATCCAGCGTGACACCATGACTGATTTTGTTTCTCTGGTTCATTGCAACAAAACCGACGAGATGAACCGGATCTTTGGCCGAACCGAACTGTGGCGCATAAGCCAGATCCAACGTCGTCAACTGTTCGACAGTGGCTTGGAACTGGATCGCTGTTGCCAACACGTCGATGCGTTTGTCCACACCGGACCGACCAATGACCTGTCCCCCGAGCACACGTCCGGTCGTTTTATCGTAAATGAGCTTGATTCGTAGGGGTTGAGCCCCCGGATAATACCCTGCGTGGTGATTCGCAACGACATACGCGGTATCGACCCCGAATCCGTTATCACGGGCGAGTTTTTCACCCAGACCGGTCACGGCCACGGTCAAGTCGAACACTTTCACGATGGCGGTCCCGGAAACGGTTCCGATCGGGTGGGCTTGTCCGGTGACGGCATGTTCACCGGCGAGTCGACCCTGACGATTGGCCGGTCCGGCCAGGGGGATACGCGTCTTTTTCCCATGGACGGTATGAACCACTTCAGCCGCGTCCCCGACGGCATAGATGTCGGGATCATTCGTCTGCTGATAGTGATTCACTTCGATGGCCCCTGTGCTACCTATGATCAGTCCGGCGTCTTTGGCTAGACCGACATTTGGTCGAACCCCGATCGACATTAAAACCACATCTGTAGTCAGCACGGTTCCGTCTTCCAGTTCGACTTCGCGGACTTTTTCAGCGTTTCCCCGCAACGCCTTTAGCCCGTTGTTGGAATAGACCGACACGCCGTGTCTTCTCAGTTCCTGTTCAACGAATCTTGCCATCTCCGGGTCTATGGGCGGGAGCACGCGGGGCATCTTTTCGACCACGGCCACTTGAATCCCACGTTCGACCATGGATTCAGCCATTTCCAGACCAATGAACCCCCCACCAATAATGGTCATATGACGGACCGACCCACTTTGTAGGAAATGACGAATCCGCTGCATGTCCTCCATTGAACGCAGTTGCAGCACATTAGGGGCCTCGACGTTGGGCAACGGGGGCGTGATGGCGGTGGCACCGGGGGCCAGGATCAATTTGTCATAAGGCAAAGCATAAACCGATCCGTCTGACAATCGTCTTATGCTCACGGTTTTGTGGGTCCGGTCGATCGACAACGCCTCTTCACGGACCCGAGCGTCGATCCGAAACCGTTTCCAGACCTTTTTGGGATTGGTCAAAAGCAGATCCTCTTCTCGTTCGATCCTCCCCCCGAGGTGATAAGGCAAACCACAGTTGGCAAAGGAAATATAACCCCCTTTTTCGATCACCGTGATTTGTGCCTTTTCATCGAGCCTGCGGGCACGGGTCGCAGCACTCATCCCCCCGGCCACACCTCCGATTATCACGAGACGACACATGATCCACCTCGATCTTTCGTATCAGAACAACGGGTGTGAACACGGTTCCATGGCATTTTCGCCAGAAGCAATCCCATCCCACAAAAACCGGTGGATCCAGCGAAAATCAGACCCGCTCCGATAAACCCACTGAGCGCAAAACCCCATGGGTGGACTGCGTATCCCAAAATCACTCCCACAAGCACCAGCATTCCGGCAGCGATCAGGACCTGTCTTTCCAACGGGATGACACGGGATTGACGTTCGACAGGCAGACCCGCCCGAGCCCAGGCTTCGGTTCCACCAAGGACGTTGGCCACTCGGGTCGCCCCGGCTTGTAGTAGTGCGTCTACGGCTTGGGGACTGCGATTGCCCGCTTTGCAAATACACGCAATGATCTTGCCGTCATACCGTTTGAGAACGTCCTGTGCATCGAACTGGTCCAACGGGATGTGTACCGATCCGACGGCATGGATCGCAGCCCGTTCGATATCGGTCCTCACATCGATCAGAACCAACTCTCCACGATCCAACAGTTCTTTAGCTTGATCCGGCGTCATGGATCGGACGACGGGAGAAGTGAGCGTTGCTGATGACATAAACCTTTTCTCCTAAAAGAGTTACTCCAGACCAAGGGCTTGGTGTTCTTCCTTTTTGAACCGGGCCACCCCGGAACAAACCAGCTCGCACAGTTCGTAGATGGTTTGATCTTTGATGGAGTAGATGGCCGTGGTTCGGTGTCTCTGGACCTCCAAAAGCCCGACGTTTTTGAGAACCGCTAAGTGTTTGGAAACCGAAGGCTGGGCAAGTCCTAGGGTTTTGGCCAGCTCGTTGACACTCGCAGAACCCCGTTTGAGCCTTAGAAGAATTCTCACCCGGGATTCATCTGCTAGCGCCTTGAGTCGCTCGACGACGGCTTGGATCATCGCATCCGAGAGTTCAAGTTTTTCTTCTTCTATTTTCATATAACTATATTCTTATATTTTCATATTAATGATATGACCCTATCCGTCCCCGGTCAAGAGAAAAGTTTTTCTCGCAAAAAGCGGTTTAATCTATTTTCTAGTAACGGTTTATATCAATCAATCGTGTCGTAACGAGGACGATTCGATTTTCGGGTCGAATGAAAAAAGACCTTAGCCGGATTGTTATGTCTTCTGAACTCCGACGCGATGTTCTTCGTTAAACCGATGACCCGAGAAGTCGACGGGCAAAGGTTTGAACCGCACCGACCGGGTCGGCGGGGTTTTCTTTGATCCGACGGATGATCGCAGAACCCACAATCGCACCGTCAGCAACTTTGGAAAGTTGGACGATGTGTTCGGGTTTGCTGATCCCGAAACCGACACAGACCGGGACCGAAACCATTTGCTTGAGATTCTGGACATGGGTCTGAACGTCCGGGGGAAGCTGATCACGTTCTCCGGTCGTACCGGCCAACGAAAGGTAATAAATGAATCCGCTGCTGAGACGGGCGATTTCCTGCCGACGTTGAGGGGCAGTCGTCGGACTGACCAACAGGACGGTATCCAGTCCGTTGTCACGGACGGTTTGACAGATCTGGTCGGCCTCGGGGGGTGGCAGATCGGGAATCAAAACCCCCGCAAACCCTGCACCAGCCGCTCGTCGAAAGAAAGCTTCTACCCCGTATCGATAGACGATCGAAAAACTCACCATCGCGACCCGGGGGACCGAGACCTCAGCAGCCATGGTCTCAAAAGCATCGAAGATCTGATCGATCCGAAGCCCTTTGGACAGTGCAACCGTAAACGCTTCCTGGATCACGGGTCCGTCGGCGATCGGGTCGGAGAACGGGAAACCCACCTCAATGGCCGCAGCCCCGGCTTGCTGTAACGCGGGGATCAATTCAAGAGAGGTTTTTAAGTCCGGATATCCGGCTGCGATAAACGGCATCAAGGCGATCCCGTATTTTTGTTTGGCAGACACAATCGCGTCACGGAGTCGAGATTCACTCATAAAGGATATCGGGTATAGAGGTTCTTCAGAATGTCAACAAACCTGGTTTCGACGATGCAACTAACCATCTCCCATTACATCGGAATAAAGCTGGTCTTGTTTCCGATCCGTTTGATGGTCTGGGCGATCAGTAGTGCGGCATTTTCCAGATCCGACAGGGCACACAGCTCGACCTGGGTGTGCATATATCGATTAGGAATGCTGATCAACCCCGTCGCCACTCCCGCGCGGGAGATCTGGATGGCGTTGGCATCCGTTCCGGTTGCGCCTGGAGCCGCAGCCAACTGGTGATCGATCTTCTGCTTTTTCGCGACATCAATAAAAAGATCGCTGAGGATCGGATTGATATTTGCCCCGATGTCGATCACCGGTCCTGCACCGATTTTGATGTCCCCTGCCACGCGTTTGTCCACCGCAGCGTAGTCCGAAGCGTGCGTCACATCGACCGCAATTCCGACTTGGGGGTCTATCCCGTAACAGGCCGTTCGCGCACCACGTAAACCAATTTCCTCCTGGACCGTCGCTACGGCATATACCGAAGCCGCGCAACGGCTTTCGGCCAGCAATCGAAGGGCTTCCATAATCACAAACGCCCCGACCTTGTTGTCTAACCCCGGACTGACGATCCGGTCATTCATCAGACGGGTCAACCCGAGCTTGAACGTGATCGGATCCCCGATCTGCACCTTGTCCAGCGCATCTTTCCGGTCTTTAGCGCCGATGTCTATCGCCAGATCCGCCAGTTCGATTTTTCCCCCGTTACGCTCTTCGGGTTTCATCAGGTGCACGGCTTTTCGACCCAGAACCCCTTCCACCGGTCCGTTCTTACTGTGGATCGTGACCCGCGAACCGGGTAATACCGCGTTGTCGATGCCCCCCACCGGTAGTACGTGGATATAACCATTTTCATTCACATGGTTGACCAGAAAACCGATCTGATCCATGTGCCCGGCCAACATCACGCGGGGTCCGCCTTTGCCCTTGATTGACACAATCAGGTTTCCGTGAACGTCCGTGGTGATGTCATCGGCATATTTGCTCATCCGTTTACGAATGATCCTGGCCACGGGTTGTTCATAGCCTGAGACGCTCGGGGTTTCTTCGATCGATTTCAGAAATTCGAAGGATTCATTTCGCATGGTCCTTCAGAGTGTACGGATCGCGGCCTGGAAAGAAAGCGTCGGGCAGGTTTCGGACCAATTCCGGGAGTGGAGCACGGGTCCTGTGTGGATCATCCTTCACGGTTTCCGGAACGGTCGTCAGCGTCGTAGGCGGGAGAATCATCGTGGCCTCGTACTTCGATCCGTTCGATCGACACCGACCGACCGGTCTGGGCATCGATTTCACAAAAAACCCCGCAAAGACGAACGTCACCGGTTGCGATGTCAAACGGGCTGGGGATCGCGGTGGTCATGTACTGAAGCACACGATCTTTCCGACGTCCCAGCACGCTGTCATAAGGTCCGCACATCCCCAGGTCGCTTATGTAGGCGCTGCCCCCCGGAAGGATCCGGGCGTCGGCGGTCGGGATATGGGTGTGCGTACCGAAAATCAGGCTCGCGCGTCCGTCGAGATAGTGTCCCATCGCGACCTTTTCGCTGGTGGCTTCGGCGTGGACTTCAATGATACGGATCTTCACCTGAGGACCTATTTCCCGAAGTACCTCGTCCGACGCAGCAAACGGGTCGTCACAAGGCAGGTTCATGAAAATACGACCCATTACTGTGAACACCGCAACGGCTACTCCGGAATTGGTTGTCACGATCGTGTACCGTCTACCCGGAGCGGTCGAAGGAAAGTTGGCGGGACGAATGATCCTTTCAGAAGCGTTCAACGTGGGAATAATGTCCGATTTTCGTAGCGCATGATCCCCCAGCGTGCAGACATCCACCCCATAACTACGCAACTTGTTGAACAGATTGGTCGTGATCCCTGATCCGCCTGCAATGTTCTCGGCGTTGGCGATTACCAGATCAACCTTTCGCTCCCTTACCAAAAGGGGCAACTGGTCATGAACCACCTGCCGGCCCGGACGACCGACGATATCTCCCAGGACAAGGATCCGAACCGTCATCGTCCGAAGTATAATCGTTCACCCGCGTTCTGAAAGCGGTTCATCGCACAAAAGCAACTCGGACTGAGTCGCAACCACATTTTTGTAGTAGGATTGAGTTTTTCAATCCACATCTATAGCGTCAATAATGTGGTGAAACATCTGGAAATCCCCCTTCCTCCTGAGTGCCAATCGCCCCGGTCGTGTGATCGTTGTTGCGAAGACAAACTGGGCGAGCTGGCTGGCGTCCGTCGAATCCAAAGACAGTCCACGACCTTTATCCTGGACTATGACCAGCATCAGATCGATCTGAGTCAGTGGCAGGATTTGAAACGACTTGGCGTTTGCCCTTTGTTAGAAACCCTGGTCCAACAGATGTCCCAAACCCGTCGAGGGTTTTTCGATCGGATTATTTCCTGGGTTAGCGCTTATCCTGAACTGTTTCTGGTGCTCTTGAGCGGGCTGTTGGTGCTGACAGGCTGGGCGATGCGCCTGACTGATGTGTCCCCGGGGATCGGACTGGGTCTGCTGGGTGTATCAGGAGTTTTGTCCAGTACCCGCACTTTTCCACAAGCCGTCGAAGCTTTGAAACAGTTTCGGCTCGACGTGGACGTGCTGATGTTTGTGGCTGCGATCGGTGCAGCGTCGATCGGTCATTATGAGGAAGGGGCGTTTTTGCTATTTTTGTTCGGACTCGGATCGGCCGGGGAACACCTGGCGCTGGGACGCGCCCGACGGGCGATCGAATCTCTAACCCGATTGGCGCCTCAGACCGCAATCCGTCTGGATCAGCAGACCGAAACACCCGTCCCCGTTGAGGAACTTCAACCGGGAGACCGAATCCTGATTCGACCTTTTGACCGGATCCCAGTCGATGCCCGTATTTTGGTCGGTCAAACTGAAATCGACCAGTCCTCGATCACCGGCGAATCAGTACCGGTTGCCAAAAAGACCGGGGACGACATCCTCTCAGGCACGCTTAACGGAGAAGGACGACTGATCGCAGAGGTTTTGCGACCCGTGCAGGAATCGACCCTGGCCAGGATCGTCAAGCTCGTCGAAGAAGCCCAAAGTCAGAAATCGACTACACAACGGTTGACGGACCGAATGGAAAGCTATTACGTCCCGATCATTCTGATCCTGACGGTGCTATTGATCGTGCTCGTTCCGTTGCTGACGGGTCTGAGATGGTCTGAGGCGTTTTACAACGCGATGGCCTTTCTCACCGCGGCTAGTCCGTGTGCTCTGGCGATCGGCACCCCGGCTGCGGTGCTTTGCGGGGTCGCCAAAGCCGCTCGGTTGGGGGTGCTAGTCAAAGGCGGCGCACATCTTGATGCATTGGCCTGGGTCCGGGCTGTTGCGCTGGACAAAACCGGGACTGTTACACTCGGAAGACCGGTGATCGATTCGATCCTGACCTTTGACGACATGCAACCGTCAGTGGCACTTGTTCAGGCCGCCGCTCTGGAGCAACACGCCAATCACCCCATTGCCTCGGCCATCGTCCAAGCGGCTCAGAAACAATCCCTTTCGCTGCCCGATGTTTCCGGGTTGACCCAGCACGCCGGCAGAGGCGTTACCGGGGTCATCAACGGGACACGGTGGTTCGTCGGAAAGATCCACACGACCGATTCCTGGCCTGCTCATATCCGACAGGCTTATCAACAGCTGAGGGATCAGGGCATGATCGTGGTGGTATTAACCAAAGAGGATCAACCGATCGCGCTCTTGGGTTTGAAGGATCAACCCCGGGAATCGTCAGCTCTGGCCGTCCGACAGCTCCGGGAACTGGGCCTGGATCCGATCGTGATGCTTACCGGCGATCACCCTGCTGTGGCGTCATCGGTCGCCAGGGAGATCGGTGTTTCGACCTTCTACGCCGACCTCATGCCCGAACAGAAATGGCAGATTATCGACCAGCTCCGACAACAAGCCGGTCCGGTCGCGATGGTCGGGGACGGTGTCAACGACGCGCCTGCCCTTGCCCATGCCGATGTCGGAATCGCCATGGGCGCAGCCGGGACCCAAGCGGCAATGGAAACGGCCGACGTCGTGCTCATGGGACACGATCTGACCCGTTTGGTGGATGTTTTCAAACTCTCTGTCCGCGCTCGACGGATCATTGCCCAGAATCTGGTCATCGCGTTGGGCGTGATCGGAATCGTGGCCCCATTGAGTGCTTTGGGATATACGTCTTTGGGAATGGCGGTTTTTCTCCATGAAGGTTCGACGGTCCTGGTCGTTCTCAACGCGCTGCGACTGCTACGAGACCCAAACCGGGACCGACCGTCGGTTGCCCATGATTCTCTATAATTGCTTTTGAAATATATACTTGTGCGAAACTAAGGGGATCGGTTCGGGTTCGATCAACAATGGGATATCAGTCCGTCATCGGACGCGGTAACTTTCATTCGACTAACCTTTTCGGTTACAACGTGTCTTTCCGATGGATGAGCCCAAGGCCCAGCCCCCTGCCAACCATTCCAACCCCCACGCACCGGTCGATGGGATGTTGGTCCGACGGGTTTTGCAGGGGGATAAACAGGCTTTTAATGAATTGGTCGTACGGTATCAAAAGACTGCCTTTGCGGTCAGTTATCGGTTGTTAGGTCAAACCGATGACGCTCAGGAGGTGGTACAAGACGCGTTTTTAAAGGCTTACCGTTCTCTAGACGGTCTGCAAAAACCCGAAGCCTTTGCCGGTTGGTTCATGAGGATCGTGTCTAATCTGTCGTTAAACTACCGACGGGGTCGAAAAACACGACAGACCCTGTCTTTGGAACCGGCTTGGGGGACCGATCCGACCGATGAACCGGTTTCGCAGGATCGGATCAACCCCCAACGGGTGGCTGAGGGCCACCAGCTCGGTCAGAAGCTCGAAGAGGCGCTGAATCAGTTACCCGAGAAGCAAAAGCTGGCGATCGTAATGTTTACCATCGAAGGGTTGCCTCAGAAGCAGGTGGCCGAGGCGTTGCAGTGTAGTGTCGAAGCCGTTAAATGGCATGTGTTTCAAGGCCGAAAACGGCTCCGAGAACTGCTGAAGGACGTATTATAAACGATTAAAGGACAGTGATCTGGAATGGTTCAAGGTAAGGACTCATTCGAATACTCGATCAGCCAATACCTCGACGGAACGCTCAATGAGGTGGACCGACGGGCTTTGGAAGAACGTCTGTCCACTGATGCCGAAGCCAGGCTGGTAGCCAACGAGTATGCCCGGCTGAATCAGTTGCTGAAAACCACTTCCCTGACCCCATCGGTCGATTTCAAAACCTTGACCGACCGGATCTGTCAGCAGATCGAAGCAGAACCCTTTCATACGTCTCAAACCCTCCGGTTATCCCGGGTTTGGCTCAAACGTCTGGCGTTGGCCGCCGGACTGACGCTTCTGATCGGAGCGGGTCTGTACTGGACGGTTTTACGCCCCGGCTTGAATCATTCTTCCCCGTCGAACGGTGTACTGGATGTTCAGGTGGTACTGGTCCCCCAACCCCAAGCCCCTTCTTCGATGATCATCGAAATCGGACCGACCGATTCTCTCAAACAGGCCGGTTATACCACGGGTCTGGTGGATTCATCGATCATCACCCGTCCGTCACGGATCGTTATCCGTTCTGCCGACCCACCATCCTCCAACGGTGACCGACTTTATTGACCAACATGAATCATTTTGAGTTTGCCTCACCGGCAGGAGAATCAGCTCCGAACAAAGGCTACTTCTGTCGGAAGACGATCCGACCCTTCGTCAGATCGTAGGGAGAAAGCTCCACGCGCACGCGGTCGCCGGGAAGGATTCGGATGAAGTGTTTACGCATTTTCCCGGACACGATCCCGAGAATTTCCTTGTCGCTTCCGTCCAGCTTCAGTTTAAACATCGCGTTAGGAAGCGACATCGTAACGGTTGCTTCGACTTCGATCGGCTCACTTTTGGCCACGCGCGGGTTTCCTCTCGTACGGACAAATGATCCTTTATTACGGTGGATCGTATCCGATCCTTCGGAAGCTGTCCAATACCAAAAACACCCGCCGACGGTTCAGGCCGGCGGGTGTTGCCAGAAAAGTGAAAGGGAGCGTCTATCGAACCCTCCGATCGACCGCCTGACTGCAGGCCCCGCTCTTTCGGATGCGTCTGAGTTCGACACCCCCGATGTACGATTCGACCCTTTCCGAGGCAAATTTCCGTCTTTCAACCCGGTTCCTCGAAAAATTCCAACCGGGGGATCTGACGACGAATCTCGTCCATTTCCAGTGATTTCAGGATCACGTCCGCACTAGTAAACCGATCGGCAGGGGTGTGAGAGGCAATCCCGACACAAAAAAAGCCCAACGGTTTCAATCGGTCGATCACCCGCGGTGCGTCTTCGATGACCATGCAATTCCGCGGGTTCAGCCTTTTGTGATAACGCTGACCGAGACGTTCGGTGCCCCTTAAATAACATTCCGGATCGGGTTTACCCACCGTGACATCCTCTGCCGAGATGATCACACGAAAACAATCCCTCAGTCGCACCCCTTCGAGCATCAATTCGATCTCGGACGAGATCGCGCCGGAACAGATGGCTAAAGGGTAGTTTCGCCACAGGGCCCGAACCGTCTGCTCCACCCCCGGAAGGGCCGAGTACTGTTTCCGATAAATCAGGTCTTCCGCCAGCTTTTTTTTCCGGGCAACCAGCTTCAATAAAAGGGGTTTGTCGATTTCTCTTCCGTTCAATTCCAATAACCGACGGAACGCTCCCCGATCGTCGTACCCTAGCAACTCGTTGTAATACTGTTCCTCGGTCAGTTCGAGCTTTTCCTCACCGGCTGCCTGTTGAAGGGCGTGAAAATGCAACGGTTCGGAATGAACCAGAACTCCGTCAAAATCAAATAGAATCGCGTCAGGCCATTCGGGCATGGGCTAAGCAACATACCCGCAGCCCCTGTTGCAGGCAATCAGAATGGAACCGGCTGTTTTTCAAAATTTCTTTCTCGCGGGATGATTTCTCGAGACCCGATTTCTATGATTCGTTTGTTCATCAACCAAGGAGATGTGATGTCTGTCAGCCAAGCCTCTGCGCAATGGAAGGGTGACCTGAAAACCGGCCAAGGGTCCATGAAACTCGGTTCAGGTGCATGGGAAGGACCGTTCTCGTTCAAAACTCGGTTTGAGGGAGAACGCGGCGCCAATCCCGAAGAACTGATCGGGGCTGCGCTGGCAGGGTGTTATTCCATGGCGTTGAGTCATGGGCTGGCTTCAAAAGGTCACACCCCGACCCGGGTCGATACCCAAGCCAAAGTCCATCTCAACCCGGTCGATGGGGGATTTGCCATCACCCGGATCGATTTGACTTGCCAAGCCGTCGTCCCCGGAATCTCGACCGGTGAGTTTCAACAAATCGCAGAGGATACAAAAAAAGGCTGTCCGGTCTCAAAAGTACTGGCTGGAACGTCCATTGAGTTGCATGCCACCGTCCGACCAGAATGACCGAGGGTGCTGCTCTATCTGAACAGCACCCTCTGGATTGTGCTTACGATGATAAATGAGTTCACTAACTGACGCAGGTCAACGACGACGACGGAGCATCAGTCCACCGAGACCGAGTAAACTCACAATGGCAGGTTCCGGGATCGCCGAAACAGTCAAATTGTCGATGGTGTAACGTTGATTTTTTGTCTTCCCGGTCAGGCGGATCGCCAGGACATAGGTCCCCGCACCCAAGCTGCTAGAGGGGTTGGTGGCGCTGATGGTCGCCAGAGGTCCTGCCCCTGAAAGGTTGACACTCCCGAATGTTAAAGCGCTCGACAACTCGCCGGTGCCTGTATCGACCTGATAGATGATCGCGCTCGCAGTCCCATTTTCTGCAGCTGTGTTGTTATCCCAAGCACCACCAGTAGCCGCTGTACCATAGTTGAAAGAGAGTTCCCAGCCGTTCAAACTTCCTGCAGCCGCAGTAATATCGAAGATCACGTTGAACTGACCGTTATTAACGCCGGCGGCATTAAACTGTGGGCGCCAAACACTTCCGGTTGTGATCGCGTAGCGAATTTGTTGAGCAGGCGACGCAAAGTCGAGCGATGAGGTGAATACCGCGCCTTTCCTGAAGATATCACTGCCGCTTGTAGCACCATAGGTTACCGCAGAACCTCCGGTTATACTCGCAGGGGCGGTGAATTGAGTCAAAGACGACAAGTCGACTTTCGTCGCATCGTCCACGGTCCAGAATCCGGCCGGAGAAGGAGCATTGCCGCCCCCGCCCGTGATCGCTATACTTGTTGCAGTTCCGTTAACCAATACACCATCCGAACTACTGCTGCTGGGATTATCCCAAGTCGTACTAAATAGAACCGCGCCCTGAGCTAGACCGGCACAGGCCGCCGAAACAATTCCTCCCCAAACCCAAACATGCTGTTGCATCGTTCACCTCCGATAAAAAATTGCCTATCCGGTCTTCTTCAATTTTCGAGAAGGACCTACTTACCAATCCAATACACTGAGATACAACTCAAGATTAATATACAAAATTCTGACTAACGAAGTGTACGTTTTTGCGTTATTTTTGAACGATTTTACGACATGGTCATATCGTGGACGTCCAAGTCCCGTTGCGTGACACCTCCGGCTTACCATCGTCCTTCTTGTCGAGGTTTACACCCCCGAGGAGGACTCATGGGAAAGGGTCGTACTCGGAGGAAGATTTGCTTGTGACCAAGCCCGAAGAATCAGTCCCGAGGTTCGGACAACCGCTAATGCTTGCTGACGGGCTTTCATTTCCAGAACACTCATGGTCGCATCCCCGACCGGACCCTCAAACCGGAAAAACGCTTCGGTGTCGATCGGTCCCGAAGGTCCGACCGGATGCATCGGAGTCCCCTGCTGACCCGAAGCCGACATCGCGGCCAGACCGATCAGTGGTAAACACGTGTACGACGCGTCCGAAACCAAAAGCGTCTCTTTCCATGGGTCTTGCACTTTTTCAAACGGATCGTTCGTTATTTGTCCAAGACTCTGAATCAGACAATCCCAATAGTCGGACCGAAGCGAAAGAAATGACTCTTTCTCGTCATCGTTCATACGCCATTCCATTTCCGCATGGACGTTGGGCGCTTTTCGTTTGTCGGCAAAATAACTGGCACTTTTATAGTCTGCGGTCGAATGGTGGGGTTGGGTGTTGTCCTGGGCATAATGCGCCAGATACCCCAACCATCGTAGCGCATGGTCCTGGTCTTGCGGACGCGCGGGATCCGGGGTTAAACGTTTCTCCTTCAACGCCTGGACTAATTTGTCATAAGACCGTTGGACCGCAAAAGGCAATAACCCGGCTTTTTGAAAACGGGGATCCGTAAAATCACGGGGAACGTCCGAAAGATCCAGTCGGTTCGACAGGTCGTGTCGATATGTGTGTCGGTTTACGTCCGAATGAAGATATTCCAGATCCACAAAGTGCAACAACCGTTCGGGAACCCCGAACGGTTCGATCTTAGTCGTCCGATCCCGGTTCGCCCGGATGTCGGGTTCGACCACCCAGAACTCCAGTCCGGACAACCCTTTGGGTTCTGCACCGAGCCGGGCGGTCATGAAATAGTCACGTTGGGCTTGAAGATCTCCGGAACCGGGAATGACCGATCGTAAAAATGTTTTCAATTCCTCCGGTGCTGTGGGGTCCTGGAGAATCCGGATGACGGCTAGTCGGGTCAGCAGAATATGCTCCTTGGTTCCCCAAGCCCAAACCGGACAGGCCAACCAACCCATCGCTGTCAGCAATAACGCGAGCATCCTGATACGAATCTTGAACAACGGATGATCAACGAACCGACGATTCATCGTGCCGATCATACCACACCGGCAGCGATTTTTAGACGGGTTATCCTGCAAAACAAACATTTATTGCGACGTTCATCTTCTGCTCAAACTCGGTTGGGTGCTTTTGATGAACATCCCAAGGCCCTGTCGGGCTTTGAGGGGAGAAATGACCATTCCGAAACTTCATCGGATTTGAGAGGGTGTTCCGCTTAGTGTGCCAACCCGGCGTGCCAACGGTCGGATCAAGACCCGAACCATCCAACTCCGGGTTGTCTGAAACCCGATATAAAACCAGAGCAAACGAAACTATTTGGCTCCAACCGGTTCCGGCACGACCGATGCCGGTCTGGGGGGAAGATTGAGGCTCGACCCTCTGACGGCCGGCTTACCAGACGAATGCGTCTTATCCTCTTTTTTGGCCGGTTTGTGATCGGGTTGAAGAACCAACGTCATGCGTTTACCCTCGAGTTTTGCATCACGTTCGACCTTAGAGTAAGGCGCCAGTTGATCTTTGATGACTTTGAACAGGTTGTGTCCGAGATCCAAGTGGGCCAATTCCCGACCCCGGAACTGGAGCGTGAATTGCACCTTATTCCCGTCCTCGAGGAACTCACGAGCATGGTTGATCTTAATTTGAAGGTCGTGTTCGCCGATCCGAACGGTCTTGAGCTTCAATTCTTTAAGCTGACCGGCTTTGGAATGGGCACGGGATTTCTGTTCTTTTTTCTGTTGCTGATACCGCCATTTCCCGTAATCCAAGATTTTGCAGACGGGCGGACGCGCGTTGGGCGCGACTTCAACCAGATCAAGCCCGGCTTCACGCGCCAGTCGTAACGCTTCGGAGGTGGGAACTATACCCACCATTTCATCTTTTTCATTAATCAGTCGGACGGGGGAGATGCGAATCTGCTCGTTGTGGCGAAAATTGGTACTGATGGCGAGACTCCAAAAAACCAAACCCCGGGGCAGCGGTTTTGCCCGCCCGGAGGTCAACAACACTCCTTCAGTTCGTCAAAAGGACACATTATCCTGACCGAACCTCATACGATACGATCACCCGTTGTGATCGGCAAACCGGACACTTTTGAACAGAAAAAATCGTTTACGCAAGTCTAAAATTAGGTACGAATCATCCTGCCCCCCTTCTAATTGAAATTTTTGAATAAAAACGAAGAACCGGATCACTCGACCCCGGACGGGTCGCACAGACGTCCGATAAACAGAATCGCCCCCGTCCTGTGATCCCGGATCAGGAACACAAACGGACGGTCTACAACGATTTCGACAGGTTCTTCAGGTATTGGAAGTGAGGTTACAGCCATCACCAAACCGGTGGCTCCAGTGGCTTGGGTCCCCTTCTCGTCGACCGTGATATAGGTCTTGTGATAGATCTGCTGAATAAAGAACGGTTTCACCTCGGATATGCCCGAAAAATCGGCTTGCTGGGGGTCAAAGGCGTCGGTAATCCCCAAATGGTGCAAAATCTTGCTCATCGGTTTCGCATCGGTGATCTGGAACCGGGGAAGACCCAAGCGGACTTCCCGTTTGCGAAGTCGATTGTCCAACCCCGACATCCATTCGGGGGTCAGCTCCTTTTCCGTCTGTTTTAATCCGTCCGGGGTCTTGGGAACGATCAGGTACATCGAGGCGGTTGCCCCTACATAAGGCAAAGATACGACGTGGCTGGCGCCGGTCTCCGCGTAGCGTAATCGGGCACCAAGGTGCATCATGTCGACTTCGACTGTTCGGTCCGTCTGCACCTGAAAAGGGGCCTTTTTCGTCTGTAAGGGTTCGAACTTTTCAAGCCAGTCGGCCCGGAAATAGATGGTATTGGTCAGGATTACACGTGTATTCGGGGTCAGACTCCCGGGGGGCAATAAGTTTGAGATCTTTTCCCGGGTCTGCTCATTGACCCACTGGTTAATGACCGACCGGGCCCATTCGGGGTCTTGAAAATCCAACATCCGGGCCTGGGCTTTGAACCTCTCTCGAAGGAATTGCACGTATTCGTTTCGTAAAAGAAAACCCGATTGCGCCCACAACGCGCTGGCTAGATGAAACTCCGGGGAATCCTGGTCCGGTTTCGATAGCGTCAGTACTAGCACATTTGAATACTCCTGCGGATCCGAAATATGAAGGGTCTCAAGGATTTGCTTTCGGGTTTCTCCTTTCGCCCCCACGGCAGTCATCGCTAACACCGATTCAATGCTGAACGGGGAAACAAATGCATTTCCGGGAGCATCCGCGATCCATCGGTGATAAAGGTTTATCGCAAACTCCGACCCTACGGTCGGAACCGGTTTGTCCCCCCCCTCGGTCGTTTCCCCACCGGACGACACCGGGCAACAAGTGCATATTCCCGCCAAAACAGCCGAACTCAAAAGTTTCTTCATGACAATTCCCGTTTTTGATGTTCGGTTGATTAGACGCCAGGACCCGACGAAAGTTTCACCCTGTTGGTTCACTCGGTCGCTGAACTTTCAAACGGACTCCCGTAACGGGTTCAAAATCCCGGTTTATCGAAGTAGCATTCCGACAAAAAACCCCACAAAACCGGCCGAAGTACTGGGTAAATATTCCCAAACCCGATCCTTGAGTTTTCCGACTTGGGTGGTGACCCACTCTCGATGGGTGTCCCACTGGTGCTCGACCTGAGTCAAATCGATGTTATAGAGATTGAAGTAGGATAGCAGGACAACCCCGATGACCGAACCGACGGTCAGAATCGCCATTGTCCGGAGAAATATTCGAAAAATGTATCCGATCGCAAACGCGATAAGAAAGCTTAATCCCAGTTGAAATCCTTTGGAACTGACCCACTCCGTCGGGGATTTTGAACCCTCCGTGACAACCGGTGTCTGGGATCCGTTGGAGGAATCGACCATCGACCGGTTTGATTCCGTTGTCGTATGGACGGGCCAAACCGTGTTCCGAGGCTGGATCGATGTGGTCCATACCCAACCGATCAGCCCGGCAACCGTCAGGAGCACACCCGCCAGCAACGCCTTGATCTGAAAACCGCTTAGCGTCATGCCAGGACGTGCCGTCGATGAGGATTCATGTGTCATGTCAGGATTATCACCGGATTCATCAGGTTTTCATGCTTTTTGTTTGTGATTTACTGAGATAATGAACGATAAACCGGCAAGTCACCGGTAAAATCAACCTCATACCCGGTTTTTTCCGTCCCAGATCTTCAATACGCTGTTTTTACATTCGACATAGGGTCCGGAATAGACCGCGTCCCACGTGGTAATGTCCTGGGGATTACCGTCGACGGACACTTTCAGACGGTCACCGGAGTCGGGCACCACGGTCACCGATTCACCCCGAATCGTTCTATAGTTGATGGACAATCCCTCGACCCCGGAGATCCGTTCGGTCCAATGCCTGTTTGAACGCTTCCAGGGATGGGTACATCGTGGTGTCGGCCGTTTCGACGATCATCCCATTTTTTCGACCCGGGATTCGGATAATCGGAGAGGGTTTGTGTTTGGGGCTCTTTACCGCCGGCCCGTGCTTTGTCGTTGTCTTGTTTTTGTTTATCGGTCAGGTCGGTTCTCTCCCAGGACCGCGGGTTCACCGATCGATCGAACGGCAACAAAGGTTTCACCGGCTTGCATGACCCACCACCGGCCTTGCGACTGAGGAACGACCTGATCGGGGAAAGCGAAAAAACGAATAATCGATCGGTTCATCGTCCGGGGCTTGGGTCAGGTTGAACCACGGTACCTTGGATCTGAGCCGAACGATCAAACCGTCCGATACCGTCTTTGTATCCGAAATCGATTTGTTGACCGAGATGATCCGATCGACGCGGGTGACCGCCTGTGAACATCAGTCCCCCGGTGGGAGAATCGGCCACGATCTGAAACCGTGTGATCTGAGAACCGTGTCCGTTCCATAGACTTCCCATGGAGTATTTTGGGGGCGATATAAAGGGTTTCGGCGTAAGTGTTGGGTCTGGCCTGAGTTCCCTGACCGTACCAGTAGTTGGCTTTGGTGTTATAGAGGGTGACCGGGAGTGACGGGAGGTTCTTTTTCGCGATATTGTACAGGGGCAGGACTCGGACGGTAACGGCTTGTGATCGCGTGAAGGGTGTATAGAAATCGTTTCATTTCGGTCGGGGTCGGTTCGTAATGACTTGCCCACCAGATGTATCCCGACTGATCGGCGATGCTTCCGTGGGGTTTTTCCGGAAATCCCCTCTGGTTCGGGGCCATGAAAAAACCGTCCCGGTATTTCAGCGCGTATCCTGCCAGAACCAGTCCAGACCGGCCCGGGCAATCAGACGCGTCTCGGGATCCTGGGCAAAATCGTGAATGTTCAATAAACCGTTCACCGTGAACTGCCAGTAGGTGCTGCTATCCCATTCCCCGTTCCCGGTGGCATAGGTGGTTTTGATGAAATCGCGAAGCTGTTGTTTGGGCGATCGAAAGGGTTTGCTCCTTGGTTTTTCCAGACAAACCGGTCTCTAACCAGGTGGGGAAGGACCGTTCGCAGCCATCATATTCATGGTTTTGTGATTTTCGGTTCCCGAAGGATTCAGGTACGCACCGTATCGTTTGGCTTGGGCGACCAGTTTCTCGGTGGTTTCCGGGGTCAGGACCTTGTTTCCCGTACAAGGGATAGAACCGTGCCCAATTGACCGCTGCGAAATGGTAGTGCTCCTTGTAGGACCGGTCGTCGTTCATGTAATGTCGGACTTCCGGATCGTCCGGATCGATCATCAATTTTGCCATTGACGCCCCGGGGAGGTATTTACCGGGGTCCCCGCCTGTAAGTATCCTTTTCGCCAGGTTTCCCAGGTCGTTTGTCGCCAACGCGTTGATCACACGTATGGCGCGATTTCGGAATCCCTGCTCGTCGGGATATGTCCGGGAACTAGCTTCGGGGCAACGTGACCGGTTCGGGCATTTGGGAGGTCGGAATCGATATTTCCCGCCAACGCCACGACCGACCCGAGACCCAACGCCACCATGATGGCCAACCCATTTCATAAGACCCTCCTTTAAGACGCTATTTCTTGCATGAAATACTATTTTACGTCATAGTAAAGGCAAAGCCGATCCAAAATATGTCGCAATTTTGCTTTTCAAGTATGATTACACGTCGAACGATGCTATGTTGATTCTTTCCGTGGAGTTTTTGTGAGCTTAACAAACTTGCCCCCTCGGAAATCCCGTGAACTGGCGGTCGGTCGGCCTGGGACTCGATAGGAGTGGTCGGGGTTTGTGCCTTGACGCCTTTCAACGATTACGTGTTAAACAATTCCGTTTTGATCGGGGGGAGCCTACCGATCGCAGCAGTGGTTGTACGTCTTTTTGATCAGCGTTTTGGTCAACGGACCCCCTTAGTCGATTTCATCGGGGACTGACCAGCGCGGAGATGCTGGTCGTTTCTGGTCATGGTTCTGGTCGTCTGTTGTATACCGACAAGTGGGTTGATGCGGTTCCTGGCCGGCTTCTCTGGTGGGTCCATGGAATTACGTGAATGAACGACCCGAAACCGCCAAGATCTTTACCGTCCTTGAGTTACCTGACTGGTTCTGGCCTAGCATGGGAGAAAATCGTCCTACCGATCCGGTAGTGACTGAGTTTTATTCTCGGATCGATCCGTCCGCGCCTTGGGGGGTCTGGTACGACCGTTGGAAGGCTTGGTTGGCACCGACGGTGGGATGGGGCGTATTTTTCCTGGGGATGGGGTTGTCGGTCTTGGGCTTATCCACGATTTGCGCCCGTCAATGGACGGTCAATGAGCGGATCCCGTTCCCGGTCGCACAGGTCCAACTGTCTCTGATTCAGCAACCGTCTTCGGGGAAGTGGTTACACCCTTTGTTGTGTTCTCGGGGGTTCGTCTGGACCACACTAATCGTTCTGCTGATCCGATCCCTGCAGGGTTTGCATGAATATTTTCCGGACGTCCCGCAGATCCCGCTTTCGTTTAGCCTTCACGGGTTGTTCGAACAACCCCCGTTGTCTTATGTCGATACATGGGTGCGGGGTAGTGAAATTTATTTCCTCGTGGTGGGTCTTTCCTTTTTTGCTGCGAGCCGAATCAGTTTCAGCCTGTGGGCGTTCATGATTTTGCTTCAGTTTTTCAACATGGGACTCGGTACTGTAGAGATCGAACTGACCAATGCACATCGCAGGGACCTGAATCTGGGCGCCTTGATCGCGTTTCTGGGAATGATCCTTTGGACGGGACGTCATTATTACCGTCAGGTGCTTGGGAGGATGGTCGGTCTGGTCAGGAACCGTGACACGGGTCATGAATCGGGAATTCTTTCAGACCTCAGCGCAGGATGGCTCACCCTGGTCGGGATCGTGATTTCGGTGGTTTGGTTGGACTACGTTGCAATGAGCCTTGGAGGGGCTTTGATGCTGATATCGGGCCTGCTGGCCGTCTGGATAGTGATGGCCAACGTGGTGGCACATTCCGGGATACCAACGGCTTACACCTTGTCCGGACCCCCGGGAATGGTCGTTGTGGGTATTCCAAAATGCCGATCCGGTCAAACATTACTCGGTTACGGACGTGGGGAATCAGTTCATGATGCAAAAAGTCGGTGGGATGTGGGCTTACGCCAGCGACCAGTTGGGCGTCTACGCCACCCATGCCGAAAAATTGGTGCACGAAACACAGATCCGACCGAAGTTTCGTTTCTTTACCGTTATTGTCCTGTCGCTGGTCGTGGGATTTGTTGTTGCCCAAGTTAGCACCCTTTTCATCTACTACCGGTTTTCCTCCACCCTGGACGAGCAGGCAATTGCCCCCGCTGAACAAGGAAGTCGTTGAAGGCCAACCCTACTGGACGATGAATCATACGCTCCGGACGCATACGGAGGGGCTTAAAAAAGAATCCTTGACCTGGGAATCGGCAGCCCGGACGACCGCGTCAGCCTTTTTCACCGGACTTCTGGCGTTTCTACAGTTGACTTATAACGCCTGGCCTTTGCACCCGATCGGTTTTCTGATGGTCTTTAGTTTCAGCATGAAACGGATCTGGTTCAGTATCTTTCTGGGTTGGCTTATGAAAGCTCTTGTCATCCGCCTAGGAGGCAGTCGTTTGCTCCAGGCGGCCCGTCCGGTTGTCCTCGGACTTATCCTGGGAGACGTCCTGGCGTCGGGCGGTTTCGGTCTGGTCGCTATCCTGCTAAACCTGCTAGGGATCGAGTATCAAAACCATCCGTTTTATGCCCGTCAGTCAGTTCTGAACGGATACGTCCGATCCGGAAATACGTTTTCGTGACCAGAAGTGTTTGACGTCCTGCGCGGTATTCGCCACTGGAACCGATTTTCGATACACTGTTTGACCCTATGAAAAGCGAACACCGGCACGAACTAAAAACCAACTCTCTGGCAGAAGCACTGGCAAATCTGCCTCAGACACTGAAAACCCACGCCAACAAGATCCTGACCGTGCTGGCGGTCGTGCTGCTAATTATCGCGGGCGTACGATACAAACGTTCGCAGGACGAAGCCGCCCGCGCTCAGGTCCGTCAATCCCTGGCCACGGCATGGACGATTCTGGGCAATATTCAAGGTGTGCGCGAACCGGCGGTGCTCGACCAAGCCGAAACCGATGTCAAATCCGCAGCACAAAATGTGATCGAAACGGCCGATGCTTCTGATCATCCCCTGTTGGCTAGCGCTTATCAGGCGTTGGGACAGCTTTACTGGACCCTGGCCATCCAATCCCCTCTTGCGACCACACAACCCACCACCCAGCCATCCACCCGTCCGACCAACTATCTGGAAATGTCTGAACAGGCTTATACCCCGAATCCTTTCTGATTTTTCGGATCAATCCCAAGCCGTCATCACAGCCCATCTGGCCTTGGCCGCGATCGCTGAGGAAAAACGCAACTGGGACTTGGCCCGACAACATTATCAACAGGTGATCGAATCCGCTGAAGCCCTTGCGACGGACAAGCGTCTGGCTGAGAACCGGTTGGCTGGCCTTGCAGAACTACAAACCCCCCTTTTGCTGATCCCGGCTTCACAACCGGTACACACCCCCCACCACGCAGACCCAAATCATTGAACCAGTCACGACTCCGTCTTCAACTACGCTACCCACGACCTTACCAACGGACCCAAGCCCGCTAACCCCACAGGATTGATGCGGGTCCTGCCTGCAACCAGAGAATTGTGGGATGGATTATTTGGGTTCAAAGGTGAAACTTTGTCCACCGATGGCGGCTTCGGCCATCAGACCGGCCAACGGTTCGACGAAAACCGCTACACCCCATTCATATTTTGCTGTCGCAGCCGAACCACTCTTCAGTGCCACTGCCGAGGCTTGGGCGGTAAACGAAAACTCCCCACGTTTGAACTGTTCCAACTCTCGTTTGGTTTCAAACGCGATCACCTCCGCGAACTTTTGTCCACCCAGTTGCAATCCGATGGTCGCTTGAGACAAGTCGGTGTACCCGACCACTTTTCCGTCTTCGATCAACACACCTCGTCCGTAGGCCCCTCCGACGATCGCGCCCCCTTTGCCGACCCCGGGGAAAACGGCGTAACCGGCGCTTTTTTTCCAAAAACGGTTTCAAACTTTCGTCCATCAGTTGAAGACGGACCAGCGTTCGTTGGGCTTCGGCTTCTAGGTCCGCTTTGCCTTGCTGGGTTTTCGGAGCCGTCGCACAACCGGTCAACATCCAAAACACCCAAACCCAATATGCTCAACTTCAACCCGTGCATAAACGAATCCTTTCTAAATCAAAATCCAGGTCTGATCATTCCTGGATGATCGTGTTGCTTCTTATTCTAGCCGTTTCTGACAATCTTTTGTCGTAATGAAGGAGAATTTACCCCACGACCCGTGTCATATGGTGACGGGTATGGGTGGAAATATTCTCGGGATCAGAGTTTGGCCGAGTCCAACGACGTATCGAGATGCAGACCGCATTCGACCTTGGATTGCCCTGCCCATCGGCCGGCGCGGGGGTCTTCGCCTGGTAGGACCGCCCGGGTGCAGCTTAACGGATTGCAACCGATCGACAGATACCCTTTTTCCACCAACGGATGATACGGTAGCTGGTGCTCTTTCATGTATTGACCGATCTGTCGGCTGTTCCAGGTCAACAACGGGCTGATCGCGTAACAATTATTCCGTTTGGACCATTCGACGATCTTACGGTCCTTACGGGTATCGGCCTGGTCGCGTCGGATGCCCCTCAACCAGGCAGCCGGGGCCAGTTCCCGGATCGCCCGGTCAAACGGTTCGTTTTTATTCACACCACAACACCGTTCGATATCCTGTCTCCAGGTCGGGTCTTCTTCCCCGGCATCGTGTAAATACTTGATCGGGTCATTTCGTGTACGATACACCCACACGTTCAGGTCAAAACGTCTCCGAAGCTGCTCCATGAACTGCCAGGTCTCCGGAAATAAATACCCTGTATCGACCATGATGATCTTGATCCGGGGATTCACGTGCACGGCCATGTGCAACAACACCGCACTTTCTGCCCCGAACGAGCTGGTCATGACCAACTCATCCCCGAACTGCGCCCCGGACCATTCCACGATTTGCGGCGGGGTACGGGTTTCCAACATCTGATTGATCTCGGGAAGGTCTAGCTCTGGAACCAGCACGCTCATGAATGTCGTCCTTTTCCTATTATTCCTGCATAAATTGTAGGAAAATAACCCCTCAAAGACAATCCGATTCACAAGTGATTATCAATAATGAGTTTATGACCAGACTCCGGTTGCGGTCATCGTCTCATGGGGTCGGAAAGAAGCCTTATACGACATCGCGGAGCAGTCTCGGACCCAATACCCCAGATAATAATACCTCAGTCCCCGCGCCTTGGCCCAGGCCAATTCGTACAACGCACCGAAGGTTCCGAGGGACCGTTTGGATTGGTCAGGATCAAAGTAAAAGTAGACGCTCGACAAAGAAATCGTGCTCAGATCGCAGATTCCCACGGCCAGTAGTTGCCGATTCGGATCTCGATATTCGAACTCAAGCGTAAGCGTCGGAGAGTCGTACAAAAATCCCTGTAACGATTCCCAGTTGGCGTCTTCCGAACGACCATGCCAGTTATGCAGGTATCGACAATACAATTCGAACTTTTCCCCGGTCAACACCGGTGGTCCGTCACGGACGGACAAGTCCTGATTTTTGCGCCAAACCCGTTTTTGAGAGCGGCTTGGGACAAACCGCCGGACATCCACTCGCAAGGGAACACATTCCTGACAATCGGTACAAACGGGTTGGTAAAGCATTTTACCTGAACGTCTGAATCCCACGTCCATCAGCGTACGATACGTCTCAGGATCGACCGACGACGCCCAGACCGCCCGGAGCGTCTCTTTTCTTCCCGGTAGATAAGGACAATCCACTTCAGGTAGAACGGTCAGACGGATCTGAACGGGGGGATCAGGCAACATGGACGGGCCTTCACACGACTTTGTACTGAAGAGGATCGAATGTCGGTTTAGGAAACTTCGGGTCCAGTTTCTGGACCGTTCTGAGCAGAATATCACTGATGAGGTAGTTACGGTACCACTTCTTGTCGCTGGGGATCACGTACCATGGGGCGTGGTCGGTGCTGCACTTTTCGAGCGTTTCTTCGAATGCCTCCATGTAATCGTCCCAGTATTTTCGCTCCTCGAGATCGGCGGGGTTGAACTTCCAGTGTTTCCTGGGATTGTCCAATCGGGCCTGCAACCGCTGGGCTTGTTCCTGTTTGGAGATGCACAGATAAAACTTCAGGATCGTCGTTCCTTCGTCAGCCAGCAGTTTCTCGAAATGGTTGATATGGTCGTATCGTTTTTTCCATACTTCCTCGGGAACCAACTTCTTGACCCGTTCGACCAGGACGCTTTCATAATGAGAACGGTTGAAGATGACGAACATCCCTTTTTCCGGAGCTTGGGCATGAACTCGCCATAAAAAATCGTGCGCCTTTTCGAGAGGGGTCGGGACCTTGAAACTGCTGACTCGACACCCCTGTGGATTCATCCCCGAAAAGATGTGCTCGATCGTCCCGTCTTTTCCCCCGGCGTCCATGGCTTGGAGGACGATCAGGACGGCATGTTCGGCTTGGGCATAAAGCACTTCCTGTAGATCGTGCAGTTTCTCCAGATTTTGCTTCGACAAAACTTCGGCTTGCTTTCGGTCTTTGAACTCGCCGGTATCGTCGGGTTTGAAATCGTTGTGTTTGAATCGAGTTCCGGGTTTGATCCGGTAGGGGGATTCGATCATGACTGGCTCCTTGGAGATGAATGACTGTAAAAGGGCAAATCGACCACCCTGGCTTGCCTTAAGGCCCCCTCGGCGGGGACACGGACTTGTCGTCCGGTCTCGAAATGCGGTTTTTTTGAGAATCGCCAACGCGATCGCGGACTCGGACAAAATTGGGCTGATCGTGCTGCTGGTGATCGCACCGATCTGGTTGTCCTGATCATCGAAGACGTGTTCGCCAGCGATCGGTAGCATGCCATTTTCGATTTTTAACCCGACCAATCGTCTTGCGATCTGACCTCGTGCGTACATCCTCGCAACCACTTCCTGACCCAGATAACAACCCTTGGTAAAACTCACCGCGCGGTCCAGAAGTCCCGTCTCGGCGGGCAACACCCCTTGTGCTTTTGGGGTCGAATCATCGGAGACCGGTTTTTCACGAACCCCGGGTACCGAAGGCTCGGCTAATTCAAAATCGATCCCGAACAAAGGTGTCCCGGCTTCGATCCGACACGTGTTAAACGCCGCCCACCCGATCGGTCGTAAACGACGTTTTCCCGGTTCGATTTCCACAGAGTACCTGGTCTGAAGATGATT
This sequence comes from Phycisphaerae bacterium, assembly GCA_026004655.1. Taxonomy (GTDB): domain Bacteria; phylum Planctomycetota; class Phycisphaerae; order Tepidisphaerales; family Tepidisphaeraceae; genus BPJO01. The sequence goes on from BPJO01000011.1 coordinate 37,702, forward strand.
CCAGATCATCGGCGCGTCTTCCGAGCGCATAAGGATGTGATACCCCGGCACGCCGCACGGATCGTTACGCCAGACCACCACTTCCCGACCAATTAACCTTCCGGTTTCAAAAACCCCTTCTTCCCGGAGAATCGTTTGTGCACCGGGACCATGAAGCCCGATCGGGTGATACCCGGGTTCGGGCAAATTGATCCGCACCTGCTCACTAAATACATATTTATCAAGCAGTTCCGCCAGCATCCGCGCCAGACGCGTGTCCACCTCCAACCAAGTCCGGTCGTCAAGCTCAATGACGTGCAAATCCAGTACCACGCGGCCTTTCAGGTTCAGCAAAAATGCGTAACAGGTCTGACCGGGGGTTAGTCCCCGTTTTTCCGACTTGCTCCAGACTTCCTGGGTTATCAGATTATTCAAGAACACATGACGATCCCGACCGGTCAGTTCCACCACGCTACGAAACGGTAAATCCATCATCCCACACGATTTGTGAATTGCAGCATATTCCGCTTGAGGAGAACCGAAGGTGCTGACGATCTCTATCTGATCATAAAATTGTGTCTCAGCACGGGCTTGCTGATGCAACGATAGCAACGGGTTCATACCGAAAGTGTAGACGACGGATTCTGCTGCGTCGATCCACCGGGGTTGATATACTTTTCAAACAGATGTCAAACCCCGACGATCAACCTCTTTATGACCCCGGCTCGTTCGATATTTCTCCCATCCTTTCCCGATGGAAATATGAACCGGGCACCATCACCGTACGACGGATCATCGGGGTCGATGGGAGACCCAAACTCCAGATGCGTGTAGAACTGGGCCTGTTGCAGATGGAAGAAACCGGACGTCCGGACGGCCTCAGCCCCCACGGTTTTGAATCTCTCCTGGAGTTTCACGAAAACCGACTGGCGGATCACAAAAAACGATACGGTGGGACGCCCCAAGGATTCGGGTTAAAACCTGAAGAATGCCAAAACCTCCGCGAAGAAGCCGCAATGTACTACCAACGATATCTCGCGTTTTTTGTTCTTGGAGACTTCCCGTCCGTCGTCCGCGACACGACACGCAACCTCCGAGTTCTGGATTTGTGCAACCAATATGCAACGGACGAGCAAGACCGATTCCTCCTCGAACAGTACAGACCTTATATTCTCATGATGCGTACCCGGGCCGAGGCGTCTATTCTCCTCAACCAGCAAAAATATCACCAAGCCTTGGACGTCATCAAACAAGGATTGTCCGATATCCGGGGTTTTTTCGAACGTTTCGGCCAACCCGAAGCCTTCGACCATAGCGAAGAAGTCAAAGTCCTCAAACGGTTTTCCCGCGAAGTTCGAAGAAAAATCCCCGTCGGACCGGTGGAACGTCTACAACGCAAACTCAAACGCGCCGTCGCGCAGGAACATTATGAGCAGGCTGCTTTGCTACGGGATCAGATCTCTGCGTTGTTGAATCAATCTCAACAAACTCGCCCTGGTCCCTGAACGGCCTTGCAACACGTTATGGGACATCGTTCCACTGTTGTATTTTCACCGGTGGTCAGGCATCCCCGCAAAACAAGGCACGTCGATACACCGGGTTTCTCGGACGGTTGTTCCTGATCGGAGGATTTCGAAAAACCTGTCGTACGGGGTTAACCGTACGACAGGGGTCATCTTTACTCCAGCTCAGGTTGGAGGGAATTCGTCAAATCTCTCACGAACCCCGGAATTTATGTCGGATGGATCGGATCGGTTCGACGAAAATGGCTTCGGCTAGTGCAACCCCAATGAGGATGACTCCCGGAGCACTGTCCTTGAGACTGATGACAAACCCTTCTTTGGGGTTACGAATAGAAATCCGATTTCGACGTGTTTCGTCGAACTGGATTGATGACCGCATCGTGGTCGAGCTGGTTTGGACCACGAACGCAGCATCTGACGGTCGAGTCACTTGTGTGGTCTTCTGATTCATACCTGACCTTTCCGGCTGACACATCCGGTGTGCAGCTCTCATAATCCGTACTTGCACTCGGCGAGCTTCCTCCGCAGAAAGCAAAACACCCGGTGCCAAGTCTCCAACCCCTTGTGTGTTGCTTTCAGGCAGCAAACACATTTTTGTTCATTCGTGCGGAAAACTTTGCACGACGGCCCTGACGCTCGAGTCGACGAATCGCGTTCTTCTTAGCAGCCAACGCCTTGAGAATCGTGATCTCGTTGCTGGGTGCGAACACTGCATCCTTGCTCCGTCGACTTACATAGGAATCCTGAACGGACATGACACACCTCTCTGTCTGTAAAAGATCTCCACAACTCTTCCACCCTGTTGCACCGTACAGCAGGGGTTTGCACACTCGATCAAACGCCTTCATGCGCAGACATGTTCAAGACCAACGACGACCCGGACCGCCTGCGGATACTACGAGCGAGTTCCAGCAGGTCATCCAATCCTTGTACCAGATCCAGAACCGCCAGCACGCCGTTACTCCTCGCCAACAATTCGTCTTCCGGGCGAATCGGGGAGGACCATGGGGTAGACACCAAGACCCACTTCACTTCCCGAGATCTTTCTCGCATTCGTCTCAAAAACTCGTTCAAAGACATGCTCAACGTCCCGACCGTGACCACCAGCAAATCGAACCGCATGAACCGTGCCAGTTCCAACGCTTGGTAGCCTGACTCGGCTTGCACGTATGTTCCGTCCGGACTGTCCGCCGGGACAGGCAAAACCGATACATAGCAAACATGGGGATTCCAGTTCTGTCATTTGCTGTGTTGTCAGAGTTTTTAAAAACACCCGTACCTCACCACCTTAAATCGAGAAGTGAGACCGTTATGTTGCTAATGCACATCGCGTACCAAACCGGAACGGGTTCCGCAGAACTCGGATTAACTCGCAGTGGGATCTACACTTGCGTTTTTTCCTTCTTGCAAGCGGGGGCCGGATCCGATCGGTTAAAATAACCCATCTTTCTTCCGCAATATTTTTACAACTCTTTTATAATTAAACGCTTAAAAAAATTGCGGTGATTCTGGTATGCGGTCCAAAATGAACCGGTCTTTCGTCAAGATTCGAAAAACCCCGTCCCGACAAAACCGTCTAGCCGGGATGAATCGGGGTGTACTAGCGAATCCAGAACTGAATCGGTGACCCGGTCCCGTGTCGAACGTCGAACACAGAATGGTATTGGTAAAAAACAGACAGGCGGGAATCGGAGATTCCCGGACCAAACTAAAAGAGAAGAATTGATCACCCGTGAGATGATCAGGTCTTGGTCAACGGAATGAAGGCTTTGGGGTTGTCCCAGTCTTGTTCACCGAAACTTTGGGTGGTATCCACTTGAATCGTTCCGTCCTCTGCCAAGGTCACTGCGTAACGGGGCAAAGCAATTTTGGCTGGTCCTTCGGTGGGGGTTCCATACTCGCTGAAAAAACTCTTGTGACAAGGACATCTCAACACTTTCTTATCCTGTTTGCGAAGTACGCACGATTTGTGCGTACAAATCGCACTCATGACCACCAGTCGGTCTTCCAGTCGGCTGATCATCACTCGGTTGGGTCTGAAATTGTCATAAAATCCCGACTGAGGATAATCCGACAGCTTTCCGATCGAAAACTGTTTCGGTGGCGTCGTTTTTCCGGGCTTTTTTATCATCCGAAGAGAATTCCTTGGAATCCTCCGCGCCCAACGCGCAACACGTACACGCAGCGGTGGCCATTACCGTTAATCCGATCGCCTCTCGTCGGGTCAGTTCATTCATCAGATACGCCTCCGTGATAAAGAGATTTTAGCTTTTACGTCGGTAAAGTATACCCGATGATTTTATCGAAACACGTCCCCCTTGACCTTCGGATCTCGGGTCCATTCCGAAGGGTCAAGATACCCCCGTCGATCCGACCAGCTCGGCCAGACGTACATGACCCCACCTTGGGCAAACGAGGTCGGACGACCTAACGACCAAGTGTTGGATTCGATCGTCCGAAATCCCGACAGGTCCTGGTCCGCAACATACACGTTGGCGGTCTGCGAAACACCGGGTCTGAGCCCCGGCGAAACATACGTATTTCGTAACAGACTGATTCCGTCCACCTTTCCGGTCACGAGCAGAAATCCACCGGTCTGACCCGGATTTTTCCCGGTGTTTTCAACAATCATTATGTTTTTCACACCACGTTCGTATTGTGGATCAAACCCGTCAATGATGATGCATCGTCCGTTTTCCACTTCAAACCTGTTTCCACGAATCATCACGTCCCGAAATCCCGTGCTGGACCTCGAGCGGGGCACCCAAAAATGTATTCTTCTCCACGACATAACAACGGGACCGGTCTGATTTGATTTTCAACCCATCGGTCTTTCCCAACGGACCAATCGAACTAGGCCCACGGAAAGTGTTTTTCCCGTACATGGACGTATTCTCCTGCCTGAAGGTTGATCGCGTTTTTGGCTATGTCCTTGAACTCAGTACGGCAATGTTTGCTAGGTCATTTCCCTGGATCAACAACCGGCTGTACTGTCTTCCTCGGATGCAATGTTCGAACGTGCTGTTGTTGACCTGATTATTCAGAATGATCCAGTCGGTCCCTTCGATCCAAGTAAAATAACGTCGCAATCCGTCCTCGTTGGGGACTTTACATCTCTGGATCATGACACCCTCAGGACGGGCGTTTCCGTTAACCGCGTAGCTAACATTCTGAAACGTCACCTCCCGAATCACGATCTGTTTTCCCCCTGCCACGATGCAATGAGGCAAAAATCCTGCGTTGGGATCGTTTCCGACCGCGGAATCAAACGCGACCTGTTCGACCACGAGTCCGACCGTCTGGTCTGAACAACGGATCAACGCCTCTATCGGTTTTTCTCCGACATATCGGATCACCGGAAGCGGAAGATTCGGGTCACCGTAAGCGCTGATCAGAACCCGTTGACGCGGGAACAAAAAAGTTCCCGACACGTCGAACGTCTCCCCCCGTTTCAGAAGAATCTGAACGTCCTGATCGAACCGTGACCCGACGATCTGCAGGCTTTTCATCGGCCTGTGCACGGTCCCGTCATTGTCGTCCGAACCTTGGTTGCTGAGGTAAACAACTTTTCGTGTATCGGGTTGGATCCGAACGGTCTGGGTCCATGTCGTAACTTCACCCTGTGACGAAGTGGCTCGCAACGTGATCAAATAGTCCCCGGGTTTGTCGTAGACGTGTCCTGCGACAAACCCGACTAGTCGGTTGCTGTCCGAACCGGGGGTCCCCAAAGTCCCATTCAAACTCGGTGGTCAGCAGATCCAGTCCGAGGTCCAGACCATTGACCGTAACCAAAGCCGGGACCGTCGGATCGACCGACCGGATATGAAAAGTCGTTTGCGTCGCTGGCGAAACCTCATCAGGTGCAGAAACGAGCTTGTACCGTTGTACTTTACCGTTTTTCTCAATCGTCAGTGTCGCTCCGTCCCAGGTCGGTTCGTCAGCCAATACCCGGGATACCAGAACCAGAAGAATCATCATTACTTTCATAAACACCAATGCCTCCATATAGACACCGTTGTTGCGCGGATGTTGTTGAAGATTGTGTCGAACCCTGAAATTCGGACTGGAATTAAGGATCCGAACCCCATTTTGTCGCATTGAGGTGTTGCGCGTACGCGGGTCGCGACTGGTCAATAAAATCGGATACATCTTGCATAACACCCCGATCGCGCAGATAGTGTCCGATCCTATGAGCGAACAATTTCCGATCGATCTGTCGAAACTCAAACCGTTGAAACTGGACCCCAAGGTCGAGAAACTCACTCCCGAACAACTTGCGGATCTGAAACACAACATCCAATTGTGTCGGGACGCCATCGTCTTTTTCACCGCTTTGGCCGGTGCCAAGGGGCTTTCCGGACATACCGGTGGGGCTTATGACACAGTCCCCGAAGTCTGCATCCTCCGCGCCTTTATCGAAGCCGGTGCGCCCATCGTTCCGATCTTTTTTGACGAAGCCGGTCATCGGGTGGCTACACAATATCTGCTTTCGGTCCTCGAAGGTCACATGCCGGCCGAAAAGTTGCTTCATTACCGCCAAGCCCATCACCACCTCCCCGGACATCCCGAACGCGGTTTCACACCCGGTGTGAAGTTTTCCTCCGGACGACTCGGGCACGTCTGGGCCATGGCCAACGGTGTCGCGATGGCCAATCCGGGAAAAAAGTGTGATCGTCCTTGGTTCAGACGGTTCTCAAATGGAAGGAGACAATGCCGAGGCAGCCCGATTGTGCGTCGCTAACAATCTGAACGTCAAACTTCTGGTCGATGACAACAATGTTACCATCGCGGGACACCCCAACGAATACATGCCCGGTTATGACCTGACCCGTACCCTGTCGGGACACGGGATGAAAGTCGAAACGGTCATGGGCGAAGACTTCGAAGCGTTGTACACCGATCTTGCCCGGGCCTTCCGTACCGACGGTGCGTATGCCTTGGTGATCAAACGTCCGATGGCGCCGGGAATCGAAGGAGCCGAAGGACACCCCCACGCTCACGAGGTCCTCAAAGCCGAAGTGGCCATCAAGTACCTGGAAAAACGAGGCGGATATCAATCCGCCATCGACATGCTCAAAAACGCCAAACCGTCCAAATCCCCCCTGACATTCAAAGGTAGCTCAGGGGTGGGCAAAAACCGGGATGATTTCGGGAAAATCATCAACGAAATTCTGGAAAAAATGTCCCCCGAAGAAAGACTCGCCAAGGTTCGGGTCTTTGATAACGACCTCGAAGGGTCCTGCGGGTTACATCATATCCGTAAAAAGTTTCCGGAAATTTTCGTCCGCGCGGGGATCATGGAACGTGGCAATTACGCCGCCGCCTCCGGGTTCGGTTTCGAAAAAGGTCGACAAGGTATTTACGCCACCTTCTCGGCGTTTCTGGAAATGTGCATCAGCGAAATCACCATGGCCAGGCTGAATCAGGCCAACGTATTGGCCCATTTTTCACACTCCGGTGTAGACGACATGGCCGACAACACCTGCCATTTCGGAATCAATTCTCTTTTTGCCGACGGCGGACTCGATACCGAGCACGGACCGGACAATACCCGACTTTATTTCCCTGCCGACCAACACCAGTTTGCCGCTTGTGTCAAAACCGTCTTCAACGATCCGGGACTTCGGTTCATCTTCTCTACCCGCGCACCGGTCCCCGATATCCTCGATGAATCCGGTCAACCGTTCTTTAAGGACAAACCCTTTACTCCCGGGAAAGATGATCTGATCAAGGACTCCAACGGTGGAGGGTACGTCGTTGCTTTTGGCGAAACCCTCTATCGCGCCTGGGACGCGGTCTTGAACCTGAATGAATCCGGGATCAAGGTCGGGCTGGTCAATAAACCGACCCTCAACGTCCTGGATGATCAGATGATGAAACGTCTGGCTAAAGCGCCTTTCGTACTGGTGGCTGAAGGGTTTAATGTCAAAACGGGTTTGGGTTCACGATTCGGCTCGGCGCTTTTGAAGTACGGGTTCTGTGGTAAGTACAACCATATCGGGACTCATCTAGAAGGCTGCGGCGGGTTGTGGGAACAGATGCCTTATCAGGGTCTGGGTTCGGACGGGATCCAAAACGCCGTCAAATCGCTGGCCAAATAACCCGTCACTCCAAAACATTCTTTCTTTCCACGCGGGCACACGGATCGGAGGGTCTGTGTGCCCGACGACTTTTCCCCAACCCGGTTGTCCGACCATCCGATAGACCAAAGGGTGTTAGTCGATCCAGGCACCCTGTTCATGAGGTTCAGGCGCGGACGTCTCAGAGACGGGCGTCTGGATCGATGGGATGGTCAATGCCCGATTCAGACAATCGCGATGATGCAAAACCGCTTCGTAGCCTTTGTCGGTTCAAAGTAATCGAAGTCATTCTTTTACCCGATCGAACGGTTTTATCGATCCGGACAAACCCCATCGAAGCCAATTTCCGGAGGTGAGTGGTCAGATTTCCGTCCGTCATACCTGTGACTCGGCGGAGGGTGACAAAATCCAAGGATGCTTTGCTGCACAAAGCAGTTAGAATGGTCAATCGACCGGGGTTGGTAATAACCGGATCAAACTGTATCCCTGTTGGATCGGACATAGGTAATAAACTACCTTAGATGCTTTAATCTGCAAAGTTATTTTCGTAAAAGTTATTTTCATATCGCACTTTGGTTTTGGGATCTCCCCGTGTCGACTCGTTCACGTCGCACCGATACTTCTGAACTGCCATTCGGGACGGGTTCGACATAGAATGATCCGTATGCAACCACTTGTCGGGATTATCATGGGAAGTCAGTCGGACTGGGAAACGATGAAACATGCGGATCAACTGCTCATCCAGTTCGGGGTAGCTCACGAATGTCGGATCGTTTCCGCTCACCGGACCCCGGATCTGTTGTTTCAGTATGCTTCAGAAGCCGCGGATCGAGGAATTCGGGTGATCATCGCCGGAGCAGGCGGGGCAGCTCACCTTCCCGGAATGTGCGCCAGCAAAACCCACTTACCCGTCCTGGGAGTTCCGGTTCAGTCCAAGGCCCTGTCAGGAATAGACAGTCTGTTGTCGATCGTTCAGATGCCTGCAGGGGTTCCGGTGGGAACACTGGCCATCGGGGAAGCAGGCGCCAAAAACGCTGCCCTCCTGGCCATCAGTATCTTGGCGTTGCAAGACCCGGATTTATCCCGAAAACTTCAACAATATCGTCTCGAGCAGACCCGGTCCGTGTTCAACATGTCGCTTCCTGATGCCCGATGACGTTTGAATACAAGACCTCCGACCCGAAGTTGCATCCGGGCCCCACTTGCCTAAACTGGTTATCGTGACAGAGACTCCCTATTTCCTTGCCGAACTTGCTTCTGCCCCCCGATTGGCTTGGGCGCCCGTGGCGATTATGATTCTGGTCGGACTGGGGTTTGCAGTAACGACCGTCGTGTTGTCGCTGATCATCGGTCCTTCGCGTACAGGACCGGGCAAAAGCACCCCTTATGAATCCGGGATGAACCCCGTCGGCGACACCCGTCGACGATTCAACGTCCGATTTTACATCGTGGCCATGATTTATCTGGTGTTCGATGTGGGAATCGTTTTCTTGTTTCCCTGGGCCAGTCTCCTGGCGTGGTATTCACTAAACACCGATCACGGATCGCTGTTACTGATCCAGATAATCGTTTTCATAGCGATTCTCATGGTGGCTTATACGTACGCCTGGCGGAAAGGCGTATTCCGGTGGGATTGACTTTCATCCGGTTTTAACACTGGGTTCGTGCAACGCACGGGTGTTTCGGTGGTAGACTTTTGTAAACATGTCTACCGCCGGTGCTCAATTGATCTCGGATACGTCGGGTTCCAAGGTTGAAGGTGTTTCCGGTACCGGTCCCGTACCGGAGTTCCCTCCTGAAACAACGTTCAAACGACTGATCTTCAGTGGATTGGCGATCTGCCTGGCGATCGGTTACGGGGTGGTCCTTTTTCATTATTGGACCCCTTCCCACCCGGGTGTGGACCAAAACGGGTATCTGGTAGGTGGGAAAATGTTTGCCCAAACCCTCTCGATGGCCCAGAAGCCCGTCCGAATCGGTCATCCTCAGGAGTTTGATCCCCATCAGTTCGTCGGGGACATGTGGGGTCAGCGGTAAAAACGACCCCCAAACCTTTTATCCCAAGTATCCTCTGGGTTTACCCTTTTTATACGCAGTGGCGATGTGGATCGGTGGACACGAAAAGGGCGTTGTTCTCGCGCACCTGATCTCCCCGCTGACCATGAGTTTATCTATGCTGGGGGTGTATTTTCTGGCAAGACTGTTCACGACCTCCTTTCCTGCCGTTCTGGGCATGCTCGTGATAATGACCAGTCCTATCATCAACTGGTGCGCCAACAATCCCAACAGCCATGCCACAACCCTTTTTTGTTGTGTTTGGGGGATGATCTGTGTGATCCGATGGTGGAAACACGGTGGTTGGGGATGGGCGCTGGTCGGGGGGTTGCTGACAGGATATGCCGCAACGATTCGATACACCGAAGCCGCACTGATCCTTCCTCTGTTGTGGGTAGTAGCCACAAAAATCCGCTGGTCCTGCAAAAAGACCTGGATCGAATCGGTCATTTTGATCGCTGCTTGGATGCTTCCGGTCCTGTTATTGTTGATCTACAACCGGATCGACATCGGCACCTGGACTGCTTACGACGTCACCAACGAATCGACCGGATTCTCATGGGCCTTTTTTACCGACAATTGGTCGACGCTGCTCCGACAACTGAATGAGAACGGACTGTTTTTCCTGTTTCCGGTGGCCGTGGCTGGGTTGGTCACCATGTTCTGGTGGAAACCGAAAATCGCTGTATTTTTCTGTCTGTGGATCGGACCTTGTCTGACGCTTTACATGTTTTACTACTGGGCACCGGATACTCTGGGGTATCTTCGGTTTGTGATCACTGCCCTTCCCGGGATGGTCATCGCGGCGTTCTGGTTGATTGCCCACATTCGTGACCTGTTACCGAAAGAACCGGTCTCTATCCCGGTCTATCTGCTTCTTCTGGTCTTGACCTTTGGAGGACTTTCCGCAGGAATCCTGGGACATTTTGCGATCCGACTCGATCTACCCAATCTGACCCGTTCCGCAGAATCCCAAGCCTCGGAACGACCCTGGTTTACCCCCGTCAAACAGTATCTTCATCCTCCCGAAACCTACTCCACCTTTGAACACCGCTACAATCGCGAGATTTTCATACTCCTGCTGGTCATGCTCAGTGCCTGGGGCGCCGCGTTGTCAGCCGCGATTTTTTTGAAAAAATCCATCGTCCCCACCCTGGCTGCCGGCATCCTCACCTTCATCTGTACCGCATTCCAAACCCATCGAAGCCTGCGAAACCTCGAACGTGACGCGATGAGTCGTTTCAACCAGGAAATGACCTACACCCTCGTCAGATATATTGTTCCTGATCACTCGGTCCTGATCTGCCCCAACCAGGCCCTGCTTCATCACCTCCAATTCGCTACCAACCTGATCTGCTTCACCGGACAAACCTTCGACAAACGATGGATCGACACCCGTCCCAGCCAATCCACCGAGGACCCCGTCCTCGTGGACCCTGTCCGTGGACAACAACTGCAGCAAATCCTGAAAAACTTCGATCAACAGGCTTTGACCGAACAAGCCCACCAATCCATCCGCGATGCTTTGGAAAACCGTCGTCGGGTCTTTGTCCTCAGTTCGCTGAGTTCTCAGCCGGCTGTCGATTATCGAGAACTCGTTCAGAAGAATCCGCCTGATTTCATCAAACGTCACATTATCCGAGTCAACGATTCGTCGCTTCGAGCAATCCCCGTCGCTTGGTGGAACATCCCCCGGATCCGTCCCGAAACCCCGCCCTCACGTCATCGAGGCCCGCGAGAACTCCGCCAACCCCTACGCGACCGCGATACCGCTTTTCAACTCTGGGAAATCACTCAGAACCCCTAACACGCTGTGAAATACGTCCGTCCTTTCCCCACATCATGACCATGGTCGCTTTGACGCGTAGAACCTCTGCTCAAAGCCAGTAGCGACAAAGCCCCAGGGTCGCTTGAGCAGTCTTTCATCCGGCTGTGGAAAGGCGACCCCGATGCGTCATACTCCGTTGGTCGTCAACATTGAAAACTATGTTTATGACGATCGAGGCGCACAACTACCGATTCGAAAGACGGTCTACTAGGAGGATCGCACTTCCCGATACCAATGCTCCGTGAAACGAATCCTAAAAATTTCGTTGTGATCAACAAGTACACACCTTAAAATCAGGCACGTTCGACGATTTGTTTCCAACCGAAAAGAAGAATAGAAAAGCAACAGATCGAATAAAATCCGAAGATCTAGGTGAATCATGACATCTGATTCATTCAAAACTACCGAGAACGGTGTTGAAGATTTATTGAACACTCTACGTCAATTCGACGCACTGAGGGATCTAAAGACAGAGGAACAAGCCGAGGGTGACACCGTACAGACACGGATGCTGGAGCGTATTCCACCCCAATTTGCTCCGGACAATTATCTAGAAGGATTGCCGTCGGCAATTCGTAAAGCCTTGGCGAGAATGAATATCTCCCGTCTTTACTCACATCAGGCAGAAGCCATCGAGTACATCAGATCGGGTAAGGATGTGGTGCTAGAGTCTCCGACCGCGAGCGGTAAAACGTTGTGTTTCAATATCCCCTTAGTGGATACGTTATTGAAAGACCCCCAAGCCCATGCGTTGATGATCCATCCGATGAAAGCCTTGTCGCAAGACCAACGTCGCCAATTCAACGAGCTTGCTGAAGCTCTTGTCACGGAGGGAGAGCGTCCTCTGGGATCCTGGGTATTTGATGGTGATCTCGAAGACGAATATCGAAAGCTGCTGAAAAAGTGTCCCCCCGCAGTTTTATTTACCAATCCCGAGATGCTACACGCCAGTTTTCTCGGCGGGGAGGAGCAATGGAGCTCGTTTTTATCGAAACTCAAAATCGTCATTCTGGACGAGATCCACGAGTACCGGGGATTTTTTGGAACCAATGTCGCTCTGCTTTTAAGACGGTTCTTTGCGAAACTCGGCCAGATGAGTGTTCGTCCTCAACTCGTTCTGGCAACGGCGACTTGTGGAAATGCGGAAGAGCATGCCTTACGACTCACGGGCAGACAGTGTGCCTTGGTGAAAAGTACAACAGCTCTCCGCCCCGAGCGTCATCTAGTTTTTGTCAATCCGAATATTCCGAACCATAGGTTTTATGACATCTATCGGTTGAGAATCAAAAGGGCCGCGTTGGCTTGCGTGTCCCAGGGTTTGAACACGCTGATCTTTTGTCCGTCTCGGACTTTCGCGGAAAAGGTCGCTATCGAGGCAAAACGGGAAGCAGAGAAATATAACATCGATCCTAAGACAATCGTCCCATACCGTAGCGGATATAGTGCTGAAGACCGTCGGGAGATCGAGGACGGGATGCGGGATGGTTCTTACAAAGCCGTCTTTTCGACCAATGCCTTGGAAATCGGTATCGATATAGGTCGATTGGATGTTTGCATCCTAGCGGGATTTCCCGACAGCGTCTTTTCGGCTTGGCAACGGATAGGACGTGTCGGTCGGCGCTGGGATAAAAGAGCCTATGTGCTTTTCTATGCTTGGAACAATCCTTTCGATCAGTTTTTTGCCAACAACATCGATGCATTCCTGAATAAACCCCTCGACGAGATTCTGATCGGTACTGATAACGAAGAACTGATGTACAAACACCTTCCCTACCTTTTGCACGAATGTGGGGGTGAACCCCAAGCAGAGCTGATCGATCATCTTGGTCAACCCTTTTTCGATTATGCCCGTAAGTCCTTAAACGGGAAGAAACCGTTTGTCACTCACCCTCCTAAATATTCACGATTAAGTCTGCGCGGGGCTTCGGGGATAACCTATCAACTAAAGTATAAAGGGAAGGAGATCGGAGAGATTTCGGATACGCATCTGTTCCGCGAGGCTTATCTCGGAGCGATCTACAATCATCTGGGAAAGTCATATGAAGTGACGACCCACGGGACTCACGAAGTGTGTCTGGAGGATGCAGACCCTGATCTTCATACCGAAGGCATCTTCTGGACACAGGTGACCGTCGATGAAGTTTTAGATGGGTTTCGCTTCAGTGAAAACCTCGCGGTCTATTACGGTAAGCTAGCGGTCTTTGAAAACTTCGGGGGTTTTAAATTGATCAATACATACTCAGGGGAAGTGATCAACGAAGATCGAAACCCGTCGACCCCGAACCGGACATTGAATGTCCGAGGATTCTGGTTAGGAATCAGTGACGCCTCGAAATTTTTGAATGGTGAGTCCGTGGATAATATTCTACAGGACCTCTTCGGCGTAGAACAACTTTTCCGGATCGGGGCGCCTTTTATCATTCCCTGCGACAGACATGACCTCTGCACGTTTACTAACAACAAAACCCTACCCACTGTGTATCTGTATGAAACCGTTCCCGGGGGTATCGGTGTAACCGAAAAAGCTCTGAAAGTTTGGCCGAGGATCCTCAGGACGGCTATTCGGATCGTCGAAAAATGCGACTGCAGGGATGGTTGCCCGCGTTGTCTAGTCCCTTCACGGTTGCCCCCGGGATTTTTCCCACCACAAAAGGATCGGACGATCCAGATCTCTCGGAAGTTACTGGATCTGTATTCCAGTTCGTCCTATGAAAAGTTTGACCCTGATTCTCATGCCTGGGTCCTGGTGAAGTCGTCTGTTGAATTGCCGGGATAGAGCACTTGCACACTTGCAAGTGAAATCAGACCCTGCGGGCTAGGCTTTGAACCCTTTTCGACGCTGACGCGAATAACGGGCCAAGGCGTCTTCGATCACCGGGTAGGCGGCTTGGGCGCTTTGGATCTCTTCGACTTCTACGGATTTGCCTTCGAGGTGTTTGTAGTCCAGGAAAAACCGTCGGAGCATCTGAAGACGGTGCGGGGGCATTTCACTGGCTTCGCGGTAACTGTTGTACTCCGGGTCTTCGGTCGCGACGGCGATGATTTTATGGTCCTTTTTCCCACCGTCGATCATGGTCATCAATCCAATGGTTCGGGCGTGCATGAGGGTCAAGGGAACGACGGTTTCCTGACAAAAGACCAGCACGTCCAGCGGGTCATCATCCTCTGCGAGGGTTTGAGGAATAAACCCATAGTTGGCCGGGTAAAAGACAGCGGAAAACAGCACGCGGTCGAGCTTGATCAGTCCGCTGCTTTTGTCCAGCTCGTATTTGACGCTGGAACCGAAAGGGATCTCGATAACGGCGTTAAACTCCTGGGGAATGTGTTCTCCCGGGGTGACGTCGTGCCAAGGATGAATCATGGTGCCTTCTCGTAAAACAACGGTCGTTTTGAACTCTATCGTCGAAGTTTAACGATCCTTGGGGAACAGACCAGACGTATTGTCCAGGCTGAATATGAATTTTTGTCGCAGGTCGGTCAAAGAGTCGATTCAAATTAGAAGCACTCCAGAAATTGATGGAATCGGGGAGGTCGTTGAGGAATTATTCACCGGGGATATAGCTAATGACGCCTTCAAACGGACTTGAGGCGGTGGCGTAGCGCTTTTTGGGGATTCGGCCTGACCGGGCACTTAAAAATCCTGCTTGCAAAGCTAGTGCCATCGCCCGAGCCATTTGGACCGGGTCTTTGGCGTGGGCGATTCCGGTATTGAGCAAAACCCCATCGGCACCCAGTTCCATCGCGATCGACACGTCCGACGCGCACCCGACGCCGGCATCGACGATCACCGGATAATCCGGGTCGTTTTCTTTCAGCAGTTCCAGACAAAGGGAAATGTTTAGGGGATTAAGCACGCCTTGACCGCTTCCGATCGGGGAACCGGCAGGCATGACCGATGAGGCTCCGGCTTCTTTAATCCGAACCGCACTCCGAGGGTCGTCCGACGTGTATGCCAAAACCGTAAAACCCTCTTTGACCAGTTCTCGGGTGGCTTGGATCGTACCGACCGGATCCGGCAGAAGTGTCTTTTTGTCTCCCAGGACTTCGAGCTTGACCCAGTTGGCACCGGGGTTGTTTTGTTTTTGAAGCAAATCTCGTCCGAGCAAGGCAACCCGGACCGCATCCTCGGCCGTAAAACAACCGGCTGTGTTGGGTAAGATGATGTAACGCGACAGGTCCAGATAATCTAACAATGACTTGCCTTGCGCATCGATCAGACGTTCTCGACGCACCGCCACGGTCACGACCTGACATTCACTAGCATCCAAGGCTTGTTGCATTAGTTCATACGAAGCATATTTCCCGGTTCCGACGAACAACCGGTTGTGGATCTGAAACGGTCCGATATGTAGAACATCCATAAGACAACCATTGTACACGCACGACAAGAGGTTTGTGAGTCTACAGCCGGCGAAAAATGAACCACCGGTGCCCAAACGCATCACATATCACTGAGCCGGACCCGCTGACCGGTCCTGATGCTTTCCAACGCAGCCACCACCATCGAAAAGCTCTGAATGTTATCGTGACACTCGGTTTGGGGGATTTGTCCGGTACGAATAAATCGCAACATTTCGCACAGCGCCCCTTCCATTCCAACGGCCTGCAAAGGATCAGGCGTGATGGGAACGGTGTTCAGAGGACGGTGAAAACCTTCCGGACCGGCAACGACCTGACATCGGATGTTTTTGCTGTCGGTGTAAACAAGGGTTCCCTTGTCGCCGATGATTCGCCAGTCCCCGTCCCAGCCGGTGTGGCACCCTTCGGCACACCACGATCCACGGTAGGAAAAACGGATATTCTCGGTCATTTCAAACAGGACATTGGCTGCAGGGGCACCTTTATACCAGCTTCCAACCGGGTTGAACTCTTCGGCATAAACGCTCAGAGGTTTCTGGACACAAAACATTCGGGCCATGTCAAAATGGTGAATCGCCATGTCCAGAATCAGAGGACTTGGCATCTGGTCACGAAATCCCCCGAAATGGGCACCGATGTAAAAATCACAGTTCAGGGTGGTCAATGTCCCGACAACGTCTTGCTGAATCGACCGGGCAATGGCGGTATGAATCCCGTTCCATCGACGCGACTGGCTGACCATGTAAAGTTTCCCGGTCTTTTCGGCGGTCCGGACCATTTTTCGCGCCTGATCAAGGGTCGAAGCCATTGGTTTTTCCCCGATCACAGGAAACCCGGCCTCGAGGGGCACTACAGGTGATGTCGCAGTGCGCATCGGGAATGGTCAGGTCCAGAACGAAGTCGGCCTGAACTTCACGAAATGCCTTTTGAGGATCGTCATACGCGACGGTCCCACTGAGCTGATACTTGTCGATCCGGGCCAACGCTGCTTCTTTTTTCAGATCGACTACTGCTGCGACCTGTAGGTCCTGCTTTTTGATCGCTGGAAACCACGCATCAGCGATACCCCCCGCGCCAACGACGATCACCCGTTCACGAGCCATGAAGTTCATCTCCACAAGTTACAATCCGCTTAAGATATCGACAGAAAATGTGCTTTCCAGTACCGAAATAGTTCCCCCCAACATCCGTCAACCGGGAGTGGAGATCCGGAATACGAAAATATCCGGATTGGTGAACGTATGCATAGGATACCGGGCCTGTTGTTTCCAGACGATCGGATAATTCGCAAACAACTGTTCATAAAAAGCTTTCCTGCGAAAAAAGTCGGCCTCTTCACCGGAGGCAGCACGGGTGTGCGGAGATAAAAAACGGTCATAACTCGAGCTGGCGATGATGACGTATTGCACGCCCCGCGAAACCAAATCCGGTATCGAACCGGCATCAGGCGCAAACTGAGGACGAATGACCCGCGCAGGGGTCCAGTTGCGGGGGGATCGATTCAATTCGGTATAACCATCGGCTATGATCAATGTACCCGGGGGAAGATTATCACGAACCCACCGGACCAGAGCGTCACGGCTGTCGTCGAGGAACTGACGATCAAAATCCTTCACACGATTCGCCTGCAAGACGGCTAGGAGAATGATCGCGGACGCTGTGACCAAATGACGCAGGGGTCGTGATTCGATCATTCTCACCCAGAGAACAATCCCCAATGCCCCGAACACATACAACAACAACGTCGAGGGAAGGATGTAACGATAAAAAGGGATAACGCTCAACGACACTCCAAAGGCATATATCCCTACGGTCAGACCCAACCAGATTGAAAACGTCAACAGGGGGTCTGAAGTACCCCTTCGTCGACGGACCAACAACCAGGCCACCGGGACAAGAACCGCTAGGATCTTGATGTGTCCCATGGTGTCCTGCCACATCAGATCCACAAAATAGGCCGTCGGACGGGATAATGTCACACTGGTGTGATGGGTGGTTGCGTGTTCTGATTCCCTGCGAAAACCTTCAACAAAACTGTCCCAATCTTCGACCGCACGCCAGTTGACCTGTTTCCAGGTTTCCCACCCCGCCAAAGACGACAACACCAGAAAAACCGGGATCAGATACCACCGACGCATATTCAAAATCAGCACCAGCACCACCGCAGGAACGATCATGACGATCCCGGCATACTTCCCCGACGCTGCCAACGCCACAGCACTGCCCATCAATCCCGAAAGCACGACCTGCCATGCCCAATGTCTCCACCGACACATCATCGCCCCTACCAGGATCACGGCTGCAACGCCCAGACAGAGGGAGGGCTCTTCCTTAAAATACCTCGCATGAGCCAGCAATTGAGGACACAACGCTGACACCAATCCTGTCAGCACAAACCCCTTCCACCCGGCGATCACAAAACCCGCCCACCCCAGCAACACCACCGCTACCGCCGCCAAAACACCCGAAGAGTCTCTACCCTGGAACACGACCTCATCCCGATTCAGCAGGCGCGGCTCCAAGCCTCGTTGACGCATCAACCATTGAGCAAACTCCAACATCAATTGTGGGTGATTGAAGTTCCGTTCGTCCTGCAGTATCTGCTGCGCTTTGGTCCATTCGTCCGGGTGATACATCACCGGAAAATGATTGTTGCGCATGAAAATTCCGACCGTCAACCACAACAGTAAAACCGAACACAGACCCCACGATGCCGTTTGGAAAAGCAATCCACCCCCGCGTCGAGATCCGGTCATCCCCGACGGAACTTCGGTCGTTTGTGATGGCTGATCCTGCGAGTCTGTGTCCCGGGTTATCATCAAACCACTTTCTGTTGCACCTGTAATACCCGTCAGGGACTTCGTCGTTAAATCCCCTGTCATGGATTTTCATTCTCAGGGGTTTTGTTTGACGACCGACCTGTCCATGCGTTTAAATGTATCGTTCAGGCGGTACGCAGGTGCGTCATGGATGACAATACGCTTTCATCACTCATTACCCTGATCGCGACTATCATTTTTCTGATCAGTGGCTGGGCGGTCCTGTGGATTTATCGCGCCCGACGCGGGGGGTGGACGCGTCTTGCCGCTGTGTACACGACCCCACCTCGTCAGGATGCGCTTCCCCGACGATGGCAAAGCCTGACCCTGATGCCTTCCCGTTGTCGTTATCGGTGGATCATCAGCATGCGGTTGACGGTGGACGGACTGTATATTCATCCGATGATCCCTTTCCGGTTCGGACACGATCCGATCCTGATCCCCTGGGAAGACATCGAAATTTTTGCGGTCGAAACGTATCCCGCCGATCGGTTGTATGACCTGAAAACGGTACGGGTCCCGCAAATACGCATCCGTGTCGGCGCGGGGGTAGCTCAGTTCATCCGCAGGGCTGCTGATAACGTGCATTATTTTGTCCAACCCACAACCCATATCGCTTCTGCCGATGGTGCTCGACCGGCACGATCGACGGTCGGCTAAAACAGCTCCGTCATTTTCCGAGCGGTTCCACCGCAGCCACGGTCAATAGATCAACCCGGGCCGACACCGGATCCGTTTTGACCTCCTGCCAACGACCGTAATGAAACCGCAACATCAGGTAAAGACCCAGAATCACTCCGTAAAGAGTGCCCAGAGTCCACGGTCCGCCCACTCCCCATTCGGGTTTATAAAAGGCTAACAGCCAACCCCCTCCCACGACCATTGACCAACACAAGCTTATCTGTACGACCGAAGGCCAAAAAGTGTCCTTGACCCCTCGTAATGCGTTGCTGTAAATGATGAACATCGCATCGAACAACTGATAAATCGCGCAGAAAACGAATAACAACTGACCGATCCGAATGATCTGCGGGTCTTCGGTGAATACCTTCATCAACCATTCAGAAATCAATACGAAACCCAACCCACAAAGGATCATATAAATCGCAGCCATTTGAAATCCGAGCCAGGCCCGATGACGCGCCACGTCCGGCTTTTGTGCTCCGACATAACGAGCCACCAACACGGAAACAGCCGTCCCGAAACCGAACGCAGGCATGAAACTGACTTTCATGTACTGGATCATGTAATTGTTAGCCGCCAGCGCCTCCGGACCGTACAGACCCATGACGCCTACCAGGAAAATGGTCCAAGCCAACACATCCCCGGTTACTTGAAACCCGCTAGGCAACCCGGTGCGAAACAGTTCAGTGAACTTTTTCCGGTCAAACGACCAGTCGGAGGTGTTATAGACGGATCGGACTTTTGCACCGAACGCCACGCTACAGAGGATCAACAGCTCGACGCAAACACCGATGTTGGTCCCCCAAGCTGCCCCAGCGATACCCATGGCGGGGAAACCGAAGTGACCGTAGATCAACACGTAGTTCACAACGATGTTGACCAACACCCCGCTGACTGCGGACAACAGCACGATGTTCGGACGGTCGATGGCCAGTAAAAATTGACCGACCGCCCCTGCCAACATTTTCACACCCAGAAACAGCATCAGAATCTCAAAATAGACCGTCTCAAGCTGCTGCAATTCCTGGGGGTGATCGAACCACTCGAATACCCATTTCCCCAAGAGTAAAAATGGCGTAAAGATCCCCGCATACAACAACGCCATCCAGATTCCCTGCCATAAATGTTGGCCACATTCTTTGAATCGACCCGCCCCGAACGCCTGACCGACCATGGCGTTAACCAGCATCAGGATTCCGAACCCGAAACTGATGAAGCAGAAGGTCACGATGCCCCCGGTCCCGGCTGCGGTCGCGTGCACGTCACCTACACGACTGAGCATCAGGATGTCCGTAAACTGCTGAACCGTATACGACGCCATCTGTAGAATGGTGGGGACCGCGATCGACAACATTTCTCGAACTGCCAATACACGATCGGAATGATTTTTTCCCGGTGTAATAGACACAAATCACCTGTATTGAGTTTTAAAGAACCGGAATTGTCTGTAGGATAAACGCCTCGATTGAACGTGTTACACGGTCAATACAAAATCAACGGGAGGATTGATGACAAGGATTTTCATCGGCGTTTGTCTGTTGAGCAGCTTGATTATTACCGGTTGCGACAAGGAAATCAAGGAGGCTGTTAAACCTGCCCCGGTACTTGATGCCCCTGTTCCGTCCCATGCTTGATCTGTCAACTCTTTTTAGACCACCGAACAGACCCGTTCGGCGACCCGCAAAAGAGGCGTGATGTATTGCTTCCCGAAGTGTTGAACGTGATGAATCATTGGGTAAAGCTGGTAAATCGGTTTGCGAACCTGATGATAATCGTCTTCCAGCTTGTGACCGGCCTGATAATCGCGTTTGAATATTTTGCTGCTGGTCTGAAACAGATCCAGATAAGCCAGTTCTGATTCGAAATGGGCATATCTCAAGTGCGGGTCCAGAAAGGCTGCGATACGCCATTTCCCAGATGGGTCCGACTGCACCATCACGTTCTTGCCCCACAAATCCCCGTGACAAAGTCTAGGACGATCTGAATGAGAAAGGTATTGTTCCAGACGGGAATGGAGTTTTTCGATTTTCCTACGAACTTTGATCGGGATAGCATCGACTTGTCGAAGATTCTGGACCGACTGATCGTGCAGGGAACGGTAAAAGTTTGTCCAACTGGTTTCCTGATGATCGTCCGATGCGTCGACTTTCCCGTAGGTCGATCGGGTATGCTCGTGCAAACGCAAGACTTGCTCAGCCAACTGATGTTGAAGCGATTCGTATTCGGATTCGGGAAGACTCGTTTTGGCTTCCGACAAAGTTATTCCCGGGATGTATTCGAGTAAAAGATAGGTGTTGGGGTCTTCGAGAGAACCCGGATGCGACAAATAGACGCGGGGTACAGGGAATCCCAACTGATGGAGCATTTGGATCTGATGGGCTTCGTTAATAAGTTCCCGATCAACACGATGGGGGGTGATTTTGAGCACAGCTTTTCGATGATCGCCGGTGACCAGTAAAAGCGTGTTATTGACACTTCCCCCCGACAGTGGAATCACTTCCGTCAGCTCGGCCGGATCGCCCGTCCATTGTTGGACGATCCGACCCAAGGTCTTCCAGGATAGGTCATCGCCACCGGTCATGAGCGCGTGCTCCGAATGACTTTCTTGATCGTCTTATCTGAACGTCCTCGAAGCAATTAGAAAATACCCGCCGATAACAAACCCTTCGTTGTCTCGATCCGGGGATAACAGGGCTTGTTTTAGGGAGTTGTGAATAGACCGTCGGTTGAACGGTAAGAGGGCATCATACCCCTTTGCTGCTGGGAAAAGGGGAATTAGGTTCTTCCTGATCCGTTGACTATCATCGAGGGATGAAACGCTGGGTATCGGTCGTTCTTTTGTTGGGGGTCGGGGCTTGTTCGTCTCACTCGTCTTCACCGTTCACGGAGTCCGTTTCGGTTCAGCGAATCCGGGCGGATGTGGAATGGCTCGCGGATGATACCCGTGAAGGTCGATTTCCCGGAACGCCCGGGTCACAAGCCTCGTCTGATTACCTTGCCCGTCGTTTCGCCGAGCTTCGTCTGGAACGGGCACCGGGCATGGAGTCTTATTTTCAAACTTTTGAGTTTCCTCGGAAAACGATCGGACATGTCCCCCGACCGACCACTTTCCCGACTTCTCTACCGGATTCCGTCCGTTACACGACGTCAATCGCTCCAACGATCCGGGACCGAAACGTCATTGGGGTTCTACCCGGAACAGGACCATTAGAAACCGAATATATTGTAGTCGGTGCTCATTATGACCATATCGGTAGGGGTCTTTTCCAGGATCAAAACGTCAAAAGGGGTCCCATTTTCAACGGCGCTGATGACAATGCTTCGGGAACGGCTGCGGTGTTGGCTGTGGCAGAAGCGTTATCGAAACGACCCTTGAATCGGTCGGTCATGTTCGTCTTTTTTTCCGCGGAGGAACTGGGACTGATCGGCAGCCAATATTTCGTGCAAAACCCCCCCGTTCCCCTCGACAGAATTGTAGCGATGATCAACCTCGATATGGTCGGACGGACAAGACAAAATACCCTGTTCGTCAGCGGAAGAGGAACACGACCCGATTTCCAAACGATCCTTGAACAACTGGATCAGCAATCACCCCTCGAGCTCAAAAGCATCGGCGATGGTGGACTCGGACCCAGCGATCATCAGTCATTTGCCCTGAAAAAAATCCCCGTTCTCTTTTTCTTCACCGGTTTACACCCCCAATACCATCACCCGGACGACGACGCGGACCGAATCAACTATGACGGGATGGAGCACATCGTTCGGCTGGTAACCCGACTGGTTCAACGGATCGATTCTGCACCCCGTCAACCGTATGTCGATCAGTTCGACTCCACGACGATCAGGTTGGTCGATCCTTCCAACCCATCGGAAAGGCCTTCGACCGGTCACGGGGCGTTTTTGGGCGTTATTCCTGATTATGGTAGCGACCTAAGCCAGGACGGGGTGTTATTGGCAGGAACCGTTCCGGGATCCCCGGCTCAGACCTCAGGACTGACCAACGGAGACCGACTGGTCGCCTGGAACGACAAACCGATCACAAACTTGTACGATCTGACCGATTTTTTACGACAGTCCCGTCCGGGCGAAGAAATCAAAATCGATTTCCTCCGAGAAGGAAAACGACTGTCCGTACGCGTAAAATTGGATTCGCGAAACCCCAAATGACCGGTTCAGACCCATGGGTTTGGGTACAGTTCGGAACCGAATGGAAACAAAATGACCGACGCTTTAAGTACATAAACTATTTTAAAATAAAAGCTTATGAACGAAACCGCTCTTATCATCGTGGACCACGGCAGTCGTCGTCAAGAAAGCAATCGGATGCTCGAGGAAGTCGCCAGACTTTTCGCGGAACGATTTAAATCCCGTTTCCCGATCGTAGAACCGGCTCATATGGAGCTGTGCGAACCGTCGATCGAAACGGCTTACACTCAGTGCGTCAACCGAGGAGCCAAACGGATCATCGTCGTTCCCTTTTTCCTCAGTTTCGGAAAACACTGGACCCGCGACATTCCGTCACTATTGTCTCAAGCCGCTGGTCGGTTCCCCGGTACGGAGTATCAACTCGTCGAACCGCTCGGAATCGACGACCTGATGCTCGACCTGCTTTTCAAACGGGCCACACAGACCAATCAACCGGTCTTCCAGTCCGGACAACTCGACCCGCGCATTCAAGGGCTTGAACCGTCAACCCGTCGCGAGCAGTGCACGAGTTGTCCGTTTCGGGTCGAACCGGACGGACGTATTATCGACACCCGAAAAGTCGGTTGAATCGACGAGACGGACCTTATACGGAGGCAACTTTTTTTGTCGCCGATGCTTAGGTGATTTCCAGGGTCGGTCCGGTCTGGTCCTGGCGCAACTCGATCTGGTGTCGGACGTTTGTGACCAGATTTTCCAAAGTCTCACGCAATTTGGGATCGGACTCAAAATTGGCGTGGGGTTTTCCGGCATCGGAGTTCTTACGAATTTCGGTAAACATGGGAACTTCCGCCAACAAGGGCAACCCGAGGGAATCGGCGAATCGTCGGGTC
Organism: Phycisphaerae bacterium; assembly: GCA_026004655.1. Classification (GTDB taxonomy): domain Bacteria; phylum Planctomycetota; class Phycisphaerae; order Tepidisphaerales; family Tepidisphaeraceae; genus BPJO01. Next base: position 62,065 of record BPJO01000011.1, read on the forward strand.
CCGCCACGCCCGAAAATGTCGTGTTGACTTCCGTCCGGGGCGATGAAATAGCTCATGTTTTCAACCAATCCGAGTACCGGCGTATTGAGTTGCTGGAACATCCTGATCGCGCGGATCGCGTCATCCAACGCCACTTGCTGGGGGGTCGCTACGACGATTGCCCCGCTGAGACTCAGCAACTGGCATAATGTCAGAGGCACGTCTCCGGTCCCGGGTGGCAGATCAACGATCAGGTAATCCAGTTCGGGCCAATGGGTATGGTCTAAAAGCAATTGTTTGAAAGCACCGTGGGCCATCGGACCGCGCCAAATCAGGGGTTTGTCGCTTTCCATCAAAGACCCGATCGTCACTGCATGGATCCCATGAACTTCAAATGGTTTGATCTTGTGATCCTCTACCTTTTGTGGGATTGCTCCTTTAATCCCCAACATCGTGGGGATCGACGGACCGTAAATATCCCCGTCCATGAGTCCGACTTTGGACCCGGTTCGTTGCAAACCGACCGCGAGATTGACCGCGACCGTGCTTTTGCCAACCCCCCCCTTGCCCGCCCCGATCGCGATGACGTGTTTGACCTGAGGAAGGGGTCCGCCACGAACTTGTTGAGAGGATTGATCTTGCGATCGGACTTTGAAATCCACCCGAACATCCGTTGCACCTATTTGCTTCAGTCTACCTACGATCTGTTCATGTAATTCATCCCGGACCTGGGAGTTCGGAACAGGCATTTCGACTGTCAAACGGATATTCGAACCCTCGAGCTTCAACTCCCGTACCATGTTAAGAGTAATAATGTCTTTGAAGATCTCCGGTTCTTTGACCTGACGAAGCGCATGAAGGACAGCATCTTGCGTAATGGACATAACTCCTGATTATAGCGACTTCTTGCCGGAGGGCTTTAGAGATAGGTTAACAAAGGCGTCATGATATATTTTTTGATCGAAAACTTTCGGCTGGGTCTGAAAAATCTCTATCTTCACCGTCTGCGCACCCTGTTGACGGCGTTGGGCATCATCATCGGAGTGGCTGCAGTCATTGTCATGGTGGCGATCGGGGAAGGCACCAAACGCGAAGCCATCCGACAGATGCAGCAACTAGGGGTCAAAAACATCCTGATCCGTTCGATCCGTCCCCCCGAAGGATCCGAAGGCACCCGGGCGAGGGTCCTGGAGTATGGTCTGACCGAACGTGACCTGACCCGGATCCGTTCCGTTCCTGGAATCGACTATGTGGTCCCCCTACGCGACACCAAAGCCCTGGTATCCTACATGGGACGGACGTTCCCGTCCCTCAACGCGGTCGCAACCACCAGCGACATTTTTGAAGTCATCAACCTTCGACTGGCCGAGGGAACTTTTTTCACCCCGGAACAGTCCGAACACAGTGAAGGCGTCTGTGTTCTAGGTGCCGAAGCCGCCCGACTCATGTTCCCGACCGAAAACCCCATCGGACAAAGCTTCCAGATCGGTAACTCCATCAGCGGACGAGCCATGCTCACGGTGATCGGCGTGCTCCAACCCACCGGTTTGCGCGCGACCAGCGACAACAAAGGGGGATTCATCGCACGCGACATCGACAGCGACATCTATTTCCCCATCCAACTCTCACAGATGCAGTTCGGCAACCTCAGCGTCCGCATGCGATCGGGTTCCTTTGAACGTGAAAACATCGAATACAGCGAAATCTGGGCACAAGTCCGCGACGTGAACAACGTCGAACCGGCGGCTGGGATCTTTGCCAACCTGATCGGACTTCCCGGTCGGGAAGACGTACAGGTTAAAGCCCCTATCGAACTGCTCCGGGCGGCCGAACAACAGGCCCGTATGTTTAACTACATCATGGGATCGATTGCCGGATTCTCTCTGGTCGTCGGAGGCATCGGGATCATGAACATCATGCTCGCCACTGTCACCGAACGGACACGGGAAATCGGGATACGTCGCGCCTTGGGCGCCAAACGCCGACACATCACCCTCCAGTTCCTGATCGAAACCACCGTCATTTCCCTGACCGGTGGGTTGATCGGGGTCGGGTTCGGGATGACGCTGGCTTGGGGATTGCCCGTGGTGTTGGCCGAGTTCAATATCAGCGGATTCCCGACCGCCATCGCACCCTGGAGCGTGATCGGAAGCTTCATGGTCAGCGGATTGATCGGGATCTTTTTCGGGCTTTATCCCGCCATCACGGCCGCTCGGATGAACCCCATCGAGGCACTTCGACACGAATAACCGATGGTTCGACTTGATTTGATGTCCCCGACCGTTCTCCTGACCCCCGATCAGGTCACCCCGACGACGGTACAGGGACTTTACGTACACATCCCCTTTTGCTTCCATAAATGTCACTACTGCGACTTTTATTCCATCACCCGTCAATCCCGGGAGCGGATGGACACGTTTGTCGAGCTTCTGCTCACCGAAGCTTCTTTCTGGCAACATCATCGTCCACGTCCTCGAACGGTTTTTTTCGGGGGAGGCACGCCTTCGTTGCTTCCTCTGGACCTGATGCAAAAGCTGATCGACGGGCTGAAAAAACTTCTAGACCTCTCGGGCGTGATCGAGTGGACGGTCGAGGTCAATCCCGCTACGTCGGACAGGGAATACCTCGCGATGCTCCTTGGGCACGGGGTCAACCGTCTGAGTCTGGGTGCCCAATCCTTTGATCCCCGTGAATTACAAATGCTCGAACGGCATCATCATCCCCGGGACGTTGAACAAAGCCTTCGATCAGCGATCGACGTAGGGTTCGAACGATTGAATCTCGATCTGATCTATGCCATCCCCGGACAGACCCTCGGTTCGTGGAAACGCTCTCTCGAACAGGCGATAAGCCTTCAGACCGGGCATTTGTCCTGTTACGGATTGACCTACGAACCCAACACACCGATGGCGGTCCGCAGGAGAATCGGGGAATTCCAACCCGTGGATGAGTCCGTAGAACTTCAGATGCTACGGTCGACCCGGGACATGCTTTGCGCGCACGGTTTACCCGCGTATGAAATCAGCAACTACGCCCGGCCGGGCGACGAATGTCTTCATAATCTGATTTACTGGAAGGCCGATAACTACCTCGGTCTCGGTCCGAGCGCAGCTTCACACCTGGAAGGACACCGGTTTAAGAACCGTCCCCACCTTCGCGAATGGGAACAGGGAGTCATGAATCAGCAACTCCCGGTAATCGAGCATGAACGGTTGACCCCCGAACAACGAATGAATGAACGGGTCTGGCTGGGACTGAGATTGCAGGAAGGGGTCCGGTTTGAGGATCTGATCCGGTATCACGTAACTTCGGACCCGTACGATTATTACCGATCGGGTCTGCAAAAACTGTCGGAATCGGGTTTGATCGAGGTAAGCAATACGGGGTTTTGTCTGACCGAACGGGGGATTCCGATCGCTGATTCGGTGGTTGCCGAACTTCTAGCCCGATAAACCTGTGTCCTTATCAAGTGGCAAATAGACTCTGCCGATGCATGTCAAAGATGTCGGCGGCAGCGAGTCTTTGCTCATTATTTTTCCCAATTTACCTAAATCGTTTGCCCCGTCGAACGCTGAATCGTACCTGTTAGTTCGGAGATGATACATGCTCGGGTTTGTCCGAAATCTTTTTACGTCTCGTCCCGGACCCATCGGTGTGGACCTGGGAACGGATACGCTTCGGTTAGCCCAGTGTTTACATGACGGACGCGAATGGCACCTGACGGCAGCTGCCTGTACCGATATCCCCTCCGGTGTCCGACAATCTTCCGAAACACTCACCGAGTTTTTGATCCAGGCGATTCGAGACCTGTTGACCAGTGCGCCTTTTCGAGGAAGGGATGCGGTCCTGTGTGTACCCTCCAGGGAATTGACGATTCAACACATCCGAATGCCAAAATTGGATGATCAGGAAACACGCAAAGCGTTGCCTTGGGAACTGAAAGACAAACTCCCGATGGATCCCGCAGCCGCGGTGCTCAGACACCTGATCGCCGGAGAAGTACAGGTCAATAACGAACCGAAAAACGAAGTGGTGGTCATGGCCACCCCCAAAACCACCATCAGCCATCTTCTGCAACTGGCGTCTCGGGCAAAATTAAATGTGATCGGGATGAACGTCGAACCCCGTGCTGTGGTGGATTGTTTTGCTCATGTGTACCGCAGACGATCGGACCAGCAGATCACGACGTGTTATGTGGATATCGGGGCCGAGTCCACCCGGGTGACGATTGCCCACGGTATACAAATCCTATTTGCACGGACGATCGGGATCGGCGGGGATCATTTCTCCAACCGGGTCGCCGAGCAGACCGGAATGGATTTCGAGCAAGCCAAATTGCTACGTATCAAACTGGCTTCAGAACCGTTGATACGTCCACAACCCATTGTGGCGCAACCCGAAGAACCACAACAAACCGAACAAGTCCCTTCGGAAAACCATTCCTTTGCTCTTCTGGGATTGGCCCCGCGTGAGGATCGACGACATCAAGTCGAACCGGTTCAGATCGTTCCTACGGTACTTTCACAGGATCAATCCGAACAACAACACCAGGTCGACCTGGCCTGTCAAGACCTGGTTCACCGGTTGTGTGAGGAACTGAATCTTTGCCGACAATATTGCGAATCCACTTTCGCGCAATACCCGGTCGATCGGATCATCTTCCTAGGCGGCGAAGCCCGACAACGCGGGTTGTGCCAACAGATCGCTCAAAACCTGGGACTGGCGGCCCAACTCGGAGACCCCCTGGTCCGAATGGGAAAAACCACCGAAATCGGTCCCGAAAGCGGGATCGACCCCCGCCAGCCCCAGCCGGCCTGGGCGGTCGCGCTCGGATTGACCATGGGCGCACACAACTCCGAAATGACCGTCGCCAAAAGTGCCTGAACAAGAGGTTTTCATGACCACCCACGCACCCAACCAACTCAGCTTCCTTCCGGAAGATTACCTGATCCGAAAGGCCCGACAACGCACCAACCTGATCTGCGCGACACTGTTCGTGGTCATGATCAGCGCCATCGCGATCGCGTTCACCACCGCCGAACGCGCTTTGGCCTCGACCGAAGCACAGCATACCGCGGTCAACCAGCAATACCTCGATGCTGCCAAACGTATCGCCGAACTCCAGCAATTACAGCAACGACAACAGATCCTTGCTCGACAGGCCGATTTGGCAGCTTCCTTGATCGATCGCGTACCCCGGTCGTATCTCCTAGCCGAGATCACCAACCGTCTTCCGGCTGGAGTTTCTCTACGCGAACTGGAAATGGTTCGTAAAAAACGACCGACCACCCCGGACAAAACCACCGCCCCGACGGGAAACAAACGTCCTCCGAAAACAGACAAAAACAAACCGCAAACCCTTCAGCTCCCGCCGCCACCGGATCTGTATGATGTCAGCTTTCGGATCACCGGTATCGCGGCCAACGACTCACAGGTCGCGCAGTTTGTCACACAACTCAACGAATCCCAGCTTTTTGTGGACGTCAACCTGCTGCTGTCGGCCCAGCTCGAGCGGACCAAGGATGACCTGCGAAAGTTCAGTCTGGAAATGCAGCTCAATCCGTCGGCCGACATTCGTCCTCAGGTCCAACCCCGAAATACCCAACTGACAACGGTGTCCCCATGAAAATCGGTCTTCGTGAAATCATCTTCTTCAAGCTCATGCTCGGACTGCTTTTGGCCTCCTATTTCTTCGGCTTCAAGCGCATGAACGACAAGAGACAAGCCTACCTGGACGACATCGAAGTCAAACAGAAGCGCCTCACCGAACTAGCACGGGCGTCGCGCGATCTTGACGACATAAACCAACGTCTAGTCAAAATCGAACAAGCCATTCACCTCTTCGAGAAAAAACTACCGCAAGAGCAGGAAGTCGAATCCATCCTCAATTACGTTACGACACTGGTCGAGAGACACAAACTCTTCAGTCGAAGTTTCAAACCCAACCCCAAACCCGTTGTCGGACCCAATTATCGCGAACGACAGATCGAGTTGGATTTGAGCGGAAACTTTTTCGGGTATTACGCATTTCTACGGGACCTGGAACGACTCGAACGAATCATCAAGATCACGGATATGAAACTGACCCGGATCGACGAGCAAGACGGACAGATGCAAGCCGTGCTCAGAATCAGCATTTTCTATGACCCCGGGCAACAAACCGTCGCGTCAGCCAAGTCCTTCAACGGAGTCCAACCATGATCTTCTCCGAAGAAACCCACGATACTGCTTCACCGGTTGCGGTCTCTGCCACCGAAACCACGGACACCCTGGAATCCGAATCCACACGACGATTCTCGACAGGAAGCCTGTTGTTGGGCGGGCTGATCCTCTTTGCTGTTGTCGGACTGGCTTTGATGCACTGGCGGGTCCAGTCCGATCAAACCCAGACAGCCTCGGACGCATCCAAAGCCATCAATGCGTTCCTGGGAGATGGAAAGAAAAATCTCGTGATGATGCAGCAGGTTCTGAACGATACCGATAAGCTGGTGGAGCATTTTCGCAATTTTCCCGCAGCCGCTCAGGTACCTCTGGAAGATCTGAACCGAAACCCCTTCAGCGATGAACAGAATCCTTCTCGGACAGCGCAACCGGTGGAAGACGCCGACCGCAAAACCCGACTGAACGCTGCTATCCAGCGGGTCAGCAATCTGAAACTCCAGTCGATCGTTTACGGGACCACCACCCGATCGTGCATGATCGACAATCGATACCGACAGGAAGGCGAAACGTTTGACGGAATCGAGATCGAACAAATCCACCCCGCAGGGGTCATTGTCCGGTATGACGGTTTCAGGTTTGAACTGAAAGTGAAAAACTGATGTTCGGAAAACGCACTACAACTGTGACTCCGGCTACGTCGTCGGTAACCCTGAACGATTCTGAAATCCACGACGACCTTGACCCTCAGGAACCGTTGTGGTCCCCCACCCCCCAGGCCACGCCACGGAGCATCGAACAAATCCTTCTGGACAACAAGTTCATCAATGAAGAACAACTCCTGCAAGCCAAAACGGTCCAGAAACAAACCCCCGGCAAAACGATTTGGCAGATCCTTCTGTCGATGTCGGCCGTCACCGAACAACAGGTACTCATGGCCCAAGCCCAGATGCTGGGGCTCGGATTCGAAACCATAGACAAGTCGAACATTGATCCCCGGGCTTTTGAACTGCTCCCGGTGGACTATCTCCGTCAGGCACACGTTCTGCCTCTTCGTTTTGAAGGGCAAACCGTTGTGGTCGCGGTGACCGAACCGACCAACGTTTTCCTGATCGACGAAGTCAAACGGAAGCTCCGACGTGACGTTCGTCTGGTGGTGACAGCCTTGTCCGACATCAACCGGGCGATCGAACTGATGACGGCCGGGGACTCGGACATCCGCGTCGATGAAATCATCAAAGACATGGCCGAAGACGACGTGCAGGTCGTCAAGGAAACCGAAATCGATGACGTGACGGACCTCGAAAAAGCGGGTTCGGAATCCCCGGTCATCCGGTTCGTCAACTACCTGATCTTTGACGCCATCAAACAAGGTGCCAGCGATATACACATCGAACCCAAGGAAAAAGCCCTCAAGATCCGGTATCGCATCGACGGTGTACTGTTCGAAGCCATGAACCCCCCATATACCATGGGACCGGCCATCACCAGCCGACTCAAGATCATGGCCAACCTGGACATCTCTGAACGACGACTTCCTCAGGACGGGCGGATCCGGGCGGTGGTCCATGACCGAAAGGTCGATCTGCGGATGAGCACCCTACCGACGGTCAACGGCGAAAAAGTGGTCATGCGCATCCTCGATAACCGGTCAATCAACGTCAAACTGGATGATCTGGGATTCAGTCCCAACGCCCTGACGATCTGGAAGAATCAAATCGATCAACCGCACGGGATCATTCTGGTGACCGGACCGACCGGTTCGGGGAAAACCACCACCCTATACGCCTCTTTGCGTCAGATGGACGCCCAGAAGCTGAACATCAGTACGGTCGAAGACCCGGTCGAATACCACCTGTCGAGCGTCAACCAGACCCAGACCCACGAGAAGATCGGAATGACCTTTGCAAAAGCGCTCAGAGCATTGCTCCGACAGGACCCCGATGTGGTGATGCTGGGAGAAATTCGCGACCAGGAAACTGCGTCCATCGCGGTGCAGGCAGCTTTAACCGGACACCTTGTGCTTAGCACGTTGCACACCAATGACGCCCCCTCGTCGGTGACGCGATTGATCAATATCGGGGTCGAGCCTTATCTGATTTCCGCCGCGCTGAATGCGGTTCTGGCACAACGGCTGGTGCGAAAAATATGCCCGCATTGCAAGCAGCAGGTCGAACCCAGCGAAGAAATGCGTGAGTTCCTTCAGTTACAGGGTTTTTCGTCCGAGAAGATATGGAAAGGAGTGGGTTGCGATCATTGCCGAAAAACCGGTTATTCAGGTCGTCTGGGCATCTATGAGATGATGGTCATGGACGACGCGATGCGTGACATCGTTACGAGAAACCCGGACGTGAATCAGCTTCGCAAGCTCTGTAGAGAACGTGGGCTGGTGACGCTGCGTGAAGACGGGTTTCAAAAGGCCATGAACGGACTGACTACGGTCGATGAGGTCCTTCGGGTGACGGAAAATGCAGTGTAGAGGGTGATATGATCAATGACATTTTGCGTAACGCGGTCCAGATGAAGGCTTCGGACGTTCACATTAACGTCGGCGCCCCGCCTTTGTTCCGGATTCATACGGTCGTTCAGCCCAGCGACTTTCCGATCGTCACTGCGGAAGGGGCACACCGTCTTCTGAAGGAAATGCTCAAGGAAGAACACCGATGGGAAGAGTTTGCCCGGTTGAGAGACAGCGACTTTTCTTACGAAATACCGGGGGTCGGACGGTTTCGCGTTAACGCCCACTACCAGCGCGGGACCATCGCGATCGCTATCCGAACCATTAACGACAAGGTGCTAAGGATCGAGGAATTGTGCCTTCCCGAGATCGTCCATCGTCTGACGTACCTGCCCCGAGGACTGATCCTGGTGACCGGACCGACCGGGTCAGGAAAATCCACGACCCTGGCGAGCATGATCGACGCCATCAATCGACGAGAATCCGGACACATCATCACCCTCGAGGACCCGATCGAATACGCCTTTCATTCTGCCAAAAGTGCGATCGAGCAACGGGAACTGGGGTCGGACGTTCCGAGTTTTGAAAGCGGACTGAGACACGCGTTGCGTCAGGACCCGGACGTGATTCTGGTGGGAGAAATGCGGGACCTAGAAACCACTTCCGCTGCCATTACCGCTGCCGAAACCGGCCATCTGGTTTTCAGCACGCTTCATACGGTCAACGCGCCGCAGACCATCGAACGTATCATCGATATCTATCCCAGCGACCAGCAGAACCAGATCCGCTCGATGTTGGCCAATACGCTCCAGGCTGTCATCAGTCAGACACTGTTCCGACGGATCGATCAGCCTGGCATGGTCCCGGCGGTCGAGGTGATGCTTTGCACTCCCGCGGTTCGCAACTGCATCCGTGAGAACCGGATTTATGAGATTCCCAACATCATCAGTACCAGCCGGGCGATCGGGATGCAGACCCTCGATGACAGTATCAAACAGTTGTACGTCAACGGGTATATCAGCCGGGAAGACGCCATCGCCCAGGCGGCTCATCCGGAAAAACTCGAACGATCCTTGGCCGCTTAGGAAGTGTGCAGTGACGACACGATGATAAAACGATGATCTGAATCACTGAACACTATTTACTTATGCCCAGTTACAAGTATGAGGCGAAAGATCAGACCGGCAAGACGATCAGCGGGGTGCTGACGGCCGGGACTTTGGCCGAGGCATCCGCCCAGTTGCGGGCGTCAGGAAAGTTCATTTTGGCCCTTCAACCGACGTCCGACGTCGTCCGACGACGCAATGACGGTTTGCGGTTGGGATTCGGACCGGGAACCAAAGAGGTTCAGAACTTCACCGCCCAACTGGCTGTGATGATCAAAGCGGGGATTTCACTTCGCGCCGCCCTGGAAGGCATTTGCGAACAGACCGAGCACCCGCGCATGCGAAAAATGCTCGAGCAGATCCGACGGGATGTCGAATCGGGAAAACAATTTTCCGACGCGCTGGCCCGTTATCCCAAGACGTTTGGCACTCTCTACATCAACATGATCCGGGCTTCAGAAATGTCAGGCGGACTGGCGCGAATGCTCGAACGTATCGCTGCCTACCTCGCCCAGCAGATCGAAACCGTCTCGATGGTCCGCGGGGCCATGATCTATCCCGGAATCATCGGCGGGTTGGCTGTGTTTACCACCATCTTCCTCCTTACCTGGGTACTCCCAAGGTTCATGACGATCTTTGAGGGCAAGGAACATGCTTTGCCTGCTCCGACCAAAATGCTTTTGGCGCTAAGCAATTTCATGGTCAATTACTGGTGGGTCTTGCTGATCGGGACCGCAGTGGGTATCTGGGGACTGTTCATGATCCTTAAAACCGCCTGGGGAAGACTCACCTTCGATAAACTCAAACTGTCGGTCCCGCTGTTCAAGAAACTGTTTCGTGCGCTGTACATTTCGCGGAGTCTGCACACGATGGGGCAGTTGATCAATGCGGGCGTACCCATGCTCGATACCATCAATATCACCGCCGAGATCAGCGGTAACACGCTTTACCGTCGGTTGTGGAAAAATGTTTTGGCGTCGGTCAAGCAGGGCAAAAAGATCGCAGCCCCCCTGCAATCTTCCCCCTTGTTGCCCAAGTCCGTGGTTCAGATGATCGGCGCGGGAGAGGAATCGGGCAAGCTCGGAGAAGTGCTGGATGAGGTCAGCGAGTTTTACGCACGGGAACTCAAATCCGTGATCAAGTCCGTCACCGCCATGATCGAACCGATGATGATCGTGCTCATGGGCAGTATCGTCGGTTTCATCGCGATGAGCATCATTCTACCGATCTTCAAACTCAGCTCGATCATGGCCAAATGACTGCTTTTCCGGCAGGAATTGTGGGGGTTTCAAGATCATTTTCCGATTTGACTTTTTCCCGAACATATCCGACATCAGAGTGTGGTTCGGAAAGCAAAAGAGTTTCGGGGATTTACACTGATCGAAGCGGCGATGACGACGGCGATCATCGGGATCGCGTTCGTCGCGGTCATGGAACTGTTCGCTGCCTGTACAAAACAGAACCGTTATGCCAACCATACCACCACCGCCATGATGTTGGCAGAGCACGTCCGGGAGATGATGATCGGACTGCCCTTTGCCGACCCCAATCCGTTGTCGGCTGTGTTCGGAGCCGAAACGGGTGAATCCCTCGAAACCTATGACGACCTGGACGATTTTAACGGACTGTCGTTCAATCCTCCTGTCGATGCGCAAAGACAAGCCATTCCCGAGTTGTCACAGTATACGCAGACGGTTTCGGTTGTTGCAGCAGACCCCAATCAACCCTCTGTCGGGGGCACTGCAGGAAAAGCCCTGCGTGTTCGTGTGGTGGTGACCTATCGGCCAGGATCGTCTTCGCCGGTGGAACAGGTCTACTCGTTGTCCTGGTTGGTCATGAACAACTGATCGGAGCAGACCATGTTTTCAGTAAATTCCTGCTGTTCGGATCATGTTACCAACACCCTCGCGTGCGATTCGCGGTATTGGCAACGAGGAGCGACCGCGGTCCTGGCGATGCTGTTTCTCATGCTCATTACCGCGTTGACCGTCGGAATGTTCTCCATCGCGCAGACGAATGTTCAGTCCTCGGCAAATTTGTCGGACGTGACCCGAGCCCTTTCCGCAGCGGAGAGCGGCATGAACTGGATCCAGTGGCGGTTCGTTGCCATGAACCGTCCGAAGACCACGGCGGGGGTGATCAGCGAGGAGGTGGCGCAGTCGATCTGGCCGGCACTACGGTCGGCGATCGTCGACGATTTCAACTCTCTGTCGAATCCGTCCGAACGACCCTCTGCGGTGACGAGCACCAGCGTGACTTCTTCCTTCATTTCTCTATCCGACGGGCAAAAGTTTTTCATCCATATCGAGCAAGACGCGTCCGATCCCCGATGGTTGAACGTCACGAGCACCGGTCAGTACGGATCCGCCGAACGATCCATCTCCATGCGGTTCAAGATCGACAAAAAAATCCGGTTCGCGGTGGTCGGGAAAGTGCCCATCCAGCTGGGGCGCAACACCATTATTGAGGGACCGGTCGCGATGGGCACGCCGGGCAAGTATCCCCCGATCCTGATGTTGTCGGATTTCGAACACCTGAACCCCTCCCTGACCTCGCGGATCAACAACTGGCAGGCCTTGTTGGAGTCGCAGAACGTGAACTACTCCGGTTTTATCAGTGTCAACGACACCGAACGTTACCAGCAAGCGGTATCCGCAGGATTTACCGACTATGACCGGAATGGCGCATTGGACGAGCTGGACATTTTCATTCAACACTATGACACCAACGGGGACCGGGCCGTGTCATCGGATGAGTTTACCGACCCATCGACCGGAAAACTGTACGACCCCAATCTTTTTGCCGCGATCGATTCGTTGGGTGGACCTCTTTTTGTCGGGGATATCGAACGACTAGGATTGAACGACGGCCGGATCGATCTGAATGATTCGTACGCCAAGATCCGTGGGCAAATTGTCCTGATGACCAGTGCATCGGCCTGGCAGAACAACCTGGGCAGCACCAAAACGATTCACGACATGATCGTCGGTCCGGTGGTTCCTCCGGGACCTGGCATCCCAGCTGTCAAGTTCAGCGCCGCACCGAATGACATCATCGACCTTTCTCCGGCCAACTTCGAAGAAGCCGCCCAGAAGCTCCGACTGCGAAGCGGTTCCTATGCGGGGACCGCGACCAAAACCGGCTCACTGATCGCCAACACCACCCTCAGTGCATCAGACGCCAACGGGGGTACTGCTCAGGAGCGCACCCCGTACGGATCGGTCAGCTATCAAGCCACTTATCGAAGACCCGTTTTCCGAAATATGACACTCCGAAACGTGGTTATTCCCAAAGGCCTCAATGCCCTTTTTGAAAATTGCACGTTCGAAGGTGTCACGTTCGTCGAGGGCGAAAAAGAGATCAAAACTTCAAGCGGATCGATTACCTATGACAAGAATGACGGGATGAGCTGGGCCCAACGTCGCATCACAGGGGACAGTTTCACCAAGGACAAAGTGCTTTTGTCCAGCGGAACCCCGACCAGCGGACAAACCATCACCCAAGGATCCAAAAACGGTAACAATCTCCGGTTTCACAACTGTACGTTTAAAGGACCGGTTGCAGGAAATTACTCTACCGCTTATACCCACTTTGCCAATTCATGGGAGTTCACTGGTGCAACACTGTTTGACAACCAGGTCGATCAGACCGTGACGATTCTCAGTCCGCAAGTCAACATCGAAATGGGGTCTTTCACCAATCCCGAAGCCGCCCCCAGCACCCTTATCGGGGTGGTGGTCGCGGGGAATATCGATATCCGCGGGACCAGCATCGTGGACGGCTCGATTATCGTCACGGGCGACGGAGCGGGAAATACGACCCTCGGATACTTCGGGGCCAGCGACTCTGACACCAATCCCTCTGCGTTACCCGAAGGGGGGTACGGACGACTGAGTATTCGTTACAACCCCAACCGTGCTTTGCCGGACGGGATCAATGTCGCGATCGATATCACCCCCGATCCGACCACTTATTCAGAAGGACTACCATGACCTTGATTTCTGCCCGTTCTCGTCAACGTGGTCTGGGATTGGTGGAAATGCTGGTGGCACTTTCGATCACCGCAGCCCTGCTGACCGCAGCCGCAGTCGCGATCGACGCGTCTCTCAAAGCCTATTCGGTCAACCAGACCCAGGCCGACACCCTGCACCGTGCCCGGATCGCTCTGCACCGGATCAGCACCCTGATCCGTACCGGATCCGATCACCAACCCGTCTCTTCCGATACGAAAGACGCCTTTGCTCAAGGACAAACCGTCACCGATTCGGGAATCGAACTGATCGATCCGCAAGGCAACGTCCTTCAATTCCGATTCGACTCGGACCATCAACGCCTGCTCTTTGTGGACAACGGTCAGACGTATACGTTGCTCAAGAATGTGGTCCGTTTCCAGCTACGTATGACCCCCTCCCGGTCAGCGATAAGCATCAAGACCGGTGGGGGTTTTGACCGACTGTCGCGTGCAACCCTCTTGTTAACCCTTCGACCTGATATCCCTGTAGGACATATTGATTCTAATGAATCTGAACAGTCCTGGACCCTTTCGACCTCGGTCACTCCCCGGATCGGAGAATAAAAGGAAAATTTAACGAAGTCGGTCCGTTTTTGATCCGAAAATAAAGTCAGGCATGGTCGGTTCGTCTTCTGATAGTTCTCGTCACACGAAGGTTTCCAACGCCGAGCTACAGGCGATCCTCGACCGTCTGGACCAGACGGAGCAACAGAACACCTCGAAAAATAAACGAACAAGCACGCGTATATCTTTCCGTAAAAACGACGTGTTGGTCCGCGTTCATCATCCCGGTGGAAGCATCACTTCCAACGTGGTTTTCACACGAAATCTTTCGGCAGGAGGTTTATCGTTAATCTACCCGGGATTTCTTCATGTCGGAACCAAGGTCGAGATCCGGTTGAAACGTCGATTCGCCTCGGACGATCTGATCCGGGGCACGGTCCAGTATTGCCAACTGGTGGACAAACGCTTTCACCAGATCGGGGTGAAGTTTGATAACCCGATCAATCCCAAAATTTATCTAGACCCTTCCGAGTGGGGTGAGTTGGAGGATCTAGCCCCGGTCGAACGTGAACAGCTCTGCGGAACGGTCCTGCATCTGGATGATCAGGAAATCGAACGCATGCTGGTTCAACACTACCTCAAGGGTACAAAAGTCCGACTGATTTCTTGTGCAAACATCCCACAGGCACGGGAAGCCGTATTGAAAAACAAGGTCGATTGTATTCTGTGCGATCTGGTCATGGACGGTGGAGGCGGGGAAAAAGCGATTGAAACTTTCCGTCAGGAAGGATTCGTCGGCCCGATCGCTTTGGTGACTGCATCGACCGACCCCGATCGAATCAAAAAAGCCAACGACGTAGGCGCCAATGCGCTGTTAGCCAAACCGTTCGGCGCCGAAAAACTGGTGTCTCTCCTTTCAGCTTGGTTAATAACCGACGGACCTCAGCTGGAACCGATTCACACGACGTTGGCATTGAATCCGGGACTGACCCCCCTGGTTGAACAGTACGTCGCCAGGATCAGAAACATGGGCCGTGAGCTCTATCAAGCCTGGGAAAAACACGATATTGAAACGGTTCGTCGTATCTGTCAGACGATCGAACGGACGGCCAGGGGATTCGGATTTGCCACGATCGCAGAAATGGCCAAACAGGTAAGTCAACGGGTAGATTCCCCGGACGCACTCTCGACGGCGGGGTATCATATCCGCGAGTTGGTGTCGGCCTGTTTCCGAGTGGTTGCCCATCACAAGTCCGTAGCCTGAAAAGGCACCGGGTTTGAGGGTAAAGATCCGGGGGTACTTTTCGCACTTTCTCATAAGACTTTTTCAACAATTCACAGATATCGCGATAGTATGATCCGTACGTTCGTTACTTGAACTCTGTTGAAAGACCGACTGATGTTCTATCCAGACTGGTTATTCGTCTTTGTCCTGCTGGGACTTGTATCGTGTATGACCGTTCGGGCTGACGATGTTGCGTCTGTTGCGGACGACCCGATTCGATACCGGGGCGGGGATATTTCGATGCTCATACAACTCGAAACGCGCGGGGCCGTTTATCGCGATACCGAAGGCAACCCGGTCGATATCATTCCGTATTTGCGGTCGCGGGGTTGGAATCTGTTTCGGATACGACTTTTCGTTGATCCGTCCAAGGACTTTGATCGTTCGAAAGGCGCTGTCCAAGACCTCGAGGAAGTTCGACAACTGGCCAAACGGGTCAAACAATCTGGGGCGGATGTTTTCCTTTGCCTGCATTACTCGGACCAGTGGGCCGATCCGAAACATCAAACCAAACCCGACCGGTGGAAGGATTTATCTTTTGAAGAGCTGGAAAAACAGGTTGAAACCTACACTACCGAGGTGCTTCAAACGCTCAAAGACGACGATGTCGTTCCGACGATCGTACAGATCGGAAATGAAATTACCGCGGGGATGCTTTGGCCTGACGGACAACTGACGGGGAAGAATGAATCCGTCGAGTTCGCGCAATTGGCCCGGCTTTTGCAGGCCGGGATCCGATCCGTTCGGTCCTTCAAAACCGAAGGACCTCCGATCCGGATTGCTTTGCATGTTCATGGCGGGGGACAACCGGGAGTACCCTTGTGGTTTTTCAAGGGTCTGGAAAATCATCGTCTTGATTTTGATCTAATAGCCGTGAGCGTCTACCCGAGTTGGAAAGATTCATTGGACGTGTTTGCACAACAGGCTCGAACCCTTGTTCAGACCTATAACAAGGATCTTATCGTTGCTGAAACGGGTTACCCTTATCGGAAAAATCTTTTTGTCGAAACCGACAAACGTTTCATGAAATGGCCGTTAACGCCTCAAGGACAATCGGAGTTTGCGCGACAGTTGATCGACATTTTACGTCAACTACCCCAAGACCGCGGTGCCGGCCTGGTGTGGTGGTACCCCGAAGCCATCCCCTTGCCCGGACTTTTCATGTATCAAGACGGGACCGAAGGCGTTTTTGATTCACAAGGGTGCCCCCTGCCCGTCATTGAGACGATCGGAGATTCGAATCCCTTCGACAAAAACAAAACAGCTGGGCTTTTTATGAACCGCTTTTAAAAACCACCTACTTGGACCGTCTTTCTCGTCAAAATCATCTTCTGGAGTGTCAAAAACGGAACTGTTTTGGTCCGAAGATCCGCTTACGTATCCGACCCGGATATTGACGGACTTATCCGGTTTGCAAAATTCGGACCATGATTTTATGATGCAGTGCTAGACGCGCCGATAACCGGCGCGTTGCTTGTTTTAGCCTAGTGAGGATATCATGGCCGACACCGCCGTTGCGGAAGCTCAACAGGAAGAAGTCGAGTTCGTTTACCCCATCACCGTTGAAAGTGCCGGCCCGGCAACCAAGAAGGTGACCATCGAAATTCCCGAATCCCGGATCCGGGAAACCTTGGACCGACAGTTCAAAGAGCTCCGGACTCAAGCCGCTTTGCCCGGATTCAGACCCGGAAAAGTCCCTCAAAAGCTCCTTGAAAAACGGTTCAACAAAGCCGTCCGTGAAGACGTTACCCGCACCCTGCTTCAGGAAAGCTACCAACAGGCCGTCGAAAAACACAACCTCAAGGTCGTCGGCGAACCCTCTTTCGACGAACAGACCCAGATCGAGCTGCCCGAAACCGGAAGTCTGACCTATTCCTTCTCGATCGAAGTTCAACCGGAGTTTTCACTTCCCGATCTTTCTTCCATCACCGTCAAAAAACCCAAGATCGAAATCAAGGACGAGCACATCGAGCAGGCCCGACAAAACCTGCGCGAACAGCAAGGAACTCTGTTACCGGTCGAGGGAAGGGGCATCCAGGAAGGCGATATCGTCTCGGCCGACGTGCACGTCAAACTCGACGGTGAAGACGTGCTTCATCAACACGACCTGCAGTTCAAAGTCAAACCCGGTACGATCCTCGCGATTCAGATCGACGATCTGCCCGCCCAACTGTCCGGTGCCCAGGTCGGTGAAACCCGAACCCTGACCGTCAAGGTCAACCCCAAGCATCCCACCGAAAAAATTCGAGACAAGGACGTGCAGATCGAGTTCAAGATCAAGGACATTCGTCAACTCGAATTGGCTGAGATCGATTCCGATTTCCTCCAGCAGCTTGGGTTTGAAAACGAACAGCAACTGAACGACGCCTTGCGTGAGGAAATGGAAGCTCGGGTCAAAAATGATCTTCAAAACCATCTGAGAGATCAGGTCGCCCAAGCCCTGCTCGATGGTGTCCAGATGGAGCTTCCGGAGAAACTTTCCAAACAACAGGAAGGACGCGTGGTGCAGCGTCGGGCGGTGGACCTGCTTCGACGGGGCGTACCCGAAGGGGAGATCATCGCGAATATCGAGAACCTCAAAGGCGGCGCCAAAGACGAAGCCGTCCGTGAGCTGAAACTGTTTTTTATCCTCAGCAAAATCGCCGAAGAATATGATGTCGATGTGACCGAAGGCGAACTCAACGCCAACATCGCTGCCATGGCCGCCCAGCAAGGCACACGTCCGGAAAAACTCAAACAACAGATGGCCAAGGAAGGGTCGTTGCAGACCCTTTACATCCGTCTCCGCGAACTCAAAGCCATCGACAAGATCCTTGAAAAGGTGAAGGTCGAGGAAGTCGAACCGGAAAAGAAAGACGCCTAAACCTTCGTCGAGCATCGTCCGGACCGTTTTCAGGGGCAAGGTGCGAGTGATTCGGATCACTAGCTTCTTGCCCCTGACGATTCTGTGACAGCCGGCTATGGTTTGTCCTGTTTTTGAATCAGGGAAATAACCCATGCCCGTGCAATCGTTGAAAGGATTTGAGGATGTTTTGCCTTCGCAGTCCCCGAGGTGGCTGGCGGTCGAGCGGATCGCCAGAGAGGTGGCTGAGCTGTTTCATTACGGGGAAATCCGTACACCCGTGCTCGAAAGTGCCGACGTCTATCATCGCGGGGTAGGAGAAACCAGCGACATTGTCAGAAAGGAAACCTATACTTTTGCCGACCGGGATGGGGATCTGGTGACACTTCGACCAGAGGGCACTGCAGGGGTGGTCCGCGCGGTGATCGAGGGAGGATTGCTTAATGACCAGGGTGCCCGGGCTAAAGTCTACTACATCGGGGCCAATTTCCGCCACGAACGACCACAGAAAGGTCGATTGCGTCAGCACCATCAGTTCGGGGCCGAGGCATTCGGTGTGGCATCGCCGGAACAGGACGTGGAATGCATCTTGTTGCAGATGATGTTTTATCGTCGCTGCGGGGTGAAGGAGTTGGCGTTGAAGGTCAATTCCCTCGGTGACCGGGATTCCAAATCCGCTTATCGTGATGCGCTGGTACGGTTTTTGACCCCCAAAAAGGATCAGCTCAGTGAGGATTCCCAACGCCGTCTGGAGCAGAACCCCCTTCGAATTCTGGACAGCAAGGACCCGCGCGATCAGGCAGCTTGTCAGGGGGCGCCCAGCGCCATCGATTCGTTATCGCCTTCATCACGGGCCCATTTCGAGTCGGTGGTCCGTGGTTTGCAACAGTCGGGGGTGGATTTTCAGATCGATCCCACCTTGGTACGTGGTTTTGATTACTACACGGAAACGCTTTGGGAAGTGACTGCAGGGGGTTTGGGGGCTCAAAATGCTATCGGTGGCGGGGGGCGTTATAACAATCTGGTCGAACAGCTCGGTGGGCGCCCCACCCCCGGTGTGGGGTTCGGATCGGGTCTGGAACGACTGCTGATCGCGTTGGAAGCTCAAGGGGTCGAATTGCCGATCAACCCCCTGCCGTTGATTTTTCTGATCTGGCATGGCGAAGAGGCACGATGGCATCAGCATCGGTTGGCGATGGAACTGCGTGAACAAGGACTGGCGGTCGATATGGACCTCAGCGGTCGGTCGGTTAAAGCCCAGTTCAAAATGGCCGACCGGGAAAAAGCCCGTTTCGCGGTCACCGTCGGGGAAAACGAACTTTCTTCCCGAACCGTGGTTTTGAAAGACCTGCGGACCGGAGAACAAACCGTCGTGACGCGGGACCAGATTGTGTCCACGCTTTATACACGGACGTTCGGGTAAGGGGTTGTCAGGACGACCGCAGGAGTCTGAGGACTTCGTTTCGTCGGGGAAGAGAAGGCTGGGCGCCAAAACGGGTACAGGCGATCGCGCCACAGGCGTTGGCAAATCGCAGGGCATCGGCCCAGGACAGACCCTCTGCCCGGGCCACCGCTAGACCGGCCGTGAAAGAATCCCCGGCCGCGGTCGTGTCCACGGGTCGAATCTTGAACCCCTTGACGTGTGTCATTACCCCCGTTCGGTCGGCGTGTACCGACCCGCGTTTGCCCAGCTTCAAGACCACATGACCGGCACCTTCTTCCAGGAGGCGTCGCGTAATCCATTCGGGAGTGGTGTTTTTGCCTTTCAGAATGGTAGCCGCTTCGGTCTCGTTGGGACTGATGATATCCACACGATACAACCCCTGAGACAGACCCGATACCGGTGCGGGAGCGGGATCTAAAACACTCATCACCCCGTGTTTTTTACATAACTTCACCGCCCGCAACACCGCGGATGTGGGAATTTCCAGCTGAAGCAGAACCGCATCGGCGTTACGGATTACCGGTAAAGCCGATTCGACATCTTTGGCAGTGACTTTACCGTTGGCGCCGGGGGAGAGGATGATCGAGTTTTCCCCACCTTTTTGCACGACGATCATGGCTGTGCCCGATGAAACGCCCCGGGTCGTTTTGAGATAATGCGTATTGACCCCGTTTTTTTCCAATCCGTCCCGCAAGACGCGGCCGAAGGTATCATCCCCGATACGTCCGACCATATAAACATCCGCCCCCAACCGGGCAGCGGCGACGGCTTGATTGGCACCTTTGCCCCCCGGAATAGTCGCACAGTCCTGACCGGTGAGGGTTTCTCCGGGATGAGGGAGTCGATCACACTCGATCACCAGGTCCATGTTGACCGACCCAATGACCACGATTTTTGCTCGTTTCTTTTGTACCATTAATCAGATCCTATCGTTTCGATCACCTGCCAGGAGAGTTCGGCATAAAAACGGTGTCCTTCGGGACCTTCGACAAACCAGACACGATCCGGCGTCCCACACGCCTGATAAATGCGTTGAACCTCCCGGACATGGGAACGGGCCGATTCGATCGGAAATATCGGATCGGTCTTTCCGTTCACAATGACCACTGGTTTGGGGGCCGATAAACCGACAATATCTGCCATCTCAAACCAGTTCATGATGCCCGGGACAATATTACAACAACAATGGTGCCTTGCGACGATCGAATCAGAAAATCGCGCAAAGGCACATGAAATGATCGCGCGGTGAAGCCGGGGTAATAAAGCCATCGCATACATCCCCGTCGTTCCCCCGGAACTGTTGCCCAAGATCCCCAGATTTTCCAGGTTAACATCCCCTCGATGGACCAGATAGTCGATCCCACGGTCCACATCCCACACACGTTCTCCGATCAGAGTCCGACCGATCATCAACGCCCCTACCAGGGGATCATGACAGGTGGTCGTGCCTTGCTGTCTTCCCGGAAGATCGAACTCCCTACGATATCCGAATCCCCTCTGTTCGATGCATAAGGCGGCATAACCCCTTTTCATACATCCGATCGCAAAATCCCGATCGCCAGGAGCGATAATCGGACGGGTCTCGTCTTCATAATCCGCATTGATCGAGTTATGCATCCCGCTGGAATGACCCTGAAGACAGATCCACGTCGAATATGGTTTTCTCGCACCGGTGGGAACACACCAGTAGGCCACAGCATCCTGACCGGTCTCGACCGGAAACACGATCTTTTCAATCGTTCCAACCGAGGTCTGACGGGTCCACAACGTAGTCGATTTCATCGAAGGCACAGGACCTCTCGGAAAACCGATTATTTCACGTAGTTTGGACCGGGCTTTCTCCTGCCAACCCGGCACCGAGCCGCCTTGATAACTCAAAGCCGGTTGTAATCCTTTTCGGGCTTCTGCGTGTGCAAGTGAAGGTGATAACTGCATGCCCCAGTTAAAACCTGTTCTTAATCGTTTGCAAGCGTTTCGGATACCGTTCAGTGAAACTTCGACAACCGGTCGGCTTGTCGAAGCGGTTCTGGAAGACGATAGTGCGTGCAACAGTCCAACACCAACTTGTAACACGACGCAAGATCGGTCCGATGTCCCACCGAAAGAAAGACCGGTTTAACCCGTTCTCGTGTGCGTAAGACCCACCCGATGGTTTCCGAATCCTCTTTCAGTTCGCTGTAATCACCTTTGCGTGGACCGGGTTCCTCATAGGTACCGATCAATCGAGATTTGGCACATCCGACCGTCGGAATATCCAGCAGAACCCCGAGGTGGGTCGCGATCCCGCACCTTCTCGGATGTGCAACCCCCTGACCGTCCACAAGAAGGACAGAATAGGGGTGCTCCAGTTTTTGCAGCACGTTTAACAAAGCGGGGATTTCCCGAAAACTCAGAAACGTGGGAATATAAGGCACTTCACAATTCTGAAGGGTGTAGGTCTGTTCGATGAGCCGGTGTTCGAGACGGTCATACACCACCGCCGAGGCGCGGATTCGTTTCCCGTCGGTGGAAAAAGCGCAGTCACAGGCCCCCACGAATCGCGGTAACGGACCGATCGGCTGGACGCGAAGACGTCGACGGATCTTTTCTTGGACCTGTTTCCAGGTTTGGGTCGATCCGGTCCATCGGATATCGGTCATATCCATTTCACGATTGTACGACGTTATTTTTGAGATTGGAGTTGCCGAAAGTTCGGATTTCTGAATCCCCATTCGACCATCGGTTAAACCACTTGTTGATGATCCAGAAATGATTGGGGAGCTTTGGACAAATCCCCGGGCAAAAGGCAGGTGACGGTTGTACCCCGTCCGACCGTACTTTCGAGCTTGACCTGTCCCTGAAGGGCATGAAGCGCGTGTTTGACGATGGCCAGACCCAGACCGGTTCCTCTTCCCGAGCTGCTGGAGCGGGCACTATCAACCTGATAAAACCGTTCGAACACCCGGTCGAGGTGTTGGGGCGGAATCCCGATGCCGGTATCGGATACCACCAGTTTGAATCCCTTTTCGTGTTCGGTCAGACGGACCGTTACCCGTCCGCCGGAGGGGGTGTATTTAATGGCATTTTCGACCAGATTCTTCAGAATCAATTGGAGCAACCGAGGATCGGACTGAATCATCAGACCTGGCGGTTCGATCTGAAGTTGGAGGGTAATATTTTTGGTCTGGGCGATCGGACCCTGGGTCTGTTCGATCCCGGCCAGGATTTCCCCGGCAGCAAGGGGTTGGATCTCGGGTTTGATCTCGGCGTTTTCGACCCGGGACAGGTCCAGCAAATCCTGAAGCATGTCTTCCAGACGTTTGAGATGTCCTCCGATGATGTCGATGCACCGCGCGGTCTGCTGGGGATCGTCTTGATAGACATCTGACAGGGTTTCAAACGCTAATTTGATGGCAGCAATGGGGGTGCGCAGTTCATGGCTGGCATTGGCGACGAAATCGGTCTTCATCTGGACGGTTTGAAACCAGACGGGTGATATCCCGGGAGCACCAAGAGCACTCCCCCGGACGGGGTCCGGGTCGCCACCGCTTGGTAGATTTGTCGCTGGGCCTGACGCATGACGCGAAACTCCCGGACCACGGGTTGGCCGGGTTTGACCTGACCACCGGTCACGTGTTCATAAATATCGATCAATGACGGATCTCCGAGGATCGAGATCATCTTGGCCCCGATGACTTGCTTCGGGGTGATCGAGAGGAATCGTGCTGCCGGCTGGTTCAGTAGGATCACCCGTTGCTGAGGGTCCGCTAGGAGAATCGGATCGGGTAGAGAATCGACCAGAGACTCCAGGTCCGTCCTTTGATGCGCCAGCTCATCGACGTGTTTTTGTGCTTGTTCTGCCAGAAAGTTCATCCGATTGGAAAACTCTCGTAATTCGATCACCCCTGCGGGGGAAACACGGGTTTCCCATTGACCGGCCACCATCTGTTCGGCTGCCAAAGCCAACCGCTGGACCGGGGCGATCCATCGTCGATGAAGCGTCGCTGCCAACACCGATACGATCAGGATCGAACTGAGCACCGACCCGACCAACAGCGCCACCGTCGTGGCGCTCATTTCCAAAGGCGCCTGTTCGGCCCGGTTGGTTCGAATAATCAGTCCACTTTTGTCGTCCACAAGCACCGCAGCATACACCTGTGTCGTACCCGGGGGCAGACCTTCCCGGACCGACCATCCTCGTCCGTCACGCCTGGCTTGGATCACTTCCGGACGATCGTTCTGAAGATCCATCTGATCCAGGGGGAAGTGGCTGTCATAGATCACCCTTCCCGTCCGGTCGATGATCGAGAGCCTGACGTTGCGTATCTTGGCTTCGGTGTCGGTCCGCTCGATGACAGCGTCATGGATCTGTGAACCATCCTCACGGATCGTCCTAGCCAATATATCGGCGTCGTTTAATAAAAGCTCGATCTGGTGCTTCTGGGTCGCAGTCTGACCTGCACGGTAGATCAACCATCCCGAAAGCCCGACCACCGCGACGATCAGAACCGCAAACGGGATGATCAATCGAAGCAGGTATGAACGGTTCGACATAGTTCCATTTTATCCCCCACGATCCCGATTACGATCCTTTTTCCCCGATCGGTCCGCCTATAATGTGATCATGAAGTATTTTTACGGACCCTACGACGGGCAAGAGTTTCCCACCCCGGACAAGCTCTTCGGGTTCGACCAGCTGATGAACTTCATCCTTCAGTACGGGGATCAGGCGCTGCAAGCCATTCAGCAAATGCTCGAGAAGACCGAAAGTTCCGAGGTGTCGGACCTTCTCCATCAAATGATCCAGGACGGTTTACTGGACCAGTCAGCCAAGGGACAACTCCGTTTGACCCCCAAAGCCGTTAACAAAATGCAATCCAAGGCCCTTTTGGAGGTCTTCCAAAACCTCAAACAGGGTTCTCGAGAGGGACACGAAAAACTCTCCCCCGGGACAGGGGGAGAAAGAACAGACGGGACCAAACCGTATGAGTTCGGCGACCCAATATCCGAACTCGACCTGCACACCACGCTCCGAAACGCGTTACAACGTCAACAAACAACCCCCACCGACGGTGCACAGTCCGGACGTTTGCCGGTCCGTTTCAATGAATCCGATTTTGAAGTGCAATTGCACGAAGGACAAACAAGCTGCTCGACCGTCGTTTTGATCGATTTATCCGGATCGATGATGCGCTACGGACGGTTCCTTTCCGCCAAACGAGTGGCTTTGGCGATGGCGGTTTTGGTCCGATCTCGTTTCCCGCAGGACACGATTGACTTCGTGGGCTTTTATTCCGGGGCACAAGTCATTCCGGAAGTGAGTTTGCCTTTGGTAATGCCCAAACCGGTGACGATTTATGACTACCAGGTCCGTCTGAAATGCCCGATGGATCAATTGTCCCGAGCGCCCCAGCATTTTACGAACCTGCACATGGGTTTGCAGCTGGCGCGTCGAATCCTCCGTAGACGGGGGGGAGAAAACAAACAAATCTTCATCATCACCGATGGACAACCGACGGCCCACGTAGAGGGAGATTTTGTCTACCTGCTTTATCCCCCCGACCCCCGATCGACCGCGGCTACCCTCAAGGAAGCCCTTTTAGCAGCCCGGGAGGGGTGTCGGTTCAGCACGTTCGCTTTGATCGAAGACTACTACGGAATGGACTGGGTGGGGTTCGTGGAGCAGCTAACCCGTCTGACCAAAGGCGTCGCGTTCTACACGGCTTCGGGAGAACTCGCCAATTGCGTCATGGAAAGCTACCTGTCGGGTAGAAAGAAAAAGGCTTACATCGGCTGAAATCGGACTGACGGTACCAGGCTTGGTCCCCAAAAAACTTAAAAACCGATTGAGCTTTAACGGGCCTTGTTTTTGACATATCGTCTACCCCCGGTAAACTCCGCCTGCATTCATGAGGCGATTTTTCTCGGCACGTCATACCCTTTCTCTGGCCGTCGGATCCGTCCTGGTCGCAGGATTACCGGTCGCGTGGGCCCAAACACCCCCACCCCCTTCCGCTCGGGATATCACCGTCGCTTCGGACCTTCAGGGACGCACCGTTGAAGGTGTCCGTATCATCGGGAACAACCAGGTCCTCACCGCTACCATCTTGAATGTCGTTCGTACCCGCGAAGGGGACAAGTTTGACCCCGTTACCGTCCAGGAAGACTACCAACGGATCTTCGGACTCAGACGTTTCAGCAATGTCGAAGCCAAGGTCGAACCCACCCCCACCGGCGGTGATCGTAATTTTTGAGGTCGTCGAACAGCAACAGATCAAAGAAATCATCATCGACAAACCCGAAGCGCCCCTGAGCACCATCAGCAAAGACGACATCCGTGCGCTGATCGACCTCGAACCCGGACAAGCGGTCGATCAGTTCCGAATCGCCCAAGCCCAACGACAAATCGAATCATTTTACCGAACGCGTAATTACCCCCTGACTCAGGTGACAGTCGATACCCAGCGACTCCGACAGGACGGGACCCTGATTTTCCGGATCGTGGAGGGCCCCAACGTCCGTATCCGCAACATCACGTTCAAAGGCAACAAATCCTTTAGTGACTACAAGCTCAAGGACCAGATCAAGACCCGGTCCTGGATCTGGATTTTTCGGGAAGGCGCTTATTCCCCTGATCAGGTCGAGGACGACGTCGCTTCGCTTAGAAAGTTTTACCAGTCCAAGGGATTTTTCGACGCCCGGGTCGGACGCAAGCTCATTTTCTCTCCCGATCAGACGGAGATGCAGATCGACTTCGTGATCGACGAAGGTCCCCGATACGTGGTGGACAAGGTGACCTTCAAAGGCAACTCGGCTATACCTGAAGCGCAGTTGCGACAGAACATGCGTCTGGTCGAAGGTATGCCTTACGACGCCGAGCTGGTCGAACGAGACACCCGCAAGTTTGTCCGGGATTATTCCCCGTTGGGGTTCATCTATCAGCCCGGTGTTCAGGACCCGGACTATCTGAAAATCGAAGCCAAACCCGTTTTCCAACTTCAACCGGGACGGGTGGAGCTGGTGTACGAGATCGACGAAGGCAAACCCGTTCCGTATCGGGCAGATTCTGCCTAGGGGCAATTCCCGGACACAAGATAAAGTCATTTTGCGTGAACTGAGGGTTTCTCCCGGGGATTTGTACGACTCGGGTAAAATTCAGGACGCTACCGAACGACTCCGGGGCACGCCTTATTTTACACAGGTAAAAATCACCCCGATCGGGACCGATCCGGATCAGCGTGACCTTCTGATCGAGGTCGAAGAGGCCCGAACAGCCACCCTGAACTTCGGCGCGGGAATCAACTCCAACGGAGGTCTGGCCGGGAATATCACCTTATACCCAGAGAAACTTTGACATTACCAACTGGCCGAGGTCTTTCAGTGACTTGGCATCGGATCGGTCGTTCGTCGGCGCCGGTCAAACCCTTCGTATCAGTTTCGAACCCGGTACCACCACCACCAACGCCAGTATCCGGTTTGTCGAACCGTGGATTCTCGACCAACCCTACAGTTTTTACGGGGGATTTGTACCTTCGTACGCGGGTCCGTGAGGTGTATCAGGACGACCGTCTGGGGGGACGGGTCATTCTCGGACACCGGCTGGATGATATTTGGTCCGTCTCGCTGGGGTTGCGGTACGAACTGGTTGATATCGGCAGCATCGAGGATAAACCCGTCCGGGCCTTTGAAATCCTTGAACAAAGCGGAAATCACGAACTGACAAGTCTGACCCCTCTCGTTACGGCGGGATACCACCACCGGAGGTCTACTCCCGAGCAAAGGCACCAACACCCAAGTGGCTTGGGAATCGTACGGTGCCTTGGGTGGAGACTATACGTTTCAACGGTTTAGCTTGTCTCATGACGCTTATTTCACCCTGTATGAAGACCTGACCGACCGAAAAACGATCCTGACCCTTTCGGGGACCGCAGGATACATCGCCGGGGATAGTCCCTTCTTCGAACGTTTCTACGCGGGGGGTATCAACAGTGTCCGGGGGGTTTGCGTTCCGCGGAATCAGTCCTCGTTCCGGACCGGATGACGACCGGATCGGGGGAGACTTCATGATTACCGGGACGGCCGAGCTTAGTTTTCCTCTGGTCGAAGATCTGTTGCGAGGTGTGGTCTTTACCGACATCGGAATGGTGGAACCCGATTTTGAGTTTGGAACCCTTCGAAGCAGCATCGGGGCGGGGGTGCGGATCACGCTTCCGGTACTTGGTCAAATTCCGATCGCGATCGACTTTGCCGTCCCGGTCACCCAAGACGACAAAGACGACAAACAGCTGATCAGTTTCTCGCTCGGGTTTACACCTTGATTCTCGGTTAATCCTGTCGGAAATCAGGGGGTTATGACCGACGATGATTTCATCGTTTTCAGGAACCGTTCGGCGTTTTTTCTGTCCGGACGGGAGGGTGAACGGGTCAGCGTTTCCAGGACCCGGAGACGGTTTTCCGTCGGGGGATGAGAGCGCATGTCCACCGGTCCTTTTGTCATTTCACGAGACAAAAAATCGTGCCAACGCTGTGGGGTCGTAATTGGCTTGGGGAAAGGTATTGAACCGCGAGTCGATCGGCTTCGGATTCCTGCTCGGGGTTGAAGGTCATGTCTCTCAGATCACTGATGATTCCCCCGACCGCATGGACCCACTGTTCCCCGCTGACCGCAGCTGGTAAGGTCGCGTGTGAAGTTTACACCCCGTTTAGACCGGATTGTCTTCCAACTGTGCTCCTTGACCACATGAGCGATCTCGTGCGCCAAAACGGCGGCGAGTTCGGATTCATCCTGCATCCTTTTGCAAAGCCCCACGGGTGATAAAAATGAACCCCCCCGGACCCGAGGACGGCATTGACCTGACCGTCCTGGAGGACTCCGAAGGTGAAATCCAATTCCGGGTGTCCCACGACAGAGGCTATCGTGATCCCCACATTCGTCACATACGTGTTGATCGATACGTCCTCGACCAGACCCGGGTCATGGGTCAGGGAAACCGCAAAAGGTTTCACCGATGTCTTGGGGGTCCCAGTTTTGACCGGCTGTGTTGACCACAACCCGCGTCGCGTCGCCTAATCGATCTGCATCAGAAGAATTGGTCCCGGTTCCCCGAGCAATTTCACGGGTCGCCCGACCCAAATCGTCGGCCACTTTCTGACAGCTTGACCCCAAAGAAAATCCACAAACCACTATCAAAACAAGAGTTACGAATAGCTTGGGGGGCATGTTCATTTTTCTCTCCGGTTGGAACCGACGTTTCCCTGCTGGGCCCATTGTGCCCAAGCACCCGAATCAATCAGTTGTTGTCGCAATCGGATCAGGGGCGTCGACCTGTTTGGGGTCTCCGCCGGTTGCTTTTCCGTAAGCTTCGGCCCGGTCACCCAGTCCTTTTCCCGCTCCGACTTCGCTAGCCTGACCGGACGGACGAACCCCTTCGACGGCTGATGCATCTCGACCACGGGCCGATGTCGTTTGAATGTCCTTGAGTCGTACCCAACCGGTTACTCCCTCCCATTGCACTTTCGCGAAGGTCGTGTCCTTTTCGAGGACCTCCAATGAAGCCCCTTTGGGGATGACCTGAATGGCTTTGGCGTAAGGGTCGGGCACGGGACGAAGGGTTGCCTCACGTTGAGTAATTAACGTCTCGGCTGCCACCACGATTGACAACATGATACCTATGACGATCGAGCTCAATTTTTGTTTCATCATCCATCCCTGTTTTCGACCGTTGACTTGAAGATTCACTTTTCTGTCAGTTCCCAAACTCCATCCCAGTCAGGGTGGGGTGGTTGTTGCTGGTAACGTTTGGCGCGGTCCAACCATATTCTTCGTCGGACCGTCGGTTGAAAAACGCTGTAGAATCTCGAGGCAGATTTTTTCGCAGGATTTCCAGTCTCGTTGTTGGTACGCCTGCCAAGCCGATTCGGACTGACGTTGCTTCCACAACAGTTCGTTCGTCGTCGATTCGGTGTCCGACATCAACTCATACACATCCACCGCTTGTTGTTTTCCGTACACACGAACGCGATCGACCGGACGAAATATCAGATCGTTCCCGCATGCTTGTCGTGTCGATGACGAGACAAGGATCTGTGTTCCGTATTGTTTGTTCAGGGGTTCTAGTCGGGCAGCGAGATTGACCGAATCCCCGACGGCTGTGTAGGACAGGCGTTCCTGTGAACCGAAAAAACCCACGATTACTTCCCCGGTATGAATCCCGATCCTTGTCCTGCACCGCTCACACCCCAGTTGCAATAACGTCTCACGCATCTGTTGCTCCTGTCGGATCATCGACAGCGCCGTGTGACAAGCACGAACCGCGTGATCGGACTGCACCAGGGGCGCTCCCCAAAACACCATCAGTGCATCTCCGATATATTTGTCGATCGTACCATCTTTGGACAGGACTTGGCGACTCATTTCTGACAAATAATGATTTAATACCGGTTCGATCCGTTCCCCGAGTTGCTCGGTCAGGTCGGTAAAACCCTGCATGTCGGAGAACAACAACGTCACTTCTCGTCGTTGACCACCGACCGTCAGAAGGCTCGGATCAGAAGACAACTGGTTCGCTATCGCCGGGGAAATGCACTGATGAAGGATTTTCAACAGGACACGGGCCCGAGCATCTTCCACCCGGTACACCCATCCCCAAGCCCCGAGACTGCTCAACACCCATGCCGAAACCGGAACCGTTGGCGCAAACCATTTCATCGTCTGCAGTTGCATCAAAATCGCTGAAACCCCCAATCCCACACTGATGACCCCCAACGTGATCAGCAGCTTGCTCCAGACCGGTTTCCAACCGACAACCCCCCACACGATCCCAAGCGACCCCAGCCAAATGACAAGAAAACGGATCCAACCCTCCACCGGAATCACCCGATGCCCCTTCAGCAGGTTCAGGATCGCGGTGGCGTGGATTTCTACACCCGGATACCGGTCCGACACCGGGGTGGTTTTCAAATCCATCAACCCGGCTGCCACCGAACCCAACAACACGATCTTGTCGCGCACCAATGCATCGGGTACTCGTTTTTCAACAGGTAATGGGGTCCCCGCCCGTTCAAATGCAATCTCATTGATCAGCGTACCGATCGAATAGACCGGGAAAGGCGCTCGACCGGTTTCGTCGCGGTGTGGACCGTAATACCGCAACCGGAACGGACGATCGACTTCCAAACGGGTTTTCAGTCCCGATTCCTTTACCACCGCCAACGCTAAACTATCCCCGAAAGGTGTCTTGGGAGCATATTCACGATATCTCCCGGTGGGGTCTACTTGTACATCTCCTAACGGGACCGGACGTGAAACCGGTGGTACAAATCGTCCTGACCCGACCACCGCACCAACAAATCGTGTACGGGTCAATCCGTCCAAGAATCCGGCCATCGCCAGATCGTCCTCTTCCCCTTCGACAGAACGTTCGGACAGGATCAGATCCAATACGACAACCCGGGCCCCTTTTTCTTCAAGTTTTCTCGCAGCCAGACCGTAATACCCCCTCGGCCAAGGCCAACTGAATGTCGTCGCATCGGCGACTTCCTTTAACGATCGATCGTCGATTTCCAGAACCACGACGGGCGAATCGGTCAACGGTTCTGGTGAACGCAAACGATACACCGCGTCATAAAACGCCCCGTCGATCGTTTGAACCCATGCGTCGATTCCCGGAACCTGCGAGACGATCCAACCCAAACCGGTCGAAACCGTCGCGATCAATCCGATCACCAACCACCTTTGAAATGAATCGGAGCCATGTCTTTTCAACCCCTGCAGTGTAACGGTGGTGATCAGCTCATGACAATCTCGCATCCCGATAACATCAACGTGTCATGAGAAAGTAGGCGTATCGTTCGTCAGGCACTTCCACAGGACGTGGGACCAGTTGTATGGTGTGAGGGGTAAACCCACAGGATTCGCAGAGCCTCCAAAACGCATCCAGTTCAAAACTACACATGTTGGCCACGCCCCGACGATACCCCCAGTGACGGGGGGTGGGTCCCGCCGGTCGCGAGTCGCGTATTTGATCTGAATGTATGCCACCCCACCGGGACGAAGCACCGTCCGCGCGATCGGACAAAACCCGCTGACAATAATTTATGGACGGGAACAACTCGAACACATACATCGAATAAAAACAGATCTGCATTTCGTGGGCAGAAGGTTTTAGCGCGGATTCCGGATCCGGGATCTGAATTTTCACCGGATGAAAAACAGACGAATTCCCGGATTGTTCAAGCTGAGCCTGACACTCCTTGAGAACAGCTTCAGAGACGTCCACCCCAAAAAAACTCCTGACATAACGGGGCAAACCGCACCGCATTGGCCCCGCCGCCGCATCCCCATTCGATGATTTTTTGAATGGGTAAAGAAAAATCCACCGTCCGAGCTATGCTTTGGAACAGGTCCAGATGTCGTTGTCCGATCGCTGCCCAGTTTGATTCTCCGTCGCCGACGAACAAGGCACTTTCCCGCAAGTGATACCACGAGGCGTTTTGATCATTCAAAGGTCGATCCCAAAACGCCTGGGCATCCTTCATACGCTTGTGTTCCGAATCGTGCCAACCAATCCAGCGACGAACATGATCTTCTATCAGACGCCCCCAACGAAGCCATCGGCGAATACCCATATGTCGAAAGTATAAACCCCAATCAGCAGAACTTGCCCCACGTAAAAACGCGGGCACTGTATTTTGCGACAGAAAAAGGTAATCCTGACACATATCTAACCGTCTGTTAGCATAATACTGATTGGTTGATCCTAAGGTTTGTATCCATATGAACCGGAGCGCGGCCATGGGTGGTACTCAGCGAGGAAGGCTTTTCAATCTCGACCCACTGGATCAGAAGATTCCACGTCCGATCGGGGTTTTGGTCAAACGACCCCTCGAGAAGCTGTTGGCGTTACCTGGGATCAATGCGATTTATGATCGAACGACCCGACAAGCCGGTCTGGATGCACTACAGTTTTGCGAAGGATGCCTGGCCGACATGGACGTTTTGGTGAAGGTGTCGAAAGAAGACCTGGACCGGATCCCTCGGACCGGACCTTTGGTGATCGTCGCCAATCATCCGTTCGGCGGGGTCGAGGGACTGATTCTTTGTTCGGTCTTACTTCGGGCAAGACCCGATTTCAAGGTGATGGTGAATTACCTGCTGGGGTTAATTCCTGAACTACGCCCGATCTGCGTGTTTGTGGACCCCCTCGGGATGGACGTTGAAAAAAATGTCAAAGGTCTGAAACAGTGTCTGTCTCACCTAAGACAAGGAGGGTGTCTGGGTGTGTTTCCGTCCGGGACCGTATCGCACCTGCAATGGTCCACACGAACGATCGAAGACCCCAAATGGTCTCAGCACATCGGGGGGTTGATCCGACGTACTGGTTCGGCCGTCGTTCCGGTGTTTTTTGACGGAAACAACGGATTGCTGTTTCAACTGGCCGGTTTGATTCACCCGCGATTACGGACGGCCTTGTTGCCCAGGGCGACTTTGAACACCTGTCACAAAACGGCTGTGATGCAAATCGGACGGGTCATTTCCGCACGAGAAATCGGGTCATTCCGAACCGACGAAGAGGTAGCCTCGTTTTTGCGTAACCGGACGTATGCATTAGCGGAACGACATGGAGAAAAACCCTCACGTCTGAAACGGCTGTGGGCCGACCTGGGTTTGAAACGTCCGATCAAACAAGCCCGTATTGCCGAACCGGTAGATCCGACCCGACTGATTCGCGAACTGTCGGATCTTACTCCTGAACGCCGGTTATCTGAATCTGGCGATCTGGTCTGTTATCTGCTCCGCGCCGATGAAGCCCCGTACCTGATGAACGAGGTCGGACGACTTCGTGAGATCACTTTCCGCGCCGTCGGAGAAGGAACGGGAAGTCCTCTGGACCTGGACCCGTTCGATAAAACCTACTATCACCTGTTGGTCTGGAATGAGGAAAAACATGAACTGGTAGGGGGTTATCGATTGGGTTTGACCGATCGGTTGACTTCAAGACCGGGTAAACATGGGCTTTACGTTCATACCCTTTTTCATATTTCGGAGGAGTTTTTCTCGAACCTGGGTCCTTCCATCGAGCTGGGGCGTTCGTTCGTCCGGTTGGAATATCAACGTTCTTTTTCTCCACTGATGCTGCTTTGGAAAGGGATCGGGACCTTTGTTTGCCACAACCCCCAATACCGGTATCTGTTCGGACCGGTAAGCATTTCCAACACCTACAGCCCTCTGAGTCGGGCATTGATTCATCATTTCATGCTCAACATGGGGAATCGGCATCCGCTTTCTCACACGGTGCGACCACGAACCCCTTTCAAGATCAGCAAAACGATCCAAGCCAAACTACCTACGCTCTGTGCGCCGCTGGAATCGTTGGAGGACCTGTCCGACCTGGTGTCCGATATCGAACCGGACGGAAAACCCATTCCGGTTCTGCTGAAACAGTACGTCAAACTGGGGGCAAGAGCACTGGCGTTCAACGTCGATCCGGCCTTTGGACAATGTCTGGACTGTTTGTGTATCCTCGACTTGATGAATGCCAACCGCCGATCCATGGAACGATACATGGGCAAGACACAGGTCTGTGCTTACTTGGCTTCTCATGGACAAATACCGGATCCTTTACAGGCTTAAATAAGTTCAAACCTCCTACAAATCTTTTCCCAAATTTCGTGTCACATCCTGGATTTGTGCCGACGGTTTATCGGAAAGGATGCCCGCTGCATGTCACCCTTGACTCTGAATACTCCCCCAAAACCGGAAAAGCTGCTCTTTTTGAAAAAGTTCATCCGTCATGGCAAACGAGTCGCGAGTTTCGCGCCTTCGAGTCGATCTTTAGCCAAGGCCATGTGTTTGGGGGTCACTCCTTACAAACCTCAGGTCATTATCGAACTAGGTGCGGGCACGGGTGCGGTCACAAGTGAAGTTGCCCGATACATGCACCCCGAATCTCATCTCCTAGCGATCGAAATCGACCCGACGTTCGCCCGTCACCTTCAACATGCGGTCCCCCAAGCTCGGGTCGTGGTCGCCGATGTTTCGACGTTGCCTCAGGTTCTGATGTCCTGCGGATTGTCACGGTTTGATCTGCTTTTGAACGGTCTGCCCACACCCAGCCTGCCCAAGTCGGTGAACCGTGTCGTGCTGGAGACTTTTGCCAAACTCTCTCCCGGCGGGACATTTTCCCAGTTGACCATCATGCCTTGGGTTTACAAACCCACGTACGTTCGTCTGTTCGAAAAGGTACGATTTCATTTGGTGATCAAAAATGCCCCCCCGGGCGGCGTTTATCATTGTCAACAGCTCAGACCCGACTGGGAACATCACGTCCCAGGAACGGATTAAAAGATTTTTTTATCTTTTATTTTATCCGGGTTCCGTTACACTTCGGAACTAAAGGTCTGCCATGAATACTACGGTTCAATACATCAAGTCTTTTTTAGAGCGTGAGTTCGGTCACGACCCCTGGGTTTGCATGTTAGCCACCACCGATGAAGCTGCTCGACCGACGGTCCGTTGCATGGTGTTACGGGAGATCGACACGGACGGACAATTGTGGTTCGTTTCTGACCGTCGAACTCGAAAAGACGACCACTTGCGTGCACGTCCGGACACGGAGGTCTGCTTCTGGCTACCACGACAACAGGTCCAAATCCGGATCCGAGGACGAGCAACGGTGATGGATGCTCAAACCGATCAGTTTTTTCGCCAAATGTGGTGGGACCGGCTCAGTGATGCGAACCGTCGAATATTCCGTAATGACGAAACAGACTCCGATCCTTCTATGCCCGGTACCTTTGAACTCCTCTCTGTCACGCCGACCGAGATCGAGTTACAGGACTTGTCCGACCAAGATAACGTACAACAGGTCTGGAAAGTCGGTTAAGACGTCCGCAGGTGATCTCGGTCCATATCGGATACTGTCCTTTATATCACCCGTTCCCAGCGTCCGTCCGAGCACTTCAGATAGACATCGGATGAGTCTTTCGACAGACTGAACAAACGGATCCAACCGTTGAGTACGAGATCGCGAACGTTCGGATGTTGTTGCAATACCTGGTCGATTTTGTCCGAAGAGGCTTCGACGATCACCTGCAGACGAAGAGGTTCATGGAACCACTCCCCGCCAGGTAAGTGGACAGACTGCATCGCCAGCCCGGTCCGGAGGTCTCCACCGTTGCCCAGAACTACCCCCAAACGACCAACGCGGTTATGAATCGTCTTGTTTCCTGCACCGAAGACATGATTATCAACCGTCGAGGCGAAATACTGGAGGTTGATCCAGGACGCAACCACGACCGGTGCAGACAGAATCAGGCTCAGTACACTCGAATCCGGATCCTGGTCCGAATCGTATTCGTGAAGAAAGGTTCGACCGGACAGGTCCAGTCCGCGGGTTCGGTCACGACGGGCAGCGATGAATGAAGCGTTTCGCGCCAAAGCCCATTCCGGTCGCACCTCCGCCCAGTGACGGGCGCGACGGTCCAGCAATTTCTTCAACCCGTTTCCTTCCGTCCGGGGAATGGACAAGAACGTCGCGCGTTCCCGACGGGTACACTTTTCGGCGGCTTGCAACCAACGGAGCAGTTGCTGAACGTCGTCCCGGTGAGAGACAGGGATACGATCGGTATCCAACAACTGCACCTCGTCCGTGGAGGTGTCGTGTACCCCGGCCACAAACACCGTGTCCGACGGGATAACCCGACCTTGCTCGGCCAGTCCCTGACGGACGTGAGGATCGTTGAGAATCGCGGCAGCGACACGGGCATTGATCCCCCCGCCGTGACCACCACAGGCGCCACAATCCAAACCGGCGGCATGAGGGTTGTTGGCACTTCGTCCTTCGTGTCCGCAGAGCAGAACTAGCCTGGCCAGATCCTTCCCGAGGCTCATGTTTTTGAGAATGGATGCGCCCGTGGCGATACGGACCGGAAGGTCCGCGTCAACAAGGTTGAAAAGAGCCTGGAGTTCGGTATCAACCGTTCGGGGTCCGACGCAGGTGTCTTTGAGCATTTTGAACCCGTACCCCGCCCCTGCCAATTCGACGAACGAGAATGCCGATGCGGGCATCGACTGAATGGCTTTGAAGCTTTTCTTCCAAGCGACGTCTCGGGCCTGAAGATCGACACGCATACAGGGGTTGAGCAATACCGGGCACCGCGCCGATTCGCCGTCTACCGACAGGCAAACCCCGAAAAACCCGGCAAAACCTAGGGTGCGGATCGTCGGGTCTTGGGCTTCGAGATGTCGTCGGAGGGGTTCGGACCGAACGTCGATACAGAAAACCGCTTGAACGGAATCCCGTCCCAAACGAGGTCGGACCGGTGTCGGGGGATGAATCCGCGCGACAATCGACTGTACATAGGCATCTTCGGTGGCTTCTTGAAGCACCAGACGGGTGGATTCTTCTTCGGTGGTCATCCGTTCTTGAATGGTGGGAGTTCCACCGGGACCCGCGAAAAAGGAGTCGGCGCACAGTCGGATGGCCAGCAAATCCAGAAGGGGTCCGTTGGCTGACGATTCGGTGTTCCAGTTCTGGCGTCGGAAAAAACTCGCCCACCCGAACAACCCGCCGATCAACCGGTACAGATACAACTCCAGATCATCCGCAGGGATTTTGATCCGGGAAATCACCTCTTCGATCGCGTCGATCACATTGCCGGGCAACGACGCGACGTGTTGACGATATCCCTTGAGACCGGTCAGTTCGGGGGCTCGGTCGGCAGCGGCGCATTCCCGCCAGGTCGCCCACAGACCTGTTTCCAGATCCAGATGCCAGGACACCCCCCCCTCATCGGCATAGACCGCACAATACCGCGCGATCGATGCACGCAAGAACAGTTCCCATTGCGTTTGGTGTAACGCGTCAAACTGCTCGGCAAAGGTCGCGATGTGAGACACGGGACGCTCGGTCGGGTGTTCCAGCATCTGCATCGCCCGATCCGCATCGACCCCCAAACGTTCGGCAGCTCGTTCGACCTGCGCCCGGGTATAAGCCCCGGCTTGCCAGCGTTTCTGAAAATACTTGGCCGGTGGAAGCACTCTCGCCCCCAAAGCATCGGCGATTTCACGGGCCGACTCGACGATCGGTCGGTTCGCGTATCCCAAAAATGGGTTGACCGCGACATAATCCGTCAACCCCCACAGAGGTGGGATTCGGCTGAGCACCGATTCGATCATCGGAAGGTGTCCAGCGTGAGTCGATGACGTAAGCTCGGTTTTAAGCATGGGATTTGACTCCGGGTATCAAAGGCGAGGAATAAACCATCCGAACCACTCGGTCGGCGACCGCGCCGCAATAAAAACCGTGTAAGGCATGGATCCGAAATGCTCGTCCGCGCGGCGAACGTGACAACACCGCTAAAAAGGCGTGCATCAGAATCAACAACATGACCGATACCACCACTGATGCCCCGCTGATCCAGCCTAACACGCCCGACGGAATCACGACCTGTTCAAACGAAGGGGCATAAAAAACCGTTGCCCCCCGATACATCCCCACTGCCAACACCGAAACGCCGAGGGTGATG
The DNA here is from genome assembly GCA_026004655.1 of Phycisphaerae bacterium. Lineage (GTDB taxonomy): Bacteria > Planctomycetota > Phycisphaerae > Tepidisphaerales > Tepidisphaeraceae > BPJO01. The sequence continues at coordinate 100,361 of BPJO01000011.1, forward strand.
AAAACCGTTACCAGCGCCCGTTTGATCGTCGGACAAGACATCACGACCGGCCAGACCTGCGCCAGCGCCAACGCCAGAACGACCATCAAAGCGGCTTCTCCGGGATGATGCAGCACGTCCAATCCGATCATCCATGCGGATGCTCCCAAACACACCCCTGCAAACATTGTGCCAATCCCGACCCAGCTCAGATGCTTCCCTGGGGGTAATGGTCGGAACACGCTCTGGGCGGGCACCCAACCACTAGCGAGGAAGTTCCAAGCTTTGTACAACCCGTGTCCCACAATATGAAGCACGGCTGCGGGAAACACGCATAAACCCAGTTGAATCATCATGAATCCCATTTGACTGACGGTCGACCAAGCCAATGTCCGTTTGATGTTGGTTTGGGCCCACATCGAAACCATGCCCAAAATGGCTGTGAAGACGCCTACGCTAATCAGCAGAATGACTGCGACGGGGGTTACCGAGATCACCGGAGCAAACTTCAACAGCAATGCCCCGCCTGCATTGATGATCCCCGCATGCATCAAAGCCGATACCGGTGTCGGGGCTTCCATGGTCTCGGGTAACCAACTGTGGAACGGGAACTGCGCCGACTTGGTCAACGCAGCGATCACCACCAACACCCCCACCGTTTGCACACCCGACGTATGGGGGTTTTGCATCGCTTGGGACAGGAACAAACTCAGGTCTGTCGTCCCGTACCCGATGGCTACGATGAGGATCGCACTGATCAGGGCAACATCCCCGAGTCGGCTGATCAGAAACTTCTTCCGGGCAGGGGGAAGGGCTTCGGGACGATCGGCGTAATGGGTCAACAGCTTGTGCAATCCCAAACCGGTCAGCATCCAGGTGGCCCACAGAAGTATCAGATTTCCCGACAACATCAGTAGCATCGCCGACACCACCGCCAACGCGTGCCAAACCAGAAACCGGACTTGGCCTGGTTCTCCTAACAAATATCTTCTGGAAAACCGGAACGTGACGGCTCCGACCAAGGTCACCAACAACGCGAGTGTAGTGGAGAGTCGATCCACGTGGTGACCGAACCCGATCCACTCATCATTCGTGATCCCGGTCCAGATCAAACCGACTGCAGAGACCCCGGACAACCCCCAAAGTATTACTTCGGTCCACCGACCCGGCATCTTCAAAGACATGTTCGACATACGTTTCCTACTTCCCAATATACGACATCTAATATGCGATATTTTTGTCGCTAATTGTTTATCGTCAATCAAACTTCGTGTCAAGGATTCGAAAATTTCATCCGAAAAATTGCTTTAAAGCCTTTTCTATAAACGCTTTACAGAATATCTGATGATCAGGTCTAATAAATCTCCCACCGTTCGATGCGATTCAATCGGATGTCGAAGAGGCTGATCGGGGTGAATGATATAAGCATTCTGTCGTCCGATACGTTGTCTTTCTAAGACCCCTGCCGACTCTAGGTCGGCCACGATCCGTTGGACGGCTCGTTCGGTAATCCCCACTTTCAAAGCCACTTCTCGGAGTTTGATCTGAGGATTGGAAGCAATCAGGATCAACACGTGTGAATGGTTGCTTAGGAAAGTCCACGTATGCGGTTTTTCGGTGGGATCGGACATTTTTTCTCCGGTTGAACATATCATGACATACGACACAAAATACGTCAATCAAAAGTCGCCAATTTATTTTCCGGTTGTTTCCTTTCATCTTGATTGAAAACCGCTTTCCACGAGGGAATGAACCGGATAGCATCCTGATTTCATGCGCGATTGTTTGCACAAGCTCATTCGTCGACAGGACTTATCTCGTCAAGAGACGAAACAGGCGTTTGAACAGATCATGAGCGGACAGGTCTCCGATGCTCTGATTGGTGGATTTCTTGTGGGAATCGCCACCAAAGGCGTCTGTTTGGAAGAACTCATCGGGGCTTGTTCGGTCATGCGAGAAAAGGTTATCCCTATTCCAGTGGTGGATGATTCTGTGATCTTGGACACCTGTGGGACCGGTGGGGATGTCAAAGGGACTTTTAACATCTCCACGATGGCTGCGATTCTGGTCGCAGCCTGCGGGGTAAAAGTCGTGAAGCACGGCAACCGATCGGCCAGCAGCCGGTCCGGGTCTGCTGACGTTTTGGAGCATCTGGGGGTTCGGTTAGATCTCGGTCCCGAGCAACTGGCTCGGTGTCTGGATGAAGTGGGGATCTGTTTTGCCTTTGCGCGGAATCATCATCCTGCGATGAAACATGTCGCAGCAGCCCGTTCGACGTTGGGCATTCCGACGATTTTCAATCTGTTGGGTCCGCTGACCAATCCCGCGCGGGCACGGTATCAGTTATTGGGTGTGTTTTCTCAACCTTTGACCGAACTGTTAGCCGGAGTTTTGGCTGAAAACGGGAGCATCCGCGCGTGGGTTGTCCATTCCGAGGACGGGTTGGATGAACTTTCCACGTTGGGTCCGACCTATATCTGCGAAGTTCACGAAGGACAGACACGTTCCTGGAAACTGGATCCTTCGTCGTTGGGTTTGCCCCGGGCCTGCTTGTCGGACCTGCAGGTGGATTCGGTCGAAGCCTCGGCCGAGGCGATTCGACAAATCGTGGATAACAGACCCGGTCCCAAACGGGATATCGCCATGCTCAACGCCGCTGCAGGTCTGGTCATTACTGGACAGGCAAAGGATCTGTCGAACGGATTGGAACAGGTCGATCAAGCAATCCGGTCCGGAAAGGCACGTCGGACGCTGGAACGTCTGGTACAATTTGCCTGAAAGTTGCGCATGACTGAAGGCAAATCTCTTTCTCCCCCTTCCGACTCGTTCATGACCCTGGATACGCCGTTCACTCAATGGTTGGTGCGCTGGCGATGGGTCTTTTTTTGTTTGTTGGGGGTTCTTGTGGTTTTGCCGTTTAACGGTCAATGGCGAATCGGTCTGGACAGTGCGCTGTACCGTGGGGTGGCGGAAAATCTGGTCAACGGTAAAGGATACGTCTTTGCCGGTCTTCCCCAGAGACAGATTTATCCGGGGCTACCGTTTTTGCTAGCAGGGTTTCACAAAATAACCGGAGATAACAACATCGTACCGGTTTTGATATTCATGAATCTGTGTGCGTTCGGGGTGATCCTGGGCGTGTACGGGTTGATACGGGAAAGGTTCGCGACCTGGATCGCGGTGGTGGTAACCTGCGGGGTGGGATTGAATGTACGGTTCATCCAGCAGGCGCACGAGATCATGACCGACATGCCGTTTCTGCTGGGGGTCGTCCTGGCGATGCTCGGATGGGAATGGATAGGACACAACGACCGGAGGAAAAGACGTTTTGCGTACATGTTTTTTGGGGTCGGTTTGTTTCTGGCTGCGGTGATGCGTCCGACGTTCTGGGTGTTGGCGCTAGCTTTGGTGGTAACGTGTGTCTGGAACGTTTTCCGATATCGTCACAAGACAAGCCTGATCGGTCTGGGCGTGTTGCTAGGCGTCGGACTGTTGTTTTCCGTGCTGGACCCACGGTTCGTCGGGATCAACCTGCTGAAAGGGGGATACGAAAGAGAGTTTTTGTCCCTCGTCGTGCAGTTCCAAGAAAGGGCACAGATGAACTTCCTGAAGCTGTTAACCCAGGAACTGCCCGAATCTTTTTTTGCCGAAACGCTGACCTATTTCGCCTTTCCGGCTGTGACGTTGATCCTCGGCGGTTCTCTGATGGTCTGGTGGCGAAAACCGTTGTGGGGGATGCAGGTCTTTATTCTGCTTCTGGTGATGCTGGTGCTTTCGGACGTGCCGCGGTATCTGCTGATGGTGCTACCGACAATGTGGTTGGGTTACGTGCTGGTGTTGTTATGGTTGACCCAGCGGTTCAAACCCAAATACCGGGATTGGACATTGTTCACGATGTTCAGTCTGGTCAACTTTCTGAATCTGGGCGGATATGCGCGTTTGTTGTATGAACAGCATTACGGGAACTTTTTAGACACCTATCGGGACGGGAGCTTTCGCAAGCAGATCAAGATGGCGGAACTCGTCCGACAAAAGGTGCCTGAAGATGCCGTGGTCGTAGGCCCCCATGCCAATATCCTGGCGTATTTGAGTGGTCGTCAGGTCCGAAGCGGTCGGATCATGGGGTTGGAATGGGGAGCTGTGTCGAAGTATCCGAGATTGGTGGCCAAGCATAACCCGACTTACCTGATCGGTCCGGTAAACGAGCTGGCCGCCAAGGACAAACCGGTAGCCAGGCTGGTCTCCGTAGGAGTGATCCGACCGGTTGCTTTTATTGGAAAAATTGATGACCCCAAGGGAACACTCTGGTTAACCACCTGCGAAGTGGTGATCCCTGAAACCCTCTGGACACAGTTGCCCGATACTCGTCCTCGAATTGATATGCCTCGTCCGTCTCGAAGACCTTCTTTGACGCCGGAAGAAATTGCCCGTAGGGAACTCAAAGCCCGACGAGCAAGAAAAGAACTTCGCGCCCGACGAGAACGCAAAGCCATCCGTGCCGCCCGTGAGGCCGCCCGACAATCAGCAACCCAGCCGACCACTCAACCATCTTCGACTTCTCCGATTCTTCCTACCCAGCCCGTTTCCCGGTGGTCGGTTCCTCTGGATCGTCTAGGGGCGCTTTGGATCAACGATACAATGACATCATGATCGAGTATCAGGAAGTCCCGGTCGATCGGATCCTTTGCCTAAGACATAAGCTGCTGCGCGACGGTTTGCCAGCCGAATCAGCGCGTTTTGAAGCAGACGACGACCCGCAAACCGTTCATTGGGCCGCTGTCGTTAACGGTCGAGTCATCGGGTGCGTCAGTCTCGTGTTGCAGGCGTTGGAAGGACAACCCGCCTGGCAGCTGCGTGGAATGGCCGTGCTTCAAGAGTTTCAACGGCGAGGGATCGGAAGCCAACTGCTCCGACGTACCGAAGAACACGTCATTCGTCATGCCCCGCCCGGTTTGATCTGGTGCAACGCCCGCGAACAGGCGGTGGGGTTTTACCAACGACACGGATGGAAGATCATTTCCGACAGGTTTGATATCCCCACCGCAGGCGCTCATTACCGAATGCTCAAGCGGCTCGTGCCGGCGCATGAGTCGTATCCTCCGGGGAACCCGGTTTAAAGATCGACGCGATCACCGCCAATCCCAGAACGCCGCAGACTACCGCCAGGCTTACAAATGGATCAATCTTGATGCTCTTTTGAGCCGTCATACCAATAACATCCAGATAAGGCGGTACGCTCAACAGAAGCAGTTTGCCCCCCACAAATCCAAGGATCAGGATCAACGCCGGTTTAAGATACCGGAACCGCGTGATCAACGCTGCAAGACAGAAATACAAAGCGCGAAGCCCCAAAATGGCAAAGATGTTGCTGGTAAAGACAATGAACGGGTCGGGAGTAATCGCGAAAATGGCCGGGATCGAGTCCACCGCGAACACAAGATCCGTAATCTCGACCATGATCAGCGCCAAAAACAACGGGGTAATTGCAAGAACGGTCGGTCGGGTCCGATCGGGTTTGGTATTTCCGACGTCCTCGTACTTTCCGCCAATGGTTTGTGCCTCCAGCTCACTTTTTTCCACCCGAACGAAGAACTTTTGTCCGTGATAGACCGGTGTGACCGGATAAAAACGTTTGACCAGTCGGACGATCGGATTCTTGGACGGGTCGGACTCGCTTTTGACGATCATCATCTTCAAGGCGGTAATCAATAAGAAAAGCCCGAAGAAAATCAGAATCCATTGATACGCCATGATCAGTTCTCCGCCGATCCCGATCATGATCCCGCGCATTACCAAAGCCCCAATAATCCCCCAGAACAATACCCGGTGCTGATACTTGTTCGGGATCGCAAAAAACCCGAAGATCATGGCGATCACGAAAATATTGTCCATCGCCAGGGATTTTTCGACCACATAACCCGTCAGATATTGAACGGTCGCGGTCCATCCGGTCACCTCCCCGTAGACGATCAGCGGGGCATTCGGATCAGAGGCTGCCTGAGGGTTGTACATTCGGGTCTGAACCCCCAAGCCCAACCAATGATGCTCGTACCCGAAATAGATGAAAACAGAAAAAAGTAGCCCCAACGTCACCCAGACCACCGACCACCCGGCAGCTTCTTTCATCGAAATCTCATGGGCATGACGATGAAAAACCCCCAAATCCAAAGCCAGAAAACCGATGACCAGCAGAATGAAACCCGCATAGGCGACAAACAACAAATTCCCCTCTGGACCGCTTGCGGTTAGCAATAAATCTGTCATACCCAACACCTGAATTATTTGGTTCAAACTAGACCGTCATTAAGGTCGTGCGCTTAGTATAGGGAGTATTTCGGCAACTTGAGGATTCCAAAGATCGAAAAAGGTTATAGTCACCTTCGCATACGAACCAATTTCCCTCTCATCCTTTGATGATTCAAAATGGACTTCTGGGTCTTGATAAGATGAAAAAACGGGTTTCTAGACCAGTGACAACAGGATGTCACACCCTTGAAGTAGTTTGTCGTCGGTGGTGGCGTAGGAGATCCGGAAATGGGTGTCACGTTCGGAAAAGACATTTCCGGGGATGATCAGGACATTGTTGGCGATGGCTTGTTCGACAAACGCCGATGCCGACATACCGTCGGGAACTTTGGGGAAGATATAAAATGCGCCACCCGGCTTTTGGATCTCGAACTTTTGGGACAACTTGGAATAAACCAGGTCTCGTTTTCGACGATAGGACTCGACCGACCGACTCATATCGACATCCAAAGCTGCCAACGCGCCTTCCTGGAAAGGGGACGGTGCACAGACAAAGGTGTATTGCTGCAATTTGGTCATCTGCGAAATGATTTCCGCGGGACCACACGCATAACCAACACGCCACCCTGTCATCGCGTACGACTTTGAGAACCCACGAACCACCAGCGTGTTGTCATACAGACTCAAAGGAGAATAGACACGGTTTTCACGAGAAACGTCGTATAAAAACGGTTCGTAAATCTCGTCCGACAGGATCAGCAGATTATGCTTCCTCGCGATCCGGACAGCCTGTTCGATCTGCTGCGGGGTCATCACCATCCCGGTCGGGTTGCTGGGTGAATTGAGGATCAGCATTTTGGTTTTCGGGGTGACCGCCTGTTCCACGCGATCTGCGGGAAACCCGAAATCCGGATAACTATCCACGATCACCGACTTTCCCCCCGCCATCGTGATCAGGTGTTTGTACATCACGAAATAAGGGTCCAGAAAAATCGCTTCATCTCCCGGATCGATCACCGACAGAATGGCCAGCAGAAGTGCACCGGAAACCCCGGAAGTGATTAACACTTCTCCCACGTCCTTGCCCATTTCCCGAGACAAATCCGCACGAAGCCTTTCCCGTAACGACGCAATCCCTTGGGTCTGGGTATAACGGTTGTGACCCGATTCGATGGCCCGGATGGCCGCCTGCTTACCCGGTTCAGGAACATCAAAATCGGGCAATCCGATCGACAGATTGATCGGATCCTTCATCCGAGCGGCCAGGTCAAAAACCTTGCGGATGCCCGAAGCATCAATCGCTTCGGCGCGACGTGAGATCAGACGGGACATGCAACGCTCCCTGCGTGCAAACGGGTGACAAGGCAAAATGACTCAGACCGTGTCAACCGTTCTGTTTTTGCCCTGACACCCGTGGGGGTTAAGAAAATCGGTCCTGCAACGCGGTTGGTGATGTTATTTCTTGGCACCCTTGGCCGGGGCTGCGGGGGTAGCAGCGGCGTCACCCTCAGCCGCTTCCTTCTTAGACTTACCACCAACCACCAACTTGCGATTTCCCACCTTTGGAAGACCGAATACGCTTTTGCTCTCGTCCCACTTGCCTTGCTCAGCCAGCTTGGCTAGACGTTCTGCCCGGGACAACACGTTCCGGTGACGAACCAAACCGGTAGCACTTTTCAATGACGGATCCATCGACATAACACACCTCACGTGCACAGGATGCAAAATCTCGAGCCTTGTACTGTATCACATCCGATCCGACGACGCAAATCCGCGATGTATTTTGGAATAAAGAATTGTGGATAATTTGTGGATAACTCATTATCGGTCTTCGGGTCCGATGGATTCTCACGATTCGGTTGGTCGATACAATTCAGGATGGATCTGGTTCAGAGCGTAATTGCGTTCAAGCAGTCCGAGTGGGTCGCCCGCGTGCAATATGCCTTGGCTGCGAAGATTTTAGACCAACAACAACAGACCGGAACCGCCGTGTTAAAGCTCCTGGATGCAGCCAACCAGGGACTGACCCGTGCCTCAGACCCTCTGATGACAGCCACCACCGGTCTAGGGGCGCAACTGGATACCTACGGCTGATTGACCTAACACCTTGACAGATATTCACTTGTAAAAATCCTAGTTTTGCGCGTCGTAGACGACCTTTGGCCCCATCCCGTTTCGGGGGTTAAAAGTTTGTGGTCAAAGGCTTGGTTTTTTGATCGGGCGGCTTCATACTCGTTTGCATGTCCCTGACTTATGAAGCTGCTGGTGTGAATTATGACCGACTCGATGCCTTTAAACGCGCCTGTCAACAGGCCGCCCGGACGACGATCGGTGCCTTATACTCCCATGGGTATCGTGAACCAGCTTCGGTCAGAGGCGAAAGTGCTTATTTGATTGAATCCGATCAGGATTATCTTGCCCACGTCGAGGAGGGACTCGGGACCAAGAATCTGGTCGCCGATGCTATGCAACGGTTGACCGGACGGTGCTATTATCACGCCATCGGGATCGACACCGTGGCCACGATCGTCAACGACCTGATCACTTGCGGGGCGCTTCCGATCAGCGTTGCGATGCACGCCGCCGTCGGCGACAGCGAATGGTTCGCCGACCCACACCGCGCCAGCGAATTGGCCCGAGGATTTGCCGACGGTTGTCGCCAATCTCAAGCCGTCTGGGGAGGCGGGGAAACCCCCACCCTCAAGGGTATCGTCGAAAAAGAAACCATCGTCCTGGCCGGTAGTGCGATCGGAAAAATCTTTCCCAAAAATCGTCGAATCGTCGGAAATATTCAGGACGAAGATGCTATCGTGTTCCTGGCCTCCTCCGGGGTACAGACCAACGGACTGACCTTGTGCCGAAAAATCGCCGATCAACACCCTCAGGGGTATCTCGCCGAGCTGTCTGACGGTCGGCTGTACGGAGAAGCCCTTCTCGACCCCTCGGTCATTTACGTCGATTTCGTGCGGACCTGTCAAGACCGGTCCATCCCGCTTCACTATCTGGTGCATGTCACCGGGCACGGGTGGCGCAAACTCATGCGGGCGACCGACCCGTTCGTGTACAGGATCGAAGAGGTCCCATCTCCACAACCGGTGTTCGATTTCATCGCCCGGGCTTCGGGTTTGGACGCGAAACAGATGTACGCCACGTTCAACATGGGTGTCGGGTTCGCAGCCTATGTGCCCGAATCGGCCTGTGAGCAAACCCTCCAAGCCGCCCGGGACTGCGGACACACCGCTTGGCGGGCAGGAACAGTGGTCCGAGAAGGTACCCGCAAAGCCGTTCACATCCGTCCTCTGGACCTGATTTATGAAGCCGAAACCCTTCAACTCCGGTAAACTAACCGAGCAATGAACCACCAGCCCCATCCTCGTTTCTGCATCACCCCCCGGGGAAACATCTATCTGCTCCAGTTGAATATCCCGGATCATTTCGAATCTCTGGAGTTTGATACTCTCAATCACGAACTGGCCGAGGCGATCAACCGGGTCGGACAGGCTCGATGGGTTTTGGACATGTCACGCGTGCATTACGTCGGAAGTGCGCTGTTGGGACTGTTGATCAATCTTCGTACCCGAATCCGCAGGTCCAACGGACAACTGGTCATTTGCTCTATGGAAGAAATGATCCAGCGTGTTTTGCGGGCAGGAAGCATGGAACGTCTTTTCGTGATCGTTGACACACCTGACCAAGCCATGCAATCCCTCCAATGACCAATCCGCTTCATCAGACCGAGGGAGATCAACATACTGTTGTTTTCACACGACACTCGTCGGGCCGGACGTTTCTGATCGTCTCTCTTGTGGCACTCGAGACAGACGTCACATGAAACAATTTTTCTGTCGTTCCGCATCAGCAAAACGATATAATTCGACGTGGCCTGTTCGAGGGATCTTTATGCAAAATGATATCCTGACCCTTTGGAACACGTTTTTAAAACGACGGTCCGAAATAGAGAACCTTACACAGAAGGTCAATCATCTGAACCAACTCACCGAGCAGACGAATCGACAGATCGAAGCAGGCGTCCGTGAGATCCGACTGATCGGAGAAGAAATACAAGAAATCTGTGAAAGCGTTGCCGATGGGTTGAGCAGACAATTTGAGGAACTGGACTGGTCCATCAAGGGTCGCGAATACGGTCGGATGGTCAACGACTGGAAAGGAGCTGCTTACGACTCGATCTCTCCGGACGTGTATTTCAACAATCAAAAACCGGCGCAATTTTCCGGACTCGACGCACTGAAACAACTATTCCGACTGACCATTTCGACGGCTCAGACAACGTCGTCTTAGGAGATCGGTTATGTTGATCGCGAACTCTGCCTTATCCGATGCTGCGCTGATGACGGCGTTAGACACGATCCGTCAGAAATGTGCCTCAGATCCCGAACTGGGTCAGGCTATCGCGTGCCTGGGACAGTACTTGATCGAGTCCACAGGCATCCGACCTGAATCCGAGCTGCAAATAAGTCGACAGAACTCGACCTCGAACCCCGAAGTACCATCCTCGATCGAACCGACAGAGGATACCACGCAATCCCAGTCGCAGGACGTTCCATCGGTTTCGATTCATCCTCCGTTGGACCTTAGCAACCTGTTCAGTGGAAAAGGACGTTTGGATACCGTTCCGATTATTCCCAAACCTCAACCGTCTGGTCCCGCGGTTCACAGGGATCGTCTGCAGATCAAAGCCGAAACTTGTGAATGGATCATCCGCAAACACCTAGCCGATCAAACAGGTTCGACTGAAGAACAAAAACAGCTCGATTTGCAAATGCAAAAGCTGCGTGAAAAGGCCAAATCTCTCGGAGGGGGAGACGTCTTCTGGGTCTGCCAACCTCAAGCACGGAATCGGAATGAAGACTTGATCCGAAGGCTGGGACGTTGTTATCAAAACGCATCCCGAGCGACGAATTGCGTTCTTCGAGTCATGTCTCCCGATGAAAAGCGGTGTACTCCGGAACGACTGCATCAGGCTTTTTCTCTATTGGCCGAAGCTTGTTCAGCGCTGAAGGTCGCGATTCGAGGTCTTCGTCCCAAACCGGACACGGATCAGGATGCCCTGTTTCACTGGATCCGATACCAAACCGAATCTGAACGTGTATTCTTACAACGATACATGCGGATAGACGATGATGCCGATCCGGAACAATGGTCCGAACTTCAAGCCCGGATCGAAACATTTGAAAAGTTCTTGGACGAACCCGAGCAAGCCAAAAGGATTCGAAAACAGACTTTTAATGTTCTTGACTACCATCTGAAAAAGATTCTCCACGACTCTGGTGATGACAGCGCCTTTCAGAACCATTGGAAAAAGATCACGAAGTCGGTCGAAGATCTGATGACCGAACAGGGCGTCGAACCTGATGATCCGTCACTCCGAGACCGATTTATTCCGATTCTGGACAGACTTCCTGAGCAGATGGAAATGTCGGAAAATCTCCGGAAGGTCTTTCAGTCGATTGATGATTATTTATCGTCGCAAGAGGAGAAGAAAGTCGCCGAATCCGACACGACGACGGACACACCCATTCAGTGGTCGTCCCTTGTTCTTCGAGTTCGAGAAGTGTTGGAAAACAAATCGATTCTGGTCATCGGCGGGGCACAGCGTCCGGGGGCATCGATGAAACTGAAACAGGCCTTCGGACTGACAGAAGTGTACTGGCCGAAACAAACTGAACACGTGACCTCGGCATACGATTTCGAGCATTGGGTCGCCCGAGATGAAACGGGGCTAGTGCTGCTGGCGATCCGGTGGTCGGCTCACGGGTACAACGACATTCAGCACTTTTGCAAACAGTACGATAAACCACTGGTCCGTCTTCCGGGAGGATATCACCCTAATCAGGTAGCCGAGCAAATCTTCAGACAGGCCGGGCGAAAGCTGGGTCTGGATTCGACGACCGATCATCAAATGTCAAAATACATGCAAAACTCGTAGGGGTGAGGCCTTACCCGAATCGCATCGACCTCATTTTCGCGTTTGTACTTGATCCAGTAATGAATCACGTCAGCGGTGAACACATCCCCTTCGAGCAGAAAATCATGATCTTGCTCCAACGCGTCCAGTGCCTCTTCAAGCGAAGCCGGTGCCGAACCGATCTGGGCGATTTCCTCGGGGGTCAGCTCATAGAGATTTTTATCCACCGGTTCGCCGGGGTCCATACGGTTGCGGATTCCGTCGATCGCAGCCATGGTGATAGCGCTAAATGCCAGATAAGGATTGCATGAACTGTCCGGGCAACGGAACTCGAGTCGTTTTGTCTGCGGTTTTTCAGAATACATCGGGATACGAATCGCTGCGGAACGGTTTCGACTCGAGTAACAAAGGTTGACAGGGGCTTCGTAACCGGGGACCAATCGTTTATAGCTGTTGGTCGTCGGGTTGCATAAGGCACACAAAGCCGGGGCGTGTTTGAGAATTCCTCCGATCGCGTGAAGGCCCATTTCCGAAAGCCCGGCATAACGGTTTCCGGCGAACAAGGGTTTATCCCCTTTCCACAAACTAAAATGCACGTGCATTCCCGATCCGTTGTCTTGGAACAGGGGTTTGGGCATGAAGGTAACGACCTTTCCATGACGTGCAGCGACGTTTTTGGCAATATATTTGTACATCATCACGTTGTCAGCCATGGTGACGAGGTCCTGGTAGCGCATGTCGATTTCGCATTGTCCGCCGGTGGCGACTTCGTGGTGGTGGGCTTCGATAGGGATGCCCATTTTGATCAGTTCGGTGACCATTTCCGAACGGATATTCTGCATGGTGTCCATCGGGGGGCAGGGAAAATAGCCTTCTTTCAGACGGACTTGATACCCCAGGTTGGATTCGCTTTCCTGACCTCTACCCCAGATACCTTCCCGACTCCCGACGTGGTATTTGGCGAAATTGATCCCTTGGTCGTACCAGACGTGATCGAAGATAAAAAACTCCAGTTCTGGTCCGAAGTAGGCCGTGTCGGCGATGGACTCATACTTCAGGTACTCGATACACTTTCGCGCGATCGAGCGTGGGTCACGGGAATATTCCTTTTTGGTAATCGGATCACGCACGTCACAGATGATCGACAACGAAGGATGGGTCAGAAACGGGTCTACCCGTGCGGTATGAGCCACCGGGATCAACAGCATGTCCGATTCGTTGATGGCCTGCCAACCCCGGATGGATGAACCGTCAAAACCAAAACCGTGTTCGAAACTCTCTTCGGTCAGTTCCGAAATCGGGAGGGTCGTGTGTTGCCACAATCCGGGAAAATCCATGAACCGAAGGTCAATGAACTGGATCTTCTTTTCTTCAATGAGTTTAAGAACATCGGCTGGGGTCATATCGGCGCGTCTCCGGTAACGATGCTAACGTGTTATACCATATTTCCAACTGTCGATCGTTTGGTCGGTTTTGATTCGGTGGAAAGTTTTTGACAGGTTTTTGGTGATGGTTCGTGGATAGGGTTGGGATAAGTTGACCATGGGTGTCGAGAAAACCGGTCTTTCGACTAAAGCCCGGCCAAACCGACCTCGCGTCCTGGCGCCTGACCCGATTTTCCCGAACACAACCAACAGAACCCCCGACAATTTATCCACACCCCGGGTCTCATAAAAAATTATGTATCTCATTATAAATAATAATCTTAAATCGTTCTTGCGTGGTTTATCCACATCGTGCGCACGGTTACTACTACGTCTGCGCTTTGAATATTTCTTATTCAGACAAACCTGGGATACCATTCAAAGCCTGTTCCGCGTAAAACATCCGAAACATTGGATGATTCGTCTTTGGTGAAAGGGATTGTCTCATGAAAGTGATCTGCAATCGTGGTGCACTTCAGGAAGCGTTGAATCTGGTTGGAACGGTTTCTTCAGGAAGGACTCCCAAACCAGTGCTTCAATGCGTCAAACTGTCGGCATCTAAGGACCGGTTGACTTTGGCAGCAACCGACTTGGAAGTGGGAATCCGGTATTTCGATACCCAGGTCCAGGTCGAATCCGAAGGTGAAACCCTGGTCATGGCTGACCGATTGCGTGATATCGTTCGTGAAAGTATTGATGACACCCTCAGCCTTGAACTACAGGACGATCAACTGCACATTCGCGGACAGGATTCTCATTTCAAGATATTTACCCAATCCCCCAGCGAGTTTCCTCCTGTGCCTGATTTTGAGGGTCAGGAAGATTTGTCGGTTCAGGGAAAGGTCCTAAAACAACTGATCAACCAGACCTTGTTTGCAGCCGCTCGTGAAGCTACTCGGTATGCTTTTAATGGTGTTCTCCTGACCGTGAAACAGAAAAAACTGGTTCTGGTTGCGACCGACGGTCGTCGGCTTGCTTTGGCTAGGGGAGACCTGATTGATGCTCCCAACGTTCAGGAAGGCGCTTCGGTCATCATCCCCGCTAAGACCCTCAGCCTGGTAGACAAGCTGATCAGCAATCCAGAAGAACCGGTCAACCTGAAGATGTCGGAAAACCAGGTGATTTTCCGTACCCACGAAGCGACCCTGACCAGCAATCTCTTGGAAGGTCAATTCCCCCCGTACGAGGACGTGATCCCGAAAGAGTGCGACCGCAAGATGGTGGCAGGGTCGGCTGACTTCCTCAGTGCGGTCCGTCGATCGGCACTTTTGACCACAACCGAAAGCAAGGGTGTACGTATGTCGTTCAGCAAAAAAGGACTGACCTTATCTAGTCGCAACCCCGAAGCCGGTGAAGCGACCATCAATTTTGCCTGTCGGTTTGAAGGTCCGGACATCGAGATCGGTTTTAACCCTTTATTCCTGACCGATGCGTTAAAGGTGGTCAACACTGACGAAGTGAGCTTCGAGATGCTGGCCCCGAACAGACCCGGTCTGCTTAAGGCTGGTCCGAACTTTCAGTACGTGATTATGCCCGTCAATCTCCAGTGATCTGGCAGATTTGATCATACAGCTTTTTTTGGAAGGCTTTATGGATGATTTACCGCTTCGTCGCCTGACCCAATGGAAAAAGACGGTGCATCGTTCATTGGATCGTTTGGGGGATGAAGTGGTTGAGGTTTTTAAGACCCACATCCAGAAGAGGCAAACCAGACTGGGGAAAATTGCAGAGGCTTGGTTGGAGCTTGTGCCGGATCCTTTGCAGGAATTCACTCATCTGGGGGGTTTTGCACGAGGTACCTTGACGGTGATCGTCGAAGGGTCAGCTAACCTTTATTTGCTCAAGCAGGCGATGTTGGCCGGTCTGGAGGATCAGTTGTTGTTGGCTTGTCGGGGTCAGGGGCTTCGCAAGATCAATTTGCGTCTGGGAAAAACTCCGGATTGATTTATAACCCGCAAAGCGGTAATGGAGAAATCCAACCGCGATGTCAAAGCATTTTTCTGAAAATGTTCGTCCGAGCAATTTCCGTCGGTTTCTCGGATATGTTTTGGATTACAAAGCGCTTCTGGTCGTAGCGATCTTGGCGGGACTGAGCAAGTTCGCCTTCAATTATACCTTTCCCTGGTTGATCGGGGCAGCGGTCGATCATGTCGTGGAACCGAAAAAGCAAACCGACTGGGCAAGTCGTTTGACCTGGTTGGAATGGTTGACGGTTCTGGGCGTGGTCTTGTCGATAGGACACGCTGTATCGAGTTTTGCTAGGAGTTATCTTGCCGCCAAGTTGGGTAATCGCATCATCCGGGACATCCGTCAGGATCTGTTCGACCACCTGCACCGGTTGTCACTTCATTTTTATGCCAAAGAACGGACCGGGAGTATCGTCAGTCGAATCATAACGGATATCCAGACGGCTTCGCAGATCATCAACGGCGGGATCATCAATATCGCGTTGGACGTGTTTAACCTGTTCATCGGTCTTTGGTTAATCTTTCAGATCAATGTCCGATTGGCGCTAGCCACACTGACGATCATGCCCCTGTACGGATTGTTGTTCAAAAAGCTCAATCCGCGGGTCAAAACCGCCTCAGCTAGTGTGCAGTCGCAGATCAGCAAAATTTCGGGCAACGTTCAGGAAAGATTGGCAGGAATTGCCCTGATCAAAACTTACGCGGCTGAGCAACGCGAATCCGAACGGTTCAATATTGATACCGAAGAACACTTGGGACGGGTGCTGGTTCAGAGCAAACTTTCCGCGATGGTCTCGGCCTGTTCGGAAGGATTGATTCACCTCGGTCAGACCATCGTGATCGGGTACGGTGGTTATCTAGCGTTGCACGGTCAGATCACAGCCGGGGAAATGGTCAAGTTCCTCGGATACCTGGCTGTGATGTATCTACCCATCCGACGATTTGCCGAGATTAACGTCGTTTATCAGACGAGCCTGGCAGCCATCGAACGGGTGTTTGAGGTCTTCGACATCACGCCCAAGATTCGACAAAAACCCGATGCCCCGAAAATTGCCCCCCAACGGGGAGAGGTCGTGTTCGATCATGTTACTTTTGACTACGACGACGACAGCGATGAAACCCGTGTCAGGCTCGAAGAGCAACTGGACACTCTGTCCCCTGTCAAACCCCGTTCGCATCCGGTGATCAACGACCTGACACTTCATGTCCGAGCCGGTCAACGGATCGCGCTGGTCGGTCCGAGCGGGTCAGGAAAAACCACTCTGGTATCACTCTTGCCCCGATTATACGACGTCAAGAGCGGGAGCATCCGTATCGACGGGATCGATGTTCGGGACTACCGGTTGCGTCCGCTCAGACGCGCCATCGGGATCGTCCAACAGGATAGCTTTCTGTTCAGCGGAACCATCCGCGAGAATATCGCCTACGGACGTCCCGACGCCACCGAATCCCAGATCATCGAAGCCGCCCAAGCAGCCAACGCACACGACTTCATCAGCCAATTGCCCGACGGGTACGAATCCCGCGTGGGAGAACGAGGGGTTCAACTGTCGGGCGGTCAACGTCAACGAATCTCCATCGCCCGGGCGATTCTGAAAGACCCCAAAATCCTCATCCTCGATGAAGCCACCAGTGCCCTCGACAGCGAATCCGAAGCCCTCGTCCAACAGGCACTCGAACGACTCATGTCGGGACGAACGTGCTTCATCATCGCCCATCGTCTCAGCACGGTCCGAAACGCAGACCGGATCGTCGTCCTCCAAGCCGGTCGAATGGTCGAATCCGGAACCCACGAACAGCTTCTGTCACAAAATGGTCTGTATGCCCGACTCGTCCGACAACAATTCGGAGGGTATCTCCAAACCGTTAACGGCGTTTGAATATTACTTTTACGTATACGGTGAACGTGGTATACATAGGTAAACACTATGGATTTTCGTCAGTTGAAGTATTTCGTTGCCACCGCAGAGGCCGGGACGGTCAGTCGGGCTGCCGGTCGGTGTGGAATCACACAACCTTCGCTCAGTCAACAACTTGCGAAACTCGAAGCGTCTCTGGGTTTGACGCTTTTTCAACGCGAAGGTCGCGGAATGATCCTGACCGATGCGGGTCGGGCACTTTTGCCCCGTGCCCGTCGTATCCTGGCTGAGGTGGAAGACGCCCAAGCCAATCTCCTCCACGATGTCGAAACCGGATACGGACGTCTGGCTGTCGGCGCCATTCCCACGATCGCGCCTTATGTGTTACCCCAAGCTGTCCAGGACGTGATCAAAGCCCGTCCGACTTGCGAAGTTCTTTTACGTGAAGATCTGACCGAAAACCTAGTCGAAGCCCTTTTGGATCACCAGATCGATGTGGCGCTGATCGCTTCGGACCCGGGACATGACCTTTTGGAAGTTCAGACCGTGGCTACGGAACAGATGCTGGTGGTTGTTCCGGATACCTGGGATATCGATCCTCGGGGAGTGTTGCTGGAACAGTTACGCAACCAACCGACCATCGCGCTAAGTGACATGCACTGTCTTGGAAAACAGGTTGATCTATACTGTCAGTTGAAAAGACTCAACCCCCGGATCGTTTGCCGGACGACTCAACTAGCGACGGTGCTGGAGCTGGTGAGTTGTCAGATCGGTCTGGCGATCGTACCGGAAATGGTAGCCGGATCCGACCGAGGTTCGGGTCGAAGGTTCGTGCCTATCCAAGAACACCAACCCACAAGACCCATCTGTGTAGCCTGGCGGAAGTCGCTTCAACGTCCCCGGGCGGCTTTGCTTTTTGTCGAATCGGTCAAGAAAAGACTTCAGAACCCATCCCAAGATTAACCCCGTCTATGCCGGCCCGACCCGGGTATATGCACTAACCCCGGACAGATTGTAGGAACGGATCCGATAAAAATAATCGGTCCCCGACGACAAACCCGTGATCAAAGCCGAAACACTGTCGGGTGGGACATTGAACGCTCGGAGAATCGTGTCATACCCGGCATCCAGCGCCACCTCAATCCGAAACCCGATTTCGTTGTCCGACCGGTCTTTCCACTGCAAACGACGGGACGTGTCCGAGACCGAACTGACGACCACCGGATTCGGCCTGACCGGGGGTGTGGTCGGCGGATAAATGGTGACCTGCGCCGACCTTCGTCCACCAAAAAGCATCGGATCGACCGCAACAGCATAGTAAGTGACCGGACCGTTCAGACCGTCGGTCGACGTTTCAGCGGCAAATGCCCCCTGTTTCGAACGGAACTTCGTGGAAATGTAGGTGTCCGAACCGGTCTGCAACCCCGAAATCCCGTTAGATTCTCGGTAAAACGTCATACCATAAATCGGGTCCCCGTCACGATCGCTAGCCCGGGCACGTAAGACGATCGCGTCACCCCGCGTTACCGGAGAAGGGGTAATATCCAAAACCGTAACCACCGGATTGCGGTTGGCGCGCAACGGAAAATCGATTCCCTGCTGGTCCACTCCCTCGGGCAAAACAACTCGATAAGTGAAAGGTCGAACTCCCGCGTCAGAGGGTTTCCAAGGAACCACAACATCGGTGCTCCAGTTCCAGGTGTCGGATGCGGAAGGATTGACCGTGTAACCCAGATCGGCGAACTGTTGGACGGTGATCCGACTCAGAGGCTCGGTCGTTCCGGCGGCTTCGGAATATCCGGTCATCAGTTCGGTACGTAGCGCGGATTCACGCCAATGAGAAAGGATGGTTCCGGGTCCGCCTTGACCTTCGACCGGAACCCCCGTCGGACGAAACGCCGAACAGCGCCTCAAAAGCCGTCTTGGCGCGGGGTCCTGTGAACCGGGGTGTAGTGGTATGGGCGTCGGCAAGCAACCCCTTGGCCTGCCAGAGTGTTCCAAACCCCAGCACGTGGGCCATTTCGTGGATGACCAGATCGAGTAATTTGCCTTCGGATTCGAGTCGATCCAAATCATCCCGGTCAAACTCCATCACCCCACGCGAAGGAAGCAGAGAATCGGACCGAAATCGGGTCGGTTCGGCTTGAGCCAACGTTCCGAATCCCCCGTCGATGGACAGAACCGACACATCAATGACCAGGTCATCCACTTTCCCAAGATCCGTTTTGACTGTAGGCAGGTCGGATACCAGGACCGCTTCCCATCGTTGGACGGCTCGTTGGATCGTTCGGGCTTGAGAAGGGGCGATTTCGCTGAGGTAATTGATCTGAATATCAAAGGAATGTTTCAGTTTTCCCCCCACATCTGGGGAAACCTGACCGACGCCCGAAGGGGGTTCGACCCGCACGTCGTAAGTCCCTGCGGACAAACCGGTGAATACATATCGTCCTGCGGAGTTGGTTCGTGTGACCGGTTCCCCGGGATCACGCTGACCGTTGCGGTTGGTATCCAGGTAAACGTTTGATTCGGGAAAAACGGGGTTCGGATTCGTCCAAGGTCGTGGACGAGTTGCGGTCGTCCCAGACCAAACCGCTTAGACTGGAAAAATAGGACCGATCTTGAAGTCGTTCGAGCGAATATGTCATGCGCGGGTGGTGTTGCGTTGAATCGACAAGGGCTTTGGGTGACGAGTTTAACAGAAAAATCGAACGAGACATCAGAGTCAATCCGGACGGATAGGGGGAACCAGATCGACCCAGTTGGAATCGGGGGGGATACCGGCTGAGACTTCGGTAGTTCGGTTCCATATCCTGAGGACGGAAGGGTTTGTGAATACATCGTGTAAAGCGATTCGACCATCCGTCGGACTTCCTTGGCTTGGAGACGGGTTTCCTGTTCGCGTTTGACCCGTCGAACGATCAGAGAAAGGGGGACGGGAGAGGGTCCG
This sequence comes from Phycisphaerae bacterium, assembly GCA_026004655.1. GTDB lineage: Bacteria > Planctomycetota > Phycisphaerae > Tepidisphaerales > Tepidisphaeraceae > BPJO01. The sequence goes on from BPJO01000011.1 coordinate 120,709, forward strand.
CCGGTGGTGTCGATCTGTTCGGGGGGGCGGAAATCGGGTTGTAGGTACGGGATCTGACGAGGATCGACCTTGAGGAATCCGACTTTCTGGTAGGCCGACAACCGGCGCATGCGTTCGGGAATGCTTGGGTCGGCAGGTTCCATTTCGGCAACGAGCGTAATGGGTCGGGGTTTTTGTGCGGCGCGGTCCATACATTCTCTAGCGGTTCGGATCGGTGCAGCCCGCATCCAACCGGCGATCCCGCCCCCGCGATATCGGGGCATCACCAGCAGGTGTGACAGATGCACCGTAACCGGCTCGTCCGGGTTCTGCAAATCCAGAATAGCTGTATGATCCCGGACCGCTACCAGACGGTCCTCTTGCATGATGACCACCATTTCGTACATCAAGGCATGTCCCTGGATCGGTCTTTCCGGTTTCCATCCGAACCGATGCGCGATCACCGACCGTTGTTCCATTTCGTTTTTATCTCCGAACTCTTCCCACAAAGCCTGATATCCCAGTTCAAACCGGGGGTGATCCGTTGAGTCGATGAAGGAGATGGTAAAACCGGTCCAGTCAAAATCGGCCGAATGAAAATCCGCAGGCGCCAGATCGTCGTGGTTGATACCGATGGGAATGGACGAAGTCAAAGACATAATACAATCGGGTCGGCAGAGCAGATTTTACAGACCTTTGTCCTCCAGAGGATTATATCATTCAACCTATTTCAGAATCGAATGATAAAATAAACAATCATGAACGAACTTCAGGACCTGGACCGTCGTCACCATCTGCACCCGTTTACGGATCATCGCACAATGCACCAGACCGGAACCCACGTGATCGTTCGTGGGGAGGGGTGTTATCTGATCGATCAGACCGGGAAAAGGTTGCTCGACGGGTTGGCAGGACTTTGGTGCGTGAATATCGGATACTCCAATCCTCGCGTCGTTCAAGCCGTTCAACAACAGATGCAACAGCTGCCTTATTACTGCAGTTTTTTCAACACCACGACCGAACCATCGATCCGACTGGCTCATAAACTAGCCGATTTGGCGCCGGTTAGATTGAATCACACGATTTTCTGCAATTCCGGTTCCGAAGCCAACGACACCGCACTGAAACTCATCCGTGCTTATAACAAGCTTCGGGGCAAACCCCAGAAAACCAAGATTCTCTCCCGAACCTACAGCTACCACGGTGTCACACTCGCGACCACCTCCCTGACCGGTTTGCCGACCTGTTATCAACCGTTTGATCTGCCACTGCCGGGGTTTATCCATGTTCCGGGTCCTTATCGGTACGGCGCCAAAACCACTTTGACCGACGAGGAATACGGACAATGGTGTCTTTCCCAAACCCGCGACATCATCCAAAAAGAAGGGGCAGACACGATCGCTGCGATGTTTGTCGAACCGATCCAGGGGGCCGGGGGGGTCATCGTGCCTCCCAAAGGGTATTTGAGTGAACTGCGTGCCTTGCTTCGTGAGCACGAGATTCTGTTCGTCGCGGACGAGGTGATCAGCGGGTTTGGTCGGTTGGGGGATTGGTTCGCGAGTAATCTATGGGATCTTGATCCGGATATTCTTACCCTCGCCAAAGGGGTGACCAGCGGTTACCTGCCTTTGGGGGCTACGATGCTCAGTGATGAAATTGTCGAAACGCTCCACCAGGGAGGGTATCTGGCACACGGGTATACGTATTCCGGTCATCCGACCGCTTGCGCATGCGCCCTGGAGAATATCGCGGTCATCGAAGACATGGGACTGATCCAGACCACAAGGGAACAAACCGGTCCGTATTTCCAGAAAAAGCTACGAGCGTTGAAAGATCACCCGGCTGTCGGGGAAGTCCGAGGGTGTCAGTTGATCGGTGCGATCGAAATCAAAGCCCCCGGTGCACCAAACACCCTCGGCGCCAAAGCCGCCTCCATCGCCCGGGAAAACGGGGTCATCGTTCGCGGAATTCGGGATCTAATTGCCATGAGCCCGCCCCTGATCATTACACCTCCCGAAATCGATCAGCTTTTTGATGCCGTTCACAAAACTCTGGATAGTCTGTTGATCTGAACAGGTCAGGGATTGCATTTGTTGGTCCAGTCGATAGATTCGCCCGGCTCATGGGATTCGAATCCGGAACAATGTCGTTTCTTCGTTACGCGGTCATCGGTCAGTCTCCGAAGATGCCGGACGAGGATTTGCTCAAAAAACTCGCCGATCACGCGATCAAACCGTCCGAAACCGGTCTGCCCGAGGAAGTGGAGTACGGCTGGTGTGGACCAAGACACCTGTTAGACCCGTCTTTTGATTTTGAACATTGCGTGTTCAACGACTGTCTTTTTTTTGCCTTGCGGGTGGATACGAACAAAGTTCCTTCGGAAATCCGACACGCCTGGCAGGTGATCGAGGAAGACGCTCTAGCAAAGACCAATCCCTCCGGATTCATCTCGAAACAGCAAAAAAGACTGGCACGGGAAACGATGAATCAGCGAATCGACGAGGAACTTCGATCGGGCAAATATCGTCGCAGCAAGCATATTCCCGTGTTGTGGGATCTGCCCAACGGGGTGGTCTATGGTCCGTCGTCGTTGAGCGTGCGGGAAAAATTGACCGAGCTTTTTTCCATAACGTTTGGTTTGGAACTCGAACCTCTGACCAGCGGCAACATCGCTTTGAGAGAACTGGAACGAAGGGGCAGGCGTCGTGAATACGAGGATTTTGTACCCACCCGGTTCGCCAAAAGCCCTCAGGACCCCGACGCCCCTGCCGAATATCCGTGGACGATCAAAGCAGACGGGGTCAAGGATTTTCTGGGAAACGAGTTTCTGTTGTGGATGTGGTATGAAACTGCCCATCGGGCAGGGACGGTCAAAACCACCGACTCCGAAGTCGCAGTGATGTTTGATCGGTCATTGCAGCTGGATTGTGTTTTCAATCACACCGGTAAAGAAACATTGCTCGCAACCGGTCCGACCCGTCTTCCCGAAGCTATTGACGGATTGAGAACCGGCAAAGTACCCCGAAAATGCGGTCTGATCGTCGAGGCGCCTTCGGGACAGTACAACCTCACCCTGACCGGTGAATCCTTCGCGGTCAGCAGTCTAAAGCTGCCCGACATCGAACAAGCCGACACCCCCAGAACGTTGTTCGAGGAACGGATCAATCTGCTACGCGATTTTTCGCGGGTCCTGGACGGGATGTTTTATTCTTTCCTGACAACCCGTTGTCAGGGGTGGAACACGCAAGTCAGTCAGATCCAGAAATGGGTCGCCAGTCATGTGAAACCGGTGGCCCAGGTCGCCTGAACCGCGAAACTTTTTCCCTTTCATAGACCGGTCGTGCTATTCTCATAAAAGGTCGGAATGGATACACACGACTTCGAGCACCTCATATTGTCAGCCGGGATGATGGCGGGGTTTGACCGTCCCTGGGCAGTGACCGGGGGATGGGCACTGGATGTCTGGGTGGGACGGTTGACCCGTCCGCACCGGGGGGATTCGGATCGCGGTTTTACGCGACGACCAGATCGTTTTGCGGGACTATGCCTTTGGGTGGAAGTTTTGGATCCGGGCGATGGACGGACGTCTGGTCCCTTGGAAGACCACCAATCGTCAGATGTTGATGCTTCCGGTGTACCAGCTTCGAGCCAGCAACCGGTGGGGACACGTGCTGGAGTTCGTCTTGGAAGAGTCCGACGGTCGGGAATGGGTATATCGTTATAACTCCGGTGTCCGCATGAGCTTATCGTCCTGGATCGGTCTTCCTCGATTAGGCCTGCCGGTGGTAAATCCGTCTGCCATCCTGTTGGAAAAATCCAGATCCAATAGTCCCAAGGACGAGCTGGATATTCGTTCGGTCGTGGGGACGTTGGACGAGTCCCGACGGACCTGGTTGAAACTGGCGTTGATGCGCTGCGAACCCCACCATCCGTGGCTGGACATCTTGTAAAGGGGTTAATCCTTTTGTCGGGCTGTTCCCAGTTCCCGAGCGATTTCGGATTCCAGCTCATCGAGTTTGGACAACTCGGCTTTTTCCTGGGCCAGAACATCGGTCGCGATCATCCGGTCGAGTTCTTCGTCCGAGATCATTTGAGACGACGTTTCCCCCGGACCCGTCGAAGCCGATTCCATAGAGTCCAGGAAGAGTTCCATTCGTTCTTCGAGGGTGTTGGCCCGGGTCATGGCCCGTTCCCAGTCGGCTTGGGTTTTGGTCAGGTCCAGATCGGCAAAGACCTCCGCGATCTGTCGACTCATGATCGACATGCTCTCGGCAAACTGTTTGCTGGCTTGGGCCTGTTGGCTGATCAACATGGCGTTTTTCATAGCCAACAACTGACGTTCCAGCATCCGTTTGATCGTTGCGGTCTTTTTCAAGGCGTTTCGGATAAACAGATACTGTTGCTGGTCCCCGATGCGCTTGGCCTGTTGGGCGTTTCTGATAAAGTCCTCAGCAAACTTTTCCTGTTGGCGGATCGACCGTTCGATCGATTTAAGCCCCGCACGAAGTTTCATTTCGCGTTCGATCCGGCGTTCTTCTTTGCTCTTGAACAGTCCCATATGATTACCTGTTGTCGGAGTGTGCAAAACGAGTCCAAAGCTTCACCGCCCATCGCACCGAGATCTGCACCAGCCTCAGCACCCTTTCGACGGCGTTATCCGTGTGCAGGTTGTCTTCGGATCGGTTCATAGATCCTTGCTCAGGGTTCATGACTTAGGATTGACCTTCCGCGTGTCGTCGTCGAACGGCTTGGTCTGCACGGTCAAAGGCTTCGGGTTCTTTGACTTTTCCTTTGTCCAGTTCTTCCCAGATGTTCATCAGTTCCTGTCCGGCCTGTGTGAGTCCTGATTCGGTCATCGAATCGTGATCCGCCTGCTGCCCGAGTTCCAGAATCATGTCAAGACGCTGTTGATACAGATCCTGACCGACACGGTCGTCTTCGATCCACTGGGTGATTTTGGCCACATCCCGGTCGGTCAGTTTCAGTCGTCCGAGTGCCCGTCCCCTTTCGTTGTTTTCCCGGATCAATCGCAGACGAGAGACGGTCATCAATTCTTTGGAGCGTAAAGTCAGCTCGCGGCCTGCTAACAGCTGCTCCTGGGTTTTCAGCTCAAAATCCTGCGCGAGAGCTTTTCGAAGTTCCGGGGATTTTTGAGAAGCTCCGAGATTGAAAATCTTTTGCTTCTGCTGGGCGAGATCTTCGATTTTTTTTAGCAATCGTTCACGCTGTCTCCCGATCAGAATTTCTTCCCTGCGCAGCTCGGCAGGCGACAGATCGGAGATCGTACGATTGCGTCCGAGGATTTTGTCGATCAAGGCCATATCGGTGTCGAAAGCTTATCCGGGTTCCTGTTGGGTTTTGGTCGATTCTCGGGTTGTGGAATCGGTTGAATCCGGAGAATCCGGTTCGGTCTTGGACGGGGCGGTTTCCCCGGACGGTTCGCGGATCGGATCGGTCGGTTGGCTGGCCGACATCTCGGCTACCCCCCCGGTCGATTCACGAAGCAGTTCCTCGTACAGCGCCTGTTCCTGGAGGCTCATGCCCGACGAAGCGGCTGGGCTTAGCGCATCGGCCAATTCGCTGTCGGCTTGGAGTTG
>BPJO01000012.1 GCA_026004655.1 Phycisphaerae bacterium
GCCGATTATGTCTGACAAAACTGAACACCCGCCGCTTCCCGGAGAAGTTCGCCGCCTTGGGCGTGCGTCACTTCCGTCCTAAAGCGCGCCTTGGCCGAATCCTGAAGTTCGCCGAGCCTTCGGAGATCCAGTCGCTGCTGATCCCCCGCGTCGCTGGCAGGGCGTGGACATCCTCGGGCAGGCCCGCACCGGCACCGGAAAGACGGCCGCCGTTGCACCATCCCGATTTTCCGTCCAGCGGGCCGAGCGCGGGTTGGGCTCGCAGGCCCTGATTCTCACTCGTGCCGACCCGCGAGCTGGCCGTGCAGGTCGAGGAGGAAGTCCGGCGGATCGGCCAAGCGCACGCCCGATCCGTGTGACGTAGCCGTTTACGGCGGGCAGAAGATCAAAGCCGCGCAGATCCGCGCGCTTGTCGCAGCCACCCCGAGATCGTGGTGGGAACCCCCGGACGGGTCATCGACCTGCTGGACCGCCGGTTGACAATTGTCCCTGGTCCGACATCCGTTTCGTGGTGCTGGACGAGGTGGATCGGATGCTGGACATCGGGTTCCGCGACGACATCCGCAACATCCTGTCACACGCACTCAAGGGCGTGCGCGGCGCGCCGCCCTCGAGGCCGGGGGGATTTCGTCGCGGCGGCCGACCGGGCGACCTGCCCGTGGAGCCGCCTCCGGTCGAAGCCGACGCGCCCGCGGGCGAGAATGGCGACGGGCAGGTGGACCAGCCCCCGCTGCCCCCGGTCGGGCACCAGACCATCTTCGTCTCGGCCACCTTCACCGACGAGATCGACCGCCTGGCGCGCAAGTACATGCGCGAGCCGGTCGAGAAAGCTGGTCGCCCCCGGCGCCGACGAGAAACCGACCGTGGAAAAGGTCGAACAAGCCTATTTCTTCAGCGTCGGCGATCGTGGGACAAATACCGCCTGCTGAAGGGCATTGCTCCTGCTAGCGCGAGCAATCCGCAACTGGCGATCGTCTTCTGCCCGCACCAAGCACGGGGCCGACAAGCTCGCCCAGCGGCATTGACCGCACGACGGCATCGAGTGCCGCGAAATCCACGGCAACCTGCGCCAGAACCAGCGCGACAAGGTGATGAAGAGCTTCACGACGGCGGGAAGTTCGACGTGCTGGTCGCGACGGACCTCGCCAGCCGCGGCATCGACGTGGCCGGAGCATCAGCCACATCATCAACTACGACGTCCCCGACGACCCCGAGAGCGTACGTCCACCGCGTCGGCCGAACCGCCCGCATGGGGCGCCGGGGGCAAGGCGTATCACGTTCGTCACGCCCCGACCAGGGCGAAGAGCTGACGCCGGATCGAGAACCTGATCAACATGATTCTTCCGGAACGTAAGCTGGAAGGATTCGAACCGACCCCCGATCCCCGACGACAGATGACCCCCCCCCACAACGCAAACCGTGCCCCTCCCGTCGCAGGAGAATATTAAAAATACGTTGCGGTTGGGCGCCAAAATGCCCGTCAGACGAAGGCGAAGATAAAAGATGTTTCAATTCGTTTACACCCTCGATGAAACAGAACGGCTCGATCCTGCCTCGTTGCGGGTGGATGAGTTCGACGCATTCGAAGCAATCGGTGCTTCGACCGACGAATCGGTGCACGGCGTAAGGATCGGGTTGCGCCGGGTATCGGAATTGCCCGTTGATCCGGGGCCGCAGACGCTGGTTTGGAAACCGTCCCGGAGTGTCCCGGAGGTGGCTCGGACCCTGCGCTCTTATCCACAAAGTCAGACTTTGCTGGTCGAACCATGGTCGGAGTGTTTCCGGGTCCGGGATTTATGGAACTTCCTTGAAATGCTAGGGCAGCCAAACGTCAAGATTGCCTGGTCAGTGAGGTTGGGCATCCGGACAAACCAGAGTCCGGCGGTGGTGGTTCCGGTTTTGAACCTCCGGATTGGTTTGGTCCGAGTCGAAGATGTCGGGGAAATCAGCTTGGATTATGTGAAACGCCTAGCCGGCATCGGGTATGAGGGATACTTCGTGGTCGATCCGCCTGCGTCGAACGACCGGTTGGGCCAAGCCCGCATGATCGTGGAAGTGGTTCGAGATGTTCTGCAACCCCGCAAACCTGTGAAAGGCCCTGTCGGAGTCAAACCGGCGATCAAAAAATAATCCTCGACATTATTCCCGAGGGATCGATCGTCCGTGAGGATCGGTCTGTCCGGTGGTTTGTTCGGAAAGTTTTTTCTGCAAAGTCGGATCGGTGACATGCTCGAGACGTTCTGCGGTCGAGTGCAGGTGATCGGGAGAGACCGACGCGTGCTGACTGAGATATTTTTCCCAAAGACGATGGGAACGAATCAGACAACCGGCCAATCGTTGTCCGTTGGGGGTGAGTTCGATCTGATGGGGTGTTTGCCTGATCAGGCCTCGGGCTCGTAGTTGCTGAAGGGCACGGGCGATTTGACCCTTCTTGTGAGCCAGGTGGGTATGAATCAGACGGGTTGTGGCAGACTGGTCCTGTTCGTTTGCCCTGTAAATAATCGCCAAGACGTCCTCGCGAATCATCCGTCGGGACATGGCGCGTCGTTGGAAAAACCGAAACACCAAACCATGACGGGGCGAGCCGAGCATGATCAGCAGAAACATCACGCCGCTGGCACAGGCCATCATCCCCACGGTCGTGGTCGAATCCCTGAGTCCGATCAACCGGGGCAACCCGATGGCGCCCAAATGTCCGAACCAGGCCGACAAGACAGCCAGACCCAGACTCAGCAGGATCATCACCGACAGACGGTCGGTTAACAGATACGCCCCGGCCGAGGGAACAATCAGCATCGCAATGACCAGAATCGGTCCGACGGCTTCGAATGCCGCCACGGTCGTCAATGCGGTTAGCGACATCAAAAGATAATGCATCCATCGGGCATTGATCCCCAATGTCGTTGCTAACTGGGGGTCAAAAGAGCTGAGCTTCAGTTCCTTGTAAAACAGAATGACCACGGACAGATTCAAACCGAATATCAATGACAACGTGATAAACACTCGGGGAACGGGACGAGTCCAGTCCTGAAATACGCTGCTTTCGAGCATCCCGTTCAGGACGCAATCCGGATCCAGATCGACCGTGTCGGCGTAACGTCGAAGCAGAATGATGCCCAAAGCAAACAGGGAAGTGAAAACAACCCCCATGGCGGCCCCTTCGTCGACTTTTCCCCGGTGGCGGAGCCACTCGGTCAACCAGGCGGTAAGTATTCCCGCACAGGCAGCCCCGACAAAACATCGGCCAGCTCGTTCGCGAACCGGTCAGGATAAACCGCCGCCACGATCCCCGGTAACAGCGCATGGCTGATCGCATCGCCCATCAGGGACATCTTGCGCAATACCAGAAAATTGCCCAAAACCGCGCAGGCCATTCCCGCCATGGCTGCACAGACCACGATCCAGGTATCCAGGGTTGTCCATGTCCAGGTCATATCACAACTTGGCTCGTAAAAGGATTTCTTGCTGCGCTTTTCGGAGTGTTCTTTGTCGTATCATCAACCCCCGTCGGATTCCAAAAATCAGACTTAGCAGGAAGCAACCGAACGACGTCAGGACGATCGTCGCTCCGCTGGGGGTGTTGGGCACCACAGCACTGATTAATGCGCCTCCGACGGCGCTGGTGGCACCGATCAGTCCCGCGATCAGGACCATCACCCCCAGCCTGTCGGTCCAAAACCGTGCCGATGCTGACGGGATGATCAACAGTGCGATCACCAGAATCAGCCCAACCGCCTGCAAACCTACGACCGTTACCAGGGTTACCAGTCCCATCAAAACGATATCCAGTCTTGTTGTCGAAAAGCCCACCCCTTTGGCAAAAGATTCATCAAAGCACAGTAGCTTTAGTTCCTTGTACATCAGAAGCAGCACCCCGCAGCTGATCATCGCGATGACCCCGATCAGCCACGCATCAAAGGACGTCATCGAAGCCGTTTTCCCGTAAATGAACCCGTCCAGACCCGCGGAATTGGAACCGGGCATTTTCTGAATGATCCCCCTGAGCGCGGTGCCCAGGCCAAAAAAGACGCTCAAAACAATCCCCATCGCGGCATCTTCTTTGATACGGGTCTGGTTGCGAATCCACATCACACATAACACCCCTAAGACCCCGGAGACGACGGCTCCGGACAAAAGCACCGGCAGTGATTTTCCACCCCCGTCCGCGATCAACTGAAACAACATAAATGCCACACAGATGCCCGGAAAAGTGGCATGCGATAGTGCATCACCCATTAAAGCCCGTTTGCGAAGCAGCATAAACGTCCCCACCCAACCACAGGCCAGTCCCAGCGCGGCTACCCCCAGAACCACCACCCGTGTGTTGTAGTCTGTCAACGAAATTGTCCGAAGCAGTTCCTGCATCCTGATTCCCTGTTGACGATCCCCTGCAATGCTTCGATCGAAAGACTCCTTATCGTTTTTCCCGGAGCTGTTGTGCGACTTCTTCTAAAAGGGACAGCTTCCCGCCGTAGGTTTTGTGGAGATTCTCGGGGGAGAACGTGGTCGGGGTGGGTCCGTGAGCAACGACCCGACCGTTGATGAGGATCACGTAATCAAAATACTCCGCGACGGTCTGGAGGTCGTGGTGAACGACCAAAGCGGTTTTGCCTTGCTTGCGGAGGTCTTTGAGGATCTGGACAATGGCCGATTCGGTAGCGGCATCAACCGCAGCAAAAGGTTCGTCCATCAGATAAAGGTCGGCTTCCTGAACCAGAGCGCGGGCCAGGAACACCCGTTGTTGTTGACCCCCGGACAGTTGGGAAATTTGTCGTGTCGCCAGTTCGGCCAATCCCACGCGGTCCAAAGCTTGCAAAGCCTTTTGCCTGTGTCGGGCGCGTACTGGTCTGAACCATCCGATTTTTCCGTACAACCCCATGGTGACCACGTCCAGGGCATTCACGGGGAAATCCCAGTCGACGCTTTCTCTCTGAGGCACATACCCGATCCGTGACCGTTGTTTCTCGTAGGGTTGACCGAAGACGCGAATTTCACCTGCCAGAACCGGGACTAGCTGGAGAATGGCTTTGATCAGCGTAGATTTTCCTGCTCCGTTGGGTCCGACGATCCCGACCAGGGTGCCCGTGGGGACATCGAGGTCTACATCCCACAGCACCGGTTTGCGGTCATATGCGACGGTCAGATCATGTACGGACAACGCCGACGAGGGGTCGTGTTCGTGTCCGATCGGGGCGGGGGGGAGAACTGAAAATCTGGGAAAGCGTCATAAAAACTCGAACGTTTGGAATGAGATCGGAAACCAAACCGGGTGATCTTGACTTTAGGGTTGTAACGTCAGTCGTCCCTGCCACCCTCGATCGGGGACGGTTCCACCCAGCGCCTTGACCAGGGTCGTCACGTTATGGTCCATCATGCCTAAGTAAGTCCCTTCGTAGGTTTGGCTTGGACCCATGGCGTCGGAAAAGAGTTCTCCACCGATAGTGACGGTATGACCGCGGGCGCGGGCACCTTCGATGACGGCCTGGAGGTTTTTCGGCGCGACCGACGATTCGACAAAGACGGCTTGGACCTTTCGACCGACCAACAGGTCCACGAGATGATTGATGTCACGAATGTTGGCTTCGGATTCGGTTGAAATCCCTTGAACACCTTTGACTTCAACGCCGTAGGCGCGTCCGAAGTAGTTAAATGCATCGTGGCTCGTGATCAGAACCCGTCGATCCGGAGGGATGGTGCCTATCATGTCTTTTGCCCAAGCGTGAAAAGCCAAACAAGCCTTGGCGTAAGTGTCGGCGTTCTGACGATACTGGTCGGAATGGGGGGGGTCGAGCTCGGAAAGCCGGTCCGCGATAAAATAGGCGGTTTTGGCCCAAAGCGAAGCATCCATCCAGACATGAGGATCCGCTTCATGATGTTCTACCGAGGGAAAAATCAGCTGTTCTGTCGGGATCGCGCGAGTGACCGGATAGACCTTCTGGGTCTGCGAAATCGTTTCAAGCGCCGAGGCCATTTTCCCCTCGAGCATCAATCCCGAATAAAACACCGCATCGGCTTTTTGGAGTCGGAGCATGTCGTCGCGGGTCGGTTTATAACCGTGTGGATCGATCCCCGCGTCCATCAACTGGATCACAGTTGCACGATCCCCGGCGACATGTTTAACCACATCGGCGACCATCCCGACGGTGCAAACGATTGTCAATCGACCCGAAGCAGACGGGGCATTTTCCCCCGAAGCTTGACCACATCCGGGTCCAAAAAAGATAAGTCCAAAAAGGGTCAGAGGTCCGACCAGCCACAAAAATCCACGCAGCATAAACAGACTCCAACGGAGGGTTCTCCTTATTTTTCGGGTATTCGATTATCCTATTTTGAATACTCGATGATTAATTTTGATTATTCAAAATATATCGAATGGTCGTCAACGACACAAGAGGATGTCACATTTTCGGCGATTTTTATCATTATTTTAGACAGAAAGTACATTTTGACGGATGGATTGACTAAGGAGGCTCTATGAGCGATTCAGACATGATCGATCGGGAAGAACTTCTTCAACGGTGTTTGGGGGACGCCGAGTTCGCCCGTCAGATGCTCTGGGTGTTCTGCGAGTCGGCCCAGAAAACGGTCCCGGCCTTAACGCAGGCTTGGGAGCAGGGGGATTGGGACCAAGTCCGACGTTCTGCACATACCTTGAAGGGTTCTGCGGGAAACTTATCCATCCCAGAACTTCGTTCACAAGCCCAGGAAGTTGAACAACTGGTTGATCAATCCGAGGTCGAAGAACTAAAAGCCCGAAAAGACGGATTTATGGATTGTCTGAATCGTTCGATCCGGTCTGCGGAACTTTTGGCTGCCCGATTGATGGCAGAATCCCGGTTCTGAAGTGTGATACTCGAAAATAGACGAAAAAAACCGTACACAACGGCTCATTTTTAATCAAATCTTCGCGCCAGTCCCATGATCTGCTCACGATCGATCTCAGAATGGCCTTAATCAAAAGGGAGCCGATCACAAAAAGTATGATCGAATCAAATTTCCAGGGTATCTGACTTGAATCAACAAAAAGTGCACGAAAAATAGTCGTCTTGCCGATACACAGGGGTGTATTGCATAGGGCTTGAGCATTAGGCACTTGCAGAGGCCAGGAAATCTGGAGAAGATTATTGCCGACGGGTCTCTGCTCAGACGAGCCGATACCGCTAGGCAAAACGAACCGGTGCGAAGCATGAAATCCGGTGCGTGTTATGAAGAAGAGTCAAGGGACAGGTCAGGAAGACCTCCGTCAAATGTCACGATGTGGAACCGGATGGATCCGGACACATCGAAGAACGTTAGGCCTAGAAGGTACGGTCTTCCTTCTGTGGCCAGGGAACTTGGTTGGGCTTTAGTAGCCCCGTAAAGAAGGAGAACCAAATGACCGACCGCAAACTGATCGTGCCGGCGATTGCCGGCGTTCTGGGTGTGAGCGCGATTGCGACCGCCGTCGAACCGACCGCAGCCGAACTTCGTGAACAGATCGAAGCCCTGCAAGCCAAAGTGGCCAAGATCGAAGCCAAAGAAGCTTCTGCGGCTCAACAACAAGCCACCATCCAGAGTGTGCTGAACGACGCAGAGCGTCGTAGCCAGCTCCTCCAAGCCGGTGGGATGACCGCCGGTTGGAACGGTAAAGAGTTCGCCATCGGTTCTGCCGACGGAAACTTCAAGCTCGTGCCTTACTTCCAATTCCAATTCCGCGGAGTCGCTAACTGGGCTGACGAAGCCCAAGCCGACGGCGATGCCAACACCGAAAGCGGCTTCGAAATCCGTCGTATGAAAGCCGGCCTCAAGGGTAACGCCTTCTCCAAGGATCTGACCTACGATTTTAACCTCGCGGTCAACCGCAACAGCGGAACCCCCGCCTTGGAAAAGGCTTTCGTTCAATACGCCTTCTCCGATGATTGGGCGTTGAAAGTCGGTCAGTGGAAAGACAACGTCTTCCACGAAGAAACCGTCAGCTCGACCAAGCAACTGGCTGCCGAGCGTTCTTTGGTCAATGAAGAGCTCGGTGGTGGTCTGACCGACTACGTCCAGGGTGTTTCGTTGGTCTACACCACGGATCAGCTCGCTGCCGAAATCGCGCTGACCGATGGTGCCAACAGTGACAATACCAACTATCTTGACCAAGCCAACGCCAACTACGGCGTGTCTGGTCGCGTCGAGTACAAGGTCTTCGGTGACTGGAAAAACTACAGCGACTTCACCGCGATGGGTAACAAAGAAGACCTGTTGGTCGTCGGTGCTGGTCTGAACTACACTGAAGCCGGAGATACCAAGACCGTCTATCATACCGTCGATGCTCAGTACGAAGTCGGTCAGCTCGGTCTGTATGCGGCATATGTCGCCAACTGGACCGACGATGGTGACAATGATGATTATACCTGGGGCGCGATCGCTCAGGCCGGTTACATGCTCGATCAGAACTGGGAAATCTTTGGTCGTTATGGGTTCCTCGAGGAAGATTCTCTGAACGAAATTACCCTCGGTGCCAACTACTACTGGCACGGACACAATGCCAAAGCGACCATCGACCTGGTCATCCTCCCGGACGGAAGCCCGTCTGATACCGGTCTAGGCTATGTCGCGAGCGAAGACCTGCAGGTCGTTCTGCGTGGTCAGTTCCAGCTCGCTCTGTAATAATCTGTGATGTGTAGAAAGTTTTCAGACTTCTTGCCACCGCAAGTCGATCCGAACCGATAAACGCCGTGGACCGGGTCACCCCCCGGTCCACGGTTTTTCATCGAGTTACCCTTTTCGATTCGGTCGGTAAGATATACTTTGGCGGTCCATGATTCCGATCCGCGATACCATTCCCACTCACACCACTCCTTGGGTGACATGGACCCTGATCGGTCTGAATGTTTTGTGTTTTGCATTTCAGTTGGGTTTATCCGAACAGGAGTTGGAACGGTTGTTTTATCTGTTTGGTGTGGTTCCGGTGCGGTACACCCGTCCGGAATGGTGGGCCTGGGCGGGGTTGCCCCAAAGTTATTGGCCTTTGGTGACCAGTATCTTCCTGCACGGGGGTTGGGCGCATCTGATCATGAACATGTGGGCGTTGTGGTTGTTCGGGGACAACGTTGAGGGGAAAATGGGTTCGGGACGATTTTTGGTCTTCTACTTGTTGTGCGGGCTGGCTGCCAATGCGTGTCATATTTATTTGAACGCCGATTCAACGATCCCGGCTGTGGGGGCTTCCGGTGCGATTGCGGGTGTTATGGGGGCATATTTGATCATGTTCCCCACGTCGCAGATCATTGTGCTGTTTCCGGTTTTATTCCTTCCGTTCTTTTTCGTTGTCCCGGCAGGGATTTATCTGGGCTTGTGGTTTTTGATGCAACTGCTGAGTGGGGGGATATCGCTGGCAATGACGCAGGACGTAGGCGGGATCGCGTGGTGGGCGCATGTCGGTGGATTCGCCGCCGGAGTGATCCTGCACCGGGCATTTGTGCCCCTGAAGCCGCGTCCGGCGCCGGCTGTGCGTAAGGAGGATTGGTTCTGGGAAGACGCGTGGGTACGTCGTCCGTGGAGGTAAGCGTTCGATGGGTGTAATGGATTTATTCTGGATTTTTCTGACGTTGTCCGCATTAGAACCGGTGATCCGTCGTCGAATGCTCGATAGCACACGCATGCGTATGCTGGCCAAGATCGAGAGTGAGAGAAACTCTCGCGTGATCCTTCTGGTGCACCGTCAGGAGACGATGGGATTTCTGGGGTTTCCGGTGGTGAGATTCATCGACATCAATGATTCTCAGGAGGTTCTGCGGGCGATTCACATGACGGATGAGGATGTGCCTCTGGACCTTGTTCTACACACGCCGGGGGGACTGGTGCTCGCAGCGGTGCAGATCGCAAGGGCGGTTCGACAACGCAAAGGGAAAGTTCGGGTGATCGTTCCGCATTACGCGATGTCGGGGGGAACGCTCATCGCGCTGGCTGCGGACGAGATTATCATGAGTCGTCATGCCGTGTTGGGTCCGGTCGATCCACAACTAGGGGAGTATCCGGCTGCTTCATTGCTTAAAGTGGTTCGTGAAAAAAAAACCGATTTCCGAAGTGGACGATGCCACTTTAATCAAAGCGGATATCGCTGAAAAAGCCCTTCGTCAGGTCCGGGAGACCGTCCAGGAGTTGCTGGGAGATCGTATGCCCCCGGAACAAGCCGAACGGTTAGCCGAAACCCTGTCACAGGGGACCTGGACCCACGATTATCCGATCACGGCCTCCGAAGCCAAACAGATGGGTTTGCCGGTCAATACGGAGATTCCAGACGCTTTCCTGCAACTGATGACGTTGTATCCTCAACCGACGCGTCAGTCGTCGACGGTCGAATACCTTCCCCGTCGTCGGTTCGGTCGGGAAGAATCGGGTTCCTCACCCCGAGGAGGGTGACCCGTTTGAATGTCATACTTCCCCCGAACCGAGTGGAACGAAAACTTTGTAGAGCAAAACGGAAACTCATTGGACCACGCAGACCGACCCACCGGTACTGCGGATGATCACCTGACAGGTTCCGGAATTATTCCACCACCCCCATGGGTCCATCGAACCGAGGTATAAACGCGTGGCTCCGGGAGGGACAATAATGGTTTGGGGTTCACCGTTCGATCGTTTACCGTCCCCGATGTAAAACGTTTGTTTGAGTTGAGGGGATAAGGTGGAGTAGTTGCGAGCCCCGACCGTTGAGAAATCCAACATCGGTGGGGCAGGGGTGGTCGTCGGATCCTCGTCTGAAAGAAAAACCGCGATCAGAGAGTTCATCGGGGCTCGGATATTGGATTTCCCCCCAAGATTGTTGGTTTGATTGGAAGTAATAGCACCGGTATTCCCTTCGGGTCCATTTCCACCCGAGGGAGTATTGCTGAGTCGCCCTGAGGCTGAAAATTCCAGCGCAGTTCCTGGAACGAGGGTAAATCCATCAAACCGAACCGCAGGACAATCATTGGCGTAGGTGACATCCCCCTTGTAGGTCGCCGAAGCACTCGAAGGCAATCCTGCAAACCAGACGTTAGCTTTTCCCGTCACGGTGATGTCATCGGTCTGGTTGATACCGCTGCTTTGAGCAATGGAAGAAGCTGAAATGCTGATCTGATGGAGCCCTATGACCGGTCCGAAGGTCAGTTTGAAGGGGTTTCCCTTTTGGGCTGACCGGGAAGCGGTGACCCGGACAGCATTGGTCCCTTCGGGATTGGAATCGGGAAGAGGGGTGAAAGTTTTATTGCTCGGGTTCCAGACACCAAACTCGATATCCGAATCGTCGAGGACAAAAACCGATTCATCTACGGGATTAAGTAAAGCGACTTCTTTAGCGGCTTGTCGGGCCAAGACCCGGCCGTTGGAGAGGTTGACCGCAGCCGCCCGCGCCGAGGCATCTGCCAGACGATATAATTCGGTACGTGCTAACTGCGCCCGTCCGTAATCGACTGCCAAAGAGGCTAACGCCAGCAACACCCCCACCACCAGGATCGTATAGATCAGGATGAAGCCACGTTTGTGGTTTATCGTGTAGGACACGGGATTTGTCCGACCTTTCATACGGGATGAATCGGAAAAAAGTCCACGTTTCCTGAGTCGGGCGACGGATTTTTAGACCAATTTCACGACCGGATAACGATCGAAAAAAACCGATCAATGGGTAAGATGAGTTGTATTCAGCTTCGGTGCGGATACCATCCGTGATCCGATCGGCCTATACTACATGAGAATCATGGGTTTATTGGAACAGATCAATCAACCGTCGGGCCTGAGGGCATTATCCATCGACCAACTGGAAGCCTTAGCCAAAGAGATCCGAGAACGGATTTTCACCGCGGTGAGCCAAAACGGGGGGCATCTGGCATCGAATCTCGGTTGTGGTTGAGCTAACTCTTGCATTGCACAGGGTTTACGATTTTGGACCGTATCCCCAGGGACCGGACCGATTGTTGTGGGATGTGGGGCATCAGTGTTATCCGCACAAGATGTTGACCGGACGGACCGGTCAATTCGATAGGCTCCGTAAAAAAGGATCGATCAGCGGTTTCCCTTCCCCGGAGGAATCGCCTTACGATCTTTTCGCGGTGGGTCATGCCGGGACCGCTATTTCGACCGCGGTCGGGATGGCCCGGGGGGATCAAGCCTGTGGTCGGAACAACCACATCGTTGCTGTCGTGGGGGATGCGTCGATCGTCAACGGTCTGGCGTTCGAAGGGTTGAACAATGCCGGGACACTCAAACGACAACTCTTGATTATCCTGAACGACAACGGGATGAGCATTTCCCGTCCGCAAGGCGCGTTAGCGGAGTATCTCGAACGGGTCCGCGTGTCAACCACTTATGAAGAGTTCAAACGGTACTCCGAAAAACTGGTGCACACCCTTCCTTCGCGAGTCGGTCACGCGATCGAGCACGCGTGGGAAGCGTTCTGTCGGTCTGTCAAAGGCGCGATGTGGGACGGGGCACTGTTTGAGAATCTGGGCATCAAGTACATGGGCCCGATCGACGGACACGATCTTCCGGGATTGATTAACTTTTTGTCCGAAATCAAACACGTCAATAAACCGGTTCTGCTGCACGTTAAAACACGAAAAGGGGAAGGTTATGAAGTCTGCGTGAACGATCCGACCCGGATGCATTCTCCCGCAGCGTTTGCGGTCAACGGGTGTCGTGTCGAGATGAAACCATCGGGTCGTTCCTGGACCCAAGCCTTCTCCGATGCCTTGATCGAACTAGCCAAAACGGACCCCAAGATCGTTGCGTTGACCGCCGCCATGCCGGATGGAACGGGTCTGAGTCGATTTGAAAAGGTCTTGCCCCGACAGTATTTGGACACCGGGATCTGCGAAAGTCATCTGGTCGCGATGGCGGCCGGAATGAACAAAGCGGGTCTGAAGCCGGTCGCTGCGATTTATTCGACCTTTTTGCAACGGTCCTTTGACCAGATCTGGCAGGAAGTCATCTTGAACGGTCCTGAAGGTGATTTTTTGTCTGGATCGGGCCGGTTTCGTCGGGGATGACGGCGCGGTGCACCACGGGTTCATGGACTTGGCGTTTTTGCGTCCCATGCCCGGGATGGTGTTGATGGCACCGTCGGATGAAGGCGAACTTAAACGGTGCTTGCAGTTGGCTTACCAGATCGACGCGCCTAGCGCGATTCGTTACCCCCGGGATTCGGTCCCGCCCTGCGATCTGGACGACACCCTGGTCGATCCGGTCCTGCGTGAACGTGCCCGGTCGGACTGGGAACTAGGCGTGTCTCGGGTTTTGCGCCGCGGGACCGACGCAACAATTATTTCCTACGGCGCGTTGACCGAACAAGCATTGGTCGCTGCCCAACGACTCTCGGAAGAGGGAATCGAAACCGAAGTGATCGATGCTCGCTTCTGTAAACCCTTGGATGGAAATATGTTACAGCGGGTTTTGAGAGAAGATCATCCGGTCCTGACCCTCGAAGATCATGCATTAATCGGTGGTTTTGGTGCTGCCGTTCTCGAGTACGCACAGTTGCACAGGCTTCCCACGAATTGGGTGTATCGGCTCGGGCATCCCGAACGTCTGATCCCTCATGCGACTCGAAGCGAACAGTTAACGGAAGTCGGGCTCGACGCCGTCGGGATCGCCTCTCGGGTGAAAGAAGCGGTCCGTGGTGCACGGGTCGCGTCTGAATCCGAATCACTGTCGGTTTGACCCGTTATTCCCAACACAGAACGATCACGCCGGTCACAGCCACGAGTGTTCCAAAGACGGACACCGGCGTGATTCGGTCTCTACCACTGAAATGGGCGATCGGGAGCATCAAAACGGGAATCGTGGTCAGGATGGTCTGAGTGACGCTCGGTTGAACCCGAGCAATCGAAGCCAAGAACAGCGTCACACCGATCACCGGTCCGATCACCGCCCCGGTGGTTAGCAGGAACAGGGCTTTTAAATCTTGTAGACCGCGATACAGGTCTGAAATTCGTCGGGTTAAAACGATCAGCAATCCGAAAGCCACGGTTCCTGCCGAGGCACGCACGAAAGTGGCCGGGAGTGCCTCGTATCCCCCTCGCAACGCGATATCCGCGGTCGAAGCCCCGAGTGCCTGGAAAAATGCCGCCCCCGCACCCAGTAAAATTCCGATCCTCAATTCCCTTCGTGAATGAGGGGTTTCGTGTGATTCGGACCGTTGCTGAATGACCAGAATCACTCCCGTTAGAGTGATGCCCATTCCTAGAAGCATTCGAGGGGTGGGGGGCTTGACGATTAAAATGTCGAACAACGCAGCAAAACAGGGCGCCAACGAAAGCATCAGCAAAGCCCGTCGTGCCCCGGCTAAGACGAACGCCCGGAACAAACACATGTCACACAAGAAAAAACCCAATAACCCGCTGAGGGTGATCCAGAAAAACACATCCTGAGGGATGTCAGTGGGAAAGAACCGCCCGCGGCTGATCAGGCAGATCATACCGAGTATTCCCACCGCAACGCCAAGACGCAAAAAGTTGACGATGACCGATCCAATCCGATGCCCGGCCCGTTCGAACAACGTCGCAGAAGTTGCCCAACAAAAAGCGGTCAGAACGGCATACAACTGTCCGAGTTGTTCTTGGGTCATAGTCGGGATTGTAATGGAGTGTTTTGATTTTACCCGTGGGTCGATCACGGACATGAAGTCACAAAACGTTCGTGGTATACTCAACGTCCTATGGCCGACGATATTCGCAAGTTGCTTGTGCCCGGGGCCAGGGTTCGCGTAACCCAGCAGATCGCTGCCCGTGAATACGCACTGGACACGGTGGTCGAGGGGACCTTAATTTCCTACACCCAGAAACCGACCGGTTCCTGGTTCGCGCATAGCCGGGACGACCGTCTTTGGCTGGACCGGATCACCCTTCGCAAAGACGACGGCGAAATTAGCGTCTTGAATCTCGATGACTACGCCAAGGTCGAAGTTCTCGAAGTACCTTCGGCGAACGTCGACGCGACGAAATGAGGGTTGGATGTCATTTCCAATGACCGGTTATTGGCGGGTGCGTGTGGTTCGGGGGCATGAGTTTTCCATACATGGGGACCGGTATTGGGAACTTTATGTCGAGCGTTCGGAGGATGAAGCTTCGGACAAAGTTCATGTACTGCGTGTACCATCCCACATCCTTTCCACCCTTCCCCCGCCCGGGCAAATGATGCGAGTGGAGTTTCTGGTCGGACAAGTAACCGCGATTCATCCGGACCTGAGCTGAATCAGAGGTCGGACAAAACTGCTGCTAGAAAATAATGAAGACCCCGGTTCGACCGGGGTCTTGAGTGCTTATCAGAAGAGGGGTTGATCAATCATCATCATCATCGAAGTCTTCGTCATCGAAGTCTTCGTCATCGTCGTCATAGTAATCGTCATCCTCTTCATCGTCCTCGTCATCGAAATCATCGTCTTCGTCATCCAGATCGTCATCGTCGTCTAGATCGTCCTCGTCATCGAAGTCATCGTCCAGATCATCCTCGTCCTCGTCATCGAGCAGGTCGTCATCCTCGTCTTCATCGTCGAAGTCCTCTTCGTCTTCGTCGCGGGCACGCTTAGCCGATTGGGGTAAAAGATCAGGATCGACGTCCCACGAATCCAAAGACAACAGGTCGTTTTCGTCTGTTCCCGGGGCGATAGAGGTAAGTAGTGCTTTCATGTCTGGTTCCGATCTGATGCCGGACGGTTCCGAACTCCGTCGGAACGATCCGAAACTCCGTTTTGTGAGGCAGGCACTTGCCTTGCCAACACCGTTAACCCCCACACAGGAGGCTTGGGCGGTATTGAATCCTTATCGATCGGTCTGTCAAGTGTCTTTCGGCAACTTCTTTAGACGATTATCCGGTCACGTCCACCACTTTGGCCGGGGGGAGGCTGGATAAAAACAACCGTCCGTAACGTTTCGTGCGGATTCGATTATCCAGGATGACGACGATTCCCCGGTCCGATTTGCTGCGGATCAGGCGTCCGAATCCCTGTTTCAGACGAATAATGGCTTCGGGGACCTGTAAATCCAGGAACGGGTTTCCTCCGGTGCGACGGATTGCCTCGATCTTGGCCTCCAGAAGCGGTTCATCCGGGACACTGAAAGGCAGCTTGACGATGATGACGTTTCTCAGCTTGTCGCCTTGGACATCAATGCCCTGCCAGAACGAAGAAGTTCCGAATAGGACGGCGTTTTCCCGTTGACGAAACTGGTCAATCAGCATTTTGCGGTTGACCTGTTGGCCCTGGATCAGAAGTTCAAGCCCCATCTCCTGAATCGGTTTTTTCAGAAGATCGGCCGACTCGTTGAGCATCTGATAAGACGTGAACAAGACAAAAGCACCCCCGTTGGTCATTCGGAGATAGTGGAGAATTTTGTCAGCAGCCGCGGGCAAAAATCGGAGGGTGTCCGACGGGTCCGGAAGGTTATTTTCGATATAAAGCGTGGCTTGAGAGGCGTAATCAAAGGGTGAACCCAGTTCTAACGTCTGTGCGGAATCAATTCCCAGACGTTTCTGGATGAAACTGAAACGATCCGTAGGAGGGCGACGGGTTTGACTGCCTTTGGATCCTTGCAGTCCGCGAAACCGGTATCCGGAGTGATCGGTAGCAGTGGTTAAAGTGGCGGAAGTCAGAATCACCCGGGGAATTTTCTCAAAAAGTTCTCGTCTTAGTCCCTCGGCCACATCGACGGGGGCTGCATGAAGATCGACATAACGGGCAGACCCCTTTTTGGTGATCTCAAACCAGTAAACCGCGTCCGAAATACTTTGTGACAACACGGCATCAGTGATCCGGCTGAGCTGGTTGATACGTTCAGCAAACGTGCTGATTTCGCTGACGGCCTGCTCGTTGTCGTGCAAGTGCAGGATCATCTCATGAAGATACTTCACCAGATCGTCCAGGCGCGGAGACAGGTCGTTGGGCACGACATTCGGTTCATGAACACGTCCGTTTGAACGTCCGTGTTGTTCCTGCCACTGAACGATCCGATCGAAGAAGGTGTTTATGGTGTCTTGAAGTTCGACGATGCACCCGATGGCGCTATTGGCACAGGCGCCATGAGTGCTGAGGATGCCGCTTCCTTTTCTCGGGTCATACAGGGTTCGAAGTTGATATTTGACCGAGGACTCCGAAACATGCATTCCGAAATGCTCCCCGGCCACATCTTCGAGGGTATGGGCCTCGTCGAAAATCACCGCGTCATAGTTCGGCAAATAGCTCGCGCCAGCCATTCGCAACGCCAGATCACTGAAAAACAGGGCATGATTGACGACCAGAATCTGCCCGGTCTGCATCCTTCTACGGGCGGCCTGCCAGTAGCATCGTTCATAAAACGAACACTTTTTTCCCAGACAGTTCCCCTGTTCGGCGTTGACCTTATCCCAGACGCTGGGGTCGGGAAGGATCGGAAGAGAGGTCAGCGAACCGTCGGGTGTCGTCTCGGACCAGTCCTGAATCGTCTGCAACATCTGCATCTGACGGTCCGAATCAAAAAGCATATATTGTCGGGAAATCGCCTGGTTCATTCGGCGAAGGCACAGATAATTGCCCCGTCCCTTGACCAGAACCGCGGTAAACTCGTCCGGATAGACCGAACGGAGTAAGGGAATGTCCTTTTCGATCAACTGTTCCTGAAGTGCGATCGTATGAGTCGAAATCACCACTCGTTTACGAAACCGCAGCACATAGTCGATAGTGGGGATGAGATAGGCAAAGGATTTTCCTACGCCGGTGCCGGCTTCGACGATCAGGTGGTGATCACACTCTAGTGCATTCTGGACGGCCTGGGCCATCTGAATCTGCTGAGGACGCGATTCATAGGCGTCACCAAGACGACGAGCGATCGCCCCGTCGGGACCGAGAATGGATTCAATGACCGACAAGCCAAAGAATTATACTGTTCTGAACCGGAGAAGCAGTGATGGGGCATGCGATCTTCTGAATCGGTCGAGTCAGGCAAAGATTTTCCCTTCCAAACGATACCTAGGGTGATTCTGCCAGGTTTCAGGAGGGTGGGTTTGGAAGGATTCCCAAGTGCCTGCAGCCGCGATAACGGCGTCGAGGGCGTCCCCGCCGGGGTTCCGCTGGATCTTGCGTACCTGAGCCTCCGACAATTCCACGGTCTTCCGGAGCCGTTCCAGGATGATCCTCCGGTTTCGAAGTCGCCTGGGTTCTAAGGGTCCGCCAGCAGGTTGCTTATAATTGTGATAGGGTACTTTCCATCGTTTGAGGGTCGATCCCGGACAAGTTTCAACGATCAGTCTTTCGTAAGATGAGGAGAGTTCGAAAGGCCAGATGACTGTTCCGGGACTGCCGACGAGATGTCCGAGAACATCACGCATTCCGTGAAACGTTTGGCAGACGATCCGGTAATGATAACAATCAAATGGGGTTTTGGTTTCGGTGTCGGTGATGCGTCGTAAATGCAGTTTATCACTTATCTTCCGTGCAACTTTCACACAATCCCTGCCGAACTCATAGGCGTTTTGGGGATAGTCGCAGACCCATTGAAGTTGGGTTCTGAATCCGTCCCGACCGGCGATTTCGATCGGAAGGGCGAACGGAAAATCCATCCCCCACAAGGCCTGGTGGGATCGGAGGATCAGATGTACCAGATGTGCTAGTGCCGGTTCACGTTGGTTCGTCCCGGCGAGTTGACCGAGCCGGTCCAACGATTCGAGAACGAGTCGGGGATGTCCCGGAACGACCCGCGTGCGGGCGATCCAGATATTCAGCCCGGCTAGTTTTGCGCCGGAAAAATCGACCCCGAATACGCTGCGAATCATATATCAGCCTCTTCGGGTAACGTTTCAGCGAAACGCATGAAACGATCGAACCACGGGTTTTGTTGTCGGACCTGTAAAACCGTACCCCGGGCGGTTACCTGACCGTCCTGAATGACGTACACGATATCGGCCTGTTGGACAAGACCGGGTCGATGGCTGGTCAGAACGGTGGTGCGTCCGATCATCAGTCGGTCGATGGCAGCAATAATGGTGGCTTCGGAATCGGGTTCGACGCTGCTGGTCGGTTCGTCAAGAAGAAGGATACGGGGGTTGGCCAGAAACGCCCGGGCGATGGAAATACGTTGTTTCTGTCCGCCTGACAACCGTACCCCCCCGTTCGCCGACGACCGTATGGTATCCTTGTGGAAGCTGGGAAATAAACCCGTGGGCGTTGGCGGCTTGGGCGGCCTGTTCGACTTCCTCCAGACCGGCCTGAGCATGACCGTATCGGATGTTTTCAAGAACCGATTCGTTAAACAGAAAGCTCTCCTGCTGGACCAGTGCGATGTGACGACGAAAGCTATCACGGGTCAACTGGCGGAGATCCTGACCGTCGAGTTTGACCGATCCGAGAACCGGGTCGTAGAACCTCAACAACAGATTGAGGATGGTGGATTTGCCCGACCCGCTGGGACCGACCAAAGCGACCGTCTTGCCAGCCGGGATATCGATCGAGACGTTTTGCAGGACCCAACGGTTGGTTTGCGATTCCGGTCGTTCGGGTGCGAAAGGTTCGGACTTCTGATACGAAAAATAGACCGAATCGAGGGACAAGTGACCCACGATGCTCTGAACGGACCTAGCGTCCTGGGCATCGGGGAGCTCATCCGGGGCATCGAGGATCTCAAAAATGCGCCTGCAGGAGGCGATGGCCCGTTGGACCATGTCGTTCACCCGTGCCAGCGTCTGGATCGGTCCGAACAACCTCCACCAATAAGCGCGAAACGCCAGTAGCTTACCGAGAGTAAAGGAACCACCTGACAGAATCGACCATCCACCCACACCGATCATGAAAACGTTGGACAAAAACCCAACCATCCTGGCGACCGGAAAATAAAGGGTACGGGCGTTGATGGCCCGGACTTGTTGAAGGTAGTTGTCCTCGGTGGTCTGTTCGAACCGTTGGGCTTCCTGTTTTTCTCGTCCGAAGATCTTGATCACGACCACACCGGACAGATTCTCCTGCAGACGGGAGGAGACCCGACCGGCGGTTTCTCTAGCGGATTGATAAATCGGAGTGACCCGCGCATTAAACACGCGAAGCAGGATGTAAACCGCCAACAGCGGGGCGAGGGAAATACTCGCCACCTGCCAGTCGAGCAGCATGACAATGACTACCGTGGCCGCCCACAAAAGACCCTCACCTAGGATTACGTCGATCCCCCCGGTGATAAAAGCGCGAAGCTCGTCCACATCGGACAGGGCCCGGCTCATCAGGTCCCCGGTCTTTTGCCGCTGTAGGTACGAAAGCGACTGGGTTTGTAATTTATGATAAATCCTACGTCGAAGATCCCGGATGAACTGTTCTGCTACCCGTTGCATGAGGTTGCTGGAGAGGGTTTCAAAAGTTTCAAAAACGACGTAGATCCCCATCATCCAGACCAGTGTACTCAGAAGCAGCCCATACGTATTCTGTACCGCGCCCCCGAACGAAACAACGAAATGACAGATATCCACCGTCAGCGAGGGTTCGGGTTTGATCAACCCGTCCACCACATACATCCACGCAAAAGCAGGAAACAACTCCCCGGGCAACGACAACAACAGAAGTCCGACCCCTGCGAGGATTTTGGGGTACAGAGGGCGCAGCATCCGTAGAAGTCGGGCAAACACACGGAGGGAAGATTCGGATGACGACATGACCGAACGATTCTAGCGTCCGTCGTCATTCAAGCGACCCGTCCTATGAAATGGGATTCGAAGACGCAGTCTTCCGGGGGCTTTCGTTATGACCCACGTGGGTCTGCTCGGGTGCCGCTGCGGGCAACCAAAAAGTTCTCAGCAAACTCGGCGATGAAATCGGGAACCGGATAGTGTTTCATCAGAAACTCGTGCAACTGTTCCTTCCGGGCGATCATGAAATAGACGGGTTCATTAAACGTGCGACTCGCAAAGTTGACCGCGCGCACCAAGGCCTCTGTCGTGGTTGTCAAAGCCAAATGATCCTGATCACGGAAAACCGGCGCCAGATGAAACTGCCAGGCCTGTCGGCGATTGATGAGTCGAAGACAGGTTTTATCGACTTCAATTTCTTCAAGATCCACTTCACCCGTGAAACGGACGTATTGCTCAACCCAGGCGTCTTCTACAACTCGGGCATCAATCCCGTACAATCGTTCGGCCAGGTCTCCGAACGGACGGTTCACCGATTTCTGAACCCGAAGAATGTGCTGGACCTGTCGTTCGTTCAAAACCCCTTGTTCCATCAAAATTTCACCGATACGAATTGGTTTCATAATCACCTCGTTGGGAACAACATCGTCTGCATCGGGTCGGGACTGAGGTCGGATGGGTTAAATCAACTTCATTTTTCGATCATTTATCAGCCCTGATGGGGTCCGTGTCGGATTAAACGGAAGGGTTTTCCCATTCTGACAGGGGTATGTCATAATGCGTCTATGATTCGTGTGGGTGTCATCGGATGCGGGGTCGTCGCATCGTACGGGCATTTGCCGGCGATTCAGGATACCCCCGGGCTTCGGATCGAATCCCTGATGGATGTGGACGTGGCTCGTTTGATCGAAATGCAGACCCGGTTCGGGGTCGACAAGATATTCACAGATCTGGATTTGTTTTTTCAGTCGGGAATCGATCTGGTGGTGATCGCAAGCCCCGCCCCGGTCCATTTCGATCATGTCCAAGCTGCTGCGCGGTATAAAAAACCCGTTTTGTGTGAAAAACCCCTGGCCATGAACGAACAGCAGGCCGGGGAAATGATCCGCGCCATGCATCAGGCCGGGTTGCCTTTGTATGTGGGGTTTACCTACCGATTTTCCCCGGTGGCGTTAGAAATCCATCGACTCGTGCGTGAAAACCGGATTGGTCAGGTCCGGAGTTTAAGACTCTGCTACGTCTGGGATTGTCACGGCAAATACAACGACCGGGACCCGACCAAAGGATTATATCTACGACGACACGAACGAATGCTCGAAGGCGGACCGATGGTTGATTGCGGGGTACACCAGATCGACCTGGCACGGTGGTGGACCGGTTCGGAGATCATTCGTGTGACGGGTCTGGGTGCCTGGGTTGAAATGGAAGGCTACGACGCGCCCGATCATATCTATCTCCATGCCGACCACGAAAACGGGTGTCATACTCAGGTCGAAATCAGCTTTACTTACGGTCATACATCCAAAGATCCCCGATGCGAGTTCTGGTACGAACTAATCGGGACGGAAGGATTAATCCGGTATAACCGTCAACAACGGATTTTTGAGTGTGTTTCGTCTGAGGGGACGGAAAAACGCGAATGGACCGAGGAAAAGAACTTTCACGGGATGTATCGTGAGTTGGAACAGACGCTTCGAACCGGTCGGTCCGGGAACATGCCTAGCGGTTCGGACGGATTGACCGCGACCCGTCTGGCCCGGCTCGCGACCGAATCGGCGGTGGCCTGGCGAAAACAGGATGCTTCAATCTAAAAATCGCGAACCTTCCGCGACGCAATAGAACAGGTTCCTTCACTTTGTTTGATAAAGCCAATCTCCAATAGCTTTGAGCGGCAAAGTGTGTCGGTTTTTTGTCGCATTCCCGGACCGTCCCGTAAGGCTTTGCATAAAAATAGGATTACGCCAACTTGTTTATTCAAATGAGTTTGGTGTAGACTGTGGTCTCAGGCTTCTTGCCTCCGGTGGGGGCTGGAGGATCTGAAAATATTTATTTGAGTTGATCAGCCCCTCGATCGGGCGGACGATATCAAACAAAACATCAGAAATATTTGGAAAGGAGCTGGCCTTGGTTCTGAACATTTTCTCTCGGTCCTTCCGACGAGGCCTGATCGGCGTCGGAGTGGTGGGTGCTCTGATCGCAGGGTCTGGGTGTGAAAACATCGAAGAACCTAAGAGTTTTTTTGATCCCGCCCAGGTCGGACGGATCAAGGACGAACCGTTGGTCGTTCCGATCCTGACCAAGCTCAACATCGGGACGGACGAGCAAGAAGCCGAGTTCGCCGGTGCACGCGATGTGACACAGTCGGATCTGGTCGCGACCGCCAGTGACTATTCGGTTTCGCCCAACGATGTGCTTTCGATCTCGATCAGCGACCTGCTAGGCCCGAACACGGTCAGCGACCGTACCATCCGCGTGACCCAGACCGGAAAGATCAGCCTTCCTCTCTTGAACCAGCCAATTTCGGTGGAGGGCAAAACAGAACAACAAGTCGAACAGGCGATCAAAGACGCCTATCGCGATGCCCAGATCCTCCAAAATGCCCAGGTATCGGTCAGCGTCATGGAAGCCCGGGGACGAACCTACAGCGTCCTTGGGGCAGTCGGTGCCCCGGGTCTGTATGCCATCTATGATACCGATTTTCGTCTTCTTGACGCGTTGGTCACCGCACGAGATGTGACTAATACCGTCGGCACCGAAACGATCTATGTCATTCGCAAGAAGAAAGAGCTTTCACCCGACACCACGGTCCCGACCGGTGCGCCCCCAGGTCCAACCTGGCGTCGATCCGTTGGCGCCTCAGTCGGACGCCTCTTCGCTCATGCCACGCAGGAGTGTGATGCTTCAGGACGGAACCGCCCCGGTGGGGACCAAAGTCACGGTCGAAGGTCAGGAAATGGAAATTAATCCCCCCACGACACCCGAATCCGGGGCAATCGTGACCGAATCTTCGACCGCTCAACCGAGCGAACCTGAGAAACCCTTCGAGTTCAATGCCTTGAAAGAACCCACCGACCGTGAAGTGATCAAAATCCCCTACCAAGCCCTTCGGATGGGGCAACTCAAGTACAACATCGTCATCCTCCCCGGGGACCTTATTTTCGTTCCCGGTCCGGTCATTGGCGAATACTACATGGGCGGAAACGTCCTAGCCCCCGGTGCCTACAGTTTATCGGCCCGCAAGATCACCCTCACCCAGGCGGTTGTCGCAGCCCGAGGGTTGAACGAAGTGGCTTGGCCGAGCAGGACCGAAATCATTCGACGTCTGCCCGGCGACAAGCAGGTCTTTGTTAAGGTCGATCTGGACAAAATTTTTGCCGGTCAGGAACCGGATATCTACCTCAAACCCGACGACCGGATCAACGTCGGAACCCATGTGATTGCCCCGTTCCTTGCGGCTTTCCGGAACGGGTTCCGTCTGACCTACGGTTTCGGATTCCTGTATGACCGTAACTACGCCGACGAAAATCAGACCAACTGATTCCACCTTCGCAGCGTATATATAGACAGTTGTACTAAGATGATCTTGCGTCCTTCCGGTTATCGGTCGGGCGCAAGATCATCGGTTTCTGAGAAATCACTTATTTGAGCTTGATTTGTGTGGTAAATTAAAACCCGGAAAGGAAACGACTCTGATTCACAGATCCCCACGTCCTGAGGAGCATGCCGTTGTCCGATATCATACATCCAATGTCGACCTCCCCTTTATCCCCGTCCGAAACGTCGTCGGGCCGAATTACCCGGATTCCGGGTTGGTTTAAAGCGGTTTTGATCGGCGTGATTTTTTGTTGGCTTTATTCAGAAAACCTTCAGCGGTTATGGTTAAAGACCAATCTGTTCACCGGTGACCGGAACTGGTCTCATTCGATGATGATTCCGCTGATCGGATTGTATTATCTGTGGTTGCGACGTGACGAACTGCGTCAAGTGTCGGTTCGTCCGCTTTTGGGAGACCGTTTTACCCGTTCCAGAGTGTTTTCAGCGGTTCTGGTGGGGCTGGGGGGGCTGATCACCTGGCAGGTGGCTCCTTGGGTGGTTCCTGCGATGGATTCGACGATTCAGCCAGGGGCGATTCTGTCGAACGCGGGGTTGGGGATCGCGATCTGGGCGTTTTTGGCGTTGGTGCTCGACTGGGGTTTGGGTTCATTGTTAGCGGGTCTGCTGTTAAGCGCCTATGGGATCTGGCCTGGTCAAAATGATTTTGTGTGGGACGTGGGGATGATCCTGACCCTGTTCGGGGTAGTGCTGACCTTGTGCGGATGGGCAGTGATGAAGATCGTGTGGTTCCCCATCGCATTTCTGTTGTGTGCGTTGCCTTGGCCGCCTCTGGTGTACAGTGCCCTGGCGTTGCCCTTACAGAAGATCGCTGCGGTCAGTTCGGTGGCGATCATGAACGTGTTGGGGGTAGAGGCCTCGCACGGGGGGTCCAAGATTTTCATCGCCCAATATGACCCGGTGACGGGGCGTCAACTTGCCGATCGCGCGTTGAACGTGGCCGAGGCGTGCGCGGGTTTGGTTTCATTGATGACCTTCATCTCGATCGCTGCCGCAATCGCATTTTTGTCAGGTCGAGCGATGTGGCAGAAACTGATTATTACGGCTTCGGCGGTGCCGATCGCGATTTTGTGCAATATCATCCGTGTGGCCGGAGTAGGCATGCTCGATAAGTACGGTGGTCGGGAGTGGTCGGACGGTTTTGCCCACCAGTTCGCGGGGATGGTTTTATTGTTGCCAGCCTTTTTTCTGATCATGCTGGTTTGCTGGATCGTGGATCAGCTGGTGATCGAGGAAGCGGAAGATGAACCTGTTTCCGGTTCATCAACACCGGCTTCAAAACCGGCGGGAGGTGCGGCATGACCCATTCGACAGCCAATCGGGTAGAGTCATCGGTTCGTCGGACGGTTGCGTTTGTGGTCGTCGTGGCGATCCTGGTGACCGCAGCCATCGGATTGCGGATAACGGTAGCGAACATGAAGCTGACATTTCGCAAGTTACCGGTCGAATTGCCCGCTTCTTTGCTGGAAATTCGCAAAGACCTGGGACCCTGGGCGCAGGCGAACGTCGACCGTGCGCTGCCCGTCGATATCGAGCACGAACTGGGCACGAAAGATTACATCATGCGAGACTACATCGACACGCGTTTGATGAACGAATCGGACCGCGCCCGTTTCCTAGCCGCACCACTGGACGAACGCGAAGCCATGATCCGGGAAGGTCAAATTCGTCTGGAGAATCCCGCCGCACGGGTTCACATCGCTTTAACCTACTACACCGGTTCTGCCGACACCGTCCCGCATGTCTCCGAACGTTGCTTTGTGGCAGACGGGTTTAAACCGACAGAGTTTGAGGTCCTGGATTGGGCAATTCTACCCCGCCAATCCGAGTCGGACCGCGTGGTCAAGGTCCGTCTGTTGAACTTCGAAGACCAAGTCGGCAGCCGACAGTTCAGACCCCGACAAGTGTGTTACTTTTTTCAGGTCAATGGCCAGTACGAACACGATCCGATCTTCGGAGTCCGAAAACGATTGCAGAACCTGTTCGAGAGGCATGCCTATTTTGCCAAAGTCGAAATGGTGACCGATCTGGGAACGACCGAGGCAGCGGCGCCGGTGATGAAGGATTTTCTGACCTATGCTATGCCCGAAATCGAACGGGTGCTGCCCGACTGGTCGCAAGTCAAGAAAAGTGAAAATCAGAACGTGAAACCGGAACCGGTCCGGACCACAAGCAGCAAGTAAGGAAATCTTCCGATATGGCACGTAAGAAGTTGAATATCCGGTTTATCCTGATCCTGGGGTTGATCTTGGTCGTTATTGCTTCGGTGATCACGGGATTGATCTTTGGTCGAGATCTGTTACGTCCGAGTATCGCATCATTGGAAAAGAGGGGCGACGAAGCGTTCGCCGCGGGCGATTACGAACAAGCCGCTGAGCTGTTGGGTCGAGCGGCCTTTCGTGCCCGGGTCAATATTCCACTTCAGATCAAGTTTGTAAACGCATTCGACTATACGGTCCAGGGTGATCCTGAGAAGATGCGGATGCTGCGAGGATATTACAACACCATCTTCCAGACCGATCCCAATAATATCGAGATCGTTCGGAAAATCTTGCGAGTTCAGATGAACGATGCCCAGGCGGTTCCGGACTCTCGTCCGGTCCTCCGTGCCTTGGCTGAAACTGCGGACCGGTTGCTGCAACTGGTTCCGGGGGATCGGGACGCACGCAAAGCCAAGATCGTGACCGTGCTAGAACCTTACCAACGAAATCAGGATGTGCTGGTTGAACAAGTCAATTCCGCCCGTACCGAAGCTGAAAAGCTTTACGAGGAGGAACCGACGGACGGCGAAGTCATGCTCATGCTGATCCGGTTCTATCTCAAACAAGCCAGGGACGCGTCGATGCGTGGGGACAATGCCCAGGCCGCAGACGCACTTGAAAAGCTCAAAAAGTTCGTTGAACAAGCCGTCGGTCGTACGCCCGACAACCCCGAGGCCCACTTTGCCGCGTTCAACGCGTACAGGGCCATCAGTGCACTGGATTTCAATCTATCCGAACAAGCCCGACGAGGCTTTTTAGAACAAGCGATTAAACACCTGCGACAAGCCGATGAATTGGCCTCGGTAAGTCAATTCCCCGACAGTGAGCGGTTTTTGAATATTCGCGCTTTTGCGATCCGCCAGCTCGAGCTAAGCGACCGAGAACAGGCCGAGAAACGATACCGTCGATTGATGGACGAAATGCCCGACAGTCGCTGGCCACGATTGCTGTTGGCACAGTTTTTGTCCAAATTGCCCAACCGGACTGAAGACGCAATTACGATTCTGTCATCTCCCTGGCGGCCCACTAAACCGCTTCGGGCGATCGAATCGATGCAACAACAGGCCTTATGGGTCCAGGAACAGCTTCGTCTGTCAGCGATTCTGCTAGCGTCGGCCAAACAACTGTCACCGGACGAGCGTGACAAGAGGCTTGCACAGGTCGAATCGATTTACACCGAGTTATCGGCGATTCCCAACCCCCAAGGAATCCTTGTCTCGTGGCTCAAACGGATCCAGGGCGGGCTGGCATTGGAACGCGGGAAAATCAGTGAAGCGATCGAACGTCTGGACGAAGCATTGAAGTTACTCCCAGCCGATTCTTCCGGTCAAGCCGAGGCCGACATCCGCAACGAAGTGCTTTTGGAATACGCCAACGCGCACCTCAGACTGAACCAGACCGGTAAAGCCCGTCCGGCGTTGGAAGAATTGGTCACGCGTGATCCATTGAACATGAACGCCGCCATCATGCTTATCCAAGTTCTTCAGTCGGATCGTCAGTTCCCTGAAGCTGAAAAACGGCTGCAGACACTCGAGCGGTACCTGGGAAAAGAAAACCCGGTCGTTCAAACCCTCTGGAATCGTCAGTTTGAAGGGCAGACCGACGCGCTGCGTGATCGATACGCGACTTTACCCGAAACGACCCCGCAACAGATACTGATCAAGCTCGATGCAGCCGGGCGATTAGGTGATCTGGTCGAACAGGAGAGATTGGCACGGGCCGCTCTGGCGCAGACCCCGGGGAATGTCCGGATGTCGTTAGTGCTGGCGCAAGTCCTGATCCGTCAGGATCGTCGGGATGAAGCACAGGCGGTCCTGGCCGCTGCGGAAAAACAGTCTCCCAACGATCCTCAGATCAAGTCGTTGCGCGAACAGCTAGCCGCCCAGACCCCAGACGATCAGCGTCGTCTGCTGGAACAACGCGTCGAGGACATCACGGATCCCTATCAACGGGAACTAACCCGGGCCGAACTGTCACGGATGCAAGGCGATTTGGAAGAGGCGCTTAAGGCCTTGAAAAAAGCCGAGGAAATCAAACCAACCGACCCTCGTGCGATTGTCGGGCAATTTGAGCTGCTGCTTGCACTGAAAAGACCGTCCGAAGCCCGTCAAGCCTATGAAAAACTTGCCAAGATCCCGAATTACGACAATGCCGAGTTGCAGACCCAGAGGATCCGGCTCATGGTCGCCGAGGCTGCTGATATCGATCCCGAGCAACGTCAACAGAAACTGAATGAAGCGTTAACCGAAGCCTCAAGGATCTCACAACGCTACCCCGAAATCGCAGGTCCCGGACTTCTTTATGCCCGATTACTTCAAGATTCGGGAAACTATTCCGACGCACTGGAACAATTCCAGCAGGTTTTGGACAAGCAACCTTCCAATATCGAAGCGAATCGCGGTGTGATTGCGAACCTGGTCCGTTTAAGTCGATTCACCGAAGCCCGAAACCGGTTGCAGTCGGCGATGCGTCTGATTCCGAACGATCCGGTTCTTCAGCAAATGGAATTGACATTAGAACTGGAGCACGGCGATCCCCGTCGAGTGATCGGAACGCTGACAACCTTCCGTGATCAAAACCCGAACAACCCTCAGACGTGGGTTCAGCTCGGATATGCACTTGAACGTGCTGCCTCTTTCGCCGAGAAGAAAAAGGAAGTCCAGAAGGCGGTCGAGTTCCAGCAGCAGGCGCTGGATGTCTGGAAGTCCGCGACGGAAAAGTTTCCCAACGAGCTGCGGTTCGTCGGAACTTACGCCGATGCGCTGCGTCGATCCGGCGACCCCTCAGGCGCCGAAGCCGTGGTCGAAAAACTCTACCGTTCGTCCGAAGGATCGAATCGTCCGGAAGTGGTCGAACTGTTGGCTACCCAGTACCAGCAGTCCAATAAACCCCGGCAGGCCGAAGCCGTCCTAACGGAGTTTCTCCAACGGGCGAATCCGACCCCGACGAGTACACTGATCAAGCTGGCGCTGCTGTATGTCGAGCAACAACGATTGCCAGATGCTTTGGCGGTTTTGGACCGGAAAAAGGATGACCCGGAGGTTCGCCGGACACGCATCGAGCTGTTGGTAATGGCCGGCGATCTGGAATCGGCCAAACGGTCGGTCGAAGAAGCCCTAGCCAAGCAATCGACCCCCGAACTGAATCTGCTTGCCGGGTTTATCGCATTACGGAGTGGTCAGATCGATCAGGCCGACGGATTTCTGGCAAAAGTACTCAAAGAACGACCGACTGACCCTGCTGCCTTGTTCTATCGTGCCCAAGTCCGACTCAATTCGGTTCCTTCTGACTTACAAGGAGCCAAGGACGACCTTCAAAGAGTCCTTAATCAAAATCCGGGAAATATTGAAGCCCGACTGGTACTGTCTGACCTGCTCGCACGACAAAATCAGCGTGACGCCTCCGTTCGTCAGCTCGAAGAGGCCTGGAGGTACAACACCGGTTCCAAGCCGGTCTTGTTGAAACTGGTCCAAGCCTATTTGAGTGGGGCGCAACCACGTCGGACCGAGGCCCAACGGGTCATCGACCAAGCCAAACAGACCTCAGACACCCTGGCAAAAGATTCCGACGTACTTTTTGCAGAAGCCAATGTCCAACTGGCGCTAAATCAATCCCGAAAAGCCATTGAGCTGTCCAAACAGGCGTTAGGGCTTTCCCCCGACAATCCGGTATTACAACAACAGTATTTTGATATCCTTCTTCGGGCCGGTGGGGCCCGGGACGTGATCCGCGAATCCGAATCGGTCCTGCAAAAGGACCGAGGCGCCTGGTGGTTGTATCGGTTGCGTGGAATCGCTTATCGACAACTCGACCAACGAACCGAAGCCTTACAAGAGTTTGATGCCGCTTTGAACCTGGTCTGGGCGGCCCAAGACGAATTGGCTATCCAGAATGTGATCCGGACGATTGCCCAGACGATGGGTACCGACGAAGCGATCCGACGACTCCAACCATTGGCCCAAGCGGATATAAGCGCAAAGCTTTTATTGGCAACACTTTATCAGCAGGCTAACGATCACGCCCGGGCCTTGGACGTCTTGGAACGGGTGAAAACCGATCTACCGAGGCTTCGGGAAGATCAGAAACGAGTTCTCTGGCAGTCGTTGGGGGTATCTTATCTCCAGACGGTACCCCCCGCTCCGGACAAATCCCGACAAGCCTACTTGCAGTTACTCCCCCAAAGTCCGAACGACATGCTCTTGCTGAACAATTTGGCTTATGTTTGCACAATCCCCGAAAGCGGAGGGTCCCTTGAAGAAGCTTTGCAGTACAGCACCCGGGCTTATCAACTCGCTCAGAATCTACCGGAATCGGACCCGAGTATCCCCTACGTTTTGGATACCCACGGCTGGACACTGGTTAAAAACGGTAAACTCTTGGAAGGACTGGAGTTATTGAAACAGGCCGCCCGTCAAGCCAAGTTCCCTGAGGTCTTTTTACATTTGGCCGAGGCGCACATGCTCAATAACGATCTGGATCAAGCCCGGACGGCGTTGGAAGATGCGCGTTCTTTGATCGAATCCATGGAAAATCGCAAAATGGCCTTGGACCCGAGCATTCGTCCGAGGCTCGACCGGCTTTCTGCGGACTTGGCGCAGAAACGTCCAAACTCACCCGTCGGCTGATGTCTTAAGCAGCTCAATCGACAAAACGGGATATCGTACATAAAGCGAACGTTAATCCCCAATCCGGTCCGATAAATCAATGAAATCTTAAAAATGGTGTGAACAATACCGATCAATGACGAGAACCACGTAGGTCAAATTTTCATTTACAATCGAAAGCGTTATGGTGTAGATTGATGGTATGGTCGGATCGGCGTTCTGAGGGGGCTCGTGCATCCAAAAACGATTTCACGAGGTGCGAATGTTGATCGATTGTTGTACTTTGGTGTCTTCCGGTAGGAGTAGTAAATGACGACTTTGCCCACAACCTCGAGTATTCGACTTCCCCGTCCGGGGACGACGGGTAGTCAGGTACTGACCACACCCCCAACACCCATCGGTCCGATAACTCCCCCCGTGGCCCAGCCTTTGTTAACCCCGGCCGATGTCTGGCGTGTGATCCGGGGTAACTTCTGGTTAATTCTTTTGTCCTGTGTCCTGGCGGCTGGCGTGGGAGTCGGGTTGTTCTTATGGCAACGGGCGACCAACCCCAAATACGAAGCCGTCGGTTGGGCGGAAATCCTCCGTCAGACCCGATGGGACCCCAGCACCGGTCAGGCAGTTCCTCTGGACGAAGGACAATTCGATCTCAAAGTCGAACAACGAACACAGGTCGAAAAAATACTCAACGAAGGGTTGTGGACGAGTGTTCTTCAAAACAATGAAGCGGTTCGTCGGACCGAGTGGTACCAAAACTTCGAACGCAAAGCCGGGACGGTAGACGCAAACGGTAGTCAGGCGACCGCCAACCCTTCGGTTGGGACCGTCACCCCCCTTCATGCTCGCTAAAGATGACTTACAAGACAACTTCAGCGTCACTCCGCGTCCGGAATCGCGTCTGGTGCGCATTTCCATGTACGCTTCGCGTCCGGAGGACGCTCAAACCATCGTCCAAGCAATCGTCGACGAACACATCAAAAACCAACAACAATCCACGTACGACCGTACCAACGCCGAGCTAATAACCGCCACCCAATGGGCCGATCGCTATGACCGTGCGATTGCAAGTGTCAAAGACCGCATGAACATGCTCCAAGGGTCATTGACCAGCGGCGGGGGGGCAGTCAACTTCGGACGATTGAACATCAAGGAAATGGAAATCAGCGCCCTGATTTCTGCTCAGATGAAAGCCCGCACCGATGCCAACCAGGCCGAAGCCCAACTCAACGCCATCCAAACCATGATCCAATCCGGCAGCGACCCTGCCCAGGTCGGTCAAATGGTGCAGATGGACCCGACCGTCTCGCGTCTTCGGGCGATGGTCGATGAGTTCGATCTGCAACTGGAAGCTTCGAAAGATCAACTCCCAAATAGTCGGTATATTCAGGAGATGCAGGCCAAGCGCGACGCAGCCCGAGCCCGACTGGCCGCCCGCGAAGCTGAAGCCCGCGCCACCTATCGCAACCAGCTGATCGAAAGCATGCGGTCCACCCTCCAAGCCGCCCGCGCCGAAGAAGAAGCCCTGACCAGCCAGATCGATTCAAAACGTATCGAACTGGGTGAAATGTCAGCCCAAATTTCCGAATACCTCAGTCTCAAGGACGAACTGGATTCTTATAAAGTCCTCAAACGCGAAATGGACGAACGGGTCGCCATGCTGAAAAACGCTCTGCGTCAACAGAACGCAGGCATCCGGTGGTCGTCCATGCCCGTCCGACCCGAAGAACGAGCTTCTCCTAAACTCCAGATCTATCTGCCCATCGCGATCATGATCGGTCTTGCCCTGAGTCTGGGAATCGCGTTCCTTCGAGAACTGATGGACACTTCCGTTCGTTCGCCTCGCGACATTGCCAAGGTCGGTCCGATCAATCTTCTAGGGATGATCGCTTCGGAAGAAGACGATCCCCAGCTGACCGGCGTACCGTTGCACCTGGTCATCAGTCAGGCGCCTCATTCGATCATGGCCGAGCAGTTCCGTCAGGTCCGTACTCGCTTACAGCATGCGGCCTCTCTGGATACCACCCGAACCATCGTCGTTACTTCCCCGGCTCCTGGCGACGGTAAGACCACGGTCGCTTGTAACCTAGCAGCCGGTCTGGCCTTGAACGGTCGACGTATTCTTCTGGTCGATGCCAATTTCCGAAGACCCGAGCTGCATCGATTGTTCAATATCACCAACGATATCGGTTTTGCCGGCGTGCTCGATTCCGCCTCCACCCTCGAATCGGCCGTCCAGAAAACAAACATCCCCAACCTCGAGCTACTTCCAACCGGTCCCAAAGCCGCCAACCCCACCGAACTGCTCGAAAGTCAGTTGTTCAGTGACTTTATCGACCGGGCACTGGAAGAATACGACCATGTCATTTTCGATACCGGTCCGCTTCTGGTGGTCTCCGAAGCTGTCGCGCTAGCGCCCCGGGTGGATGGCGTTATCACCGTCGTTCGAGCCAAGAAAAATAGCCGCGGAATGCTTTCTCGAGTCCGAGACACCCTCAAGCAGATCAAGGCCGAACACTTGGGCGTTGTCCTCAACGGTGTCGAAAACTGGGGCGGCGGGTACTACGGTCGAAACATCAAAACCTACTACGCCTACCAGAATCACAGTTGATCGGCTCGAGACTTCCTCCGACAACGGTTCCCGCACAAGCCCATGTCTTTGGCATGGGCTTTTTTCACATCCCAAGACGGTCGGGTGCAGGTATTCAGTGGCGTTCCAGACGAATAGTTGGACATCCGTCCGTCTGTGCACTAACGTGAAGTAATATGTCTGTCGGTCAGTACTTTCGTGATATCGTTGAGACCGTTCGATCGGTCGCGATCGGGATGAAAATCACGATTCGATATGTATTCATGAAACCGGTCACGGTGAACTATCCGGAGCATCGGTTGAGTTTTTCGCCCCGGTATCGTGGGATCCATGAGTTCGAACTGAACAAGTGCATCGCTTGCGATTTGTGCGCCAAGGCCTGCCCGGTGGACTGCATTTATATTGAAAAGACCGGTCCACGAAGGATCGACAAAAACACCGGTCTGGTAGACGAAAACGACCCCAAAAACGGCAAGCTTACGCGGTTTGCCATCGATTACAGCAAGTGCCTGTTTTGCGCCTTGTGCACCGAACCGTGCCCGACCGAGTGCATTCATATGGGCAAGCTACACGATTTAAGTGCTTATTCTCGTTCCGAGGCGGTGGTCGAGTTCACCGAGCTTGATAAACAGGGATTGAGAACCCCCATTCCGCTTTGGATGCAGCGTAACAAGGAGAAGATCGACTGGGTTCGTAAGGAATATGATCGTGTTGTCGCCGGCCAATTGGCCGGGACGGATGGGGACATTCCCAAAACCGGCTGAACGTGACAAGAGGTCGTATGAAAGCGATTGTGGTCCGAGAGTTCGGGGGTCCGGAAGTCCTGAAGCCGGAACAGATCCCCGATCCCACGCCCGGCAAAGGTCAGGTGTTGGTGAGGTTGTATGCGGCTGGGGTCAATCCGGTGGACACGTATGTTTTGAGCGGTCGGTACGCCTTCAAACCGGATCTGCCTTACATTCCGGGGATGGACGGTGCAGGGGTGATCGAATCGGTAGGTCAGGGGGTGGTCGATCTGAATCCCGGCGATCGTGTCTGGTTGAGTCAGACCGTCGCCGGTCGTCTCCAAGGGATGTATGCCGAGAAAGCGGTCTGTGAAGCGAGGCATGTTCACCCTCTTCCCGACGATCTGAGTTTCGCTCAAGGGGCTGCGGTGAATGTTGCCTACGTGACTGCTTACCGGGCGTTGTTCGACCGTGCAGGATTGAAAGCGGGGGAAACGGTTCTGATTCACGGCGCCACCGGAGGGGTCGGACTGGCAGCCGTTCAGTTGGCTGTGGCCCACGGGGCGATCGTTCTGGGAACCGGAGGAACCGAATCCGGACGGTCTTTGGTCCTGAACCAGAAAGCCGCATATGTGTTTGATCATCACGAATCCGGTTACGAAAAACGGATCCTGGACGTCACCGACGGAAAGGGGGTCGACGTGGTCATCGAGATGTTAGCTAACGTCAATCTGGACAGGGATTTAGGTCTGGTCGGACGTTTCGGTCGGGTCGTCGTTGTTGGCTCACGTGGGCGGATCGAGATCGATCCCCGACAGTCGATGGCGAAGGAATCCGTGATAACCGGGTTGAACTACTGGTCGGGGGGGGATGAAGGGGTTATGCGTGCGATTGCGGGCGTGACCGCTGGGCTAAAGGACGGGTATTTGAAACCGGTGGTCGGATCGGAGTTTCCGTTGACCGAGGCCTCTCAAGCCCACCAGAAAGTGATGCAATCCGGAGCTTTAGGTAAAGTGGTTTTGGTGATACAGACATAAATCCTTAGGCGTCCTCAGGCAGTTCATCCTTGGGTTCGATGATGGTTTCACCTTTGTTAAGGGTTTTGACCCGTCCGAGAACCTGTCCCAGTCTGTCGATATATAGTCTTCCCCCATTGTTGGTGGCGTTTCCGGAAATGATCCCGGAATGTATGACCTTAGTTCCCCGGAACATGTGCAAATTCCCGGAAACATGTCCGAAGATGTGGACTCTTCCACCGAACTCGACGATCAAATCTCCGTAGATCGATCCCCTCATATAAAACTTTCCCCCATCGATTACCCGTACGTCGCCGGTGATTTTACCCCATAATTCATATTTCTGGTCAATGACCTGGTCCCCAACGAGATTTTCCCTGACTTCTTTCATAAATCAGTCCGATCCAACCGTGTGTTATTCAAAACCCTGATCAAGATGACGCTTGGTTCATGACTT
Source organism: Phycisphaerae bacterium (assembly GCA_026004655.1). Lineage (GTDB taxonomy): Bacteria > Planctomycetota > Phycisphaerae > Tepidisphaerales > Tepidisphaeraceae > BPJO01. Next base: position 35,840 of record BPJO01000012.1, read on the forward strand.
CATTGAGGACTTCGTCTTCGCCCAGGGCCATTTTGATTCCACGATTGGATTTGAGCTGAATCATCAGGGTTAAAACCACTGCGACCAGTGGGGCGCCCACGAACCGAAACCAGGACAAAATGGTTGTCGCCCACCCCTCTGCCGAAAAATCGTTGGGGAAACGATGTCGTTGGACCAATTCTCCCCAGGTCCACAGGACCCCGGGGACCCGAAAATCGGTCTGGGTCAGTCCCGCGTTATTCATAAACGTCTGCCATGGGAATAAAAACACTATCAGGATCAGACACCATACCAAACTCGATGCGACTTTGCTCACGCCGATCAACCGTCCGACGAGCATGATGTGCAGAATGATCATCAGCACCATCGCCAGGACGATTCCCAGCCCGATTCCCCCCAAAAGGGTCACTCCGGTGACATAGTGCATAACGTCGGTCAGTCGGTCTGAACCTGTTGTTATCGGTTGGGTGGTTGAGTCGCTGGCGGATAATCCCCAAGCCGGTATCGGAAAGACCTCATATCGAGCCATGAAAAAGACCGCGATTTGAAGAACCAACATCAACAGAATCAACAAAGCCAAGACGCTTTTAGCTCGTCGGACCACGCTCATTGCTTCTGAATAATCCGCCGCCGTTACCAATCCGGGTGTACCCGACATACTGATTCCTTTCGCTAGATACTATTGGTGTATCTGAAACTGCACACGGGTTCAACCAAAAGCCCTTTAACGCAACCCGTGTAGGGTAGGGTTTACGATGGGTCCGATCGAGGGACGATGGGTCCGGTTCAACCCCCGTTCGAGGGTCCAAGCCCCAATTCCGCCCATCGTTGAGTGACCCGTTGTTTGATCTGTTCTTTCATCTGAAGTTCACGAGGCCAGGGTCGGACTTGACCTTCGCCGGGCCATTTACGGGTGGCATCAAAACCGATTTTTCCTCCCCAGCCGTACTCGATGCTGGCATGGTCCAGGATGTCTACGGGACCTTTGACGATTTCGATATCCCGAAGTGGATCGACGTTGGCAAAAAGCTGAAAAAGCACTTGCTGTTCGTCGTGCACGTTGACATGCTCGTCCACGATCACGATGAACTTGGTAAAGGCCATTTGTCCTGCGCCCCAGATCGCGTGCATCACTCGTCGGGCTTGTTGAGGGTATTCTTTCCGGATTTTGATATAGGCAGCGTTATGAAAAACCCCAGAAATCGGTAAGGAATAGTCCAGAATGTCGGGAACGAGCATCTTGAGAAGGGGTAGAAAAATCCGCTCGGTGGCTTTTCCGAGGTAATAATCTTCCATCGGAGGTTTGCCCACGATGGTAGCGGGGTAAATCGGATCTTTTCGGTGGGTAATAGCGGTAACCGTAAACTTCGGGTAGACATCGGCCAGGGAATAAAAACCGGTGTGGTCTCCGAAGGGTCCTTCCATGAGAGTTTCATGAGGATCGACGTACCCTTCAATGACGATCTCGGCATTGGCAGGGACCTGCAGGTCGATGGTCTTGCAGGGGACCAATTCGATCCCGCCATTGTTGAGGAACCCGGCCAGGAGCAATTCTTCCACCCCCGGAGGAAGCGGTGCGGTGGCGGAATAAGGCAGGACCGATTCGCCACCCAGGACGATGGCCAAAGGCATTCTTTCGCCCCGACGTTGGTAAGCGCGAAAGTGCCTCGCCCCGTCGTGGTGCATATGCCAGTGCATCGCGCACGTCCGCGGACCATGAACCTGGACGCGGTACATTCCAATGTTTCGGGCCCCGGTTTCGGGGTGTCGGGTATAAATGCCCCCTAACGTGATGTAGCGTCCTGTCCCGGTCTGTCGTGACGCGTATTCCCGGGCGGACTGAGGATCAAACACCTGATCAGAAGTCAGGTCCCCGTCCAAAGGCCAACATTGCAGGATCGGTAATCGGGTCAGGTCTGCCTGGTCCCCTTCCAGAATCACCTGTTGACAGATCCCGCTTCGGACACTCTTGGGGGGGAAACTGGCGAGTTTCAGCAGGTCCATCCCCTTTTTCATTTTTTCGATCAGGGAAGTCGGTACCTCAGGTTTGATCAATTGCTGAACCCTTTGAGCCAATTGATCCAACGATTCACATCCCAGCGCCTGACACACCCGCCAGTAACTGCCAAAGGTGTTGATCGCTACGGGAATGGTTGAACCGACCGGGTTCTCGAACAAAAGCGCTTTTCCCCCCCAACCGGGCAGCCGGGTGTTGATCCGGTTCGTTGGACCCGTGCGGCGCAGCCGACTTGATCATTCGGTCTGCGATTTCTGTCATCTCCAGAACCGGGTCCACCGGTGCTTTCACCCGCGCCAATTCCTGGTGGTGTTCCAAATGTTGAATAAAATCGCGTAAGGTCGCAAAAGCCATACCCTTGATGCTATTCCTGACAACCCGGACTCACAAATCCTCGCAGCGATTATGAAAGTTCTGTCATGAGAACTGAGACAAAATGTCCGATTCGCTGACGACTTTTTCATCAAGAGAATCGGATTCGGATTCCTCGTCGGACCGGGCTCGGTGCTTTTTGACGAGTTGTCGGTAGGCGCGGAGGAGTTCCTGGTCGCTTAGTTTATCGCCGTGTAAAAATAGACCTTCGGATTTTCGTGAAAAAAGATGTTTCACAACGATGCTCAGCCTTTGAGGATCAAACCTCCGGGTGATTTCCGATCGATCCCAAGGTCGCGTGACTTCGACGAGGGAGTCCGATTGGATCATCAGATCGTTTGGTTCGTCCCGAAGACACATCAACCCCTCTGCGCCTGCGGGAGTGATCACAAACAGTTTTACATCGTTCTTATGAGGACCGGGTTGAATCGTGACATATCGAAAGTCATTAAAAAGGCGTAGCTGTCTAAACTCTCCGCTTCGTAGTGCCCGAAGCTGTTCAATGAACTGATGAATACGTCCCGCTATCTCGAACTTCAATTCCGAGGCCGCTTTCTGCATGCGAGAGGTTTGGAGCATCATTTCGGATTCCGGATCGGTCACGGTACGAACCGACCACTCTACCAGAGCCCGATACTGTTGCATCGAGACGCTGCCGTCACAAGGCGCCGGACATCGTTGCATGTCCTTGTACGCACAAGCCGACCCGTGAGGGGCCTGAACCAGAATGTGGTGATACCGACAAAGGTCAAAAGCGTCTTCGATCATCTCGACCCATCGTTGGGCGGAGGTCTTTTCGGGGATAGGTCCGAAAATCAATCCGGATTCGACGCAAGGATCTTCCCGATAAACCCACCGGGGGAAAGACGACTGCGGATCGATGTGCACAAACCAGACGGACCTTAACCGAAGCAACTGACGATACGAATCAGCAAAGGCTTGACGGGCGGCTTGAAGGTAAACCAGGTCGCATTCCAGAGAACTGTCCACTCGTCTGTACTGAATGTAGTGAACCACAGAACGGTAGTCGATCCGACGACCCGGACCGGTCTGGCCCACCGAGCAAGAAAGTCGTCGTTTGACCGAAGCCCGAAGGTTTCGAACCGCCAACAACTGGACGGGTCGTTGGTCCTGATCACACATCAGATAGACGCCCCACCGCGCTGGGAGCTGTCTTAAAACCGATTCGAGATCGAATCCCTGGGGGATGTGTACTTGATGCTCGTACCAGGCCAAGCTGTGCATGAATCTATCCTAACGTGATCCCAAGAATGGGTGGATAAAAAAGGGTGTCAATACAACATAAACACAAATGCAAATAAGTAACAATTGGTCTTGACAAGACCGCTCTGGCCTGTAGAGTGGTAACAACATGCAACTGAAATGCATTGGCAAAATTATGTCACTGGCATCAGAGAATCATCAATCAAACCGTAACAATTGCCAGGAAAAGGCATTTACGTTGGTCGAATTGTTGGTCGTGATCGGGATCATTGCGTTGTTAATATCGATCCTTTTGCCCGTACTTGGGTCTGCCAATCGGGCTGCCAAACGGACGAAATGTCTGAGCAATATCCGGAACATGCAGATTGCTCAGATCCTGTACTGTAATGACAACCGAGGGTACTTGATCCAAGCCGGTTTCGGGCACGGTGGGTCGCACATGCACGATTCCATCGCCTGGTTCAACACTTTGAATCAGTACTACCAGAACAAACTGGTCGCACGGTGTCCTGCCGATGACAGTCCGCATTGGGGACCGTTTCCGGAGGGTATCCCGATCCCGAACGCTCCGACCGATCAAAGACGTCAGACCTCGTACGGGATTAACCCGTTTCTGGATCGCGACATGGTTCCGTGGGGCGGACCTTACGTCAAAATCAGCCAGATCCGTCAGACGTCCAAGACGATTCAGTTTTTGGAAATGGCTAAGACCGGTGAGTTTGCCGGCGCGGATCATCCGCACGTGGATCAATGGATCGGTCCCGGGGCGCGGGTGATTGCCGCCCGTCAGTGCGAAACCAACATGCACGGCGGGCCTCGGTTATCGCTCGATGCCCGGGCCAATTACGGGTTTTTAGACGGTCATGCCGAGACGCTTCGATTGAGAGATGTTTTGGGTGAGGGTGTGCTTCCCGACAAACATAACCTGTTTGATCCGGCGACCGCACGGTAGTTGTAAAACAAGGTTCTGTCAAAGGAGAGAATGATGATGAGAATTGGATGGACGAGTTTTGCGGTGATCGGAATCGGATCGATGGCAATAGCTTCGCCTCATGTCCATTTCGATCTGTCCCCGGTCCTTGCGGATAACAAGATCCGGGTCGATGGTCTGACTCATGCGTCGACGGTCAATCCGTGGACGAACCAGACGACGGTCGGATCCTATCGATACATCGAATACAACAAATATGTGTTCGAATACGAGTTCGGAGAGGATCCTGATTTGCCCACGTATGCGGACGATCCGGGGGTTTCGCGGGATGCCGAAGAGGCAGTGCCTCAGTCGGCGGTGTATAACCCCGTCACAAACACCTATAACCAGATCGTCTCAGCCGATTCTACCGGACTTCGACCAACCACCAATGATCGGATCCGTTTCCAAATCATGGATGATCTGAAATACTGGGACGGATCGACCTTTGTCCCGGTTCCTGACCAAGAGTCACTGACATTCTTGCTTTCAGGCCACACGAGGACTGTTGGGACAGGCACCGGGGTCTTGACCGATTTTCCTCTGAGTTGGATGGGCACGAGCGACAGTTTGCATCTTCATGCGTCGGTGTATCTGAATGGCGGCGGGGGGGTCAATCCTGATCCGACCGATGGTGTTTATTTGCTGACGGGTCGGTTCAATAGCACCATCTCCGGCGTGGCTTCTTCAGATCTGTTTTACGTGGTTTATGGATTCAATGCCGACGAAGAAGACCACGAAGATGCTGTGGCTTATGCGCAGTCATTGGTCCCTGAACCGACCACGCTGGGTCTCTTGGGGTTGTCGGGATGGTTCTTAGGTCGTCGTAGACGCTCATAGAGAGAGATTTTGATTGGCCCCGTGTGAATCACCAGTTCGACGGGGTTTTTTCAGGGCTTTTTACTTGCATTTGTATTGCAAGTGCTTTTGTTATTGGTTTCTTTTGGAGGTTGTTGTCATGTCGTATCGTCTTTTTTTGCCATGTGTGGGGGGGTTGGTGCTAGCGACCGGTTCTGTCCAGGCCGACTGGGTCAAATACTACGTTTCGACCGATCAACGGTCGCTTCCATTGGTTGATCCGTCATCAAATCCTTACCCCGATCAACCGAATTACAACCGATTAACGGTGCTGTACGAGCACCGGTTAAGTTCGATTCCACATTGGCATCCCAAAGCGCGATTCCAGTACACGGGATCGGCCTCTTCACCGACGCTGGGGCAAAACACCGGTGTGCTTCAGGAAAGCCAAGCCAGCTCAGGGAACTGGACACGGTTATATCTATCCAACCCCTCGGATTACGGTGGGGCGTTCGGAACGGGTTATTTCATCTCCAAACCGGTCTCCGGAGATGTGGATGACAACTTCACGATCCGGTCGATCGAGTCGTTACGTGGGTTTGGTCCGTCGGATGTAGAGACCCTCATGTTGAACTCCTCACCTCTGCCTGCGCCGGATCCTCTGGCGGGTCAAGGTCGATACGCAGGAGGACTCCATCCGGATTCTCATGTGCATCTGGAATTGGTATCGGTCTCTGATCCTGCTCTAAAAGTGTTCCTCGAGGCAGAAGGCAGCATTTCGCCGATGACGGTGGGTTCAGATGCTCACGTCGGGGACGGAAACAATTGGGAGTTTCGTCCGATTCTGGCGTTGCTGATTGCCGACCTTCCGACCGTCGAAACGACCTACACTGCGACGTTTCGGCTGGTTGATGAAGAAGAGATTCACGGGGATTCAGGACTGTTCACTCTGACCGTTGCGGTACCGGAACCGGCCACGCTGGGGCTTTTTGGTCTCGGATCGTTATTCCTTCGTCGACGACGGTAATTCCCGATCAATGAAAACTTTCCACGCCCGGGCCCGTTCCCTGTTCATTCGGAGGGGGACGGGCTTATTTGTTGGATTTCAGAGCCCGCTTGAAGCCGGATGTCGGTCAAAAACTGTTTCAACAGGTCGCGATAGGCCAAAGGGTCTTGGAGCAGTCCGCGGGTGTGCTGGGCGTCGGGAATGACGACCGACCGACTGACCAACGATCCGGAGCGTCGAGAAAGGGCCTGATCGATCCGTGCCTGTTGGTCTGACGAAACAAAAGTGTCCGACCCGGAATGAATGACCAGGACCGGGCAGTCGATGTTGGGAATCAGGTCGATGGGTCTGACCTGATCGAAATCCGCCCGGCCGAGTCGTTTGGCCCACCGGTAAGCAATGGGATATCCCCACTCCAAGGGCATGGCGAGTCGTCGTCCATGGGTGACGATGGCGTTTTTATAATCATCGTAGGGACTTTCCAGGATCACAGCGGTCAGATTTTTCTGCATACACCCGACCGCAGCAGCGACGGTCGCGCCGAGGCTGACTCCGAAGATCACGATCGAACGAGTTTCATGAGGTTTTTGTCGACGGATTTGGTCCAAGACCTGACAGACGTCATGGCGTTCATAAAACCCGGCAGTGGAATAACATCCGCCGCTTTCTCCGTGGGCCCGCAGGTCGATTGCTAGGACGTGAAACCCCAACGACCGCCAGACCGGCGCCCAAGCGATGCCCCCGACTTTGGCGTCAGAATATCCGTGCAGGATCAGAACGGTCTGGTCTGATTCGGTTTCGGACGGGATCCACCATCCGGACAGGTGAAGGGGTGTTGCATCCGAGACATCCTGGACCTCAAAATTGCAGGGTTGGTAAGGAAGTTCGAGGTCTTGGGGGGTCAGCCTGTTGAGGATGTACAGGGCTTTGGAATCGGTCATCCGAGGCGGACGGAGCAAATGTCCTGCCATTAAACGAAGCAACACCACCGTCAGACCCGCTCCGGTCAATAGCAGCATCAGGATCAGGGGAGCATAAGTCATCAAGAGAGGCTAAACCTTCAGTTCGACTTTTTGTCCCAGAACGGATTTGTACCGGGCGCGGATCGGGGCGACGATTTGGTCGATAAACCGTTCGACCTGTTGGGGCGCGCGTCCGACATAACGAGAGGCTTCGAGGATGTTGTCCAGATCGACTTGTGCAAAGGCGGGGTCCTGTTTCAGACGTTGGATCAGGTCATTGGGTCGTCCTTCCTGTTTGACCCGTCGGGCAGCTTCGAGGGAGTGTTGTCGGATCCGTTCATGCAGTTCTTGACGATCTCCACCTTTTTGCACCGCAGCCATGAGGATGTCTTCGGTGGCCATGAATGGTAGCTCGGAATTGACGTATTGTTCGATCACTTTGGGATAAACCACCAATCCCCTGGCGACATCCACGACGATCTGAAGCGCCCCGTCCAATGCCAGGAACGGTTCGGGAATGCTCAAACGTTTGTTCGAAGAATCATCCAGGGTCCGTTCGAACCATTGTTCGGCAGCCGTCTGTAACGGGGACGTGACCAGACTGATCACGAACCGTGACAATCCGGTGGCCCGTTCGCACCGCATAGGATTGCGTTTATAGGCCATGGCGCTGGAACCGACCTGTTCGTTTTCGAACGGTTCTTCGATCTGTTTCATCCCTGCCAAAAGCCTGATGTCGTTACAAAACCGGTGAACGCTCGCGGCACAGTTGGCTAGGTCGTTGACGACCATGGCATCGATTTTGCGGGGATAGGTCTGTCCGGTGACACAGAAACTGGATTCGAACCCAAACGCCCGGGTGACCATTCGGTCCAGTTCGTCGCATTTTTGATGATCTCCCTGAAAAAGGGTCAGAAAAGATGCTTGAGTACCGGTGGTTCCTTTGACTCCCCGGAACTTGAGTGTGGCAATTCGGTGTTCGATCTGTTCCAGGTCGATCGCCAGGTCCTGTGCCCAGAGGGTGGCGCGTTTTCCGACAGTGGTCAGCTGCGCGGGTTGAAAATGGGTGTAACCGAGTGTGGGAAGGTCTTTCCATCGGAGGGCAAAATCCCCCAAAGCATCGATCGCGTTGGCTAATCGGGACGCGATCAGTCGAAGCGCGTCGCGCATGATGATCAGGTCAGCGTTATCGACCACGTATTGACTGGTGGCGCCTAAATGAATGATCCCTTTGGCGGCGGGGGCGGCTTCTTCAAACGTATGCACATGGGCCATCACGTCGTGACGAAGTCGTCTTTCCCATTCCGAAGCCTTGGTAAAATCGACATCGTCTAGGTGTTGTTCCATCTCTTCCAGCGCCTGTTGGCTGATCCGGTGGAGACCGAGCTGTCTTTGTGCCCGGGCCAACTCCAACCATAACCTCCGCCATAAACTGAACTTATGTTGAGGCGAAAACAGACGGAGCATTTCCGCAGAGGCGTTTCTGGAGACCAACGGGGATTCGTACGTGTCCTGAGGCATAGGGGCATTGTATGAACGGATCGGTCCGACACCAATGGTTCGGGTTGGATTGAAACAAAAGGTTGTGGGATGATTAACGAAACGGAGGGGTCAGACGAAACACCTCCCCGCTCATACCATCGTAAGCCAAGATGTCTCCGGTGGTCGGATCGACAACCCATCGGGTCACTCGGATCGCGTAGACCGGAAACCCCTGACGGACGATCCAATCATCCCGTTCGATCCGAAGGGATTCCTTTTCAGACTCGTAAATCAAAATAGGATAACGGGTTATGTCATCATCGAGGATCGGTCTGACCGTCAGGTCGGCCGTTCGGGGGATTGAGGCGATGAACCAGACCCGTTGAACCCCACGCCAAGCGGGGATCTTGCTCGGGCTCAATGGATAAACCGTCATTGTCCCGCGGTGTTCCACGTTAGTTACCGGGACAAGTTTCCCGTCCCGGTGAACTTGCCACAACTCCGCGGTCGAGGGTCGAAACAACCAGACGGTTTCGTCGGATTGTCCGCTGAGTTGGTCCCCGGGTTTGAGCCGAAACGGGGTGTCATCCAGTTTCAGATCTTGAAACGCCTTTGCCAGCCGAACTGTTCCAGAAACGAGCTTTCGGGCGTCGAATTGCAGGAATACCGACCGGTCTGAATGGATCAGACACAACCACACGGTTGACCCGAAACGAACCAACTGCGCATCGGCTAGGTCCAGAAGCAAACCCATTTCCGAGACCCAAGCCAGTGTTTCTGCACCGGCTAAGAGCTGGAGATCTTGATTCATCGGGTCGTACAGAACCAGAGAACACAACGACTGAGTTCGTTCGGTCCCGTTAAAATAGGCAAGCAAACGTCCGTCAGGGAGTGCGAGAATCGAACGGAGAACGGGTTTGCTGGCAGGAAGCTTTAACAGATCCGCGACCCTTTGAGGGGTCAGGTCGGTGGTCCGTGATTGTCCGTCGGGTTCGAGGATCTGAAGCCCCAAGTCCGGGTCCGCGTCAGGCTGGTGATAAAACAGCCTTCCATTGCTCAATTCCAACAATGTCAGTTGATTGGCACGCAGATTCAATACCGATCGGGTTTCGACCGTGGGTTCTCGCGGTGGGGGGGGGACCGAGGGGGCAGGCTCTTTGCAACCGGGCAAACCCCAGATCAGTCCGAAAATCAAATAAACCCAAAATCTTCTCACACCGATAGTTTAACGATCCGACCTCAAACGCTACACTCCAAACCGACCTATGCGTGCGGCTTCCAGTTTCATCATCGAACCCGTGGGATTGTCCGTCGAAACCCTTCCCCGACCACTGAACTTTGCACAACTGTTCGGAAATACGAATCCGGTCGAACTGGAAATCGGGTTCGGCAAAGGCACGTTCCTGGTCGAACAGTCGATATTGCGCCCTGAAATCAACTTTTTTGGAATTGAATACGCCAACTGGTTTTTCCGTTATGCGTCGGACCGATTGCGACGAAGAAGCCCGGGAAATGCCCGAACAGTCCGGGCAGAAGCCAATTTCTTCATCAAAGAGTTTATTCCCGATTCCTCGATTTCGGTGTTGCACATCTATTTCCCTGATCCTTGGCCCAAGGCCCGACACCACAAACGACGCCTGATCCAAGAAAGTTTTGTTCCCGTGATGCACCGCATTTTGCGTCCCGGCGGACGCGTGCAGATCGTGACCGATCATCAGGGATATTTTGAAGAAAATATCGACCCTGTGATCCGCACAAGTGGTCTTAAAATCGTGGATTATAATCGTCCCGGGTCTGCCTCGGAAGGAGAGTTCGTCGGAACCAATTTCGAACGCAAGTATCGTCGGGAAGGTCGTCCGTTTTATGCCATCGCCGCTATGAAACCCCTTTAACCGGTCCGGGTCATGTCAGATGTGTCTTGCTCATCAACGTCGGTTCGATCCGGTCCTTCGTCCGGAGGACTGTTGGCATTGTTGGTGTTGTTGAATCTGTTCAACTACATCGACCGTTACAACCTTCCCCCGGTTTTGGCCCCGATCGAACGAGAGTTCCAAGCCACCGGTTCACAGATGGGATTCCTGGCGACAGGGTTTCTGGTCGTTTATATGTTGACCGCCCCCTTGTTCGGGTGGATGGCCGACCGATACAGCCGATGGGCGCTAGTAGGAATCGGAATGCTGATTCAGTCGTTGGGTACACTCGGATCGGGTTTGGCTGAGAGTTATCTAGTTCTATTGATAGCCCGATGTGTGGTCGGTATCGGGGATGCTGCGTATGGACCGGCTGCACCGACGATCATCTCGGATCTGTATCCGATCGAAAAACGGGGTCGAAAATTGGCCTGGTTTTACGCAGCCATGCCCGTCGGATCGGCTGTCGGGTTTGCGATCGGAGGGGGGATGCGCGAACTGACCGGAAGCTGGCGGTGGGGGTTTTACTCGATCGTACCACCGATGATCCTGTTGGGGATCATTTGTCTTTTGATCCGGGATCGACGTATCAATCGGGGCGTAGCTCAACCCGTGGTTCACCAAAAGATCCGATTCAAGGATTATTTGTCATTATCGAAGAACCGTTCGTATTTGTTGAACTGTCTGGGGATGACCCTGATGACGTTTGCGATCGGCGGGGTGAGTTTTTGGATGCCTTATTATTTGGAAGAAGCCCGGGGCATCAGCAAATCGGCTTCGAGCATCGGGTTCGGGCTGATTGTGGTGATCGCGGGATTATCGGCGACATTGGCGGGGGGATATTGGGGGGATCGACTCAAACCCCGGTTTTCGGGGAGTTATTTTTGGGTGTCAGGGATCGGGATGCTGACGGCAGTTCCGTTGATCGGGTTGATGTTGGTGACCCCATTTCCGGCTTGCTGGGTCGTGATTTTCCTGGCCGTTTTTGTGTTATTTCTGAACACCGGTCCGAGCAACACGATTCTGGCTAACGTGACTTCGCCAAGGATTCGGGCTAGCGCCTTTGCCCTGAATATTTTCATCATTCATGCGCTAGGAGACGCCATCAGCCCCCCGATCATCGGTTGGTTCAAAGACCGTTGGAGTTTTGACGCAGCCTTTTTGCTCCTGATGGGCGTGGTCGGGTTATCCGGGATTGTCTGGTGCATTGGCGCGCGATATCTCCTATCCGACACTTGGAACGAGGAACCATCTCAGGGCATAGCGCGTAACGCGTAACTCGGCGGGGTCATGTTTGGAATGCCGTACCCGACACGCCCCGTCATGTACAAGACGTTTGCACGAGGACTCTTCTGTGGGTTCCCGTGTCGGAAAAGAGCCAGTCGAGGTGCGCCACTGCTGACTAAGGGATCAGAGCCGGTATTGATTACACCGGTTTCAGGGGGTAGGTTCAGTACATTATCTGCGACCCAAAACCGTTCGATCTGCTCGTTATTTCCGATTCCGCCTTGCTGGGTTGCTCTTGCGCGGTCGATGCTGTTCCACCGATAAAAGGGTTTGCCTTGGTAAGCGTTTTGTCCCCGTACGTACCAACGATACGTGTTTCGAAACTCCCGCATGTAGTCAGGGGCTGCCGGACAGATCCATACGGAATTCGTGACCGAATAAACCATCGTGTCACCTTGGCCTGGACCGATGCTCTCGTTGCTCTTGCCCGTCCCGGGGATGTATCCGAGCCGGGCAAAAACCGCAGGTAGCCCGTAGATTTCTTCACGGGTCCAAGCAGGATTCCCGTATTGACCGGTGACACCGATTTCCCCTGCCCCACGACGAAAGTTAGAGTTACCCAACACGTTCGCTTGGGCCGCTGAACCGTCTCCGTCATTGGGCAGACGATCCTTATTGTCACCAATGTACATCGTGCACCCCAGCCAGATCTGACGAAGGTTATTCTTGCACTGCACATCGATGGCCTGACGTCTTGCGGCGTTGAGGGCGGGGAGGAGAATCGCGACTAAAATGGCGATGATCCCGATGACCACGAGAAGTTCAACCAGCGTAAAACCTGTCCGCTTTCGAATGGGGTGAGCGTTATTCATCACGATTTACACAAACAGGCTACTGAAGCCAAGGAATTAAAAGGTTTAATCATTCGCGATCACATAGTGCCCACAGCAGCTTGGACAGAGAGTCGAATGAAGTCAAGCCGATTTTTTTGAAATTTTCTTTGAATTATCCGGGATGGTTCAGTTAGGATGTGTCGTGCATCGGGCAGATGCTTGGGAACTCAATCTACGTGTTTAACGCTTTAACAAAGGAGAGGATGAATGCGCTTGCTATCATCGTGTGCTTGGACCACCGTTGCGGTTGCGTCAATCGCGTCGGGGGCTCGTGCTTCAGCTGTTGCGTTGTTGACCGAGGGAATGACGATTCCCGGGACCAGTGAAACCTTGACCACGATCAGTGTCGGGTTTTCGAATTCTCAGTCGATCGAACCCCCTTATGTGTCACGTTCAACCGGGGCTTTGTCCACTTCAATTCTGACGAATAATGCATCCTCCCCACGAATGATCTGGGGTCGAAGCTCGTCTTCGTCGTCGTTCGGATCCCTGCTGACCCCTGGGAATAACACGGATAGTTTTGCGGCTCAGACGGCTTATTTGGGGGGTAGTATCCTGGCCTATTCCCGACAGTTTTCCGCGAATACGGATCAGAGGACCTATCGGGGCGGGACCGAAATCGCCAAGCGGGGAGATCCTGCTCCGGGTGGAGGGTTTTACAATTTCGCGACCGGTTCGAAGGGGAATGATGGTTCGGTTGCGGTTTTCTACTCGGCAACGTCGACGACAGCTTTTGGTACATCCTCCGGGGCGGGGATTTTTCAAAATGACGGCGTTTCCACCACCCGTATCATCGGGTCCGGCGATTCGGTCAGTGGTGCTATCGGAGGTGGCTCAATCCCCCTGTCTGGGTCCGGCGCCGTTTCTGTCAATTTTCGCGTAGCGGGTACTGGTACGACCGTTCACTACATCACGGGCGGAACAACGAGTTCGTCGTCGGTCATTTTCAAGAACGGGCAGATTCTCACGAGCAATGGATTGCCGATCCAACAGGGTGGTCTGGTGGGTGGTGGGGATGGAACTGAAACTTGGGATTCGCTGACCAACGATACCTGGAATATCAGTAATAATGGGAATTGGATCGTCGCTGCGGATTCCAACGCTGATTCTTCGATCGATGATCTGCTGATCGTCAATGGAAATGTCGTCACCCGCGAGGGTACCACCGTCGATGGGACCCAACTGACGGGCATTTCTAGTGTCGGAATCAATGACGACGGAGATTATGTCTTTGTCTCAAATGATAAGCTTTTCATTAATCAGTCCGTTTTGCTGAGTGTGGGGGACGCGGTCACCTTGGCTGACGGATCCTCCGCGACTCTCGCAAACTTCCTGTCCAGTACCGGCGCGTTGTCCATGACAAACCGGAACTCGTTGAATGAAGTAACGATCTATTTCCATGGACGGACCGGCGGGACTACTGCCTCGTTCCCGGACAGTTTGTTTGCGATCACGACGGTGATACCCGAACCAACCTCCGCAGCGTTGCTGGTTGCAGGCGGGATGGTGTTGATTCGTCGTCGACGCGTCTGAAGTTTTGTATGGTTCTTCGATCAAGGATCATTCCTGTCATAACAAGCGCCTGTCTATCGGCAGGCGCTTGGTTTATGTCGTACTCGTCGGCGTCGTCCGACGTCGGCGAATCGACCAGACCATCGGTCCAGGAATTGGACGAACTGGCGAAGGAACTGAGACGAGTTTACTCCCAGCCATCCGACCGTTGGCCAGCGCCTCATTTGGATGAGGGGGTTCCGTTCGTGGAGATCGGTTTACTCCCCGAGGTCAAGCACCCCAAAGACAACCCGTATTCCAAAGAAAAAGCGGAGCTGGGTAAGAAACTGTTTTTTGATCCTCGACTATCAGGATCCAAACAGTTGGCTTGTGCGTCTTGCCACAATCCGGAACTGGGTTGGACGGACGGGATTACCGCGTCGTTCGGACACGATCGTCAGGAGAATCCGCGTAACTCGATGCCGATCATGAACTCGGGTTTCCGGACTCACCTGTTCTGGGACGGTCGAGCCAAAACGCTGGAAGAGCAGGTCACCGGTCCGTTGTTTGCGACCAACGAAATGCACGCTGACCCGGAAGACCTTGTCCGGACGGTTTCATCGGTCCCTGCGTACCGAGAAGCCTTCAAAACGATTTTCGGGACCGACCAGATCACACTGGACCAAATCGCCAAAGCGATCGCCTGTTTCGAACGAACGGTGGTGGGTGGGCGGAGCAAGTTCGATGCATTCATGAGAGGCAAGACCGACGCCTTGTCCGATGCAGCGGTCCGAGGATTGCACCTGTTTCGCACCAAAGCCCGGTGCATCAACTGTCACAACGGTCCAAACTTTACTGACGAAGGATTTCACAACAACGGGTTGCACGGGTACGGACGGAAACACCAAGACCTAGGGAGATTCAATGTCACCAACGACCCTGCGGACGTGGGTAAGTTTTCGACCCCATCGTTACGGAACGTCGAACGGACCGGACCCTACATGCATCATGGTCTGTTCGAAATCGACGCAGTTCTAACTATGTATAACGCGGGGGGATTTCATCCTAAACCGACCCCGGCTCAGAAGGACGATCCGCTTTTCCCCAAAACCAGTCCGTTACTCAAACCGCTGAATCTGACGAAACAGGAACTTTCAGATTTACAGGCTTTTCTGTTCTCCCTGACCGAGCCTAAGCAGCGGATGAGGGTTGAACTCGATCGTTGATCCCTACCTTGGGTTTCTTCCAAGTATTTCGCAGACGTCCGGAAAAGAAAAAACCCCGGGCCTAGCGGAGGGTGTGCAGGCCCGGGGTGGCGGAGGAGGAGGATTGTTCAGTCATGCGTGCCCGTTGGCTCGGATGACCAGCATGTCAAAGCAATCGTGGTTACCATCAACAATACCGCTGACACGATGCACATTACAGGAACGATCAGGCCTGAACTCATCGGTTCAGAATAAGTATTCCCTCGGTACACCAGCCCGGCCGATATCACCCCGGCCAAGGTCAGCTTGAACCACTTCATTAATCGTTCGAATCGTTTCAGGAACATCCTAAATCCTACAACTATCAATTCCTTAAACAGTTCGACGCATGCTAATTTGAAAGGCGTTAAACTGCTTAGTTGCCTATCAAATTTGACGAATGCATCATAGCGTGCATTTACGCATAATCAATAGGCAATTTAATGGACAAAATGCCACACCCTTGATGTTTAACAAAAAGGCAACAATTCCAATCCGTGTGCTTAATTTTTGCACAGAAGTGTTTTTGTTTGGGCAAATCTCATAAATTGAGATCTGAATAGGCTTTAAGAAGTTTTTGAGGGTTGAATAGAGATAAACGACCGGTCTAGTCATAATGTGTTACGGTGGAACAGGTGTCTGTCGATTCAGAAAAAAATTCTTTTGCTGTCGAGGGAAAAAAAACGCAGAACCCCTTTCCCGGGAGGTTTGATCCGGAGTTTCGGAGAAAACGGGTCCCGGCTATGGAATTTCCGCCGGAGCTTCCGGTTGTTCAAAAGCGTCAGGAGATTGCCCGCGCGATTATGGAGCACCCCGTTTTGATCGTATGCGGGGAAACCGGGTCCGGGAAAACCACTCAATTACCCAAAATCTGTCTGGAGGTCGGACGGGGTTTAAACGGTTGGATCGGACATACCCAGCCTCGTCGGGTCGCTGCCCGGACGGTCGCCCAACGAATCGCCGAGGAAATGAACGAACCTCTCGGACAAAGCGTCGGATACAAAATCCGTTTTAACGACGTGACCCGTCCTCAAACGTTCATCAAGCTCATGACCGACGGAATCCTCCTGGCCGAGACCCGGTCGGATCCCGAGTTGCGTCAATATGACACCATCATCATCGATGAAGCCCACGAACGATCGTTGAATATCGACTTCCTCCTCGGATATCTCAAAAGGCTCGTACCCCGCAGACCTGATCTCAAGCTCATCATCACCAGCGCGACGATCGATCCTAAACGGTTCAGTCGACATTTTTGGAACGCTCCGATCATCGAAGTCAGTGGTCGAACCTATCCGGTATCGGTGATTTATCGTCCGTTGTCGGTGGACGAACGGTCGAACGATGACGCTGACACTTCGTTTGTGACCGATGACGCGGATCTGACCGAGATCCAAGGAATCCAAAATGCTATCGGTGAGTTGTGGTCCTTGCCTTCCGGTCCGGGGGATACGTTGGTATTTCTTCCGACGGAACGAGACATCCGTGAAACGGCTGAGGCATTGGAACAATCCGGTCTGCAAGCCGACATCCTGCCTTTGTTTTCCCGTCTGAGTCTGTCGGATCAGATGCGTGTTTTTCACCCGGACGGGAAACGACCCCGGATCATTCTGTCGACGAATGTAGCAGAGACGTCGGTGACCGTTCCGGGAATCCGGTATGTGGTCGATGTGGGACTGGCACGGATTTCTCGTTATAACGCACGGACGCGGGTTCAGAGGCTTCCGATCGAGCCGATTTCCCGGGCCTCTGCCGATCAGCGCAAAGGACGATGCGGTCGTGTCAGTGAGGGTGTGTGTGTTCGGTTATATTCGGAATCGGACTACCTGGGCAGACCCCCGTTTACAGACCCGGAGATCCTTCGAACGAATCTGGCGTCGGTCATTCTGCAGATGAAGTGGCTGCGATTGGGAACGGTTCAGGAGTTTCCGTTTATTGATCCCCCGGATTACAGGCAGGTACGGGACGGGTTGACGACCCTGCACGAACTCGGGGCGATTGATGAGAAAGAGGATCTGACACCGATCGGTCGACGTCTGGCCCGGTTGCCGGTGGACCCGAGGATCGGACGAATGATCGTGTCAGCCCAAGACGAAAATTGTCTGGAGGAAGTCCTCGTGATAGCCGCGGCGTTGAGTGTTTCGGACGTGCGTGAACGTCCAATGGAAGCACAGGACGCTGCGGATCAGGCCCACGCGAAGTTCAAAGACGATCAGTCGGACTTCATCTCCCTCTTGAAGTTATGGTACGGGATGCACCAAAGACAGGCGGAACTGTCCAACAACCAGTTCCGCAAGTGGTGTCGAGCTAATTTTCTGTCGTACATGCGGTACCGGGAATGGGTGGACATCCACCAGCAGTTGTGTCAGATGATGCAGGTTCGTCCGTGGGAAGATCGCAGCGGATCGATCCGTCCGATTGCCAAACCCGGGACCGAATGGTTGTCGCAGACGGTTCGGGACCGGATCCATCGGGCGTTGCTTACGGGGTTGTTGAGTCATCTTGCGGTGAAGGTAGACGCGTCGGGGTATACCGGCGCCCGAGGATCGAAGGTCCAACTGTGGCCTGGTTCGGCGTTATTCAAAGCACGTCCGTCCTGGGTGATGGCTGCGGAGCTGGTCGAGACAACGAGACTGTACGCGCGAACCATCGGACCGGTTCGAACCGAATGGATCGAGCGGGTCGCTTCTCATCTGTTGACAAGATCATATAGCGACCCGCATTGGCACGAAGCAACGGCGTGCGTTCGGGCGTACGAAAAGGTGATGCTTTTCGGTCTTGTTTTGGTCGAACGAAGACCTGTTCATCTTGGCCCGATCGATCCGGTGACGTCGAGGCAGGTGTTTATTCAGCACGCACTGGTCGAAAATGATTTTCGAACCGATCATCCTGCACTTCTGAAAAACCGGGAGCGGATCCGGTGGATCGAAAGCTGGCAAAGAAAACTAAGGCGTCAGGATCTTCTGACCGATGCGGGAACAAGGTTCGCATTCTTTGATGCCCGGATCCCGCATCATGTGTATTCCGGTTCGACCTTCGACAAATGGTCACGTCGGGGTCGGGGAAGTAATTCACACGAGTTGGAGCTGGGAGATGAGCACCTGTTTCGAGGGATTGAATCTGCCGGTTCAAAGACCGGACCCGACCGATCCACGCCAGATCCCGACGTTGGGACCTCGGTCGAGAATTGGCCGAGTCTGAAAACCATCGCCGAAACCAGTCGATGGGTTCAGATGAGTTTTCCGGACACCTGGGAAGTCGAAGGGATGAAGCTTCCGCTGGTGTATAAGGATGAACCGGGTGAAGAGGATGACGGGATAACGGTGGTTGTACCCTTGAATGCGTTGTCTCAGATCCCGGATACGCGATCCGAATGGTTGGTTCCGGGGATGGTTCGGGCGAAGATCGATGCGTTAATCCGATCACTACCCAAAAAGTTGCGGACGATGTTTGTCCCCGTCAATGAAACAGCCGAGCGGGTGGAGCGATCGTTGGGGGGATTCGGGGTCGGTTCGTTGACGGATCAGGTGGCGGGGGTGTTGTGGAAAATGAGCGGGCAACCGGTGCGTCGGGAGGATTTTCAGACCGAATCGATCCCGCCTTATTTGAAGATGAACTTCCGGGTGGTGGGAAGTCGGTCAGAAGTTTTAGCAGAATCACGGGATCTGATTCAGCTGCGGGCGAAGTTGGGGCAGAAATTGCGACAAACGTTTTCAACCCTTCCGGACCCGACCTACACCCGGGATAATTTGACGCAATGGGATTTTCCGGATCTTCCGGAACGGGTCACGGTCGAGCATTCGGGGGCGATTCTACAGGGATATCCGACGTTGATCGATCAGGGTACGAGTGTTTCATTGAGACTTTTGGATTCTGCGGAGACGTCCGCAGCGTTGATGCCCGCCGGGTTACGCAGACTTTTCATGGTTCAGACTTCCAAAGAGCTTCGTCAGGTCTTACGTGACTTGCCGGGATTGGAACAGTTGAGGCTGAACTATCATCCGTTCGGAACCGGTGAAGAACTGATGGAAGATCTGATGTCCCTGACAGCAGATCGGTCTTTTTTTGCCGGAAGTCCTGCGGTACGAACCCGAAACGATTTTGCCCATCAGGCCGGTCAGGCATGGAAGCGTCTTTATGAGGTTTCCCGGTCTCTCGGAAAACTGTCGGGCGAGATTCTTGAACTTTATCGTCGTCTCGATCCGGTGTTGCAAAGGGATTATCCTCCGTTGCTGGTCGAAAGTATCGATGACATGCGTTGTCAGTTGCGGATGTTAATGCCTAGACGGTTTCTGACCGTTCTGCCTGCGGAGAAACTGGAACTGCTCCCGAAATACCTTCGGGGGATCGATCTTCGGTTAACCCGACTGACCAATGCAGGTCTGGCCAGGGATTTGAACGGTTTGACGGTCATTCGTCCTTTGGTGCAACAGTATCTGGACCGTCGAAAGAAACAGGCCCAACGGGGTATGACCGACCCGGTCCTGGAAGAATATCGGTGGCTGCTCGAAGAGTTTCGGATTCAACTATTTGCACAGGAGCTCAAGACATCCGTTCCCGTATCGATCAAACGACTCGAACAGGTCTGGCAACGGGTCAAGCAGGCCTGACACGGGGTCGTCACCCCTCATGAGTTTGTGGTATCCTGGCTACGACCGTGGGTAGAAAATCGTTGACAGATCATCTGTCGGTTGTGAAAAAGCGAATCCGATGCCCGATGCAACGATCACACGTCCTGAATTACTGGCCCCAGCGGGTGACTGGGAGGCGATGCGCGCCGCCGTCGCCAACGGGGCCGATGCCGTTTATTTCGGACTAGAAACTTTCAATGCCCGATACCGGGCACACAACTTCACCACTGACGAACTGCCTGAGGTGATGGATTATCTCCATCGTCATAATGTCAAAGGGTTTCTCACGTTCAATACGTTGATTTTCAGCAATGAGCTTGAACAAGCAGTCAATTACATCCGCAAGATGGCCGAGGCGGGGGTTGATGCGGTCATCGTTCAGGATCTGGGAATCGCGAGACTGATTCATCAGATGGTCCCAACGCTGGCGATCCACGGCAGCACACAGATGACCTTAACCGAAGCCCGTGGGATCGAGTTTGTTCGTCGGCTTGGTATTCAAAGGGTGGTGCTAGCCAGAGAATTGTCGATCGAGGAGATCCGAAAAATCGTCTCGGCGACCAACATGCCGGTGGAAGTGTTCGTTCATGGTGCATTGTGTGTGGCGTATTCGGGTCAATGTCTGACCAGCGAATCGTTGGGAGGACGATCAGCTAACCGTGGGCATTGTGCCCAGGCTTGTCGGTTGCCTTACGATCTGGTGGTGGACGGTCAGACCAGAGATCTGGACGGAATTAGCTATCTGGTGTCGCCTCAGGATCTGGCCGCGTATGACCTGGTCGGTAAGCTGATAGACCTGGGGGTGATCAGTTTCAAGATCGAAGGACGACTCAAGACCGCTCATTACGTGGCAGCTACCGCCAGGACATACCGAGACGCCATAGACGCAGCGCTTCAAGGCAGATCATTTCTCATTTCCTCTCAACAACGTGGAGACCTGGAACAGGTTTTTTCTCGTGGTCTTTCTCACGGCTTTTTGAACGGTGTGAATCACCAGCAACTCGTGCAGGGACGTTTTCCCAAGTCGCGGGGAAGACGATTCGGGAAAGTGATCGGTCATGCATCAACAGGTGTCCTGATTCGCCGGGAGTTTTCGGATGTCGATCTGAAACCGGGTGACGGAGTGGTGTTTGATGAAGGACACCCCGAATCCGAAGAAACCGGTGGTCGCGTCTATGCGATCAAACCCCGTCCGAAAGACAGATGGCTGGTTGAACTGGGCAGAGACGTGCGTGTGCGTGAGATTCGTCCGGGGGCGATTGTCTGGAAAACCGACGACCCGTCCGTCCGAAAACGACTCGAACAGACCTTCGCACGAGATCGGGTGGTGCATCGAGTGAAGATCGACATGATTGTGCAAGCTCGGCAAGGCCAAGCCCTGGAATTAACCATCACCGATGGTGTGCATTCCCGGACGGTCCGGTCCGAATCGGTCCTGACCCGGG
Organism: Phycisphaerae bacterium; assembly: GCA_026004655.1. Taxonomy (GTDB): domain Bacteria; phylum Planctomycetota; class Phycisphaerae; order Tepidisphaerales; family Tepidisphaeraceae; genus BPJO01. The sequence goes on from BPJO01000012.1 coordinate 57,512, forward strand.
CTGATCACCACCCTGTTACCGAGCAATTACTTCGAGAGCAGCTCGGGTTGCTGTTGAACACACCGTTCGAGTTGCGTCATCTGACATGTCATATCGAGGGAAGTCCCTTTGTGCCCAAGTCGATCCTGACGAACCTGCGTCGACAGTCGGTCGAGGAACTGATCCGGGTCCGTCGTCGGGTGCATCCGATCAGACCGGTGAGTTTTTCCGAACCGACCAAGAAAAACGTCTCCGAATCGGTCCCGGTTCGGCTTCATGTGATGGCTCGGACGGTGGAACAGGTCCAGGCCCTTATCGGGCTTTCGGAAAGACCGTCCACCATCTATTGTGATTTTGAAGATGTCCGACGCTACAAGATTGCCATCGAATTGTGTCGACAGGCAGGTCAAACGATCGCGGTCGCGACCATGCGAATCATTAAACCCGGAGAAGAAGGTTGGTTGCAACACATTCTGGATTGTCAGCCGGACCAGATATTGGTCAGGAACCTGGCTTCGATCGAATTTTTCAGGGAAAAATCCCCGTCTTTGCCCCTGATCGGGGACTATTCATTAAACGTGTCGAATCATTTGACCGCAGAGATTTTCCGAGAAACGGGTTTGATACGGGTCGTGCCGAGCTATGACCTGAACTGGACACAGATGTCAGCAATGCTGACGCGATCGGATCCAGGGTTTTTCGAATGTGTGATCCATCAGCATATGCCAATGTTCCACATGGAACATTGTGTGTTTGCGCACACGTTGAGTCAGGGGAAGGATTATCGGGATTGTGGTCGGCCTTGTGAAAAACATCAGGTTGACTTGCGAGATCGGATGGGTCAGCCACATCCGTTGATCCCCGATGCCGGGTGTCGCAACACGCTTTACAATGCCACGGCGCAATCGGGCGGGGAGTATATTCCACGGATGAAAGAATTGGGGGTTCGTCACTATCGTGTGGAGCTACTTCGTGAAAAACCTCACGAAGTTTTGCTTTTGGTACGACAGTATCAGGACATGGTGCACGGAAGGATCGAACCCCGATCGGCGGTACGGTCTTTACGGGTTCTAAACCAACTTGGCGTCACCCGGGGAACGTTGGACCGGGAATAAGGGTGGTTATCAACCAGTCCGATCGATTTCACTGTTTAGCCCGTCTTCCAAAACGGATCACGACCCGACCTTGAGAGGAATCAGGATCGACCGAGGCTGTGGGTCGCGGACCGGAGACACGGTCGGGGATCTGTTTGACGCCCGAATCGAGGATCGGCTGACGGATGGTGGAGAGTCGCCAACGGGCCAGTTCCAGGGCTGCGGATTTGGTTCGACGTTCCGAATCCCGGTCCGCGCCCGGACGAATCAGTTCGAATGCATTATCCAGTGCGTCTTCGGTTTGGGATAACTTTTCTGACACCGACTGGAGTTGTCCCTGCAGTTGTGTGGCCCAATCCTGATCCTGACCGGACATTGCGAGACGAAACTGGGTGGACAATTCTACAAGTTGTTTTTGAAGGTCATGTTTTTGTTTTCTTAAACGTGTTGCCAAGGCAGCTGCGTCAGCGGGATCGGGGTTTGCCCGTTGATTGACCAGGTCATAATCCGATGAACCAAGTCGGTGCTCTAGCGTGATCTGGAGAGTCGGGTCCTTTCGCAGACGGTCAATAATCGTATCGATTTGAAGGATCTGATCCGGGGTGAGTGTGGATTCGCCTGGTTCAAACTCGATCACGACCGGCGAAAGATCTTTTTCCGTACTCAAGTCGATTCCGACCAACGAAAGTGCCTTGGCAGGAACTGCGGCAAAGGCCTTGAGGAGTTGTGCGCCAACCGACCCGGTTGCCGAGCGGATGATCGTTCCGACATCCAGTTGTCCGGTTTTGTAAGAGACTTTGGTCGGCAAAGACAAAGCCCCGTCGGCATCTTCCGCGGTGACAATCAGTACGTCCAACGGGGCCGGCGCCGCCGATAACTGGAACAATCGGGTCAATTTCCCGTCCGGAGAATCCTTAATCCGGATCGAGTTCAGTGTCGGAAAAAGTCTGGCTTCGAACGTGTCTGAGCCGTCCATGCGCACGTCGGCAGAAAAATCGAGCGTTCCCTGACCGATTTCGATCCCGATCTGTTGCGCGATTCCTCGGACCGATCGCAAATCCCAACCGCTTAGAGAGGTTTTGAGCCACCCTTTGGGTTGGGGATAAACCTGCAGCAAACCGCTGGCCATGAACTGGGCAAACAATTCCCGGGGCGTCGTTTGTGATCCGTCCGGATTGAAAAAGGGGACTTTCCCGGATTCGGCAAAGACGCTGAACCGGACGGGTAAATCCTGTCGGAAGGCACGGGTGGTCAGTCCTTTGATTTCCAGATCGAGATTGGTGAATGGGAGTCGCGTCAAGGGAGTGCCTACTCGGTCTTCGATCAGGAAATCGCATCCGGAAACCGTGAGGGTCTGGATCGTCAAATCGGAAAATGATTGATCGACCGCTTGAACAACCTCGGTGGTATCTTGAGAGACGCTGGGAGGAGTTTCTTCAGCCCCAGCGGGAATCGGTTCGGGCGGATTCTCCGGTTGAGCACCCGTCGGTAACCGGTACGTCATCCCGGCCAGGTGAATACCCGCTTGGTCACGCCACAGATGGGCCGACGGTCGAACGATGTCCACGGTTTTGATGGTCAACTGGGTGGGATTTTGAGAAATTCGCAACTGCTCGACATTAATCTGTTCGACTCCCAACAGAGGATTTGGTTGATCGGCTTCGGTCAGATAGGTATCGCGGACCTGCAGGCTGCGAGCGCCGATGTCACGCGTCAGATCGATCCCGAACCATCCTCTACGCGAGAACATCAACTGCGTATCGATCTGGGAGGTGAAACGTCCATTGGTTAATCCGGAACCGTCGATGGTATTCGCCAAGGAGGGTAAAAGTCCGGTGATCTGGTTCCCGCGGATTCCGTCGATGTCCATCCGAATGCCCGCCTGCGGTTCGGCGGAGAAGGGCTGGAGCGTTGCCCGGACAACGACCGAATCGACCAGATTCTGCACACGGGTTTGAAGACGGATCGTGAACGGTGGTTGCTGCTCGGGTTTGTCTCCCAAAAGTCGAATGTCCTGCCCACTGACCGAGAGTTGACGGATTGACAACGGATAGACCATGCCGGGGGTTTGAAGGCTTAGTTCGTCGGCCCCGAGGTCTAGTTTTTTAACGGAAACCAACGGAGCGGTTTGTTTGGCTGCCTGAATGAGTTGATCGACATCCAGTGATTGCCCGGACGGTGGTTGAATCGGAGACGCAGGCTTGGTGATAACCACGCCAGGGGATGAGTCTTGACCCAACAAAGCGAAGGGCAAAACCCATCCCTGATCGGTTTTCTCAACCCGGACGGTAAGCCCTTTGGTAGAAATTTGTTCGACATCCACCACTTTTCCGGGCAAGTCGATCCGATTGACCTGAAGTCGGGCTTGATCCAGGGAAAATGCCGGCGGAACATCCGCATCAGGCCGGATCACGATATCCTTGGCAGTCAGGTCCAACCGAGAGCCGCCTTGAGGGTGCTTTTGGATCTCGATTCCCAACGACGCACCGAACGTGTTGCGATCGCCATTCAAACGAGTCCCGGTCGGTAGATAAGGCGTAAGTAACTCGCCACCGATGCCCTGACCTTGAACCCGGACCTGCAAGGTCTGATGATCGGGGGCTGCCCGGAGGGTTCCACGGGCATTCATCTTTTCAACGACCCCGGGCAAATCAAGGTCAAGATCAAACGCCGCCGGTTCCGAATCCGTCCCGACCGTCGCATTTTGCACCGACAGGGATAGACGTGGTTTCAGCGTGATTGCAGGACGGACCGACCGGTCAACGAAGGTCAGTTCCGCCGAATCCAGCTTCAGATTCTGCAATCGCAAAACGACAGGCAGATCCAGGCTCAGTTCGGAAGGAAACGGCGGGGCTGTGGGATCCGCAGGCGGAGGGGGCGGCGCGTCAACAGGTGTGATCCGTTTCATTCCCCCGATGATCAGATCCCCTTGTTCGTCGCGTTGGACCTGAACCGACGGTCGATCAATCACCAAACCCTGAACCGAAACCGTCTGCCCGTGAAAAAGAGCCTGGTTTAATTCGAGCCCCTTTAACCGGACCCGGTCGCCGGAGGCATCCGTCAGGGACAGGTTTGTCAGGGACAGATTTGCTTGAAGCCCTTGATCCACGTGCCGGATATCGCCTTTAGCTTGGAACTGAAATATTCCTTGTTGCAGGACCGGGTCAAAACCAAGGGTGTTCAGTAAGGGTCGAAACCCGTCTAGCGTGATCCCGTCGGAGTTTCCGGAAAGGTCAAAGGCTAACGACTGTCCTGTCGGAGTTACCGTACCATTAATCGCCAGGTGGTCGAGGTTACCGGGGGATTGTAAAGAAACCGCGATCGTGCCGGGTTCGGAAGTGTGCGCGGAGGGGTCGAGGGTTAGATATTCGACCCGCGCGTTCACGTCCACCAGTTTGTAGGAGACAGCCGGTTTCACCGCAGCGTCCTGGACGATGAGTGATACATTCCCCCACGTCAGTTGTTCGATTCGTACTGACGGAAGCCGAAAAGGTGTTTGTGTTGACGAAGACGCAGTTGCTGTAGGCGCAAGAGTGTTAGGGGTATGATTTATTGGTTGGATCTGCGAAGGATCAAACCGGAATCCGAACGCGGTGATCGATCCGTCGGATGACCGGGTCAAAGACATGGTGGGTCCGCGAATATCGACATTTCCCAGAACCAGTTCGGATCCATCTCGAGCAATCCGGATGTTTGAGGCATCGACCTGATCGAACACAAACCATTCGTGGGCTTTGTCGGTCAACCGAAGGTCTTTCAGACGAAAGGCGGTCTGGATTGTCGGTTGGCTGAAAGGATCGACCTCAAAAGTCATCGTCGCGGTCAGGTCGGCATGATCCAGAACGCGAGTGATGCCCAGAGGCCGGAGGTAAGGATCGAGCACAGCTCCGGTGATACCCGATAGATGGGCATTCAGGTCCAGTGTTTTGGTCGAAGGCGCTGCTCGAATATCCCCGTTGAGACGTACCGACTCAGCCAACCCCGAAGCGCTTGCGACAAACTCAAATCGACTGACCTGATCGGACTTGGCAGGATCAGTGCTGATGTCGGTCAGCCGGATTTGATCCACGTCGAAGTAAATGTTTTGGGGCTCAGGGATTGCAAAATCGGTGAACTGAAACCCAACGTTGCGAATGACCAACGAATCCAGTTCGACCACCGGAAACCCGGACGTATCGGATGGGTCGCGGTTTTTTTCGGTAAAAGAGGTTGTCGCCGGAGAAGGCTTGGCTCGTTGCTCGATGGTGGTCGGTTCGGCACCAAAGGTGATTCCGGCAAAAGTCGGTCGTCCTTGCGGGTCGCGCATGGCGTAACCACGCACACCATCGACAAGAACGTTATGAATGTGGATGTGTCCCGGAGCGGCAAAGGGAATGTCGACCGAAACGGTCTGAACCGAAGCGGCCTGACGCGAGTCGGCGGTAAGAAGGATGTCTTTGAGTTGAAGCTGAACGGTGACAGAAGTGACTGGTGCGTCAACCGGACGGGTAGCCGGGTCTCCGGCGGGGGTCATTCGCAGCTTGCCTCGGGCCGTTACGGAAATATCTTTCGACGACGGGGTCACCCCGAAAGCAGCCAGATATGTCTTCAAGGGTTGGAGATTCAATCCCAACATCCGCAAATCCAGATCGGCATTGACGAGTTTGTCACGGGAGGTCGCTTGGCCTTCCACGTACAATGCTCCAAGTACTTGTGGAGAATGAAGTTGCACTGAAAATACGGTTTGAACATCTGGTTTCCCGATGTTCATCAGAATCACGTCCAGAAAAAACCGTACGTCGGTGGTCGGGTTCACCATTCGGTCCACAAAACGCGCCTCAGCCCGTTGAAGCCTCAAAATGTCGATCGACAATGGCGGTTCAAGCGGAATTTCCCTCGGTTGATCACCCGGCAAGGAGCGAGGTCTGTCCGAAGTCGAGAAAAAACGGTCCACCAAGGGCAAAGAACCGTCTGGAAAACGTTCGACCACAAGTGTGGTGTCCTCGGCTTCGGCTCGTTCCACATCCAATCGACCTTTCAGCAGACCCAGGGTCGACACCGCCCCACGACAATAACCAATGCTCAAGACCGGTTCGCCCCCCGATCGAGGCAACAAACGCAGATTCCAGATCCCCACATCCCCGCCAAGGAGATTGAAATCCAGTTTGTCATACCGAGCATCCAGATCGTATCGGGCCGCCACTTGTGTAAGGACCGTCGGCAGGAGCAACGGAACTAACGCCCGGACCACCACAAAACAAATCAATATCGTGGTCAACGCGACGATGATCCGACGACGCCATTTCTGACCCGTCGTGCGACTGTCCGACGTATCAGGTCTTGTCGGATTCGATATTGACGTGTCAGAAGAGGAAGTGGGTCCGGAGGATTCGGTCATGGTTGTTTCTCAGTTTGTAGTGTCTGGCGCGATTCGGCTGCTCCTTCCAAGGCTCGTCGTCTTTCGCGTAGTGATGCAAGCGGGTCATACCCGTCGGGTGCACGTCCTAGTCGATCTAACCAGTCATACGCCCGAACCCGAGCAGACGGGGACGAATCTTCCAAAAAGATCATGTTCTCTGCCATCAGACGGTTCTTTAAATCCTCAGAACTGTGGGACTGGCTGACCAACGATCGAAGAGCATCAATCTGTCGCCCGACCTCTCCGGCATATTCTGCCAGCACCCCCCTGACGGAGGGTGAAACAGTCCCATTATTTTCCGCAACACTCAAGGCTTCGACGGTCGTCCGTTCCAACAACCATGCAACGGACGGTCGATCCGTTTTCGACAAACGGTCGGCTTGTTCGAGGATCGACCGGCAAATCGATTCGAGCAAAGGGGGGTCCGCGATAATCCCGACCGATTGAGTCAGTTCCGCGCCGCAAAGACCCGCCAAATATACTATCGCTCCGCGAGGCGTGTCCGTGACCTTGGCCAGACCTTCCAGTGCCGATCGCATCCGAAGCTCGTCTTCACTTAACAACGATAACGGTCGATCATCATCGAGCGATGCAGTTTCGCCCAGAGCGTTCCGGAGTAACTCAACGATCTTTTCTCGATCAGACGCTAGGGGTTGGGTCTGAATGGTCAGATCAACGATGACACCGTCGGAGGGAGAGTCCTCGAACCTCATGGGCACGACCAATAACCACCGATCCGATTCATTCTGAACCGTTCGGTCGGTCAGGAGGGTTTCGCGTTCCGTATCCACCCGTTGGGGGACCGGCAGAGGCGGTGCAGAAACCCAGTCCTGATCCGTAGATGTTTGCGGAGCGGATAGAAAAAAGGGAACCAGGTTCTGTGAAACCACACCTAGGGAATATTGTCCGGATTCGTCCGCTCGGGCGATTCGGACTTCGATCCCCGATCGTACGGGTTGTTGGGGGGGGTGGAGACGGGTCGGCGTCTGGAGATCGACTTCGAGCGTCATTCCCGAAACCAAGCCCGTGGTCAGCTCAGACATCATCTGTCGATCAGTCGGTTTACCCAAAAGGAATTCCGGGTCCGTATCAGGGGATATTCCCCGGATCAACAATTCCGAGGACGACCTCGCCGACGGAACAACCGGCATGCCCCCACGGGTCGTGAACACCAGACGGGCTTGACGCGCCAATCGTTCAAAACCCTCGGTCGGTAATGATTCGATCGCCCAGATCCTGACCGAGATCGCCCAGGGGGACTTGAACGACTCCTCGGTCAGCTCGTTGGGGGTAGGCCCTGACAAGACCGAACCCGCATAGACCCGTGATGCAATAACCAGCTCGGGAGCCTTCAAAGGCGGTTGTTCGGCTTTTTTCGGACCAAAGACCTGACATCCGGTGATCCCCAACAAAAGCCCGAAACCGACCCATTTTCTGTGCAATCCGACCATTGTCCCCGATTCTAATCCCATCGCGAAAAGATTCACATCAGAAAAGAAGTTTGATCCTTGAGAAACCCCAGACTCTTTTTGTCGGATCTTGGCTTTTCAAAGGATTCAGGAGTCGAACCGAGTGGGAAATTGGACCTTGCGGAGGGGTAAAAAAGTTTAATATAATGATTAAAAGGTCATTTTATCTTTTGATAGTCGTCTTGGTGGAGCCCGACATGTTCTCCCGAACCCTCGAATACGCCCTTCGTGCCAGTGTGTATCTTGGGAGCATGTATACCTGTCCCGTAACCGCCCATCAGATCGCCGATGCCACACAGGTTCCTCTGTCATACCTGCCCAAGGTGTTGCAGCAGTTGGTCCGGGCCCGTCTGGTCAAGGGGACACGAGGATTGCACGGAGGATATGTTCTAGCCAGAGATCCAGCGAGTATCTCCGTTTTGGACGTGGTTAACGCCATCGAACCCCTGAATCGGACCCAAAAGTGCAAGCTCGGATTGGTCGAGCATGGGGAGAGAGTTTGCCCGCTTCACCAGCGGATTAATCGAATTCTGCTTGACCTGCAGGACCGGTTCGAGCGACTGAGTCTGGCGGAGATTCTTTCCGAACCGGATCTACCATCGACTCGGAGCGATCCGGATTGAGAAACAAGAGCGGGGATTGAAATGAGATTTTTTAATCCTATCGTAGGTTCTCATGAAGCTTCTGATCCCAAACCAGACCGGTGGTGATGAGTTTCGAGTGTCGTTGGTGCCACAGGGGGTTCGGTCACTGGTTCCGACGCATGAAATCTGGGTGGAATCCGGCGCCGGTACAGGCGCGGGGTATTCGGACGATGCTTACGTCTCTGCAGGAGCGCGGGTCGTTGATTCGGAGACAGCCTGGTCCCAATCCGATCTCGTGCTGGTGGTGCGTCCACCGGAATTATCCCGAGTGAAGCAAATGAAACGGGAGTCGCTACTGGTCGGGTTTCTGCGTCCGTTAGATGACTTGCCTTACGTGCAAGCGGTCGCGGAGACGGGGATTACCGGTTTGGCGTTGGAATTGCTGCCGCGAATTACACGGGCGCAGGCGATGGACGCGCTGAGCTCCCAAGCCAACCTGGCCGGATATCGCGCTGTGATCCTAGCCGCCGAACGATTGCAGAAAATTTTTCCGATGATGATGACCGCCGCCGGGACACTCCAACCGGCCAAGGTATTCGTGATCGGCGCGGGGGTGGCCGGTCTGCAGGCAATTGCCACCGCCAGACGGTTGGGCGCAGTCGTCAGTGCGTATGACGTCCGACCGACAGTTAAGGAACAGGTGCAGTCCGTCGGAGGAAAGTTCGTCGAGCTTTCGTTGGAAGTATCCACAGCTCAGGAAGTCTCCGGATATGCCTCTGCCCAGTCGGTCGAACAACAACAAAAACAGGCCGAACTGATGGCTCGCGTGATTGCGGAGAGTGATGTGGTCATCAGCACGGCCCTCATCCCGGGAAAACCCGCTCCGAGGCTTATCCCCGCTTCGGCCATCCGGAAAATGGTCAGAGGTAGCGTCATCGTCGATCTGGCTGCGGAAAAGGGGGGCAATTGTGAATGGACGGTTCCCGGGCAGGTCGTCCAGCGGGAAGGGATCACGATCATCGGTTACACCAACTGGGCGTCTCAGGTGCCGACCCATGCCTCGATGGTCTATTCCAACAACTTGATCAAACTGTTGGGACTCATTCTCGACAAACAAGGTCAGCTCAAACTCGATCTGTCGGATGAAATCATTTCCGGACTTTTGGTGTGTCGGGACGGACGGATCGTGCACCCGATGCTATCAAAATTATTGAACCTTTCGACCGAGACGGGACATAACCATGAGTGAGTTGTCGAATCATCTTTTTGTGTTTCTGCTCGCAGCATTTCTGGGGTTGGAAGTGATCAAGCGTGTGAGTCATATGCTTCATACGCCTTTGATGTCACTGACCAACGCGATTTCGGCGATCAGCGTGATCGTGGCCATTGAACTGGCTGGACAGAATCACAGTACCCTGGGGATCATTCTGGGCACGATCGCTGTCGCCGCCGCCATGACGAACGTGGTGGGTGGTTTTCTGATCACCGAACGGATGCTTCGGATGTTTCGAAAGCGGGAGGTCAAGTGATGCGCGATTTGGGGTTGCCAATATCGATCTCATCCACGGCGCCGCTGGCGGCAAGTTTCGGTCCGCGAGGGGACGCGGTCCAGAACGCCTTCACGCTGGCGTGTTTTCTGTTTGCCTGCGCGTGTTTCGTCTTGTCGTTGAAATGGTTGAGCGAACCAAAAACAGCACGACGGGGCAACCACATCGGTACGGTGGGTATGTTGGCAGCGATTGTGGGTGCACTGATGTCAGCAGAAGTCGTTCAATACCAGTGGATCGTTCTGGGAATCATCATCGGCACAGCCGTCGGTGTGCCGATGGCGCTGCTGATGCCCATGACCCACGTGCCCCAACGAACCGCACTGTCACACGCGTTCGGTGCTTTGGCAGCAGCCCTGGTCGGAACGGCACATTATTACATCGAGTTTTCCTCTGCTCAGACCCCTTCTTACATCATGGGAATTCTGTGTACCGAAGTTTTGTTGGGATCATTGACTTTTACCGGATCGCTCATGGCGTTTGGCAAGCTGCAGGAACTGATCCCGACGAGACCCGTGACTTACCGGGGACAGAATATCGTCAATATCTCCGTCCTGGGGTTGGCGGTTTTGTGCGGAGTTTTGTTGTCCGTCTGGCCGGACCAGGTCTGGATTTTTCCGATCCTGATTGTGCTGGCGTTGGTGTTCGGAGTGATGCTGATCTTACCCATCGGGGGCGGGGACATGCCTACCGTGATTGCGCTACTGAACAGCTACGCGGGGTTGTCAGCGTCGTTGATGGGATTCGTGTTAAACAATAAGTTACTGATTGTCGCAGGGGCACTCGACGGCGCCAGCGGTTTCATCCTGTCGATCATCATGTGCAAAGCCATGAACCGGTCGTTTACCAACGTCCTGTTCGGTGCCTTCGGTCAGGTCAAACCCTCCAGCGTGACCGGAGACAAAAAGCCGGTCAAGTCAACCACCCCGGAAGAAGCCGCACAGATCATGGACATCGCCAACCGCATCATCATTGTGCCCGGATACGGAATGGCTGTCGCGCAAGCGCAACACAAGGTCCGCGAACTTTACGACCAATTGACCAAACGAGGAATCGACGTACGGTTTGCGATCCACCCGGTAGCCGGTCGTATGCCCGGACACATGAATGTGCTCCTGGCCGAGGCGGAGATCCCCTATGACAAATTGGCTGAAATGGATGAGATCAATGGTGATTTCGCGCAGGCGGACGTGGCGCTAGTGATCGGAGCCAATGACGTGGTCAATCCCGCAGCCCGTCACGACCGCGGAAGCCCGATCTACGGGATGCCGATCCTTAACGCCGACCAGGCCAAAACGGTTTTCTGTATCAAACGCTCGATGAATCCCGGATTTGCAGGGATCGACAACGAACTTTATACCGCCGACCACACCCTGATGCTTTTCGGCGATGCCAAAAACGTTGTCGCAGCCATCGCCAAGGAACTTGCCGATATGAACGGACGATAAACCTCATCCCCCCAGGTAGGCTTTTTGGATGTCTTTATCGGTCAACAATTCGCGGGCAGGACCGTGTTTGATCACTTTCCCTGTCTGAATCACATAGGCTTGATCGGCGATGCTTAGCGCCATATGCGCGTTTTGCTCGACCAAAAGGATCGTAACCCCCTCAGCATTGATCTGTCGGATGATTCTGAAAATCACCTGAACGATCTGAGGCGCAAGCCCCAAAGAAGGCTCGTCCAGCAACAACAGACGGGGTCTGGCCATCAGTGCCCGCGCGATAGCCAGCATCTGCTGTTCTCCTCCCGAAAGTGTCCCGGCCCGTTGACGCAGACGCTCGGCCAGTCTCGGGAAAAGCGCCAGTGACTTGGTCCGATCCGATCGAATACCTTCGCGGTCGTTTCGCGCATAGGCGCCGAGCATCAGATTTTCCTCCACGCTGAGGTTCGGGAAAATTCCCCGACCCTCCGGGGCATGGGCGATTCCACGTCGAACGATCCGATGAGCCGCTAGCTGATGAATCGGTTGGCCTTCAAACAGGATGCTCCCGTGGGTCGGTCGCAAAAGCCCTGACACCGCGCGCAGGGTGGTCGATTTCCCGGCTCCATTGCCCCCGATCAGCGTAACGATCGTGCCCCGCTCGATGTTCATATTGATCCCTTGCAATGCATGGATCACGCCGTAATGCACATGCAAATCTTGCAATTGCAATAACAGTTCAGACATCTGTTCCCCTTTCCAGATCCTTCTGAACAGCTTCTTCCACGGAATGGGCCGGGCACCCCAGATAGGCTTCGATCACTTTTTCGTCGCACTGAATCTCCTCGGGCTTGCCCGTGGCGATGATCTGACCGTAATCCAATACCGTGATCCGATCACACAGATCCATCACCACGTCCATATCATGCTCGATCAGCAGAATGCCCACCGGAAAATCCTTTAGCAGCTGACGGATCAACTCTTTAAGCGCGATTTTTTCTGCAGGATTCATCCCGGCAGCGGGTTCGTCGAGCAGGAGGATTTTCGGGTCAGTGGCCAGGGCGCGTGCGATTTCGAGCCGACGTTGGTCCCCGTAAGGAAGATTTCCCGCCAATTCTTCGGAACGATCCAACAGTCCAAACCGTTCCAACAATCGGATCGAATGGGCGCGAATGTGTGCTTCATCCCGGTAGTGATTCGGCAGACGAAGCAAAGCGCCCACCAGGGTGTGTCGGGCTCGTAGATGACAGGCGACCCGGACGTTATCCAGAACCGTTAGATCCCGAAACAAACGGATGTTTTGAAACGTCCGTGCGATCCCGGATGAGGTGATCGAGCTAGGTCGTCTCCCGTCTATCCGTTTACCGTTGAGGAGAATTTTCCCTGCATCCGGACGATACACTCCCGTCAACAGATTGAAACAAGTCGTTTTTCCAGCCCCGTTCGGACCGATCAGCCCCTGAAGCTGGCCTGTTTCGACCACGATCGAAAAATCACGGACCGCTGTCAAACCACCGAATATTTTGGTCACGTTCTGAACTTCGAGTTTCGCAGCGGTCATCCCTGTACCCCCCTGCGACGACGAAATACATCCCAGACCTCGCGCGTTCCCATCAACCCCCGCGGACGCAGGATCATGACAAAAATCAACACCAGGGCGTAAAGGATCAGGCGATACCGCGCAAAGGTCTCGGCTTGGAGCAGCTCCGGCAAATACGTCAACACCACCGCTGCCAGAACCGCACCGCTGACCGATCCCATTCCGCCCAGCACCACGATGACCACGATTTCCAGGGATTTCATGAATGCCAGCTCTGTTGCGTTGATCGTTCCCTGGCTTGATGCCGTCAACGCCCCTGCGATCCCCGCAAAAAAGGCGCTGATGACAAAGGCCTGAATCTTGTATCGTGTCGATCGAACCCCCATGGCCTCGGCAGCGATTTCGTCTTCCCGAATACTCAAATAGGCCCGACCGTGTGTCGAATACTTCAACCGAATGGCTGTCAGAATCGTTATCCCCACAAACAGGTAGACCCAGAAAAGTGACCCGAACTTGGGAATGTAATTAAACCCCATCGCGCTACCCCAACCGGTGACCAGATCCCATCCGTCGGCCCGGTTCAACCGGGACAGGGGCACCTGACGTTGGCTGCTTTCGATCAGGATTCGGACGATCTCTCCGAAACCCACTGTCACGATCGCCAGGTAATCTCCCCGCAGTCGCAACGATGGGAGTCCGACGATCAGACCGGCTACTGCGGCAAACAACCCCGCTGACAGACACACACACAGGAAAAACAGGTCTCCGATTCCCCACCACACGATCGTCGGATCCATCCGGTCAAACGGTTGTGTAAAACTGAAGAATCCGGGCTCGGGACGGGTTTGAAAAAACATCACCGAACCGTAATACAACAGCGACCCGGCCAGATAGCCCCCAAGGGACAAAAACCCCGCGTGACCGATCGAAAACTGTCCCGTAAAACCATTGACGATATTCAACGACACCGCAAGGATGATGGCGATCCCGATGATCGTCAATTGATTGATCCAGTAACCGTCGTCGTACCGTCCGACCAGACCGTGCACGCCGATCGCGATCAACAAAACCATCAAAGGAGCGAAGATGGAACGGATCATTATCGGCATCTCATTCGCGGTTCATACCTTTTCAACGACGGACCTTCCAAACAATCCGGCAGGACGGACCAGCAGGATCACGATCAGGATCGCGAAACAGTACACGTCGCGGTAGACGGTGGTGTCGAAGGAAATAATTCCCGGGAAGAACTGTTGGGCGGCTGCGCCGAAACGTTCAAGAAAGGCGATTAAAAAACCGCCTACCATGGCGCCACGGATATTTCCGATCCCCCCGATCACGGCTGCGATGAAGGCTTTGAGCCCTAGGAGCACCCAAGTGTTGGAAGCGGGTTGTTGGACGGTCGGATACTCCATCGCAAACAGCACCCCGGCAGCCCCTGCCAGGGCGCCTCCGAGAACAAAAGTCCCGTCGATCACCCGGTCGACCGGAATACCCATCAGGCTAGCCACTTTGGGGTTCATTGACACCGCACGCATCGCCCGTCCGAACCGGGTGTGAAAAATCAGCACCTCCAAACCGACCATCAACACCATCGCTGCCACAATCGTAAGCATTGGCAAAAGCGTGACTTGCACCCCCTGGATCTCAAAAAGTAGCGGGTTCTCGATCAGACGGGGCATCGGACGAGGGTCCGTCCCGAACACCCAGGGCAACTGACCCACGTTCTGCAGCAGCAACGATACCCCGATAGCGGTGATCAACACATTCAATCGCGGCGCGTCGCGAAGAGGCGCGTATGCCAAACGCTGGATCACCCAAGCCAACAGTCCGCAGACCAGCACGGCGGCGGGAATGACCAGAAAGATCTCCCATCCACGGGGTTCGACCGTCTGACTCCCCATCACGATCGAAAGCCCCAGTAAGGACGAGGTCAGCAATCCCGTCCAGGCTCCGATCGCAAACACGTCGCTGTGGGCAAAATTAATGAACCCCAATACCCCGTACACCATCGTGTACCCCAGCGCGATCAACGCGTACAACGCGCCGAGCGTCAGGGCATCCAACAGGGACTGTATGAAAAGGGTTGTCATTTCACCCGACCCTGAAAATAAAACGGGCCGTGAAAATTATTCCAAGGCCCGGATCATCGTAACCTTAAGGTTGAACAGACGTTACGTAGGTCGGCTTGCCGTCTTTGAACGTCAAAATCACCGCCGGTTTGGATGCGTTACGGTTTTCGTCGATGCTGATCGTACCGGTGACGCCCTTAAAGTCCCTGACCTTGGCTAGTTCAGCAGCGATCTTTTTCCCGTCCGTCGAATCTGCACGATCGATCGCGTCGAACAGGATATTTGCAGCATCATATCCCAGCGCACTCCAGACGTTGAAATTGTCGTTCGGGAATCGGGCTTTGGATCGTTCAATAAACGTTCGACTCTCTTGGGTCGACGTATCGCCAGGGTCCCAGTGATTGACGTAATAGCAGTTGACCAACACATCCGCGGGCGTGACGGATTCGACATCGGTCCACCCGTCACCACCTAGATAAGGCAGATCGATTCCCATCTTTTTGCTCTGACGGAGAATATTCCCGAGGTCGTTGTAATAACTGGGGCAGAAAATCACGTCCGGTTTGGCGTTGCGGATCGCTGTCAACTGGGCCGAAAAATCCGTATCCCCGGAGCTGAAGGCCTGTTCCAGGATGATCTTACCCCCGTGATCGGTAAAGGCATCGGTAAAACCGTCCCTCAACCCCACGGAATAGGCCTGTTTGCGATCGTACAGGATCGCGGCTGTCTTCCAACCCTTTTCGACAGCAAACTTGGCGGCGTACAACCCCTGCAGGTCGTCGGTGTAACAGACGCGAAAAATCATGTTTCCGATCGCAGTCACGTCCGGATTGGTCGATGAAGGCGTCACCATCGGTACCCCATTTTCCTGACACACCTGTGCCCCTGCGATGGATAACGACGAAGCCACTTCCCCCAGGATCGCCACGGCCTTGTCCTGTGTGATCAGTCGCGTCACTGCCGACTTGGCGTCGGTTTGTTGGCCTCGCGTGTCATAGGTCCTTAAGACGATCTGCTTTCCGTCGATTCCCCCTTTTTCGTTTCGTTCCATCACCGCCAGCTGCACCCCGAGATCGGTGTATTTCCCGAAATTAGCAATGGCCCCGGTCAATGACGCGTACTGACCGATCACGATCTGATCTGCAGTGGCAGGTGCGACCGTGAAAAACATCCAGACCCATAATCCGCTCAACAACACGATGGCACGTCTCATTCTGATGACTCCTTGCGAAATCAGGATTTCCAATCCGATCAGTATACAGGGATTTGACTGAACCCTGGACAACCCATCCAAAGTTTATAATCCTGCGAATCAGGGGCAAGTGCGATATCGGTGAGATTCTGACTCCGGATTACACCGGATTGATGCAGAATAACGACGTTCGGTTTTCAACCGCTCAAAACGGTTGGTTGCGTGAAACGGAATTTTAAATCCTCGTTGACACAAAGAAAATAAAAAAGACGCAGGGCCTGATCCAATGAGCACTGCGTCGGTTGCAGGGAATGACTTGGTGGTTGCTTTTATTCCTGTCTCGAGGAGGCTGACGAGGGCAACAGACTGGGGGGGGTCAGAGTGCTGGTAACTGTTCCTTTCAACAACGTTGAGGGGTCGATTGGCTGGACTTCGTTCGGACGGATGAACTTGATGCGTCGAACGGAGTCTTCGGTCACTTCGCCACGGATCCCGATAAAGAGTCCTTCGAGCTTCAGAACGTTCGGGTCATCGGAGTTGACATAGACGACGGTGCGTCCGGTGGCAGGGTCCGTCAGACGGTAAAGGGTTTTTCCACCAAAAGGCAAGGCGGACGGACGAAGGGTTCCAACGGCAGTAAATTGACGGATACGGTTTTCTTCCAGACGTTGGGCGATTTCAGATCCTTCGGCTTCGAGGGGTTTGGCCTGCTCGGCCAACCGGTCGCGGAGCTTTTTGGTTTCTTCGTACTGGATAAGGGCTTCTTTACGAATTTTCAGACCTTTGAGTCGAAACTCGGCCATTCGGAGCATGGATTCGGGCAACTGCTTGTCTGCTACCAGTTTTTCATATCCGACAAGCAATTCATCGACGGGTTGTTGTTCGAGGGGGAGTTTGCTCAGTTCGTTGAAACGGGTTTCGAGGGTATCAAACTCTTTTTCGGCAGAAGAGATAGTGGTTTGGGCAGGAGCGGTCGTTGGCGAAGCGGGTGACGAAGAACCATTAGAAGGGATCGAATCTGCCGGTGGCGGGTTGAGGGTCAGAGGGGCGGCGTTATTGGGGGTGACGACGCTCGCGGGTTTATCGGGAGTGGTCGGAGTTGACACGTTGGCTTGGGTGGGGGGCTTGTTGGGATCGAGTGGGCGGACTTCCAGTTGTCCGTTATTGTTGATGACTTCAACCCGTTTGACGGGTTCAACGAACTTTTGATGAACCCACATGAAAGTGCCTGCGGGTGGTGCGATCTTGAAGTATTCGTCCTGTTCGCCCAGAATTTTCACGTCGGTCCCGCTGTGCAGTTGCATCGCAACCTTGGTGATCATGTTGTTGAGATTGGAAGCAATTCGAACGTTGACATTGTTCGAACCGTCCCGGACCCGACCGATCGAACCGTCGCCTCTTTTTTCGACCCATGCTTTCCCGACCAGGCAATACGTGTTTTCGGGCGGGAGAATCTTGACCCAGTCGAACTTTCGTCCGACCGCAATGACGATATCGCCCTTATTAAGTTTGATAACCGGGTAATCGCTTTCACTGGCGCCAGAACGGACATACACGTTGTCGGCAGTGATGACGCTGGAGAACTGAAACTCGGCCATCTCCAGGTCGGCAGCGTCCTGCGCGTGGACGGGTGAGATACCCGAAGCTGTCAACAGGAACAAGCACGAAACGAGAACTGCTGAAGAACGACGCATGGCACCTCCGTGTGCGGTCGAAAGGGTCGGACAATCCGTCCGACTCGAAGTACTTGATATTGTGCGTGAAAAAAGCTTTACGATCAAGTTGCTTTCCGAGCAGTGACAGGGAAATTTACGCCCGGTATTCTATCGATATTTCACGAGCAGACTTAATCTCGGAAGCAGGGAAGGCATGATTCTGGCAGGCGACATCGGCGGGACCAACATCCGTCTTGCGGTTTTCGACAAAGATCTGAAACGAATCGGAAAAGTTCATCAGTTCAAAACTGGTAACGGTTCGGACTTGGAAACCCGTCTTCACGACGTACTTCAAACCCGGAAGAACGGATCCGTGGTCCGTGCCTGTCTAGCCGTTGCGGGGCCGGTCATTGACGGGGTCTGCGCCCCGGTCAACATCGGACGGACCTTTCGGGCGACTGACATTCGCGACGCTCTGGGGCTTGAATCCGTCGTCCTGATTAATGATCTGGTCGCCAATGCTGCAGGAATCGGGTTACTCAAAAAAAACGACCTGGTGACAATCCAGCGGGGAGAGAAACATCATGGAAATTGCGCGATCCTTTCCCCGGGAACGGGATTAGGAGAATCGGCGCTGATATGGGACGGTCAGCAACACCGTCCGATTGCTTCAGAAGGGGGGGCACGCGCGGTTTGCTCCGACGACCGAACTGGAACAGGAGTTGCTGACCTTCATGATGCGAAGGCACAAAACTGTGACGTTCGAACACGTTTGTAGCGGTCAGGGCATCGAACCGTTATTCCGGTTCTTTGTCGAACGAGGCAGTGGGGTATCCAACCGGTTTCTGAGCCGTTTGGATCAGGCACCGGTACCCGAACGGGCTGCGATTATTTCAAAGGCGGGTTTGCACAAAACCGAGCCGGCAGCGGTTCAGGCGATGCAACTGTTTGTCCGGATCCTCGGGATCGAAGCTTCGAACCTGACGCTGAAAGTTTTTGCCTGTGGGGGGGTGTATCTCGGGGGAGGGATTCCCCCTCGAATTCTCCCGTTAATCCGAAGCCGAACGTTTAAACAGGCTTTTCTGTCAAATACGATTTTTACCAAAATGCTGGCCAGGGTTCCGGTGAAAGTGATTTTAAATACCGATACCGCACTGGAAGGGGCTGCCTGGTATGGATTACGATTCGATAACTGAATGAAAGGACACCACATGATGTTCCAACGATTATGGGTAGGTCTGTGCGTGGGAATGCTGGTTTTGACCTCGTCGAACGCCCAGGAGACGGCTTCGAGGGAACCGCCGGTGGTTTTGGACGCCACCGAGACCGAATCTCTCAAAGCGAATCAGGGGAAAATGGCGGTCGTCACCGGAAACGTGACCGAAGCGGCTTGGAGTCGGTCGGGGAAAGTCATGAATATCCGGTTTGAGAATGCCCCGGGGTTTTTGGCAGTGGTGTTTGAGAGAAACCGAAAGTCGATGGACGAAGCCTTTAACGGGGATTTGGCCAAAACCTTGACCGGTTCGACGGTCAAGCTTCGCGGCAAACTACGACCCTATGGTGGACATGATCCGTCGTTCAAAGATGCCACCCAAATGATCCTGACGTCATCGAGTCAGATCACGATCCTACCGAATCATTCTTCCACTCAACCCGATGGATCCCAAGCGGTCGAAAAATAGGAGCGGACCATTTTTGGCATTATTTATTGATATTACAGGACTTGTCGGCAACTAACCGAATCCCATTTTGGGGGTCTAACCCGATAACCATGCCTTTGGGTCTGTTTCATCTCTTTGTGATTTTAGTTTGGGTGTTGAATGGCATCTCCCAAGCCCAGGGCGATGAGTCCGGACCGGTTCAGGCGGCTTGGGCGGCTGCGCGGTCGGAATTGAACCGGGAAATTTCATCGGCAACCCTAAAACCCGGTCTGACTGTCGCGAAACTGCAGGAGGGGTTGAAGGGTTTTTCTTTCGCCGACGTCGTCGAAAATGCCCAGCAAATCGGTCCCCCGAGGTGGGTGGACCAGAATCTGGTCCAGGTCCGACTGCAGGTCCCTGCGGGTCAGGTTCTGGAGTGCATTACTCGTTTACCCGACGATCAGGTTCGGGTTTATCTTAGTCCTTCAGAGCTGGCAAGATTGAAACGGGAGTGGAAGACGCGAACTTTCCAAGCGATCGGTCAGGCGATTCCAGCGTCCCGTCTGGAATCGTTATTGACCACGATCCAGACCCCGGATTGGCGGGAGATTTCTCCGGTTTTGCGCGTCGAAGCCGCCCAAAAGGCGCGGGGATGGGCGGTCGGAAAACTCGTTCATCTGACTGAACAGATTCGGATCGGACCGGACCAGACGATCGAGCAGTTGCTGGTCCCGGATGGGAAAGACCGTCTTTGGACTTGGGCCTATACCCTTCCGGCGACTTCGGTACAACTGAAAGAGGATCGTCAGGTCGAAATCGGTCTTTACGTGGATCATGAGGGGTTGGAGCAACAAGTCCGACAGTCCGTCGAACAGGGGGCACTTTCCACATCAGAATCGTTATCGGCATTATCAGCCGGGGTGCGCACGATCCCGACGATCCTGACCGGTCGCGCCCGGGTCGAAATGCCCGTGTCGCGGGTTTCTATCCCGGATTGGGGGGCAGAAATTCCCCTCTGGGTGAATGACCCGATCGTTGCCGAGGGTTCAAGTCGGTTAGGCGAGTCGCGGCTGAAGACCGCCCGTCAAGCCGAACGAATCGCGAGGAACCGTCTGCGTGAAAGGATCGAACAGTTGGAAATCACCCCCGGTCAAACGCTCCGTCAAGCCGTAACCTCAGACCCACGGGTTCGTCAATCGATTGATCGGGCAGTGGAGCAGGCGCGGGTCTACCAGGTCGATTATGCTGCCGACGGATCGGTGACCGTACGCGTCACGTTGGACCCGAACGAACTTTTGGATGAATTAAGTCGTTCAGATTGATTGTTCGAGAATCTGACGGACATAGGGATTGGTTTCCCATTCGTCTTTTAGGGTGCTGGTTTCCCCGTGGCCGGGTAAAAGGGTGGTTTCGGGGGGAAGTTGCATGACTTTTCGTACGCTGGTCTTGAGGTCTTGCCAATCCGAATCGGGAAGGTCGTAGCGTCCGACCGCTTTGCAGATGATCAAGTCTCCTCCGATGAGGGTTTTTTCGGATTCGAAGTAGTACATCACGTGTCCGGGGGAATGGCCGGGCGTGTGGATGACCCGGCAGGTCAGGTTTCCGACGGACAGGATCTGACCGTCATGGACATATCCGCTGGCCCGACCGGGTGGAATCGTAAAAGGCAAGGGGAAGAATCGGGAGTTGGGATTCTGGAGTTTGGGTTCATCGAGCGGGTGGATCAGAACGGGGGTTGCGGGGAAAGCGTTCGTGACCCGAGCGTGATCGGCTACATGGTCGAAGTGTCCGTGGGTAAACCACAATCCGTTGAGCGTCCACCCCTTATCTTTGATCTCGTGGAGAATGGGGTCGGTGGTGTGATCGGGGGCATCGAAAAGGACGCATTGTCCGGTGGTTTCATCGACGAGCAGATAGCAGTTGGTTCCGGCCAGTCCGCCGGTATTGAAAAGGATTTTCATACCCGAAGTGTAGGGATCGGGTTGAGATTCTGCTACAAACTGTCCGGGGTGACTTGCCGAACGGGCATGTGCCGATACAGTAATCGCCTCAGAATGACAGAAACCGATTCGCGACATGTTTCAGCACCGATAGTTGCCTTCGCGGGATGGGTGATCCCCGGTTTGGGGTATTATTTGATTGGTCAGAAGAAACGGTCGTACATTTCGGGAATCGCGATTATCCTGACCTTTTGGCTGGGCATCTGGATCGGAGGGATCCGGGTGATCGATGTTCCGGGTTATGATCAGAACGGTCAGCCGAGGCTTGATCGTCAGGGACGATGGTTGCTCAAGCAGTCGTTTGCGGGGGAAGTCATGTACAAACCGTGGTACATCGCCCAGAGTCTCAACGGACCGATGAACTTCCTGGCCACCTGGGTCTCGTTAGACCAGGCACAAAAAGGGGTGCGAATGTCCACTGCCCGAATTTTTGATATCGGGACTCTTTATACCGCGATCGCGGGGATGCTGAATCTTTTGGTAATAATCGATTCGGCTTATCGGGCGTCTCATCCTTACAAACCGCAGCACGGACCGGACGTGCAGACCGGTAAGGAAGGGGCCCAGTGATGTGCGTTCTGGCGTACACCCCGTTTATTCACCCCGCCCCGTTGTGGGATTATTGGGTCTGGTTGTTGATTCCGCTTTGTGTTTCGGTGTCCGTGGTTTACAAGACGATTAAATGTCGCTACGTGGAGCAGATCCCTCGAGAAGCCACCGCGCTGACGATTTATATTCTGTCGGCTATGGTCGGGGTGGCTTTGGGGGTTTGGTTGATTTACATGATTTTCGTGCAGTGGACGTGATTTATTGTCCGATCGAAGCCCGTCCGGGGTCCGGGACCGTTGGACTGTCGAACCGAAGATCGATCCAGGGTTGATTCAGATCGACTCGCCCGGTGGTACGTTTGGCGTGTTTGAGGAACTCGAGTTTTCGTTCGGCCCGTTGTTCGACGAAAAACGCCTTGCTACTGGGGGGTTGTCCCCATCGGATCTCACGTCGGTCGCGGGTGACGAGGTTGATCTGAGAATCGTTGGGGCTGATCCTTCCTGCATAGTTAGAGACGTCGATTTTGACGATATCGTTGACTTCCTCGACGTCGGCCAAAAGGGCGACCATTTCGATCCCGGCTTGGATGTCTCCTCCTTGCCAAAGCCGTCCGGGTCCGGAAGGGGGTTGAGCAACCCCGTCGATAATTCGGAACATGGGTTGTCCGGGTCGGATCAGTCGTGAGACTTGTTCGGGGGTCAGAGGATCGGGCAACTGTACCCCTTCGGTATCGATGTACCAGTACTGATCCTGCCAATGAACCAAAGCGGACCGGTGCGCGGTAGTCGCAGTCGATCTCGATGAGGTCACCGGGCTGGTTTCCGTAGGCCCGTCGGACGGATTTGACTTTTTTGACCCAGGGGTTGTTGGCCAATAAGGCTGCACGATCGACGAGAAGTTGATGGTCGTCGGCTTTGGCAGGGGTGACCGGTCTTATCGACGAGAGGATTTGCTCAGCTAGCGCGTCACTCATCCATTTGGGTTGATCTTTCATAACCACCCGGGGGGGTAAATCGGTGAGAATGACCCGCTGTTCGACGTAGCGTTTGCAGACCACAAACGCCCCTCCGACCACCCCGACCAAAGCCAGACCGGCCAAAGTATGACCGATGATTCGACGGACCCAAAAGACGGTTTGAGGGTCGGTCGAGGGACGGGTCTTGGATACCGCTTCGGGTTTGGATTCTTTGGGCGCTTTTTTTGGGCATCGGATTCCCAGTACACGTTATCGGATCAACGCGAGAAAAAACTTGATCGTTCCTTAAGTTATTATGAGTTAATGATTTAGTGAGCTTTTAGGGGGCGTCGGATTGCTTCGACGATTCCAAGCCATGTTGACCAGACGGTTCACGAGCTGGGGAAACAGGATGCCCGACTGAAGCGCGGCTTCGGGAAGCAGACTTAACGGGGTGAAACCGGGGATTGTGTTAATTTCCAACAGGTAGGGTTGTTGGGTCCGATGGTCGATCATCAGATCGATCCTGGCCATGTCCCGGGCTCCGATGGCCCGGTTGGCCTGTTCGACCAAGGACTTGCAGTGCTGAATAAGGGGTCCGGGAAGATCGAGTTCGAAACTGTGTTTAGCCCCGCCCGGGGTATATTTGGCTTGATAATCGAAAAACCTGTGAGAAGTTTCGATCCGGATGGGTGGGAGGGCTTGTCCGTCGAGCAGACCGATGGTCAGTTCGGGTCCCTGGATGAACTCTTCGATCATGCATCGACCTTGTTTCAGGACGAGTTTTCGGACAGCCGATCGGGTTTCCGCTTCGGTTTGGCACAGAAACACATCGATACTCGATCCCGACGCGATAGGTTTCACGATCCAGGGTCCGGGGAAATGGATGGTCGGGTTTTCCGACGAAACCATTTCCCATCGGGGAGTGGGGATTTGGTGCGCCTGCCAACGGGTTTTGGTGGCGATCTTATCCATTCCGATCCGCGAAGCTTCGGATCCGGATCCGACAAACGGCAGGTTTCGGGATTCGAGGATGCTTTGGATCTGTCCGTCTTCGCCGAACTCCCCGTGGAGGACCGGGAAGATCACGTCTGCGGGTTCATCCAATGCCGATAAGTCGTCAGGACGTATGTCGACCAATCGGACGTCGTGTCCGACTTGGCGCAACCCGTCAGCCACGGCCTGGCCGGAGATCAAAGAAATTTCACGTTCGGCGGAAGGTCCACCATATAAAACAGTGATTCGCATGACAGATCAAGAACATGAAGATGTATGGAACCCAACGCGGATCGACGGTGGGTGCCGGACAGATGGTCAAAGGTTTCAGAAACATTACCTGCCGATCCTGACTACAAAGGCCAGATCCTCACTTCACTTTCCAACACCACTTGGTGCTTGTCGTAAACGCGTTCTTTGATGATTTTGATCAGTTTCAGGACGTCTTGGCTGCTACAACCCTTGTGTGCCACAATGAAATTGGCGTGTTTGGTACTTACTTCGGCCCCCCCGACTCTCAGCCCTTTGAGACCCGACTGATCGATCAGTGCCCCGGCACTGAGTCCACGGGGGTTTTTGAAGATGCACCCACAGTTTTTGGTATTCAGGGGTTGGGTGTTGCGTTTGTACATCCAGATTTCCCTGGTTCTGGACATGATGGCATCGGGATGATCGTCTTCTAATTCGATGGTGGCGCCGAGGATGAAAGGCGCGACAATATTGGTTCGTCGATAATCAAACACCAGGTCGTCTTTGGTGCGGACGAAAATATTCCCTTGTGAGTCCATGACGGTGACGGTTGAAATGACTGACCCGATATCGCCGAACTTTCCCCCACAGTTCATTCGGATCCCCCCGCCGATGGTTCCGGGAATACCTGCCAGACATTCCAGACCGCTTTTGCCTTCACGGACCGTTCGCAAGAGCAGTTTTTGCATGTCCGTTCCCGCTCCGACTTCCAGCAGGTTGCCCGTGAACTTGATCCGTCTCCAGAACTCTTCATTGAGTCTGAAAACGGCTCCGTCCACACCCTGGTCGCAGACCAGGAGGTTGGCCCCGAGTCCCAGGACATAGATCGGGATGTTCGTCTCCGTGCAACGACGAGCGGCTTCTTGAAGCTCCTCGATGGAACGGGGCTGGACCAGATACCTGGCCGGTCCGCCGATCTTGTACCAAGTGAAACGCGCCAGTGGAACGTTTTCTGTCACGAACGCTTCAAGACCTGAAAAGGGGTTGTCTGTTACCAGATGCATGTGTTTTTCGGTTGTACAGAAAATTGTATCTTTCGTTGATCAGGAGACCAGATCGATGGCAATTTCATTCACGTTTCCCGCGCCCATCGTGACGACCAGATCTCCTTCACGCACTTCCCGTCGTAGATGATCGACGATCTGATCGAATGCCGGGATATGTCGGGCAGATTGTCCACGTTGATTGATTAACCGTACCAGGTCACATGCCGAGACACGTCGTCGCTCTTCTTCGCTGTCGCGGACGAAGTAAATGTCGGGCATGATGATCTGATCTGCTAAGGCAAAGCTGGACGCAAAATCCTCCAGCAGGTGTCGGGTTCGGCTGTGCTGGTGCGGTTGAAAGACGCAGATCAGTCGACGAGGGGTGTATCGCTCGCGAAGGGCCTGGAGCGTTTTTCGGATTTCGGTCGGGTGGTGTCCGTAATCATCCACGACATGGGCCCCGGCATATTGACCGAGATAGGTCATGCGTCGATCAACCCCGCGGAACTCGCTGATGGCTGAGGCGGCGGATTCGATGTCAGCCCCGGCCGAGTGAGCGGCAGCCAAGGCCATAGTCGCGTTCATCAGATTGTGTTCCCCGGGTACGCTTAACTTCAACCACGCCATAGCGCGTCCGTGCAGCGTCACCTCACCCTGATAGCACCCGTTGACAATACCACGCGGGGACACCGACCAGACAGCCGGTTTGCCCATTGATACGGTCTGGACCTGACAGTCGGTCTGTCGGAGCACCCGTTGAACATTGGTATCCTGACCGTTGGCGATCAGGATGCCGTTTCCGGGAAGCAGACCGGCAAATGTCTGAAAGCTCTCTACGATGTCGTCGATTCCCCCGTAACAATCCAGATGATCCTCTTCGATGTTGGTGATGACTGCAACGGTCGGATGCAGGTTATGAAACGATCGGTCGTATTCGCAGGCTTCGGCAACGAACGATTCGCCGGTGCCTGATCGGCTTCCGACCCCGCCGAGCTGAGGCACGGTTCCTCCGATCACAAAACTCGGTTCGAGTCCGCACCGGAGAAGCGCGTAGGCGGTCATCGCCGTCGTGGTCGATTTGCCATGAGTCCCCGCGACAGCGATTCCCAGTCGTTCCTGCATGACTTCGCCAAGCAGTTGAGCATACTTGACGGTGCGAATGCCCATCGCCCGGGCCGCGCGGATTTCAAAATGATCATCCTTGACCGCAGCCGAACGCACAACAAGGTCCACGGTCTTATCCAGGTATTGCCCGTGCTGGTCTCGGCTGATTCGGACTCCCAGTTTGGACAAAGCTATCGTTTGTGAGTTGGTCTGGGAGTCCGATCCGCTGACGATCGCGCCACAGTCTTTAAGCATCCGGGCCAGTCCGCTCATCCCGGCACCACCGATCCCGACAAAGTGCACGCGTCGACCGGTGAATCGGCTGGCGGGTCTGAAAGGAAGCTCCCGGAAGACCGGGGAAAACGAAGTCACAGGAGAATTAAATGGCGTGGGAAGTGCGGACATGACGTACACCTGATTGCCGACCCTTCGCAGTCGTTGACCGGGTGCTGACTCCAGTACCATCGATCGATCATTTGTACGAAGGTCGATTCCTTTCATCGGCCGACCTGTCTGCTTGTCATCATTCAGAATTACTACCGGACGATGACCCATAACAGGGCTTGGCATCCTGCCAACTCAGATTCCGCTGAGGGCTTGGGTATACAGGATAACGTTCGGTTCACAAACAATAAACAACCGTCTGAAAAATCGTCGGAATGAAACGAAGCTATGACGGATTGACCATACTGATCAGCAGTCGAGCCACCCGTACAGCGGCGTCGGGGTGGGCGATTTTATTCGCATTTTCTGACATGCACCGTCGTCGGGTTGCATCGGACAACAATACCGTCAGGTGGGATTGAAGTTGAGCGGCATTTCGTCGACGGTCTTTTTGGTCTTCCAACAGAATGGCACAGCCTGCATCGGCGAGCACCTTGGCGTTGGCGCGTTGGTGCATGTCCTTGTGAAACGGATAGGGCATCAGAATGCCCGGAATCCCACACGCAGTGATTTCGGCGCAGGTGCTTGCACCGGAACGGGCAACCACCAGGTCGGTCACCGACCACACATCGTTCATCGACGGGGTAAAGTCTATGACGATCGCCGGGATATTGAGCTGTCGGTATTCCGCCCGAACGCTTTGGGCATGATCCTTCCCGGCCAAATGAAGGATATTCCAACCTTGCAATTTGATCGATTTAAAACATTCGAGCACGGCTTGGTTGACCGTCTGAGCACCTTGGCTTGCACCGGTAATCGTTAGGGTGTTGAGATTGGGATCAAGTCCGAGCCTTCGTGCGGCCTGTTCTCGCGGGGGAAGTGGGCATATCTCCTGTCGGATCGGGCACCCGGTGACAACCATCTTGTGTTGATGAGCCGGGGGAAGGCACGCTCGGGTGGCCTCGAACTGACAACAGATGTGTTGGACATACTTTAATAGATAATGATTGGCTTTTCCGGGAATGACATCCGGATTCAAGATCGCAGCAGGGATCTTTTTTTCCGAGCACCATTTGACCGCAGGACCCGCCGCATATCCGCCTAAACCAAGTACAGCCAAGGGTTTACGTTCGCGGATCAGGACCCGAAGCTGATCCCGCGTGTCCCGCCAGCTTTTCCAAAAGTTCAAAAGTCCTCCGATCGAACGCACCGGTGGCTGGATCGGTTGGGTGATGAACTCGAATCCGGTCGGTTCCAGGATCGTTCGGTCGATCGGTCGGTTGGTGCACAGAAAGACAGGTTTGATTTCAGGACATTCTCGTGCGAGGGCTTGGGCGACTGAAATGCCCGGGTAAAGGTGACCTCCCGTTCCTCCACCTGCAAAAAAAATCGTGACCGGTCCGTTCATCAGTCTGAAAATATGTACCGGAAATAACCCCGAAACGCGAGTCCGCACGTGTGTCAGGGTTCCGCATGCGTCTGGTCAATAACGAAGGCTAAAACTATCAACCCCACAACGGGTAATCCTGACAAAGGCGCCGGAGAACCGACCACATGATTCAGTACCAATCCCAGAAGCACCACCCCAGGCCAGGCAAAAATCAACCCCAGCAATATCCATCGACGACGTCGATTGTTTCCGAACCGATGTTGGGGCTGTAATTTTCGCATCCGCAAGTGTAGCAAGAGGTTATCGGTAATTTTGCTTCCGAACACGGTTCTATTTTTCCATGACCCATAATTTCGTTAACTCTTGACTGGGATAAGGCATTCTCGACGATACCCTCGCGAGATTTTCTGTTATCATCCCTGGCATGAGAGCCATTTTGTTTTTTCTGGGCACGCTGGTGCTGCTGAACGGTTGTGCGGTTCAGAAAAATGTCACGATCACCACCCGTCCGCCTGATGCTTTGATCAAGGTCAATGGTGCTGAACGCGGACGGGGCACGGTCATCGAACGGTTCACCTTCAGAAACCCCGGCGACGTCTTTTACGTGACCGCTTCTCGGAAGGGGTACCAGGATCGAACCGTGACCGTCACACGCGAGAACATCACCGAATCCCTCCTCCTGGAAATGAAACCGCAGGTCCGACGGATCAGCATCACGACGTCTCCCGTTCCGGCTATTATCAGTATTGATGGCAAACCTCTAACGGCTGAGCCTGCTTCCGCCGTCAGCGCCGATGTCGAGTTTACTGTCGACGCCGAGGACGAATGGATCACTCATACCATCGCGGCCGAACGTCAGGGCTTTATCAAAGCCGAACAAGTCATCTCCTGGACCGACGCCAGCCCGATTTACAACCTCCGTCTGGAACCGATGCGCAAGGATCTGAAGATCACGACCAATCCTCCGGGGGCAACGGTCTTGATCGACGGAGTGGAAGTCGGAAAATCTCCCGTTCTGGACCGTCAGCGACCCTTCGACTTTGATGTGACCTCCAGCAAATGGGTCGAAAAAACCATCAGAGTCATCAAACCCGGTTATGACCCGATCGAACGGGTGATCTCCTGGGATAATGGGCAGACCGATTATCAGATCGATCTGATCCCCAAACAAAAAACCGTTCAACTACTGATTGATCCTCCCGACGCCTCGGTCACGATCGAAGGCGCCAAAGTCCGCGCAACCCCCACCGGCGCAACAGCAGATCTGGTTTTTACACCCGTCGATGACAAGGGAACCTTAAAGACCTACAAAGTCACCATCACCAAGAAAACGCCGGAAATCGAATATTATCCCACCGAACTGACCATCGGATGGGACGACGGCAAGACCGATTATCCGGTCAAACTCCGCGAAGTCCTCAGCCAACCCACCGAAGCCACTGCCCTGGATCTGATCCGGCAGGACGGAGAATGGAAACTCCAAGCCCAGAAAATCCGGACCATCTCCATGAAGTTCGTCCACGAACCGGAAGGGGATCAGCCCCAGCAGATCGTCAAACTCAATCCCGGTGAAACCATCGGGTCTTTGTCCGTTTCCCCGGACGGGAGACACCTTGTCTACAGCGTCATCGGGATCAACTCCCAAGGCGAACCGACCAGTCTGATGTTCCGAACCCGTACCGACGGTCAAGGCGGGGCCACCGCGCTGTCCGACGGACGATCGATCGACCTGACTCCGGCTTATACCGCCGGCGGGGACCGGATCGTCTATTCCTCCAACGCAGCCGGACGAAAACTGAGCATCTGGTCCATCGATGCCAACGGGGTGGGCGGACCCGTCCGATACACCACCGGCGAAACCAACGACCTTTGGCCTAGCGTCGATGCCGAACCCAAACCCCGACTTTTCTATCAGGCCCACGTCGATACCCGTTCCGATCCGCGCCTCTATATGACGCAGATCGGGACTAGCCTGCAAACGGACTTGGCCAGGCTCGGCGGGCTGATGCCCCGTGTCAGTCCCAAGGGGGATTCGGTTTTATACGTCCTTCCTAACGAACGGACCGGAAAACGGGACATCTACCGCGTCGGCGACAAAGGCGGCGCCTCCGAAGCCCTGACCACCGGTGGATCCGACAATACCGATCCGACCTGGGATTTCTCTGCTACACGAATCGCCTTTGCCTCGGACCGTGGACAGGAAAGTGAAGACGGACGACATAACTTCGATATCTGGGTCCTGGAACTCGGAAGCGGTGCAACCCCAAGACAGGTCACCCGAAACGGGAGTGTGGACGATATGCCCGCGTTTGACCCGTTGACAGGTGACGCGATTTACTTCCGGTCCAACCGGGGTGGAGTGTGGGGGATCTGGAAAATCAATCTCAGGTCCGATCGGTAAACGTGGTTTCACCCCATCGCGATCGAAAAAACAGTCGTCGAGTCACAAACACAAGAAAAATGACGATCCCGGATCCGGGATCGTCATCGTTTCTTAAAAATGAGGATTCAAATGATCCGGTTTTACGATGGTTCAGGCCTTGGAAGGAACGCCCTGCGGATTTGCTGGGGTGGGTTGTGATTGGGAAAGTTCCAGGGCGCTAGCGACGAGTTCTCGCTCTTCGGCTTCGTGCATCGCGGTCGATCCGGTCGCGGGTGATGCTGAAGATTCTCGGCCATGATAGCTGATCAGAAGATCGGGGAGCATCGATCGGAGGATCGGTTGCATGTAGCTCCATGCCCCGCGGTTTTGAGGTTCTTCCTGCACCCAACAGACTTCGCTGACCCTACGATACTTGTTGAGCACGTCGGTCAGCTCGGGTTTCGGAAACGGATAAAACTGTTCCAGCCGGATTATTGCCACGTTGTTGATCTGATGATCGATGCGGGCTTTGTTCAACGTGTAATAGACCTTGCCGGCACACAGCAGAAGTCGAGTCACTTTGTCCCGGTCCGTTACCTGAGGGTCGTCCAACACCAGTTGCAACTGTTGGTCCGTGAACTCTTCGATCGAGCTGCTGGCGTCCGGACGACGAAGCAGGTTCTTGGGCATGAACAGGATCAGCGGTTTTCGGAACTTTCTCAGTTGTTGTCGACGAAGCATGTGGAAATAGCTGCTCGGACGCGAAGGCATCGCGACCTGCAGGTTTTCCTCGGCACAGAGGCTGAGGAATCGTTCGACATAGGCGTTGGAGTGTTCGGGACCTGCTCCTTCGTACCCATGAGGCAAAAGCATGACGAGTCCGCACATGTAGTGCCATTTGGATTCGGCGGCGGCGATGATCTGATCAATAATGGCTTGGGCGCCGTTCACAAAATCCCCGAACTGCGCTTCCCAGATCACCAGATTCCTCGGGTCGGCAGAAGCATAACCCCATTCATACGCCAGAACCGCTTCTTCAGACAGCATCGAGTTCGAAATGAAAAACTCGCCCGTTGCGCCCTCGACATGGCAAAGCGGGGTAAAAGTTTCGCCGGTGTTGTAGTCGTGCAGGACCGCGTGTCGATGGCTGAACGTTCCACGTTCGACGTCCTGACCGGTAAAACGGATTCCGTATCCGTCCAGCAGGATCGAACCAAACGCCAGCATCTCCGCGCAACCCCAATCGATGTTTTTTCCGGTTTTGACCATCTCTCGTCGGGCGGCGATGACCCCTTTTTCCAGTTTGGGGTGAAAGGTAAATCCGGGTGGGGCTTTATCGTACGACCGGATGACGGTTTCCAGGACCGAACGTTTGACCGGGGTGTTGGCCGACCAGTCGGATCCGGCAGGTCCGAATCCCGTCCAGACCCCGCTGAACCGAGGAACTTTGGTCCGCGGGCGAACTTCACGCGCCAGTTCCCGGGCTGAGGTCAGTCGTGAGAGCACGAGTTGTTTCATTTGCTCGGCTTCTTCGGGGGTCAGGTCTCCGTTTTCGATCAGTTTTTGCTGATAGATCGTCCGGGTGGTGGGGTGTTGGGCGATTTTCTTGTACATCAACGGTTGGGTGAACGACGGTTCGTCTGTTTCGTTGTGTCCGTGACGTCGGTAACACCACAAGTCGATTAGGACGTCGCATTTAAAGGTCTGTCGAAACTCCACCGCGATCTTGGCTACGTGTTGACAGGCTTCGGGGTCGTCCCCGTTGATATGGAAGATCGGGGCTTGGATGGCTTTGGCCATGTCCGTGGGGTAAGGCGTGAAACGACCTTGTTTCGGGGGCGTGGTAAACCCGATCTGGTTGTTGATGATAATATGGATCGTTCCACCGGTTTCGTAACCGGGTAGTTCGGATAGCGCCAACGTCTCTGCCACGATCCCTTGACCACAGAAAGCGGCGTCACCGTGCATGCACAGGGGAATCGTCCGGGTACGGTTTTTATCGTCCAACCATTCTTGTTTACACCGCACGATTCCCTGTTGAATGGGGTTGATCAGTTCGAGGTGAGAGGGATTCGGTAACAAAGAAACCTTCACCTGTCTTTGCTCCGGTAATGGACGGGTGTTGGCATAACCGAGGTGGTACTTCACGTCCCCGTCGCCGTGCACGCCGGCCGGTTTGGCAGCCGTCCCGGCGAACTCCGACAGGATGATTTCATACGGTTTATTCAGCACGTGGGCTAGCACGTTCAGACGTCCCCGGTGGGCCATGGCCATGACCACCGCGTCGCTGCCCGCGTGTTGTCCACCGTGTTCGACGATCGCATTGAGGATCGGGATCAACGATTCCCCTCCTTCGATCGAGAATCGTTTGGCGCCGATGAACGCCCGACCTAGGTATTGTTCGAACTCTTCGGCCGCGATGAGCTGAAACAACAGATTTTTCTTTTCTTCGCGGGTCAGAGAGGGATGGTTGTAGGATTGTTCGATACGACGTTGTAACCACTCACGTTGGGCTTTGTCGGCGATCCCCGTGAACTCGACCCCGACCGTGTTGCAATACGTCAACCTCAGTTTTTCGATCAGATCACGAAGGGTCCCGTCGGTGGCACCTTCAAACCCACCCCGACCGACGCTTCGGGAAAGGTCCGTCGTCTGGAGATTGAAGTTCTCCAGTGCCAACATGGGGTGTTCGCTTCGGACCGTCAGACCCAACGGATCGAGTTTGGCTGAATAATGTCCCAGCTCACGATACGTGTGCACCAGATCATAAATCCCCGCACGAAACTCCGGATCCACTTCACCGTCTTTGCCGGTGGAAAAGACCGTGGGAAGATCGGTCCGAGCGGCTCCGGTTTCAAACCCGGAAAAATACGCTCGCCACACCTCATCGACCGAGTCGGGGTTTCTTTTGTATTGCTGATAAAGCTGTTCGATATACTCTGCGTTCCCGCGATTCACAAAATCGAACGATCCCATGATGGTCATCACACTCCGGACCACAGCAGTCTGCGGGTCCCTCGAAATTGGTTCTAATCTTCCCCTGAACGGATCCCGGTCCGTTCAGGGCGTGCTTTCCCGGATTCTCAACTCTGTTGACCTCCGGACGCGATCAGGGTCAAACCTCACCGTCGAAATGCACCACCGACGTAAGCGAGGTCTGAACACTTTCTTTCTATCGGCTTGACAGTCCGGGGAGGGAAAAGTTGGGATGGGAAAAAACGATTGCACGATTCAACAATAAAGTCTGTCCGCACAGGACCAAACACTTTCTTCACCTTATCTTAGGTCCCGGCTTGGAACGTTCAAGCCCTATCCCGTCGGGCGTCGTACCAGGGATTGTCACTTGGTAAGAACGAAAAGAATCCATAAGTGCAATAATTTAAACAGTTTATACCATTTTCTCCGGTGGCATGGTCTAGAGCGTTTGGAAGTCCCGCCTGTTCGTTTTGCCCGGACGTGTCGGAGGGGGATGGATCGGGTAAACTTTTGATCCTATGACTTCACCCAATCCCCGACCGATCCGACGCGCAGTATTTCCAGGCCAGTTTGACCCGATGACCAATGGGCATCTGGATATTATTCGTCGAGGGACTCGATTATTCGACGAACTCATCGTGGCCGTCGGGGTGAACCCCGACAAACGGGAAATGTTTTCGTTAGACGAACGGGTCGCGATGATCCAGGAGCTGGTCACGGACCTCCCGGGGGTAACGGTGCAAAAATACACCGGTCTGACGATGGATTTTGTACGTCAGGTCGGTGCAACGGCGATCCTCCGGGGGATCCGTGATGCCACCGACGTCCGATACGAGTTTCAACTCGCGCTAGCGAACCGCGCTGTCGGGGGAGTCGATACCGTCTTCATTATGACCGGCGAACAATACGCGCTGACGTCTAGCAGTCTGATTCGACAAGTCGTTCTCCTCGGTGGAGACGTCCGACAACTCAAAACCATCTTGCCAGCCCCGATCGTTCGACGGCTGATTCACATGCAAAAATCCGGAAAATTAAAACCCCAGAACCATCCCGATACCCCCGTCTCTTGAACGGTTCCATACTTCGGTAAGCAAAACAAACGTCGGAAAAAACAAATTATGTAACGAAAAAGAAATTTCTTAACATCGCTTGCGACAATTTTTTCTTGACGATCGTGATGTAGGATGGGTAACTTAATGGGGTAGTGTCGATAATATGGGGTGGTATTATGTGGCACGACGGGTTAACGGAGCGAGCGAGGGTCGGATCCCGAGCCCCACCCATGGGCGTCCGACAGCGAGTGAAGCTATCCCGATTAGTGATATGAAAACCGCCTTATGCAGTGTGGCATAAGGGCTGAAGGTTTGTTGTGGTTTGCAACGTTGGCGGAATACACCGAGATTCGAGTTTTGGTTTTCTTCCCAGGCTCAAGACAGTCATCATTTCTCTCATCGTCATTCTCGGCTAGTTCCTAACCAATCTTGCGTACACCACAGCGGTTTTGGGTTCGCTGAACCTGATCAGCGAACGTGTTTTTGTGGAAAGGAGCTTCTTATGAAGCTGTCAACACGCAAGGGTTTTACTCTTGTCGAACTGCTGGTCGTGATCGGCATCATCGCGTTGCTGATCTCGATTCTGCTCCCGTCGCTGAACCGCGCTCGTGAAGCGGCTAACCGCATCAAGTGCGCCAGCAACCTGCGTCAGATCGGTCTGGCGCTCAAGATGTACGCCAACGACGAAACGCGTACCAACGCGTTCCCGCGGGCTAAATACACCGCCGGGAGCAATATCGTCTGGGGTACCCCGGCCTCACAGGCCGGTTGGCCCAACGCTAGCCCGTTCAATGCCTCCGGAACGAATGGTGGAAACGATGTCAACGACGTCACAGCGGCGTTGTTCCTGACCCTCCGTACTCAGGACATCACCACCGACGTCTTCATCTGCCCCTCCAGCAACGCTGACCGATATGATCTCGGTGGTCAAAGCATCCAAAGCTACACCAACTGGGAAGCCGGAAGCTCGACCGCTCGCAGCATCGGTAAGGGTCTGAGCTATTCCTACCAGAACCCGTATGCCACCACGGCGGCGGTTTCGAACGGATTCCAGTTCAATGACTCCATGACCGCTGACTTTGCGATCATGGCCGACATCAACCCGGGCGCTGTGACGGGCACCTATCCGACTTTTGGTTCCGCCGGAAGCGAGATCCGTCGTGCCAACTCGGTCAACCATGACCAGGATGGTCAGAACGTCCTGTACGCTGACGGTCACGCGGAGTGGCAATCCTCTCCGTATGTCGGAACACAGAACGATAACATCTACACCTATCGTACGGCGACGACCCCGATCTCGGCTGCCGGGACGGCTCCGACCACCTCGGGTTCAGCCGCTTACACGCCTTATGATGCCAACGACTCGATCCTGCTCCCGACCGACGACTAATTCGTCGTCTGGGCAAAATGGATCGTTTGAGTTTGTCGCAAATCATCACACGCCCGTTCCCCGGAAGGGGGACGGGCGTGATGCTTCATGTTGGCGCAAAGCTAGAATCAACTAGGATTTATCGATCGGGATGGGTATAGTGCACGGTATGGAACAGGTGCTCCCGCCTGATACCGCCAGTGGTGCGGGTTTTGAAGTGACACGGGTCCGACAGTTTACGGTTTTTTTGGAGAACCGGGTCGGTCGGTTACTCGCGTTGCTTCGTGCGTTGGATGAGGGATCACAGAAGTTATACGCCTGTGCGATCGAGGAAAGCGCCGATGCTGCGCTGGTCCGACTGATCCTGTCCGATCCGGACAACGCCAAAGCCTATCTAAAAAGTCAGGGTTTTTCGGTCAGTGTGACGGAAGTATTATGCGTTCAAATGCCCCCCAAACAAAGCAACCCGTTGCAGTTGCTTTGTACCGCGTTATTGGCTGCTGAGATTAGTCTGCATTACACCTACCCATTGATGACCACCCCGTTAGGGCCCGGCGTCGTGGTTTATACGGATGATTCGACCTTGGCGGCACAACTCCTGATCAAAAAAGGATTTAGACTCATTTCCGAGGGGGATTTGTACGTCAAACGGGACTGAAACGGTTCAGAACCGTCGGATCCGGTCGGTTAAAAGTCGGAACATATCGACACGTATGAATGGATTGGAACCCGAAGAACTCGTTTTCAACAGAATTGGCGCAAGACGAATCCGGATTCATGGCCTAGACTTGGATTGCGAATAGGTAATCCGGAAAGAGGGCATGATGGATCGAATGATCTTAAGACGACTCAAAGCGTCGGATTCGGAACAGATTCTGGAACTGCTGACCATGTGTCAATATCTCCGACCGCGTCAACCCGTGGTTGATGTGTTGACTGAAGTCGCTACCGGATTGGGTTTGACTCTCAGCAGCATCCGATCGGCAGCCGACCGGATGGAATTGGACGTCTCGCAATCCGTCGGACGACTCAAGCGTGAACAACTGGAACAACTGGCCCGACTGACGCACCGGTTGTATCGTCACGAATTGACCGGTGCGTGCTGATTCAGGTCAGATAATCTCAAGGGGTCGGGGGATCATTAGCCGATAAAAATGCTGGCGAATCAGTCGTTCTGCAGGAGCAGGGTCATGAACCCATCACTTCCTTCCACTGCCCCGTTGTGCTGCTCGGCACCGGCTTATCAATTGTTTCAAAGCCAGCTCAAACAGATCCTGACCACTCCGGGTCTATTAAAAACCTCGGTGGCGGTGTCGATGCACCAGTTGTCCGAAATCGATGTTAAGGACATCGAACGCCAACTCAACGGATACGCCAAGATCGTGCGTTCGCGGGTCCATGGTTGCCAACCCCAAGCCATGATCGCTCACTTGCATCATTATTTGTTTGATGAACTAGGGTATGCGGGGAACACGGAAGATTATTACGCGCCTTCCAACAGTTATTTGCCGATGGTCCTGTCGTCTCGTCGGGGTCTTCCGATCACGTTGTCGTTGATATACAAGCTTGTTGCCGACAAGTTGGGGTTAAAAGTGTATGGGGTTGGTCTTCCAGGACATTTTCTGATCGCGGTTCAGACGGGACGGGCACGGATGTACATCGATCCGTTTTCGGGAGGTCGATGCCTGTCCCCGGAGGAATGCCGACAGCGTGTCGAAAGCATCTTTTCGGATACGGTGCAATGGTCGGATCAGATGCTGAAACCGGTGACTCACCGGATGTGGATCAGCCGAATGATCCAAAACCTGCTGCATATTTTCACAACCAACCAACACTGGTCCGATGTCGCAGCCATGCTCGAACTTCAGATGCTGCTTTGGCCGAAACAAACCCAGTTAAAACGGGACCTCGGTCTGGTGCTGGCCAGGATCGACATGCCCGAACCGGCCAGTCGTTGTCTCGGGGAGTATCTCCAAGCCAACCCCGATGACCCCGAAAAAGACGAATTATCCGACCTGTTAGCCAAACTGTCCCGGTGGTAACCCAACTCCGTTGACATAAGACCCTGACAGACAGATGTCAGCGGAAATACCCGGTCCGGACTTTACAACCGCCGGACGGTGTATAAGGTAACGCCTGTCGACCCGGAGTGGGTCGTCGGATCAAGGAGCTGACATGGGACTGCTGGAAGGCAAAAAGGGACTGATTCTCAACATCGCCAATGACCGCTCGATCGCTTGGGCGATTGCGGACAATTGTCGCAAACACGGTGCGACCTGCGGGTACGGATATCTGCCCCTGGAAAAGATGGAACGACGGGTGCGTAAAAGCCTCGAAGAGCTTGGCGAAACCGACCCTTGGCTTATGCCTTGCGACGTTAGTTCGGACGAGTCGATCAGTGGATTTTTCTCAGCGGCGAAAGAAAAGTTCGGTACCATCGACTTTCTGGTCCATTCTTTGGCCTTTGCCAACAAGGATTATCTTGCGATCGGCAAGTTCCTCAGTACCCCGCGGGACGTCTTCAAACAGGCTTGCGATATCTCGGCCTATTCGTTGATCGCTTTGGTACGGGAATCGTTGCCTTTGATGCCCAACGGTGGATCGGTCATCGCCATGACATATCTCGGTTCGGAAAAAGCCGTCCCCGGATATAACGTCATGGGAGTAGCCAAAGCCGCCTTGGAATCGACCAGCCGATACCTTGCATTGGAACTCGGTGAAAAGAAGATCCGAGTCAACACGATTTCCGCAGGACCCGTCCGAACCCTTTCGGCCATGGCGGTCGGGGGGATCGACGAGATGTTTGAACACACCGTCCGAAAAGCCCCCCTCAAACGCAACATCGAGGCCGACGAAGTCGGAAAAACGGCTGTTTACCTGTTAAGCGATCTGAGTTCGGGGGTGACCGGGGAAAACATTTACGTCGATTGCGGGTTCAACATCGTCGGACTTTGATCGGACCGATCGACGACGTGGGTGGTTCACACGGATGCCGACCCTCCGAGGGGTGGGGTTTTCCGTGGACGTTCGGACCGCAAGACCTGTTGCAGATGTTCAAAAGCCGACCGTGCGACCCCGGCCGCGGTGGACTCGTAGGGATAAAGCTCGACCGTCACCCAACCGGGATACGCAATGTCGTCCAGCGCATCGAAAATGGTGACAAAATCGATGACCCCGCGTCCGGGGGTTAAATGCTGATGAACGTGGTTTGCTCCGATGTCTTCGAGATGGACATGCACGACCTCGTGGGTCATGGTCCGAATGACCCCGGCCGGATCCTCCCCGACACAGAACAGGTGTCCGATATCACAGTTCATTCGGATGGATGATTCGTTAGGGAAATAACGGTTTTTGAAGTCCAAATATTCCCCAGACGTCTGGATGAGCAACCCCGGTTCCGGTTCGATGGCCAGAATGACCCCCGTTTGTCTGGCCGAATCCAAACAACGGGAAAGAGAATCGGCAAAACGATCCAGGGCT
The DNA here is from genome assembly GCA_026004655.1 of Phycisphaerae bacterium. Lineage (GTDB taxonomy): Bacteria > Planctomycetota > Phycisphaerae > Tepidisphaerales > Tepidisphaeraceae > BPJO01. The sequence continues at coordinate 96,955 of BPJO01000012.1, forward strand.
TGTTCCCGGGTCAGTCCCGTTCCGATCGTCGGACCTCCCGGTTGGATAGACAACGTGCGTGCCCCGAACTCCTGTGCCATTTCCAAACAACGACGGGTATGGTCGATGCGAATCCGGACCTGTTTCGAGTCGTCTTCGATCCAGGTCGGGTGGTAGGTATCCCCGTGAACGAAACAGGTAAACGCGTTGACGTTGGAGATGACCAAGCCCAGGTCTGATAGTTGCTTTGACGTTTCGCGTCGTCGGTGAGCATCAAACGTTACCGGCCAGGCGTGATGCATGTCGGCCATCAGTTCGACCCCGGTATAACCGATCTGACCGATGGACGAGATCGCTTCGGAAAGGGTGTTTTTCTTGAACGCGTTGGAAGAAAAAGCCAGCGGTTGCATCAAAATCATGTTAACCGGAGGAAGCTCAGGATAAAGCAGCCCAGCCAAAATCTGATGTCGGCTGGGCCGCGCCCCTCCGGAAGACGGACCGAAGACAAAACATTCATCTCGGTCACGCCCGACCATCGTGACCGAGAAATCATCCGTTAACAGTCATTCTGATAAAACGTCTGTGCAGAACAATTGCCCTGAACAGGGCATGTGCGGGATTTTCTGGTCATGAAGGGCGTTGTTGACCGACAGTAAAGTATTAACAGACTTTTAACCCAAGGATTATAATTTGTTGAGACAATTATACCGACAAGGATGTCAGAACGAGGAAACGCATGATCAGCACATCTCGAGGGTTGTTTGCAACGGACTGCGAGGTTTCGGCTGCCCGATGGGTCCAACGACGACTAGGGGATTGTGAACACGAACGACGGGTGCTGGCGATTGCATCCAAGTTGTTTGATCTGACCCGTCCCGTGCTGGGATTGGGGTTGTGCGAGTTTCGCTTGCTGCGGTTGTCCGCGTTGACCCACGACATCGGTCGATCCGTGAGCGAGGAAGACCATCACAAAGAAGGCGCCAAGATTTTGCTCGAGACCACATCGTTGGAGCTGTCTCCGATGGACCGACGGGTGCTAGCGTTTTGTGCCCGATATCACCGCGGGTCAGTACCCCAAGCCATGCAGGAAGAGCATCTGTATCCGTTGGATCCGCGTCGTCCGATCCGGATGATCCTGGGTTTGCTGAGGGTCGCAGACGCGCTGGATAGTCGTGTGGGGGTTTCTCCGAGGCTGATGTTTTCAGTGACCCGGAACCGATTATCCGTGCGATGTTTTGTTGATGCGTCCGATTACCGGGAGGCCCGACGGGTTTATCGTCGACGTAAAAAGTTTGAACTGCTCGAATCCTTTCTCGGACACGAGATCAACGTCGAAGTCGATATTGCATCGGCGCACGTGTTGTCCCGCTGAGACTTTCAAGACAGCAGGAACAAAGGACTCGATTTATTAGAGAGGGACCGTGCGTCGGGGGGGTTATTGGTTCTCCACGACCTTCAGTAATGATTCGTACCTTGAAAGACGTGATCCTGTGTCAGCGACCCGAAGGTCATCGAATCGATCACAAGACCGACCTTTTGTTTCCTGAACCACGGCAACTAAGAAAAACCACTTTTGCCCACAAATCGTGCCGGTCCGGTAGTAGGCTGTGAAGAGGTAGAAGTGCTTTTGCTGATCCGTTCGGTACATCACGTCCCGAACCATCACGTCAGCGGCCCCGGGATGAGGCAGACGTTCACGAATCCGGGTGGCAAGATGAAATCGGTCGATCGGGTTGTATCGAAAACGGTTTTGGCGTGCCCATTCCGAAAAAGTCCGTTGTATTCGTCTATCGAACCAACGATCTACGAACCGGATGGTCAATAACAGTAGGGTTACTGCCGTGAGGATACTCCAGGAATTAACTAGAGGGATCGACACGATCTGACCCTTTACCTGGATTGTGCTGCCGGGGCTGTGCTCGGTGTCGTCGGGAGGGCCGAGGGCAAACCGGTCGCGGATCTGCTCTGCAGCTTAAAGTCGAAGTTATACTTTCTATCGATTTTACCCAGCGAGTTGATCCAGTTTTCGATCGTCCGGTACTTGGGATCTTCACGACCACGGGGGAAGATTCCGTTATAACCCCGAACGGTAGGGTGCTTGTAATCAGCCATTTGTGAAGGTAGTCCGTACTGCAGCAACAATGATTTTGCCGGATTCAATCGATCGATCATCATCGCCTGTTCAGGATTGAAAAGTCCTTCGAGGGATCCGGAAGAGATGTTTTTCTGATAACTGTGCAACAGGTAATAATTGGTGTACACCTCGGGCGTTCCCGCAGCAGGAGTGATTAAGGCAAACTCACGCGTCGATTCGTTGTTTCCGCCGTGACAAGAACTGGTCGCACACCCGTTGAGTACGATCGGAAGCACATCTCGACGAAACGCCAGCATCGTTGCAGGATCGTTGGTCACTTCGACGTCTTTAGCCAGTTCATCCCCACCATTACGGATGATCATCAGCGCTCTGACCACAGCCGGCTGACGCAGGAACTGGGTGTAATTCATCCCTGTGTTGGGGTCGGTGTCGTGATATTTCTTCTGAACGTTGTTTTTGAAAGAAATATTGACGCGGGTATCGGTTTCGGAAAGCTCACCTTGTTTGATGATCCGGATCTGTTCAGGACTGAGGGTGTTATAAGAGGACGGGGTTGCGGTCTGAGGAGAAGTAGATCCGGGGGGGGAGGATTTGGAATCAGAAGCGGCGGCGGTGCTTTTTTCGAGTCGACGTTGAATCAATGTCAGACGCAACAATTCGGCGGCATCGGCATTGTTGGGGTCGATCGCCAACGTATCATTCAGTGCCTTTTCCGCAAGATCATATCGTCGTTCCTCGAAAGCCCGTTTGGCCAGATCCATTCGCCCCTTCGTGTCTTTTTCGGCCAGTTTTTCGTAATCGGTGTTCCAGCGGGTTTCAAAATCCCCGTAAACGATCGAAGCAATGTTCTCGCGGGGAATGGTGGTTTGAATTCCTCGGACGGTGATTTTAACGGTCTCTTGCTGTTCCTCGACCTGTCCGTCATAAATCCCCCCGTCTTTAGTCCGGACCACACCGGGTCGACCTGCTGCCATCAGCAGACCTACCGTTCCAATCAATCCCGCCAGAACCATGATCCGCTTGAGCATGATTTACTCCTCTTTTCGCCTACTGTAGTTATGCAATCCTATCGGAGCAACACAAAGGTTTGAATCGGATGTCATCTCTCGATATTGTCCCGGCGCAGAACGGTCATCAAAAGATGAGACAAAATTGTGGTATAAATTACCCATTTTGTGCAGACTTCCTATCTGTATGATAGCGTGATGATATCTGACAGAGTGCTCTTTTAGCCCCGGAAAAAAATTAGCTTGCCTCAGTACTCGGACACCATGAATAATACCGTCGATGTCGGATTCATGCGATGACTGGATGCGAGAGTTGATGGCACAAGCCCAATCCGCCCACGAACAGGGTCGTGAACCGCTTGTCGCCGAACTACTCGGTCCTTATTTAGACCGACGACCGAATGACCCCGACGCCTGGTTTCTTTTCGGGGATTCGCTTCGTGTGATGGGCCTGACCGATGAAGCCGAGCGCGCGTTGCTCAAAGCCGTCGAGCTTTCCGACGGTCCCGATTGGGTTCTGCAACTGACTTTGGCTCATTTGTACAAGGATGCTGGGAATTTCGTCGAAGCCGAACGATGGTTTGAACTCGCGGCCGAGGACGAGTCGGCTTGTTCCCAAGCCTGGTTTTGGATTCTTCGAGGTTCTAACCTAGCCAGTCAAGGACAGTTCAAACAGGCCGAGTACTGTTTCCAACGGGCCGTTGCGATCAATGATGAAAATCTGGATGAAGCGGTGCTAAATCTGGGATATGTCCTTCGGGCTCAGGGACGGTATCTCGAAGCCCGAGAACAATTCCAACAGGCACTGGAATTAAACCCGGATTACGCCCCGGCCGAAAAAGCCCTACAAAGTCTTGTCGGTATCGAACAGGCGATCTCGCTGGCCAAACGTGTCCCCAAAGAGTCATGACCCTCCCCCGTCCACACGCAAACAGGATCGATTCGACACCAGACCGTGGTATTATCCTTGTCCCATGAACCCCCGTTTGCTGATTTTAACGTTGTTTGTGGTCGGATGTGGACCTTCGGTTCGTTCGTATTCGATCGTTGTGAAAAATGAATCCAACATCCCGATGACGGTCTGGCTTACTAAGGATGGACCGCCTCCTGAAACCGGTTGGTTGTCCCCGGAACAGATCGCCATGACCGGACGAGAAACGGATGATCCGATCAGCGGCGTCATTATTCCTCCGGGAAAGACGGCAGAGATCCCATCCATTACGGGTCGATTCGCATCGGGTACCCAAGCGGTTCTACGAGTCTATCACGGGCAAAAATTGTTCAATGATTTGCTAGCAGCCAGTTCCGGGTCCGCATCCCGAACAGATGTCCGACTCACCCCCGGACCGAATCAGATTCTGATCGACGCTTCCGGGGTTGTTCGGCGACAATGATTGGGTCACCCGCCCGGGATGACAGATACAAGATCTGTTGACGCACTTTGCCAACGTTCCAATAATGAACTAGCCAATCGGCCCCATCGTCTAGAGGCCTAGGACACCGCCCTCTCACGGCGGCAACAGGGGTTCGAATCCCCTTGGGGTCAATCGTATACCTGTTCTACACCCGGTCTAACCCCGTTCTATTTCATCGACCGTCAATCGTCTGCACCTTCCACGGTCTAAATCAGAATCCGATCGGATTACACGGGTTCGAAATGCTCGACGCGTGTTGTGTCGTGAATATTTACAAAAAAGACGGAAAATGGAACAAGATTCGAGTGAAGCATGCTTATGCTTAAGCAATCACGTCGTTTTCACATCTCAAATGGAGCATAATGATGAAGCGCAGCGCATTCACTCTGGTCGAGCTTCTCGTAGTGATCGGTATTGTTTCATTGTTGATTTCTCTTTTGTTGCCCGCCTTGAACAAGGCGCGGGAGACTAGCAAAACGGTCAAATGCTTATCGAACTTAAAACAAATCGGAATTGCGCACATGATGTATATCGATGCTCACAAAGGATATATCGTTTTGGCGGGATATCGAAGCGACAATTCATCTTTTCCCAGTGAACAAGGAAGTTGGGCCACGTTACTGGTCGGGGGTAAGTTTATTCAAGCGCCGAACCAACCAGACCCGTTCAGTGTCGAATCGTCGGGAACGTCTGCTTTGATGTGTCCGTCGGGTTTAAACATCCGATGGGGATCCGTTATGGGTTGGAATCCGACCCATGTTGCCCCGTTCAATAATCCTCGAGTTGGTAGCCATCCGGCTGCGGGACAATTCTATCGAAGCCAACGCGTGAGCAACGGGGTCGTTGATCTGACCGTCGATACCCAATATGGCATCAACGGGACAAGCGGTAACGGTGGAAGTGTCGAAGGGTTCCCGTTTTCCCGAATTACCTACCATACGACCCCCTCGCCTGGATGGGGGAGAGACTCGAACAATACCACGAAGCGTCCGGTGAATATCCGAATTACCACGATTCCCGATGCCTCAAAGTTTGTCCAGTTTTTTGACGGGTTATTTTACAATTTTAACGGTTCCGGACGTTCCCGAATCGCAGCCCGACACAACGGACAGAAGTTTACAAATATTTTATTCTTCGATGGACACGCTGAGACGATCGATCGGATCGAATTGCCTTGGGGTGACGCTACGGCACCGAACTCGCAAGGGAGTAGTCCCAGTGCGTTAGCCAAAAACCTCGAAACCCAATGGCCACGAACCAAATGGGTCGTACCCGATATGCCATTTTAAACAGGACCATCCGGAATCGGTTCCGATGGTCGTACGAACCTCTTTCTCTCCGCTGCCCCGTGTATAGAACCCTCCGTACACGGGGATTTTTAATCCTCTTCGATCAGGACAGCGTCTTCCGGGTGGACTTGGCACCAGATCTGCTCCCCGGCATGACAGGCAAACTCCATCAATCCTTCGTTGGCGACCAGGACCGTCAGTTCCAAGTCACCTTGTGTACGGACGGTCAACTCATCGGTGGCCCCTTTGAAGATTTCTTCGGTGACGGTGGCTTGGAAGACATTTTCCCCGTCGGGTTTCTGGGGGGTGACATTGATTTTTTCGGGTCGGATGCTGACCAGGGCCCGGGTGGAGTCGGGGCAGAAACCGGTGGCTTTGACTTCCAGCTCCAATCCCCCTTCGAGTCGGACCCGTAGGATATCTCCCATTCGGGCAATCACATCGGCAGCGATGATGTTGGCGAGTCCGATGAAATTGGCGACAAATGTGGTCTTGGGGTGATGATAGATTTCGTCCACGCTAGCCAATTGTTCGATTCGTCCCTTGTTAATCACCGCGATTCGGTCACTCATGGTCAGGGCTTCTTCCTGGTCGTGGGTGACAAAGACGAACGTGATACCGAGCCGGGCTTGAAGTCGTTTCAGTTCGATCTGCATGGTGTGTCGGAGTTTGGCATCCAAAGCAGAAAGAGGTTCGTCGAGAAGCAGGACCTTGGGTCGATTGACGATCGCGCGAGCCAGTGCGACGCGTTGGCGTTGTCCGCCGGACAGTTGGGAGGGTTTTCTTTCTTCCATTCCGGTCAACGCGACCATATGAACGGCCTCTTCGACCCGACGGTTCATTTCGGTCGGAGGTACTTTTTTCATTCGTAGTCCGAACTCGATATTTTCGCGGACGCTCAGGTGAGGAAAAAGGGCATATGACTGAAAGACTTGGTTGACTTCTCGACGGTAGGGGGGGGTATCGGTGACATCAACTCCGTCCAGAAAAACGCGTCCGGTGGTGGGGGTTTCGAACCCGCTGATCATGCGCAGCATGGTGGTTTTTCCGCATCCGGAGGGTCCGAGGAGGGTGAGAAACTCTCCGGGATGGATTTGCAGGTCTACCTGATCGACCGCGGTGAAGTTGCCCCATCGTTTGGTGACCCTTTGAAACTCGACCATCGGATTCATGTGCGTCCCGTGTTTCTGTTTATGTCGTTCGAAGGATGAGGGTTTTAATTTCGGTCATGTCCAACATGGCCCAACGGGGTCCTTCACGACCGATACCGGAGTTTTTGACCCCGCCGTAGGGTAGATGATCGATCCGGAACGTCGGGATCTGGTTGACCAATATTCCCCCGTATTCCAGTCGTTCGAACGCCTGTGTGATGCGCTGGAGGTCGTGGGTGAAAATACCGGCCTGCAACCCGTAGTCCGTTTGGTTAGCCAGTTGAAGGGCTTGTTCCCAGGTATCGTAGGGGACCAGAACCGCTAGGGGGGCAAAGGCTTCATCGACACAAAGCGGGTGGTCAGGAGGAACATGTTCCAGGAGGGTGGGTTCGAGACAGGGTCCTTGCGTTTTTCCACCACACAACACACGGGCCCCCTGGTCGATGGCTTGTCGGATTTGCTGCTCGATTCGGTCTCGGGCCTCGGCGCTGATCATCGGTCCGACGATGACATCACGTCGGGTGGGGTCCCCGAATCGGACCTGTGCAAGGGTGTGTTGCACGAGCAGGTCCCTGGTCTTGTCATAGATCGGACGGTGGATCAGAACCCGTTGAATGCTGATGCAGGATTGTCCTGCGTTAGCGAATATGCCCGAGGCGAGCATCGGAATGATCCGGGGGATGTCGATATCGTCATGCAAAATGACCGGGGCGTTTCCACCGAGTTCTAGTGTCACACGTTGATGAACCGCCTGTGCCTTGATTTTCCATCCGACGGTTGCGGAACCGGTGAAAGAGACGACTTTGACGCGTGGATCTTCAAGAGGTTGGGTCGCCAATTCGTTGTCGCAGACGATGACCTGCACGTGTCCGGGCACGGGATCGGATTTCTGGATAAGCTCTTGGAGCTTTAAGGCAGACAGAGGGGTCCGAGGGCTGGGTTTGAGCAGAATAGGTGCCCCACAGGCGATGGCAGGAGCGATTTTGTGAGCAACCAGATTCAGCGGAAAGTTAAACGGACCCATTCCATAGACAACGCCAATAGGAACGCGTTGAAACAATGCAAAATGACCGATGCCTGTGGGATAGGCGCCTGCATCGAGGACTTGACCTGGCCAACGTCGGGCTTCGTCGGCGGCCGAGGTGAACGTGATGATCGCACGGTCGACCTCCGCCTCGGCGAGGGTAATCGGTTTTCCTGCCTCGGAGACGATCAGACAGGCCAACTCGGTTTTATGTTCCCGTACCCGATCGGCGATTCGTAAAAGCAGTTCGGCCCGTTCGTGGGGAGGTTGGACCCGTGTTTGGGACAGTGCCTGATGCGCAACATCAATAGTTGACTTGAGTTGCGCAAGATCAAGGGTTGCAACTTCGCCTACCACGCTTTGATCGAACGGATTGAGCACCCGCAGCCGGGACATCGAATCTACACCTCGGTTCTCGGTCGCCTACGAGTGGCGACAAAATAAACGATCACAAACATTCCCAGCAAAAGCGTGCCCAGCGTCGCCCCGTACGGGGGATTCAAGGCCGATTTGAACTGCGATTCAATGATATTCCCGATCAGTTCAACTTGTCCTCCGGACAAAATATCGTTGATCGCGAACATGCCTATTGACGGGACAAACACCAGCAAAATCCCTGCCACGATCCCCGGACGGGTCAGAGGCATGATCACGTTCTGAAACGCCCGGAGGGGCGAGGCCCCTAAATCCAAAGCCGCTTCGATGACGGCGTTATCCAACCTCTCGACACTCGCGTAGATGGGCAAAATCATAAACGGCAAATACGTGTACACCAGCCCGATCAACACCGCGCCGGAAGACGGATACATGTCCAGCGGTTCTGTTATCCATCCCAAATGGATCAAAAGCGAGTTGAGGACACCTTCGCTTCGTAAGATGGTTACCCAGGCGTAGGTTCGGACCAGAAAATTGGTCCAGAACGGGATCATCACCAACATCAACAGAAAGTTCCGCCAACGGTCCGAGGTTTTGGCGATGAAATAAGCCACCGGATACCCCGCCAGCACACAGATGATCGTTCCCAGAGCAGCATAATTGATCGAAATCACAAGGATCTTCAGGGCATTGACACCCCCGGGGACGACCGGCGCTTCGGCTGTTTCAAACCACAGATGCGACCAGAAAACACCCCACACGCTGTTCCAGGCTTGTACCGTCAAGTACCAGACCGGTTCCAGCCAATCCATCACTCGTTCAGAACCCGGACCGGACAACACCAACCAGTTCAACAACCCATAAAAACCGACCAAACCGGTTACAAAGACCACGGGTTTGCGCATCCCGCCCCAGGTCGAGTACCGGAATCGGTCCGACCGGGTCAATTGCCACATCACCAGACCGATCACCGAACCACCCAAGAGCGCTACCAGGACGGGTTTGACCTGTTGTTGGGTGAAAATCCGAGCATAGTTTTGCGTCAGGTCCACCAGTTGGGTCTGGCCGGTTTCGGTCGTCACGGTGAAGGTCACTTCTCCCAAGGGGGTTCGCTGACCAAAGCTGATGACCACCATGATCAGGGTCGGAATGACGACAAACAACAACAACCAAGCCAGCAAAGGAATGAGCAAAACCCATGCCATAATCCCCGGGCGTCGTCCCAGAGTGGGTTGTTCGAGTTGGGGGTCGGTAGTAGGCATGAAGCGTTTTCAATCGTAAAAGGGCTTTTAGATCCCTTCTCCCGGTGTTTTAACCGGGAGAGGGATCCGGTCCAATCGCTATTTCGTCTTGATACTGGTATACAACTCGTCGATCAGGGGGGCGGATTCTCCGACATCGCGGAAGATCCCGAGCTTGGCCTCATCAGGAGGGTAGCTAGCGGGGTTATTTCTCGCTTGCTCATCGAGGAGTTTGCGAGCTTCGAGGTTAGGGTTGGTATAGGGGAAATCGTCGCTGATCATCTTACTGATTTCCGGTCGAAGTATGAAATTGATGAACTGATGGGCCGCATCCTTGTTCTGTGCATCTGCAGGAATTGCCAGGCTGTCGATAAACCGGTGTGTACCTTCTTCTGGAAGTACCCAGGCAAAGGTGTCGGGTTTTTCGTTCAATAGAATCGCGCCTTCACCGGACCAGACGATCCCCACATCCACGTCCCCGTTCAGCAGCGCGTCTTTGGGGGAATCCGAATCGAATAATTTGACCTGTTTAATCCAATTTTCCATGACCGGTCGGGCTTCGGCGATGACTTGTGGGTTGATCGTATTGATATCCTTTCCTTGGGTAGCCAGGATCCAGGAGAGAATTTCTCGACCGTCGTCCAGGACAACAATGCGTCCGGCGTATTTGCCGCTGAACACGTCTTTGAATCCTTTGATCGGTTCCTTGATTTTTTGCTTGTTGTAGGCAATACCGACCGTCCCGCTCATCCAGGGGACGGAGTACTTCAAACCCGGGTCGTGGTCGAGCTTGGTGAACTGCGGATCCAGGTTTTTGAGATTGGGGAGCTTGGTATGATCCAGCTCGGCAAGTTTTCCGGCTTTGATCAAGGCCTCGATTGTGTATTCCGAAGGTTGAATCAGGTCGTACTTGGCTGCTCCTGCCAAGAGCTTAGCCAGCATTTCCTCGTTACTCGCATAAGCTTCATAATTCACTTTGATACCGGTTTTCCTTCGTAAAGGCATCCAAAACCGTTTGGGGGACATATTCTGACCAGGCGAATAGATTGAGTTGTTGTTGGGCAAAAACCGAACCCGTCAGACACAACCATCCGACCGTCGCTGACAACAAAGATCCGAACCATTTCATACTAAACCTCCGGGAAAAAAGGGAAATCCTTCAACTCCGATTTACTCGTTTAATTCCTTCAGCTAAAACAACCATCAGGACGGTCAGTGTGACCATGATCGTCGAGACGACATGCAACATGGCCGGCGACCCTTTCCGACCTGCCCAGACGGCGATCGGTAAGGTCATTGAAGCGCTGTCATAGGTGAAATAAGTCACAATAAAGTCGTCCAGTGACAATGTAAACGCCATCAAAGCACCGGAAATAATCGCTGGTAGCAGATAAGGCACGATCACCTTGGTAAAGGCTTTCCAGGGAGTTGCCCCTAAGTCCATGGCCGCTTCTTCCAAAGCCGGATCGATCCCGGACAGACGTGCCTGAATAGTGATCATGACGTACGGAAAAGAAAAGGTAATGTGCGCGATCAGGACCGTGGTAAAACCGAGTCCTGGCGAAAACCCGATCATCTCCAGTCCCCGAAACGTCATGACAAAGAAGCTGAGCAGGCTTACCCCCATGATGATTTCCGGAACGATCATGGGGACGGCAACCAACGTGTTCAACGCGTGATGCAACGGATATTTGTACTTAAAGGTCAACCAGGCGCTGATCGTTCCCAACGCCGTTGCCCCCAAGGTGGACAATACCCCGATGATCAGACTGTTGGTAAGCCCTTTGACGAAGTTGGGGATCGGCGCTTGTACGCGACGGGGGATGTTGGAGTGGTCCAAGACTTCCGGCGCCCGCGCGGCGCCGGCCCAGTCCACGAACCGACCCGCTAGACCCCACACGCCCGACTCAGCAGGTCCGATCCACTCGCGTAAATCCAGCATACACCGGGAATAAAACGCGTCGTACCATTTGATCGTTGCCCCTTCCCATCGGGTGGAATAGTTGGACGAATTAAAACTCCAGATCACCAGAATCGCGATCGGAAAGTACAAAAAAATCATGACCACCAGTGACCACAGGCCTAGCATCCAGTTGACACGGTTCATCCCGTGAGGCAAACGCCTGTAAAGCCGTGAAAACAGACTCGCAGAACCTGTCGAATCACCCGATTCCACGTCCTTAGGGTATTGACCGTTCGTAAAATGGGCAAGAAATAACGATCGAACGCACAACCGGTTACGCCCGAATCTGGGTCACCTGTTCGTCGGTGGTAAACCGGATAAATCCCCGACCCCCCGGATGACGATTCCCGCTGTTTTTCAGTCCGCCGAACGGTAACGTGCTCGGGGAAAAGGTCGTCGGAAGATTCATATAAACGTTTCCGACATCAAAACGTCGGCTTAGCCTCTCGAAACGGTCCAGGTCCTTGGTGAAAACACCCGCGGTTAACCCGAACGCAGTGGAATTAACCAGATCGATGATCGGTTGATCCTCTGAATCTGAAGCTGTCACTACCAGGCAGACCGGGGCGAAAATTTCGTCTTTCCAGAGCGAAAGCTCGGAGATCTGTTCCGGACGGATTGTTCCCAACGCAGGAAGGACGTAGTGTCCTCTTTTACCCTGAACTTGTTCCGGAGCGCCCAGAGGAGTCAGCCAGTCGATTTGCGATCCGGAAATGGCTTGCAGGTACCGGATCTTGGCCGATTCGCTGACCAGTGGGCCTAGCGTGGTCTGGGGATCGAGCGGGTTGGCAGGGACGAAGTGCTGCAGTCGGACCCGTAGACGGTCGATCAACTCCGACGCGACCGACGATTCGACGATCAGACGGGAGGTACTGTTGCATCGCTGACCGGTTGTGAGACATATGGCTTGGGCAATATCCCCTGCGGCCTGATCCAGATCGGCATCGGAGAGGACAACACTGGCGTTTTTACCCCCGAGTTCTAAGGCCACGTCCTTGGTGATGTCGTTCGCACAAGCCCGGGCAATCGCCTGTCCTGACGCGATCGAACCGGTGAAACAGACCGACCGGACCCGCGGATCGTTGACAAGGGCTTGTCCGGTTTCGGCCCCGCCTTGAACCACCTGAAATACCCCTTCGGGCAGCACCTCGGCCATCAAATCCCCGTACGTCTGACAAACGTTACAAGCGAACGGAGAGGGTTTAAAAATCACGGTGTTCCCAGCCAGCAGGTACGCCACTATCGCGCCATGGGCCAGATGGATCGGAAAGTTGAACGGACCGATGACGACCGCGACTCCCCGGGAACGATGTCGGACCCGGTTCGGATGGGGGGCATCCGAAAAAGTCTTTTCGGTCAAATACGATCGGGCGTCCTGGATGCTCAGTTCAAACTTGGCGATGACGGCTGAAAGTTCGGCAAGAGATTCGGTCAGAGGTTTTCCGACTTCCAACGCGATTCCTGATGCCAGCTCCTCCTGGTGAGATTCGAGTTGATGCCGGGCTTGTCGTAGGTGGTCGATCCGCTGGTCCAGAGATGTTTGAGACCATGTCATGTATGCCTGCTGGGACTCAACAAGAGCGTGATCGACATTTCCGGCAGGAAGTGTCGGTAATTCGATGGAAAGATCACCGGGTGAAAATCGCATGAACGAGGTCCTCAATCGGGGTTTAAATAATCGACCCGGTCCTGTTGACGCAGTTCCGGGAACACGTCTATCGCAGCCAGGAAAGTGTTGGTATGGACTCGTACCACTTGGGAAAGATCCGGTGTGTATCCGCCTGCCAAGACCCATGCCACCGGGATCTGATGTCTTCGGGCGAACTCAAAAACAATCCGATCCCGTTCCAACAGGTCCTCGTGTGTCAACGCCAACGGGGAATACGGGTCCATCCATAACGGATCAGCGCCGGCTTGATAAATCAGAAGATCGGGCTTTGTCCTACACAATAATCGTGGTAAGTGTTCTTTCATGATCCGAATCAAAGTGATTCGGTCACATCCTGAGGGAAGTGGGGCGGAAAAGTGGTTTTCGCCGTCCTGATGGCGAAGGACGGAAACGTTGCGATAAGGGGTGTTGTCCCAGTAGTCGTTTCCGTAGATGGACAGTTGCGTCAAATAAGGTCTGCTCTGACAGAGAAGGGCGGTTCCGTTCCCGTAATGCAAATCCATATCGAGCACCGCAGCGGTTCGGAGACGGTTTTCCATCCGGAGCTTGTCCACCGCGATGACCAGACCGTTGAAAGTACAAAATCCCTCCCCTCGAGAGGAATGGGCGTGGTGAAACCCGCTGGACAATGAGGCTGCCACTCCCGTATGAAGGGCCTGAAGGGCTGCAGAATAAACTCCCCCGTTGGTCCAACACACACTCGTATACAGTCCGGGAGACCAGGGGAACTTTTGACTCTCGGCTAAGTCTTTTGGTTGACCGGACTTGACAGCCCGGACGTAGACCGGATCGTGTACACGAAGGATGTCAGATTCCTCGAGGCAGACCGGAGCATCGATTCTGACAAAATCCCAGTTCTGCACAACCTCGGCGACCTGTTGAAACTTTCGGATGGGCATGATATGCCGACCGAGATCGACCGCGAATCCGGGATGGTAGTAAGCCGAAATCATGGTAAGAGGACTTTACCGTAATTCGTGACGAAGGGTTATCGATTCGGGTTTCAAAAGACAAACAGGGTCTTTTTGCCCGATCGAGCTGAAAACCGTCATGAAAGAACCCGTTTCTTGACCATCTGTGTTAAAGACCGGTACATTATCCGTCTACGAACGGCGGTGAATGAGGTAGGAACCCGGGCCGCGTTGGACGGGACAAACGCCGGTTCGACCTGAAACTCTACGGTAAACCGTAGTCAACAGTTGACCTGCACCTTGGAGGTTTTGTATGCCCCCCCCTATTGCCCAACCAACTGGTTCCAAAGCGGCTTTGATTACCTGGTCGGTCATTACATCGATCCTGTTCGTCGTCGCAACCGTATTGGCGATTTTCGCCCATGTCGATAAAAACCGTCTGGAAGTCGAGAAAAGCCAACTCGAATCCCGTTACCCGGGCGTTCGTGTCAGATGCCGATCTCACCGGTGACCTGAAAACCTCCTTGGAAGCCATTCAACAAGGAAACGAAAGGTATCAGGGAATGAAGCTGATCAACGTGGTGATCGATCAACGGGATGAATTGGCCAGGACCGTCGGTGGTCAGACCACCTCGGAAGCCCAGGCGGCTGCCGAATCCGCATTGACGGCTGCCAAAACCGCGTTGAACAATCCTAATCTGGGTAATCTAGCCTCGGCGATCAACGCCTTGGTGGCCGACCTGCAGGCAAAACAGCAACAGCTGGAAACGTCACAAGCCACCCAGAAACGCATCCAGGAACAACTAGCTGGTCTGGAAAAAACGCTCCGGACTCAACTGGCTGCCAAGGATGACGACCTGGCCAAGGCCCGGGCGAATGTTTCGTCGACCGAATCGGGCGTCGCTGCCTATCGGGCCGAAAAAGACCGACAAGTGCAGGAAATCCAAGCCCGGGCCGACGAAGCCGCTCGTCTGGCACAAGAAGATATGAATCGTCTGCAAGCCCAGAACCAGGAACTCCAGACCCAGATCGTCCGTCTTCAAAACACCATCGCTGCGATCAATAACCGTCTGGCAACTTTACGACAACCCGTGGATCAGATCGTCAAGCAGGCCGACGGAAAAATCCTGCGAACCAGTTCGGACAACATCGTGTATGTGAACCTCGGAACCGGGGACCAAGTCGTTCCGGGAATGAGTTTCGAAGTATATGACCGTCTGCAAGGTATCCCCTCCGTCGGGGATCCGACCACCGACGATGATCTTCCTAAGGGTAAAGCCAGCATCGAAATCCTCAAAGTATACCCGGGAAGCAGCGAAGCCCGGATCGTTCGACAAACCCCGGGCATGACCGTGGTCGAAAACGACCCGATCGTCAATATCGTTTACGACCGAGCCACCAAGTACAACTTTTATGTATACGGGAAGTTCGACCTCGATCGGAACGGACAGGCAACTTCTCCGGATGCGGACGTGATCAAACGTCTGGTCACGGCTTGGGGAGGACGAGTAACGGATCAGTTGAACGTGGATACCGATTTCGTGGTCATGGGTAAAGTCCCCCAGATCCCCGAATTTACACCCGAAGAAGCCGAAAACCCCGAAAACGCCTTCCGCATCAAACAAGCGCAGGATGAACTGGCCGCCTATGATGAGGTGCTGGCCAAGGCACAGTCGATGAACATCCCGATCCTGAACCAGAACCGGTTCCTATATTTCACCGGTTATTATGAACAATCCGCTCGCTGACACATTAGTCGAGCAGGAATGTCAAGGATCGCGCGTTTTTCAAATCAAGGACGAAAGGCGGATGGGTCTTTCGTCCTTGGTGCTTTTATTATTCTGTCTGACAAAGATGCCTGACATCGTTTTAACGACTCTGAACGCCAAGTACATCCATGCCTCGTTCGGGCTGAGGTACTTGTGCGCGAATATGCCCCCCGGTTTGCGGGATCGAACCGTCATCCGAGAGTTTGACATCAACCAGCGTCCGGTCGACGTCGTGGAGCGGATTCTGTCAGATCGACCTCGGATCGTGGGGTTCGGGGTGTATATCTGGAACACCGAGCCGACACTAAAGATCGTCCAAGACCTCAAACGATTGTGCCCGTCGTTGGTTGTCGTCGTGGGCGGTCCGGAAGTCAGTTATGAAACCGATCAGCAGGAATTGTGTCGGTTCGCCGATTATGTGATCCGCGGTGAAGCCGATCTGGCATTCGGACAACTGTGCGACAAACTGACCAAAGGTCAGCGTCCTCTCCTACGGGTGATCGACGCTGATTTGCCCGAGTTTGAACCCCCAACCCTGTCCGATCGGACGGGAAGGTGTGACGACCAAAGAATTGCAAACCCATTTATTTCAATGCCTTACGATCTATATACCGATGAAGATTTGTCTCACCGGGTTCTTTATGTCGAGGCTTCGCGAGGGTGTCCGTTCAAGTGTGAGTTTTGTCTTTCTTCTTTAGACGTTCCCGTACGAAACGTCCCGTTGCAGGCGTTTTTATCGCATATGCGGAAACTAATGGACCGTGGCGCGCGACAATTCAAGTTCGTTGACCGGACTTTTAATCTGAATCTGAAGATCAGTCAGTCCATTCTGCAGTTTTTTCTGGACCGGTATACCCCCGGTCTGTTTGTGCATTTTGAGATGATTCCTGACCGGCTTCCCGAAGGACTTCGACAGATCATTGCTCGGTTCCCGGAAGGCGCTTTGCAGTTCGAAGTCGGAATTCAGACCCTGAACCCCGAAGTCGAAAAGCTCATTTCACGTCGTCAGGATCATCAACGATTAAAAGAAAACCTGTTGTGGTTGAGAGACCACACCGGCGTGCACGTCCATGCCGACCTGATCGTGGGTTTGCCGGGAGAAGATCTCGGGTCATTTGGCAGGGGGTTTGATCAGCTTTATCAGCTAGGACCTCAGGAAATCCAGGTCGGGATGCTCAAACGACTACGGGGAACGCCTATCTGTCGTCATGATGAAACGTGGGGAATGGTCTATAGCCCTCATCCACCGTATGAGATCCTTCAGACCCGTTTAATCCCGTTCGACCAGATGCAGCGGATGCGTCGATTCGCTCGTTTCTGGGATTTAGTCGCCAACAGCGGAAAGTTTGTTCGTACCTGTGGGTTATTGTTGTCCGATGCCCCAGCCACGGACGGGCAGAGGCTGCAGGGTCCGTTCGACCGTTTTCTGGCATTTTCAGACTGGTTGTATGGACAAACCGGTCAGCGAACCCACGGGATCGCCCAGCACGTCTTGGCAGAGTTGCTCGAACAATATCTTGTTAATCAGAGACGGATGGATAAGTTCTTGGTGCAGGATTTTTTAAAGAAGGATCAAAACCCGCGTCGTCGTGGGGACGTGCCCCGACGACAAGCCCAACACCTGAGTTTCTCATGACCGAAGCATTATTAATCGCGTTCGGGGTTTTCGTCGGAGTGTTTTCCGGTCTGATGGGCGTAGGCGGGGGGGCTGTGATGGTCCCGATGATGGTCCTGGCCATGGGATTTTCACAAGTCAAAGCCCACGGACTGAGCCTGATGGTCATGGTTCCGTTTGCCACCTTGCCAGCCGTGATCGGTTATTTCAAAGAAGGAAAGCTTGAAACTCAGGACATCTGGACGGCTGGGTTTATCTGGACCGGGTTTATGGTCGGTGGATATTTCGGGTCCAAACTCGCGGTAGCGATTGACCAATATAAGGGAATGCTGGGACTGGTCTTCGGGCTGGTGCTGGTTTACATCGCTGTGTACACCGCTTTGGGCAAGGGACACTTAGCCCGATCGGTCGTTTTGGCGTTGATCGTGACCTTGTTCGCGTCGGTCGTTGTGCTCGGCGCCAAATGGTACGACGCCCGACAAGCTCAGAAACTTAAGGGGTCGGATATTTCACAAAAGCCCACCAGCGGTTCTGTCGATCCTGCACCCAACCCAGAGGGGACCAACCCCTAGGGGGCTGGGGTTCAGGCTCACGCTTGTCTTGTCGAGTGACATAAACGATCGGACGATCGACCGGCGAAAGGGTCTTGGGGTTGGCCGCAAGAATGACCCGATTCAGGTAGATCGCCAGTTCTTCTTCAACCCGGACCTTGTCGTCCCAGTCAAACACGGCTGCACAGGGGGCTTGTTGACGAATCTTCTCCGCAAGGGGTTTAAAGACACTTTTTCCCCCTGGTGAATCCCGATATCCCCGCATCACCAGCACTTGTAGGATCAATACGCTTGCCCAAGTGATCACTAAAATCGAGTTCTGCCAGTACCGTTGAAACAAGACCCCCAACCCGACCCAGGCGGTAATACCGATCGCAAACCAGACCGCGAGTCCCAACGGATACCAGTTTGATCCGTCCACTCGAAGCATCTGTGGGTGGGTGGCTGCTACGATCGGGAAACCCGTGCACACGACCCACAGACCGATCCAATGAACCACACGAAGCCACTTTTCAACCTTGCCAGCCCGGAGCATCTCCAGCATTCCCACCGCGGATATCACCGCAGACGGTCCGACAAACGGAAGAAGGTACCGTTCCTTGCGGTCCGGAACGAATGTCATAATGATCACGGGCAACACCAGCAACAACAAGGTGTAACCGTCGCTGGGCGTTCTTCTACGAAACAGGACAATCGCACCGATGACCCACCCCACCAGCCAAGGCCAATTCATCGGCCAACGCAGCAAGTAGGCGTAGATCGGGTCGGGTCCCAGTCCCGTGGCTCCCTGACGGGATACTTCGGTTACCCAGGTCGAACCCACCTGCGGAACCGTCCAGTAGACGTACACAAACCACGGCAAAGCCAACACCGAAAAGGTCAGGATTCCCGTCAGAACCGCCGGTATCCTGCGAGATCTGCCCGTTACAGTGTTCGTCAATCCCCTCTGAGTGTCATTCGGTCGAAAAAGTCTCCATCGGATGAGTCCGACAAAACAGATGGCGGGTAACAAAGTGGCCAACAGCGCCACAGGACCCTTACATAAAAATGCCATCGCCATTGCTACACCCCCCCCCCGTCCATCCAACCCAGAGTCGTCCACGCACCAAGGCCATGACCAGGAAAACATTCGCGATCGTCACCCACATGGCCAGATGCACATCGCTGGTGCTTTGGCGCATGTATTTCTGGAACAGGATCGTCGAACTGACCACCAAGGCGGCGACCCATCCGGTTCGAGCATCAAACAGCACCCGTCCGAGGAAAAAGGTCGATACGATCGTCACACATGCTGACAACAAGCCCGTCCAGCGCACCTGCCAAGCCAATTCCCGGTAAGCTTGTTCCCGAGTTAGAGGGTCTTCCATTCGGTCGAGCGTGGACTGTCGAAGTGTCAACGCGGTAATCCAAGCCACCAAAGGCGGTTTTTTCACTCGTGGCTCACCTAACATGTTGGGAATCAACCAAGGTCCCCCACGGCGCATCTCCAGTGCGGTCTGAATTACGATGTTTTCATTCCCACCGGTCAACTCCGGCCAGCGCAACGTCGGTGCCAGGGCGGCAAAAAACACCCCGGCTACCAACACGGTGTACCAGAAATATCTACCGTTTGGCGGAGAGGATTCGGTCATAAATCTTCAACAGTTTGTCCAGATGCGTACGATAGGACAACTCGTTGCGTCGTTTCAGGCAAGCTTCACGCATCGTCGGATGATTCTGAAGCACGTCCCGGATCGCCGAAACATAGTCCGTTTCCTGATCGACGATTCTCCCGTCGATACCATCCCGGACGATTTCGCTGGCCCCGCTGATCCGCGAAACGATCGGGGGAACCCCCATCAGGATGGCTTCGGGAACGACCATTCCGAACGGTTCAAAACGGGCAGGATGAATCAAGGCTGTCGCGCAACGAAGAACGTTCTGTACGTCCGACCGGGGCCCACAAAACTCCACACGTTCCCGAACTCCCAGTTGATCAGCCAGTTTTTCGTAAGCCGTTGGATCATCCTTCCCGACGATCTGAAGACGCACTTGGGGCACCTCTGAAATCCCCCGAATGGCAATATCCACTCCTTTACGTTGGAAATCCTGTCCGATCAGTACCAGTCTCGGTGGGATCTGTGACGGGGTGTTGTCGGGGGTGAATCGGTCGCTGTCTACCCCGTTATAAAGCGTGATCAGACGCGACGTGTCGATCAGAAAAGTACTTTGGGTTTCCAGTCGCGATCGTTCCGACATGCAAAGCACCACCGGTGGACGCTTGCCTTCCAGCAGATCGCGTTCCACACGCGCAAACCATGCCCGTCGACGGTTGGTCAACCGTTGCAACGGGTGCGCTCGCGGAAATGTGACCGATTCGACCCCGGCCTGAGGGTGATACACATCGCAACGACGCACCGGAAGCATGGCGTGCACCAGATCGTACGAGTTGGCTTTGAGGTGCTGGTCCAGCGAATCCAGAAAGCAGAGGTATCGACCACTTCGCGTCAGACCGTCAAACGAAAGCTCGACTCGATCGACAGGATCGATCCCCGGTTCGAACGAGGCCGCTGCGATATGACAGGCTACCTTGCGCTGTCTTAACGAATGATACAAATGCACGCAGTAGCTTTCGG